>NZ_JBMJAF010000002.1:0-196667 GCF_049099505.1 Microbacterium sp. IO18
TCATCACAACCAGGCCCGCAGGGCAACTTCTCTATCTTACCCACCCCGTCCCGCTTGTCAAATCGGCGCGCCGTGCAGATCAGTGATCCGCAGCGCAGCTGTTGACAGCCGCAGAAGGGTGGATTCCCTATCCTAGACGCAAGCGCCAGATCTCTCAAGAGAGAGAGTGGAAGGGATTCGTTCTCCGCTTGAGGGGGGTGAAGCACTCGGCTCCTCCGCGTCCCTGTGGGGCGAACAAGTAATAAGTTACGTGGGTTCCCGGGTTCTGGCAAATCGAGGGCCACCGCCCGGGCGTGTCGACGCCTCGCCCGTCAGGTTTCCACCGGATCAGGGGACGTTTCGGCTGCGCCAGGTGCGGCGGAGTACGATCGCGCCATGCCCACGCCCCCGGATGAGCCGCTCCTCGAGACGGCGCACGCACAAGCGGATGACGACGATCGTCGGGGCTCGCGTGACGGCGGTGCGCTGTTCGAGCGTGTGCTCGGTGAGCTCGGGATCGCGGTCACTGACCGGTCGTCTGCGGCGCGCCCTGTCGTCGCGCTCTCCTCACGGCTGGACACGGCCGCTCTCGCCTGGGCCAGTGTCAGCGCCGTGATGGTCGCCGCCGGTCGCTCACCCGAGGATCTCGACCCCGCGCGGGTCGCCGTCGCGTACGGAAGCGACCGTGTGCTCACCGTCGACGGCGCCGCTCCGCCGGTGTGGTCGCCGTACTCCGGGTTCTGGCGAACCTCCGACGGCTGGATCCGCACCCACGGGAACTACCCCCATCACGCCGCCGGCCTGCGCGCAGGTCTCGGCCTGCAGGAAGGGGCAGGTGCCGAGGCGGTTCGTGACGTGCTCGCGGAGCAACAGAGCGCACCGGCCGTCGCCACCATCACGGCCGCAGGGGGCCTGGCCGTTCGGGTGATGGCGGAGGCCCCCGCGACCGACCGGCTCCTCGGTGCGCGCCCGCTGCTCGAGATCAACCGCGTGGAGGCGGTGTCGCCCTCCCCCTTGTCGCGCTCGACATCGGCCGATGCCCGTTCAGAGCACCGCCCCCTCCAGGGAATGCGCGTACTCGACCTGACGAGGGTGATCGCCGGCCCTGTGTGCACACGGACGCTCGCGCTGCTCGGTGCCGATGTCCTGCGGATCGATCCACCGCAGCTGCCCGAGCCGGAATGGCAGCATCTCGACACGGGCCACGGCAAGCGGTCCGCGGTGCTGGATGCGCGTGACCCGCAACTGGAGGAGCTGATCGACCGGGCCGATGCCGTCGTCCTCGGATACCGTCCGGCCGCTCTCGATCGGCTCGGGTTGAATCCGGAGGAGCTCGCCCGCCGCCACTCCGGGCTGGTGGTCGCCCAGCTCAGCGCCTGGGGCACGGAGCATCCGGATCGGGCCGGATTCGACAGCCTGGTCCAAGCCGAGTCCGGCATCGCGCTCATCGAAACTCCCGATGGCGACCGCCCGGGAGCACTCCCCGTGCAGGCCCTCGATCACAGCGCCGGCTACCTCCTCGCGGCCGCGGTGACGACGCTGCTTCGACAGCGTCCCCCGCGCCCGGATGGCTCGTGGGTGGTTCGGACGTCGCTGCGCCGGGTCGCCGCAGAACTCCTCCTGATGCCTCGACGTCGGCAGCCGAACGCGGCACTCGGCTTCGCCGTCGATCCTCACGTCGCCCGCTTCGTCCTCGGAGAAACGAGCCTCACGACCGCTCGTCCGGCCCTGCCCGGATTCGAGTTCGACGCTCCCCACCCCTGGGGGTCGGATCAGCCCCGCTGGTGACGACGCCCGCGCACCGCGAGCACGACGCAGAGCACCACGGTGATCACGCCCCAGAGCGCACACGCCGGAGGCAGCACACGGTAGGCGAGGCGCTGAACCGTGAACTCCGCATCGAGCGGACCGAAGACGGCGAGACCCACCGCCCAGGCTCCGACCAGGATGACCGGCAGCGACACCCACCACGCCAGGCGGACCCCGTGCGGGATCGATTGCGCGGTGTCCAGCCGCGGCACACGACGACGGAGCCAGAGCAACGCCCAGATCCCGATGATCGCGAGACCGATCAGGCTCGATCCGTGCTGAAGCCACTTGAACCCGGGAAGCGGGCCCCACATCTCATCGAGAGCGGGGGTCTGCTGCACACCCCATCGGCCCTCATGCGTGAACAGGTCCCACACGATGTGTGAGAGCACACCGATCAGGAACGACACCGCGAGAAGGACCGGATACGAGCGCTTCTCCCCCACCCCGACGGCTCGTCCCGCCGCGGCAGCCCCACCCTCACTCCACTCACGGGGAAGTCGGCGGGCCAGCCAGAGCGGAGCGAGCTCGGGTACCGCGGGGCGCAGCAGCACACGCCACACCAGGAACAGGACGAACGCGAGCAGCGCCGTCCACAGCACGTTCCCGAACGTGTGGGTGAAGGTGTAGTTCAGTCCGACGCCCCGCACGAACAGCGGAAGATCCGGGGTCATCGCACCGATCGCGATCGCCGCGGGCACCAGGGGCGTCCGCAGGAACGGCAGCGCGACGAGCGCGTGGCTGGGAGTGAACGGCATCCGTCTGGGTCAGCCGATGAAGACGCCGGCGAGGGTCTTCTTGCCGCGACGCAGCACCGACACGTCTCCGGGGAGCGTCCCCCGGACGGTGGCGGCCTCGTCTTCCACGCGTTCGCCGTCCAGCGTCACGCCACCCTGGCCGATCGCGCGCCGAGCCTCGGAGAGGCTCGCCACGAGTCCGGTCGCCACCAGCGCTTCAGTCACCGGGGTATCCGCGGCGACCGTGGCATTCGGGAGTTCCTCGAGCGCGGTGCGGAGCGTGCCGGCATCGAGCGCGGTCAGGTCCCCCTGCCCGAAGAGCGCCTCGGATGCGGCGATCACAGCTGCCGTCGCATCGATGCCGTGCACGGTCGCGACCACCTCGAGCGCGAGACGCTTCTGAGCGGCGCGACGGAACGGCTCCGTCTCGACGAGCGCGGCGTACTCCTCGATCTCGGCCCTGCCGAGGAACGTGAAGACCTTGAGCCTGTCGATGACGTCACTGTCCGCCGTGCTCAGCCAGAACTGGTACATGCGGTACGGGCTGCACATCGCGGCATCGAGCCAGATGGCGTTCCCTTCGCTCTTGCCGAACTTGGTCCCGTCGCTGTTCGTGATCAGCGGGGTGCCGATCGCATGCACGGAGACGCCTTCGGCGCGACGAATCAGGTCGGTGCCGCTGGTGAGGTTGCCCCACTGGTCGGATCCACCCGTCTGCAGGACGCAGTCGTACTGGCGGTACAGCTCGAGGAAGTCCATCCCCTGAAGGATCTGGTAACTGAACTCGGTGTAGCTGATGCCTTCGTCGGAGTTGAGGCGCGCGGCCACCGCATCCTTCTTCAACATCGTGCCGACGCGGAAGTACTTGCCGATCTCGCGCAGGAAGTCGATCGCACTCAGCGGCGCGGTCCAGTCCAGGTTGTTGACGATGCGAGCCGCGTTGTCCCCCTCGAAGCTGAGGTAGCGCTCGACCTGCGTCCGCAAACGCCCGACCCACTCCTCGACGGTCTCCCGCGTGTTCAGGGTGCGCTCCGCCGTGGGGCGGGGGTCGCCGATGAGTCCGGTCGATCCGCCGACGAGCCCGAGCGGCTTGTGACCGGCGAGCTGGATGCGGCGCAGCGTCAGCAGCTGCACGAGATTGCCGAGGTGCAGGCTGGGTGCCGTCGGGTCGAACCCGCAGTAATACGTGATCGGGTCCCCCGCGAGAAGGGCGCGCAGCGCCTCCTGGTCGGTGGACACATGGACCAGGCCACGCCACACGAGCTCGTCCCACACGTTCTCGAACGTGGGGTCGATCGCCTGGGGTGCGGTCGTCAGATCAGCAGTTGACACGCGCTCCAGGCTATCAGCGCGGGCAGGGGCGAATCGCCTCACAGCGGTCCGTCGAGGAGAGCGATCTCGTCGACGGACAGGGCGATCGCGGCGGCGTCCATCGCGACTTCCAGCTGGTCGAGCTTGCTGCCACCGAGGATCGGGCGGATGCCCCGCGCGAGCTGCCATGCCAGCACGATCTGCCCCCGTCCGAGACCCCGTGCGTCCGAGACCTCATCCAGCGCGGCGAGCCGACGTGCGGTTCCCGGGTGCTCATACACCTCGGGCACGGGCTTCGCGGGGTTGTCGTAGGCGCCGGAGAGCAGCGGGGTGTACGCCCAGATCTCGATCCCGTTCGCCGCCGCGAAGTCCCGCTGCTCGTCGCTCAGCACGCCGAAGGGATGGGCCACCCCGGGCGGAAGCGTGCCCGGGCGCGTGCGCAGGTACGTGCTGTTCAGCTGGAACGCGTCGATGGGGATGCTTCCGAGGGACTTCGCGTGCGCACGGGCACGCTCGATGCGCCAGGCCGGGTGGTTCGAGGCGCCGACGCGGCTCACGGTGGCGTCGGCGGTGAGCGCCGCGAGAGCATCCACGGTCTCCTCGATCGCCACCGTCCGATCCTCCTGGTGGAGCCAGAGCAGATCGATCCGGTCGATGCCCAAACGCTCGAGGCTCCCCTCGACGGCAGCGCGGATCGCACGCGGAGAGAGCCCGGCCCGGTGCTCGGGCCACGACCCCGGCCACAGGGGCTCGGCGCCGACCTTGGTCGAGATGCGGATCTGCTGCCGTGCATGTGGTCGCGCCGCGAGCCACCGTCCGAGCACCTCCTCGGACGCTCCGCCCTGCCCCGTGTCGCTCACCCAGAAGCTGTAGCAGTCGGCGGTGTCGATCCAGACTCCTCCGCGCTCGACGAAGCGGTCGAGCAGAGCGAACGAGGTCTCCTCATCGACGAGTGTGCCGAAGGACATCGCTCCCAGGACGAGCGGGGATACAGGGGTGTTCCGAGTGGTCATGACCTCACTCTGCAACCTGGAGTGCGCTCCAGGTCAAGCTCTATGCTCGGACCATGACCACGTACACGCCGGCGGAGGCTGCGGCACGCTCCGGTTTCAGCATCGACACACTGCGCTACTACGAACGCGAGGGCATCCTGCCCGCGGTGTCTCGCACGGCCGGCGGCCATCGCGCGTACACCGATACCGAGCTCGGACTCCTGGAATTCCTCAAGTGCCTCCGGGAGACCGGTATGCCGGTGGAACGCCTGCGTCGCTACGGCCAGCTCTGCCAGCGCGACGACACCGTTCCGGAGCGGATAGCTCTTCTCGAAGAGCACGCCGCGACGGTCGAGAAGCAACTCGCCGACGTTCTCGCGCAGCAGCGGCGTCTCCAAGAGAAGCTGGACTGGTACCGGTCGTCGAACTGACTCCGTCAGCTGTGCGCCGCCCACCAGACCAGGAAAGCGGCGCCGAGGGCGATCACCCAGCTGACGAGGCTGCCGACGAGGAAGTACTCCGCCCGAGCACCGGTTTCCCCGTCGCGGGAAATCTCCGGGAATCGGACGATGCCCTTCGCGGCGAGCATCGCGGCGAGGATCGGATACGCCGCAGCGAGAGTGAGGATCAGGACGAGGATGCGCTCCAGCGGTCCGATCAGTCGTCCACCCTTGAATCCGCCGCGAGGATCGCGGGGTGCTGACGCCACCTCAGCATCTGTCTGCGTGGCGGCGGCAGTTTCACTGGCGGCGGCGGTTTCTGGGGCGGCGGCGGTGTCGGCGACCGCTGTCACCGGCGACGCGGCCGGGTCTGCCGGGCGCCAGGTGTGCTCCCCGTCGAGCGCCGCACGGACCACGAGGTTCGCGGACTCCAGGAGGAACACCCCAGCACCCAGTGCCAGCAGAGCCAGATCGAAGGGGACTTCTCCGAACGGTGACCGGAGACGCCAGACCGCGCCGATCAGGCCGGCGTCTGGACGAGCACCGAGCCCGACGACGGCGCCGACGCTCACGACCGCGAGCAGGACGGCGGGCCAGAACCCCAGAGGGGCGGGGCGCTCGGTGGGCATGCTCCACACCCAGAGCGCTCCGACCACCAGCGCGAGAGCCATGGGGAGAAGCGCGTCGCTGACGCTGCCGAGCAGGAGCAGGACCACGGTGACGGTGAGGTAGCCGATCCACCGGCGCGGGGCGAATTGACGCACCAGGTCGGCGGCGCCGACTGCCAGCAGGATGAAGCCGGCGACGATCATGCGCGCTCCCCTCGAAGCGCGGCCACTCCCTCGATGAGCGCGGCCGTGCCCGCGGTGCGCAGCGACTTCGAGACGCTGGGCTGCGTGATCCCTTCCTCAGCCGCGAGCTCCTGCTGCGATCGACCGAGCAGACGGCCGTAGGTGAGTCGCCGTTCCCGCTCGCTCATCGCGCCGACCAGCTCGTCGCGGACGAGGAGGTAGGCGTTCGATGCGGCGATCGTGCTCTCCATGACCTCATCCTGCCCCGGGGCTCCGACAATCCAGGACCGCGTGCGCGGCACGGCGCGACCCTCGCGCTCATGCACGGTCTCGATCGCGGCGCGGGCCGCGTACCAGCCGGGTCCGTCCGCGAGCTCGCGATGGACGGATTCGACCTGACGCACCTCCCCCACCCCAATCCCGAACCGGAAGGCGATACCGTCCGGCAGCCGCAGCTGGATCATCAGGAGCGACACCATCGCGTCGCTCAGATCGAGGTAGACACCCTGTTGCTCGTCTCCTACGGTGGGCGTGAGCGGCTGCGCGGCCAGCGGGAAGTCGACCTCGACCCTGGCTATGGTGTCGTCGAGGACGTGCTGCGCGGCGGTGCGATCGTCGAGCCGGCGAGAGCCCACGATGTCTGCGAGTACCGCGATGACCATGGCATAACCATAACACGCATAACTCTCGACTTATGCTCTAAATGGCTATATTCTGCGAACATGCCTGAATCGCACATCATCCCCTGGTCCCACGGAACATGGACCACCGCCCCCGCCTCCCCCTCCGGTCTCCCCGACGGCTCGGCTCCCCTCGACATCACCGCCGTGGAGGGCAGCGACGCCTGGCGGCACACCGCCTACGGCTTCGTGCACGACACCGAGCACGCCCTGCTCGCACCCCTCGCGGTCGGCGAGGCGATGGAGGTGTCGTTCCGCGCGCCCTGGGACGGACAGTTCGACCAGGCGGGTGTCTTCGTGCGGATCGACGACGAGCACTGGATCAAGACCGGCCTGGAGTACGCCGACGATCACCTCGGACTCGGCGCCGTGGTCACCGCCGGGGGCTCCGACTGGTCGGTCGGTCACGTCGATGAGTGGCTCGAGAGCGAGATCACGGTACGCGTCAGCCGCTGGGCGGACTCCGTGATCGTGCGCGCCCGCGCCGATGACGGACCGTGGCGTCTCGTTCGGGTCGCCCCGTTCGACGGTACGGCGACGGCATCCGCCGGACCGTTCCTCGCCGCGCCCACGCGCAGCGGACTCACGGTCCGGTTCACCCGGTGGGAACGGTCGTCGGCAGACACCGACCTCCACTGATCCGCTGCGGGCCGGCGGCCCCGACGTCGACTAGAGGCCGAGGGCGTGGGCGGCCGCCTGCGCGCGAGCGATGAGCTCGGCGCGCTGCTCGGCGACCCGCTCCGGAGCGGTGCCGCCGACGCCGGTCCGCGATCCGACCGAACCCTCGATCGTGAGGACCTCGCGAACCTCGGGCACGAGATGCGGGGACACCGAGAGCAGCAGCTCATCGGAAGCGTCCTCCAGTCCGATCCCCTGCTCCTCGCACGCGCGCACGAGCGCACCCGAGATCTCATGGGCGTCGCGGAAGGGCACCCGGCGCTTCACGAGCCACTCGGCGACGTCGGTCGCGAGCGAGAAGCCCTGCGGTGCGAGTTCCGCCATCCGCGCGGTGTCGAAGCGGAGCGTCGCGATCATGCCGGCGAAAGCGGGGAGCACGACCTCCAGCGTCTGCACCGAATCGAAGACCGGCTCCTTGTCCTCCTGCAGATCGCGGTTGTACGCGAGCGGGAGGCCCTTCAACGTGGCCAGCAGCCCCGACAGGTTGCCGATGAGACGGCCGGACTTGCCCCGAGCGAGCTCGGCGATGTCGGGGTTCTTCTTCTGCGGCATGATGCTGGAACCGGTCGAGTACCCGTCATCGAGGGTGACGAAGCCGAACTCGCGGGTGTTCCAGAGGATGATCTCCTCGGAGAGGCGCGAGAGATCGACACCGGTCATCGCCGTGATGAAGGCGAATTCCGCGACGACGTCACGAGCGGCAGTGCCGTCGAGCGAGTTCTCGGCCGGACGGTCGAGGCCCAGCTCCGTCGCCACGAGCACAGGATCGAGACCGAGCGTGGAACCCGCCAGCGCTCCCCCGCCGTAGGGCGAGACACCGGCGCGGCGACGCCAATCCACGAGCCGTTCCAGCTCCCGCACCAGCGGCCACCCGTGCGCCTGCAGGTGGTGGGCGAGCAGGACGGGCTGTGCGTGCTGAAGGTGGGTGCGCCCGGGGAGGATCGCCGTCGGGTGCGCCTCCGCCTGGGCGACCAGTGCGTCGACGACGCGCAGGATGTCTCGCGCGATGACCCGAGCGTGGTCGATCAGATACATGCGCACGAGCGTCGCGATCTGGTCGTTGCGGCTGCGACCTGCGCGCAGACGACCGCCCAGCTCCGGTCCCAGCTCGGCGATCAGTGCCTGCTCGAGCGCACCGTGCACATCCTCGTCGGTCGGCACCGGGCGGAGGGAACCGTCTGCGACACGGCGAGCCACGGCATCCAGCCCCTCGTGCATCCGTCGCGCCTCGTCGGGTTCGAGGTATCCCGCGGCCTCGAGCGCGGTCGCATGGGCATGCGAGCCGGCGATGTCGTACGGAGCGAGGATCCAGTCGAAATGCGTGGAACGGCTGAGCTCGACCAGCTCGGGCGAGGGCCCGGTGGCGAAACGTGCGCCCCAGAGCGCCCCCTCGTTGGTGCCTTCATGCGTCGAGTCGGTCATCACGCGTCCTTCTTGCCGAGCAGCCACACGAGAAGCGCCTTCTGCGCATGCAGCCGGTTCTCTGCTTCATCCCAGACGACGCTCTGCGGTCCGTCGATGACCGAGGAATCGACCTCGTAGCCGCGGTCCGCCGGGAGGCAGTGGATGAAGATCGCCTCCGGGTCGGCGAGCGTCATCGTCTCGGGGGTGACCTTGTAGCCGCCGAGGTCACGGATGCGCGCGATCTTCTCCTCCTCCTTGCCCATCGAGACCCAGGTGTCGGTCACGACCACGTCGGCCCCGGCGGCGGCCTCGACCGCGTCGGTGTACAGCGTGATCGATCCGCCGGTCTCGGCCGCACGGCGGTCGGCTGCCTCGATGACGTCGGCGCGCGGCGCATAGTCCTCGGGCGATGCGATGCGCACGTGCATCCCCGCCGTCACGCCGGCGAGGGCGTAGGAATGCGCCATGTTGCTCTGCCCATCACCGAAGAACGTGAGCGTGAGACCCTTCAACTCGCCCTTGTGCTCACGAATCGTCAGCAGATCAGCGAGCAGCTGGCAGGGGTGGAAGTCGTCGGAGAGCGCATTGATCACCGGCACGCGCGTGCCGGCGGCCATCTCCTCGAGTCCGGACTGCGCGTAGGTGCGCCAGACGATCGCGGCGACCTGGCGCTCCAGCACGCGTGCGGTGTCGGACGGTGTCTCCTTGCCCCCGAGCTGACTGCTGGCGGTGGAGATGATGAGCGGCGAGCCACCGAGGTCGGCGATGCCCACCGCGAACGACACCCGGGTGCGCGTCGAGGACTTGTCGAAGATCACCGCGACGGTCTGCGGCCCCGCAAGACTCTTGTCCGCCCAGCGGTCCTTCTTCAGTTCGAGGGCGAGGTCGAGGATCTCGGCCTGCTCGGCGGGCGTCAGGTCGTCGTCACGCAGCAGGTGGCGGGTCATGCGGATACCTTTCCGGAGAGGGAAGCCTGTACGTCGGCGAGGGCAGCGGTGAACAACTCACGGAACTCCGCGAGCTCGGCGTCACCGATCGTGAGGGCGGGCGCGATGCGGACCGTCTCCGGATTGGCGGCGTTGACGATGAGGCCGCGCTCCTGAGCAGCGGCGACCACGGCTCCGGCCACCGGCGCGGACAGCGCCACACCGATGAGCAGACCGCGTCCGCGCACGCCGTCGACGAGCGGGGAGTCCATGCCGAGCAGGAACTCACGCAGCTCCGCGCCCCGGCGGGCGGCGTTCTCGACCAGCCCGGCACTCTCGATCTCGGCGAGCACCGCGTCGGCGACCGCGGTCGCGAGCGGGTTCCCCCCGAAGGTGGAGCCGTGGGACCCCGGCGTGAAGAGCGCGCTGGCGGAACCGTAGGTGACCAGAGCACCGACCGGGAAGCCACCACCGATGCCCTTGGCCAGGGTGATCGCGTCGGGGGTAATGCCCTCATGACTGAATCCGAACCATGCGCCCGTGCGGCCGGCACCGGTCTGGATCTCGTCGACGATCAGCAGCGCGCCGTGCGCGAGGGTCAGCGAGCGTGCAGCGGCGAGGTAGCCGTCCGGCAGCTCGACCACACCGGCCTCGCCCTGGATGGGCTCGACGATGACGGCGGCCACCCGATCATCCATCGCCGCCTGCAGCGCCTCGATCGTGGCCGGAATGTGCTCGACGCCACCCGGCATCGGCTCGAAGGGCGCGCGCATGGAGGTCTTCGCCGTCAGGGCGAGCGAGCCCATGGTGCGTCCGTGGAAGCCGTTCTCGAGCGCGAGGATGCGCGGCCGCTCGACGCCGCCGTGCAGACGGGCGAGCTTGAACGCGGCTTCGTTCGCTTCTGCACCGGAGTTCGAGAAGAACACACGTCCGTCGATTCCGGCGCCGGCGAGGCGCTTGAGACGTGCGGCGAGGGCGAGCTGGGGCGGAGTGGCGAAGTAGTTCGACACGTGGGCGAGCGTCGCCGCCTGGGCCGACACCGCCTCCACGAAGGCCGGGTGCGCATGCCCGAGGGAGGTCACCGCGATTCCCGCGAGGAAATCGAGGTGGCGTCGGCCGTCGGCATCCCACAGGTACGAACCCTCACCGCGAACCAGCAGCGCGAGCCGCTCCCCCGCGTTGAGCACGAGATCGCGTGCCGCATCGTCCTGCCAGACGGTCATGCCGTCACCTCATTCCTTCCCAGGACCACTTCGGTCCCGATTCCTTTGCTGGTGAAGAGTTCGACGAGCACCGAATGCGGCACCCGTCCGTCGATGATCGCCGCGGCATCGACGCCGCCCTCGACCGCGTCGAGACACGCGCGCATCTTCGGGATCATCCCCGACTCGAGCGTCGGAAGCATGTCGATGAGAGCCTCCGATGTGAGATGCGAGACGAGCGAGTCGCGGTTCGGCCAATCGGCGTAGAGTCCGGGCACGTCGGTGAGGATCACGAGCTTGCGGGCGTTCAGAGCAACCGCCAGCGCCGCCGCCGCCGCATCCGCGTTGACGTTCAGCGACTGACCGGGGTGGTCGAGGTCGGGCGCGATGCTCGAGACCACGGGGATGCGCCCGGCCACGAGGTGGTCGTGCACCGGGGTCGGGTCGACTTCGACGACATCGCCGACGCGTCCGAGATCGACCTCTTCTCCATCGATCACGACGCCGCGACGGCGTCCGCCGAAAAGACCGGCGTCCTCACCGCTGAGCCCGGTGGCGATCGGCCCATGGGAGTTGATCTTGGAGACGAGCTGCGGGTTCACCTGACCGGTGAGCACCATGCGCACGACGCTGATCGCCTCGGTGTTGGTGACGCGGTAGCCGCCCTTGAACTCACTCGGGATCTCGAGGCGTTGCAGCATGTTCGAGATCTGCGGACCGCCTCCGTGGACGACGACCGGCAGCACCCCGACGTACCGGAGATACGCGATGTCCTGCGCGAAGGCGTCCTGCAGCTCTTCCGAGACCATCGCGTTGCCGCCGTACTTGATGACGACGATCTGATCGCGGAACTTCTTCAGCCACGGGAGGGACTCGATGAGGGTCGTGGCCTTCTGCGCGGCGACCTCGGCCGGAGTGTCCTGGATGTCGGTCATGAGGCGTACGCGCTGTTCTCGTGCACGTAATCGTGCGTGAGGTCGTTGGTGAGCACCGTGGCCGCGGCCTCGCCCGACTTCAGATCGATCACGACGTGGGTGGCGCGCGGGGTGAGGTCGACCTCTTCCCGCGGACGGTCGGGACCGCCTTCGGTGCACACGCGGACGCCGTTCATCCAGACGTCGACGTCATAGGGATCGAACTGCGCGTTCGTGGTGCCGATCGCGGCGAGCACACGTCCCCAGTTCGGGTCGTTGCCGAAGATCGCCGCCTTGAAGAGGTTGTTGCGTGCCACGGACCGGCCGACCTCGACCGCGTCCTGCTCGGACACCGCCTGCCGGACCTCGATCGTGATGTCGTGGCTCGCGCCTTCCGCGTCACCCTGCAGTTTCACCGCGAGTTCCTGACACAGCTCCCTGAGGGCGGCGGCGAAGTCGTCCAGGTCCGGGGCGACCTCCGAGGCACCGTTGGCGAGAAGCGTGACCTGATCGTTGGTCGACATGCACCCGTCCGAATCGAGCCGGTCGAACGTCTTCCCGGTCGCGCGGCGCAGGGCCTCGTCGGCCTGCAGCGGTTCGAGGACGGCATCGGTCGTGATCACCACGAGCATCGTGGCGAGTCCGGGCGCGAGCATCCCGGCCCCCTTGGCCATGCCGCCGATGGTCCAGCCGTCGCGGCTGATCACCGCCGTCTTCGCGACCGTGTCCGTGGTCATGATCGCGTGAGCGGCGTCGTCCCCGCCGTCTGCGCTGAGCTCGGCGATCGCCTGCTCGGTGCCGGCGAGCACCCTCGCCCGGAAGGTCTCGTCTCCGGTGCCGATGAGCCCCGTGGAGCAGATCAGCACGTCGCCGGCGCTGACCCCGAGGAGTTCGGCTGCCTTCTCCGCGGTCTGGTGCGTCGTCTGGAAGCCGAAGGAGCCGGTGAAGCAGTTCGCCCCTCCGGAGTTGAGCACGACGGCTTCGACGACGCGATCAGCCACGGCCTGCTGCGACCAGATGATCGGATTCGCCTTGGCACGGTTGCCGGTGAAGACGGCGGCGCCGACCTTGCGCGGTCCCCGGTTGACGACGACGGCCACGTCCGGCTTGCCTGTCGACTTGAGTCCTGCGGCGACACCGGCCGCTTCGAATCCTGCGGGGGCGGTGACGCTCACGGCGCGACTCCGTTCAGTGAGAGGGCGCGGGCCTCGGGCAGTCCCAGCGCGATGTTCATGGATTGGATGGCAGCGCCGGCGGTGCCCTTGACGAGGTTGTCGACGGCGGTGACCACGGTGACGCGGTTGGCGGAACGGTCGATCGCGAGACCGATCAGCGCGGTGTTCGCGCCGATCACGTCGGCGGTCCGCGGGAATCGTCCTTCCGGGAGCAGCTGCACGAAGGTCTCCTCCCCGTACGCGCTCTGCCAGGCGTCCCGGATCTGCGCATCCGTAGCGCCGGACGCGATCGGCGCCGTCGAGGTGGCGAGGATGCCGCGCGACATCGGGACCAGCACCGGGGTGAAGGAGATCCGGATGCCGTCGGGGTCTGCGCCGGAGGCTGCGGCGAGCGCCTGACGGATCTCGGGAATGTGCCGGTGGGTTCCACCGACGGCATACGGGTTCGCGGATCCGAGGATCTCGCTCGCCAGGAGATTCGTCTTGAGGCTCTTCCCCGCACCGGACGGGCCGACCGCCAGCACCGAGACGATGTCGGAGGCGTCGATGACCCCGGCGGCCACTCCCGGGGCGAGGCTGAGACTCACGGTGGAGGCGTTGCAGCCGGGAGCGGCGATGCGCGTCGCACCCCGAAGGTGCTCGCGCTGCTTCACGCCGTCGACCAGGAGCTCCGGCACGCCGTAGGTCCACGCCTCATGGAACGCACCGCCGTAGAACGCGTCCCAGGCCGCGGCCGACGTGAGCCGATGGTCGGCTCCGGCGTCGATCACGAGCGGGGCGTCGCCCAACGCGTCGGTGTACTGACCGGACTGCCCGTGCGGGAGCGCCAGGAAGACGATGTCGTGGCCGGAGAGGATGTCCGGTGTGGTCTCCTGCAGCGTGAGGTGCGCCAGGGAGCGCAGGTGCGGCTGGTGATCGACGAGGGGTTGCCCGGCGTTCGAATGCGCCGTGACGGTGCGGATCTCCATGTCGGGATGGTCTGCCAGGAGGCGTAGGATCTCGCCGCCTGCGTAGCCGGATGCGCCGGAGACGGCGACGGAATACGTCATGCTTCTACCTTAACGGTCGGGTCTTCCTCGAAAGGAGGACCGAGGGGCGGGGCCCGAGGCGGCGACACCGGCACTCACCGCCGCAAGGGGGCAGGCAGGAGGGCGGGGTCGCCTACAGTCGGCGGCCGCGGCGTCGGCGCACAGCGATGACGCTCGGAGCGAGCGTCGGAGAAGCGGTGGCGGCCGAAGGCATGTCGCGACAGTAGCGCGGCCCCGGCGGCCACCGCAAATCCGGGCCGTCATCCGGCGGGCGAGAACTCCATCGGTGCGGCGAAGAAGGCCAGCTCGTGCGCGCTCGAGACCTCGAACACGCGGCTCATCCTCGCGCGGGTCGCGGCGTCCGCCCGTGCGGCTGCTCCGGAGGCGTAGAGGATCGCCGTCTCGGTCGCCTCCTCGAACGCAGGGTCGGCGTATGTCGCGAGCCAGGAGGCGAAGGGATGCTGCGGATCCCGCGCGTACTCGCCGAACTCCCCGGCACGCAGGCGCCGGCCGAGGTCGGTGTAGAGCCAGAAGCACGGAAGGACGGCTGCGACGATCTCGGCGTAGTCCCCGCCGAATGCGACCGACCTGAGGTGATCGAGGTAGGCCGTGGTCGCCGCCGACGGCTCCGCGGCGAACGTCGCCGCGCTCACCCCCTGCTGCGGCGTCAACCAGGACGCATGGAGCTCGAGCTCGCCGACGATGGAGCCGTGGGCGGAATGCGCCCAGAACGCCTGCTCAGCCGATGTCGGGGCTCGTCGCGCCGCCTCCGACAGCACCCGGGCGTACTCGCGCAGGTACAGGGCATCCTGCGCGAGGTACGCGAGGAAGGGCTCGCGCTCCAGCGAGCCGTCTGCAAGAGCACGGATGAACGGCAACTCGTCGATCTGTGTGCGGACGTCGGCGATGCGCTCCCACCACTCGGCAGCGACCTCCGAGGCAGCGACCTCCGAGGCAGCGACCTCCGACGCAGCGACTCCGCTCGTCGTGTCCGCCCGTGCCCACAGTCCGGAGAAGTGGTTGATGGGGCCGTGCCCGCGCCCCACCCGCAGTGCTTCCCCCGCACGGAGCGATTCACGCAGCCAGCTCCGCGCCGCGCGGACCGCCTGCTCCGGCTCCAGACCCCGTGCCGACAGCGTGGCGAGGGCAGAGGAGAGCGAGCAGCCGGTGCCGTGGGTGCTCGAGGTGACGATACGCGTCCCGCTGTACTCCTGACGTCGCCCGTGACGAGCGTCGATCAGCGCATCCGGGGCGTCGTTCCCCGCGAGATGTCCGCCCTTGACCAGCACGGCGACCCCGACATCCGTCGACAGGTCTTCCGCAGCGGCGATCGCCTCCGACCAGTCCCCGACGTCGCGCCCCGAGAGCACGGCGAGCTCGGCCAGGTTCGGGGTCACGAGCGTGGCGCGACGGAGCAGATCCCGCAGTTCCCGCTCCGCATCCGGCTCCAGCAGCCGATCCCCCGAAGTCGCCACCATCACCGGATCGAGGACGACGATCGGCGGACGGGCCCGGTCGAGCCAGGCAGCGACCGTCCGGATGACCTCGGCGTCGGCGAGCATCCCGATCTTCACCGCGTCGATCACGATGTCATCCGACACCGCGTCGAGTTGGGCGCGGAGGAACTCCGCCGGCGGCACGTGCACGCCGCGCACGCCCTGGGTGTTCTGCGCGGTCAGTGCGGTGAGCACGGCCATGCCGTATCCGCCGTTGGCCGCGATCGACTTGATGTCGGCCTGGATCCCTGCGCCACCGGACGGGTCGCTCCCGGCGATGCTCAGCACACGCGGAACGGAACCTGCGAGCCACCGCCGCCGGAAAGCACGGGCGGTCGCCGCGGGGTCTTCCGCCGCGCACAGCGCCGAGACCACGGCGATGCCGGCTGCACCGGCATCCCGCAGTGCCTCGGCATCGTCGAGCCCCACACCGCCGATCGCGACGCACGGGAGAGAACTGCGTGCGACGAAGTCACGGAATCCGTCGACTCCGAGCGGCGCCGGGTGATCCGGTTTCGTCGCGGTGGGACGGATCACGCCGACCCCCAGGTAGTCGACCGTCCCCACCGGCAGGGCGAGCACGGCCTCGAGGTGCGCGGCACTGTTCGCCGTGAGGCCGATCAGCGCATCGGGTCCCAGTACCTCGCGCGCCCGCCGCACGGACGCATCGCCCTGCCCCAGATGCACGCCGTCGACGCGCGCACCCCGTTCGCGGGCGGCGACGGCAGCATCCAACCGGTCGTTCACGACGAGGAGCGCCCGTCCGTCGATCACCCGCGACACCGCGATCAGCTGTTCGACGATCTCGGCCTCCGTCGCGGTCTTGTCCCGCACCTGGACGACGCGCACACCACCCTCCACAGCCTGACGGACGGTCTCGACGACACCACGATCACCGCAGAGCTCGGGATCGGTCACGAGATAGAGCGAGAGATCAACGGTCACCGTGCACCGCTCTCGACGCGAGCCTCGGCGACGAGGTCTTCCGGGCGCAGCGCTGCGAGTGCATCCAGCAGCGAGACCGCGAAACTGCCCGGACCCCGTGCTGTCGTTGCGGCATGCTCGGCAGCGATCGTGTATCCGAGGCTCGCGGCGGCGACCGCCGTGAGCGCATCGTGCCCCGTCACCCTGGCGGCGCCGAGGAGCGCGGCCATGACCGCGCCGAGGGCACAACCACCACCGGTGACCCTGGTCAGGAGCTCATGACCGTTCGCGAGTCGCAGGACCCGCTCGCCGTCGGTGAGGAGGTCGACCGGCCCCGAGACCGCGACCACGGCACCCGTCCTCGTCGCCAGGGCAGTCGCAGCATCGGCAGCGGCATCCGTGCTGTCCGTCGCGTCGACGCCTCGGCCACCCGCGCTGACGCCGGCGAGGGCGAGGATCTCGGAGGCGTTGCCTCGGATCGCGGTCGGTCGCTGATTCGCCAGGTCATGCGCCAGCGCCGTGCGGATCGGCAGGGTGCCGATCGCGACCGGATCGAGCACCCACGGTGTCCCGGACGCGGTCGCGCCGGCGACGGCTTCGAGGATCGCAGCCCGCTGCTCCGGCGTGGGCGTACCGAGGTTGATCAGCAGGCCGGAGGCGACCCCGGCGAACAGCTCGGCCTCGCCGACGATGTCGACCATCGCGGGTGCCGCACCGGCGGCGAGCAGCACGTTGGCCGTGAACCCCGTGACGACCGCGTTGGTGATGCAATGCGTCAAGGGCGGAGCCTCACGCACCACCTCCCACAGCGCCGCGGCGGAGCCGACGAGATCGGTGGTGGATTCAGGACGCAGAAGATCGCTCATCGCGACATCCCTTCGCTAGTACGAACTAGATCAGGTTCGACGGGTCTGTTCTCAGCCGCGGATGCGGCACCCCGTGTCACTGCTCGCAGTCTAGCGATCGGTCAGGAGCGCGCGTTCCTCCGCCCGGGTGAGTCCGGCACGGCGCGGCCGATCGACGCCGCGGGCGCGCTCGTCGACGAGGACCCGCCCGATCGTGTCGGCGAGGGCGCGGAGCGAGCCTCCCGACGCACGGAACGCTGCGTTGGACCGCGTCATGAATCCCGTCATCTCCGGCGGCAGCCACAGCGGAAGCGAACGCGGTCCGGCCCAGTGCTCGACCTCCCGAGCGACGAGCCAGTCCTCGTCAGCGACGACCGTGTCACGGGTGTGCCCTGCTGCCGAACGTACCGCCTCCAGCACGTCGGAGAGCGAATGCCTGTCACCGATCGCGTTCACCACGCCGCTCCGAGTCGCCGTGACGATGAACTCGGCCAGGTCGTCGACATCGATCACCTGCGCAGCTCTCCCCTCGAGCGGTGGCAGCAGCACAGGCTCCGCGCCGGCGCGCGTGAACGCCGCCGCCCAGTATCCGAACCTGTCGCTCGGATCTCCGTCCCCGACGATGAGCCCGGGGCGCACGATGAACGCCCGCGCTCCGAGCGCCGAGACGGCGTCTTCGGCCGCGGCCTTCTGCGCCCCGTACTCGTAGACGTCTCCGGGACGGGCGGGCGGATGACGGGGAGCTGATTCGTCGGCCCCGACCGTCTCATCATCGGCGTACACCGACATCGAGGACACATAGGTCCACCGTGCCGCGCGCGCACCGAGAGCGTCGACGGCACGAGCGACGTGCGACGCTTGCGAGGAGATGTCGACCACATGGTCCCAGTCGCGCTGCGCGAGTGCGTCGTACGCCTCGGCAGCCTCCCGGTCTCCGCGCACGAGCTCGGCACCCTCGGGCGCAGGTCGTGTTCCGCGGGCGAGACAGGTCACTGCCGCACCGGCATCGACCCATCGACGCGCGATCCGCCCCGAGAGCCAGCCCGTACCGCCGAGGATCAGCACATTCGACATGGCTTCATGTCAGCAGGAATCGACCACCCGCGAAAGAGCTTCCGCTCAGAGCAGATTGCGCCCGGGGCAGTGCTCAGTCGCGCAGCGCCGCCCCGAACCGTTCGGCCGCCACCGCGACGCCCGCGAGCTTGGCCTCGGTGGCCTCCGCAGCGGTGAGGGTGCGGTCGTCGGCGCGGAACCGCAGAGCGAACGTCAGGCTCTTGGAGCCTTCCGGCACCCCCTCCCCGCGGTAGTCGTCGACGAGACGCACGGACTCGAGCATCGCACCGGCGCCCTCGGCGAGGGCCGCCTGTACATCCGCGGCGGGCACCTCGGCCGACAGCGTCAACGAGACGTCCTGCGTGGCAGCAGGGAACGTCGACAGCGACGCGGCCACGACACGGCCGCCCGCGAGCGACAGGACGCGGTCGAGGTCCAGCTCGAACACGGTCGCACGGCCGGGGAGGTCGGCCCCCTCCGCCACCGCGGGGTGCAGCTCGCCGACGTAGCCGACCTCATCCCCGGCGATCCGGAGGGATCCGGTGCGGCCGGGGTGGAGTGCGGCGCGCTCGGCCTGCACGACGTCGATCTCGACTCCGGCGGCGGCGGCGATCACACGGACGGCGTCCAGCGCCTCGACCAGACCGGCGGGTTCGGCCGGGCGACCGGGCTGGCGCGGTGACACGTGGCCGGTGAGCAGCGCCGAGACGAACCGGTGCTGCGGCGGGATCGAGGCGTTCAGCGCGGCCAGCGTCTCTTCCGACGGGCGCTCCCCCAGGGGCGGCACATCCTCCGTGCCGTACTCCACACCGGGCTCGGGCAGGAACACGACACCGGTCTCGAAGATCGCGAGGTCGGTGAGCCCGCGCGAGATGTTGCGGTGCGCGGTCTGCAGTAGACCGGGGATGAGCGATCGACGCAGGGAGGGCGCCTGGCCATCGAGCGGATTCGCCAGGCGGATGCTCGGCAGGTGCTCCCCCGACGCGGAACCGTGCAGGTCGTTCTGCACCTCGGTGGTGAACGGGAACGACGGTGTCTCGACGAGCCCCGCGGCGGCCAGGGCATCGGCCACGCGACGGCGACCCTGCTGATGCGCGGTGAGCCCGCGACCGGACGGCGGCGTCGGCAGCACCGAGGGGATGCGGTCGAGCCCGTGGATGCGGGCGACCTCCTCGGCGAGCGTCCACTTGTCGGTCAGGTCGGGACGCCAGGTCGGCGGGATCACGATCCAGCCGGACCCTGTCTCGGAAGCGGTGACGTCGGCGCCGATGGTGGTCAGCGCCCCGGTGATCTCGTCGTCGGTGTAGTCGACGCCGATCAGACCCGGCACGAATCCGGCCGGGAGCTCGATCTCGCCGACGAAGACCTCGGCGAACAGTGCGCCGCCCTCCTCGGTGAGCGTGCCACCGGCGAGCTCGACCATCAGGTCAGCCGCCCGGCGCGCGGCCGCGAAGGGGATGAGCGGGTCGACACCGCGCTCGAAGCGCTTGGACGCCTCGCTGGGCAGCTTGTGACGGCGTGCCGAGCGGGCGATGGTCGTCGGGTCGAAGGTCGCGGCCTCGATGAGCACGTTCCTGGTGGTGTCGCTCATCTCCGTCGTGCCGCCGCCCATGACACCGGCGAGGCCGATCGGACCCGACTCGTCGGTGATGAGCAGGTCTTCCACGTGCAGCGCGCGCTCGACGCCATCGAGCGTGGTCATCTTCTCGCCCGGGGTCGCACGCCGCACGGTGATGCCGCCGGTGAGCTTGTCGAGGTCGTATCCGTGCAGCGGCTGGCCGAGTTCGAGCATCACGTAGTTGGTGATGTCGATCAGCACGCCCAGCGAACGCATGCCCGCGAGGCTGAGCCGCGCGACCATCCACGGCGGAGTCGGGCGCGAGGGGTCGACCCCCCGGACGACGCGGGTCACGAACTCGCTCGCACCGACACGGCCACGGACCGGCGCGGTGTCGTCGACCACGGTGGTGTGGCCGGTGCCCGGCTGCAGTTCGGCGAAGTCACGCTCGGCGGGATCGCGGAAGTCCGCTCCGGTGGCGTGCGCGTACTCGCGGGCCACACCGCGCAGCGAGAACGCGTAGCCGCGGTCAGGCGTGACGTTGATCTCCACTGCCACGTCGTCGAGACCGAGCAGCGCGATCGCGTCGGTACCGACAGGAGCATCGATGCCGAGATCGGACAGCACGACGATGCCGTTGTGCTCGTCGCCGAGGCCCAGCTCCCGCGCGGACGCGATCATGCCGTCGGAAACGTGACCGTAGGTCTTCCGCGCGGCGATCGGGAACGGGCCGGGCAGCACGGCACCGGGCAGCGTCACGACGACCTTGTCACCGGCCACGAAGTTGTGCGCACCACAGACGATGCCGCGGATGCCGCCGTTCGCCTCGCCCACATCCACCTGGCACCAGTTGATGGTCTTGCCGTTGGACTGCGGCTCGGCCTCGAGCGACACGACCTGTCCGACCACCACGGGACCCGTGATGTCGAAGCGGTGCACGTCCTCCTCTTCGAAGCCGACGGTCACCAGCGCGCCGAGGACGTCCTCGGGCGTGGCATCCGCTGCCAGATCGACGTATTCACGCAGCCACGAAAGCGGGACGCGCATCACACCACCATCCCGTACTGCTCGCTGAATCGGACATCACCCTCGGCCATGTCGCGCATGTCCTGGACGTCGCTGCGGAACATCAGGCCCCGCTCGATGCCCATGCCGAACGCGAAGCCGCTGTACTCCTCCGGATCGATCCCGGCCGCGCGCAGCACGTTCGGGTTGACCATGCCGCAGCCGCCCCACTCGATCCAGCGCGCGCCGCCCTTGAAGGTCGGGTGCCACAGGTCGAGCTCGGCGGAGGGCTCGGTGAAGGGGAAGTAGTTGGTGCGGAAGCGCGTCTTGGCCTCGGGGCCGAAGAGCAGCTTCGCGAAGTGGTCGAGGGTTCCCTTGAGGTGCGCCATCGTGATGCCCTTGTCGATCACGAGGCCCTCGAACTGGGTGAACACCGGCAGGTGCGTGGCGTCGAACTCATCGGTCCGGTACACCCGCCCGGGGCACAGCACGTAGATCGGCACCTCGCGGTCGAGCATCGAGCGCACCTGCACGGGACTCGTGTGGGTGCGCATCACGAGATGGCGCGATGTCGGGTCCACATAGAACGTGTCCTGCTCCTGGCGCGCGGGGTGGTCGACGTCGAAGTTCAGGGCGTCGAAGTTGAACCACTCGTGCTCGAGCTCCGGTCCCTCCGCGATCTCCCAGCCCATGCCGACGAAGATGTCGCAGACCTGGTCCTGGAGGAGCGTGAGCGGGTGCCGGGCACCGACGCGGGTGCGAGAAGGCACAGCCGTGATGTCGATGCGCTCGGCCTCGAGTCGCGCAGCGACCTCCGCCTCGGCGAGCTCGGCCTCCTTGGCGGCGAGCGCCTTCGTCACCTGCCCGCGTCCCTGCCCCACGAGCTTGCCGAACGCGGCCTTGTTCTCGGGGGCGACCTGTCGCATCGAGGCGTTCAGGACCGCGAGCGGCGATCCGTCGGCGACGTGTGCGGCGCGGGCCGCCTTCAGCTCGGCGGTGTCGGCAGCTGCGGCGATCGCCGCGAGGGCATCGGCGACCGCGGCTTCGACCGCTTCCGGGGTGATTTCAGGAGACTCTGACACGAGAGTCGAGTCTACCGGCGCGTCGCCCCACCGACCGACGGCGCAACCGGATCAGATGCCCTGAGGCGGTGGTCCGCCGAACCCTCCCCCACCGCGCTGCAGCGTGATCAGTTCGGTATCGGTGCCGTCCTGGTGCGGACGCGGATCCACGCCGCCGGCCGGAACGCCGTCGTGCCCACGCGGCGAGCGCCGGGTGCGGATCTCCAGCCACTTGGCGATCCCGGACAGGATCAGGCACATGATGATGTAGATGCCGCCGATGACGAACGCCGACTGCAGCACGGGGCGTCCCTGCTGAGACGTGAGCTGCTTCGCGAAGTAGAGGAGTTCGGGGTACGTGATGATGAAACCGAGCGCGGTGTCCTTCATCGTCACGACCAGCTGAGCCACGATCACGGGGAGCATCGCCCGGATCGCCTGCGGCAGCAGGATCAGACGCATCACGCCGCTCTTGCGCAGACCGATCGCGTAGCCGGCCTCTTTCTGCCCTCGGGGCAGGGATTCGACGCCGGCGCGGAGCACCTCGGCGAGGACGGATCCGTTGTACGCCATGAGCGCGAGGACGACGGCCCAGTACGGGTCCATCTTGACGCCGGCGACGGGCAGACCGTAGTAGAGCAGCATCATGAAGACGAGGACCGGCACGGCTCGGAAGATCTCGGTGATCGCCGTCACGGGGACACGCACCCAGGCATGATCGGACATCCGACCGATGGCGAGCACGAACCCCAGCGCGATGGCGAGGATCGCTGCGAGCCCGAACGCCGCGAGAGTTCGGCCGAGTGCACCGAAGATCTGCTCCCAGACGGCGCTGAAGGTGAAGACGTACCACCGGGACGCGTCGAACTGTCCGCTCACGGAGAAGCGGTAGCCGATGAAACCGAGCAGGGCGAGCACCACGACGACGGTGGCGACACCGATCAGACGGTTGCGCAGGATCGCCTTGGGGCCCGGGACGTCGTACAGGACGGAAGTCATCGCGCGATCCTCCACTTGTTCTCGAGATACCGTTGCAGCCAGCTGAGGAGCAGGACGAGCGCGACGAAGATGACGGCCACCCAGAGCAGCACCGAAAGCGCGTTCTCTCCGCGTTCGCTGAGGTAGGAGCGGACGGCTCCGAGCTCGAGGATCGAGAAGCCCGCCGCGACGGTGGTGTTCTTCAGAAGCGCGATGAAGACGCTCATCATGGGTGGCACGACCGAGCGGAACGCCTGCGGGAGGACGACCAGAGTCATCACCTGTCCGAACGGGAGGCCGATCGCCCTGGCCGCCTCCGCCTGTCCGACGGGGACGGTGTTGATACCGGCGCGCAGCACCTCCGCCACGTAGGTGGCCGTGTAGATGCCGATGGCCAGGATGCCCAGCACCGTGGTGCTGAGCTTCGGCAGCCCGAGCTGCGGGTAGCCGAAGATGAAGAAGAAGAAGACGAGGGTCAGCGGGGTGTTGCGGATCAGGTTCACGTACACCGTGCCGACACCACGCGCGATGGGCACGGGTGAGACGCGGGCCGCCCCGACGATGATCCCGAGGATGAGCGCGAGCAGTCCACCGCCGAAGAAGATGATCAGCGTGTTCTTGAGCGCTTCGCCCCACAGGTCGAGGTTTCCGAAGATGACGTCCACGCCACCCTCCCCTTCACGATTCGGAGAGGGGGCGGCCCTGGAGCCGCCCCCTCTGTTCGATCAGTCGACGGCCGGCTGGCTGACTTCGATGCCGGACGATCCGAGGTTCTTGTCGAAGATCGCCTGCCAGATGTCGCCGCCATCGGTGAACATCGTGTTGATGAACTCCTGCAGCGCGGCGTCGTCCTTCGCCAGGCCGACACCGTAGCGCTCCTCGGTGAAGGGCTCACCGACGACCTTCAGGTTGTCGGGGTCCTGAGCCGCGTAGCCGATGAGGATGGCCTGGTCGGTCGTGACCGCCTGGACCTCGCCGGAGAGCAGCGCCTCGACACATGCCGAGTACAGGTCGAACTCCTTGGTGGGGACATCCGGGTAGTTCTCGCGGATGTTCTGGATGGGCGTGGAGCCGGTGGCCGAGCACACGGTGGTGTCGGCGTTCAGGTCATCCTCGCTCTTGATGGTGTCGTCGTCGGCCGCGACGAGCAGTCCCTGCCCGGTGATGAAGTACGGGCCGGCGAAGGCGATCTGCTCCTTGCGCTTGTCGGTGATCGAGTACGTGCCCACGTAGTAGTCGATGTCGCCGTTCACGATGGCCTGCTCGCGGTTGGCGGAGGCGATCGGCTTGAACTCGATCTTGTCCTCGTCGTAGCCGAGCGAGGCGGCGATCCAGCGGGCGATGTCGACATCGAATCCGGTGCGCTCACCGGTGGTCACGTCGAGGTAGCCGAGACCGGGCTGGTCTTCCTTGACACCGATGACGACCTGGTCGCGGTCCTTGATGTTGTCGAACGTGGGGCTGCCCTCGAGCTGGACGTCGGTCGCGACCTCGAACCAGGTGCTGTCCTCTCCGGCGTCACCGCCATCGGTGCCACCGGGCGTCGACGGGCTGCCGCTGTTGCAGGCCGTGAGCGCGAGCAGTGCTGTCGCCGCGATTCCGATGCCCGCCAGTGTCCGTGTGCGTCGCATGTGCGTCTCCTTCGTGTGCTGTGTGTGCAGGGTCTGTGTGGTCGGTGTGGGGGCCGTCAGTGCGTGAGGAGCTTCGAGAGGAAGTCCTTGGCGCGGTCGCTCTTCGGGTTCGTGAAGAACTCCTCGGGCTTGGCCTCCTCGACGATCCGTCCGTCGGCCATGAAGACGACGCGATCGGCGGCCTTGCGAGCGAAGCCCATCTCGTGGGTGACGACGATCATCGTCATGCCGTCCTGGGCCAGCTCGACCATGACGTCGAGGACCTCGTTGATCATCTCCGGGTCGAGGGCGCTGGTCGGCTCGTCGAACAGCATGACCTTGGGCTGCATGGCCAGAGCACGGGCGATCGCCACGCGCTGCTGCTGACCACCCGAGAGCTGAGCCGGGAGCTTCGACGCCTGCTGCTCCACGCCCACGCGCTTGAGCAGGAGCATCGCCTCGGCTTCGGCATCGGCCTTCTTGAGCCCACGGACCTTGATCGGACCGAGGGTCACGTTCTCGAGGATGGTGAGGTGGGCGAAGAGGTTGAACGACTGGAACACCATGCCGACGTCCGCCCGCAGGTGAGCGAGCCCCTTGCCCTCGGCGGGCAACTCCTTGCCGTCGATGCGGATGCTGCCGCTGGTGATCGTCTCGAGGCGGTTGATCGTGCGACACAGCGTCGACTTGCCGGAGCCGGACGGGCCGATCACGACCACGACCTCTCCCGGGTTCACGCTCAGGTCGATGTCGGTGAGCGCCTGGAACTCGCCGTAGTGCTTCTGGACGTTCTCGACCACCACGAGCGGGGTATCAGAGGTCATCATTTCTCCAAGCTAGCCACGTCGTACCCCGGGTTCCAGGGTCATCGGTGAGATTTACACGTTCGTAATCACCTGATCGCGGCACCAATGCAGCTCTGCATGGGTACCCCACGGCCCGCCCCCACGGGCCGCGGGATGGTCCTGCCGCCTCGCCCCCCAACGACAGCTGAGCAGCAGGATCCGATCGTGTGCGATCGACCTCACCTTGGCAGAGCGTCGAGCCCGGTGTCAGACTTCTTGAGGATTTCTTGAGGCGTCAGCCGCGGAAGTCCCGGTAGTAGTCGATCGCGCCGGGATGCAGCGGGACCGGGGCGGTGAAGATCGCCGAGCGACGGTCCAGCAGCGCGGCCGTGGGCACCTCTGCCGCGAGACGCAGGCGTGCTTCGAACAGTCCGGCGAGGATGTCCCTCGCGACGGCGTCCGGGGTGGTGGACGCCGTGACGAGATAGTTCGGCACCGCCATGGTCGGCGCGGAGGCGACGAGTCCGTAGGTCCCCGCCGGCACTTCCGCGGGTCGGTACGCGTGCGAGTATCGGTCGTTCACCTCGTTCACCCACTCCTGCTCGATCGGGAGCAACCGGACGGAGGAGGTGTCGGCGAGTTCCGCCACGCCGGGTGTGGGCAATCCGCCGACCCAGAAGAAGCCGTCGATCTCTCCCCGCCCCATCGCGTCGATGGACTCGCTGAGGTCGAGTTGCGGGTTCCGGATCGTGGCGATGTCGACGCCGGCCGCGTCCAGCACGCGTCCGGCGATCACCGTCACCCCGGAGTTCTCCGCCCCGAGCGAGATCGTCCGACCCGCCAGGTCGCCGATGTCGTCGATCTCCGAGTCCCCGCGCACGACGATCTGCACGTACTCGTCGTACAGACGCGCGAGAGCGCGCACCGGGAGCGGGTCATCGAACGCGCCCGTTCCCGCCACGGCATCCGCGGCCGCGTCGCCCTGGGCGAACCCGATCACGGCCTCTCCGGAACTCACGCGCAACAGGTTGTCGACGGATCCGGCCGTCTCGTCGGCCGACATCGCGATGTCCAGCGAGCCCGACAGCTCCTCGGCGAGATGACTGCCGTAGTCGTAGTAGACGCCGGTGGACCCGCCGGCGGCGATCACGTACTCCCCGTCGGTCCATTCGTTCGCGCGCTGACTGCACGCGGCCAACGCTCCCACCAGGAGGAACGAGAGGAGGCCGGCGGTGAGTCGCCGCAGCACCGGCGCGGTCATGGCCTCGTCCTGTCGTGGAGCAGCAGGGAGACGAGGAGACCGCCGCCCTCGGCCGACGAGACCGTCAGTTCCCCGCCGACGGTCTCGAGCAGGTCGCTTGCGATCGCGAGCCCGAGACCGGAACCGGGCGTGTCCTGAGTGTCGGCGTTCCGCCAGAACCGGTCCGTCGCCGCGGCCGCCTGCTCCGGCGTCAGCCCGGGCCCGTGATCGCGGACCGTGACCCGGCAGACGTCACCCGAGCGCTCCGCACCGATCTCGATGCCCGAACCTTCCGGCGAGTACTTCACGGCGTTGTCGATGACGGCATCCAACGCGCTCTCCACGATCGTCCGGTCGGTGACGCTCATGACGGACGACTCCCCTGACGTCTGCAACGAGATCCCCCGCTGTCCTGCCACGTCCCGCCAGGCGTCGAGACGACGGGCTGCCAGCGTCGCCAGGTCGACCGCGGAGATGGTCGAATCGGTGCGTCCGCCGCGGGCGAGGCCGAGCAGCGTCTCCAGGATCCTCGTCATCCGGCGTCCCTCCTCCCGCGTCTCCTCGACGTCGTCGTCCCACTCGCGTCCGAGTCCGGTCGCCAGGTGCTCGACGCGCAGGAGGAGAGCGTTGAGGGGGTTGCGCAGTTCGTGCGAGGCGTTGAGCGCGAACTCCTGCTGTCGGGTCATCACCCGCTCGATCTGGTCGGCCATCCCGTTGAACACCCTGGCCATGCGACGCAGCTCCGGTGGACCGGCATCCTCCGCGACACGCGCATCCATCTCGCCGCGCTCGATCGCCGCCATCGCCTCGTCGAGCCGCCCGACCGGCGAGAGGACCCACCGGGCGAGACGGAACACCAGCAGCACTCCGAGCGCGATCAGCACCAGCGCGATGGCGGAGATGAGCAGAAGCTGTTGCAGGATCGCCGCGCGCGGCGCGTCGGCGTCACCGGCGACCAGCACCGCCCCGATCACATCCCCGTCGTCGAACACCGGCTCGGCGAGGGCGGCATCGGCGACCGTCCACGGGTACACCGCCGCGGGCTGCTCCGCGCGCCGGCCGGACAGCGCCAGTCTGACTCGTTCCGCGTCTTCCTCCGCGAGCACCCCTGAGCTGTCGTCGCCCGCCGCCCAGATGCTCCCGCCCAGGTCGAACACCGTGACCTCGATCCCGTAGACCTCCCGGAACCTCGCCGCCTCCGCCTCGATCACCGCGGCGCTGCCGGAGCGAAGGGCCTGCCGGGCGCTCGTGACGAAGTAGCCGAGATCACCGAGCTGCTGCGTGTAGAAGGCCTGCTGGACACTGCGCGCAGCGCTCCAGCCCGCGGCGCCTCCCAGCGCGACCAGGATCGCCACGAGGGGCACGAGGAAGACGATGACCAGACGCCGGCGCATGGCTCAGGAGCCCGCCAGCCGGTAGCCGACTCCGCGGACGGTCTCGATGAGACCCCGGGCCCCGCTCTTCTTCCGGATCGCCCCGACGTGCACTTCGAGCGAGTGGCCGAAGCCCCGCCAGTCCGTGTTCCATACCTCGCGGATCAGACGCTCCTTCGGCACGGCGACGCCCGGATACCGCGCCAGCACGGCGATGATGTCGAACTCCTTGCGCGTCAGGTCGATCGGCACCCCGTCGACCGACAGTTGACGTGCCACGAGATCGATATGCAGCTCACCGCCGTGCAGCAGGACCCGCGCGTCGGACTCCGGGCGTATCGGACGCGATCGTCGGGTCACGGCCTCGATCCGGGCGAGGAGCTCATGCACGTCATACGGCTTCACCACGAAGTCGTCCGCGCCCGCACGCAGTCCCTTGATGCGCTCGGCGACCTGATTGCGCGCCGTCACGATCACGATCGGCACCTCCGACCGCCCGCGGATGCGGCGACACAGATCGATGCCGTCGACGTCGGGAAGCCCCAGATCGAGGAGGACGACCTCGGTGTCCGCACCGAGGAGTTCCAGCGCTGCCGCGCCGTCCGCGGCACGAACGGTGGCGTAGCCGGAGCGGGCGAGGAACGCTTCGAGCGCGCCGGCGACCCGGTCGTCGTCTTCGACGATCAGAATCCTCATCGACTCGGCTTCCCGCTTCCTTCGTGTGCTTCGCTCAGCCGGCGGAGTCCGCCCGCTGAGCGAAGGCGCTCTCGTAGAGGCACACGCTGGCGGCGGTCGCCAGGTTGAGAGACTCGGCGCGACCGAAGATCGGCAGCTTCAGCACCCGATCGGCGAGCGCGAGCGCATCGTCTTCGAGACCACGGGCCTCGTTGCCGAAGAGCCAGCCGGTCGGCTCGGCGAGAGTGCCCTCCGCTCGGGCTACGAGCAGGTCGTCACCCTTCACGTCTGCCGCAAGGATGCGGAGGCCTGCCGCGTGCGCACGGGTGACCACGTCGGCGAGATCACCTCCGACCGACACGGGGAGGTGGAACAGCGAACCGGTCGTGGCGCGTACGACCTTCGGGTTGTACGGGTCGACGGTTCGCCCCGTCAGCACGACCGCATCGGCACCCGCGGCGTCGGCGGCACGGATGATCGTGCCCAGATTCCCGGGATCGCGGACCTCTTCGCAGATCGCCACGAGTCGCGGAGAGGCCTCGAAGATGTCACGCACCGATGTCGGCGTCTGGTGGACGACCGCGACCAGCCCCTGCGGAGTCACCGTGTCGGCCATCGCGTTGAGCACGTACTCGGTCACATACTCGACGTCGATGTCGGCGTCAGCAGCCTTCCCCCGGATGTCGGGGTGCTTCTCCCAGCCGCTCGGTGTCGCGAACAGCTCGACGATCGCCTCCGGACGGTAGGTGAGCGCCTCACGAACGGACTGCGGCCCCTCGAGGAGGAACAGGCCGGTCTCGGTGCGCGCGCTGCGCTTGGTCAGCTTGGCGACGGCACGGACTCGGGGCGAACGCGGGTTCTCCAGCACGATCACAGTCTAGGGAACGCACAGCCGGTTCCCGCACCATCCACGCAAGGGCCACCCTCCCCCGAGAAACGCCACAGGGCGCCCTCCCGAAGGAGAGCGCCCTGTGTGAAGAGGTGCTTACGCAGCCGACTTCGGCGCGTTGACGTCGGAGGGCAGAGCCTTCTTCGCCGTCTCGACGAGCGTCGTGAACGTCGCCGCGTCGTTGATCGCGAGGTCGGCGAGCATACGACGGTCAACCGTGACACCCGCGAGGCCGAGGCCCTGGATGAAGCGGTTGTAGGTCATGCCGTTCTGGCGAGCCGCAGCGTTGATGCGCTGGATCCACAGGCGACGGAAGTCGCCCTTGCGCTTGCGACGGTCCCGGTACGAGTAGACCAGGGAGTGGATGACCTGCTCCTTGGCCTTCCGGTAGAGGCGCGAACGCTGACCGCGGTAACCGGAGGCGCGCTCGAGGATGACCCGGCGCTTCTTGTGGGCGTTTACTGCCCGCTTGACTCTTGCCATTTTCCTGTGTTCCTATTCGTGCGTTCGGACGCGTCAGCGGCCGAGAAGCTTCTTCGCGACCTTGGTGTCAGCCTTCGACAGCACCTGGTCCTGGTTCAGACGACGGGTGCGACGGCTCGACTTGTGCTCGAGGTTGTGGCGCATCCCGGCCTGCTGCTTCTTCAGCTTTCCGCTACCGGTGATCTTGAAGCGCTTCTTAGCACCCGAGTGGGTCTTCTGCTTCGGCATCTTCTCTTCCTTCGTATGGCGCCTTCTCAGGCGACGGTGTCAACCCGCGGTGCGGGAGTTCTGGGGGCGGGAGCTACTCCGCCGGAGCTGCGGCCGGGGCGTCGGCCTTCGCGTCGCGAGCAGCCTGCTTCTTGTCGGCGCGCTGAGCATCGCGGACGGCGTTCTGCTCCTGCTTGGCCTCCGACTTGCTCTTGAGCGGCGCGACGACCATGACCATGTTGCGACCGTCGATGGTCGGGTTCGACTCGACGGTGCCGAACTCGGCCACGTCTTCGGCGAACTTGCGCAGCAGACGCACACCCTGCTCGGGACGCGACTGCTCGCGACCGCGGAACAGGATCATGGCCTTGACCTTGTCGCCCGCCTTGAGGAAGCCCTCGGCGCGCTTGAGCTTGGTCGTGTAGTCGTGCGCCTCGATCTTCAGACGGAAGCGGACTTCCTTGAGGATCGTGTTCGCCTGGTTGCGGCGAGCTTCCTTTTCCTTCTGGGCGGCCTCGTACTTGAACTTGCCGTAGTCCATGATCTTGACGACGGGCGGCTTCGAGTTCGGGGCGACCTCGACGAGGTCGAGATCGGCTTCCTGTGCGAGGCGCAGCGCGGCCTCGATGCGGACGACGCCGATCTGCTCACCCGCGGGGCCGACGAGGCGGACCTCGGGGACGCGGATGCGCTCATTGGTACGGGGATCGCTGATGCGGAACTCCTTAGACGATGTGATTCGGCCACCGCGACGCTCTCTGCATCACGGGCGAAATCGGAATCGTCCCCGCCCACCGGCATTCAGACGCCGGCTCCGCACCCTGTCTACCGGGTCCGTCTTTGCGAACGGAGCCGGTGGAGTGCAAGACCCGGTAGCCTTGAACGGCAAGCGCGGGTGGGAAGTGAATCCTCTTTCGATCCGGAGCATGACGCTCCGGAGCCCGCCAAAGTCTAACAGAAAGCAAGGCGAAGTGACGAACCAGGCATCGGACGAGGCTGCACGCGAGCGCGAAGAGCGCTGGGCACGTCAGGAGGAAGCCGCGTCGTCGGCCACCCGAGACATCGCCGACGTCCCCGCTGTCGAGGTGATCACCACCGCGGCCGTGCACCTCATGAGCGCGGCTGCCGTCAAACTCGGCCTCGCCGACGACCCGGACGCGGCAGCCCAGCTCGATCTCGACGAGGCGCGCAAGCTCATCAACGCCCTCGCCGGACTCATCACCGCCGGCGCCCCCGAGATCAGCGACATGCACGCACGCTCGCTGCGCGACGGTCTCCGCTCGCTTCAGCTCGCCTTCCGCGAGGCCTCCTCCATCCCCGACCCGATCGGCAAGGGACCCGGCGAGAAGTGGACCGGTCCGGTCAACTGACAGCCGGAACGCAAGCGAGACGCGACGCTCAGGCGCTGCGGCGGAGCTTCACGGTCAGTGAGTCGGCGAGCACGGCGATGCGGTCATCGGACGCCCAGCGCTGGGCGAGGCGGGCGAGAACAGCATCGAGCACCTCGCGCTCGAGCCCATCGACCAGTTCGAGGATCACGACCAGCTCCGGACCACGCAGGCGCGCGTCGGGGTCGCCGGCAGCGACGGCCACATCGATCACCGCCAGCTCGTGCGCGACGCTCTCCTGCAGCGCGGAGACCACCTCGGTCGAGAGGAAGCTCGGCACCCACGGGTGCCCCTGAGCGATCGCCCAGACGGCGGGGCGTCGGATGACGAACTCGGTCTCGGAGGTCGGGTCGAGCACGATCAGATCGGTGTCTTCAGCGGAAGCCGCCAAGGCGGCACGGAGCGCCTCGACCGGGATCGGTCGCGCCGTGGCATCCCACGCCTGCATCGTCTCGACGGACGAGAAGACCGGCTGCACGCGACGCCCGTCGGGAGCGGCGACCGTGACGATCGAGAGCTCCTGCGTCTTGTCGACCGGCAGGCCGTTGGGCGCGACGCCTTCCTCGCCCTTCTCGGCGATGAGCGGGATCAGCACGCGCGCGGAACGGAACGCGTCGACGACCTCGACCTGACTCCCCTCCCCCGCACGGAAGCGGAGCAGAGCGGCCAGCAGGGCGGGGTCCGCGGAGCCGTCGTCCGCCGCGTGCGGGTTCGACTCGAAGCTGCGCCCCTCCCAGGGGACACCGGCGGAGTCGCCGTGGCTGTGCGACTCGGGCCCGCAGGAGTGCGCGTCAGTCTCCTGCGACATCCAGGGCCTCAGCCAGTGTGAAGGCGCCGGCGTAGAGCGCCTTGCCGACGATCGCACCCTCGACACCCAGCGGCACGAGCGCACGGAGCGCGGCGATGTCATCGAGGTTCGAGATGCCTCCGGATGCGACGACCGGCTTCGGCGTGCGGGCGGTGACCTCGCGCAGCAGTTCGAGGTTCGGACCGCGAAGCGTGCCGTCCTTCGTCACGTCCGTGACCACGTAGCGGCTGCAGCCGGCGTCTTCGAGACGACCGAGGACCTCCCAGAGGTCTCCGCCCTCCTTGGTCCATCCGCGGGCGGCGAGCGTCGTGCCGCGCACGTCGAGGCCGACCGCGATCGCCTCGCCGTAGCGGCCGATCACGTCGGCGGCCCACTCGGGGTTCTCGAGCGCGGCGGTGCCCAGGTTGATCCTGGCGGCCCCGCTCTCGAGAGCCGCTTCCAGGGTCGCATCGTCACGGATGCCGCCGGACAGCTCGATGTCCACACCCTTGAACTGCTTGATGACCTTGCGCAGGATCGGCGCGTTGCTCCCCCGGCCGAACGCCGCATCGAGGTCGACCAGGTGGATCCACTTGGCGCCCTGCGCCGCCCACTCACCCGCCGCGTCCAACGGGTCGCCGTAGCTGGTCTCGGTCCCGGCCTCCCCCTGGGTCAGCCGGACGGCCTTGCCACCGGCGACATCGACCGCGGGAAGGAGCGTGAGCGAGGGAGACTGCGCGAAGTCGTTCATGGATTCCTTGGTTCGGGAAGCTCTGCGGCCCGGAGCGGGCACGAGAACCGAGGGTAGTCCGCCCGAGGGCGGGTGACAAAACGGATGACGTCCACGGGAGGAGTCAGAGGCTGCCGATCCAATTGCGCAGCAGTTGGATGCCCGCTTCGCCCGACTTCTCCGGGTGGAACTGCGTGGCCGAGAGTGGGCCGTTCTCGACGGCGGCGAGGAACGGATCGCCGTACGTCGTCCAGGTGAGGACCGGCTGCGGGAAGGGCGGGATCACATCGAGCTCCCACGACTGTGCGGCGTAGGAATGCACGAAGTAGAACCGCTCCTTCTCGAGCCCGCGGAACAGGACGCTGTCCGCGCCGGGCTCGACCGTGTTCCACCCCATGTGCGGGAGCACGGGAGCGTTCAGTTCGGTGACCGCCCCCGGCCATTCGCCGAGCCCCGCGGTGTCGTGTCCGCGCTCGACACCGTGCTCGAACAGCACCTGCATGCCGACGCAGATCCCGAGCACCGGCCGCCCCCCGGCCAACCGCCGGTCGATGATCTCGTCGCCGCCGTGGGTACGCAGTGCCTCACGGACGGCCTGGAACGCACCGACGCCGGGGACGAGTAGTCCGTCGGCCTCGAGAGCCGTCTGACGGTCTCGGGTGAGCACCGCATCCGCGCCGGCCTCGGCCAGTGCCTTCACCGCGGAGTGGACGTTGCCGGAGTCGTAGTCGAAGACGGCGACGCGGGGCGCGCTGCTCACAGCGCACCCTTGGTCGACGGGATGCCGTCGACCAGCGGGTCCAGAGCCTTGGCCTGGCGGAAGGCGCGCGCGAAGGCCTTGTACTCGGCCTCGGCGATGTGGTGCGGGTCGCGCCCGCCGAGGACGCGCACGTGCACCGTGAGTGCGGCGTTGAAGGTGATGGCCTCGAACGAGTGGCGCACGAGAGACCCGGTGAAGTGTCCACCGATCAGGTGGTGCTCGAACCCGGCCGGCTCGCCGGTGTGCACGAGGTACGGACGCCCGGAGATGTCGACGACCGCCTGCGCGAGGGCTTCATCGAGGGGCACGAGCGCATCGCCGTACCGCGAGATGCCCGACTTGTCGCCGAGCGCTTCGAGGATGGCTTGTCCGAGCACGATCGACACGTCTTCGACGGTGTGGTGCGCGTCGATGTCCGTGTCGCCCGAGGCCCGTACCGTCAGGTCGGTGAGCGAGTGCTTCGCGAAGGCGGTGAGCATGTGGTCGAAGAACGGCACCGAAGTGTCGATACGGCTCGCACCGGTCCCGTCGAGGTTCAGTTCGAGCTCGACGGTGGACTCCGACGTGCTGCGCACACGGCTGGCGGTGCGCGGGGTCAGTGCGGGGCTGCTCATGATGCCGATCCTATCGAGGCCAAGGCGTCGAGGAATGCGGTGGTCTCGGACTCGGTTCCTGCGCTCACTCGGAGGTGCCCGGGGATGCCGACGTCGCGCACCAGCACACCACGGTCGTACAACTGCTGCCAGGTCGCGCGCGGGTCGGCGACTCCTCCGAACAGGACGAAGTTCGACCACGTCTCGTGCGGCGTGTAGCCGAGGGCCTCTAGCGTCGCGGTGATCCTGTCGCGCTGCTCGACGATCTCCTCGACCATGCCGAGCATCACGTCGGCGTTACGTAGCGCAGCGACGGCGGCGGCCTGTGTGAGCGCGCTGAGGTGATACGGCAGTCGGACCAGGCGGAGGGCGTCGATGAAAGCAGGATCGGCCGCGAGATAGCCCACCCGCGCGCCCGCGAACGCGAATGCCTTGCTCATGGTGCGGGAGATCGCGAGGCGAGGCCGCCCTTCGAGGAGCGTGAGCGCGGAGAGCGCGTCGTGCGGAGCGAACTCCTGGTACGCCTCGTCGACGATGACGACGCCGCGCGCAGCGTCGTAGACGGCTTCGACGACATCGAGACCGAGAGGCGTCCCGGTCGGATTGTTCGGCGAGCAGAGGATGACCACATCGGGGTCAGCAGCGCGTACCTGCGCCGCCGCATCCTCGGGCGTGATCGAGTAGTCGGGCTCCCGGGTGCCGGCAATCCACCGTGCCCCCGTTCCCTGCGCGATGAGCGGATACATCGAGTACGTGGGCGCGAACCCGAAGGCGGTGCGCCCGGGTCCTCCAAACGCCTGCAGGATGTGCTGCAGCACCTCGTTGGATCCGTTGCCCGCCCAGATCTGGTCGGCGGTGAGCCCATGACCGAGGTAATCCGCGAACGCCTCGCGAAGCGTCGTGAACTCCCGGTCCGGATACCGGTTCACGTCGCGGATCGCCACCGCGATGTCGTCGAGGATGTCACTCGCGACCGCCTCCGGGATCGGATGAGTGTTCTCGTTGACATTGAGAGCGACCGGGAGAGGGGCCTGCGGGGCACCGTACGGCTTCAGCCCGCGAAGGTCGTCACGGAGCGGCAGATCGTGGAGGGAGAGCGTCACCCTTCCCATGCTAGGCCGCTGGTCGGGCGGATGACGCACATCCCGGTGAGGGCTCAGTCCACGTACTGCGCCGGGATCGCGAGCTCCTGACCGATCTGGAGCTCGCCACCACGGAGCACGTTCATCCGGCTGATCTCTCCGATGACGACGCGCGGGTCGGCGTTCGGCGCGACCGAGGTGGCGATCGACCACAGGGTGTCCCCGGGCAGGACTGTCAGCGTCTCGACACTCGCGGCGGGAGCATCGACACCGGAGGCGATGGCGCTGCCACCGCTGAGTGCCGCGAAAGCGATTCCGATGGCCAGCGGCACGGAGGCGAGAGCCAGCAGCACACCGCGACCCCGTGCCGTCAGCCGCAGTCGCGTGTGGGGGCGTGCGGGTGCCGGGAGGATCGTTGCGGTGCTGACGCTGATGCTGCTCATGTCGTGCTCCTTAGCCTGTCTCGGGGCGATGGCCCGGAGGAAGTTGGCGTAGCGTTCGCATTCCCGTCTCGGCCGGGAGCCGTGAATGCGAAGCTACGTTCCGAAGGTATCTTCGAGTTCGAACATCTGTCAAGTGTTCTTCGAAACCGGAAACGCGATTCGCCCGACACGCTCGAACAGATCTTCCAGATCGGACTGTTTCTCGGATACGGTTTCGATGAGAACACCACACCACGGGCCTCCGACATTCGAAGAGCGACGTCGGATCACGCACTTAAGGAGCACCATGAGCGAGTACTCAGCCCCCGAGTCGGAGGCACCGCGGACCCGCCGTCGCAAGAGCCTGAGCCCGAAGCAGATGGCGATCCTCGAGGTCATCCAGAATTCGATCGCCCACCACGGGTACCCGCCGAGCATGCGGGAGATCGGTGACGCCGTCGGCCTCAAGTCGCTCTCGAGCGTGACGCACCAGCTCGGACAGCTCGAGCTCAGCGGCTACCTGCGCCGCGACCCCGGGAAGACGCGCGCGATGGAGGTCCTGATCGATCTGCCCGGTGCGAGCGGCGAGAACCCGGCCGATGTCGCGACCCCCGTGGGCGATGCCGCGCTCGTACCCCTGGTCGGGCGCATCGCCGCGGGGGTGCCGATCACGGCGGACCAGCAGGTGGAGGAGATCTTCCCCCTGCCACGCCAGTTGGTCGGCAAGGGCGACCTGTTCATGCTCAAGGTCTCCGGCGAGTCGATGATCGACGCCGCGATCTGCGATGGCGACTGGGTGGTCGTCCGCTCCCAGAACAATGCGGAGAACGGCGAGATCGTGGCCGCGATGCTCGACGGGGAGGCCACCGTCAAGGTCCTGCGCCGTCGCGACGGGCACACCTGGCTGCTGCCCCGCAACTCGTCTTTCGAACCGATCCTCGGCGATGAGGCCGTCGTGCTCGGCAAGGTCGTGGCCGTGCTCCGAGCGGTCTGACGTGCTCCGCTGACCGTCGAGGCCCCCGCTGACCGTCGAGGCCCCCTCCCAGATACGTTTCTGAGAGGGGGCCTCGACGCTGCGCGGGGGTGTCGACGCTGTGCGGGGGTGTCGACGCGCTGCGGGGGTGTCGACCCTGCGCGGGGGTGTCGACCCGGGGTGGGCTACGCCCGGACGCTCACGTCCTCACGCACCCGGCGCGTCGCCTCGACGATGTTGCGCAGCGAGGCGGTCGTCTCGTCGTAGCCGCGGGTCTTCAGGCCGCAGTCCGGGTTCACCCAGAGCTGACGTGTCGGGATCTCCTCCACCGCGCGACGCAGCAGCGACTCGACCTCCTCGACCGTCGGCACGCGCGGCGAGTGGATGTCGTAGACGCCCGGACCGATGCCGTGGTCGAACCCGACCTCGGCGATGTCGGCGACGACCTCCATGCGACTGCGCGCCGCCTCGATCGAGGTCACGTCGGCATCGAGCGCCCGGATCGCATCGATCACGACACCGAACTCGGAGTAACAGAGGTGCGTGTGCACCTGGGTACCCGCAGCGGCACCACCGGTCGCGAGTCGGAATGAGTCGACGGACCAGCGGAGGTACGCGGGCTGGTCCGCCTTCTTCAGCGGCAGGAGTTCACGCAGCGCGGGCTCGTCGACCTGGATGATCGCGATGCCGGCAGCCTCCAGGTCGGCGATCTCATCGCGCAGCGCCAGCGCGACCTGGTTCGCGGTCTCACCGAGCGGCTGGTCGTCGCGCACGAACGACCAGGCGAGGATCGTCACGGGACCCGTGAGCATGCCCTTCAGATGCTTGCTCGTCAACGACTGCGCGTAGGCGGACCATCCCACGGTGATCGGCGCAGGTCGCGAGACGTCACCCCAGAGGATCGACGGGCGCGTGGCCCGGGATCCGTACGACTGGACCCAGCCGTGCTCGGTCACCGCGAAGCCATCGAGGTTCTCGGCGAAGTACTGCACCATGTCGTTGCGCTCGGGCTCCCCGTGGACCAGCACATCGAGCCCGAGGTCCTCCTGCAGGGAGACGACGCTGGCCACTTCGCGACGCAGGAAGTCGTCGTAGTCCTCGGCGGGGATCTCGCCACGGGTGAACCGGGCGCGCGCACGCCGGATGTCGCCGGTCTGCGGGAAGGAGCCGATCGTCGTCAACGGCAGCACGGGCAGGCCGAGCGCCTCCTGCGCGGTCTCACGCTCCTCGTACCCGACGCGGGAGAAGTCGGCCGTGCTGAGCGCACGATCGCGGACGGCACCGTCACGAACGCCCGGTGCGGCGAGACGATCCGCCAGCGCGGCGGACGACGCGTCGAGCTCGGCGGCGATCGACGCGCGGCCGACGCTGAGCCCCCGGGCCAGCACACCGACCTGCTGGACCTTCTGGTCGGCGAACGCCAACCACGAGACCAGACGCTCGTCGAGCCGGGACTCGTCGGTCACATCGTGGGGCACATGCAGCAGCGACGTCGACGTCGACGCGGACACGGCCGCGCCGAGCGCACGGAGGGCCTCGAGCCGGTCGAACGCGTGCGCGAGGTCGCCGCGCCAGATGTTGTGCCCGTCGACCACCCCGCCGACGAGGGTCTTGCCCTCGAGTCCTTCGGCCGGGGCGGGCACGCCGCCGCGCACGAGGTCGACGGCGATCGCCTCGATCGGCGCGGCCGCGAGCACCGGGAAGACCTCACCGAGGTCGGCGTACGGGGCGGCGACGAGGATGGCGGGGCGTTCCGGTGCGCGTCCGAGCACGTCCAGCGCTCGGGCGGCAGCATCCGACAGCTGAGCGACGGATGCAGGGAGCGACTCGCTCACGAGCGCCGGCTCGTCGAGCTGCACCCACTCGGCTCCCTCGGCGCGAAGTCGCGCGAGCAGCTCCACGTAGACCGGGAGCAGGTCATCGAGGCGCGAGAGCGGGTCGAAGCCCTGCGGGGCGTCATCCGAGGCTTTCGCCAGCGCGAGGAGGGTGACGGGGCCCACGATGACCGGTCGCGTGACCAGTCCCGCCTCGGCAGCCTCGGAGACCTGCCGGACGAGGCGGTCACTGGAAAGCGAGAACACCGTCTCCGGGCCGATCTCCGGCACCAGGTAGTGATAGTTGGAGTCGAACCACTTGGTCATCTCGAGCGGCGCACGCTCGCCCTCCCCGCGGGCGATCGTGAAGTAGGCGGGGAGTCCCACCGCGCCATCGGCACCGCGGAGGTCCTCGAAGCGTGTCGGGATGGCCCCGACGGTCACGGCGGCATCGAGCACCTGGTCGTAGTACGAGAAGGATTCGGGGATCGCGGAGTCCTTGCGTCCAAGCCCCAACTCGGCGAGGCGCTCACGCGTCGATGCGCGCAGCTCACGGGTGGTCCGCTCGAGCTCCTCCTCGTCGATGCGGCCCGCCCAGAACGCCTCGACGGCCTTCTTGAGCTCACGGCGACGGCCGATCCGGGGATAGCCGAGGATGGTGCCCTCGGGGAATGCGGTCATGATCTTTCCTTTCGGCGGGGTCTAGTGACGCAGGGCCGGGAGGATCCCGGCTTCTGCGAGGACGGTGAGGACGGTCTCGTGTTGGTTGAAGGCGTAGAGGTGCACGCCCGGCGCTCCCCCGGCGACGACCTCGCGAGCGAGGCGTGCGGCCCACTCGATGCCGATATCTCGACGCCCCTCCGCGGTCGGCTCGACGTCGAGCGCGATGGCGAGCTCGCTCGGCAGGTCCTCTCCCGTGAGCTCGAGCACGCGTGTGAGCCGCGCCGGTGAGGTGATCGGCATGATGCCCGGCAGGATCGGGATCGTGACCCCGGCGCTGCGAGCCCGTTCGACGAACGCCAGGTAGTCGTCAGGGTGGAAGAAGAGCTGCGTGATCGCGAAGGTCGCCCCGGCGGCCTGCTTCGCGAGCAGCGCCTCCACATCCTGCGTGCGGTGCGTGGCCCGCGGATGCCCTTTCGGGAATGCGGCGACCGCGATGTTCACCTTGCGGCGGGGATCGACCCTCGCGGCACCGGGGAGTCCGGGGACGGGTGCCTCCTCGTAGGGGGCCCGTTCGGCCTGCACGCGGTCGATCAGCTGCACGAGCTGGGCCGCACTCTCCAGATCGCCGAGGTCGTCGTCGGTCTGCCCGGTGGGCGGGTCTCCGCGCAGGGCGAGGAAGCTGAGGATGCCGGCATCGAGGAACTCGCGGATCAGCGTCGCGGCGCCCGCGTAGCTGTTGCCGACGCAGGTCAGGTGCGCGAGTGGCTCGACGTCGGTCTGCGTGCGGATGAACCGGAGCACGTCGAGGGAGCGGCCACCGGTCGATCCGCCCGCCCCGTAGGTGACCGAGAGGAAGTCGGGCCCCGCGGCGGCGAGGCGGCGGACGGTGTCGTGCAGCGCTTCCTCGCTCGACGCCGAACGCGGTGGGTAGAGCTCGAAGGAGAACGGCACGCGAGGAGTGCCTGAGGTCTCGGTCTCGGAAGACATCTTCTCTCCTGGGGACAAGTCGGGCCGGGGACCGCGCACGACACAGAGGACGTCGTTCGCGGGCGGGTGCCGGGCTCGGCTGTCGCTCCACGCTCCGGGGCGAACCGGGGCGTTTCCAGAAACCTAGATCACCCTGTCGGGTCGCCGCACGTGTGTGACGCCGTATGTCATCGGCCCATAGGCTCGAAGCATGTCGTCCCCTTACGGTTCCTGGCCCTCGCCCTTCTCCGCCGCATCCGTGGCGGTCTCGTCCCCGCGCATCGACGGCGCCCGCTTCGTCGGCTCCGAGATCTGGTGGGGGGAATCCGTCCCGTCCGAGAAGGGGCGCGTGACGGTGCGGAGTTCGTCCGGGGACGAGATCCTTCCCGCCCCGTGGAGCGCACGTTCGCGGGTGCACGAGTACGGGGGAGGCGCGTGGACCGCCGATCGCCAGGGCACGCTCTACTTCGTCGATGCGGCTGATCAGCGGGTGCGTCGACTCGTCCCTGGCACCGAGCCTGTCCCCCTCACCCCGCAGGGCGCGGCGCATGGAGGCCTGCGGGTGCAGGCCGGGCGTCTGCTGGCCGTGCGTGAAGACCTGTCGACGACCCCGCACACCCGATCGATCATCGAGATCCCGGTCGACGGTTCGGCGGCGGACGACGCGGGCGCGATCCGGGTGATCCGGGAGAGTGAAGGCTTCGTCGCCCATCCGGCGCTCTCCCCCGACGGCAAGCGGATCGCCTGGGTCGAGTGGGACACCGGCCGGATGCCGTGGGAAGAGGCACACGTTCGGATCGTCGCTCTCCCCTCAGGCGACGTGCACACCGTGCCCTCGCGAGCGGCTCTGCAACCGGAGTGGCTCGGCGACGCGGAACTGGTGTTCGCCGATGACTCCGCCGGCCGCTGGGGGCTGCACCGTGTCGCTCTCGACGGCGACGTCCCGGGCGCCGAGCCGCAGCCGCTCGCACCGGCGGACGCCGACACGGGCTACGGGCTCTGGGTGCTCGGCAACCGCTGGTACCAGCCGCTGAACGACGGGCGGATCGTGGCCGTGCGGACGAACGGCCGTGACCTGGTGGTCGTGATCGATGCGGATGGCGCCGCACGTCCGATCGATGTCCCCGGGGACGGACATGTGAGCGTGGACGACGCCGAGGGCACCCGGGTGCTGCTCTCCGGGAACGGCTCACACGTCACACCGGGCCTGTGGGTCGTCGACGTCGACTCCGGAGAGACCATCACGGTGCGCGGCGGGGAGCCCGTGGACGCCCGGTGGATGCCGCGCGCGGTGCCGATCGAGGTCGATGGTGCGCATGGCGAGGTGCACGCCTTCGCGTATCCTCCCGCGAACCCGGATGCGAGCGCACCCGACGACGAGCTCCCGCCGTACATCGTGCTCGTGCACGGAGGACCGACGGCGCACGTCTCCGGCGCCTCCTCGACGGCGATCGCCTACTACACGAGCCGGGGCATCGGCGTGCTCGACGTGAACTATGGCGGATCCACGGGCTACGGCCGGGCCTACCGCGAGCGCCTGGACGGGCGATGGGGCGTCGTCGACGTCGATGACGTGATCTCCGCCGCCCGCGGTCTCGCGGACGCGGGACTCGCCGACCCCGCCCGCATCGCCATCCGCGGAGGGTCGGCCGGAGGCTGGACGGTCCTGTCGGCGCTGGTCCGTGGCGGGGCGTTCGCCGCAGGGATCAGCCGCTACGGCGTGGCGGATCTGCGGCTGCTGGCCGCGGAGACCCATGACTTCGAAGCGACGTACCTCGACGGACTCGTCGGCCCCCTCCTCGAATACGAAGACGTGTACATCGAGCGTTCGCCGCTGACCCACGCCGACCGCATCGACGTTCCGGTGCTGCTCCTCCAGGGCGGCGAGGACCGCGTGGTTCCGCCGTCGCAGTCGGAGTCGATCCGCGATGCCCTGGCAGCGCGCGGCGTCGATCACGAGTACGTGCTGTACCCGAGCGAGGGCCACGGTTTCCGCAGTGCGGAGACGATCGTCGACTCCCTCGAACGCGAACTCGCGTTCCTCGGCCGGGTGTTCGGGTTCGAACCGCGCCGCTGAGGGCGGGGCGCTACTCCCCCACGCGGTTGCGCAGACGCATCGCGCGCTCGGCCTCGCGCGTGTCCTGACGCTCTCGCAGGGTCTGACGCTTGTCGTACTCGCGCTTGCCCTTCGCGAGGGCGATCTCGACCTTCGCGCGACCGTCCGAGAAGTAGAGCTTCAGAGGGATCAGCGTGTATCCGCCCGCCGAAACCGCATGCGCGATCTTCGCGATCTCCTCGCGATGCAGCAGCAGCTTGCGGACGCGCTTCGCCGAGTGATTGGTCCAGTGCCCCTGCGAGTACTCCGGGATGTGCACGGAATCGAGGAAGACCTCATTCCCCTTAACGAACGCGTAGCCGTCGCTGAGGTTGGCGCGTCCCTGACGCAGCGACTTCACCTCGGTGCCGGTGAGCACCATCCCCGCCTCGTACGACTTCTCGATCGTGTAGTCGTGACGTGCGCGACGATTGGTCGCGACGACCTTCTCTCCGCGTTCCCTGGGCATGATGCTCTCCTGTTGCCGTGATGAGCTCGATCGATCTTTCCGGCCGAGCAGCCTTTCAGGCTATCAGGTACGGAGCCAGCGGCGGATTGCGAACCCGGCGGACAGAGCGGCCAGCACCACCCCGATGCCGATCAGCACGGGCACGACGAGAACCGCATCCTGCATCGTCACCCAGGTCGTGATGAAGGGGACCCGACCTCTCAGGTAGCCCTCGACGCCGAAGTGCATACCGGCGACGACCGCAGCGCTGGCGAGCGCCGAGCCGAGGAACGCCGCGAAGACGCCCTCCAAGACGAAGGGTGTCTGGATGAATCGGTTCGAGGCACCGACCAGACGCATGATGCCGATCTCCTTCCGTCGGGCGTACGCCGACAGCCGGATGGTCGTGCCGATCAACAGCGTCGCAGCGATGAGCATCAGCACGGCGATGCCGACCGCGATGTACGTGGCGACGGTCAGCGCTGAGAACAGCGGATCGAGGTACTGCAGCTGATCCGTCACCTGTTCGACCCCCGCCTGGCCGCTGAAGGCCTCGGCGAGCACCTGTGACTGGCCAGGATCCTTCATCGTGACGAAGAACACCTCGAACGCCTGGTCCGGCGTGAGAACGCTCGCCTGCTCCGCGCCGAGCTGGTCGACGAGCTTGGCGTAGGTCTCTTCCTTCGTGTCGAAGGTGATGGAGCTGATCAGCGGCGCCAGGGCCTCGCCCTCGAGCTGGGCGCGGACCGCGGCGACCTGCTCCTCGCTGGCCGCACCGTCGATACAGGTCTCCGACTCGGAGACCTCCGAGCACATGTACACGGCGACCTGGGCGCGCTCGGCCCAGTACCCGCGCATGACACCGATCTGCCCCTGCATCAGGATCGCTGCGCCGACGAAGGTCAGCGACACGAAGGTCACGAGGACGACGGAGATCACCATCGAGATGTTCCGCCGGAGGCCGCCCAGGGCCTCGGCGAGGATGAGTCCGATTCTCATGAGGTCGGGCCCACTTCCTCGTCGTCTTCGTCGGAGAGGCCGAGGCGGTCGGCGACTCCGAGCTCTGCGACATCCACGTTCGGGAGGGTGATCGGATGCGTGCGGGGCCGGTTGACGGCGGGCGGCTCGACCACGGCGGGCGGTTCGACGATCCGCGCGGCCTCGTCCGCCTCGGGCGTGAAGGCCTGCTCCGGAGGTTCGACGGTCTGCGGAGGCTCGACCGTCCGCGGGGACGGCTCGGCTTCGACATCGGGGGCCCGGTCCGCGGCCGCGGTCCGCTGCGCGGCGAGCTCCTCGGCGAGGGCAGCGCGCACCACCGAGAGGTCGGCCGTCTGGCGCTGCACCTCCTGCACCGCGGTGAGGGCGGCGGCCGCAGCGGCACCGCGCACCTCCTCCGGCACGAGGCGCGGGATGTTCGAGGTGTCGCCGTAGCCGCCGTGCACCTCGTCGCGCACCATCTCGCCGTCGCGCAACTCGATCACGCGACGCTGCATCTGGTCGACGAAGCCGGCCTCGTGCGTGGCCATCAGCACGGTGGTCCCTCCCGCGTTGATGCGGGCGAGGAGCTGCATGATGTCGACGGAGGTCGCGGGGTCGAGATTGCCGGTGGGCTCGTCGGCCAGCAGCACCTGGGGGCGGTTCACCAGTGCGCGGGCGATCGCGACGCGCTGCTGCTCCCCACCGGACAGCTCGTGCGGCATGCGCTTCTGCTTGCCGTCGAGTCCGACGAGAGCGAGTGCCTCCGGTACGGCCTGCTGGATGAATCCTCGCGAGGATCCGGTGACCTGCAGCGTGAAAGCCACGTTCTGATAGACGGTCTTCGAAGGGAGGAGGCGGAAGTCCTGGAACACCGAGCCGATATGGCGCCGGAAGTACGGCACCTTGCGGTTGGCGAGCGAGCGGAGATCCCGGCCGAGGACCGCGACGCGGCCGGAGGTCGGCACGTCTTCACGCAGGATGAGGCGCAGACAGGAGGATTTCCCGGACCCCGAGGCACCGACGAGGAAGACGAACTCCCCGCGCTGCACTTCGAAGTCGACACCGGAGAGAGCGGGCTTCTTCGTCCCTCTGTAGCGCTTGGTGACGTTCTCGAACCGAATCATGGCGATTCGAGCCTAAGCGCGCCCCTCCGGCTGGTCGCGAGCGACACCCCGCACGCCGTGTCCCTGTGCGCACGAAATGGGGACTGTTCCCCATCCGGAGGCCTCACCCCGGTCACCGCCCACTGCTATACATGAAGGGGTCGCCGCACCAGGGAGCGATCGCATTCATCGAGGGGGAATCATGACCACGACACCAGCAGGCTGGTACGACGACGGATCCGGACGCCAGCGCTGGTGGGACGGCCAGCAGTGGACCGAGCACTTCGCTCCCGAGGCCGCGGCCCCGGTCGAGCCCGAGGCCCCCGCTGCGGCTGAGACTCCGTCAGCCCCCGAGGTCCCCGCCTCCGAGGTCCCCGAATACGGCTCCCCGGCTCAGCCGGCCGCCGGTTACCCGGGTTCCGCCCCGAACTACCCTGCGGGGTACACGACGTCGCCGTCGGGTTACCCCGCCGCTTCGCCGTACACTCAGCCCGGCCAGGACGCTCCGAAGAAGATCTCGATCCTCGGACTCGTCGGCCTCGGCCTCGCGGCGGTCGGAACGATCCTCGCCTTCATCCCCGTGATCGGGTTCTTCGGGTTCATCCTGCTCGGCGCCGGCTTCATCGTCTCGCTGATCTCGCTGTTCCTGAAGGGCAAGAAGTGGCCCGGCATCGCGGGCCTGATCCTCGCCGTCGTCGGCACGATCATCGGCGTCGTGATGTTCTTGGTGTTCGTCTTCGCGGTCGCGCAGACGGCGAGCGAAGAGCTCGACAACCTCCCGAGCACCTCCCCGTCGAGCGAGGCGACCGACCCGGGCGAGACGGACGGTGCCGACGACGGCACCCGCCCGACCACGCCCGAGGTGGCCGCAGGACTGACGGCGATCCTCATGCTGGACGGCACCGAGGGGTACACCGAGGAACAGGTCCTGTGCCTCGCCGACCTGCTCGTCGTCTCCGACCTCGACAACGCCACGCTGCGTGCGATCGCCGAGAGTGACGGCACTCTGACGGATCTCGACGCGATCAACGGTCTGGCCGAGGTCCTCGGGGACACCGAGGCCATCACCGCCTGCTTCGTCTCCTGAGACACCACGACAGCGGGAGCGCGAGATGACTACGCCTGCGGGGTGGTACGACGACGGTTCGGGGAACCAGCGGTGGTGGGACGGACAGCAATGGACCGAGCACGTCGTGGCCGCTCCCCCGCGGCCCGCCGAGCCCGATCCCGCTCCTGCTCCCGCTCCCGCTCCCGCTCCCGCTCCCGCTCCCGACGGTGATCCCGTCCCCGCCACACCGGAACCTGCTCCGTTCGCTCCGCCGTACATGATGGCGCCTGCGGATCCGACACCCGTCGCGGGCCCGACCATGACCGGCTATCCGGGCGCTTCCGGCGTCGTCGGTGATCCGTGGGCGGTCCCGGCCGCTCCCCCCGCCGCGACCGGGACGCCGGTGCTCGGCATCATCGGCCTGGTGACGGTGGTCGTCGGCGTGATCGGCGCCTGCGTCCCCGTGATCGCGATCGCGGGCTGGAGCCTGCTCGCCATCGGATTCATCCTGTCGCTCGTCTCGCTCTTCCTGCGGGGCCGGAAGTGGCCGGGCATCACCGGGATGGTGGTGGCGGCGATCGGCGCCGTCCTCGCGGTCGCCGTATCGCTCGTCCTGCTGGGAGTCGCGTCCGCAGCCGGAGGAGCCGGTTCTCCGAGCGGAGCCCCGGGCGAGCGCCTGTCGACGGACGATGGTTCGAGCGCCATCGAGGGTGCCGAGATGGTGAGCTTCGCCGATCTCCGCGTGGGCGACTGCCTGCCGTTCGTCGACTACTCCGACGAAGAGGGGAACATCTACGAACTCCCCGTGGTGCCCTGCGCCGACCCCCACACGGACGAGGTCTTCTTCATCTACGACCTCGAAGGCGAGGAGTTCCCCGGTGACGGCGCCCTCCAAGACCAGGCTTGGGATGGCTGCCTGTCGGAATTCGAGGCCTACGTGGGCACGTCCTACATGGATTCGGTTCTCGACTACTACACGTATCAGCCGACGGAGTCGTCCTGGGTCCGTGGCGACGACCGCACCGTGCACTGCATCCTCTACAGCTATGAGGACGTGACCGGCACGCTGAAAGATGCCGCATACTGACTCCTGCGCTGTCGCTGAGACAAGAAGAAGGGCCCCGGGATCACTCCCGGGGCCCTTCTTGTCTCAGTCCTCGATCTTGCGCTTGCGCCAGCGGATTCCCGCCGAGATGAAGTCATCGAGATCGCCGTCGAACACGGCGGCCGGGTTCCCGGACTCCTGGCCGGTGCGGAGGTCTTTCACCAGCTGCTGTCCGTAGAGGAAGTAGGAGCGCATCTGGTCACCCCAGCTCGCGGTGATGTTGCCGGCGAGTTCCTTCTTCTTCGCTGCTTCCTGCTCCTTCTGGAGCAGCAGGAGCCGCGTCTGCAGCACGCGCATGGCGGCTGCCCGGTTCTGGATCTGCGACTTCTCGTTCTGCATCGACACGACGATGCCGGTCGGAAGGTGGGTGAGGCGCACCGCGGAGTCGGTCGTGTTGACCGACTGTCCGCCGGGGCCGGACGAGCGGAAGACGTCGACACGGATGTCGCTCTCGGGGATGTCGACCTCGGTCGCCTCCTCCATGAGCGGGATGACCTCGACCGCGGCGAACGACGTCTGGCGCTTGTCGGCGGATCCGAACGGACTGATACGCGCGAGGCGGTGCGTGCCGGCTTCGACCGAGATGGTTCCGAAGGCGTAGGGCGCATCGATCTCGAAGGTGGCGGACTTGATGCCCGCACCCTCCGCGTACGAAGTGTCCATCACCTTGACGGGGTACTTGTGGCGTTCTGCCCAGCGCAGGTACATGCGCATCAGCATCTCGGCGAAGTCGGTGGCGTCGTCGCCCCCCGCGCCGGAGCGGATCGTGATGATCGCTGCCCGGTCGTCGTACTCGCCGTCGAGGAGCGTCTGCACCTCGAGCTGGTTGATCAGGTCGGTGAGTGCCGCGAGCTCGGTGCGCGCCTCCTGCGCGGAATCCTCGTCGTCCATCTCGTTGGCGAGACCCACGAGCACCTCGAGGTCGTCGAGGCGCTGCGCGATGCCGGTGATGCGGGCGAGCTCGGACTGACGATGGCTGAGCGCGCTGGTCACCTTCTGCGCGTTGTCGGTGTCGTCCCAGAGGTCGGGAGCACCGGCCTCTTCGCTGAGACGCGCGATGTCGTCGCGGAGACGGGAGACATCGACGACCTCGCTGATGTCGCCGAAGGTGTGCCTGAGCGCCTGGATTTCGGCGGAGAGATCTAGTTCGAGCATGACACCTCAGCCTAACGTGCCGTCTGCCCACGCGGGGACCGGGTCCAGGAGCACCTCCCTGCGAGGAGTAGCGTGAGGGCGTGAGCAGTGCATCGACGGTCCTTCGGCAGTTCGGACCGATGGTGTATCTGCCGACGGTCCTCTTCGCCCTCGGCGAGGGCGCCGTGATCCCGCTCATCCCGGTACTCGCAGCCGCCATGGGTGCCGACGTCGCTTTCGCGGCCCTCGTCGCCTCCGCGCTCGTCATCGGCCAGCTCTGCGGAAACCTCCCCGCCGGATGGGCGGTCGGGCGGATCGGCGAGCGGTTCACGATGGTGATCGCCGGCGTGATCGCGATCCTGTCGGCTGTGGGAATGGTCTTCGCCCCGACGCTCGGCGTGCTGGCGGCCTCAGTGTTCGTCCTGGGCGTGTGCGCGGCCGCCTTCGGCCTGGCCCGTCACGCGTTCATGACGACCAGGGTTCCGGTCGCCTTCCGCGCGCGCTCGCTCTCGTTGCTCGGCGGCAGCTTCCGCCTCGGCATCTTCATCGGCCCGTTCGTGGCAGCGGGTCTGCTGCAGCTGTTCGGCACCGAGAGCGCCGCGATCTGGTTCTTCCTGGGCTGCCTCGTGGTGATGGTGATTCTCGTGCTCTTCGGCCCCGATCCGGAGAAGACGACACCGCCCGCTCCGCTCACCCCGGCCGAGCGCTCAATGGAGGACTCCGGCGAGGCGGTGAGCGGATCCATCCCGACCGTCGAGCGCACGGGCATCTTCCAGACCATGTGGCGACAGCGCGCGGTGCTCGGCCGTCTCGGACTCGCCGCGGCGTCGCTGTCGGCGGTGCGCTCCGCGCGGCAGGTCGTCCTCCCGCTGTGGGGGCTCTCCCTGGGGCTGGACGCCTCGACGATCGCCCTCGTGGTCGGCGTCTCCGGGGCGATCGACTTCGCGCTCTTCTACGCCAGTGGGCAGGTGATGGACCGCTTCGGACGACTGTGGGCGGCGATGCCCGCGATGGTGCTCATGGGCGCCGGCTTCCTCGCGCTGTCGTTCACGCACGAGCTCGATGCGGCGGTGCTGTGGTTCGGGATGTTCGCCGCGGTGCTCGGCGTCGGCAACGGCCTGTCGAGCGGGATCCTGCTCACCCTCGGTGCGGATGTCGCCCCGAAGCGCGAGCCCGCCGCCTTCCTCGGATCCTGGCGCACGCTCACCGACGCCGGGGGTGCGATCGCGCCGCTGCTGGTGTCAGCGATCACCGCTTTCTCGGCGCTCCCCTTCGCGGCCGCAGCGATGGGCGTCATCGGCCTCGTCGGGGCAGCAGGATTCCTGCGGTGGATCCCGAAGTTCATACCCAGGTCGCGCCCGGAGCCGGGGCCGGAGTCGGAGCCGGGGCCGGAGTCGGAGCCGGGGCCGGAGTCGGAGCCGGAACCGGAGCCGGAGTCGGGGCCGGACGGCAACTGAGCGCCCCCTCGCGGCAGGTCACCACAGGGCCGTGCGGCTCGTGGCCGTGGACTCCAGGCGCACGCCGTCCGGAACGAAGGGCGACAGCAAGGGCGGACGCCAGTCGACGCCGACCGTCACACGTGCCGACACCCCGTCGGGTGTCCCCGCCGCGACGAGGTCCGTCTCGCCCGGCACCCCCTCGACCAGGGCTGCCGCTTGCTGCTCGACCCCGGAATCCGTCAACTCGGCGCGGACGCCGTCGGCCGTCACCGCGAGGATGAAGCCATCCGCCCCGGCGAGCGCCGCCGAGTCCGCGAGGGCGTCCAGCCGCTTCTGCGCGATGTAGAGATCCGTCGCGCAGACGCAGACGTAGATCACCACGAGCGCGAGGAGCACGTAGCCGAGCGTCAGCAGGAGGACGCTGCCCTCGTCCTGCCCCGGCACCGCTGTGTCCGCTGACCGAACGGCGCGCGTCATCGCTCGCCCCACAGCCGCGACACCTTCTGCGCCGAAGTGGCCTGGACGGGGACCGCGGTGGAACGGTCGAGCCCGAAGAGCTCCGGCACCAGGGGCAACCGCACCCGGGCGCTGACGGTGACGAAGACGGTCGCTCCCGACGATGGGCATTCGACGCCCGACGGAGTGCATGTCAGCGTCACGTCCACCGCGTCGGCATCCAGACCGTATTCGTCGATCACCCCGCGGAGCACCGCCTCTCCGCGCTCGGTCGCGGATGCGGTGTCTGGAGCCCGCGCGATGACGCGCGCCATGTGCCGTGCCGCCGCCTCTGCGCCGAGCGTCTGCTCCTGGATGCCGCCGAGCGCGATCACGAGGTAGACCATCGGTACCAGGAGGATGACGCCGACCGCGATGAACTCGAGCGCCGCTGATCCTTCCTCATCGGTCTCCGAACGTCTCCACGGGCGCATGGGCCTCCACCTCCATCGCGAACGGGATTCCGATCAGGCCCAGCAGGGGGAAGGTCGAGCGCACTCGCACGTCGACGGTTTCCTCCTCCGGGAGCCCCGAGGTACCGATCCGGATGTCCTCGGCATATCCCGCGCCGATCGCACGCGTGATCACCTCGCGGGTGCGCTCGACTCCTTCGGCCGGACTCGTGTCGGCGAGAGCAGCGTGATACGCGCCTTCGACCGCTGCATCGTGGACGACGTTTCGCACGTAGACGGCGAGCGCGAGTTGGAGGACGGCGAGTGTGAGCGCCGTGAGCAGCGTTCCCACCAGCAGGAACTCCACCGGGCTCGAACCGCGCTCATCCGCGAACCGGGGCCCTTCCGCCATGTCAGAGCCCCGACACCCGTTGGATCGCCTGTTCGAACAGCGCGGTCAGCGCGGGTCCTGCGACCGCCCAGATCAGCACCACCAGCCCGGCCGTCATCAGTGTCACGAGCACCCAGCCGGGAACGTCACCGGATTCATCGGCCGACAGAGCGCGGAAGAACGAGCGCAGGCGTGTGATCATGCGGCCAGTCTGCCCGGGGTGAGATCACCCGCGCGGAAGTTATCCACAGCCCGCAGGACGCCGCCGTCCGCGCCTCCCCTGCCAGAGAGTTCGCGTCAGCCGTTCCGCTCCTGCCAGCGGTGCAGCAGAGCGGGAATCTCGCCCCGCAGGAATTCATAGAACGCGTGCATCTGCGCCAGGCGCTGATGCGCCGGATCATCGTCACCGGTCACGGAGACGCCTTCCGAGGCGACCTGGAGCATGGCGTCGATGATCGTGTTCTGGCCGGTGAACAGGGTCGCCCAGGCATCGTCGCGAAGTCGGAAGTGCTCCCGGCGACTCCCGGGAGCGGGCAGACGCTCGATGAGACCCACCGAGAGCAGCGACTTGATCGCACTGGAGACCGCGCCTGCGCTGGCATCCAACCGCTCGACGATCTCACCCGCTGTGACCGTCTCCTGGTCGGTGAACAGGAACACGGCGAGCGTGCGCGCAGCCATCCGCTGCATCCCGCCCTCGGTCAATGTCAGCGCCAAGCGTTCGGCGGTCTGCCACTGCGTGTGCCTGTCGGTCATCTCACCCTCCACGCAGCACGATATCAAACATCATGACTGTTCAATAATTCCTGAAACTCCGATATTGTCGGAACCACGTCATCTCAACCACGACGCGAGGAAGGACGACATCCATGCGCGCAGTCATCATCGGAGCCGGCATCGCCGGACTCGCCACCGCCCTCCGCCTGCACCAGGCCGGGTGGGAGACTCTCCTCGTCGAACGCGCACCCGCACGCCGCGACGGGGGCTATGCCGTGACCTTCGGCGGCATCGGGTATGACGCCGCGGAGCGAATCGGCATCCTGAGCGATCTCCAGGCCCGCTCGTTCGAGACCACGGAGCTCAGCTATCACCGGTCCGACGGCTCACGCCTCTTCGCTCTGGATCGCGCCACGATCGCTGCCACCACCGGCGCGCGCTCCTTGACGATCCTGCGGGGCGACCTCGAGTCGGTCCTGTATGAAAGGGTCCGGGATCACACGACCATCCGCTTCGGCACCACGCTCACCTCCTTCGAGCAGGACGACCGAGAGGTCCACGTCGCACTGACCGACGGCACCGTCGAGACAGCCGATCTGCTGATCGGCACGGATGGGTTGCACTCGGCCACCCGCGCCCTGCTGTTCGGGCCGGAGGAGGACTTCCTCGTTGACCTGCAACACAAGATCGCCGTGTCCATGCTCGAGCGGCGCCCTGCATCCATCGCAGCGGGCACCACGGGCACGCACTCCTCGCGCGGTCGCACCGCCGCCGTCATCAGCGCCGGCGACGGTCGCAACGTCGCCTTCTTCGGCTACCGCGCCGATCATGCGCGCCCGGGTGCCGACGTGCACGCCGAGCTGAGACGTATCTACGGCGATCTCGGTTGGATCATCCCCGAAGTACTCACCGGCTTCCAGGAAGCCGACTCCGTCTACTTCGACACCGTCAGCCAAGTGGTGGTGCCGTCCTGGAGCAAGGGTCGAGTCGCGCTCCTCGGCGACTCCGCGTGGTGCGTCACGCTGTTCGCCGGCTACGGCTCATCTCTGGCCGTGGGCGGAGCGGACCGGCTCGTCACAGAACTCACCGCCAGACCTGACGACATCCCGGCCGCGCTGCAGGCGTGGGAGACAGCGATCCGCCCCGAAGCGGAACGCAAGCAGAGGCTCGGACGACGGGTCAAGGGAATCTACGCCCCCGCCCATCCCCTGACCCTCTGGCTGAGCACGCTGCCCCTCCGCCTCGCCTCCTTCCCTCTCGTCCGCAGCTACATGACGCGGCGGTACATCAAGGGCTGAGGCCGCTCCCCTGCGAGGAGGTCAGCCGATGCCGAGCCGCAGGATGAACAGTCCTGGATACACGGCGAAGAGCACTGACAGCGGCAGGATGAGGAAGACCAGCGGGAAGAGCATCAGGATCTCCTTGCGCCCTGCCTGCTCGATGAGCGTGCGTTTCGCGTCCTCGCGCGCATCGCCGGCCTGTGCGTGCAGCACCGCGGCGAGCGGCGCTCCGTGCTCGAGAGCCGCGATCACCTGGTCGACGGCACGCGAGAGCCCGGGCAGCTGCAGACGTCGCGCCGTCTCGCTCAGCGCGTCAGCCAGCGGCGACCCGGTCCCGACCGCGAGGACGACCTGGCGGAGTTCGGCTGTCAGCTCACCGGTGCCGACGGCGGCGACACGTCGGAGGGAGTCGAGGAACCCTTCGCCGGCGGCAAGGCACAGCGCCAGGAACTCCAGCGTCGTCGGAAGCTCGTCGGCGAGACGCACCCGGCGAGCCCTCGCCCGTGCGGAGAGCTGCATGTCGTACACGACGGCGGCGAGCGCCCCGAACACCACCGGGATGACACTCGTGGGCACCGACATCCGCCCCGCCAGTGCGAGGAGGATGACCACGATGGCACCTCCGCCGATCCCGGCGAGCGTCCACCCCAGTTGCTTGCCTCGGAACACGGACGGTTCGATCGCCACTCCGGCTTGGGAGAGTCGCTGTCGAAGGGCGGCTCCCCCGCCGAGCAGACGCTCGAACGCCTCTCGAACGGCGTCCCACAACGTTCGAGAACGCGCGGGAAGCACGCCGGAGGAAGGCAAGATGCCTGGGGGCAGCCGCTCGTCGGTCACGACGTCACGGACGTAGGGCCCGATACGGACGATCAGGGATGCTGCCCGCCAGCGCGGAAGCACGAACAGGACGCTCAGCACACCGGCGGAGAACGTGCCACCGACCAGCACCGCGACCGCGACGACCGACACCTCCGTCACCCGAACCACCGCCGCGGCTCGGGAAGTCGACCGATGCGGACCATGATCCGGAAGGCAGCGACCGAGATCGCGGCTCCGACGCAGATCACCAGAACCCCCTCGGGCGTGCCGTACGCCGAAGCCCCCTCCGGGCGCATGACGAGCAGTCCGAGGATGATCCACGGCGCAACGGCCCCGAGGATCGCCGCACCGCGGATCCACGACTGCCGCGCCTCGACTTCTCCTCGAAGCGCGGCATCTGCGCGGACGGACGCCGACAACGCGCGGAGCACACTGATCAACTCGGTGCCGCCGACCTGACGGGCCATGCGCAGAGTCTCCACGATCCGATCGCCGATGGGATCGGCGAGGGACGACTTCAACCGGTCGAGGCTCGTCTCGAATCTGCCGCTCGCCCGGAGGTCTCGGGCGAACACGACGAAGGCCGGTCGGAGCATGGTCGGCGCGGACTCGGCCAGGCTCGCCACCGCGTCGGAGAGCGAGAGCCCGACGCGGATCGAGGCGATCAGGAGGTCACAGATGTCCGGCCAGAGCTGCCGACGTACGCGAAGCAGCCGAAGCCGCCGACCGCGCAGGAACAGGATCGGCGCAGACGCCCCCGCCGCTCCGGCGAGCAGGGCAAGCACGGGCAGTCCGCTCAGGAGCCAGACCACGGAAGCGGCCAGCATCCCCGCGGCCACGATCACCGCGATGAGCACGCGCGGCACGAGCGCGACGAGGCCCGCTTCCTCGATCAACCGCGTGAGTCGTCCGTCTCTGCCGGCCGGCTGCGCGTTCGCACGAGGCGGCCACATCCACGGCGAGACGCACAGGAGCACACCTGCGGCGAGCGCGGCCCCGAGCAGCACCGTCACGAGTTCACCCCGATCCGGTGCACGGGGCCACGATCCATGTCGGCACGCCCTTGCGTCGTCGAGCCGTCGAGATAGACCCGCGCTGTGCGGATGCGTCCCTCGACGATCTCTCCGGTGGGCGCGACGATCTCCTGCACGAAGCGGCGGCCCGAGCGGTCGCGCACGCAATGGACGACGAGGTCGATCGACGTGGCGATCGCCGGCGCGATGAAACCGCGATCGATGTTGCGGCCGGCCAGGAGCGGCAGCATGCTGAGCTTCTCGAGGGCCTCCGTCGCGGAGTTCGCGTGCACGGTGCACGCTCCCGGCACTCCGGTGTTGAGCGCGAGCACGAGGTCGAGCGCTTCAGCATCACGCACCTCACCGAGGACCAGGCGGTCCGGCCGCATCCGGAGCGCTTCCTTCACCAATCGACGCAGGGTGATCTCCCCTGTGCCTTCCAGACTGGACTGGCGCCCCTGCAATGCGACCAGATCAGGACCCTCGATCGCGAGCTCGAAGGTCTCCTCGACGGTGACGATGCGCTGCGAGTCGGCGCACGAGGCCAGCAGCGCACCGAGCACCGTGGTCTTCCCTGCGTGGGTCGCGCCGGAGACGATCACCGTGCGACCGTCGTTCATCGCCACCCGCAGCCGCTCAGCCACCGCCGCGGGCATCATCCCCTGGGCCGTCAAAGCCTCGAGCGACCGATACTTCGGGAGGAACTTCCGGATGTTGACCGCCCATGACCCGCGCACGACGTCGGCGATCGCGACGTGCAGACGGGAGCCGTCCGGCAGCGAGGCGTCGACGAAGGGCTGACTGATGTCGACCCGCCGACCGGTGGCCTGCAGCATCCGCTCGACGAGGTCACGCACCGTCGTGTCACTGAGACGCAGTCCGGTCCGCTCCGCCACGCCTTCACGGGCGACATGCACGTGTCCGGTGCCGTTGAGCCAGATCTCCTCGATCTCGGGATCGTCCAGCAGAGGCTGCAGCGCTCCGAACCCGCTGAGAGACGCCAGCACGTCACGGACACAGGCCGCTTCGTCTTCGATGAGGCCGCCGCCGCGTGCGAGAGCAGCGTCATCGTGACGACGGACCTCCGCGTGCGCGATGCGCCGCGCGGCGTCGGGATCGATCGTGGGATCCACCCCTTCCGTGCGCAGGCGACGCCGAACCTGCTCGGTGACCAGGGCAGACGGATGACTCACCCCGGCATCCTCGCAACGATCGGTTCCCCCGCGTCGGAGTTATCCACAGGCACGCCGACCCCCGACCGCTCCGGGGGGGGCGATGAACTGCGGGCTGATGCTCAGACAGCGGGTTTCGCCGGTCAGTAGACTGATTCCACCGCGCGGGAGTGGTGGAATTGGCAGACACGCAGGATTTAGGTTCCTGTGCCCCAGGGCGTGTGGGTTCAAGTCCCACCTTCCGCACGAGAGACGATGGTGCCGTCGCGAGACCACCCTGACGTCGCTCCGCTCTGACGCCGACCACTCACGACCGACGGGAATCCCGCCAGTGCTCGAATCCATGCTGCACGCTCCCACCGCCCTCATCCCCTGGCTCGACCCCCAGACGATCATCGGCGCGGCGGGCCCCTGGGCGCTTCTGGTGGTGTGCTTCATCGTCTTCGCCGAGACCGGTCTCCTGGTCGGGTTCCTCCTCCCCGGCGACACCCTGCTCATCATCGCCGGGCTCCTGACGCACACCAGCAATGTGTTCGGCGTGAACATCTGGGTCGTCTCGCTCCTGATCGCGCTGTCGGCCTTCATCGGCGGCGAGGTCGGCTATCTGATCGGTCACAAGGGCGGACCGGCGGTGTTCGAGCGCAAGGAGTCGGGCCTCTTCAGCAAGAAGAACGTCGAGCGCACGAACGCGTTCTTCGAGCGCTTCGGCGGTCTCACGGTCATCCTCGCCCGTTTCGTCCCCATCGTGCGCACCTTCGCCCCCGTCGCAGCCGGTGTGGGACACATGCCGTGGCGCCGCTACTCGCTCTACAACTTCATCGGCGCCATGATCTGGGGCTTCGGCCTCACGATGGTCGGATACCTCATCGCCTACATCCCGTGGGTGCGCACACTCGTGGTTCAGTACATCGACGTGATCCTGCTGATCGCCGTCGGCGGCACCGCCCTCGTCACCCTGTGGCACTACTTCTCGGAGCGCCACAAGGCGAAGAAGGCCGCGGCGGCAGGCGAAGACGTCGTCACCGACGCCGAGGAGGCACAGGAACTCGTCCTGGATGCCGACGTGTTCGACCGCGCCCCCGACCTGGACGGCGACGGCAAGCACTGATCCTGACCTCGTGCGCCGAGCTCTCGGCGGACGACGTCAGCCTGCGTTCTTCGCGCGCTCCTCTTTGGTGCGCGCGACGCTGGCGCGGAGTGCCTCCATGAGGTCGATGACTTCGCCACCCTCCGCAGCCTTCTCGGCCTCCCCGAACGTCTCGGCGACGTCGAACGTGTCCCCCGCCTCGATCTTCGCGTCGATGAGGGTGCGGAGCTCCTTCTGGTACTCGTCGACGAAGTCCTCGGGATCGAAGTCGGCCGAATAGCTGTCGACGAGGGAGGCGGAGAGCTCGAGCTCCTTCTTCGAGATCCGCACGTCCTCATCCAGTGCAGGGAACTCCGCTTCGCGCACCTCGTCGGCCCACAGCAGAGTCTGCAGCACGAGCACCTTCCCCCGGACCCGCAGCGCGGCCAGCCTGGTCTTCTGCCGCAGGGTGAAGCGCACGATCGCGGTGCGATCCGTCTGCTCCAGGGTCTTGCGCAGCAGCACGTACGCCTTCGGGGACTTCGAGTCCGGCTCGAGGTAGTACGGCTTGTCGAGGGTGAGCAGATCGACCTGGTCGGACGGCACGAACTCGACGACGTCGATCTCCCGGCTCTTCTCCGCCGGCAGCGCGGCCAAGTCGTCCTTGGTGAGCACCACCGTCTGCCCGTCGTCGACGTACGCGCGATCGATGTCGGCATAGGCCACCGTCTCGCCGCACACCTCACAGGTGCGCTGGTACCGGATCCGGCCGCCGTCCTTCTCATGCACCTGATGCAGCGGCACATCGTGATCCTCCGTGGCGGAGTACACCTTCACCGGCACGTTCACGAGCCCGAATGTCAGCGCGCCCTTCCAGATCGTCCTCATGACACCAGTGAACACCAGTCGAAGCCGTCGCGACCAGTCCCTTGACTACGCTGGCTGCATGGTCGGACCAGGGCAGATCGTGCAGGTGGACGGTCGCCGTCTGCGCGTGACGAATCTCGACAAGGTCGTCTACCCCGACACCGGCACGACCAAGGGCGAGGTCATCGCCTACTACAGCGCGATCGCCCCGCTCATCCTGCCCCTCCTCGACGGACGCCCGGTCACGCGCAAGCGCTGGGTCGAAGGCGTCGGAACGAGGGACGCTCCCGCGGATGCGTTCTTCACGAAGCAGCTCGAACCGGGGGCACCGGCCTGGATCCCGCGGCAGGCGATCCAGCATTCGGACGGCCCGAAGGAGTACCCCCTCGTCGAGGACGTGCCGACGCTGGTGTGGCTCGCTCAGGTCGCCGCGATCGAACTGCACGTGCCGCAATGGCGCTTCGCTCCGGACGGGACCCCGGGTCGCCCCGATCGCCTCGTTCTCGACCTGGACCCGGGCCCCGGTGTCGGACTCGCACAGTGTGCCGAAGTCGCGCGCTTCGCACGGGTCATCCTGACGGACATGGGCCTCGATCCCCTCCCGGTCACGAGCGGGAGCAAGGGTCTGCACCTGTATGCGGCCCTCCCCGGGGAGCAGACGAGCGACGAGATCTCGGCGGTCGTGAAGGAACTCGCCCGCCTGATCGAGAACGACCATCCCGATCTGGCCACGAGCGTCATGTCGAAGGCCGAGCGAGGCGGGAAGGTGTTCCTGGACTGGAGCCAGAACAACGGCAAGAAGACGACCATCTCGCCGTACTCGCTCCGAGGGCGGGCACAGCCGTGGGTCGCGGCTCCGCGCACCTGGGACGAACTCGATGACCCGGATCTGGCCCAGCTCGACCTCGACGAGGTGCTCGCCCGCGCAGCCGCGGGAATCGATCCGCTCGCCGGGCTCCGCCCGCAGGAGGCCTCGTCGGCACCAGCACCTGCCCCGGCTCACCGGCCCCGCCACCCGCGGGGCGCTTCGGCCCCTTCAGGGGGCGCCACGGCCGCGCCCCTCGCGCCGATGCTCGCCGAGAACGGCACCGCCGGGGTCGCGCGGGCGCTGAGCGATCCGTCCTGGGTCGAGGTGAAATGGGACGGCATCCGAGCCCTGGGCACCTGGGCCGACGGACGGATGCTTCTGCACGCGCGGCGCGGCACCGACATCACGACCCGCTATCCGGAACTCACCGCCGACGGCGCCCCTTTCCTGCCCGTCGCCGACGCGATCGTGGACGGGGAGATCGTGGCGTTCGACGGCCAGGGACGCCCGAGCTTCTCCCTGCTGCAGAACCGCATGCATCTGACCCGTCCGCGCGAGATCGAGCGGGAGGTGGTCCGCACGCCGATCGTGTACATGCTCTTCGACCTGCTGAGCCTCGACGGGCACGATCTCACGGGCATGCCGCTGCGCGAGCGCCGCATCCTGCTCGAAGACGTCGTCGCGGGCCTCGACGCCCCGATACAGATCCCTCCGGTCTTCGACGACGTCGACGCGGCCCTCGCTGCCAGCAGGGAGTTCGGTCTCGAAGGCGTCGTGGTGAAGGACCCGCAGTCCCGTTACCGCCCGGGGCAGCGCAGCCCGTCCTGGCTGAAGCTCAAGCACACGCGTATGCAGGAGGCCGTGATCGTCGGGATCCGGCCGGGCAAAGGCGATCGCGAGAGCACACTCGGCTCGCTCCTGCTCGCGGTGCCCGACCGATCCGGCGGCCGAGGCGGATCAGCGCCGTTGCGCTACGTCGGGAGGGTGGGAACCGGATTCACCGACCGCATCCTCCGCGATCTGCTCGCACGCCTCGACCCGCTGCGCAGGGAGACAGCGCCCCTCGACGGCGTGCCCGCGCCCGACGCGTCCGACGCGCTCTGGGTGCATCCCGAGCTCGTGGGCGAAGTCGAGTTCGCCAATTGGACCCCCGATGGGGTGCTCCGACACGCACGATGGCGAGGGTTGCGGCCCGACAAGGAGCCGGACGACATCGTCGTGGAGCGCTGACCACTCCCCCGCACCGGAGCGTTCGGAGCGTTCAGGCGTGATGAGGCTCGCAGTCCGACTTCTCAGCCGGCTCGATCTGGAAGGTCGAATGCTCGACATCGAAGTGATCGGCCAGGCACGCCTGCATGTCGGAGAGGAGCTGCGTCGACCTCCCGTCGGCGAACAGCTGCGGCTCGACGGTGACATGCGCCGTGAACACCGGCGCGCCCCGCGTGAGCTGCCACACATGCACATCGTGCACGCCGACCACACCGTCGTACCCCAGAAGGTGGGTGCGGATGTCGCTGACGGCGGTCCCCCTGGGCGCCGACTCGGCGAGGACCGAGAACACTTCGCGCAGCAGCGCGATCGCTCGCGGGATGATCATCGCCGCGATGAACAGGGAGGCGATCGCATCGGCCGGCATCCATCCCGTCAGGAGGATAACGATCGCGGCGACGATGACCGCGGCGGACCCGATCAGGTCACCCATCACCTCGAGATAAGCGCCGCGCACATTGATACTCGTGCGCTGCGCACGGCTGAGCAACCACATCGAGACGGCATTCGCCAGCAGGCCCACGACGGCGACCACGAGCATGAGCCCGCCGGCGACCTCGACGTCGCCGGGGTTCAGCAGGCGGCCGATGCCCTCGATCGCCACCCACGTGGCCAGGGCGATCAGGATCACGGCATTGATCAACGCGCCGAACACCTCGGCGCGTTGATACCCGAAGGTCCGTCGATCATCGGCTGGTCGCGCGGCCACGGTCGCGGCGATGAGCGCGATCACGAGCGCGGAGGCGTCCGTGAACATGTGCGCGGCGTCGGCGAGCAGGGCGAGCGAACCGGTCAGGATCGCACCGACGACCTGCACGACCATCACGGTCGCCGTGAGCGTCAGCGAGATCGCCAGCAGGCGTCGACTGTTGGCCGAACGGATGCCGCCGGCGGCGGGTGCGTGATCGTGCATGCCCCCAGGCTAGACCGGGAATCACAGCCGGAAAGCCTGTTCGCGCTAGTCGGGAAGGGTAACGATTCTCAGCGTCACCAGCGGTTCACCGACGGGTGCGCACGTAGGTGAGCACGACGCATCCGTTGTCGAAGGTCCGGGCTTCCTCGAGGTCGAACGACTTCGGCGCGAACGCGAACCTCGCCATCGGGATCCCGTCTCCCGCGATCACCGGATACTTCTTGACGATGAGGCGGTCGATCTCGTCGATCAGCGCTCCGGCGAGCACAGCGCCTCCGGCGAGGTAGATCCCCAGCCCGTCCTCGGCCTTCACCTGCCGCACGCGTTCGACCGGATCGGTGCGCACGATCTCGACGTTCGGATCCGCGGGATCGGCGAGCGTGCGGCTGAACACGATGGTGCGCAGGTGCGCGTACGGGTCGGTCACCCCCACCTGCAACGCCGGCTCGTAGGTCCGGCGCCCCATGAGGACCGTGTCGAACTGCGTCACCGGAGCGTCTGCCCCTCCGCGCCCCGCGCGGGCGAAGGTCGGCTGCACGTCGGCGAACTCCGTGCCGAGCGACTCGGCGAACGCCGGGGTGACGGGATAGAAGTCGACCTCGTCCGCGGGGCCCGCGATGAAGCCGTCGAGGGAGACACCGATGTAGTAGGTCAGTTCACGCATGCCGTCACGATAAGCACTACACGTGAAGTACGTCAACCGTAGTGGTTACGCTTCTTCGGCCGTCAGAGTGCAGCGAGCACCGGCAGCAGTTCCGCGAACGCACGCGCACGATGCGACTGCGACTGCTTCTCCTCCGCACTGAAGTCGCCCACCGTACGCTCCTCGCCGTGCGGCTGACCGTCGGGGATGAAGATCGGGTCGTAGCCGAAACCACCGCCACCGGACGCCTCGTGTGACAGACGCCCCGGCCACCGGCCTTCGACGACCCGCTCCCGGCCGTCGGGCATCACCAGGGCGATGGTCGAGGTGAAGTGCGCGGTCCGATGCGGGTCGGCGATGTCGCGCAGCTGATCCAGCAGGAGCGCGAGATTCGCCCCGGCATCCTTCTTCTGGCCCGCCCAGTACGCGGAGAAGACCCCGGGCGAACCGCCCAGGACGTCGACGCAGATACCGGAGTCGTCGGCCAGAGCGGGGAGCCCGGTGTGCGTCGCCGCCGCCCGCGCCTTGATCAGTGCGTTCTCGGCGAAGGTCACACCGTCCTCGACCGGTTCCGGGCCGTCGTAGCCGACGACCTCGAGGTCGGGTCGCGCCTGCGCGACGATCTGCTGGAACTCCGCGACCTTGTGCGGATTGTGCGTCGCGAGGACGACCTTCATCGTCATTCCCCCGCCAACGCGGCGAGCTGCTTGCCCTTCAGCTCGTCGCATCCGGACACCCCGAGCTCGAGCAGCGCATCCAGTTCGCGCTTGTCGAACGGCGCCCCCTCGGCTGTGCCCTGGACCTCGACGAACAGTCCGCGGCCCGTGACCACGACGTTCATGTCGGTCTCGGCGCGCACGTCCTCGACGTATGCCAGATCGAGCATGGGCTCGCCGTCGATGATCCCGACCGACACCGCGGCCACGGAGTCGAGCAGCGGCGTGGAGTTCTTGCCGATGAACTTCTTCTCGCGCCCCCACTCGATCGCGTCGGCCAGCGCGACGTATGCGCCGGTGATGGCCGCGGTGCGCGTGCCCCCGTCCGCCTGCAGCACGTCGCAGTCGATGACGATCGTGTTCTCACCGAGCGCCTTGGTGTCGACCACGGCGCGAAGGGCGCGACCGATGAGCCGGGAGATCTCGTGCGTGCGTCCGCCGATGCGCCCCTTCACGCTCTCGCGGTCGTTGCGACTGTTCGTGGCGCGCGGGAGCATGGCGTACTCGGCCGTGACCCACCCCTTGCCCTTGCCGGTCAACCAGCGCGGGACGCCGTTGGTGAACGAGGCGGTGCACAGCACCTTCGTGCCGCCGAAGCTGATCAGGGCCGAACCCTCGGCCTGTGCGCTCCAGCCGCGCTCGATGGTGATCTCACGCAGCTGATCGGTGGAACGGCCGTCGACGCGGACGATGTCGGTCATGTGCTTCTCTCGGGTCAGGGTGATGCGTCGAGTCGGGATGGCTCGACACGGTGTTACTCGAAGGTGTGCTCGGGAAGGGTGATCACGCCGGTCTGGACGAGCTGCACGTCGCGGACCTCCCGGCCCATCAGGCGATTGGCCAGCGCGGTGAAGTCATCGGCCGAGACGCCGGTGGCCTCGTAGACATAGGTGGCCGTGGCATCGGGCGACGCGAGCAGATCTCCCCGCACCAGCTGGCGGTAGACGTCGCCGGCGGTCTCATCGTCGCTGGAGACGAGCGTCACGCCCTCCCCCATCACGTAGCTGATCGCACCGCGCAGGAACGGATAGTGCGTGCAGCCGAGGACCAGGGTGTCGACGCCGGCGTCCCGCAGCGGGGCGAGGTACTCCTCGGCGACGGCGAGCACTTCGGGAGTACCGGTGATCCCCGCTTCGACGAACTCGACGAAGCGCGGACAGGCAGCCGTGAACACCTGCAGCCGCTCATTCACCTCGAGCATGTCCTGGTACGCGCGCGATCCGATCGTGCCGACCGTGCCGATCACGCCGACGCGCCCGTTCCTCGTGGTGGAGACGGCGCGGCGGACGGCGGGACCGATCACCTCGACCACCGGGATGTCGTAGCGCTCGCGTGCGTCGCGGAGCATGGCCGACGACGCGGTGTTGCACGCGATCACGAGCATCTTCACGCCCTGCTCGACGAGTGTGTCCAGCACCTCGAGGGAATAGCGACGCACGTCGGCGATGGGCTTGGGGCCGTAGGGGGAATGGGCGGTGTCGCCGATATAGACGAACGACTCACGGGGCAGCTGGGCGCGGATGGCCCGCGCCACCGTGAGCCCGCCGACACCGGAGTCGAAGATCCCGATGGGCGCGTCGTTCATGACTCCCCAGCCTACCCGCGTGCGCACCTCCGCGTGCATCAGCACGCTCAGTAAGCTGAGCGCATGACCACGTCGACGGCGCTGCTCACCGACCGCTACGAGCTGACGATGCTCGCTGCCTCGCTCCGCGACGGGACGGCTTTCCGCCCGAGCGTCTTCGAGCTCTTCTCCCGCCGACTCTCCGGCGGCCGCCGATTCGGAGTGGTCGCAGGCACCGGACGATTCCTCGAACTGCTGCGCGAGTTCCGCTTCGGTGACGACGAGCTTCGGTTCCTCCGCGACGAGCAGGTGGTGGACGCGACATCGCTGAAGCACCTCGAGGAGTACCGCTTCACGGGCACGATCCGGGGCTATCGAGAGGGCGAGCTCTACTTCCCCGGCTCCCCCATCCTCACCGTCGAGGGAACGTTCGCGGATGCCGTGGTGCTGGAGACACTCGCCCTGAGCGTGCTCAACCACGACTCCGCCGTGGCCACGGCCGCATCGCGGATGAGCATCGCCGCGGGCGAGCGTCCGCTGGCGGAGATGGGCTCGCGCCGTGCTGCCGAACGGTCCGCGGTCGCCGCCGCACGCGCCGCGTACATCGCAGGGTTCAGCGCCACCAGCAACCTCGAAGCGGGCCGGAGCTGGGGCATCCCGACGATGGGCACCGCCGCTCATTCCTGGACGCTCCTGCACGACACCGAGGAAGAGGCGTTCCGCGCACAGGTCGACAGCATGGGCGTCGGCACGACGCTGCTCGTCGACACCTACGACATCCGGAACGGGGTCGAGACCGCGATCCGCGTCGCGGGCACCGACCTGGGCGGCGTGCGTATCGATTCGGGCGATCTCCCGATCGTCGCCGGTGATGTGCGGGTGCAGCTCGACGAACTCGGGGCGACGTCCACGCGGATCACCGTGACGAGCGATCTCGACGAGTATGCGATCGCGGCACTCGCCGCGTCGCCGGTCGACGCCTACGGTGTCGGGACCTCGGTCGTCACCGGCTCCGGATACCCGACCGCGAGCATGGTCTACAAGCTCGTGGCACGGCAGGACGCGGCGGGGGCCTGGATCGCGGTCGCCAAGGCGTCCGCGGACAAGGCCTCGTACGGCGGACGCAAGGCTGCGTTCCGGACGCTCGTCGACGGCGTCGCGACCGCGGAGACGGTCGTGGTCTCCGACGGCTTCGAGGAGCTGGACACACCATCGGAGCATCCCGACGGCCGCCCGCTGCAGGTGACGTTCGTCGAGGCGGGCGACATCGACACCGCACACGAGGGGACGGAGGGAACGGCGGCCGCGCGGACGCACCACCTGCGGGTGCGCGAGGAGCTTCCCGTGCGCGCTCTCGCGCTCAGCAAGTCCGACCCGGCGATTCCCACCGTGTACGTCGAGGCCGACTGAGGTCAGCCGATCATCGACTCGTAGATCTCCTTGCACGTGGGGCAGATCGGGAACTTCTCCGGGTCACGACCCGGTGTCCACTTCTTGCCACACAGCGCGCGCACCGGCTTGCCGGTGATCGCAGACTCGAGGATCTTGTCCTTCTTCACATAATGCGAGAAGCGCTCATGGTCGCCCGGTTCGAGATTCTCCTCGCGGAGGAGCTCTTCCAGTTCGCGATCAAGCGTTGCCACGCCGCCCTGATCGGGGCTGTCCAGCGGAGTACTCATCCCGTGAGTCTAGCGGCGTCGAGCCCCTCGCGGGCGGGTGTCACGCGGTCTCGACGAACTCCATCAGCCGCTCACCGCTGCGCTCGAAGATGCGACCGCCGATGACTGCACCCGCGGCGAGGACGCCGAGGCCGATGAGAAGGCCGACCCAGAACGTCGCCGGCGCATACGCCGAACCCTCGACGATCGTGGCCGCGAACAGCCAGATCGTCGGGACACTGAGCACGATCGCGCCGAGGAACGCTGCAGCCGGCCCGTACGCACCGCGCGACGTCGGCCGCTGCGGCTGCTGGAACGGACTGTCGCCGGGACGGGAGACCGCGTACGGCGCGACCACCGAGACGATGCTCGAGATGCCCAGGGCGGAGAAGAGCAGGCTCGCTGCGAGGCCGCCGAGCGGAAGGAGCAGACTCCAGTCTCCGATCAGCAGCAGCGAGAGCGGTACCGCGATCGCGAGGACCGGAATCGCGACGAGCAGCACGGGAACCAGTCGACCGAGGCGATCGGGAAGCCCACGCACACCGCTCGCGACGTGGGTCCACAGTGCGGTCGAGTCGTAGGCGACGTCGTTGTGGGGCAGCCATCCGAAGAACAGTGCCATCACCGGCACCGGCACGAGCGCGGCGATCTCGACTGGCACACCGGCGACGATCAGCGGCAGCACCGTGAGCACACCGGCGACCGGGACGACGATGATGTTCATGATGTAGCGGCGATCCCGGAGCCAGTACACGAGGCTCCGCGAGGCGATCGCACCGAACGCGTTGGACGGCAGCAGCCCGAACCAGCCGAGTCCGGTGCGCTCTCTCGAGGCGACGGGACGCTCGGTGGTCGTGAGCAGGCGTCGCACGAGCCAGGTCCAGGCCGCCCAGAGGAGACCGACGGTGAGGACGGCGATGGTGCCGCTGACCCAGGCAGCCGCGGTCTCGCCCGCCGCGGACGCGAAGAGGAAGGCGGGCGACGCCGCGAACGGGGTGAACCCGAGCACGGTCGACAACGTCGACAAGGAATCAGGCACGAGCCCGTCCCAGCGCAGGGAGCCGAGGAACACCGCCACGGGGAACGCGATCACGAGCAGAGCGAGGGCGAACAACGCCGTGAGCTCGCGGGACCGACGCTCCGGCAGCAGCAGGGCGTTGATGGCCATGCCGATCCGCGATATGAGCACGGTCGTGAGGATGCCGACGATCGTCATCAGCACCGCGAGGGGCCAGGGCGTGCCGTCTCCGATCGCGACGATGCAGACGCTCGTGTAGACGGCGACGAGGGCGAGACTGGGCACACTGACGAATGAGGCGAGGGTGAGCACCCACGGCATCCGGCGCTCGTCCACACCGAACACGGCGAAGCGTCGCGGGTCGAGCGGGTCGACCGCGCCGACGAGGATCGGGCCCACGAGGAAACCCAGGAGCAGCGCGGCTCCGCCGAGCACCGTGACCGCCTGCGCGACCGGGACGGGCGCACCCGACAGCGTGAACACGGCGATGCACACCACGGTCGTGACCGCGATGACGGCCGCGAACACGAGGAGCGTCCGAAACCGGCGTTCGCCGCGGAGCGACCCGAGAAGGAGAGCGAGCCTCAGTCGGAGAACGTGTGCAGCCACTCGAGCCCCTCCACCTCACCGCTGGAGCCGGCAAGTTCGACGAAGCGCGCTTCGAGCGTCTGCCCTGCGCGCACCTCGTCGATCGTGCCCTCGGCGAGCACTTCACCGCCGACGATGATGGCCACCCGGGAGCAGACACGCTCGACTAGATCCATCCCATGACTGGAGAGGATCACGGTCCCGCCGTGCGAGACGTAGGCGCGCAGGATGTCCAGGATGACCGCGGAGGAGACCGGATCGACCGACTCGAACGGCTCATCCAGCACCAGGACGCGCGGCGAGTGGATCATCGCGCCGGCGAGCATGATCTTCTTCGTCATACCCGCCGAGTAGTCCGAAACGACCCGGCTGAGAGCGTCACCGAGGTCGAATGCGCGGGCGAGATCGGCCGCACGCTTCTCGATCACGTCGGCGGAGAGCCCCCGAAGGAGTCCGTAGTAGTAGAGGAGCTGGCGTCCGGTGAGCCGGTCGAACGTCCGCAGCCGGTCGGGCAGCACGCCCATGAGCCGTTTCGCGGCCTGCGGCTGCGCGGCCTGGTCGACACCGCAGATCGTGACGCTGCCTTCATCGGCCCGCAGAAGGCCTGCGACGATCGAGAGCGTGGTCGTCTTGCCCGCACCGTTGGGACCGACGACTCCGTAGAACGAACCCGCAGGCACCGAGAGGTCGATCCCGCCGACCGCCCGGTTGTCGCCGAACTGCTTGACGAGGCCGCGGACGCTGACCGCTTCCCCGGCGGACGTCGCGTCGGTCCGTCCCGGGGCGTCGACCACCGCATCATCGGAGTCGGCGACAGCCTCGACGACTTCGAGCGTCGTCACCTCGTCGGCTGCGTCGGCCTCGGCGACGAGCGTCTGCTCGGCGTGGTCCTCACCGCTCTCCGTTCCGGGCGTCTCCTGGTCGTCCACGGCCGGAACCGCAGCCACGGAGGCATCCGTCGTCGCCGATTCGGCCTCGGGGGCGGACTCGAGCTCGGACGACGGAGCAGACTCGGTCGCCGGAGCAGACTCGGTCGCCGGGGCAGACTCGGTCGCCGGGGCAGACTCGGTCACCGGCGAGTCTTCGATCACGAGCGCGGCATCGGTCTGCGCGGCCTTCACGTCATCGGCCTCGGCCTTCGCCTTCGCCGCAGCCGCCCTCGCCGCCGCCGACTTCTTCGCTGCCGTGGTCTTCGCTGCAGCCGTCTTCGCGGTCGCCGCGCGGGCGGTGGACTTGGTGGCGGCCGACTTGGCGGCTGCGGTCTTCGCCGCCGCCGTCTTCGCGGCCGTGGACTTCGTCGCGGGCGTCTTTCCCGCAGCCTTCGGCGCAGCGGCCTTCGCCCCGGTGACGGCGGCCCGCGGTGCGGCGACACGCACGGCCGCGGCGCGGTCCGAGGCAGCCGTCGATCCGGAGGACTTCGTCGCGGCAGCTCGCGAGGCGGTGTTCTTCGCCGCTGCCTTCCGCGCGTCCGCTGCGGTTCGCGCGGTGCTGGTCGTCTTCGCGGGCTGCTCGTCCATCGCCTTCGGCAACGGCTCGACCACGACCTCGGCAGTCGGGGCGGCCTTCTCCGCCGCAGCCTTTGTCGTCGTGGACTTCGCGGGAGCCTTCACGGAAGTCTTCGCGGCGGTTTTCGAGGTCGCGGGCTTCTTCGCCGCGCCGGTCTTCGTCGTGCTGGTCTTCGTCGTGCTGGTCTTCGTCGGCGTCGTCCCCGAGGTACGTGCGGTCGTCGGCTTCGTGGCCGCCGACTTCTTGGCGGCAGGTTCCGTGGCCGCGGGCTTCTTGGGAGCGGGCTTCTTGGCCGCAGCTTTCTTGGGCGCGGACTTCTTGGGAGCGGGCTTCTCGGCATCCATCGACGCCTCCGAGGCCTGCGTGGACGATGCCGAACTGCTCACCGACGTGTCCCGCGGGAAGGCTTCGGTATCGTCCACCTGGGCGGTGCGGTCGTCAGGGGAGGAAGTCACCGTCCTACGGTATCAAGGGGTGGGCGCAAGCCAAGCCGCCGCGCAACAAACCGCCGCCGGATCCCCGCGATCCGGGGCGATCGCGCTCCGTGTGCGAGCCTGTGCGTCCGGTGTGTACTCGGTCACGAAATGGCAACGGGAGCCTTCGCACCCCGAGCTTCCCAGCCTGAATCGCTACCATGAACGCGGCACGACGAAGTGTCTGGTCGGTGAACCGACCGTGAACACAACTTCCTTTAGGAGCACTCGTGACTCTTCAGACCGTCATCCTCGCCGCCGGCATGGGCTCGCGCCTCGGGCGCGCGCTGCCGAAGCCGCTCACCGAACTGAGCGACGGCCGCACGATCATGGGCCAGCAGCACGACAACATCCGCGCCGCCTTCGGGTCCGACGCGCGCATCACGACCGTGGTCGGCTACCGCGCAGAGACCATCATCGAAGCCTTTCCCCAGGTCAACTACGTCCACAACGAGCGCTACGACGAGACGAACACGTCGAAGAGCCTGCTGCGCGCTCTCGGCGCCACCGGCAAGGGCGGCGTGCTGTGGATGAACGGCGATGTGGTCTTCGACCCGATGATCCTCGGCCGCGCGGCCGCCTACATCGAGCGCGACCAGTCGTTCGTGACCGTCAACACCTCGAAGGTCAGCGACGAAGAGGTGAAGTACACGGTCACGGCCGAGGGCTTCATCAAGGAGCTCTCCAAGACCGTCAAGGGCGGGCTCGGCGAGGCGGTCGGCATCAACTACATCTCGTCCACGCACAAGAAGGCGTTCATGCGCCAGCTGCAGCGCGTCGAGGACCAGGACTACTTCGAGCGCGGCCTCGAGCTCGCCATCGCGGAAGACGCCCTGCTGCTCGAGCCGATGGATGTCTCCGACCTGTACGCGGTCGAGGTCGACTTCGCGGAAGACCTCGAGCGGGCGAACCTCTTCGTCTGATCTGATCCGTCGTGCGAAAGCCCGGTTCCCTCGAGGGACCGGGCTTTCGGCGTTTTCGCGGCCGAGCTTCGTAAGATCGCTCCATGGCTCGCCAGGTGCACAAGATCCACTCGTTGCCGGATGACGCTCCGTGGGACAAGGGCGTGCCCCCTTCCGGGTCTTCCGAGCACCCGATGATGGTACGCGGCCTCGACCGCGTGCTCTCGATCCAGCGCCCGCTCGTGCTCGCGCACATCCGCAGCATCCGTCTTCGCCACCCTCAGGCCACGCCCACCGAGATCATCCGGATCCTCGAACGCCGCTATCTCGCCGCCGTGACCACCGGTGGTGCCGCGGTGGGCGCGACCGCCGTCGTTCCCGGCATCGGCACCGGCGTGACTCTCGCGCTGTCCGGTGTCGAGACCGTGGGCTTCGTGGAGTCGACGGCCCTGTTCGCGCAGTCGGTCGCCGAGGTGCACGGCATCGCGGTCGCCAACCCCGACCGTGCGCGCGCCCTGGTGATGACCTTGATGCTCGGCAAGGAGGGCGTCGATCTGGTCGGTCAGCTCGCCGGGCAGGTAGCCGGACGCGGCGGGAGCAGATCGTCGTACTGGGGTGAACTCGTCACGAAGTCGCTCCCCCGCGCCGCCGTCGGCCCACTGGTCGATCAGCTCAAGAGCATGTTCGTGAAGCAGTTCGCCGCGAAGGGCGGCGCCTCCATGATCGGCAAGGCCCTCCCGTTCGGCGTCGGCGCAGCCATCGGCGGGGCAGGGAACAACATCCTCGGCCGTCGCGTGCTCACGACCTCGCACAAGGCTTTCGGTGCGGCTCCGATCGATCTGCCGCTCGAGCTCGAACCGGTGCCGGGAGCGGAGAAGCTCGAGCTGCGGATGCTCCGCGGCGCGCGGTATGCCGGCAACGCCGTGGCCGGTGCGGCAGGAACGACCGTCCGCGGAGTCGGCTGGGTCGGTCGCAAGGCCCTCTCCCTCGGCCGTTCCCCGAAGTCGGACCCGGAGTTGGAGGAGAACGATCCCGCGAAAACCGCCGACGTGAAGCGGGAGAACGACGCCCCGACGGCAGCGGATGCGGACGCCGCACACTGAGCACTGCGCGTAGGTCGCCAAAGGATCGGCCGACCCGTTGTGCCGAGCATCCAACAGACCGGGCCGACCCGGCGCTAGGGTGGAATCCGTGACGGACAAGCCCGACCTCTTTACCACCGCCGGCAAGATCGCGGATCTGCGCGCTCGCTACACCGAAGCCGTCGTCGACGCAGAAGCCAAGGCGAAGGAGAAGCAGCACGCCAAGGGCAAGATGACCGCCCGTGAGCGCATCGAACTGCTCGTCGACCCCGGAAGCTTCGTCGAGTTCGACGAGTATGTGCGCCACCGCACCACCGCCTTCGGCATGGACCGCTCCCGCCCCTACGGCGACTCGGTCGTCACCGGTGTCGGCACGATCAACGGGCGCACCGTCGCGGTGTACTCGCAGGACTTCTCGACCTTCGGCGGCTCACTCGGCGAAGTCGCCGGCGAGAAGATCGTGAAGATCATGGAGTTCGCCCTCGCCGGCGGGATGCCCTGCATCGGCATCCTCGACTCAGGCGGTGCGCGTATCCAGGAGGGCGTCGTCGCCCTCGGCAAGTACGGCGAGATCTTCCGCCTCAACACCCGCGCCTCCGGCGTGATCCCTCAGATCTCCATCATCATGGGCCCCGCGGCCGGTGGCGCCGTGTACTCCCCCGCGCTCACGGACTTCGTCATCATGGTCGACAAGACCAGCCAGATGTTCGTCACCGGTCCCGACGTGATCAAGACCGTGACCGGCGAGGACGTCGGCATGGAGGAACTCGGCGGCGCGCTCACGCACAACACGCGCTCGGGCGTCGCGCACTACCTCGCCGAGGACGAAGACGACGCGATCGACTACGCGCGCACGCTGCTGAGCTTCCTTCCGGACAACAACATGGCGGAGCTGCCCTCGTACGAGAGCACCTTCGAGTTCGAGACCACCGACGCCGACCGTGTGCTGAACACGATCGTCCCCGACTCCACGAACCAGCCGTACGACATCCACACCGTCATCGAGCACGTGGTCGACGAGGGCGACTTCCTCGAGGTGCAGCCGCTGTTCGCCCCGAACATCGTGATCGGGTTCGGCCGCATCGAGGGCCGCTCCGTCGGCATCATCGCGAATCAGCCGTCGCAGATGGCCGGAACGCTGAACATCGAAGCCGGCGAGAAGGCGAGCCGCTTCGTCCGGTTCTGCGACGCGTTCTCCATCCCGATCGTCACCCTCGTCGACGTCCCCGGTTACCTGCCGGGAACCGACCAGGAGTGGACGGGTGTCATCCGCCGCGGCGCGAAGCTGCTCTACGCCTACGCGGAGGCCACGGTCCCGCTCGTCACGGTGATCCTGCGCAAGGCCTACGGCGGCGCGTACATCGTGATGGGATCGAAGCAGCTCGGCGCCGACGTGAACCTCGCCTGGCCGACGGCGGAGATCGCCGTCATGGGCGGGCAGGGTGCTGTGAACATCCTGTACCGCGGCGAGATCAAGAAGGCCGAGGACGCCGGCGAAGACGTCGCCGCCGTGCGCACCCGCCTGGCGAACGAGTACACGTACAACGTCGCCTCACCGTTCCTCGCGGCGGAGCGCGGAGAGCTCGACGGCATCATCGAGCCGGCGAACACGCGCGTGTCGATCGCGAAGGCACTGCGTGCGCTGCGGGGCAAGCGCGCCGAGCTTCCGCCGAAGAAGCATGGGAACATCCCGCTGTGACCGCACGGGAGGCCGGGGCCGACGCATCGGAGCAGGCGGCGTCGATGCTCACGATCACGCGCGGTTCAGCCACTGAAGAAGAGCTGGCCGCACTCATCGCGGTGATCAGCGAGGCCTATGCGTCCGAAGCGGCGGACGCCGTGGCCGATGAGCCGACCGTGTCCGCCTGGACCCGCACGCAGCGTCCGCTCCGGCGTCCGCTGCGCCGTGACATCCCGTGGGGGCGCTTCTCCGGGTGACGCCCCCGGCCTGCGCCTCGTGCGTCAGGCGGTGAGAGCTCAGCCGTCGAGCAGGAGCCCCGAGGCGCGGGGACTGAGCACGGAGTCGAGCACCACGCAGCCGGCGCCCACCGCGCCCACGTCGTCGCCGACGACCGTCCCGTCGACGGGCAGCGTGCGCACCGCCCGTGTCGCGCTCGCCCGATCGAGGCGACCGGGGATCTCGCTGAGGTACACCTCCGCGAGCCGCGACCAGAACGGGCCTCCGAACACGACGCGGTCCACGTCGAGCATGTTCGCGAGCGCGGCGGTCAGGACGGACATGTGCACAGCCGCCTGCCGCAGCACGGCCAGAGCGGCGACGTCGTCGCGGCCGGCACGCTCGCAGAGCTCCCCGAAGCGCTCGTCGACGGACTCGACATCGCTCGCCTCGCGATCGTCCTGGAACACCCCCGCACGCTCCGCCTGTTCGACGATGGCCTGTGGCGTGCAGACGACCTCGACGCATCCCCGAGAACCGCAGGTGCACCGCGGACCGTCCGGATCCACGATCACGTGCCCGACCTCTCCGATGTTGCGTGTGCTCCCGGGCACGACCTCCCCCTCCCTGGCGAGGGCGGCCCCGATCCCGGTACCCAGATAGATGAAGACGAACGAATCGTCGGCCGACGCGCGCCGCGTCCACAGTTCGCCCGACGCAGCGGCAGTCGTGTCCTTCTCGATCAGCACGGGAAGACCGGTCGCTTCGGCGAGCACCGCACGCAGCCGCACCCGGTGCCAGCCGAGCAGCTTCGGCGGGTCGATCACCGTGCCCTTCTCCGCATCGAGGGGCCCGGGGGCGGCGACTCCCACCCCGGCGATCCGGTCCCGGTCCACGTCCGCCTCGGCGATCAAGGCGTCGATGGTGGCCGCCATGGCGGAGATGATCCACCGCGGATCCTTCGCCGGGGTGCGTATGCTCTTCCGACGCACGACGGCGCCGGACAGGTCGAGCAGGACGAAGGTCATGATGGCGGGGTCGAGGTGCACCCCCACCGCGAAGCGACTGTCCGGGACGAGCCGCAGGGTCACGCGGGGTTTGCCCGGACCGTTGATGGTGCGCCCCGCCTCACGGATGAATCCATCATCGAGGAGTCGGCGGGTGATGTTCGTCACCGTCTGTGCGGACAGCCCGGTGGCGGAGGCGAGTTCGATGCGGCTCAGCCCTTCCCCGGACTGTCGGATCGCCTCCAGGACAACGGACTGATTGAAGTCCCCCATCCGCGGAAGGTTGGTTCCCCGACGCGTTCCCATCGTCCTATGATCCCTCATCGAGCGAGAAATCGTGTCCCCCAAAATACCTACAGACAACGAATGGAAGAACCCCCAGACTGGAGGAGACGCTTCGCGTTCGGCTGGTCTCTCTGTCCCAGGGTAGACAGACGCTGATCGGCCACCAGCGGACGGTTTTCGGGTAACTGTCCGCACGGCGAGGGGCTGGCGACAACGCCGCCCCTCGCCCACTCTCCTCATCCTGTCGGGAGCGCGGCGTCCTCAGACGGCTTCGGCCTCCCGAGCGATCTCATGCCACAGGTCGACTGCGTCATCGTCGCCCGAGGCACGCGTCCCCGCACGCCCGACGACGGTCACCGCGACACGGGCATCGCGAGCCGAACGGATGATGAGCCGCGCGCTCTGCGCCTGCATGAGCACGGAGGCGAGCTCGTCCCGGATCTCGCTGCGTCGCGCTTCGTCGATGCCGTCGAATCCGCCCTCGTCGAAGACCGTGACGACGGCGCCGCGCAGACGGGCGGCGTCGATCGCGTTGCGCACGGCGTCGTTGAGCAGATCCGCTCCGCGCAGCTCGTCGCGCAGCCGCCCCTCGGCGAGGCGCGCTTCGAGTCGCTCCCGGTCGTCGAGGGCGCCACGGGAGGCGACGACACGACCGAGCACCGGCCCGGCGACCGCCAGGGCGAACTGCGTGCGCAGACGCCTCTCCCGCTGGCGCACGCTCTGGGTGGCGTGCCAGGCCGAGACCGCCTGCTGGATCTCGGCGAGCCGTTCGGTGTCGCGCACCGCGCGATCCCAGAACATCACGAGGAGTCGGGCGACGACGATCCACATGATCGAGCCGACCAGGCCGAGGGTGAGCGCCACGCCGATCCCGAGGTATGCCGAGGAGGCCGCGACGAGAACCGCGAGCGTCAGCCAGCCGATCAGGAACCGACGGCGGACGATGCATACGACACCGAGGAGCCCGAGCCCGCCGATGTACCAGGTGGCGAAAGGGGCGGTGCGGTCGGCGGGCTCCAGAGAGAACGTGACCAGGGCGGGGATGAGGGCACTCGCGAGCAGGGCCAGCACCGCCGACCACAGAGGCATCCGCACAGACGTCGCGTCGCCCAGGATCGCGATGTTCACGGCCACGAGGTAGATGCCGATCGCGACGATCATCAACAACGGCGCCGTCGGCTGCTCGATCCACCAGATCGCGCGCGCGGCGAAGTACAGCGCGAACCCCACGGCGAGCGAGGTGGCGACGCTGCGGACGGTCCGGTTCACGAGCGCTCCCACCCCAGCACGACGGTCGTGCCCTGCTCATCGGATCGGATGTCCGCGGTGCCGGCGACTCCGGCCATGCGGGCGAAGATGGAGGCGCGGATCCCGAGCCGGTCGGCGCCGATCGCCGTGATGTCGAAACCCGGCCCCGTGTCCGACACGGTCACGGAGATCCCTCGGTCACCACACGCCTCGACGATGATGTGCAACCCGCGGCTGTTCGCGTGGGACACGGCGTTCCCGATCGCCTGCCGTGCGGCCAGCACGAGGGCTCGCGCCGCCCGTCCGGGGATCATTCCGATCCCGCCGCGCTCCTCGACGATCGCGTCGGCACCGAGCTCCGAGAGCGAACGGCGGAGTTCGACCACGATCTGCGCGATCCCCACGGGCTCGTCGGTGCCCTCCTGGGACACGGCGGCTTCCGTGTTCGCGAGACGTGTGAGAGCCTCCCGAGCCATCGCGACCGCGAGCTCCTCCGCCCGCTCCCCCTCCGCCCGCTCGGCGGCGATCAACGCCGCGAGGACGCTGTCATGCATGAGCGCCGACATCGCCACGCGTTCCTCCTCGGCCGCGGCGGCAGCGGCTGCGGTGGAGTAGGAGGCGACGGCTTGCCCTCGTGCCTCGTCGACGCCGGCTGCGACGGAGCGGAACATCCAGCCGAGCGAGATGATCACCACGCCGAGGATGAGCGTGAAGGAGACATCGAAGGCGGTCGTGACCCAGAACTCCCGCGAGAACTCGCCCTGCACGAGACGCACGTAACCGTAGACGAACGGCATCACGGCCGCCCACGCGAACTGGAGCCGGAGGGGGAACGCGAGCATCGCCGCGACCACCCCCACGTTCACGAGGAAGAAGATCCAGGGCTGATCGCCGGCACTCTTGTCGGCGGGGTCCACGACCGTCGGCCACGCGGCGAGCGCCAGCAGGTAGACCACGGCGAAGAGGCCCGAGAAGGTGCGCACGCCGCGGCCGACCAGGCAGGCGACCAGCATCGCCGCGAGCGGGACGAACACCACGACGACCATCACGATGTGCACCACGTCCGCCTGGGACAGGGTGTTCACCGCGGCGAACAGCGCCTGGGCGCCCAAGGCCGAGGATCCGATCGCGACGACGATCGCGAGGATCCGCTCCATGCGTTTGCCCGTGAATCGCTCGAACTCGGTCTCCGTGCTGCCCGGAGACGGGATCTTGCTCCAGGCATCGCGGATGCTGAGCGGATCAGCGGGCACTCGACGCCCCGTCTGCCGCGACGATGCCGTCCTCCATCGCTCGACGGAGGAGATCGACCTTCGTGGGTGCGGGCCGACCGACCTCGACGTACTTGACGCGTACGCGCGTGATGTTCTCCTTGGCGGTCGAGTAGGCGACGCCGAGACGCTCGGCGACCGCCTTCAGCGGAAGGCCCGCGGCATACAGCCGGAGCACCTCCCGCTCCCGGCTGGAGAGCTGCGCGTCGGCGAAGGCCCGGTCACCGTCGACGGCACTGGCCCATTCGACGTTATTGAGCGCTTCGCCCTGAGCGACGGTCCGGATCGCATCCATCACGTCATCGAGAGCGGACGACTTGCTGACGACCCCTGCGGCACCGGCGGACAGAGCCTCACGCACGGCCGCGGGACGGTCGGCGACGCTGTGGATGACCACGCTCGCGCCGTCGTTCACCAGCGATGACACGTTCTCGGTCACGGTGCTGCCGTCGCCCAGGGTGAGGTCGAGGACCACGACGTCGGCAGGAGCGGCAGACGCCGAGGCCCGCCATTCCAGGTACGACACGACCGTGCTCCCGGAGAAGACCACCGTCTGCGAGTCGCGCGCGCACGCGGCCTCGAGGCCGAGGCGAACGGACTCGTGATCGTCGATGAGTGCGACCCTGCTCATCCACCCAGCCTAGTGAGTCCGCGCAGACGGTCGCCGACGGCTCAGCGCGTCAGCAGCGCGACGACCTCGAAGTGGTGCGAGTGCGGGAACAGATCGAAACCTCGAAGACGATCGACGTTCCACCCCAGCGCCCGGAAGGTCCCGAGATCACGGGAGAGGGCGACCGGATCGCAGGCGACGTAGGCGACGGCCTCCGGCGCGAGCGCGTGCACGGCCTCGACGACCTGACGGCCCGCTCCTGCGCGAGGCGGGTCGAGGATCACGGCCCCCGTGCGACCGCTGCTCCGGCGCGTGGACAGGAAGCGGTCGACCCGCGCGGTGACCGCGGTGACCTCGAGCGGCGCGAGGTTGGCGGCCGCGTGCTCAGTGGCCCGTGCGCTCGACTCCACCGTGACGATGTCGGTGCCGCCGAGATCGGCGAGTGTCGCGGCGAAGAGACCGACACCGCCGTACAGGTCGTAGTGCGTCTTCGCCTCGTCGACGTGTCCGTCGAGGATGCCGTACACCGCGGCGTCGAGCACGGAGGCCGCCCGCGGATGGACCTGCCAGAATCCCGTCGCGTCCAGCTGGAAGGGCCGGTCTCCGACGAGTTCCTGGATCGTCTCGGGAGTCGGACGGCGCCGGAAGCCGCGCGCGACCTTGGCCGGACGCGCCGTCTCCTCGCGGCGGATGATGCGCACGCGACCGTCGGCGGGCTCGACGAGCTCGATACGACCGGGAGCCTCACCGCGGAGCGCGAGCGCGGCCTCCGCGATCGCCGGGCGAGCGAGCGGGTGGGAGGACACGGGGACGACCCGGTGGCTGCGTGCGGCGAACGGCCCCACCTCGCCCGCGTCGTCGACGTGCAGGGTCACACGCGTACGCCATCCGGTGCCGTCTCCGGATTCGACGGCCTCGATCTCCGGGGCGACGAGTCCCTCCCCGGCGAAACGGTCGAGCGCCTCGGTCAGCACCTGGCGCTTGAGCACTCGCTGGTGGTCGAGCGCGATGTGCCCGAGGTCGGCGCCGCCGGGGCGGTCCGCGGGATCCCTCGAGACGTCGGCCTCGGCCCAGATGTGCGGCCGCCGATGCTCCGACGCCTCCAGCACCTCGATCGTCTCCGCTCGCCAGAAGCTGCGGGTCGAGGCATCGGCCCCGTCCTGCGGGGCGATCCGTCGCGCACGGACGCGCTCCCCGGGGACCGCGTCCGAGACGAAGACCACGCGCCCCTCGTGGCGGGCGATGAAGGTGCCCCCGTGTGCGATGCCGGTGATGTCGAGCTCGAGCACGTCGGCTGCGGAGGAAGTCATCCTTCGAGGATACGGTGGTGGACATGCGCGTCTGCCTCGCCTCGACCTCACCGGCCCGACTCATGCTGCTGCGGCAGGCGGGCATCGAACCGCTCACCGTCTCCCCGGACGTCGACGAAGACGCCGTCGCCGCCGCCGCGGAGGAAGAGCGCGGCACCCCGCTGGCCCCTGCGGAGCTCGTGCTGCTGCTCGCCCGGGCGAAGGCTGCCGCGGTCGCGCGGGGTCTCGCCGAGGAGGGGGTCTTCGACGGCCTCGTGATCGGCGGGGATTCGATGTTCGCACTCGGCGGGCGCGTCTACGGCAAGCCCTACACCCCCGAGGAGGCCACGCGACGCTGGCAGGAGATGCGCGGTGCCACGGGCATCCTGCATTCCGGGCACTCCGTCTTCCGTGTCGCGCCCGGCCGGACGCCCGTCGAGGCGACCGCGGTCGCCGAGGCCGCGGTGACCTTCGCCGACGATGTCAGCGATGCCGAGATCGCCGCGTATGTGGCGTCGGGCGAACCCCTGCATGTGGCGGGGGCGTTCACGGTCGACAGCCTGGGCGGGGCCTTCATCACCCGCGTGGACGGCGACCCCTCCACCGTCGTGGGGATGTCGTTGTCGACCGTGCGGCGCCTGGCCACCGAGCTCGGCGTGCCGTGGACGGACCTGTGGTCGTAGACTCCCCTCCACGTTTCTGCCACTTTCTTGTGGGGAGTCGTCAAAGGGATCGGGGGCGTTCTCGCTAGGCTGGCAAGCATGCCTGCTATCGCCAAGGTGCTCATCGCCAACCGCGGCGAGATCGCCGTACGCATCATCCGCGCCGCTCGTGACTCCGGGATCGCCTCGGTCGCCGTCTACGCCGATCAGGATCGGGACGCCCTGCACACGCGTCTGGCCGACGAGGCCTACGCTCTCGGCGGCTCGACCAGCGCGGAGACGTACCTCCAGATCGAGAAGATCCTGTCGATCGCCCGCCGTGCCGGTGCCGACGCCGTGCACCCCGGCTACGGCTTCCTGGCCGAGAACGCCGAGTTCGCGCGCGCGATCATCGATGCGGGGATGACCTGGATCGGCCCGTCCCCCGAGGCCATCGAGGCTCTCGGCGACAAGGTGACCGCGCGCCACGTGGCCGAGAAGGTCGGCGCGCCCCTCGCGCCCGGCACACCCGGTCCCGTCGACGGTGCCGACGAGGTCATCGCCTTCGCGAAGGAATTCGGCCTCCCCATCGCCATCAAGGCCGCCTACGGCGGCGGCGGCCGCGGCCTCAAGGTCGCCCGCGAGCTCGACGAGGTCGCCGAGCTCTTCGAGTCGGCCACCCGCGAAGCCGTCGCGGCGTTCGGCCGCGGCGAGTGCTTCGTGGAGAAGTACCTCGACAAGCCGCGCCACGTCGAGACCCAGTGCCTGGCCGATGCCGCGGGCAACGTCGTCGTGATCTCGACGCGCGACTGCTCGTTGCAGCGCCGTCATCAGAAGCTCGTCGAAGAGGCTCCGGCCCCGTTCCTGACGGACGAGCAGAACGCGCAGCTGTACTCCGCCTCGAAGGCCATCCTGAAGGAGGTCGGCTACGTCGGTGCCGGCACCTGCGAGTTCCTCATCGGTGCCGACGGCACGGTGTCGTTCCTCGAAGTGAACACCCGACTGCAGGTCGAGCATCCGGTCTCCGAAGAGGTCACCGGCATCGACCTGGTCCGCGAGCAGTTCCGCATCGCGGCCGGCGGCACCATCGACTACGACGACCCCGAGCCCCAGGGACACTCGTTCGAGTTCCGGATCAACGGCGAGGACCCCGGTCGCGGATTCCTCCCCCAGCCCGGGCCGATCCACGTGTTCAAGACCTTCGGCGGTCCCGGCATCCGCCTCGACTCGGGCGTCACCGCCGGGGACGCGGTCTCGGGGGCTTTCGATTCGCTCCTCGCGAAGATCATCGTCACGGGCAAGGACCGCGCCGAGGCGCTCGAGCGTTCGCGCCGCGCACTCGACGAGTTCGAGGTCGCCGGACTCCCCACGGTCATCCCGTTCCACCGCAAGGTCGTCCGCGATCCCGCGTTCACCGCGGAGAACGGCGAGTTCGGAGTCTTCACCCGGTGGATCGAGACGGAGTTCGTCAACGACATCCCGGCCTGGGACGGTGAGCTCGAAGCCCCGGCACCCGCCGATTCGCGCCACACGGTCGTCGTCGAGGTCTCCGGCAAGCGCCTCGAGGTGAGCCTCCCCGATCGCGTCGCCGTCGCCCCGGGCACCGCGGGTCGCCCGGCTGCCGTGCCGCCGTCCCGTCGCAGCCACGCGACCACCGCCAATGCCGGAGCCTCCGGCGATGCGGTGAAGTCCCCCATGCAGGCGACCGTCGTCAAGATCGCGGTCGAGGACGGTCAGCAGGTCGTCAAGGGCGACCTCGTCGTCGTGCTCGAGGCGATGAAGATGGAGCAGCCGCTCCAGGCGCACAAGGACGGCGTCATCGGCAACATCAACGCGGACGCCGGAACGACGGTCTCCGCGGGACATCAGCTGCTCACCATCAGCTGACCTCCACCGTCCGGTCTCATCGCGTTGTTCGCCGAGACCCCCGGTGAACGCCGAAACCCCGTGGTGCAGATGTCTGCCACACGGGGTTTCGGCGTCAGGCGGGGGTCTCGGCGATCCGTCGCGCCGCAGAACTCAGCCGCAGAGCTCAGCCGTAGAGCTCAGGAGATGTTGACGAGGTGCATCGCCCTGCTCGCATCGGTGATACTGCTCGACAGCGAGGGGTACGCGGCGAACACCCGCGAGACCTGGTCCACCGTGAGACGACGTTCGACGGCCACGGCGATCGGGTAGATCAGTTCCGACGCCTTCGGGGCCACGATCACGCCACCGATCACCGTGCCGGACCCCTTGCGGGCGATGATCTTGACGAAGCCGTCCTTGATGCCCATCATCTTGGCGCGGGGGTTGGCGGCGAGGGGAAGCTTGTAGACGAGACCGTCGGTCACCCCGTCCTCGGCGTCCTTCTGCGAGAAACCCACGGTCGCGATCTCGGGTGCCGTGAAGATGTTCGAGGTGATCTTGATCAGTTCGAGCGGGATCACGATGTCGCCGAGTGCGTGGAACACCGCCGTGCGTCCCTGCATGGAGGCGACGGAGGCCAGCGGGAAGAAGTTCGTGCAGTCGCCGACCGCGTAGATGTTGGGCACCGAGGTGCGGGCGACGCGGTTCACGCGCACATGACCTGAATCATCGAGCTCGACGCCCGCCTCCTCCAGACCGATGCCCGCGGTGTTGGGGATGGAGCCGACGGCCATCAAGCAGTGGCTCCCGTCGACCGTGCGGCCGTCGGACAGCGTCACGGTCACCCCGTCGTCGGTGACCTCGACCCGGTCGGCGCGGGACTTCGAGAGCACCTGCATCCCGCCGCGCTTGAACACCTTCTCCAGCACGCGCGCGGCGTCCTGGTCCTCCCCCGGGAGCACCTGCTCGCGGCTGGAGATGAGCGTGACCTTCGCACCGAGGTTCATGTAGGCCGAGGCGAACTCCGCTCCGGTCACCCCCGACCCGACCACGATGAGGTGCTCGGGCAGCGCCTTCATGTCGTAGAGCTGGGTCCATGTGAGGATGCGCTTGCCGTCGGGCTTGGCGGAGTCGAGCTCACGCGGCGATGCCCCCACGGCCACGACGATCGTGTCGGCCTCGACCCGGTCGAAGTCGGTGCCGCCCTGACCGGTCGACACGACGATCGCCGTCGGCCCCTCGAGTCGTCCGTGCCCGGAGAGGATGCGCACCCCGGCCTCGAGGAGCGTGGCACGCATGTCCTCCGACTGCTGACCGGCGAGGGCCAGGAGGCGCTTGTTGACGGCCGCGAGATTGATCGCGATCTCGGGCTTGAGGGGCTTGCCGTTCTCGCCCTTGGCGTAGAAGTTGACTCCGAGGTCACTCGCCTCGGAGATGGCGACGGCGGCATCCGCGGTCGCGATCAGGCTCTTGGAGGGGACCACGTCGGTGAGGACGGCCGATCCGCCGACCCCCACCCGCTCGACCAGGGTGACCTCGGCCCCGAGCTGAGCGGCCGCGAGGGCCGCCTCGTAACCGCCGGGACCGCCGCCGAGGACGGCGACGCGCTGAGTGCGCTCGAAAGTGGTGGAAGACATGGAATCCATTCTTCCCCAATCCTGGCCCCCGAGCCTGCACCTTCCTAGAGTGGATCCATGCCCGAAACGCACAGCAACCCCCTCGACGACCCGACCGCGAACCCCTTCGAGGTCGCCGCGCAGGCCGCCGCCGACATCGCGCGACTGTCCGGTGTCGAGAACCATGACATCGCCCTCACCCTCGGCAGCGGCTGGGGCAAGGCCGCCGACATCATCGGCGAGACGGTCGCCACGATCCCCGCCACCGAGGTCACCGGCTTCTCCAAGCCCGCACTGGAGGGCCACGTCGGCACGCTGCGCAGCATCCGCACGCCCGGCGGCAAGAACGTCCTGGTGATCGGCGCGCGCACGCACTACTACGAAGACCACGGCGTCCGGCGCGTCGTGCACAGTGTCCGCACCGCCGCGGCCACGGGCGCCAAGATCATGGTGCTCACCAACGGCGCCGGTGGCATCCGTGAGACCTGGCGACCCGGTCAGCCGGTGCTCATCAGCGATCACATCAACCTCACCGCCGATTCGCCGCTCGAGGGCGCCACGTTCATCGACCTCACCGACCTGTATTCGAAGCGACTGCGCGACCTCGCGCGCACGATCGATCCGATGCTCGATGAGGGCGTGTACACGCAGTTCCGCGGTCCGCATTATGAGACCCCGGCGGAGGTGCAGATGGCGAAGCACATCGGCGGACACATCGTCGGCATGTCGACCGCGCTCGAAGCGATCGCCGCCCGCGAGGCCGGCATGGAGATCCTCGGGTTCTCGCTCATCACGAATCTGGCCGCAGGCATCCAGCAGACCCCGCTGAGCCACGCCGAGGTGATCGAAGCCGGTCGTGAGGCGGAGCCGGTGATCTCCGCTCTCCTGGCGAGGGTGGTCGAGGCCCTGTGAACGAGGAGAGACTCGCGCAGGCGCGCGCCTGGCTGCGTCAGGACCCGGATCACCAGACACGCGACGAGCTCGCGGGCCTGATCACGCGGGCGTCCGCCGGTGAGGCGGCAGCGGCCGCGGAGCTCGACGACCGGTTCCGCGGACGCCTGGAGTTCGGCACCGCGGGGCTCCGCGGCGAGCTCGGCGCCGGAAGCAACCGGATGAACCGGGTGCTCGTGGCCCAGGCCGCGGCGGGCTTCGCCGCGTATCTGCGGGAGAAGACGCACGGAACCACCCCGACCGTCGTGATCGGCTACGACGGACGACGCAACTCGCGCGTGTTCGCGACCGACTCGGCGGAGCTGTTCGCCGGCGCGGGTCTGCGAGCGATCCTCCTGCCGCGCCTGCTGCCGACGCCCGTGCTCGCCTTCGCCGTGCGGCACTTCGGCGCCGACGCCGGTGTGATGGTGACCGCGAGCCACAACCCGCCGAACGACAACGGCTACAAGGTCTATCTCGGCGGCGCCGACCAGGGTTCGCAGATCGTCGCCCCGGCGGATGCCGAGATCGCCGCGCACATCCAGCGCACGGCCGATGCCGGCTCGATCGCCGCGCTGCCGCGCTCGACGGACTACGAGACCGCCGGCGAGGACGTCGTCGACGCGTATGTCGCGGCCACCGCCGCCGTGGCCCCCGCACCCGCCGGTGCCACCGGGATGCGATGGGTCTACACCGCGATGCACGGAGTGGGGTGGGAGACGGTGTCGCGCATCGTGCGCGAGGCGGGCTACCCGCAGCCTTTCGTCGTGGATGAGCAGCTCACGCCCGACGCCACCTTCCGCACGGTCTCCTTCCCGAACCCGGAGGAGCCGGGAGCGATGGATCTCGCCTTCGCGCGGGCTCGGCGGGTGAAGGCGGACTTCATCCTGGTCAACGACCCCGATGCCGATCGCCTGGCCGTCGCAGTTCCGGACGAGACGGCAGCGGACGGCTGGCGTCGACTCACCGGCAACGAGGTCGGGCTGCTGCTCGGGGCACGTGCCGCCCGCGCGGCCGCCGGCACACCGGGCGCCTCCCTCGCATGCTCCCTCGTCTCCTCCCCCGGTCTCGGCGCCGTCGCCGCCCACCACGGACTCGACTTCCACGAGACGCTCACCGGCTTCAAGTGGATCTCGCGCGCCCCGGGGATCGTCTTCGGCTTCGAGGAGGCCCTGGGCTACCTCGTGAACCCGGAGACGGTTCGCGACAAGGACGGAGTGTCGGCGGCCGTCGCGATCCTCGGGCTCGCCGCCGAGGCCCGTGACCGCGGCGCGACGCTGGTCGACCTGCTCGCCGAGTTGGGCGAGACCTACGGGCACTTCGCCAGCGGACAGGTGTCGGTGCGCGTCGAGGACCTCGCGGTCATCGGCAACGTCATGCTCGCCCTGCGCACGCTGCCGCCGACGCAGATCGCCGGACGTTCGATCACCTCGGCCGAGGACCTGATGCACGCCGCGCCGGGCGCACCCTCCGGGGATGTGCTGCGGTACCGCCTCGGCGACGGCTCGCGCGTGATCGTGCGCCCGAGCGGCACCGAACCCAAGCTCAAGGTCTACATCGACGCCCGGGCCGACTCCTCCGAGGCCGCCGCTGCGGCCGTCGTGGAGCTCGAGGCCGGAGTGCGGACCCTGCTCGACGAGCGCACCTGACATGCCGGTCCGACGCGTCATCGTCAGCGCCCACAACGGCGTGCACGCCCGTCCGGTGGCGGAGCTGGTGCGCCTCGCGCAGTCGCACGGCACCCCCGTGACCCTGCGGACGGAGGACGGCACCACCGTCGATCTGAGCAGCGTACTGGCCGTCATGGACCTCGGCATCTCGTCCGGGGATGCCGTGGTGCTCGAGACGACGGCCTCCGACACCGCGGAGGCCGTCCTCGATCAGCTCGCCGAGGTGCTCGCCCCGCGGGGGTGACGGCGGGTCAGCCGTCGATCACGGCGACGAGCTCATCGAGGAACGCCTCGAAGGTCGACCCCCGACGGACGATCCGCTGCACGCTCTCGCGTTCGCTGAACACCTCGACCAGCTGCTCGAACACCGTCTGGAACGCCGCACGGTCGCTCTCGCTGAACGCGGCGAGCGCGACGACCTGCACCCGGCCGTCGCCCCAGGCGGCCGAGCCGTCCGCCACCCCGATCGCGATGGCCGTGCGGGTCGCGGTCATCTGCAGCGCATGCGGGACGGCGAGCGCATCGGTGAACGCGGTCGATGACATCCGCTCGCGCACGATCGTGTTCTCGATGTAGTCCTCACCGATGAGCCCTGCCTGCACCAGCAACCCCCCGAGGCGGCGGATGATCGCCTCTTCCCCCTCGTCCGGCAGCGGGAACACGTACGCGTCCGCCAGGAAGTAGCGGGCGAGCTCGCCGCGGAGGCGGGTGAGCCGTCGTCCGCGGCGCACCCGGGCGGCGGCCTGTTGGATCCGGTCGACGTCGGCATCGGTCAGGAACGGCTGGATCCGGACGAAACGGTCGCCCGCCTGACCCGGCTCGATCGTGCTGAGCACAAGGTCGGTGTCGAAGGACGCCCAATCGGGGTCGACGTTGGTCACGACGGTGGTGACCTCGATCGCCGACCCCAGCGAGCGGTCGACACTCGAGCGGAGCAGCTCGTGCAGCTCGTGATACCCGGGGCAGACGATCGTGGCCGTGAGGATCGACTCGGCCTTGCGGCTGCGCTCCAGCCTCCCGCCCACGTGCATCGCGATGTACGCGATCTCGTCGTCGTGGATGGGCGTCCCGACGCGGTCGTGAAGGCCGCTCGCGATCGACACCGCCACTTCGAAGATCATCGGATAGGTGGTCTTGAGCGAGCGGGTGAGCGGGTTGCGCGTCAACGCGCTCTCCTCCGCTCGTCGCAACAGGTTCTGCACGTGCAGCGCGAGCCGGAGCACGAACGTCTCGTCGACGAGGTCCACCTGGAAGTCCTCGGCGGCTCTGCTGATCTCCGCACGGACGGCGGCCTCGACCGCGGGGTCCACCCCGCTGCGTGCCACCTCGCGGGTCGCGGCCTCCCCCGGCGCGACGATGCGGGTCAGGACGAGGGAGGCGAGGTGACCGCTGTCGCCCTCACCGAGCACGACCGAGAAGTGCTCGGACGCCAGCCGGGCGATGACCGCACCCACCCGGGGGATCTCCTCCCGCGCACCGGCCGGTGAGGAGTCGAGCGCGTGTCCGGCGGCGACACGCTCCGCCGCGATGGCGATGTGGAGGAGGACGTCGGCGATCGCGAGCTCGTTCACGTAGTAGCCGAGCTCGCCCAGCTCCCGGACCAGCGCGGACTTGAAGGGACCCACAGCGCTGGCGGCGACCGCGGACCCCGAGAGGGCACGACGGAAGGTCTCGGGGTGGAAGGAGGCGTCGTCCATCTCGTCGTGGGCGAGTCGGCTGAGAAGACGTCGTTGCGCCGCCTCGTCGCCGCGGAGTCGCACGTTCTCCCGGTCGCGCTCGAGCACGAGCTCGGTGCCGTCGAGCAGACCCCGCACGCGGACCAGGTCCGCTTCGAGGGTGGCCTCGCTGACGTGGAGTTCGTCTGCGGTGTCGAACACGTCGATCCCCGCCGGCACATCCAGAAGCCGCCGCACGAGCGTGTGCAGACGGTCACGGGGTGCGGATTCCCCGGCCTGTCGCCTCCGGAGCGCTCCACGAGCCCCGGGTCCCGCGCGGTAGCCCGCCGGAGAGGACTCGATCACATCGGCACCGGGCGACCGCGCGTTCAGAGCGGCGACGTAGGAGCGGATGCTGCGCGGGGTGACTCCGAGCAGATCGGCGAGGCTGCCCGCCGTCGCCCAGCCCTCTTGTCGCAGCAGCACGGCGAGGAGCTGGTCCTGACGCTGGCGCGACATGAGCCTTCCCTTCCCGCGTGCTGACCGCACTGTCTCGACGTGGTCTCCATGATGTCAGCTTGCCGACGCGCTCGGGCGGAAGGCGCTGTTCCGCGGGGGCGGAAAGGAACGTGTTGGCGCAGGATCCTTCCGGTTCACAGACTGTTCTCAGGAAGGTGGGAATCGATGAGGATCCTCGTGGTGTGCGGCGCCGGCGCGTCGAGCACGTTCGTCGCACAGCGGCTCCGGAGTGCGGCGGCGACGGCTGGCCTCGGCTGGGAGGCGACGGCGGGGATGGAGAGCTCCGTGTCGGACTCCGATGTCGACCTCGTCCTCGTCGGCCCTCACCTGGGCGACCGGCTGGAAGCCATCCGCGCCCGTGCGCACGCGCCCGTCGCGGTGCTTCCCGGGGACGTCTTCACGGACCGGGACGGCTCCCGCACCCTCGTCTACGCCCGATCGATCCTCGCCGCCGCCGGCGACACCCCGAAAGGAACATCATGACCGCCACCCGCACCGTCCGGATCGGCTCCTCCCACGGATTGCACGCCCGCCCGGCAAAACTCTTCGCGCAGGCGGCGAAGGACTCCGGCGTCGCCGTCACGATCGCCAAGGATTCGGGCAAGCCTGTCAATGCGGCGAGCATCCTCGGTGTCATCGCCCTGGCGGTCGAGTACGGCGACTACGTGACGCTCACCGCCGAGGGCGACGGTGCCGAGGGCGTGCTCGACACCCTCACCGAGCTCCTCACCACAGACCATGATCAGGAGGCAGCCGGATGAGCGAGCTGCGGGGTGTGGGGATCGGTCTCGGGGTGGCACAGGGACCGGTCATCCGCATGTCCGAAGCGATGCCCGCTCCGGAGAACACGCCGAGCACCGCCGGAGCAGACGCCGAGCGCACCCGTGTGCACGAGGCCGTCGCGACCGTCGCCCGGGAGTTGAACGAGCGCGGCCGGACCGCAGGAGGCTCCGCTCAGGAGGTGCTCGAGGCCCAGGCGATGATCGCCGAAGATCCGACACTCCAGGACGAGGTCGACACCCGCATCGATGCCGGCGCGACCGCCGAGTGGGCCGTGCACGACGCCTTCGCCGGCTTCCGCGCGACGCTCGAGGCCGTCGGGGGCTACCTCGGCGAGCGCGCCGCCGATCTCGATGACATCGCTCAGCGTGTGCTCGCGCACCTCCGCGGCGTCGAGGCGCCCGGTGTTCCGAACCCCGGGCACCCGTTCGTCCTGGTCGCACGCGATCTCGCCCCGGCCGACACCGCCCTGCTCGACCTGGATCAGGTGCTCGCACTGATCACGACCGACGGCGGGCCCACCTCGCACACCGCGATCCTCGCCCGGGAGAAGGGCATCGTCGCGATCGTGGGCGTCGCGGACGGCGCGCAGCTGATGACGGGTGAGACGGTGATCGTGGATGCGGCCGCGGGCGTCGTGACCCGCGAGCCCACCGACGAGCAGAAGAGCCGCGCCACGGAGCGCGCGGCCGCCCGTCGTGCAGCCGACGCCGCTCCGCTGACTCCCGGCGCCCTCGCCGACGGCACGCCTGTCGCGCTGCTCGCGAATCTGGGGAAGCCCGCAGACGCCGCGGATGCGGTCGCTCGGGGGGCCGAGGGCGTCGGGCTCTTCCGCACCGAGTTCCTGTTCCTCTCCTCGGCTCAGGCGCCGACGGTCGCCCAGCAGCGCGAGTCCTACCGCGAGCTGCTGGCCGCGTTCCCCGGCAAGAAGGTCGTGGTGCGGATGCTGGACGCCGGCGCGGACAAGCCCCTCGCCTTCCTCAACGACGCCCACGAGGAGAATCCTGCGCTGGGGCTCCGGGGCCTTCGCGCCCTGCGAGCGAGCGAGGACATCCTCCGCGAGCAGCTGACGGCCCTCGCCGAGGCGGACGCCGAGACCGAGGCCGACCTCTGGGTGATGGCCCCCATGGTCGCCACCGTCGAGGAGACCAGGTACTTCACGGACCTCGCCCGCGAGTACGGGCTCACGACGGCCGGCGTCATGGTCGAGATCCCGGCGAGTGCTCTGCTCGCCGACCGCGTGCTCGCGCACGCCGATTTCGCCTCGATCGGCACCAACGATCTGACCCAGTACACGATGGCGGCGGACCGCATGCTCGGCTCCGTCGCCGGCTTCCAAGACCCCTGGCATCCTGCCGTCCTGCGCCTCGTGCGCGAGGTCGGCGATGCGGGAGCGCGTCTCGCGAAGCCCGTCGGCATCTGCGGCGAAGCGGCGGCGGACCCCCTGCTGGCGGTCGTGCTCGTCGGGCTCGGCGCCACGAGCCTCTCGATGGCCCCGTCCGCGCTGGCCGACGTGCGACACGCGCTCTCCGAACACACCCCGTCCGAGGCGCGGAGCCTCGCCGAAGCCGCCCTGGCCGCTGACGATGCCTCCTCCGCCCGAACCGCCGTGGCGACGCTCGCCGCGGAAATCACCCTCCACAAGAAAGAGACGACATCATGACGACGACGTCACCTGCCGCCACGAGAACCGGCGGCGTCCGCGTAGGAGTGCAACGCTTCGGCACGTTCCTCTCGGGCATGATCATGCCCAACATCGCGGCCTTCATCGCCTGGGGCTTCATCACGATGCTCTTCATCCCGAAGGGCTTCTTCGGGGCCGAGAGTCCCTTCGGCTGGCACTGGGCCGGCGTCGCCGAGATCATCGGCGGTGGCGGCGACTCCGCCGTCCTCGGCTGGCAGGGCGCGATGACGGCCGTCACCGAGAGTGCCGACGGAAACGTCCTGGCCTACGTCGGCCTCGTCGGCCCGATGGTCACCTACCTGCTCCCGCTGCTGATCGCGAACACGGCCGGCCGCATGGTCTACGGCGAGCGCGGCGGTGTCGTGGCCACGATCGCGACCGTCGGCGTCATCGTCGGCACGAACATCCCGATGTTCCTCGGCGCCATGATCATGGGGCCGATCGCCGCCTGGATCATGAAGCAGGTGGACCGCCTGTGGGACGGCAAGATCCGCCCCGGCTTCGAGATGCTGGTCAACAACTTCTCGGCGGGCATCCTGGGCATGATCCTCGCGATCGTCGGGTTCTTCGCCTTCGGGCCCGTCATGCTCGGCATCAGTGCCGTACTGGGGGCAGCCGTCGACTGGCTCGTCACGCTCAACCTGCTGCCGCTGGTGTCGATCATCGTCGAGCCGGCGAAGGTCCTGTTCCTGAACAACGCCATCAACCACGGTGTGTTCACCCCGCTGGGCATCGAGCAGGCCGCGGAGACCGGCAAATCGATCCTCTTCCTCATCGAGGCGAACCCCGGGCCCGGGCTCGGCCTGCTGCTGGCATTCACCTTCTTCGGCGTGGGCGCTGCGAAGGCCTCGGCCCCCGGAGCGGCGATCATCCAGTTCTTCGGCGGTATCCACGAGATCTACTTCCCGTACGCGCTGAGCAAGCCGACCACGATCCTCGCACTCATCGCGGGTGGCGCAGCCGGTGTCACCACGAACATGGTCCTCGGCGGCGGCCTGGCCTTCCCCGCGGCCCCCGGCAGCATCATCGCGGTGACCGCCGCGGCCATCGGACCCGGTGTCGGCAATCTCCTCGTCGTGTACCTGTCGGTCATCATCGCCGCGACGGTGACGTTCCTCATCACCGGCGTCATCCTGCGGGCCTCGCGCAAGCGCGACCTCGAAGCCGAGGGCGATTCCTTCGGTGCCGCGATCGCGCAGACCGAGGCGAACAAGGGCAAGTCGTCCGCCGCGATGGACGCGCTGCGCACGTCGACGGCGACCACGGCCTCCGCGGCCGCCCCGAGCACCACCGCGGTCGCGACCACTCCGATCGAGCGCATCGTCTTCGCCTGCGACGCCGGTATGGGCTCCTCCGCCATGGGCGCGAGCGTCCTGCGGAACAAGCTCAAGAAGGCGGGCATCGAGGACATCACGGTCACCAACCAGGCGATCGCCAACCTCGACGGCACGGCCGACGTGGTGATCACCCAGCAGCAGCTCACCGAGCGCGCCACGGCCAAGTCGCCGGACTCGGTCCACGTGTCGGTCGACAACTTCATGAACTCGCCCAAGTACGACGAGGTCGTGGACATGGTGCGCGAGCAGCGAAAGGAAGCAGAATGAGCGTTCTCACCCCCGAACAGGTGCGCATCCATCCCGGAAGCGCGACCAGGGACGAGGCCCTGCAGGAGGCGACGGACATCCTCGTGGCCGCCGGAGCCGTCACCCCGGCCTACGTCGACGCGATGCGACAGCGCGAGGAGACGGTCTCGACCTTCATGGGCAACGGACTGGCGATCCCGCACGGCACCAACGACGCGAAGGACGCGATCCTCGCCTCCGCGCTGTCGGTCGTCCGCTACGACGGCGGGGTCGACTGGTCAGGCGATCCCACGACATTCGTGATCGGCATCGCCGGCGTCGGCGACGAGCATCTGGAGATCCTCTCGCGCATCGCGATCCTGTTCTCCGAGGAGGATGACGTGGCTCGGCTCTCCGCCGCTCAGACACCGGAGGCGCTCTACGCCCTCCTCTCGGAGGTGAACGAGGGATGAAGGCGGTCCACTTCGGGGCCGGCAACATCGGTCGCGGTTTCGTCGGTCTGCTGCTGCGCCAGGGAGGCTACGAGGTCGTGTTCTCCGACGTCGCCGATGCCCTGGTCGACGCGATCAATGCGGCCGCCGAGTACACCGTGCACGAGGCCGGCCCCGGAGGGACCGATCACGTCGTCACCGGCTTCCGCGCCGTCAACAGCCGCACCGATCCGGCCGCCGTGGCGGAGGAGGTCGCCTCGGCCGATGTCGTCACGACCGCAGTGGGGCCGACCGTGCTGCGGTTCGTGGCACCGACGATCGTGGCGGGGTTGGCTCTCCGCTCCCCCGATGCCGCGCCGCTGCAGGTCATGGCCTGCGAGAACGCGATCGGGGCCACCGACCTGCTGCGCCGCGAGGTCGTGGCCGCGGCCGGGGCGGATGCCGACCTGCTGCTCGCGCGCGCCGTCTTCGCGAACACCGCGGTCGACCGCATCGTCCCGGCGCAGCCGGCGGACGGCGGCGTCGACGTCACGGTGGAGCCGTACTACGAGTGGGCCATCGAGGCCGGCCCGTTCGGCGGCGCGCTGCCGAACATCCCCGGTGCCCACTTCGTCGACGACCTGGCGCCGTACATCGAGCGCAAGCTCTTCACCGTGAACACGGGGCATGCCGCCACCGCATACTTCGGCGCACGCGCGGGTATCGAGCGCATCTCGGATGCCCTGGCCGACCCCGCGATCGCCTCGAGCGTCTCAGCCGCGCTGGAGGAGACCTCGGCCGTCCTGGTGGCCGAACACGGGCTCGACCCCGCTGACCTGGCCGCCTATCGGGCCACCATCCTGGACCGCTTCCGCAATCCCGCGCTCGTCGACACCGTGCAGCGCGTCGGCCGTCAGCCGTTGCGCAAGATCTCGCGACACGAGCGCTTCATCGGACCCGCCGCGATGGCTGCGGAACGCGACCTGCCGACGGATGCGCTCGTCGCCGCCGTCGCCGCCGCGCTCGAGTTCGATGACCCCGCCGATGAGCAGTCGGTCGAACTGCAGGCGCTGCTGCGCACCGAGGACGCCACCGCGTTCACGACACGCACGACGGGACTCGATCCCGAGCACCCGCTGTTCCCTCGCGTGCGCGACGCCGTGGTGGACCGGCAGCAGCACCTCCGGCCCGACTGATCCACGGATCTCGACGCCCCCGCCCACCGGATACGATCGGTGGACGGGGGCGTTTTTTCGAGCACAGCGACGTGCGGGGAGCATCATGAACAGATATGCCGTCATCGGGGCGGGACCATCGGGGTTGGCCGCGGCGCGTGCGCTCCACCGGCGCGGTATCGGCATCGACGGGTACGAGGCGTCCCACGGCGTCGGCGGGCTGTGGGACATCACGAACCCACGCAGCACGATGTACGAGTCGGCGCACCTGATCTCCTCCCGCACCACGACCGAGTTCTCGGAGTTCCCGATGCGCACCCGGGTCGACTACCCCGGCCACCGCGTGCTGAAGGAGTACTTCCAGGAGTACGCCGACCGCTTCGGGCTGACCGACCTGTTCCGGTTCGAGACCAAGGTCACGCGTCTCGAACCGCGCGACGGCGGGTGGGACCTCACGAGCAGCGGCCCCGACGGCGAGGAGACCCGCTGGTATGCCGGGGTCGTGCTGGCGAACGGCACCCTCGCGGAACCGAACGTGCCCTCGTTCCGCGGCGAGTTCACCGGCGAGCTGCTGCACACCAGCGCCTACAAATCCCCGGAGATGCTCCGGGGCAAGCGGGTGCTGCTCATCGGCGCGGGCAACTCCGGCTGCGACATCGCGGTGGACGCCGTGCATCATGCCGACTCGATCGATATGAGTGTCCGCCGCGGGTACTACTTCGTGCCGCGCTACCTGTTCGGCAAGCCGAGCGACACCCTCAACCAGGGGCGCCCCCTGCCGGCGCGGATCAAGCAGGCTGTCGACAGCCGCGTGCTGCGTGCGTTCACGGGAGACCCCGTGCGGTTCGGATTCCCCCGGCCCGACTACCGCATCTACGAGTCTCACCCGATCGTGAACACCCTCATCCTCAACCACCTCGGGCAGGGCGATCTGCGCATCCGTGCGGACATCGATCGGTTCGACGGGAAGACCGTGCACTTCCGCGACGGGGGTTCGGACGAGTACGACCTCGTGCTGCTGGCGACCGGCTACACCCTGGACTATCCGTTCGTGGATCGCGAACACCTCCACTGGCGCGGCGCGTCGCCTCGGTTGTTCCTCAACGTCTTCCCCGCTTCCTTCAACGGGTTGTACGTGATGGGCATGATCGAGGCCTCCGGGATCGGCTGGCAGGGCCGGTACGAACAGGCCGATCTGCTCGCGACCTACCTCGACGCCGCAGAGCACGACCCGGCGCGGGCCGCACGCTTCCGCGACCGCGTGACCGGCACGGCGTGGCCGGACACCTCCGGCGGCTATCACTACCTCGGCCTCGGCCGGATGGCGTACTACGTCAACAAGGACGCCTATCGCAGCGCGGTGCGACGCGAGATGAGCGCACTGGAGGCCTCGGCATGAACATCGACGACGTCGTCCTGTCGTTCACGCCCGGCACGTTGACGATCCTGAACGTGGTGTTGGGGCTGATCATGTTCGGCATCGCCCTGGACACCTCGCCACGCGACTTCCGTGTGGTGGCGAAACACCCGAAGCCGTTCGTGATCGCGATCCTCGCGCAGCTGCTCCTGCTGCCCGTCGCGACGTTCCTGCTGACCCTCGTGCTGCCCATCCCCCCGTCGATGGCGTTGGGGATGATCCTGGTCGCGTGCTGCCCGCCTGGCAACATCTCGCAGGTGCTGACACATCGTGCCGGCGGCAACGTCGCGCTCTCGGTCTCACTCACCGCGGTCGGGAACCTCATCTACATCTTCGCGATGCCCCTCAGCATCACGTTCTGGGCGTCCCTGCATCCCACCGCCAGCGCCCTGTTGCGCGATGTCTCGCTCGACCCCTGGCGGATGCTGCTGGAGATCTTCCTCATCATCGGTCTCCCCTTCGCGGTGGGACTGCTCCTCCGCGCGAAAGTGCCGGGGATGAGCGCGCGGGTGCAGCCGTTCGTGAAGTGGTTCAGCCTGATCGCCCTGCTCGGGTTCATCGTGGCGGCGCTCATCGGCAACTGGGCGGTCTTCGTGCAGGTCCTGGGTGTCATCCTGCTGGTCGTCGCCGTCCACGACGCCGTCGCGCTCGCACTCGGCTACGGCACCGCCGTCGTGGGCGGCCTCGGCACCCGTGAGCGCAAGGCGATGACGTTCGAAGTCGGCATCCGCAACGCCGGCCTCGGTCTGGGCCTGGTGTTCCTGTTCTTCGACGGGCTCGGAGGCATGGCCGTCGTCGCGGGCTGGTGGGGCATCTGGGACATCATCGCGGGTCTCGTGCTCGCCGGGCTCTGGGCCCGCCACACGCGACGCCGCACGGGGACCGCGACCGGAGACAGCAGCGGCCGCGCACCCATCGAGGCCGCCTGATGTCGCGGGTGCTCATCACCGGCGGCGGAGGCTTCCTCGGGTCGCATGTCGCCGAGGCCCTCGCCGCGCGCGACGATGTCGAACTCGTCGTCGCCGCGGACCTGCGCCCGGGCACGCCGCGCCACGGCATCATCGACGAGACACTGGATGTGACCGATGCCGCCGCCATCGCTCCGACGCTCCGGAAGCACCGGATCGACACGGTCGTGCATCTGGCGGCGATCGTGAATCCGGGCCGCGACGTCGCCCTCGAGTACCGCGTCGACGTGACCGGCTCGGCCAACGTCCTCGCCGCCTGCGTGGACGCCGGCGTCCGCCGCATCGTCGTCTCCAGCTCCGGAGCCGCCTACGGCTATCACGCGGACAATGCGGACTGGATCGAGGAGGACCAGCCGCTGCGGGGCAACGACGCCTTCCCCTACGCACGGCACAAGCGTCTGGTCGAGGAGATGCTCGCCGAGTACCGTACGGCCCACCCGGAGCTCGAGCAGGTGGTCTTCCGCATCGGCACGATCCTCGGTCCGTCCGTGCGGAATCAGATCACCGCGCTCTGGGACGGAAGGCGGATCCTTCGCATCGCCGGTTCGGATTCCCCGTTCGTCTTCGTCTGGGTGGACGACGTCGCCGCAGCGATGGTCCGTGCGGCGACGGACGGCCCGCCCGGGATCTTCAACGTCGCCGGGGACGGACGCATGACCGTGCCGGAGATCGCGGCTCGACTGCGCAAGCCCGAGCTCGTGGTCCCCGCGGGGGTGCTGGCCGCAGGTCTCCGGATCGGACGGACGCTCCGCCTCACGGAGCACGGACCGGAGAAGGTGCCTTTCCTCCGCTATCGGCCGGTGCTGGCGAACGGACGTCTGAAGAACGAGTTCGGATACACACCGCGACGCACGACCGCTGAGGCTTTCGAGGAGTACCTCCGCACGCACCCTGCCGTCGCCGGTGAGGGCCGCGCCGCGGAGTAACGTTGACGCGTGGAGAAGACTCGTGGCCGTCGCATCCTGAAGCGCGTCCTGTGGAGCCTGGCGATCGTGGTGGTGCTCGCCGTCGGCGGCGTCGTCGCGTGGAGCCAGATCGGTGTCATGGCCGCGGAGCCCGAGCCGCTCGCGACGGTGCAGGAGAACCCGCAGATCACGGTGACGGATGCCGATCAGGGGATCGTGCTCGAGCCGGTGGACGGCGAGTCCGACGTCGGGCTGGTCTTCATCCCCGGGGCCAAGGTCGACCCCTGGGCCTATGCCGCCATCCTCCAGGGCCTCGCGGAAGACGGTGTCACGGTCGTGATCACCCGCCCCTGGCTGAATCTGGCCTTCTTCGACCCTCGGGGCCTCGATGCCTTCACGTCCGCCGCTCCGGAAGTCGGTGTGTGGGCCGTCGGAGGACACTCGCTCGGTGGTGTGCGCGCCTGCCAGCTCGCCCCGGACGCCGATGCGCTGGTGCTGTTCGGTTCCTACTGCGCCAACGACCTCTCGCAGAGCGGGCTCCCGGTCCTGAGCATCTCGGGCAGTGAGGACGGCCTCTCGACGGCGGACAAGATCGCCGATGCACGCGATGAGCTCCCTGCGGATGCCGAGATGGTCGAGATCGACGGCGCCTCTCATGCCTCGTTCGGCGACTACGGGCCGCAGGACGGCGACGGCATCCCGACGATCTCCTCCGAGGAGATGCATGCGGAGGTCACGCGCCTGGTCGACGACTTCCTCGCACCGCTCGCCCCCTGAGCCTCAGCCCGCGAGGCCTGACGCGTCCGATCAGATGTCGAAGCCCTCGGCGATCAACTCGACGAGCTCTTCCCGCTCCTCGACCGGGAGGAAGGCAGCTGCGGCGGCGTTGAACTGGAACGTCTCGAGGTCGTCGAGGTCGTACTCGAAAGTCTCGACGAGCAGCGCGAGCTCGCGCGTGAGCGACGTGGCGCTCATGGTGCGGTTGTCGACGTTCACGGTCACGGAGAACCCGAGCTGGTACAGCAGGTCGAACGGGTGGTCTGCCAGCGTGTTGCCCCAGGCCGCGATCGCCCCGGTCTGCAGGTTCGAGGACGGCGACAGTTCGAGCGGGATCTCGCGGTCGCGGACCCACCGGGCGAGGTCGCCGAACTGCACCTGCACCTCATCGCCTTCCTGCGTCACGACCTGGAGGTCCTCGGCGATGCGGACGCCGTGGCCCAGTCGCAGCGCACGCCCGTCCAGCAGAGCCGAACGGATCGACGCGAGCCCCGCGGCCTCTCCCGCATGTACGGTCACCGGGAAGAACTTGCCGGCGAGATAGTCGAACGCGGCGCGATGATTCGACGGCGGGAAGCCGTCCTCCGGCCCCGCGATGTCGAACCCGACGGCGCCGCGACCGCGGAAGTCGACCGCCAGCTCGGCGATCTCCCTCGCCCGATCGGTGTGGCGCATGGCCGTGATCAACTGGCCGACGCGGATGCTCCGACCATCGCGGTCGGCGGCGTCCTCGCCCTCTTCGATGCCCTGCTGCACCGCTTCGACGGTCTGTTCGAGCGTGAGTCCACGGGCCTGGTGCTGCTCCGGAGCCCAGCGCACCTCGCCGTAGACCACACCATCGGCCGCGAGATCCTGGACGAACTCGCGCGCGACGCGCGTGAGCCCTTCCGGGGTCTGCATGACGGCGGTCGTCAGATCGAAGGTCTTGAGGTACTCCACCAGCGACCCCGAGTCGCTCTGCTTCGCGAACCAGGCACCGAGCGCCGCGGGGTCGGACTTCGGGGCCTCGAGGCCGATCGCGTCCGCGAGCTCGATGATCGTCGCGGGGCGCAGGGCACCGTCGAGATGATCGTGCAGCGACACCTTGGGGAGGCTCCGCAGGGAGACGCCCTGCAGCGTGACATCGCCGTTCGCGTCGATCGACATGGTGATCCTCCTCCGTCGCGGATGTGCTCAGTTCAGGCTAGCGGTCCGCGGTCACGCCGTGATGCGCTCGCGCACGATGGGACCGGCCTCCGGCACCTCGCCACCGATCGCCCAGGCGCCCTCGAGAGCTTCGATCGCGCGGGGGAAGCGGGCCTCGTCCGCCGCGGACAGCGTGAAGAGCGGCTGCCCGGCGGTGACGCGGTCGCCCGGCTTCGCGTGCAGGTCGATTCCTGCCTCGAAGATCACGGGGTCCTCAGCCCTGGCACGGCCCGCCCCCAGTCGCCAGGCGGCGACCCCGAACGGGAGCGCGTCCAGGCGCGTGAGCACACCGTCTTCCGGGGCGGTGACGACGTGCGTCTCGCGTGCCGTGGGCAGCGGGGCGTCGGGGTCTCCATCCTGCGCGCGGATCATCGCCTTCCAGGTGTCCATCGCACGCCCGTCGTCGAGGGCGGCTTCCACGTCGGCATCCGGCTGTCCGGCAAGTGCGAGCATCTCCCTCGCCAGGGCGAGCGTCAGCTCCCGCACGTCGGCGGGACCACCGCCGGCGAGGATCTCCACCGACTCGCGGACCTCGTTGGCATTGCCGATCGCGAGTCCGAGCGGGACGTTCATGTCGGTCAGGAGCGCGGTGGTCGCCACGCCCGAATCGGTGCCGAGCGCGACCATCGTGCGGGCGAGCTCGCGGGCACGATCGATGTCCTGCATGAAGGCGCCGGAGCCGAACTTCACGTCCAGGACCAGCGCGTCCGTTCCCTCCGCGATCTTCTTCGACATGATGCTCGAGGCGATCAGCGGAATGGCTTCGACGGTTCCGGTGACGTCGCGGAGCGCGTACAGCTTCTTGTCGGCGGGGGCGAGCCCCGAACCGGCGGCGCAGATGACCGCGCCGACGTCGCCCTGCATCTGGGCGAACATCTCCTCGTTGCTGAGCGCCGCGCGCCAGCCGGGGATCGACTCGAGCTTGTCGAGCGTGCCACCGGTGTGACCGAGTCCGCGGCCGCTGAGCTGCGGGACGGCTACGCCGAAGGCCGCGACGAGCGGCGCGAGCGGAAGCGTGATCTTGTCCCCGACACCGCCGGTGGAGTGCTTGTCGACGGTCTTCTTGCCGAGGGAGGCGAAGCTCATCCGCTCCCCCGAGGCGATCATCGCGTCGGTGAGCACGCGGATCTCGTCACGCTCCATCCCCCGCTGGAAGACGGCCATCGCGAACGAGGCCATCTGCGCGTCCGAGACGTAGCCGCGCGTGTACGCGTCCACCATCCAGCGCAGCGCGGCCTCGGGGACCGCGCCCCCGTCGCGCTTGGCGCGGATGACATCCACCGCGTCGAAAGGCTCCACCGTCGTCATCGTGCGTCCTCCAGGTCGCGCGGCCCGAACGCGTCGGGCAGCACCTCGTCGATCGTGCGGATGCCGGAGACGGTCTCGAGCAGCATCCCGGGCATCGCGTGCTCGAACAGCAGCTGACGGCAGCGGCCGCACGGCATGATCGTCTGCCCTTCGTTGTTCACGCACACGAAGGCGACGAGCTGGCCGCCACCCGACATGTGCAGGTCTCCGACGAGCGCGCACTCCGCGCACAGCGTCACCCCGTAGGAGGCGTTCTCGACGTTGCACCCGGCCACGATCCGCCCGTCCCCGACGAGAGCGGCCGCCCCCACGCGATAGCGCGAGTACGGCGCGTACGCCTTCGTCATGGCTTCCGTGGCGACCTGGCGCAACTCATCCCAGTCGATGTCGGTCATTGCGATACTTCTCTCTTTCCCGGCAGGGCTAGGACTTGATGTACGGCTTGCCGTCGGCGGCAGGGGCCTTGATCTGTCCGGCGAACCCGGCGACCGCGAGCAGAGTCACGACGTACGGCAGCATGAGCATGAACTCGCCGGGGATCGGCGTCTTCAGGATCGAGAGCAGGTTCTGCAGGTTCGTGGCGAAACCGAACAGCAGGGCCGCGAGCGTCGCACGGATGGGATCCCAGCGCCCGAAGATCACGGCCGCGAGGGCGATGAAGCCGAGACCCGCCGTCATCTCCTTGCCGAACTGCGGCACCGAGACGAGTGTGAAGTACGCGCCGCCCATGCCGGCGATCGCGCCGGCCAGCAGCACGTTCCAAAAGCGGGTCGGGTTCACCTTGATGCCGACGGTGTCAGCCGCCTGCGGGTGCTCTCCCACGGCGCGGACGCGCAGGCCCCACCGCGTGCGGTACAGCCCCCACGCGACGACGGCGACGGTCACGAACATCAGGTATCCGATGAAGGTCTGGTTGAACAGCACGGGTCCGATGATCGGGATGTCGCTCAGCAGCGGGATCTCCACTCGGGGGAACCGCACCGGCGTGTTCAGCGCCTCCTCGTTCGGCGCGAGGAGCGCGCCGTAGAGGAATCCGGTGAGACCCGTGACGAGCACGTTCAGCACCACACCGACGATGACCTGCTCGACGAGGTACTTGATGGCGAACGCGGCGAGCACGCTGGCCACCAGGACGCCACCGACCATCGCGCCGATCAGACCGACGAACGGGTTGCCGGTGATGCTGGAGAGCAGCGCGGCGGAGAACGCCCCGAGGAGCAGCTGTCCTTCGATCGCCACGTTCACGACGCCGGCACGTTCGCCGATCACCCCGCCCAACGCACCGAACACGAGCGGCACCGACAGGGACACCGCTCCGAACAGCAGACTCGTGACGGGGACCAGTCCCCCGGCGGACGCCCAGACGAGGAACGCGAAAACGGCGAGCACGCTGTAGGCGATGACCAGCCAGAGGGACGGCGGACGGTAGATCCAGGCTCGGAGGAACGCCCCGACCGTCAGAACCACCAGGATGCCGAACACGACCCAGAAGGTCGATGCCGTGGGCAAGGCGACATCCGGGAGCCCGAGCGCCGCCGAAGGGTCGGAGAGCCGGAACGTGCTGATGCCGTCGCGCGGCACGGTGAGGAAAAGCAGGGCCAGCAGCGCGGTGGCGACGGCGAGGACGATCGGCGCCTTGAGGTGCCGCTCCTTGACGGTCTCGAGCTGGACGGCGCCGCCTGCGGACACGGTCTGAGTGAGGGACATCATGCGGCCACCGCCTTCTTCGCGGCCTTGGCTCTCGCCTTGGCGGCCTTCTCCGCATCGGTCTTCGGCAGGAAGAACACCGAGCGCAGCAGCGGCGGCGCAGCGATGAACAGCACCACGAGCGACTGCACCACGAGGACGATGTCGACCGGGATGTCCTGCGCCTGCATCGAGAACGAGCCCGCCTTGAGCGCGCCGAACAGGATACCGGCCGCGAACGTGCCCCACGCGCGGCTGCGGCCCAGGAGCGCGACTGTGATCGCGTCGAACCCGATGCCGGCGTCGATGGTCTCGGTGACGCCCGTCGTGACCGCCCCCTGGATCTGGTTCATCCCGGCGAGGCCCGCGAGCCCCCCGGCGAACAGCATCGCGTACACGTAGACGCGCTGCACGCTGATACCCGCGGCGCGCGCGGCATGCGGGTTCTCCCCCACGGCGCGCATGCGCATGCCGAGCGAGGAGCGCTCGATGAGCCACCAGACGAAGAGCGTCGCCACGATCACGATCACGAAGCCGAGGTCGAGCAGCGGGAACTGCGGGCCCAGCAGCGTCGGGAACTGCGCGCTCTCGGGCGTCGCCGAGCCGAGCGCCTGGTTCGTGCCCGGCTTCTGCAGCAGGCCCGGCGTGCGGATCATCCACAGCAGCAGGTAGTACGCGATGTAGTTGAGCATGATCGTCAGGATCACCTCGTGCGCACCGGTGCGCGCCTTGATGAGTCCTGCGATCGCACCCCAGAGCGCACCGCCCGCGATACCGGCGATGAGGGTGACCGGGATGTGCAGCCAGATCGGCAGGTCGAGCGAGAACGTGAACAGCGCCGCGACGGCGACACCGATGAGCATCTGACCGCGGGCACCGATGTTGAACAGCCCGACGCGGAACGCCAGAGCGACGCCGAGACCTGCGGCGATGAGCGGGGCGGCGAAGCCGAGGGTGTTCGTCAGCGGCCGGATCTGCGCCGCGAAGTCGGCACCCCTCGCGTTGAAGATCGCCCCGCGGAACAGCGCCTCGTAGCCGTTGTACACGGCGTTCCAGGCGGCGACGAAGGTGTCACCGGGCTGGGCGAAGAAGTAGACGGATGCCGCCTGCACGTCTTCGTTCGTGACGGCGATGAGGATGCCGCCGACGATGAGCGCCAGCACGATCGCGAGGATCGTCGTCACGGCGTTGCCGCGGAGGATCTCCTTGAGGATGACGTTGCCGCGCGGAGGCGGCGGCACGTCGGACGGGTCGCGCGGAACCGTGCCGGTGCTCGTCGCGAGCTCCTGCGGCGGGATGCCCTTGGTCACATCTCCTGCGCCGGGTGTCGCTCCGCTCACGCGGCCACCTCCCCTTCGGCCGCTCCGGCCATCATGAGTCCGAGCGTCTCCCGGGGCGTGTCGCCGGGGACGATGCCGACGATCGTGCCGCGGTACATGACCGCGATCCGGTCGGCCAGAGCCGCGACCTCGTCGAGCTCCGTGGAGACGACGATCACCGGAATGCCGGCATCCCGCGTCTCGATGATCCGTTTGTGGATGAATTCGATCGAGCCGACGTCGACGCCGCGGGTCGGCTGCGCGGCGACGAGCAGCCGCAGGTCGCGGCTCATCTCACGGGCGATGACGACCTTCTGCTGGTTTCCGCCCGACAACGTGCCTGCCGCCGTCTCCGGCCCCTGGGTACGGATGTCGTACTCGGTGATGCGCGCACGGGCGAACTCGTCGAGCGCGGCGCGGCGCAGTGTGCCCGCGCGACTGAACGCCGGATCGTCCGAGCGGTCCAGGATGAGGTTCTCGGCGACGGAGAAGCCGGCGACCAGGCCGTCCTCCGTGCGGTCCTCCGGCACGAACCCGACCCCCGCGTCGAGGATCGCACGCACGCTCCGGCCGACGAGTTCCTTGCCGTCGAGGGAGATGCTGCCTTCCACGCGGGCGGCGAGGCCGACGATGGCCTCCACCAGTTCCGTCTGGCCGTTGCCCTGGACACCCGCGATCGCGAGGACCTCGCCCGGGCGGACGGAGAAATCGATGCCGTCGACGACGATCGCGCCGGTGGGCGTGAGGATGCGCAGTCCCGAGACCTCGAGACCTCCTTCGCCGAGGCGCGGCGGATCCTTCTGGACCGTGAGCTCGACGGCCCTGCCCACCATGAGGGAGGCGAGTTCGGCGTTCGTCGCGGTGGGCGATGCCTCACCCACGACGCGTCCGAGCCGGACGATGGTGATCTTGTCGGCGACCTCGCGCACCTCGCGCAGCTTGTGCGTGATGAACACGATCGCCGTGCCCTCGTCGCGCAGCTGACGCATGATGTTCATCAGCTCGTCGGTCTCCTGCGGCGTCAGCACGGCGGTCGGCTCGTCGAACACGAGCACCTTCGCGTCGCGCGACAGCGCCTTGATGATCTCGACGCGCTGCTGCACTCCGACGGGGAGGTCACCCACGAGCGCATCCGGGTCGATGTCGAATCCGAAGCGGGCCGCGACCGACCGCACGTGCTCTCGCGCCTTCGCGATGTCGAGCGTGCCGAGGGCTTTGGTCTGCTCGTGGCCGAGCATGACGTTCTCGGCGACCGTGAAGACGGGAACGAGCATGAAGTGCTGGTGGACCATGCCGATCCCCGCCGCCATCGCGTCACCGGGTCCGCGGAAGCGCTGCACCTCGTCATCGAGGAGGATCTCGCCCTCATCCGCCTGATACAGGCCGTAGAGGACGTTCATGAGCGTGGACTTGCCCGCGCCGTTCTCGCCGAGCAGCGCGTGGATCTCGCCCGGTTCGACCACCAGGTCGATGTGGTCGTTCGCCACGAGGCTGCCGAATCGCTTGGTGATGCCGCGAAGTTCGAGCTTCATATCTGCACCTTATCCAGAAGAGTCATCCAGGAGAATCATCGTCCGTCCACGGCACGGGGCGAGTGGCAGCCTGCTCACCACTCGCCCCGTGCTGGACCTGCGACGACTTACGGGGAGTTCTCGGACTCCACCGTGATGTCGCCCGCGATGATCTGCTTCTGCAGCTCGGCGAGTTCGTCGAGGAGCCCGTCGGGCAGCTGGGACTCGAAGTCACCGAAGCCGGAGAGCTTCACTCCCTCGTTCTCGAGCGTTCCCACGTACGGGGCCGGGTCGAAGTCGCCGGCGGCGGCCGCGATGGTCGCGTCCTTCACGGCGACGTCGATCGCCTTCATGATCGAGACCAGGGTGATGTCGGCGACGCTCGGGTCAGCCACGGCCAGGTCGCTGTCGACACCGAGCATCAGCGTGTCCTTGCCGCTGTCGGCGATCGCCGCTGCCGCGCTCTGGTAGACCGGGCCACCGACGGGCAGGATCACGTCGACGCCCTGGTCGAGCACGCCCTGAGCGGTCTGCTTGGCCGTGTCGTTCGCGTCGAAGCCGCCCGTGAACGAGCCCTTCTGCGTCGCGGCGTCCCAACCGAAGACCTGGACCGAAGCGGACTTGTCCTCGTTGTACTTCTCGACACCGAGCTGGTAGCCGTCCATGAACACGGCGACGGACGGGATCTGCATCCCGCCGAAGGTGCCGACCTTGTTCACGCCGCTCTGCGCCGACCAGGCGGCCGAGGCGTAGCCACCGAGGTAGGCGGCCTGAGCCGTGTCGAAGACCAGCGGCTTGATGTTCGGGGCGTCGACATTGCCGTCGAAGTCGTTGTCGGCCCAGTCGTCGATGATCGCGTAGTCGATCTCGGGGTTCGCGAGGGCGGACTCGACGGTCGCAGCCGACAGCTTGAAGCCGACCGAGACGATGAGCGAGCAGCCCTCGGAGACCGCGGTCTCGAGGTTGGGCGCGTAGTCGTTGTCGTTCGCCGACTCGAACTCGAGCGGCTTGATGTCCAGCTCTTCGGCGGCGGCGTCCATGCCTTCCTTCGCGGACTGGTTGAACGACTTGTCGTTCCATCCGCCGGCGTCGGAGATGAGGCACGGGAGGAAGTCGGAGTCAACCGGCTTCTCGGAACCCGACCCGCTGTCGGTCGGGGCCTGGCCGCAGCCGGCGAGTGCGAAGATGACGCCCGCGGCGACCGTCGCGCCGAGCAGCTTCTTGGTGGTGGAGATGGTCAACTGATGCCTCCCTCAACGAACCCGCGGCCATCGCGGATCGATCAAAGTTACCTACTGTTTCAGCTTTTGCACACGCTCGCCCCGCATGTGCTGGCCAAAGGTTACAAAGCTGAAATCAACCCACCGGATGAGCGTGGGATCGTGCTCATCGGCGCACGCCTCAGAGCACGTCCCCCCGGCCGGTGAGCTTGAGTGACTCGACGACGCCCTTCACCCGCTGGGCATGCTCGACCGTGGTGACGAGCAAGGCGTCGGGGGTGTCGACCACGACGATGTCCTGGACACCCACCAGGCTGATCACCCGCGACGTCTGACTGACCAGGATCCCGCTCGCCCCGTCCGTGAGCACACGTGCGTTCGGCCCCAGGACGGCGAGGTCGTTCTTGCGTCCGTTGTTGATGAGCTTGGTCAGCGAGGCGAAGTCGCCGACGTCGTCCCAGTCGAAGTGCCCGGGGACGACCGCGAGGTGTCCTCGGCGAGCGGCCGGCTCGGCGACGGCGTAGTCGATCGCGATCTTCTTGAGGCGCGGCCAGATTCGATCCACCGCGGGTCCGCGCCGATCGCGATCGTCCCAGGCCTCGGCGAGCTCGAGCAGGCCGGCATGCAGTTCCGGCTCGTTCGCCGCGATCTCGTCGAGCAGCACGCTCGCCTTCGCGATGAACATGCCGGCGTTCCAGAGGTAGCCCCTGTCCGCCAGGTACGCCTTCGCCGTGTCCAGGTCGGGCTTCTCGACGAAGCTCTCCACGAGCGCGGCCTCCCTGGCGCCCTCGACCACGAGCTCCGGGCCCTTCTTGATGTAGCCGAAGCCGATCGCGGGTTCCGTCGGTGTGATGCCGATCGTGCAGATGTAGCCTTCGCGGGCGACCTCGACGGCGTCGCGGACGGCGAATTCGAACACCCGGGTGCTACGGATCACATGATCCGCGCTGAACGACCCGACGATCACGTCGGGCTCACGGCGATGCAGGATCGCGGCGGCCAGTCCGATCGCCGCCGCCGACTCCCGCGGCTCCGACTCCAGGAACACGTTCAGATCGGCGATGCCCGGCAGCTCCGCCTCGACCGCAGCGCGATGGGCGCGTCCGGTGACGACGGCGATCCGGTCCGGCCCGGTGAGCGGCTCCAGGCGATCCCAGGTGTCGTGGAGCAGGGAGTGCCCGGATCCCGTCAGGTCGTGCAGGAACTTCGGCGCATCCGCGCGGGAAAGCGGCCACAGCCGACTGCCGATGCCGCCGGCGGGAATGACCGCATAGAAATCCTCGATGGTCTCGCTCACCCTGCCAGGGTACCCGCGGCCTCCTGAGCCGTTGCGGACACTTAGGCTCGCCTTCGTCGCTCCCCGTGTTCGGACAGGAATAGGATGGACAGCGATCGGGCGTGCCTGCCACTTCGACGAGCACACACTTGAACGAGAGCAGCGCACGCGACCGACGCACATCGATCAGGGAGGACGACCGTGTCCACGAGCGCGCGCTTGACACCGTCGATTTCGGAAACCACGTCAAAGACCCCCCGCGGCACCCTCTATCGGGGACGCGAAGGCATGTGGTCGTGGGTGCTTCACCGCATCACCGGAGTCGCCATCTTCTTCTTCCTTTTGGTGCACGTGCTCGACACGGCACTCATCAGGGTGTCGCCGGAGGCGTACAACGCCGTCATCGGCACGTACAAGAACCCCATCATGGCGCTCGGTGAGGTCGTGCTCGTCGCGGGCATCGTCTTCCACGCCATGAACGGGCTGCGCATCATCGCCGTCGACTTCTGGTCGAAGGGTGCGAAGTACCAGCGCCAGCTCTTCTGGGGCGTGCTGCTGGTGTGGGGCATCATCATGGCCGGCTTCGTGCCCCGCCACCTGATGCTCGCATTCGCCGGGTTCGGAGGAGGACACTGATGTCTGCACAGACCGTCGCCGCCCCGGTGCGCCGTCGCCGCGGAGTGAACCTCGAGAAGTGGGGCTGGGTCTTCATGCGCGCGTCGGGCATCGTGCTCGTCGTCCTGATCTTCGGCCACCTCTTCGTCAACCTCATGCTCGGCGAGGGCATCCACGCCCTCGATTTCGCGTTCATCGCCGGCAAGTTCGCCACGCCGTTCTGGCAGTGGTGGGACGTCCTGATGCTGTGGCTCGCGCTCATCCACGGCGCGAACGGCATGCGCACGATCGTGAACGACTACGTCACGAACACCACCGCTCGTAAGGCGCTCACCTGGGCGCTCGGCCTCGCCGCCGGTCTGCTCATCATCCTCGGCACGCTCGTGGTCTTCACGTTCGACCCGTGCCTGGGAGTGACCGAGGACAGCGTCCTGTGGTCCGAGTGCGCCGCACTGGTCGGGAACTGAGAAGAAGGCTAAGAAGAAGTGACTACCGAGACGCAGGATTCCGTCGTCCGTGACGGCGTGCACTACCACCAGTTCGACATCGTGATCGTCGGCGCCGGCGGCGCCGGGATGCGTGCGGCCATCGAGGCCGGACCCGGCGCGAAGACCGCGGTGATCTCCAAGCTGTACCCCACGCGTTCGCACACCGGTGCGGCGCAGGGCGGTATGGCCGCGGCGCTCGCCAACGTCGAAGAGGACTCCTGGGAGTGGCACACCTTCGACACCGTCAAGGGCGGCGACTACCTCGTCGATCAGGATGCCGCGGAGATCCTCGCGAAGGAGGCCATCGACGCGGTCATCGACCTCGAGAACATGGGTCTCCCCTTCAACCGCACGCCCGAGGGCAAGATCGACCAGCGACGCTTCGGCGGACACACGGCCGAGCACGGCAAGACCCCGGTCCGCCGCGCCTGCTACGCCGCAGACCGCACGGGCCACATGATCCTGCAGACGCTGTTCCAGAACTGCGTCAAGCTCGGCATCAACTTCTTCAACGAGTTCTACGTGCTCGACCTGCTGACGGTGAAGGACGCCGACGGGAACACCCAGGTCGCGGGAGTCGTCTCCTACGACCTGGCGACCGGCGAGCTGCACGTTTTCCAGGCCAAGGCCGTCATCTTCGCGACCGGCGGGTTCGGCAAGATCTTCAAGACGACCTCCAACGCGCACACCCTCACGGGCGACGGGGTCGGCATCGTCTGGCGCAAGGGCCTCCCCCTCGAGGATCTCGAGTTCTTCCAGTTCCACCCGACCGGTCTCGCCGGCCTCGGCATCCTCCTCACCGAGGGCGCACGAGGAGAGGGGGCGATCCTGCGCAACGCCTCGGGCGAGCGCTTCATGGAGCGCTACGCCCCCACCATCAAGGACCTCGCTCCTCGTGACATCGTCGCGCGCTGCATGGTGCAGGAGGTCCTGGACGGCCGTGGCGCCGGCCCCCACAAGGACTACGTGCTGCTCGACTGCACGCACCTGGGCGCCGAGGTCCTCGAGACCAAACTGCCCGACATCACCGAGTTCGCTCGCACGTACCTGGGCGTCGACCCGGTCGTCGAGCCCGTGCCCGTCATGCCGACCGCCCACTACGCCATGGGCGGCATCCCCACGAACAACGACGGCGAGGTCCTCGCGGACAACACCACCGTCGTCCCCGGTCTCTACGCGGCCGGCGAATGCGCGTGCGTCTCGGTGCACGGCGCCAACCGCCTCGGCACCAACTCGCTGCTCGACATCAACGTGTTCGGCAAGCGCGCAGGTCGCAACGCGGTCGAGTACGTCAAGACCGCCGAGTTCGTGCCGCTCCCCGAGAACCCCGCGGGATTCGTCTCGGGCATGCTCGAGGATCTGCGCAACAACCAGGGCACCGAGCGCATCGCCGTGCTCCGCAAGACGCTCCAGGACGAGATGGACAAGGGCGCGCAGGTCTTCCGCACGCACGAGTCCCTCCAGCACGTGCTCGGTGTCATCGCCGAGCTGCGCGAGCGGTACAAGAACGTGCACGTCGACGACAAGGGCAAGCGCTTCAACACCGACCTCCTCGAGGCCGTGGAGCTCGGCTTCCTGCTCGACATCGCCGAGGTCGTCGTCTACGCCGCGCAGAACCGCGAGGAGAGCCGCGGCGGCCACATGCGCGACGACTTCCCGAAGCGCAACGACGACAAGTACATGAAGCACACCATGGCGTACCTGACCGGCGACCCGCACTCCTCCACGCCGAGCGATCACATCAAGCTCGACTGGAAGCCGGTGGTGTTCACGAAGAACGAGCAGGGCGAGTTCAACTACCCGCCGATGGAGAGGAAGTACTGAGCATGTCGACTGCCATCGCAGAAGCACCTGCCGACACGACCGAAGAGACCGCCATCCAGTCCTTCATCGTCACCTTCAACATCCGCAGGTTCGACCCCGAGGTCGACGCCGAGCCGCACTGGGTCGACTACGACGTGGAGCTGTACTCCACCGACCGCGTGCTCGACGCCCTGCACAAGATCAAGTGGGAGGTCGACGGTTCGCTGACCTTCCGCCGCTCCTGTGCGCACGGCATCTGCGGCTCCGACGCCATGCGCATCAACGGCCGCAACCGCCTCGCCTGCAAGACGCTGATCAAGGACCTCGACATCTCGAAGCCGATCTACGTCGAGGCCATCAAGGGTCTGCCGCTGGAGAAGGACCTCGTCGTCGACATGGAGCCGTTCTTCGCGTCGTACCGCGAGGTCCAGCCGTTCCTGGTCGCCAGCTCGGTGCCGGAGAAGGGCAAGGAGCGCGTCCAGTCCATCGCCGACCGCGAGATCTTCGACGACACCACCAAGTGCATCCTGTGCGCCGCGTGCACCTCGTCGTGCCCCGTGTTCTGGACCGACGGACAGTACTTCGGCCCCGCAGCGATCGTGAACGCCCACCGGTTCATCTTCGACTCGCGCGATGACAACGCCGCTGTGCGCCTCGACATCCTCAACGACAAGGAGGGCGTCTGGCGTTGCCGCACGACCTTCAACTGCTCCGAGGCGTGCCCCCGCGGCATCGAGGTCACCAAGGCGATCGCCGAGGTCAAGCAGGCGATCCTCCGCGGGCAGCCCTGACCCACTGATTCAGACTCCTTCGAGAACAGGCGGTTCCCTTCCGGGGACCGCCTGTTCTCGCGTCGGCGCCTCTCTCCCGCCCCACACGCTTGGATAGGGTGGGGATGTGTCTGAACCCGTTGACGCCGCGTCCGAGCCCGGTCGCCTCGATGCGGCCGTCGAACGCGCCACTGCGCTGACCCAGCGCACGCTCGCGCTCTTCCCCGTGCGGGTCTGGCGCCACTTCCTGCAGCACAACGGCTTCCTCCTCGCGGCGGGCGTGAGCTACCAGGCGCTGTTCGCCATCTTCGCGGCGATCTATCTCGCCTTCGCGATCGCCGGCCTCTGGCTCGGCGGCAGCGAGGACGCGGTCAACGGCCTGATCGCCATGATCAACAGCTACATCCCGAACCTGATCCTCCCCGAGGGACAGGGCGGTGTCGTCACCCCCGAGCAGGTGCAGGAGATCGCGGCGAGCACCACCGGAGTGCTGAGCATCACCGGTCTGATCGCCCTCGGCACCGTGATCTGGACGGCGATCGGCTGGGTGACCTTCTCCCGCCGCGCGACCAGGGACATCTTCGGGCTACCACCGGACCGCCGCAGCTACGTGATCCTGAAGGCGCGCGACCTGCTGGCTGCGCTGATCTTCGGCATCTCCCTGATCGTCGGCTCGCTCCTCAGCTCGGCCAGCGCCGCGGTGCTGAGCTGGCTGCTCAGCCTCCTCGGCTGGGACTCCGGATCGGACGGCCTCAACCTCGGCATCCGCATCGGCACGGTCATCGTGTCCTTCGCGCTCATGTCATCCGCGCTGGCGGCGATGGTGCGTTTCCTGACCGGAACGTCGCTGCGCTGGCGCACGATCTGGCCGGGCGCGCTCCTCGGCGGTGGCGCGATGACCATCCTCCAGTACGGGGCGGGATTCCTGCTGAGCTACACGCCCTCCAATCCGCTGCTGGCCACGTTCGCCATCTTCATCGGTCTGCTGCTGTGGTTCCGAGTGAACGGGGTCGTCATGCTGGTGGCCTCCTCCTGGATCGCGGTCTCCGCGCAGGACCACGATCTCCCCCTCCTGCAGGAGACCGAGGCCGAACGTCGGATCGCGGAGTATCAGACCCTGCTGACGGCGGCGCGCATCCGGGTGCGGGAAGCGCACGCGGCCCGCACCCAGGCGCCCTGGTACCGCGCCTGGGTGGCGAATCGGGCCGTGCGCGACGCCGAGGAGGAACTCGCCGACCTCGAAGCGTCCCCTCCCCCACCCGCGGCAGCGACGACGCCGCTCGCGCAGCGTCTGCTGGCGGAGCTGAACCGGTCGGGAAGGGATGTCGGCGGCTCTCGTTAGGCTGGGAGCATGCCTCATCTGCGTATCGCCACGGTCAATGTCAACGGGATCCGAGCGGCGGCTCGCAACGGGATGAGCGGGTGGCTGGACGACGCCGGTGTCGACATCCTCACGCTCCAGGAGGTCCGCGGACAAGACGAGCACCTCGAAGCCGCTCTCCCCGGCTGGTCGTTCGTGCACGACGAGGCGACGGCGAAGGGCCGTGCCGGGGTCGCGATCGCGAGCCGCGTTCCGGCTGTGGCTTCGCGCACCGCGTTCGGCCCGGAGGATTTCGACTCCAAGGGCCGCTGGATCGAAGCCGACTTCCTGATCGGCGACCGTCCGCTCACGGTGGTCAGCGCGTACGTCCATTCGGGCGAGGCCGACACCCCCAAGCAGGAGGAGAAGTGGAAGTTCCTCGACGCCTTCGGCACCCGGCTCGGTGAGCTCGGCGCCGACGGAGCACTCGCGCTCGTGACGGGAGACCTCAACGTCGGACACCGTGAGCTCGACATCAAGAACTGGCGCGGCAACCGCAAGAAGGCCGGATTCCTCCCCCGGGAGCGCGCCTACTTCGACCGATTCCTCGGTGAGGCGGGAACCGAGGTCACCGGCGTCGACGGCACCGTGGGCACGGGTCTCGGCTGGGTCGACGTCGGACGGAAGTTCCACGGCGAGGTCGACGGCCCGTACACCTGGTGGTCCATGCGCGGACAGGCGTTCGACAACGACTCCGGGTGGCGCATCGACTACCACCTGGCGACGCCGGCGCTCGCGGAGCGGGTCGAGACCTACCACGTCGCGCGCGCCGCAGCCTACGACCAGCGGTGGAGCGACCATGCGCCCGTCGTGGTCGACTACCGCTACTGATCCGAGCCTGACGCGGTACCACCTGCGTAGCGGTACCACCCGTGATACTCCAGGACCGTGCCGAGAACGGGGCTCGTCGCGCGCATGTCGATCGTGCGTCGACGGTGAGCCTCGTCCCACCCGTCGACGAGTTCGACATCGATCCGCAGGATTCCACGAAGTGCGATCCGGTGTCCTCCCACCCGCAGTGCGACGGCGCGCGTGTTCATGCGCAGCGCGCCGTCGCCCGTGACCGAGCACTGCTCGAGCATCTGCACGCGGCCGCGGGCCCCCAAGGCGTTCTGCACGATGCCGGGACGCCCGGTCGCGAAGAGCCGATCCACGACGTGCTGTGTCGCGCCGGGGAAACGGAACTCGCGGACGGTGTCGAGCGTTGCGCGTCCGCCGTGCGACCGACCTGACACCGTCTCGATGCGGAACGGCACGTCGCGGGCGAACCGTGTCACGAGCAACCCCGGCCCGACCACCGGAGAGGCGAGACCGGCAAGGCGTCCGAACCTGCTGCCCGCGACTTCGAACAGGCCCTCCGCGCTGTCGTGAGTCGCTTCGACCGTCATCTGCGCGAGGAGCTCGGGATGGAGCCGCTGCGCGTTCTCCCCCAACGCCTCGAGAAACGCCGCGCCTCGCGCGTTCGCCCCTGCGACGGGCACGGCACCTCTTCCTGTCGACCGCGCGGGAGGAGAAGGAGAGGCCATGCGGCCATCGTAGGCGCAGGGCACGCACCCCATAGGATTGATCCTGTGACGAAACCTCGCCTTTACTCCGGAATGCAGCCCTCCGCCGACTCCCTCCAGATCGGCAACTACATCGGCGCGCTGCTCCAGTGGCGAGATCTGCAGAACTCCTACGACGCCTACTTCTCGGTGGTCGACCTGCACGCCCTCACGGTCGCCCAGGACCCGGCCGAGCTCCGCGAGAAGACGCGCCGCACCGCTGCGCAGTACATCGCGGCAGGCATCGAGCCCTCGCTGTCCACCCTGTATGTGCAGTCGCACGTGCGCGCCCACGCCGAGCTCGCCTGGATCCTCAGCACGATCACCGGTTTCGGCGAGGCCGGCCGGATGACCCAGTTCAAGGACAAGTCGACCCGCTACGGCGCCGATGCGACGAGCGTCGGGCTCTTCACGTACCCGGTGCTGATGGCAGCCGACATCCTGCTCTACCAGACCGACGTCGTTCCGGTCGGCGACGACCAGAAGCAGCACGTCGAGCTCACCCGCGATCTGGCCGAGCGCTTCAACTCCCGCTTCGGCGCGACGTTCACGGTGCCGATGCCGGTCATCCAGAAGGAGACGGCCCGCATCTACGATCTGCAGAATCCGACGGCGAAGATGTCGAAGTCGGCGGAGAGCGATGCCGGTGTGCTGTGGATGCTCGACGACCCCGCGAAATCGGCGAAGAAGATCATGCGTGCGGTCACCGACAACGAGGGCTCCGTGCGCTTCGACCGGGAGAACAAGCCGGGCGTCTCGAACCTGCTCACGATCTATGCCGCACTCAGCGGGCGTCAGGTCGCATCGATCGAAGACGAGTACGCCGGTCGCGGCTACGGAGACTTCAAGAAGGGCCTCGCCGACGTCGTCGTCGAGGAGTTCGAGCCGGTGCGCGCGCGGGCCCTCGAACTGCTCGACGATCCGGCGGAACTCGACCGCATCCTGGCGGAGAACGCCAGCCGCGCCGATGCCGTCGCCGATGCCACCCTGTCGGACGTCTACGACCGCGTGGGGCTGCTCCGTCGGGTCTGAGCCGCGCCTAGGATGGGGTCGTGACTGATCCACAGCTGCCGCCTCCGGTACCGCCCGCGTACCCGGCTCCCGCCGCGTCCCCGGCACCGTCCGCATATCCGGCGCCTTCCGGGTATCCGGCGCCTTCGGGGTATCCGGCAGCGCCTCCCGGGGCCTACCAGGTGCCCGTCGGAGGCTATGCCGCACCCGCGGGGACGTACGCCGTCCCCGAGACCGCGCCGCGCCCGTCCGCCGTCCTCGGCGTCGTCGCCCTGGTCCTCTCGCTCGTCGCCGCGGTCGTGCCCGCGATCCTGGTGGGGATCAGCGCCTTCGAGATCGGACGCGTCCTTCCGCAAGGCGTCACGACCACGACTTCCGACGATCTCAGCCTGCTGTCCCCCGCCCGGGATCAGGTGCTGTGGGCCGAGCTGTCCTTCTGGCTCGGAACGATCCTGGGCATCGCCGCGATCGTGCTCGGCATCATCGCGATCGCCAAGAAGAAGGGCAGGGGCGCCGGAATCGCGGCCCTCGTGGTCGCCGTGATGGGCGTGGTCCTGTTCTTCATCGTGCTGGTCACGGCCCTCGCGGCCGGGAGCGCTGCAGGCTTCGCCACGTATACGTCCTGACCCGGACCTCCGCGCGGTCTGAACGTGTCAGCGCGGCGCGTGGTGCTTCTGCTGCGCCGCGAGCAGACCTTCGCCCACGAGTAGTTCGACCGCGTCAGCGGCGTCCGCGATGAGGATCGGCAGGTTCGGCCGCTCGTCCTTCCCGAACGGTGCCAGCACCCAGTCCGCGGGATCCTGACGCCCGACCGGGCGCCCGATACCCACTCGCACGCGTGGGAAGTCGGCGGTGCCCAGAGCGCGCGCCACATCGCGAACGCCGTTGTGACCGCCATGCCCGCCCCCGGTCTTGAGCTTCACCGTGTCGAAGGGGATGTCGAGTTCATCGTGCACCACGACGACCTGCTCGGGGGGAACGGAGTAGAACCGCACCAACGCGGCCACCGGCGTGCCCGAGACGTTCATGAAGGTGTTCGGCTTGGCGAGCACCAGCTTGTCCGCACCGGGGCGCAGCCAGGTCTCGACGACCCGCGCTCCGCCCTTGTGCTCGCGGAAGGTCTCGCCGCGCCGCGCCGCGAGCTCGTCCACGACCATCTGGCCGATGTTGTGCCGGGTCGTCTCGTATCGCGGCCCGGGATTGCCGAGTCCGACCACGAGCCAGGTGGATGCCATGTCCTCGTCCTCTCGATACCCGGGTGCAGGCCCCGGGTCAGGATACGACAGAGGGGACGCGATCGGATCGCGTCCCCTCTGTGATGAATCAGTCGGAGATCACTCCGCGGCGGCCTCTTCGGTCTCCTCGGCAGCGTCGGTCTCCTCCGCGGACTCGTCCTCGGACGGAGCCGCGGGAACGGAGACGGCGACCACGAGGACCTCGGGGTCGGAGAGCAGCGTGGAGCCCTTGGGGAGCTTCACGTCGGCGGCGGTGATGTGCGCGCCCTCTTCCAGGCCCTCGACCGAGACCTCGATGTTCTGCGGGATGTGCGTGGCCTCGGCCTCGATCGACAGCGTGGTCGCGTCGAGGTTGACGATCGTGCCGGCAGCCGACTCACCCGTGACGATGATCGGAACGTCGATCGCGACCTTCTCGCCCTTCTTCACGACGAGCAGGTCGATGTGCTCGATGATCTGGTGCACCGGGTCGCGCTGGACGTCCTTGACCAGGGTGAGCTGGCTCTTGCCCTCGATGTCGAGCTCCAGCAGCGCGTTGGCGCGACGGATGATGAGCGAGACCTGGTGGCCGGGAAGGGCGACGTGCACGGGCTCGGTGCCGTGACCGTAGATGACGGCGGGGATCTTGCCGGCGGCGCGGAGGCGGCGGGCGAAGCCCTTGCCGAAGCTCTCGCGGAGCTCGGCCTGGACCTTGGTGTCTTCAGACATGGGGTTCTCCTTCGGGACACGCAGCGAAGGCGCCGCGCGGTGGTCTTGGATATTCGAACTCGCTGACGCAGGAGGAAAGCCACCGGGCTTGCTTCGCCGCGTCGATAACGGATGATCGCGCACGCGCAGAAGCATCCCTCGCCGAGGTACAGCCTCAATGGTACCGGATGACCCGTTAGGCTGAGGACACCGGTCCTTTTCTGCAGAACACGGAGAACCCCATGCTCGACGGCGCCTTCCTTTCGCACGCACTCCTCTGGCTGATCGGCGCCATGACCGTGTGCGCCGTCGTGGGCAGCCTGGGCGCCCTCTTCTCCATGGGACGCTCGAGCTACCGCAAGGACTGAGCGCGGGGCGCAGGCCCTTCTCCCCTCTGCACGGCCGCCGCGATGGCGGCCGAGGCCGTTCGCACATCCGCCGACTCATCGACGCGGATTCCCCCCTCATCGGCTTCGAGGGATTCGAGCGCCGCGAGCTGGGAGTCCAGGAGCGCCGCGGGCATGAAGTGGTCGGTACGCAGCCGCATGCGCTCCTCGAGCACCGCGCGTGCGATCGTGAGCTCCGCGAAGAAGGCGTCGGGGGCCTCGTCTCTGATGACGTCTCGATAAGTGCGCCGGAGGGCCGAGCACGCGACGACGATCCGCTCCTCGCCACGCAGTGTCTCGCCGACGAGGCGAAGCCACGGCAGACGGTCATTGTCATCCAGCGCGATTCCCGCCGCCATCTTGCGGACGTTCGCCTCCGGATGCAGATCGTCACCATCGACGAACCGTGCGCCGAGCGTCTGAGCGAGGAACGCGCCCACCGTCGACTTCCCCGAGCCGCTGGGGCCCATCACGACGATGCGCATGCTCCCGCTCAATAGAACTCCTCCGTGTCGACCACCGACATCAGCGGTCGGCCGTCGAGCAGGCGCCCGGCGTTCTCCGCGAAGCGTCGCGCGATCCGCTCCTCTTCTTTCGCGCTGAGGGCGGCGGTGTGCGGGCTCACGAGCACGTTCGGGTGCGTCCACAGCGCAGACGCCTGGTCCAGCGGCTCCTGCTCGAAGACGTCGAGGGCGGCGAAGGCGATGCGACCGTCGTCGAGGGCTCCGAGCAGTGCGTCCTCGTCGATGACGGAGCCGCGCCCGACGTTGGCGATGATCGCCCCCGGCTTCACGGCGGCGAGCACCTCGGCACCGATCAGATGGTGGGTCTGAGCGGTTCCCGGGAGCGTGACGACGATCGCGTCCACCTGGGCCACCGCTTCGGTCAGTTCCTCCATCCGCACCAGGCGATCCACGCCCGCCACCGGCTCACCGGACCGTGTCGTCCCCCAGACCCGCGCGCCGAGCCCGTGGAAGCGCCGCGCGCACTCCGTACCGATGCCGCCGAGCCCGACCACCAGCACGATCATCTCGTCGAGCTGACGCATCTCCCAGCGGTCCGGCCAGGTGCGCGTCCCCTGGTCGGCGAGAAGGCGCGGGAGATTCTTCGCTCCGGCCATCACGCCGAACACCGCGAACTCCGCGAGCGGGCCACCGTGCACGCCGGCGCTCGTGGTGAAGACGACGCGATCGAGCGCGTCCCGGTCGAGACCGGCGGCCTTCACGGTGGCACCGCCGCCCGCGGCAGTCGTCATGACCCAACGCAGGCGCGTGTTCGCCGTCACGGTCCTCGCCAGTGCCTCCGCGTCGACGTCGGGGATTCCGAAGAGCGCATCGGCGGAATCGACCAGCTCATCGAACGCCTGCTGCTGGCTCGGCGTGCGCGTGTACTCCGGATCTCCGGACCAGTCGGCGGGACCGCGCATCGGCGGCAGGAGTGCGTGATCGCTGATCACTTCGACGCGGGGCTCGATCTCCTCGATCAGTCGGCACAGGTCCTCCGGCAGCGGCACCGCCACGACCGCGCGCAGCTCTTTCTCGATCCCCGTCACGCTGGTCCTTTCCTCGGCGGCGTCGGCGGCCAGGTGAGAGCCTCCCGCGCACGCACCACGATCTCGCCTCCAGCGTAGACGTCTCGCACCGTGACACAGGTGAGCGCAGAGCGCCCGTACAGCGATACGCTGAATCCACCCCTTCTTCACGATCGAGGAGCCTTCTGTGCCCGAAGCATCAGCGAACATCGGAGTCGTCGGACTCGCCGTCATGGGATCGAACCTCGCCCGCAACCTCGCCAGTCGCGAGGGCAACACCGTGGCGATCTTCAACCGCAGCTACGAGAAGACCCAGACCCTCCTCGGCGAGCACCCGGAGGCCGGCTTCGTCCCGGCCCGCACCTACCAGGAGTTCGCCGATTCACTGCAGAAGCCGCGCACCGCGATCATCATGGTCAAGGCCGGTGGCCCCACCGATGCCGTGATCGACGCGCTGGTCGAGGTCTTCGAGCCCGGCGACATCATCGTCGACGGCGGCAACGCCTACTTCCCCGACACGATCCGCCGGGAGAAGGCGGTCCGCGAGACCGGCATCAACTTCGTCGGCGCCGGCATCTCCGGTGGCGAGGAAGGGGCGCTCACCGGCCCCTCGATCATGCCCGGCGGCTCGGACGAGTCCTGGGTCACGCTCGGACCGATCCTGAAGTCGATCGCCGCGATCGCCGAGGGCGAGCCCTGCGTCACGCACATCGGCCACGACGGTGCCGGCCACTTCGTCAAGATGGTGCACAACGGCATCGAGTACGCCGATATGCAGCTCATCGCCGAGGCCTACGACCTCATCCGTCGCGGCACCGGCAAGTCGCCCGCCGAGATCGCCGAGATCTTCGCCGAGTGGAACAAGGGTGAGCTGGAGTCGTACCTGATCGAGATCACCGCCGAGGTGCTCCGTCAGGTCGACGCTTCCACCGGCAAGCCGCTCGTCGACGTGATCCTCGACCAGGCCGGGGCCAAGGGCACCGGAGCCTGGACCGTGCAGACCGCACTGTCCCTGGGCGTTCCCGTGTCGGGCATCGCCGAAGCGACGTTCGCCCGCTCCCTCTCCTCACACCCCGAGCAGCGCGCCGTCGCCGGTGGACTCCCCGGCCCCGACGAGGAGTTCACGGTCTCGGATGAGGACACCGAGCAGTTCATCGAAGACGTGCGCCTGGCGCTCTACGCGTCGAAGATCGTCGCCTACTCGCAGGGCTTCGACGAGATCCGCGCCGGTGCGGCCGAGTACGGCTGGAACATCGACCTCGGCGCGATCTCGAAGATCTGGCGTGGCGGCTGCATCATCCGCGCCCAGTTCCTCAACCGCATCGCCGATGCCTACGCCGCGACTCCCGATCTGCCGGTGCTGATGACCGCACCGTACTTCGCCGAGGCGCTCGCGCGCGGCCAGGCGTCGTGGCGCCGTGTCGTCGTGACCGCGGCCCAGGCGGGCATCCCCGCACCGGCGTTCTCGTCGTCGCTGTCGTACTACGACGGCATCCGCGCCGACCGCCTCCCCGCGGCCCTCGTGCAGGGCCAGCGCGACTTCTTCGGCGCGCACACCTACAAGCGCATCGACAAGCCGGGCACCTTCCACACCCTGTGGTCGGGCGACCGCACGGAGATCGAAGCCGAAGACACGCACTGAGGCTCGCCGTCGAAGGGCCGGGTACCGCAAGGTATCCGGCCCTTCGTGCGTCACACCGTGATGTTGTGGTTGCGGTGGAACAGGTTCTGCGGGTCCCACGCGGCCTTCGTGGCCCGCAACCGCGAGAGGGCGTCTTCCGAGAACATGCCGGAGACGGCCTGCGGCCTCTCGGTGTCGGCGAAGTTGCCGTACTCGGCCAGACGCCCCCGCTCGATCACGCTCCAGTCCGCGTCGATCGCGGCACGGGTCTCGTCCTCGATCAGGCCGGGGATGTCGAACGCGCCGGCGAGGACGAACCAGTTCGCCGCGCGGGCGGGGAACGCCGTGTCTTCCTGCGCGACGTCGCGGATGGCCCCGCCCAGGGACCGCAGGAACAGGACCGATGCCGGATACGAACGACGGAAGGCCACCAGCTGCGCGATGAGCGCGTCGTCGAGTTCGGCGTAGAGACCGTTGCCCCCGATGAATCCGGGAGGCGAGGCGGGCTCCTCGCCCTCGGGGGCCGGCATCTCCAGCAGCACCTCCCGATATGCCGGCGTCGTGACTTCGGTCTGCACTCCGTCGAGGGCGGAGATCGGTTCCATCACGGCGCGCAGCCGGTCGGGCTCCGGCGCGGCCCACACCGCGCTCAGACGAGCACCCGCCGGCGCGCTCGGATCCATCGGCGGGACGTCCATGTAGGTGACCGTGAGTTCTCGAGGCGCGTCGCGGAGCATGTCTCGGGTGGCCTTCAGCACGGCGGTCTCGTCGCCATCGATGCGACTCTCCGAGAAGGCGATGCCGGGCAGCGGGTGGGCTGCGAAATCGAAGCGGGTGACGACGCCGAAGTTCCCTCCGCCGCCGCGCAGAGCCCAGAACAGCTCGGGGTGCGCATCCGCCGAAGCCTCGACGACCTCCCCCGTCGCCGTGACGACCTGAGCCCCGATGAGCTGATCGACCGCCAGGCCCCAGGCGCGCGCCATCCATCCGATGCCTCCGCCGAGCGTGAGTCCGCCGACTCCCACCGACGCGGTGTCGCCGGAGCTGAGGGCGAGACCGTGCGCGGCCAGCGCCGTCGCGACGTCGCCCCAGACCGCGCCGCCACCGATGCGGACGGTGGAGCCGTCGACCTCGACCTGGGACAGTTCGCCGAGCTCGAGACGGATACCCGCGGCAGGGCCGTGCGACCACGGGCCGTGCCCGCCCGAGACGACGGTCAAAGGTACGGCCTCGCGGGACGCCAGGCGCACGACCTCGGCGACCTCGGTGACGGTACGGGGGCGGTGGACGGAAAGGACAGGAGCAACAGAGTCGTCGGCCATGCCGTCACTGTAGTCAGCGCCGCCGACATCGCATCTCCCGCTCTCAGGCAACACATAGCGCTCTCCATAGAAATCACATAGGAGATTCCGCAGAATAGGGATATGACCAGCGACCTGCCCGAACTGCGCCGTCCCGACGGCTCCCCCCTGCGGATCCTCGCCGTCGACGACGAGCAGATGCTCACCGATCTGCTCGCGATGGCCCTGCGGATGGAGGGGTGGGAGGTGCGCACCGCGTCCTCCGGCATGGAGGCGCTGCAGGTGGCCAGGGAGTTCGAGCCCGACGCGCTCGTGCTCGACATCATGATGCCGGATCTCGACGGCATGTCCGTGCTGAGACGGCTCCGCGAATCCGGGAACCTCGTCCCCGTCCTGTTCCTCACCGCGAAGGATGCCGTGGGCGACCGCGTCGCGGGGCTCACGGCGGGCGGCGACGACTACGTCACCAAACCGTTCAGCCTCGAGGAGGTCATCGCGCGTCTCCGCGCGATCATCCGCCGCACCGGTCACGCCACCGCCGATGACGGGCAATCGATCCTGCGCGTCGCAGACCTCACCCTCAACGAGGACAGCCATGAGGTCGTCCGCGACGGCACCGAGATCGAGCTCACCGCGACCGAGTTCGAGCTGCTGCGGTACCTGATGCGCAACGAGCGCCGTGTGCTGTCGAAGGCCCAGATCCTCGACCGGGTCTGGAGCTACGACTTCGGGGGCAAGTCCTCCGTGGTGGAGCTGTACATCTCGTACCTGCGCAAGAAGATCGACGCCGGACGCACGCCCCTGCTGCACACCGTCCGCGGCGTGGGGTACATGATCAAGGCTCCGCAGTGAGCTCTGCGGCGGTGCGGAGGAGGCCGATGAGCCTGCAGACACGGCTGATGACGGCCGTGATCGGGTTCGTGTCGCTGATCCTCATCATCGTCGCCATCATCACGAGCGCGACCCTGGGGAAGACCATGGAGGATCAGCTCGATCAGAAGCTGAGCACCTCCGCGCACCAGGTCGCGCGATGGGCGCAGAATTTCTCCCCGAGCGACGCGACCGCGTCCAACATCCTGTCGGGGCAGAACGTGCAGTATTCGGGGCTCCTGCTGGCCGTGGTCAGCCCCCTCACCGGCGCCTCCGGAGTCGTCGTGACGAACACTCCCGGCGACGAGCTCACGGGCACACTGCAGCCGCTCGACGCGACGCAGATAGCCGAGATCGCCGCGGCGCTGAACGGCACCTCCGTGGCCACGGTCTCGATCTCCGATCTCGGCTCCTACCGGATCATGGCACTGAACACCGCGAGCGGCGTCGGCGTCGTCACGGGTCTCCCCCGCGACGAGATCCAGAATCAGCTCGCCCAGCTGCTCACCGTCATCGCCCTCGCGACGATCGGCGGTCTCATCCTGCTCGCGTTGACCACAGCGGTCACCATCCGCGTGGGACTGCGACCACTCCGTGCCGTCGCGATGACGGCGACCCGGGTCGCGAACCAGCAGCTCGATCGCGGTGAGGTGACCATCACGGAACGTGTTCCTTCGTACGAGGCCGATCCGCGTACCGAGACCGGACTCGTCGGGGCATCGCTGAACAAGCTCCTCGATCACGTGAACAGCTCGCTCGCCTCGAGGCAGAAGAACGAAGAGCGGATGCGACGCTTCGTCGCCGACGCCAGTCATGAGCTGCGCACACCGCTCGCCTCCATCCGCGGCTACTCGGAGCTGTCGCTGCGCGCGCTGCATCAGTCCGATCGGAGCGCTGAGCGCCCCGAGGTGATCGAGAGCACCACGACCTCCCTCGAGCGCATCCAGGCGCAGTCGCTGCGGATGACACGACTCGTCGAGGACCTGCTCCTGCTGGCGCGCCTCGATGAGGGACGCGAGCTCGTCTACAGCACGGTGGACCTCACGCAGCTGGCCCTCGAAGGCCTCTCCGATGCGCGTCCCACGGCCGTGGACCACCACTGGCAGATCGAGGTCCCCGAAGAGCCCGTCACCATCGTGGGCGACGCGGGGCGGATGCACCAGGTGGTCGCCAACCTCCTGGCGAATGCGCGCACGCATACCCCCGCAGGGACGACCGTCACGCTCAGCGTCATGCAGGACGGCGAGGACGCGGTGCTGCGGGTCCACGACGACGGCCCCGGCATCGACCCCGCCATCCGCGACGAGCTGTTCGCGCGCTTCGCCCGCGGTGACAGCTCACGAGCCCGTCAGACGGGCGGGACCGGGCTCGGCCTCGCGATCGTCAAGGCCATCGTCGAAGGCCACCACGGCACCATCGACGTCACCAGCGAACCGGGCGACACGACCTTCACGGTCCGCATCCCGGCCACCCCGGCGAGCGCGGCCGCCGAGGCCTGAGACGCGTCGACGGCGCGGCTCCAGCCCCGTCCCGTCCTGCCCGTGCGTTCGTCGGGAGATCGGACGGTTGCAGGTCGGGGCGGACCCTTCCTCCCGACATCCGTCCGATCTCCCGACGAACGCGCACAAGGATGGTCCGCAGGTCAGGTCAGTCACGCCCCCGGATACGGAGGATGGCCGCGATCACCGCTGCTTCGACGGTCGGCCACGCGTGCACGATCTGCGCGTAGTCGAACCGCAGTGTCTCGTAGCCGAGGACCGAGGCGGCAGCATCCCTCACCAGATCCCGATGCCGGTGCCCGGGGGCCTCATGATTGCCCTTCCCATCCGCCTCGAGGATCAGGAGGCCATCGAGGACGAAATCGACCTTGCCGACGGTGGGGATGCGCACCTGGCACTCCAGCGTGATGCCGCTCAGATGCAGTCGGAGCCTCAGGAGCGACTCGAGGCCGCTGTCGGCGTCGGACCGCGCCAGATCGACGAGCCAGTGGGCGCGAGCGGGCAGGCGGCGGCGGATGCGTTGACGCGCGGCGGAAGAGATCTTGCGCTGCGTCAACGCGGACTCGAGCGCGGCGAAGAACACCTCGTCGCCAGCGCAGCGGTACACGTGGATGAGCACCTCCTCCAACGGTGCGAGTCCGACTCCCGCCCGCCCGGCGTCGTAGTGCCCGACGCACTCGCAGTCCGCGTGATGAACACGCCCGTTCCCTCCGAGCCACACGTGCGGGGGACCGTCCGCGGACAGCACCCAGATGCCGTGCAACCGCAGGGCGTGCGTGCAGGTCAGCGCCCCGCCGTGCGCCGCGGCCTCCTGCAGACTGAGGTCAGCGGTCGGCACGGCGAACACGCCCGGCCTCACCCGCACGAGCGCGCCCGCCCGCACCTCGTCGGCCCGCATCCGACGGGTGATCCCGTAGCGCTGAAGAAGGGTTCCTCGGACGACTCCGCCGTGCTGGGCGGTCACTGCTGCAGCTCTGAGCATTCGACGATCCTGCCTTCGCTGCGGCGGCCTCCGACGCCCGGAATGCCCGTTTGTGGACAGACGGCGACCACGTTCGCGATCTGCACGAAGACACGCCTCGCACGCCCGTCGGGAGGTTTCACGGACGTCGGGTCGAAACCGAGAAATCGCCCGACATCCGTTCAAACTCCCGACGGATGCACCACACGCGGGGGGGGCGGGGGCGGGCGCGGGGCGGGGGCCCGGGGGCGGGGGCTCAGTAGCCCGCGAAGGCGTCGGTCGTGAGGCTGCGAGCCTTCTGCAACGCGGGGGCGAGGTCGGCGATCAGCCGCGGCGGGCCCGAGATGAAGGCGTGGCGCGTGCCGAGGTCGGCGACCGTGCGCTCCAGGATCTCCGCATCCAGGCGCGCTCCCTGCGCCCAGGCCCAGTGCGCGGGCAGATCCGTGGGCTCGTCGCGGGTGAACACGACCGTGCGCACGCCGGTCGCGGCGAGCTCGTCGCGGAACGCGAGCTCGGAGGCCTGGGACGCCACGTAGACGAGCACTACATCGCGCTGCTGCCCCGTGGCCCGCAGCTGACGCAACTGCGACACGAACGGCGTCACCCCGATGCCCGCCGCCACCATCAGCACCGGACTGTCTCCGCGCGGCAGGATGAAGTCGCCCCAGGTGCCGGTGACCGCGAAGGTCGCTCCAGGCTCTGCCTCGGCCAAGGCGCGCTTGTAGCTCGAGGGATGCTTCTGGTCACCGTTCTTGTACGCGATGCGCAGCGTCGGCAGATCAGCCGGGGCGGACACGATGCTGAACTCCCGCCGGGTTCCGCGGGCATCGGGACGGCGGTGCGGAACGTCGAGCTCGAGATACTGGCCGGGGAGGAAACGCACGCGCCCCTTCGCCCGGAAGGTCAGCTCCTGAGCGGTCGGGGTGACGAACGCACGACGCTCGAGCACCAGCCGCACCGAACCGCGGAGGGCGAAGACGAAGGCCACGAGGTTGCCGATGAGCAGCGCGCGCTCCTGCCCCAGAGTGAAGAGACCAGCCACCGAGATCGGCCAGCCGGCGAGCACGCCCACGACGACGGCCACGACGAGCTGCTGGCGACGCCGAGGCGGGAGGGTCAGCGGCTCGGAGAGCATGAACGCACCGAGGAACAGGAAGGGCGACTGCAGCACGGCGAACTGCAGTGCGGTCGACAGTTCGAATCCGATGTCGAACTGCGTGGCCTGCACCGCCTGGCGCACCACCGAGGTCGCCACCGCGACGAACAGGAAGACCAGCACCACACGCACCTTCTCGGTGCGCCACAGCACCGCGAGGCCCAGCACCGCCACGGGGATCGTCAGCACCGGCGTCCCCACCCACCACGACGAGGAGGTGCCCAACCACTCGAAGGCTCCGAAGGCTCCCAGGATCGAGACCAAGGCCGCACCGAAGGCAGCGGGGTTGAAGATGTGTCGGCCGCGCCACGCGATCAGGTACTTCGACACGCTCGCCACGGCGCCGGCGAGGGCGAGCCCCAGCAGTGCGCCGGGGGCGAGGCCGGGGCGGAGCACGAACAGCAGGATCAGGGCGGTGACGAGCGACGATTCGATACGCCACGGGAGGCGGAGGATGCGCTGAGCCACGGCGTCGACCGCGGAGATGACGACCGCCAGCACCAGGAAGGACGCCACCAGCTCCCCCGGTGTCGGTGAGACGATGACCCCGAGCAGCGACAGCACGAAGGCCGTGACCGCGAGCGCGATGAGCGCGAAGAGCACGAGGCGGTACATCGACAGGGAACCCAGCACCGCGAGGACCCGTTGGCGTGCGGCGGCGAATGACGTGATCACGGTGTCCACTCTTCCCTAATTCGTCGCTGCAGGGCGCTTCTTCGCGGTGACGAGGAACAGCTCCGCCGGGCATCCGGGCGAGCGCTGCACCGTGCCGTCGGTGCTCATGCGGACCCATTCCACACCCCAGCCCGCGGCGAGTTCCGGGCCGCCGTCGAAGAAGAGCGCGGTGGCGACCGCATCCGCCGTCATCGCTTCCGCAGCCAGCGCCCAGGTCGCCGCCCAGGTGCGCACCGGGAGGCCCGTCCGGGCATCGAGGACATGGTGCAGCCCGCTCCCCCACGCCCGCCGGTTCACGGCCGAGGCACACAGCGCCTGGTCCTTCACCTCGACGACCCCGATCGCCTTCCGTGCGTCGTAGGGATGCTCCAGACCGATCCGCACCCCCGCACCGCGGACCCGGATGTCGCCGCCGGCGTCGACCACCACATCGCCGGGCACGGTCGACAGGGTGCCCATCACGAGATCGACCAGGCGCCCCTTGCCGAGTGCCCCGACGTCGAGGAGGGCGGGGACGGATGCGGTGGCCTCGCCTGGCGTCCAGGTCACGTGTCGCTGCCAGTCACCCGGAGCGCGCACCGGATCGCCGGCCACGAGCGAATACCCGGCGTCGTACCCGAGCGCGCTGAGGCTGTCGGCCACGAGCGGGTTCACCGCTCCCCCGGTCGCCAGGGAGAGCTGCCCGTACGCCTCGAGCATCGGACCGGCATCGGCCGAGACGAGCGTTCCCCCCTCGCGCCCCAGCCGCATGACCTCCGAGTCGTCGCGGAAGCGGGACCACTCGCGGTCGAATCGTGCGATCACGGCCGCGACCTCGACGCGCTCGGCGTCCGGAAGCGGATCGCCGGTCTCGATCTCCCAGTGCGTTCCGATCGCCTCGAAGCGCCAGGTCGCCATGGGCGTCAGGCGCCTAGGCGGCCGCCTGCTCCTTGATCGACGCGACGGCCTCGTTGAACCCGCCACTGGTGAGCGAGGAACCGGCGACGCGACTCACGTTCAACTCGTCGAGCGCGACGCCCTCGACCTCGTCCGCGATTCCGGCGATGAACTGGCCCTGGTACTGCTCGGTCTCGGGCGCCTTCGGGTCACCCGTGACCTCGACGTCGGTCACGACGCCGTCCGCGAGCGTCAGGGTGACGGAGATCTGCTCGACCGTCTCGGGGGTCTGGTATGAGCCGTCGGCCGTGTAGGTGCCATCGGCGTAGTCCCCCGCGGAATCGCCGCCGGAGGACGATGACGAACCGGTGTCGGCCGTCGCCCCACCGTCGGCCGGCGGCTCGGCGTCGGCACTGCCGGAGCATCCGGCGAGGACGAAGAGCCCCGCGATCCCGAGGATCGCGGATCCCTTGCGGACAGAGGTCGGTACGGTCGTGCGGATCATGGTGTGGTCCTCCCGGCTCGGCGTCGGTCGACTCCGGTGGTCGACCCTTCGACCGTAAGCACCGTGTCTATGCGCGGGCTGTGCCACGACGATGCGTTACGCGTCGCCGCCGAACATGCTCGTCACCGAGCCGTCTTCGAAGACCTCGTGGATCGCGCGGGCGAGCAGCGGCGCGATCGGGAGGATCGTCAGCTTCTCCCACCGGCGAGACTCCGTGAGCGGGATCGTGTCGGTGATGACGACCTCGTCGATGGACGAGTCCTGCAAGCGCTCGGATGCCGGGTCGCTGAAGATCGCGTGGGTCGCCGCGACGATGACGCGGTGAGCGCCGTTCGCCTTGAGCGCCTGTGCGGCCTTGACGATCGTGCCGCCGGTGTCGATCATGTCGTCGACCAGGAGGCACGTGCGCCCCTCGACGGCACCGACGATCTCATGCACGGAGACCTGGTTGGCGACCTTGGGATCACGACGCTTGTGGATGATCGCGAGCGGGGCACCGAGACTGTCGGACCAGGTGTCTGCCACGCGCACACGCCCCATGTCCGGGGAGACGACGGTGAGGATCTCACGGTCCGCCGGCGACAGCGTGCGCTCGAAGTAGTCGAGGAGCACGGGCTTGGCGAACAGGTGGTCGACGGGACCGTCGAAGAAGCCCTGGATCTGCGCCGCGTGCAGGTCGACGCTCATGACGCGGTCGGCGCCCGCGGTCTTCAGCAGGTCGGCGACGAGTCGGGCGCTGATCGGCTCACGGCCGCGACCCTTCTTGTCCTGACGCGAGTACGGATAGTACGGGGCGACGACGGTGATGCGCTTGGCCGACGCGCGCTTGGCCGCGTCGATCATGATCAACGTCTCCATGAGCCACTCGTTGACCGGCTCGCCGAACGTCTGGATGAGGAAGAGATCCACTCCACGGATCGACACCTCGAAGCGGGCGTAGATCTCACCCGATGCGAACGTGCGGTGCTCGACCGGCGCGATCTCGGTGCCGAGCGCCTCGGCGACGGCTGCAGTGAGCTCGGGGTGCGAGCGGCCACCGGCGACGACGAGCCGCTTCTTGGTCTTGGCGATGATCCCCGGTGCCACGCCGTTGTCGCGATCCAGATCGACCGTCTTCTTCTTGCGCGCCATGTCCGCCTATTCCGCTGAATTCTCGCGGGACGCAGCATCCGCCGCGCCCGTCCCTGCTCTGTTCTTCTCGACCCAGCCCTCGATGTTGCGCTGGGGGGCGACGCTCATGGCCAGAGCGCCGGCGGGGACGTCCTTGCGGACGACGGCGCCTGCACCGGTCTTCGCACCGGCTCCCAGCCTAACGGGCGCCACGAGCACCGTGTGCGACCCGGTGTGCACCTCGTCGCCGATCTCGGTCCGGTGCTTGTTGACGTCGTCGTAGTTGGCGGTGATCGTACTCGCGCCGAGGTTCACGCCGCGTCCGATCGTGGCGTCGCCCACGTAGGAGAGATGGGGCACCTTGCTGCCTTCGCCGATCTCGGCGTTCTTGGTCTCGACGTACGCGCCGATCTTGCCCTTTGCGCCCAGGACCGTGCCGGGGCGGAGGAAGGAGAACGGGCCCACCGTCGCCTCGGCACCGATCACGGCGAAAGTGGCGTCCGTGCGGCGGACGGTCGCATCCTCGCCGACCTCGCAACCGACCAGAGTGGTGTCCGGGCCGATCACGGCACCCGACGCGACGACCGTGGCACGGAGGATCTGGGTGTTCGGGAGGATCGTGACGTCGGGCGAGAGCGTCGCATCGTCATCGATCCAGGTCGTGGCCGGGTCGATCACGGTGACGCCTTCGAGCTGCCAGCGGCGCACGATGCGCTGATTGAGCAGACGGCCGACCTCGGCGAGCTGAGCACGATCGTTGACCCCGAAGGTGACGGAGATGTCGGAGACGACCGAGGCCGCCACCCGATCGCCGTCGCGGCGGAGCAGTCCGGGGACATCGGTCAGGTACATCTCGCCCTGGGCGTTGTCGACCCCGACCCGAGGGAGGTAGTCCCGCAGCGTCGCAGCGCGGAACACGTACATCCCGGCGTTGATCTCGCGGACGGCGGCCTCTTCGGCATTCGCGTCCTTCTGCTCCACGATGCGGTCGACTCCCCCGTCGGCATCGCGCACGACGCGGCCGTAGCCGGTCGGGTCATCGACCAGTGCGGTCATCAGGGTGGCCGGCGCACCGGAGGCCCGGTGCTCCGCCAGGAAGGCGGAGAGCGTCTCCGCATCCGCCAGCGGGCAGTCGCCGGAGAGGACGAGCACATCGCCGTCGAAGTCGGCGGGGAGAGCGTCGACGGCCACCTGCACAGCGCGTCCGGTGCCGGGGATGTCGTCCTGGTCGACGAACACCACACCGGGGTAGTCCTCGGTCAGGGCGGCGACGACCTGGTCGCGCTCGTGCCGCACGACGACCTCGACGTGCGCGGCCTGCAGCCGTCCGGCGGTGGTGAGCACGTGCCCGACGAGCGGCCGTCCGCTGATCGGATGCAGCACCTTCGGGAGGCGCGACTTCATTCGGGTGCCCTGGCCCGCGGCCAGGACGATGATGGCGAGGTTGTTCCCAGTCATGCTCCGCCGCCAGGACTCGAACCTAGACCTCACAGCTCCAAAGGCTGTCGTGCTGCCATTACACCACGGCGGACCGCGCCGTCCCGAGGACGCCACCGGTCAAGTCTGCCATGCTCCGGCCCCGGATCCGCTGACACGGCCCCCGTCATCCGTCCGAAACACCGCTCTGGGATGCTGGCATCATGAGCATGTCGATCGAACGGGTGGTGGGCGCACGCCCCGACCTCGCCGAGTTCCTGGTCGCCCATCACGCAGAACTGGAGCACACCGCACCGGCGGAGAGCCGCCATGCACTGGCGTTCGAGCGTCTGCTCGCGCCGGGCGTGCGCTTGTTCGCCGGGCGCCTCGACGGCCGCCCCGTCGCCACCGGCGCTCTGGCGGCCGTCGAAGACGGGCATGAGGAGATCAAGTCGATGCGCACCGACCCCGCCCTGCGCGGACGCGGTCTCGGTCGCACCATGCTCGCGTTCCTCCTTGCTGACGCCGAGGCCCGCGGCATCCGCCGGGTCTCGCTCGAAACCGGAAGTGCGGAGTTCTTCGTGCCAGCGCGCGCGCTGTACGCCGCGGCCGGCTTCCGCGTGTGCGGGCCGTTCGGAACCTACGTGCTCGACCCGCACAGCGCCTTCATGGCGGTCGACCTGCCCGCAGCGTCCGGGCTCACCTCTCCGCACGCGCGATAATGGGCGGATGAGCGAGGTGGATGAGGTCGACCGGATCGTCGGCGCGTGGAACACGCAACGGCCGGACCTCGACTTCTCCCCCCTCGAGGTCCTGTCGCGGATGGACCGGCTGTCGAAGCACCTGGACCGCGCGCGGCGTGAGGTCTTCCGCCGCAGCGACCTCGAGCACTGGGAATGGGACGTGCTGTCCGCGCTGCGCCGGGCCGGTGCCCCGTTCCAGCTCTCCCCCAAGCAGCTCCTGCAGCAGACGCTGGTGTCGAGCGGCACGATGACGAACCGGATCGACCGCCTGGTCGGGCGTCGCTTCGTTCGCCGGGAGGCCGACCCCGGGGACGGACGCAGCGTGCTGGTGACCCTCACCGACGACGGCCGGATCCGCGTGGATGCCGCCATCACGCGTCTCGTCGATGTGGAGGCCGACCTTCTGCAGGCTCTCTCCCGGTCGGACCGTGAGCGCCTCGCCGGGCTCCTGCGCAAACTGAGCCTGAGCTTCGACTCGTGACCGGAGGCCGCTGATGGGCATGTCCTCTCCCCTCCCCGTCCGCGACGGCGTGGGCGCGACGCGGCTGCACGTGCCGCTCACCGGCCCGTGGCCGACGGCTGCCGCCTATATGGTCGAGCGCTTCTTCCACCTCGACCCGGAGCGACTGCTCGAGCGTTTCGACCGCGGCGACATCGTGCGTGCCGACGGCTCTCCCGTCCCGCGTGATGCGCCGCTGGGCAGCGTCGAGTTCGTCTGGTACTACCGCGAGCCCGCCGTCGAGACACGGATCCCGTTCGAGATCGAGATCCTGCATCAGGACGACCATCTCGTCGTCGTCGACAAGCCGCATTTCCTGCCCACCACCCCCGGCGGGAAGTTCCTGCAGAATTCCGCGCTGGTCCGACTGCGCAACCTGCTCGACAACCCCGACCTGGCCCCCATCCATCGCCTCGATCGGGCCACAGCCGGGCTGCTGATGTTCGCGACACGTCCGGCGACGCGCGGCGCGTACCAGCTGCTGTTCGAGAACCGGCAGGTGCAGAAGGTGTACGAAGCCGTGTCCGCACGCCCTGCGAGCGGGACGCTCCCCCCGTTCCCCGTGGTCTACCGCAACAACATCGTGAAGGCGCGCGGTCAGGTGCGCGTGCAGGTCGACGACACGAAGGAGCCGAACTCCGAGACGCTCGTCGAGCTCATCGACAGCGACGAGCGCGTCGTGCACACCCTCCTCCGCCCGCACAGCGGCAAGATGCACCAACTGCGTGTGCATCTCGCCGCCCTCGGCATCGGCATCCTGAACGATCGGTTCTACCCCGATCTTCTCGACGATCTGCCGGACGACTTCGAGCGTCCGCTGCAGCTACTCGCGCGCGAACTGCGCTTCGTCGATCCGCTCACCGGCACGGAGCGGGTGTTCCGTACGCGCCGCACGCTGCAGCACGCGCCTCGCACCGGCGCTCCCGTCAGCGACGCATGACCTTGCGCGCGAGCCGCGTGCCGAGCATCTGCACGAGGTGCACGAACACCACGATCAGGACGATCGCCACCCACATCACGACCGGTTCGAACTGCCGGAACCCGTAGATCTGGGCGAACGCGCCGAGACCGCCGCCGCCGATCAGTCCGGCCATCGCCGTCATGTCGATGAGCGCGACCACGATGAACGTGTAGCCGAGGATCAGCGGGCCGAGCGACTCGGGGATCGCCACGGTGAAGAGGATGCGCCACGGACCGGCGCCCATCGAGCGGGCGGCTTCGATCACGCCGGGCGAGACCGAGACGAGGTGCTGCTCGACGATGCGGCCGATCGCGAAGGCGGCGGCGAGAGCGATCATGAACGCGCCGGCGGTGGTGCCGATCCCCGTGCCGACGACCGCACGGGCGAACGGCTGGGCGACCGCCACGAAGAGGACGAACGGGATCGGGCGGAAGAAGTTCACCCCGAGGTTGGCGATGAGCGCGACCGGCTTGTTCTGCGAGAGTCCGCCGGGGCGGGTGACGTAGAGGATGACGCCGATCGCCAGGCCGAGGATGCCACCGAGGACGAGCGCGAACGTCGTCATGTAGAGCGTTTCGAGCGCGGCCTTCCACAGCTCGGGCCACAGTTCGTTCAAGCGATCCATCAGCGGGTCTCCTCTCCGGCGATCTCGGTGACTTCGACGCGCTGCGCGATCTCGGCGAGGGTGCGATCGATCACGGCGTCGTCACCACGGATCGCGAGCGTGAGGTGTCCGAACGCGCGCCCGCGGATGTCGTTGATCCCTCCGTACACGAGCTCGAAGTCGAGCCCGGCACCGGCGAGATCGAGGAAGACCTGAGCCTGTGAGGAGTCGCCGTCACGGAACGAGAACGTGACCAGGCGCCCCTGATGCCGCTCGCGCAGGACGGAGCGCTCGGACGGCGAGGGCACGCCCTTCACCACCGTCCCGACGAACCGTTGCGACGCCGGGTTCTGCGGCGAGGAGAAGACGTCGAACACGTCGCCCTGTTCGATCACGCGGCCGTTCTCCATCACGGCCACCTTCGTCGCGATCGTCTGGATCACATCCATCTCGTGCGTGATGACGATGATCGTGACGCCCTGCTCCCGGTTGACCCGTTGGAGCAGGTCGAGCACCTCGTGAGTGGTCTGGGGGTCGAGAGCGCTGGTGGCCTCGTCGGCGAGCAGGATCGCGGGGCCCGTGGCGAGAGCGCGGGCGATGCCGACGCGCTGCTTCTGCCCGCCGGAGAGCTGCTCGGGGTAGGCCTTGGCCTTGTCGGCGAGGCCCACGAAGCGGAGCAGTTCGGCGACGCGCTTGTCGATGTCGGGCTTCGACCACCCGGCGAGCGTGAGCGGGTAGGCGATGTTGGCCTTGACCGTGCGCGAGGAGAACAGGTTGAACTGCTGGAAGATCATGCCGATCCCGCCGCGGACCGTGCGCAGCTGGCGCTCGGTGAGCGCGGTGATGTCGACGCCGTCCACCGTGATGGTGCCACTCGTGGCCGGTTCGAGCGCGTTGATCAGACGCACGAGCGTGGACTTGCCCGCCCCGGAATAGCCGATGATGCCGAAGACGTCGCCCTTCTCGATGGAGAGGGAGACGTCGTCCACGGCGACCACTTCGGCGCCCTCACGGCTGCGCGGCGGATAGGTCTTGGAGACGTTCGTCAGAGTGACGATCGACATGTGCTGCTCCGGTCCCGGTCCTACTTCTTGTCCGCGGCGTCCTGCTGAACCTTCTTCAGTGAGGCGACCAGATCCTCCACCGGCGTCTGCAGCGCCACCGCGGTGCCACCGGAGGAGTCGAGCAGACCCTTCTGCACGGCCTCGTTCGTCTGGAAGATCTCGACCAGCGTGCGGTACGTCTCGTTGTCGGCGTCTTCGGCGCGGGCCGCGAAGACGTTCACGTACGGAAGGGCGCTGGCGTCTTCGGGGTCATCCTGCGCGATCGCGTCATCGAACGTGAGACCCGCGTCCTGCACGAAGTCGTTGTTGATGATCGCGGCGGCCACGTCCGGGAGCGAGGTCGGGATGAGCGCGGCCTCGAGCGCCGTGACCTCGACCTTGGACTTGCTGGTGTCGACGTCGGCGAGGTCCGAGTACGGTGTTCCACCGCTCTTGAGCTCGACGAGGCCGGCCTGCTGCAGCACGTTCAGCGCACGGGCCTGGTTGGAGGCGTCGTTCGGAACCGCGACCGTCTCCCCCTCGGGGATGCTGTCGACGTCGTCGTACTTCGTCGAGTACAGGCCGAGCGGGTAGATCGCGGTCGAGCCGATCGGGGTGAGGTCGGAGCCCGAGGCGTTGTTGTACTCGGCGAGGTAGACGATGTGCTGGAACTGGTTGAGGTCGATCTCCCCCTCGGTCAGCGCGGGGTTCGGCTGCTCGTAGGAACCGAAGTCGACCAGCTCGACCGTGATGCCCTCTTCGGCCGCGGCGTCGACGAACGCCGGCCACTGCTCGTCGCTCTTGCCGACGACACCGATCTTGACGACCTCGTTCCCGGACGATCCTTCGCCCCCGGAACCGGCGTCGGAAGACGCCGTGGCGCAGCCGGAGAGCGCGACGAAGAGCGGAACGGCGGCGAGCGCGGCGAGGATGGTGGTGGTGCGGCGAGACATGCGAGAGGAGTTCCTTCCTGGTGGGACTCGCCTACGTTAGACAGGCCTCCCGCCGCGCGCGGAATCGGTCTGTCACACGGCGTCACGAGCGGGTGCCGCCCGGCTCAGTCGAACTCCTCGATGCCCTGCAGCCGCACCTGCTCGAGGTCGAGGCGGGCGGAGATCCGGCGCACCACGACGTCATCGACGGTGCCGGCACCGCGGAGCCCCAACAACACCTCCCGCTTTCGGTCGAGGAGGGCGAGCTTGAGCCGCGTGTGCTCCTCGTGCCGGACCAGCGGCGAGCGCTGCGCGATGTCGACGTCGGTCGAGGTCGCGATCATCTGCAGGACCGTGCCGTCGGGCGGGTCGGCCTGATCCACCCCGGTATCGGCGACGCTCGGAGGTGCGGCGGTGCCGGCGCTCAGCGGGTCCGGCTCCCCCAGCATCTCGTCGAGGGCGTCGGCTTCCGCATCCACCAGCGCCTGCTCCCGCGCCAGGGCGCGCGCATTCGCGAACTCGAGCATCTGATACCCCTCGGAGCGCACGCGGTCGCGCACCTCCTGCCCCACGCCGTGTTCGGCGGCGAGGTCGTCGAGAGCGGCCAGGGCGGCCCCGGAGATCGCGCGCTCGGCGAGCTCGTACTCCTCGTCCTCGACGTGGTCGGCTGGGAAGCGGGCCCAGCGCACGATCGCGGGCAGGAACGGGCCCTGGACGAGCAGGCTCAGCATGATGACACCAGCGGTGACGAACACGATCTCATCGCGTCCGTTCAGAGCGCCGCCTTCGGTGATGCTCGCCGGCACGGACAAGGCGATGGCGAGAGACACCGCCCCGCGCATCCCCGCCAGAGTGGACACGACCCGCGCCCGAGATCGTGCGCCCCTCGCGGGTCGAGGATCGGTCCGCCGCTGGAACGGCACGTTCAGCAGCTGGAAGAGGTATCGCACGACCAGGAGCGTCGCCCAGACCGCGAGCGTGATGAGCACGAGGCGGCCGATCGCCGCAGCCGAGATCTCATGCACGACGTATTGCACTTCGAGTCCGATCAGGACGAACAGCGCACCGTTGAGCAGGAAGACTCCGAACGGCCAGGCCGCATCAGCCTGGCGACGGGAGGAGGCGGTCGTCACCCGCGGCGACACGTAGGCGACGATGAGTCCGGCGACGACGACCGCGAGCACACCCGAGGCGTGCACCGTCTCGGCGAGGAGGAACGCCGTGAACGGGATCAGCAGCAGCGCGACGTTGATCACGATCGTCGAGGCTGTGCGGCGCAGCAACAGGTAGCCGAGAGCGGCGACCACGGCACCGGCCGCGATCCCCCCGACATACGAGATGAGCAGATCGACGGTCACCGACAGCGGCGTGATCTGACCGCCGAGCGCGAGCGAGACCGCGATCGCGTAGAGCACCAGAGCCGTGCCGTCATTGGTCAGGCTCTCCGCTTTGAGCTTCATGAACATGCGTCGCGGGAGGAGGCGTCCGAGGGCGGCGACGGCCGTGGCGTCGGGCGGAGCGACGGCGGCACCCAGGATGAGCGCGATCTCCCACGGCATCCCGAACAGCACACCGATGCCGGCCACGGCGAAGGCCGAGGCGACGACCAGCACGGTGCTCATCGGCAGGATGTAGCGGAAGTCGCGGCGGATCGACCGCAATGAGGTCGTCAGGCTCTCCCAGAACAGCATCACCGGGAGGAACAGCAGGAGCACCGTCTCCGGGGGCAGCTGCACCTCGCGCAGCGGTGGCACGAAACCGAGGAGCAGCCCGAAGATGACCAGGACGAGGGGCAGCGCGAGACGCACGCGCGGGGCGATCAGGGTTCCGACGAGAATCGTGAGTCCGAGCAGGACCGTTACTTCGAGGCCTTCCATCCCTACCTCCCAACAGCGGTGAGAGAAGGATATTCCTCCGTCAGCCGATCTCCTCGGTGAGTTCGAACCAGCGCAGCTCCAGCTCCTCGATCTCGGCCTGCTGCTCGCTGATCTTCTTCATCCGCTCGCCGAGGCCCTCGTAGTCGGACTGGTCGTGGTCGGCCAGCGCGGTCTTGGCGGCGTTGACCTGCTGCGTGAGCTTCTGGATGCGCCGCTCGAGGGCCGACACCTCCTTCTGCGCCGTGCGCAGGGCCGCGCCGTCGAGACCTTTGGAGGTGGCGGCGGTCGTCGCGGTCGCTGCGGCCGTGGCGGTCTGCTTCGGTCCGGTCGAAGACTGGAGGTGGCGCAGCCGCAGGTACTCGTCGACCCCTCCGGGCAGGTGCCGCAGATGCCCGTCCAGGATCGCGTACTGCTGGTCGGTGACGCGTTCCAGGAAGTAGCGGTCGTGGCTGACGACCAGGAGCGTTCCCGACCAGGAGTCGAGGAGGTCCTCGATCGCGGCGAGCATGTCGGTGTCGAGGTCGTTGGTCGGCTCGTCGAGGATCAGCACGTTCGGCTGGTCGAGCAGCACGAGCAGGAGCTGCAGACGACGCTGCTGCCCACCCGAGAGGTCTTTGACCGGAGTGGAGAGCTGGGCCGAATCGAAGCCGAGCCGTTCGAGCAGCTGACCGGGAGTGAGGTCCTGCGCCTTGGAGCCCGCTCCCATCGTGTAGGAGGTGCGCAGCCCGGAGATGATCACCCGCACCGGGTCGTTCCAGTGCTGGGTGAGCTCGTCGAGGCGCTGGGTGAGCGTCTGCACCTTCACGGTCGTGCCGCGCTTGACCCGACCGACGGTCGGTTCGACCGTGCCGGAGATGAGCCCGAGGAGCGTCGACTTGCCGGCGCCGTTGACACCGAGGATGCCCGTGCGCTCCCCCGGTGCGATGCGCCACTCGACGTCGCGCAGCACGACCTTCTCGCCGCCGTCCGCCGTCGGGTAGGTCACCCCGACGTCCAGCAGGTCGACCACGTCCTTGCCGAGGCGCGAGACCGCGAGCGACTGCAGCGACACCTTGTCGCGGATCTCGGGCACATCGGCGATCAGCTCGTTGGCCGCGTCGATGCGGAACTTCGGCTTGGCCGTGCGGGCGGGAGCGCCGCGACGGAGCCAGGCGAGCTCCTTCTTGGCGAGGTTCTGGCGCTTCGCCTCGGTCGCCGCCGCCATGCGGTCGCGTTCGACGCGCTGCAGGATGTACGCCGCGTAGCCGCCCTCGAAGGGCTCGACGATCCGGTCGTGCACCTCCCAGGTCTCGGTGCTGATCTCGTCGAGGAACCACCGGTCGTGCGTCACGACCATGAGGGCCCCGGCGTTCGGCGACCAGCGCTTCTTGAGATGCCCCGCGAGCCAGGTGATGGCCTCGACGTCGAGGTGGTTGGTCGGCTCGTCCAGCGCGATGACGTCCCAGTCTCCGGTGAGGAGCTTGGCGAGCGACACCCGGCGCCGCTGACCACCGCTGAGGGAGCCGATCTCCGCATCCCAGGGCAGGTCGGTGAGCAGTCCTTCGATGACGTCGCGGATCCGCGCGTCGCCGGCCCACTCGTACTCCGGGGTGTCCCCGACCACAGCGGCGCTGATGGTGAGGTCGTCGGGGAGGGTGTCCGCCTGATCGAGCACACCGATACGCGTGCCGCCGCGCACCGTGACGCGGCCCGAGTTCGGTTCCTTGATCCCCGCGAGCATGCCGAGAAGGCTCGACTTGCCGTCGCCGTTGCGGCCGACGATGCCGATGCGATCACCCTCTTCGATGCCGAGGGTCACGGAGTCGAAGACGACCCTGGTCGGGTATTCGAGATGCAGGGCTTCAGCCCCGAGAAGATGTGCCATGTTCCTTCCAGGGTAGTCGCGCGCGGTCGGCGTGTTCTCCGACCAGCTCCCCGCGATCTAAGATCGACGGGTGCCGAAGAGTCGCCGGGTGTTCTCCCTTCTGCTCGAGGATCGCAAGGCGAAGCTGGTGCAGTCGAGAAGGCGGCCCGGTCGCTACGAACTCAGCGTCGACGGAATCCCGCAGTCCGTCGTCTCGATGACCGACCCCACCGACCTCGAATACGACTACACGCAGCACATCGCCAGAGTGATGGATGCTGCCGCTGAGCCCGGTGCGCCGCTGTTCACCGTGCACCTGGGAGCCGGTGCCCTCACGCTGGCACGCTACGTCGAGGCCACGCGCGCCGGATCGCCGCAACTCGTGGTCGAGTTCGAGCCCACCCTCTACGAGGCGGTGATCGCCGCGCTGCCGCTGTCTCCGGGCACCGATCTGCGCGTCATCTTCGGTGATGCGCGCGCAGTCGCGGACGCGGAGCTTGCCGGCGAGTGGATGGGTGCGCGGTTCACGGTCGTCGATCTCTGGGATGCCGCCGTCATCCGGCATCGCGTGGCCAGCCAGGAGTTCTATCGCCGCGTCGCCGCGCGCTCCGCAGCGGAGGGAGTCGTGGCGGTCAACCTGCTCGACGGACACCCCTTCGAGTACTCACGGCGACAGGCAGCCACCCTGCGCACGGTGTTCGACCATGTCGCCGTCGTCCTCGACGCAGAACCGAACGATGACGAAGGCCCGCTCGGCAACGTCGTCGTCTTCGCGAGCGATGAGCCGCTCGCCGTCGCGACGAACCCCGACCTCCTCGGCGTGCCGCACCCGCATACCCTCCACGGCGGCGCGCTGACCTCGTGGATCGCCGGCGCGCGCATCATGACCGATGCGGACGGCACCGACTCCCCCGACCCCGATGACCCGATCTGGGACTAGCACCTCGGGTTGATCGCGTTCGTCACCGTTTCGTGAACCCGGAGACGTGAGTCTCGATCGAATCTATCTTCGAATGGGTGGTCGGTGATGGACTGAAGTCATGACCGCACTGCTCGACGCGACCGATTCCCAGATGGCGATGCTCGCCGATCTGGTCGCGTCGCTCGAGGCCGCGGAGAGCACTCTGAGCAGCATGCAGGCGGCCCGCGACGGGCATGCTCGCGATGGCCGGACGCCTGGCCGTCGACATCGCCCGCGGCGCCGCCCACCCCGATCACGGAGACATGGCGATCCGCACGGTCGCTGCCGAGATCGGCGCTGCGCAGCACCTGAGCGACCGCACGATCGAGCGCAAGATGGCCGAGGCCTCGTGGCTCGTCGACCGATTCCCGGCGGTATGGGAGGCGCAGGGCGAAGGGCGCATCAGTGCCGCGCACTCCCGGGTCATCGTCGAGGCGGGCGCGCATCTCGACGAGGCTGCGGATCGCGCCGCCTACGCCGCGGAGGCCGTGGAGGTCGCCGTGACGGAATCCCCGAATCGGCTTCGGCGGATCGTACGGCGTCTTGCCGAGCGGTTCCAGGAGCGCAGTCTCACCGAGCGGCATCGCGATACCCGCGAGCTGCGCCGTGTGTGGGGGAAGGACCTCGACGATGGGATGGCCGAGCTGGGGGCGCGCGGACCCGCGGTCCTCCTGCACGGCATGCTCGACCGGCTGTCGCAGATGGCGCATGCGGTGAAGGAGGAGAACGCGCGAGCGGCACAGGATGCTTCGGTCGCCGGACTCCCCGCCGACGACCGCACGGTCGATCAGTTGCGCGCCGATCTGCTCGCCGACCTCGTTCTCACAGGATCCCCCGCGGGCCATGACACGGCGGACAGCCTGCTGGGCGAGGTCCGCGCCCGCGTCGAGGTCACGGTGCCGGTGCTCACTCTGATGGACGATGACGCTCCGACGACCTCATCACCGGCCGAGCTCGACGGAACGATCCCCATCGACGTCACGACCGCTCGCACGCTGGCAGGTTCCGCGACCGGCTGGGACCGCGTGCTGACGCATCCGATCTCTGGCGAAATGCTCGCTGTCGACCGCTACCGCCCGAGTGAGCATCTCCGGCGGCATCTCCGCGCGCGGGACCAGCGGTGCCGGTTTCCCGGATGCGGGATCACGGCGCGCAAGTGCGACCTCGACCACAATCATGCGGCCTCGACCGGAGGGGCGACCGCCCACGGAAACCTTGCCGCCTTCTGCCGACGACATCACATGCTCAAACACCACTCCCCCTGGCACGTCGACCAGACCTCGGGCGGCGTGCTGGAGTGGACGAGCCCGACCGGTCGCACGTACATCGACCGGCCGCCTCCGCAGAACACGGTGACCTTCACGAGTGCCGATCCGGTGACCGCACCGTTCTGAGCGCCTCCCGGGCATGTGCACCGGTTGAACGACGAACCGCCCGGACCCGAGGGCCCGGACGGTTCGCGTATCCGTGAGGATGTGTGCCGTGCGAGTTACTGGTACGACTTCACGATCTCGAGGAGGCTCGGGACGTTGGCGTATGCCTCTGCCGCGTTCTCCTTGGTCACGATGATCGGGTCGAGCAGGTAAGCCGGAACGACCTTCACGCCGTTGTCGTACTGCTCGGTGTCGTTGACGTCGACCTCTTCACCCTTCTGAAGCTGGCCGACCATCTTGATCGACTGCTCGACGAGGAGCGTGGTGTCCTTGTTGATCGTGGAGTACTGGATGCCCTCCATGATCGACTTCACCGACTCGACCTCGGAGTCCTGACCCGTGACCACCGGGACCGGCTTTCCGGCCTGCTGCACCGAGGTGATGATGGCGCGAGCGAGCGTGTCGTTCGGCGAGAGGACGCCGTCGAGCGTCTCGGAGCTGTACGTCGAGGTCAGGATCGAGTCCATGCGACGCTGGGCGTTCTCGGCCTTCCAGCCCTCGGTCGCCGTCTGGGCGATCTCGGTCTGGCCGGAGACGACGTTGAGCGTGCCGTCGTCGATCTTCGGCTGGAGCACGTCCATCGCGCCGTTGAAGAACACAGCGGAGTTCGCGTCGTCCGGCGAGCCCGAGAACAGCTCGATGTTGTACGGAGCCTCGTGCCCCGCACGCTCGGCGAGTCCATCGAGCAGAGCCTGGCCCTGCAGCTGACCGACCTTGAAGTTGTCGAACGCGACGTAGTAGTCGACGGCCTCCGTGTTCTCGATCAGACGGTCATAGGCGATGACGGTCACGCCCGCGTCACGAGCGGCCTCGACCTGCGTGGCGAGCTGCTTGCCGTCCTTCGCACCGATGATGATGACCTTGGCGCCACCGGTGACCATCGCCTGGATCTGGTTCTGCTGCTCCGCGACCGTGTTGCTGGCGGGCGCGTACTGCACGTCCGCCTTGAAGCCGGCCTCCTTGAGACCGTCCGTGAACAGCTGACCGGCGAGGACCCAGTTCTCCGAGGTCTTGTCCGGAAGGGCGACACCGATCGTGGCGTCAGCGGCGAAACCCTTGGCCTCATCCCCCGATCCCGAGTCCGTGCCACCGCCGCGCTCCGAGGAGCAGCCGGTGAGGGCGAAGGCGCCCGCGACGACAAGCGCTGTCGCCGACAGAAGAATCTTCTTCATGTGATCTCTTTCTCTGGTGTGTGAAGGTCGTGTCACGCGAGCGCGCGCGAAGCGACCTCTCCTAACCGCGCGTCTCGTCGACGGCGGGGGCTTCGTACTTCTGGCTGGTGGGATAGTTCGTCTTGGTCGGATCGAACGTGTCGGTGGCCGGATCCTGCTTGCGTCCGAATCGACGCGTCAGGAAGCCGATGATCGACGGGCGACCCTGCTGCTTGTTCCACACGTCGACACCGACGGCGAACAGGAGCACCAGACCCTTGATCATCGACACCACGTCGGCGCCGGCGCCGAGCAGGGCGAGGCCGTTGTTCAGGAACGCCATGACGAGACCACCGATGATCGACCCGATCACGGTTCCGATACCGCCCGAGACAGCCGCGCCACCGATGAAGACCGAGGCGATCGCATCCAGCTCCCAGCCGTTGCCGTCCTGCGGCCCGGAGGCCGTCGCCCTGGCGACGTAGATCATGCCGGCCAGCGACGCGAGCACCGACATGTTCATCATCACGAAGAAGTCGACCCAGCGGTCCTTCACACCCGACAGGCGCGCGGCCTGCCGGTTGCCACCGACCGCGTAGATGTGACGACCGAAGACCGTGTTGTTCGTGATGAAGGAGTAGAGGATCACCAGGGCGAGCAGGATGATGCCCGAGATCGGGAAGCTGGTCCCCTCACGCCCGGTGGCGAACAGCCAGCCCGCGATCAGGATCACGGCCGAGATGAGCACGACCTTGGTGACACTCACCCACAGCGGCGCCGTCTCGGCTCCCATCTTGTGCTGCACGCGCCGGGTGCGGATCTCCCAGAACACGATCCATGCGACACCCAGCAGCGCGAGCAGCATGGTGAACACGTTGAACGGCACGGGGATGAACGGCAGCTCGGGGAGGTACCCGGCACCGATGACCTTGAAGCCCTGCGGCACGGGAACGGACTGCGAGTCACCGACCCACTGGTTCGCACCGCGGAAGAACAGCATGCCCGCCAGCGTCACGATGAACGCCGGCACCCCGACATAGGCGACCCAGAACCCCTGCCAGGCACCGACCAGCACGCCGACCCCGAGGCCGAGGAGCACACCGAGCGGCCAGGGGAGGTTCCAGTCGGCCATGGCCTTCGCGACCACGATGCCGGTGAACGCGGCCACCGACCCCACCGAGAGGTCGATGTGGCCCATGATGATGACCATCACCATGCCGATCGCGAGGATCAGGATGTACGAGTACTGGTTGACGACGTTGATCAGGTTGCCCGAGGACAGCGTGAGGCCCGTGCCCTTGACGATCCAGGTCAGCACCTGGAAGACGACGAGGATGACGACGAGGCTGCCGAGGATGCCGAACTGGCGGAGGGTCGACTGACCGCCTCCGAACATCTTCGTGATGTCCTTGAAGTGGAAGCCGCGCTTCGTTGCGGTGGTGTCGGTGGTCATGCGGTTGCTTTCTGGGTCGCGGAGGTCATGCTGCGCATGAGGTCCTCAGGTGTCGCCTGATCGGCCGGGATGCAGTCGGTGACCCGACCTTCGAAGACGGTGTAGATGCGGTCGGAGATGCCCAGGAGCTCGGGAAGCTCGCTCGAGATGACGATGACGCCCTTGCCCTGCGCCGCGAGCTCGTTGATGATCGCGTAGATCTCGTACTTCGCGCCGACGTCGATACCGCGGGTGGGCTCGTCGAGGATCAGCAGGTCGGGGTCGGTGAACATCCACTTCGCCAGGACGACCTTCTGCTGATTGCCGCCGGAGAGTTTGCCGACGCCCTCTTCGACCGACGGGGTCTTGATGCGAAGGGCCTTGCGATAGTCCTCGGCCACGGCGAACTCGGCGCGCGCATCGACGACGCCGCGCTTGGCGATCTTCGAGAGCTTCGCGGCGACGACCGACCTCTTGATCGTGTCGAGCAGGTTGAGCCCGAGCACCTTGCGGTCCTCGCTCACGTAGGCGAGGCCGTGCTTGATCGCCGACGCCACGTCGGGCAGCACGACTTCCTGGCCGTCCTTGATCAGTGTGCCCGAGAGGAACGTGCCGTAGGAGCGGCCGAACAGGCTCATCGCGAACTCGGTGCGCCCCGCGCCCATGAGTCCAGCGATGCCGACGACCTCGCCGCGCCGGACGGTGATGTTCGACCCCTTCACGACCATGCGCTCCGGGACGGTCGGGTGCTGCACCCACCAGTCCTTGACCTCGAAGAACACCTCGCCGATCTCGGGGGTGCGATCCGGGTAGCGGCTCTCCAACGACCGACCGACCATGCCGCGGATGATCCGGTCCTCGTTGATCTCGCCACGGGAGATGTCGAGCGTCTCGACCGTGCGACCGTCGCGGATGATCGTGATCTCGTCGGCGATCTGCTCGATCTCGTTGAGCTTGTGGCTGATCATGATCGACGCGATGCCCTTGGCCTTGAGCCCGAGGATCAGGTCGAGCAGGTGCTGCGAGTCGTTCTCGTTCAGGGCGGCGGTCGGCTCGTCGAGGATCAGTAGCTTGACGTCCTTGTTGAGCGCCTTCGCGATCTCGATCAGCTGCTGCTTGCCGACACCGAGCGTCTTGATCTGCGCATCCGGATCCTCGTTCAGGCCCACGCGGGCGAGCAACTCGATCGTGCGCTCTTTCTGGGCCTGCCAGTCGATGCGTCCGCCGCGCTGGATCTCGTTGCCGAGGAAGATGTTCTCGGTGACGGACAGCTCGGGGATCAGCGCGAGTTCCTGGTGGATGATCGCGATGCCGGCCTGCTCGCTGGCGACGATGTCCTTGAACCTCTGCTCCTGGCCGTAGAGCAGGATCTCCCCCTCGTAGGTCCCGTAGGGGTACACCCCGGAGAGGACCTTCATCAGAGTCGACTTCCCCGCGCCGTTCTCGCCGCAGATGGCGTGGATCTCGCCGGCGCGGACGGTGATCGAGACGTTGGCGAGCGCCTTGACGCCCGGGAACTCCTTGGTGATGCTGCGCATCTCCAGGATGGGGCCTGACACGGTAGGCAACGTTGCTGTGGTGCTCACGGATCTTCCTTGCGACGTGCGGTCACCTTCGATGTGACCGTTCACATTGAAATACATCGTCCACTCACGACGAAGCGCTGTCAAGTCCGCTCCGGTATTTCGGATACCGACCGTGACCCCACCGCGATCCGCGCGATCCCGCGCCTCCAGGCGAGGCCAGGGATCGAAAGGATTCGATGATCGCGAACGTCGCGCGGTGCGCGGTACGAACCCGTCAGCGAGCGGCGGCGGACTCGCGCGCGCGCAGGACCGTCTGCAAGGGGCCGAACGCCGGGGCTTCCTCGCCGCGGATCTGTGCGAGGAGGATCCGCACGGCGCGCCGGCCCAGCTCCGGGAAGTCCTGATGAACCGTGCTCAGTGTGGGAGCCACATGCGCGGCGACCGGGATGTCGTCGAACCCGATCACGCTCACGTCGTGCGGCACACGGAGTCCGGCGTCGCGGAAGCCGTGCATGAGCCCGATCGCCATCAGGTCGTTGGCGGCGAACACCGCCGTGAAGTCCCGCCGTCGCGAGAGCTCCTTGCCTGCGAAGTACCCGAAGTCGGCGGTCCAGTCCCCGCGGATCGGCGGGAACGTCGGCAGATCCGCCTCACGCAGCCCGTCGAGGTAGCCGCGCATGCGCGACTCCGCCTCGATCCAGTCCTGCGGGCCCGCGAGGTGCAGGATGTCGCTGTGGCCGAGGGAGATCAGATGCTCCGTGGCCGCTCGGGCCCCCGCCACCTGATCCGCCGACAGGCTCACCCCGTCGGAGCCCGACGCGGTCTGCAGCGTGACGAAAGGCATGTCGACCGACATGCCGCGGAGGACATGGAACACGCGCACCTGCGGGGCGAGCACCACGATGCCGTCCACCTGCTCGCGCGCCAGCTGGCGCACCGCATTGCCGATCGCCTCCGGAGTCGTCGCCGGGAGGTTGAGGGTCGAGACCGCGTAGCCTTCCTCGCGCGCCGCATCCTCGATGCCCGCGATCGAGGAGGTCGGCCCGAACTCCCCGATCGTCGCGGACAGGATCCCGAGCACGTTCGACTTGCTGGTCACCAAAGCGCGGGCGGCGAGGTTCGGCCGATAGTCGAGCACGGAGATCGCGTCGAGGACCTTGGCCTTCGTCTCGGGGCGGATGCTCGGGTGGTCGTTCAGGACTCGGGAGACCGTCTGATGAGACACCCCGGCGAGGCGGGCGACATCGCGGATGCTCGGCTGCCGCGCACGCTCGGCTGCACTGGACATCAGGTGCCTCCTCGCGTGTGCACGGTCACATCGTCACTTCATTATGTCTGCCGGGGCGCGCGGGTGCATCTTTCGAGCACGGTCGCTGCGCAGGACGGTCGTCCGCGGGCACCGCCGGTCAGCCGATGATGCGGGCGCCCGGAACCGGGCCGTGCACGTGCAAGGGATCGAATCCGGACGCCCGCAGAGCGGACTGCACGTCTTGGGCCGTCTCCGGATCGGGGCACAGGAGTGCCACGGTCGGCCCCGAGCCGGACACGATGCCCTGCAATGCTCCGGCGGCGACCCCCTGCGCGATCGTGTCGGCGAGATCGGGACGCTCGGAGAGGGCTGCGGGCTGCAGATCGTTCTCGAGACACGCGGCGAGCTGCCCCGGGTCGCCCGACCGGAGCGCCTGCAGGACCGGGATCGGCACGTCGAGCGACAGCGGCGGATCATCGGCGAGCGCGCCCTCCTCCTCGCGCAGCTGGTCGAGGCGCCCATAGACGACGGGCGTCGACAAGCCCTCCTCACTGGGCACCAGGATCCAGTCGAAGCGTCCGCGGGCGAGCGCCGGGTTCAACTGGTCGCCGCGCCCGGTTCCGACCGCGGTGCCGCCGTGCAGGGCGAACGGCACATCCGCGCCGAGACGGGCGGCGAGGTCATGCAGCCGTGCTTGTGACAATCCCGTTCCCCACAGCGCATCGCAGGCGACCAGGGCGGCAGCGGCATCCGCCGAGCCTCCGCCCATGCCGCCGGCGACCGGCACGCTCTTGCGGATCTCGAGGGCGACGCCGCCTCGATGATCCACGGCGACGGCGAGGAGCTTGGCCGCGCGCATCGCCAGGTTGCGGTCATCCAGCGGAACCGAATCGACATCCTCCACCCCGGAGACCGTGACCGAGAACTCGTCAGCGGGGCGCGCGATGACGTCTTCGTAGAGGGACACCGCCTGGAAGACCGTCGCCAGCGCGTGATACCCGTCGTCGTGCCGACCCCCGACCCCGAGGAAGACGTTGATCTTGCCCGGTGCGCGTACGTGCACGGAGTCGGTGGACGCGGCGAGGCTCATGAGCGGATCACAGTTCCGAGGACTTCGCCCACAGATTCACGTCGATCGCGCCGGCCAGCTCATCGATGCGGGCGAGCTCCTCCGTCTGGAAGGCGGGTCCGTTCACCGCGGCGATGTTCTCGTCGAGCTGTTCGGGACGCGAGGCGCCGATCAGGGCGGAAGCCACGACGGGGTTGCGCAGCGTCCACTGCAGCGCGAGCTGGGCGAGAGACTGACCACGCCCCTTCGCGACCTCGTTCAGCGCACGCAGCGTCTGCACGGCTTCGTCGGTGAGGCGCCCGTCCGGCAGCGAACCGCGCTTCTGCGCACGCTCCGCCGTGCCGTCCCCCAGGTACTTGTCGGTCAACAGCCCCTGTGCCAGCGGCGTGAAAGCGATCGCACCCAGGCCCGACTGCTCGAGGGTGTCGGTCAGGCCGTCTTCCACCCAGCGGTTGAGGATCGAATACGCGGGCTGGTGGATGACCAGCGGCGTGCCGAGGTCCTTCGCGACCGCGACGGCCTCGGCCGTGCGCTCGGCGCTGTAGGACGAGATGCCCACATAGAGCGCCTTGCCCTGACGCACGAGGGTGTCGAGCGCCCCGATCGTCTCGGCGATCGGGGTGACCGGGTCGACCCGGTGCGAGTAGAAGATGTCGACGTAGTCGAGACCCATGCGGGTCAGCGACTGCTCGGCGCTGGCGAGGATGTACTTGCGGCTCGCGAAGTCGCCGTAGGGGCCGGGCCACATATCCCAGCCGGCCTTCGACGAGATGATCAGCTCGTCGCGGTACGGACGGAAGTCCTCCGCGAAGATGCGACCGAAGTTCTTCTCGGCCGAGCCGTAGGGCGGGCCGTAGTTGTTCGCCAGATCGAAGTGCGTGATGCCGCGGTCGAACGCGTGGCGCAGCAGTGCGCGTTGGTTGTCGAGCGGGATGTTGTCGCCGAAGTTCCACCACAGCCCGAGCGAGATCGGGGGCAGATACAGGCCGGACGTGCCGACCTGGCGGTAGGCGAACTGCTGATAGCGGCTCTCGTCCGCGGCATACGGACGGTGCAGCTCGGGGACATCGGGGCGGAAGCGGGGGGAGTCGGTCACGGTGCCAGATTACTGGGTGAGGCGACGTCGTCGTCGAGGACATCGGACGCCGCCGCCTGCTGCGCGATCCGGTGGTAGTCCTCGACGGTGAGATCTTCGCCCCGCGCCGTCGGTGCGACACCGGCGGCGGTCAACACGTCGGACGCCGCTGCGGAGCTGCCGAATATCCCCGACAGAGCCTGGCGGAGCATCTTGCGGCGCTGGTTGAACGCCGCATCGACGATCCGGAACGTGCGGCGACGCTCCTCCTCGGTCCCCCGCTCCCCTTCGGAACGGTCGAAGCCGACGAGCAGGCTGTCGACGTTCGGCACCGGCCAGAACACCTGGCGGGAGACGGTGCCGGAGAGCTTCCACTCGCCGTACCAGGCGGCCTTGACGCTGGGCGACCCGTAGATCTTGGAGCCCGGTTCGGCGGCGAGCCTCTCGGCGACCTCGGCCTGGACCATCACCACGCCGCGTTGCAGGTAGGGGAAGCTCTCGAGGAAGTGCAGCAGCACCGGCACCGACACGTTGTACGGGAGGTTCGCGACCAGCACGGTCGGCTCTCCGGGCAGTTCCACGATGCGCAGGGCGTCGGCGTCGACGACCGTGAGCCGCTCGGCCTCCACGCCGTGCGCGGCGGCGGTCTCGGCGAGTCGCGCGGCGAGGCGGTGATCGATCTCGACCGCGGTGACCGAAGCCCCGGTCTCCAGGATCGCCAGCGTGAGCGAGCCGAGTCCGGGGCCGACCTCGACCACGCGCTCGCTCGGCTGCACCCGGGCCGCCTGCACGATCTTGCGGACGGTGTTGGCGTCCGTGACGAAGTTCTGGCCGAGTTTCTTCGTCGGAGTGACGTCGAGCTCAGCGGCGAGGCGGCGGATCTCGGTGGCGCCGAGCAGGGTGACGGTCATCCTCCCATTGTCCCCCACGCGGCAGATGTCCCCCGCCGTCAGTAGTCTTCTCTGGTGCCATCACTCGGAGAGATCGTCGCCCCACGTCGCATGGGTCGGGATTTCCGCTGGCTGCTCGCGTCGTCGTGGACCAGCAACGTCGGTGACGGAGTGGCTCTCGCCGCCGCGCCCCTGCTGATCGCATCCATGACGTCATCGCCCATGCTGGTGGCGACGGGGGCGATCCTGCAGTTCCTCCCGTGGTTGCTCTTCGGCCTGCACGCGGGGGCGATCGCCGACCGCTTCGACCGTCGCCGACTGGTCATGCTCGCGAACGCCGCACGCGCGGTGGTCCTCGTCGCGCTGTGCATGTTCCTCGTCACGGGCGCCGCGAACATCTGGATCGTGCTCGCCGTCGCCTTCCTCTACGGCACCGCCGAGGTGTTCGTCGACACGACGGGGAGCACCCTCCTGCCGATGCTCGTGAAGCCCGCCGACCTCGGCATCGGCAATGCCCGCCTGCAGGCCGGCTATCTGGTCGCGAATCAGTTCGCCGGTCCCCCGCTGGGCGCGTTCCTGTTCGCCGCGGGCATGGCCTGGCCGTTCCTGCTCGAAGCGGTGTGCGTGGCACTCGCGGTCGTCCTCATCTCCCGCATGGCGAAAACGCCCGTGCCGCCCCGAGCCGCCGAGGCCCACTCGCCCGTGCACACCGACATCGCCGAGGGGCTGCGGTGGCTGTGGCGCAATCCTCCGGTGCGGATGCTCGTGCTGATCATCCTCGTCTTCAACATCACGTGGGCAGCTCCCTGGGGTGTGCTCGTGCTCTACGCGACGGAACACCTGCAGATGGGCGCCGTCGGGTACGGGGCACTCACGACCGCATCGGCGGCAGGCGGGATCCTCGCGACCCTCAGCTTCGGGTGGCTCGAACGGCACGTGTCCTTCGCCACCCTGATGCGCATCGTGCTCTCGCTCGAAGTGCTCATGCATCTGTCGTTTGCGCTGACCACCACCGGCTGGGTCGCGCTGATCATCATGTTCTTCTTCGGCGCGTACGCGTTCGTGTGGGCGACGATCTCGACCACCGTCCGGCAGCGGCTGGTCCCCGCTGAGCTTCAGGGTCGCGTGGCCTCCGTGAACATGGTCGGAGTCTTCGGCGGCATGATCGTCGGGCAGGCGCTCGGCGGCGTGATCGCCCAGGTCTGGGGCCTGACCGCCCCGTGGTGGTTCGCGTTCGGCGGCGCGGCACTCACACTGCTGCTGGTGTGGAAGCCGATCTCACACATCGTGAGCGCGAAGCCGGTTGCCGATCCCGATCCGATCGACGCCGCCTGATCCTTCCGCCCCTCGCCGACCGGGCATCCGCTGCGCACTTGTCGGGAGGATGGGCGCTTGTCGGGAGGAATCGCCCTTTTGCTCCGACATATGCGCAAACTCCCGACACGTGTACTGCGAAGCCGGTGGAACAGCTTCAGACGAACGAACCGTAGATCCTGAGCGTGTTCTCGGCGAGCTGGGCACACAGCTCATCCACCTCCACACCGAGCTCGGCCGCCATGAAACGCACCGTGATCGGGACGAGGTAGGGCGCGTTCGGTCGGCCCCGCAGTGGCACGGGGGTCAGGAACGGCGCATCCGTCTCGACCAGGAGGCGATCGAGCGGCGTGACCTTCAGCGCGTCGCGCAGGTTCTGGGCGTTCTTGAACGTGACGTTGCCCGCGAACGACAGGTGGTAGCCGGCGTCCGCGCAAATGCGCGCCATCGCGTCATCTCCCGAGAAGCAGTGGAAGACCGTCCGCTCCGGAGCACCGACACGGGCGAGGGTCTCCAGCACCGCGTCGTGCGCATCCCGATCGTGGATCTGCATGGCGATGCCGTGCTTCTTCGCGAGATCGATGTGCGCCTCGAACGACTCGAACTGCGGAGCCCGTCGCTCCGGCTCCGTGCGGAAGAAATCGAGCCCGGTCTCGCCGATCGCGCGGGTGCGCGGATGCGCGGCGAGCTCGTCGATCACCGCGATCGCCTCGTCGAGACGCCCCTCCTCCGCATACGTCGGCGCGTCGTTCGGATGGATCGCGACCGCAGCCAGGACTCGCGGATCGGTGGCCGCGGCCTCGACCGCCCACCGCGAGGACTCGATGTCGCCGGAGGCCTGCACGACACCGGCGATGCCCACCGCCGCCGCCCGATCGAGCTGCTCGGTCAGCGACAGCGGTTCGTCGCCGTCCACGATCTCCAGGTGCGCATGGTTGTCGTACACCGGAACCGTCAGCGGCTCGGGGGCGGCCGGGTACTTCAGATCCTTGCGTCCGTCGCCCGAGCGCTCGCGCACATAGGTGTCCGCCATCTCGTCCGACCGGCTCAGGCCGTGGACTCCACCCGCGGGAACAGCGGTGCGAGGCCGTTGACGCTGGTACCGGGGCGCAGCACACCCCAGGCTCCGGCCTCGCGGATCGGCTGGTCCTGCAGACGGCCCAAGGTCTCCGCAGCGCCGAGCGCGATCCAGAGCTTCTCGGTCGACTGCGGCATCACGGGCGACAGCAGCACGGCGAGTGCGCGCAGCCCCTCAGCGCAGGTGTAGAGCACCGTGCCCAGACGCGCGCGCTGGTCCTCGTCGCGGGCCAGCGCCCACGGCTCGTTCTCGGTGATGTAGCCGTTGAGGGCGTCGACGATCGTCCAGATCGCGGCGATGGCCTCGTCGATGCGGAACTGCGTGACCGCCGCATCCGCGTTCGCCGCCGCCTCCGCGACGATCTTCTGGATGGCGAGGTCCTTCTCGGTGTACTCGGCCGCCGGCGGCACGATGCCCTCGAAGTACTTCTCGATCATCGCCGTCGTGCGCGAAGCCAGGTTGCCGAAGCCGTTGGCGAGCTCAGCCTGATAGCGCGCGGACAGGTCTTCCCACGAGAAGGACCCGTCCTGTCCGAAGGCGATGGCGGAGAGGAAGTAGAAGCGGTAGGCGTCGGACCCGAAGACATCGGTGATCTCGGTCGGCGCGATGCCGGTCAGCTTCGACTTCGACATCTTCTCGCCGCCGACCAGCAGCCAGCCGTGCGCGAAGACGCCCTGCGGCACCTCGAGGCCGGCCGCCATCAGCAGAGCCGGCCAGATGACGGCGTGGAAGCGCAGGATGTCCTTGCCGACCACGTGGTAGGCGGGCCAGCGACGCTCGAAGGTCTCTTCATCGGAGCCGTAGCCGACGGCCGTGGCGTAGTTCAGGAGCGCATCGACCCACACGTAGATGACGTGCGACTCGTCCCACGGGAGCGGGATGCCCCAGTCGAAGGTCGACCGCGAGATCGACAGGTCTTTGAGGCCCTGGCTCACGAACGACACCACCTCGTTGCGCGCCGAGTCGGGGCGCACGAAGTCGGGTCGCGTCTTGTAGAGCTCGAGCAGCCGGTCCTGGAACTCGCTGAGCTTGAAGAAGTAGTTCTTCTCCTGCAGCAGCTCCAGCGGCTTCGAGTGGATGGCGCACACCTTCAGGCCCTCGAAGGGACCGGTGCCGTCGACGATCTCCGACTCGGGCTTGAACTCCTCGCAGCCCACGCAGTAGAGCGCCTCGTACTCGCCCGCATAGATGTAGCCGCGGTCGCACAGGCGCTGGAAGAACGTCTGCACGTTCGTCTCGTGGCGCTCCTGGGTGGTGCGGATGAAGTCGTCGTTGGCGACGTCGAGCGTGGTCAGCAGCGGGAACCAGCTCTCGCTGACGAGCTTGTCGACCCACTCCTGCGGCGTGACGTTGTTCGCCGCGGCCGCCCGCAGCATCTTCTGGCCGTGCTCGTCGGTGCCCGTGAGCATCCAGGTGTCGTCGCCCGCCTGGCGGTGCCACCGTGCGAGCGTGTCGACGGCCACCGTCGTGTACCCGTGGCCGATGTGGGGCACGTCGGACGGGTAGTAGATGGGTGTGGTGATGTAGAACGATTCGCCTGCGGGCATGGAGCAATTCTAGGTGGGATGCGGGGCGTGGTTACGCCGTGTGGGCGGCGGTCGCATCCCGCGCTCAGGCCACCGAGACGTCGATGCGATGCCAACCCTGTGCGCCGTCGGGGGCGGGAGCCGCAGGATCGGATGTCTGCGTCTCGCCGTCGACGTTGAGCGCCCGGCACTCGATGGTGTGCGTGCCGCTCTCCGCGACCCAGTCGAGGCTCCACTGCACCCACGTGTCGGTGGAGATCGCGGTCGCGAGCTCGGCCGCGCGCCACGGCCCGTCGTCGATACGCACCTCCACTCCCGCGATGCCGACGTGCTGCTGCCAGGCCATCCCCGCGATGACCGCATCCCCCGCGGTGACCTGCTGCCCGCGGCGAGGGACGTCGATGCGCGACTGCAGCTTGATGGGTCCGCGCTCGGACCATCCGCGTGTCGTCCAATAGGCGGTGGCGCGGTCGAACCGCGTCACCTCCAGTTGCGTGACCCACTTCGTGGCGGACACGTAGCCGTACAGCCCCGGCACCACCATCCGCACCGGGAAGCCGTGTTCGATCGGCAGGGGCTCGCCGTTCATCCCGATCGCGAGCAGCGCATCGCGGTCGTCGGTGAGGGCCTCGATCGGTGTGGACGCCGTGAACCCGTCGGCCGAGGTCGAGAGCACCATGTCGGCATCGGCATCGACGCCCGCGCGCGCGAGCAGATCCCGCACGGGGAGCCCGAGCCAGCGCGCGTTGCCGATCAGGGATCCGCCGACCTCGTTCGACACGCACGCGAGCGTGACGTCGGACTCCTGCATCGGCATCGCGAGCAACTCGTCCCAGGTGATCTCCATCTCGCGCTCGACCATCCCGTGGATGCGCAACGACCAGTCGGCCGGGTCCACCCGCGGCACGATGAGCGCGGTGTCGATGCGGTAGAAGTCCGCATTCGGAGTGACGACAGGGGCGAGGCCGGGTATCCCCAGCTCGGCACCGGCGGGAACCGCCGCTGCTGCGCGTGCCGCCGAGGGCAGCCGCAGCGCGTCGCGGACCGCTTCGATCGATCGGCTCGCGCCGCGCGCGACGTTGCCGACGATGAGCGCGACGGCACCCGCTGCGGCGACACCCGCGGTCCACAGCAGGAATCGCCTCCGGTCCTCGTCGTCGGGTCCGAGCCCTGCGACCGGACGCAGTCGGGCGATCAGGAGGCGCAGGACGACCACGGCGACGAGACCGGCGACCAGCCCGGGCAGCCAGGCGAACGGCCCCGCGCCGGGGCGAACCATCGCCGCGACGACGGCGAGAGCACCGAGCGCCCCCAGGATCACGGCACCGACACCGGACCGTCGTCGCTCCAGGATTCCCGCGACAGCGGCGACGACCACGAGCACCACGGCGATGCCCACGATCAGGGCCGCCTTGTCACCGGTGCCGAACAGCGCGATGGCGGTGTCCTTCGCCCAGCTCGGAGCGAGGTCGATGAGCCCGCTGCCGATCACGGCGAACGGGCTCGCGCTCGGCTCCACCACCGCGGCGACGAGTTCCGCCAGGCCGACGGCGAGGAACGATGCGCTCAACCCCGCTGCGGCGGCGCGGAACGTGTCCTCCCTCGTCGCACGTGTCGGGTTCGTCATGACCTGAGGGTAACGCGGCGGACGTTCCCGGATTCCCCGCAATTCTTACGAACCGCAGTCGTGGCGATCTCAGGCACCGGCCCCGGAGCGGGCGGCGAGGGCGGCCTGGTAGAGGTCGCGGGAGGAGAGACCGGTCAGCGCGGCGACCTCGGAGGACGCGTCCTTCAAGCGGACGCCTTCCGCGACCAGCCTCTGCACCTGCGCCAGAGCATCTTCCGGGGAGGCATCCCGGCGCGCGGCTCCTTCGACGACGACGACGATCTCGCCCTTCACGCCGTTCTCGGCCCACTCCTGGAGCTCGGCCGCGGTGCCACGGCGGACCTCCTCGTACAGCTTCGTGAGCTCACGGCACACCGCGATCCGCCGCTCGTCGCCGAACGCAGCGCCCATGTCGGCGAGAGCGCTCGCGAGCCGGGCCGGAGACTCGAAGAAGACCATGGTGCGCGGCTCGGCGGCCAGGGCGCGGAGGCTCGATCGCCGCTCCCCCGGCTTGCGCGGGAGGAACCCCTCGAACGTGAAGCGGTCGGTCGGAAGTCCCGAGATCGCGAGCGCCATCAGCACGGCGCTCGGACCGGGGATCGCGGTGACGGTGACCCCCTGCGCCACGGCCTCGGCCACCAGCCCGTAGCCGGGGTCGCTGACGGTCGGCATTCCTGCGTCGCTCATCACCACGATGTCGGTCTCCGCCGCGAGCGCAGCCAGTTCGGCGGCCTTCTGCTTCTCGTTGTGGTCGTGCAGTGCGATCAGACGAGGACGGTTGTCGATCTGCAGTGCCTTGAGCAGACGCTGCGTGGTGCGGGTGTCTTCCGCGACGACGACCTCCGTGTTCTCCAGCACCTCCACGAGGCGTCGCGACGCGTCGCCCAGGTTTCCGATCGGGGTGGCGGCGAGGATGATCACCCGCCCAGCTTAGGCGCGCCGGATGCAGCTCCCCCGGAAGGGGCGTTGTCTAGGCTGGAGCGGTGACCGCGCCCGACCCGCTCCTGCCCGCCCCCGAGGCGCGGCTGACGCACTACGGACGGTTGCGGGACCGGCTGCTGCAGGACCCGGACTGGGGCCGCGCGATCCGGTGGCTCGCGCCGCTGGTGATCACCGCAGTGGCCGCGGTGCTGCGCCTGGTCGGCGTGTCCCACCCGCATGAGCTCGCCTTCGATGAGACCTACTACGTCAAGGACGCCTGGTCCCTGTGGACGCTCGGCTACGAGGGCACCTGGGGTGGCGAGGCGAACGAGGCGTTCGCGACCGGGCAGAGCCTCCCGCTCTCGGATGCGGGCTCGTTCATCGTGCATCCCCCGCTCGGCAAGTGGCTCATCGCGCTGGGCATGGCGATCGGCGGGCCCGAGAACAGCGGCGGATGGCGTCTGGCCACCGCGATCCTCGGAGCGGGCTCGGTCCTCCTGGTGTATCTGATCGCCCGGCGTCTGAGCGGCTCGGTGGTCGTGGCATCCGTCGCCGGAACGCTGCTGGCGATCGACGGCCTGAGCATCGTGATGAGCCGGATCGCGCTGCTCGACGGCATCCTGACGTTCTTCGTCCTGCTCGGCGTGCTGTTCGTCCTCATCGATCGGCAGCGCACGATCCCGCAGCTCGAGCGACGCGATCCCGAGGCGCCCGACCCGTTCTGGGGGCCGGTGCTGTGGCGCCGGCCGTGGCTGATCGCCGCCGGTGCCGCCCTGGGTGCGGCTTCTGCCGTGAAGTGGTCGGGCTTGTACGTCCTCGCCGGTTTCGGCCTCTACGTCGTGGTGACCGACGCGTTGGCGAGGCGTCGGGCCGGCGTGGTGCTGTGGCCGACCGCCGCCGCGTTCCGGCAGGGGCCGGTCTCGTTCGTCCTGTTCGTCTTCCCCGCGCTGGCCGTGTACCTGGTCAGCTGGACGGGGTGGCTCCTGACCTCGGGGGGCTACGACCGGCAGAGCGACCCGAACCCGCTGCTCGCGCTGTGGAAGTACCACGAGTCGATGCTCGGCTTCCACGTCGGCCTGAGCCGCGGACACCCCTACGCGAGTCCCGCCTGGGAGTGGCCGTTCCTGCTGCGCCCGACGGCGGTCTGGGTGGATTCCGATCCCACCGGCTGCGGCACGGACCACTGCATCGGCGTGATCTCCGCCGTGCCGAATCCGCTCATCTGGTACGGCGGGGTGGCGGCAGCGGTGTACCTGCTCTACCGGCTGGTGCGGAGCTGGATCGCCCGGCAGCCGATCGCGCCCGCACTGACCGTCCCCCTGGTCGGCCTGGCGGTCACCTACCTCCCGTGGCTGATGTTCCCCGAGCGCACGATCTTCCAGTTCTACACGGTGGTGATGATGCCGTTCCTCGTGCTCGCGCTCACCATGACGCTGCGGATCATCGCCGGACGACGCGAAGACCCCTTGTACCGTCGGCAGTCCGGCGAGCGCACGGTGCTGATCTTCCTCGCGTTCGTCGTTCTCGTGTCGGTGTTCTTCCTGCCGCTGTGGACCGGGATGAGCGTGCCGTACCAGTTCTGGCTGCTGCACAACTGGCTGCCCGGCTGGGTGTGAGCACCGCGCCGTCGAGCCACCGAATCACCGGGCGCTAGGCTCGCCGCATGGGCAGCCCCTCCGGATTCGAGTTCGCGGTGCGCGGTGACGACGTCGTCATCCGCCATCGCGGCGTCACCGCGACCGTGCTGCGCGGCGCACGGGCCCAGGAGTTCCTCGCGCAGGCCGCGAGCGGCGACGCGCAGCTGCTGATGGCGCGCGTGACCGGGAACTACCGCCACGGCAACGAGCGCACCGCCCGCCGGCATCCGCGCAACCAGAACTGACCGTCACCGCCCGATCGACACCTCGGCCGGGTCACTCACGGGCAACCGGCACACGAACGCGCGGCAGTCATAGGCGCGTTCCGCCACCGCGTCCTTGCCCTCGAACAGGGTGAATCCGGCATCCGTGAACGCCCGCGCCTGATCGGGCGTGACCACGGCGACGACTTCGGCATCCGCACCCCTGCCCGCGAGGCCGAGCGCACTGTCGCGCGCTCCGGTGACCACGACGAGTTGGCGCGGCGGGATCGCGAGGCCCGCAGCCACCCGCAGCAGGGTGCCGTGGGCGAAGGGCTGCTCCAGCGCCCGCGCGGCCAGCATGCTCACCGTCGACACGGCAGCGGCGCGATACCGGTCCCCCGCTCCCAGCCACCAGGCGGTCAGTGCGGCGCCGGCCACGGCCGCGGCATCCGAGGGCAGGTCGCCGTCGGTCTGGTCGGGCGAGGTCGCGATCCCTTGGGCCGACAGCAACGGATCCTCACCCGCTGTGCCCTCCAGTGCGTCGTCGAGGATCCCGCGGGCCGCCACCGCCCAGGTCGCCTCGCCGGTGGCCAGGGCCAGAGCGAACAGACCGTCGGCGAGAAGGCCACGATCTGCCGCGGTCGCGACCGCGGCAGAGGCCCGCCCCTCGAAGGACGCGCGCACGAGAGCGCCGTCGGCATCGCGGTTGACCCGCAGCACCTCGTCCGCGGCGGACGCGGCGGCATCGATCCAGCTCCGCTCCCCGAAGGTCGCCCCGGCCCGGGCGAGCGCGCCGATCGCGAGGCCGTTCCACCCGGTGATCACCTTGCCGTCGACAGCCGGCGGCGCAAGGCCCGCACGTTCGGACAGCGCACGCCGGTAGTACCCGCCCTCGCTGCGAACGCCCTCGAGCCACGACTCCGAATCCTGGGCGGCACCGAACCCGCCGCCGTCACGCTGCAGGGTCCCGGTCAGGAATGACACGATCCCGCGGACGACGCCCTCCTCCCCCGCGTCGCGTGCGAGGTCGAGCAGCTGCGCGTTGTCGGTCAGCATCCGCTCGTAGTGCGGCACCGTCCAGTCGCGCTGGGTGGCGTAGCGGAAGAACCCGCCGTCGGCATCGTGCAGGTCCGATCGGCTCATCGCGGCGAGCGCGCGTCCTGCTGACGCCCCCGCCTCCGGAGCACCCTCCCGCACGAGCGGATGCTGCAGGAATCGCAACGTGGTAGCGACGGGGAACTTCGGGGCGCCGCCGAAGCCGCCGAACTGCTGATCCTCCCGCTGGGCGATCGACTCCGCAGCCGTCGCGATCGCGACCACGTCCGGGAGTTCGGAGGGCGTGGCCTCCGCCGCACGGGTGAGCGCATCGGTCACGGCATCCGCCGACTCCTCTGCCTGCACCCGCCGCAGTGTCCACGCCTCCCCGACCGCGGCGAGGACGTCACGGAACGCCGGCATCGGCGGCCGAGCCTCCGGCGGCCAGTAGGTGCCGGCGAAGAAGGCGCGCCCGCGCGGGGTGGCGAAGACCGTGAGCGGCCAACCGAGGTTCTGGGTGAACGCCGAAGCCGCCGCCATGTAGGCACCGTCGACCTGCGGATGCTCCTCGCGATCGACCTTGACCGCGACGAAGCCCTCGTTGATCCGCGCGGCGGTCTCCGGGTCGGCGAACGATTCGCGTGCCATCACGTGACACCAGTGACAGGTCGAGTAGCCGATCGAGATCAACAGCGGCACATCGCGTCGCCTCGCCTCCGCGAACGCTTCCTCGCCCCACGGATACCAGTCGACGGGGTTGTCGGCATGCGCACGGAGGTACGGACTGAGGGTGTCGGCGAGCCGGTTGGTCATGCCTTCACGCTACGCCGCGCGACGGTGACGCGGTCAGCCGACCAGCAGCTCCACCGGACGGGAGGCCGCGTAGCCGACCAGAGGCAGGGCACGATCCGCGGCCAGTGCGATGCGGGCGCGCAGCACGTCGGAAGCGATCTCGTAGCCGTCGAAGTCCGTGTTGCTCGCGTACACCCCGAGTGGAAGGGTGAGCGCCTGGAAGAACGCGAACAACGGCCGCAGCTGGTGCTCGATGATCAGGGCGTGCTTCTCTCCGCCGCCGGTCGCCGCGAGCAGCACGGGCTTTCCCACGAGGTCGTATTGGCCGACGAAGTCGAACAGGTGCTTGAAGAGCCCGGTGAACGAGGCTCGGTAGACGGGGCTGCCCACGATGAGCAGGTCGGCGGATTCGATCGCCTGCAACTGCGCTTCGACCTCCGGCGCCAGCTGGTCACGGTGCAGCGCACCCGCCAGCCCGGGGCCGATCTGCGTCAGCTCGATGAGCTGCGCCTCGACGTCGGCGCGCTCGGCGACGGCGGCCGTGATCGCGCGGACCAGGGCGGTGGTCTTGCTGGGCTCGTGCAGGGATCCCGACACGGCGACGACGCGGAACGGAGCTGTCATGCCTCGACGGTACTCACGACGACGCCCCCTGTCGCGCACGGCGACACGGGGCGTCATCTGGGCCCGAGAGCCCCGGTATCACGGGGTCAGTTGACCTCGTCCGGGTGCGACCCCACGCGGCCCGAGCCGTCGAGAGGGTCGAGGGCGTCGATCGCCGCGACCTCGGCGTCGGTCAGTTCGAAGCCGAACACGTCGAGGTTCTCGCGCAGACGTTCGGCGCGCACCGACTTCGGGAACACGATGATGCCCTTCTGCAGGTGCCAGCGCAGCACGGCCTGTGCCGGGGTGACACCGTGCGCCGTCGCGGCATCCGCGACCGCGGGCGTCCCGAACAGGTCGTACTTGCCCTGCCCGAGCGGACCCCATGCCTCGATGCGCACGCCGTTGGCGTCGGCCCAGGCGACCACGTCGCGCTGCTGGTAGGCCGGGTGCAGCTCGATCTGGTTCACCGCGGGGACCACGCCCGTCTCCTTCAGCGTGCGCTCCAGGTGGGGCACGAGGAAGTTCGAGACGCCGATGCTGCGGGTGAGGCCTGCGTCGCGCAGCTCGACCAGCTTCGCGAACGCGTGCACGTAGTCGTCCTTGGCCGGTGTGGGCCAGTGCACGAGGTACAGATCGACCTTCTCCAGACCGAGCTTCTCGAGACTCTCGGCGATGGCCGCGCGCGGCTCCTCGTCGTGGTGGCGGTCGTTCCAGAGCTTGGTCGTGATGAACAGGTCGTCGCGTGCGATGCCCGAGGAAGCGATGGCGGCGCCCACGCCCTCTTCATTGCCGTAGATCGCCGCGGTGTCGATGTGGCGGTAGCCGATTTCGAGCGCCTCGCTCACCGCACGCTCGGTGTCTGCCGGCGGCACCTTGAAGACGCCGTAGCCGAGTTGCGGGATGGAGTTGCCGTCGTTCAGTTCGAGTGCAGGAATGCTCATCGCCCCAGCCTAGGACCGGTGTGGGACAGCCGCCATCGCCGCGGCGCCGCGCCCGACCAGGCGTTCCAGCGGACCGCGCCCGAAGAACATCGACCAGAGCGTCGTGAGCACCAGCAGCCCCAGCGTGGTCGCCGCCCAGAAATCGTTGCTCGAGAAGAACCCACCGGGTCCGCTCACCAGGACGATCGAGAGCACATGCACGCTGTATGCCGTCAACGGCATGGATCCGAGTGCTCCCAACGGCAGCAGCACCCCCCGCAAGGGTCGACTCGCCAGCAGACACAGCGCGATCACGACGAGTGCGAAGCCCCCGGAGCCGAGGACCTCGGCCGTTCCCCCGCTGTGCGGATCGACCGAGAAGACGGCCAGGAGCACCGCTCCCCCGGGATCCGCTTCGGCGAGCGCCTGCGGGTACTCCGCCCACCCGGACGAGCTCCCCTCGAACGACGAGCTCCCCTCGAACGACGAGCTCCCGCTGAACGACGAGCTCCCGCTGACGGCGCCGGTGATCCCCGCGGCCTGTCCGAGGGCACCGAGGCCGTACCCGGCGACCGCCAATACGAAACCGACGATCAGCGCGACCACGGCGGTGCGCACCTGCTCCACGTGCATCCGCCCCAGGGCCATACCGCCGAGGACGAGCGCCAGCCAGACCGTGATCGGATAGGTGCCGTACAGGACGAAGCCGATGCCCGACCCGAAGGGGTGCAGCATCACCGCGTTCAGGAACGCGAGCAGCGCCGGCCCGAGGAGCGCGAGCACGGCCGCTCCGGTCAGCAACTGCCAGGGCCGCCAGCGCAGGAACGGGATCACCGCGACGTACAGGAGCCCGTAAAGGGTGAGGATGATCGCGATCGGGGTGTTCAGCATCTCCAACGCCAGGCCGATCACGAAGATCACCGCACCCCGGCCGATGAGATTCAGACGGATGCCGGGGATGCGCTCGCGCTCAGGCAGCGTGCTGCGCCCGGTCATCAGCGCGATCGAGACTCCGGCGAGCACCGCGAACAGGATCGACGAACGCCCGTTCACCAGAGAGGTCCACGTCGACGGTTCGAACCAGTCGAAAGACTCGGTCTCGCCGATGTGCGCTCCGACCATGCCGAGGATGGCCAGGGCCCGGGCGACATCGAGGCCGAGGATGCGCGGAGGTCGCCCGAATTCGCGGAACCACCGGACGGGAGGCAGTGCGTTGATCACCCGTTGATCGTAGGGGGCCGAACCCGTCATACGATGGAGGGCTATGTCCTCCCCTGTGATCTCCTATCCGCCGGAGCTGCCCGTCAGCGCAGCCAGGGCCGAGATCGCCGACGCCATCCGCGACCACCAGGTCGTGATCGTCGCGGGGGCCACCGGATCCGGCAAGACGACACAGCTGCCGAAGATCGCCCTCGAACTCGGGCGGGAGCGCATCGCCCACACGCAGCCACGCCGCCTCGCGGCCCGCACCATCGCAGAGCGTGTCGCCGAAGAGCTCCAGGTCGAGCTCGGCACCCTGGTCGGCTACAAGGTGCGTTTCACCGACAAGGTCTCCGATGCCACCCGCATCGCGCTGATGACCGACGGCATCCTCCTCAACGAGATCCACCGCGACCGACTGCTCACGCGCTACGACACGATCATCATCGACGAGGCGCACGAGCGCTCCCTCAACGTCGATTTCCTCCTCGGCTACCTCTCACGCATCCTGCCCGAGCGCCCCGACCTCAAGGTCGTCATCACCTCGGCGACGATCGATCCGGAGAGCTTCGCGAAGCACTTCGCGGCGGCCGACGGCACCCCGGCTCCGATCATCGAGGTGTCCGGGCGCACCTATCCCGTGGAGATCCGCTACCGCGGACCGTCGGAGGACCCCGACGAGGACGATCAGGCCGGCGACCCGGAGGACGAGGTCTCGGCGATCGTCTCCGCGCTGCGCGAGCTCGACCGGGAGGCGCCGGGCGATGTGCTGGTGTTCCTGCCCGGCGAAGCCGAGATCCGCGACGCGGCCGACGCTGTGCGGGGCGCCTACGCGAACGACCGTGCCCCCACGGAGGTGCTTCCGCTGTTCGGACGCCTCTCCGCTGCAGATCAGCACCGGGTGTTCGAGCGCAGTCGGGTGCCTGGCGTGCGCCGCCGGGTGATCCTCGCGACCAACGTCGCCGAGACGAGTCTCACCGTTCCCGGCATCAAGTACGTGATCGACACCGGTACCGCCCGGATCTCGCGCTACAGCAACCGATCCAAGGTGCAGCGCCTGCCGATCGAGGCGATCTCGCAGGCCTCGGCGAACCAGCGCTCGGGCCGCGCGGGCCGCACCAGCGACGGCATCGCGATCCGCCTCTACTCGGAGGAGGACTTCGACCGGAGGCCGGAATTCACCGAGCCCGAGATCCTGCGGACGTCACTCGCATCGGTCATCCTGCAGATGCTCTCGCTCGGCTTCGGCGACATCAGCGCCTTCCCGTTCCTGACCCCGCCCGACTCCCGCGGTGTGAAGGCGGCGTTCGACCTGCTCACCGAGCTCGGCGCGGTCGAGCCCTCCCGCCGTGACGGCTCCCCGCACCTCACGCGCACGGGGCGTGAGATCTCGCGCATGCCGATCGACCCGCGGTTCGCACGGATGCTCATCGAGGCGGGACGCAGGGGATCGGGCGGCTCGGTCACTCGCGACGTGCTCGCGATCGTCTCGGGAATGACGATCCAGGACGTGCGCGAGCGGCCGGAGGAGCGCCGCGAGGAGGCCGACCAGCAGCACGCACGCTTCGTCGACCCGACGAGCGACTTCCTGACCTTGCTGAATCTGTGGAATCACCTGCGCGAGCAGCAGCGCGAGCTCGGCTCGAGTGCGTTCCGCCGACTCTGCCGCTCCGAGCACCTCAACTACGTGCGGGTGCGGGAGTGGTTCGACGTGCACCGTCAACTCCGCACCCTCGTGAAGACCCCCGACCGCCCGCGCGACGAGACCGGGACGAGCGACCCCGACGCCATCCATCGCGCCCTGCTGTCCGGCCTGCTCTCGCAGATCGGCATCCTGGACGAACGCACGGCACCCGCCGGCAAGTCGCACTCCCCCGCGAAGGAGCCGAAAGGCCGCCGCATCGCGGAGTATCGGGGCGCCCGCGGCATCCGCTTCTCGATCTTCCCCGGGTCAGGGTTGCGCAAGAAGAGTCCTCGCGCGGTGATCGCCGCCGAGATCGTCGAGACCTCGCGCACGTTCGCCCGCACGGTCGCCGCGATCGACCCGGCCTGGGCCGAACCCCTGGCGGGCGACCTCGCCAAGCGGCAGGTCACCGAGCCCCACTGGTCGAAGGATGCCGGCGCCGCGGTCGCCTTCGAGAAGGTGACGCTGTTCGGGCTCGAGATCATCCCGCGACGGCGCGTGCAGTTCGCCCGCATCGACCGGGCGGCGTCGCGCGAACTCTTCGTACGGCATGCGCTCGTCGAGGGCGAGTGGGATCCGACGCGCATCGACAAGCGGGTGAGTGCGTTCTGGCGCAGCAACGCCGAACTGCGCAAACGCCTCGAGAAGCTCGAGGAGCGTGAGCGCCGTCGCGACATCCTCGCCGGCGACGAGGCCGTGTTCCGGTTCTACGACGAACGCATCCCCGCCGAGGTGTTCGATGTGCGCTCCTTCGAGAGCTGGTGGCGCGAAGCCATGGCCACCACGCCGAAGCTGCTCGTGATGCGCGAGAGCGACCTGATCGACGACGAGGAACGCGCGGATCAGCGCGAGTTCCCGACGCGGTGGACGCAGGGCGACCAGGTGCTCGGTCTCGCGTACCGGTTCGAGCCGGGCGCCGACGACGACGGCGTCAGCGTGGTCGTGCCGCTGCCGCTGCTCGCGCAGATCGAGGACCGCGGTTTCGACTGGCAGGTTCCGGGGCTGCGCGCCGAACTCGTGACGGGGCTGCTGCGCGCGCTCCCCAAGGCGATCCGGCGCCATGTCGTCCCCGCCGCCGACTGGGCCGAGAAGTTCGGCGCCGAGCTCATCGAGGAAGGCCCGGAGTCGCACGGCGGACTCCCTCCGCGCACGCTCAAGGAAGCGCTCGCCCGACGGATCCAGCCGCTCGCGAACCAGCTCGTGTCCGCGACCGACTTCGACGACGAGCGGGTCCCTCCGCACCTGCGCATGAACTTCCGCGCCGTGGACGAGCGCGGTCGGATCGTCGGCTCCGGCCGCGATCTGCGGGCGCTGCAGACGCGACTCTCCGACCGTGCGCGCAGCAGCGTCGCCCGCTCGATCGCCGCCCCTCCCCGATCCGGGAGCTCCGGTGGAGGTCGCGGGCCCGAACGCGTCGCCGCGGCTCCGGTCGAGCAGACCGGCCTCACGGGGTGGACCTTCGGAGACCTGCCCGAGGTGCTCGACACCCGGGTCGCCGGCGGTGTCGTGCGCGGCTATCCCGCCATCGTGGACCAGGGCAAGAGCGTGTCGGTGCGGGTCGAGTCGACCCCGGAGGCCGCTGCCGCCTCCACCCGCGACGGCGTGCTGCGCCTGGTACTGCTCGGTGTGCCCTCACCCTCCTCGTATGTGCAGGAGCACCTCACGAGTCAGGAGAAGCTGGCACTCGCCGCCTCGCCGTACCCGTCCGCCGCCGCTCTCATCGAGGACTGCCGGGCGGCCGTCGCCCGCAAGGCCATCGAGCGTGTCGTGCCGGACGGGATCGTGCGCAACGAGGCGGACTTCGCGACGGTGCGCGACGCGGTCTCGGCCACGCTCGTCGATGATCTCTTCACGTGCGTCTCGCTGGTCGCACGCATCCTCACCCGGTCCCGCGACGTCGAACGCGGCATCAAGTCCCAGAATTCGCTCGCGCTGCTCGGACCGCTCAACGACATCCGCACCCAGCTGAGCGGCCTTCTGCATGCCGGTTTCGTCTCCGCCGCCGGTGTCGACCGTCTCGCACAGTTCCCCCGCTACCTGGAGGGGATGTTCGACCGCCTGAAGACCCTCGCCAGCGAGCCGGGCAAGGACCGCGCCCGCATGACCGAGTACGAGCGCATGGCGAACGCGTTCGAGGACGCCGGGGGCACGATCCCCCTCCGCCGCGACGCGACGCCTTCGCTCGTCGAGGTGCGCTGGCTGCTGGAGGAGTACCGCGTGAGTGTGTTCGCGCAGCGCCTGGGTACCGCCCAGCCGGTGTCGCCGCAGCGCATCATGAAGGCGCTCTCGGGCCGCTGACCCGCCGACGGATCAGCGACCCGAGAGTTACACCGACGACGCCGGCGGAGCTCCTTGGGATGCAGGCGGAGGAGACGCCGGAGAGGTCGACGTTGTGGCGACGACCGGCATGGCCTGGGCTCCCGACGGATCGTGCTGAGGCGCAGATCCCTCGCGGCGCACCTTCGCCGCGACGAGGAAGTATCGGACGACTCCGACGACGGTGAGAACAGCACCGACTGCCAAGGGGTACCAGAAGATGCGATAGGTGTACTCGCCGTTGGCGTTCGGCTGCGCGAAGATGATCTGGAAGAACGGAATCGCTGCACCGACGACGAACAGAGCCGCCGACCCCACGACCATGAGACGGAGCGTGCGCAAGGAGACCTGCTGCACTTTGCCGCGCTTATCGGTCTTGGGCGGCAGGAATCCCGTCTGCTTCCGAGTGACGATCGCGAACACCAGCGACAGGAGGAAGAACGCGACAGCGATGATCAGCACGTTCAGCCAGGCGGTGAACGCCGGATCGTCCAGTGCCGATACCGGCAGCGCGGTCAGGTACTCGTTGTAGTCGTCCACCGTCGCGTTGTAGGCATCCATCGCCGCCCACAGACTCTCTTCCGCCCCCGCCAGTGCCTCCGCATCCTGCGCCGCGAACGCATCGGCGATTTCACCCGAGGCATCGGACATGTCGCCCGCGTCACGAGCGAACTCTTCCGCATAGGCGACGATCTCCTCCTCGTCCGTGCCACCGGCGACCTGCTCGAAGCCGTGCTGTGCCGATGCCGCCGCCTGCTGGAAATCGCTGGCAGCGGTGGCCGCGTCCTCCGCTGACGCGGACTGATCGGAGTAGACGACAGTGAAGGCCATAGCGTCCGCTTGGAACTGCTGATCGACAGCCGACACGTCATCGATGGCGTCGGCCATCGCGGGCGCGCCGATGCCGAAGATGAGCAGCATGCTCGCGATGATCGTGGCCACGACACGCGGGGCAGCAACGGTTTTCTTGGAGGTCATTGGTTCGTCCTGATCGAAGGGAGCGCGCCGAATCGGCACGCCCAGGCAAGATACCGACGCCGTGGCGGCCGGTCGGTGCTCCACGACGTCAGATCTGTACGGCACTGCGCGAATCCAGTAGCGGATCAGGATGCGCTCGGTATCGCTCTTCGTCCGACCACGCGGTCAGTGGCGCAGGAGGCGCGTTCACCCGAAGATCTGACGCGAGCCTGTAGGTCCTCTTCCCGCCACCAGCAGCAGGCCGACGAGCAACAGGACGACTCCCAGCGGAAGCAACGGCTGGACCGCGGTGCCGCCCGTCGTGGGAAGTGCGCCGCCACCACCCGCCGCCGGTGGCCGTACCTCGAACGTCGCACGCACGGCACCGCTGTCCTCGCCCACGAGGATGACGCTGTGAGTGCCCGGTTCGATTCCCAGCGGCACCGTGAACTCGAACGCGATGTCCCCTCCGACCGAAGCGGTGAAACGACCGAGGTCTATCGGTGTCGATTCCAGTGTCGCGACGATGCTCTCCCCGGGGAGGAATCCGAGCCCCACGACTCCTTGTGTTTCGCCGGCGATGCGCGAGCCGAAGGCGAGAGAGACCCGAGCGCCGCCCACGCGAACGAGCGTCGCGTCGGAGACATTCCCGAACTCATCGGCGGCGGTCGCCGACACGAGCGCGCCCAGCGCGAGCGGTTCGTCCGGTACGCACTCGAATCGGGAGTCCGCGCCCACGGTGCTGACACAGATCACGGTCCCGCCACTGTCCCGCACCGTCACTGTGAGACCGGGGAGAGAAGTGCCGGAAACACGGCTTCCGTTCGTGGGGTCGAGCACCGGCGCGGGCGGCGGCGAAGCCACGACCGTCACGGTGACGGAGTCGGAGTCCGGAGAGGTGTTCCCTCCCGCGTCCGTCTGCACGGCGACCAGTGTCACGGAGCCGGACTCGAATGGCGTCGCGGGGAAGCACTGCCACCGTCCGTCCGTACCGACGACGGTCGTGCAGGTGTCGGTACCGTTGGCAGCCACCGTCACGGTCGCACCCGGCTCTCCGTCACCCCCTATCGACGGACGCGATCCCACCGTCGAACCGTCGACGGGGGTGTCGATGACCACCGGATCGGGAGGCGTGGTGTCGAGCACTTCCACCTCCGCGCCCTCGGCCCCGGCCACGCCGCTGATCGCAAAGGAGACGATCGCCGTTCCCGGCTCATCCGACGTGAGAGTGGCTGTGTGGGTACCGTCGCCGTTGTCGACGGGCGTGGAGAGGCTTCCGAGAGTCGTCATCATCGACACTCCGACAGACTCAACCGTGGGATTGCCGTAGCGATCCGCGAGGTGAACGGTGATCGTCGAGCTGCCTGCTCCCGCTTCGAACTGCGGAGGCGATGCGGAGATCGTCGATGACCCCGCATCCGGCGGACCCGCCACGAATGCCACGGTCGCCGTGTCCGTACCGGCCACACCGTCGACGGTGAACGACACCGTCGCAGTGCCCGCCGTGGTCGACGACGTCAACACCGCACGATACGTGCCATCGCCCTCATCCGACACCGACCCGATCGTCCCCGCGGACGAGCTGATACCCACGACTTCCCCGAGCCCTGGAACGGGGTTGCCGAATGCATCCCGCACCACCACGGTCACCGTCGACGTCGACACCCCATCCGCGACGATCGAGTCCTCGGACACGGAAATCGTCGAGGAGTTCGCATCCGGTGAACCTGCCACGAACGCCACTGTGGCGGTGTCCGTACCCGGCACATCCTCGACGGTGAACGACACGGTCGCGGTGCCCGCCGTGGTCGACGACGTCAACACCGCACGATACGTCCCATCGCCCTCATCCGTCACCGACCCGACAGTCCCCGCCGAGGAGCTGATCCCCACGACATCCCCGAGTCCCGGAACGGGGTTGCCGAATGCATCCCGCACCACCACGGTCACCGTCGACGTCGAGACCCCATCAGCGACGATCGAGTCCTCGGACACGGAAATCGTCGACGATCCCGCATCCTGCACCCCCGCCACGAACGCCACGACCACCGAGCGCGTCGCGGGCGCTCCATCCACGATGAAGGTCACCGACGCCGACGGGGGCTCCGTACTCGTGGGCGCGGTGAGGATCGAGGTGTAGGTACCGTCGCCGTTGTCCACCGCGGTCGTGATGCTGCCCGCGGTCGTCGCCATCTCCACGTCGTACCCGCCTCCCCCGACGGGGTTGCCCGAAGCATCGAGCAGACGCACGGTGATTGTCGACGTGCTGACGCCGTCGGCTTCGAGGAATCCGGGGTCGGCCTCGATCGTGGACGTGCCGGGATCAGGAGCACCCGCCACGAACTCCACCGACGCCGTCTGCGTCCCGGCGACTCCTTCGAGGGTGAAGGTCAGGATGGCCGTGCCGGTCATCGTGTCCGAGGTCAGCACGGCGTCATAGGTCCCGTCGCCGTTGTCGGAGGTCACACTCACCGTTCCCGCGGTCGTCTCGATCACCACCGCACCTCCCGAGACGTTCAGGACGTTGTCGAACGCGTCATACAGCGTGACCGTGACGATCGACTCCGACCCACCATCCGCGGTGAGGACCGCCGGTTGCGCGTCGATCTGCGAAGTGGAGGCATCCGCCTGCCCCGCCACGAACTGCACCACCGTCGTCGCGACACCATCGACACCATCGACCGTGAAGCTCACCACTGCGGTCGCCGCCTGCGTGGTCGACGTCAACGCCGCCGTATAGGTGCCGTCGGCATTGTCCGTCACCGCCCCGACGGTGCCGATGTCGGAGAGGATCTCCACGATGTCGCCGGCATCGGTGACCGGGTTCGACTGCGCATCACGAAGCGTCACCGTGATCTGCGCCGTCGAGACGCCGTCAGCGACGATGACACCCGGAACTGCCGCGATCGACGAGGTCGCCGGATCCGCCACCCCGGCCACGAACGTCACCACCGCATCATCAGTGCCCACCGCGCCGCCGATCGCGAACGTCACAGTCGCCTGCCCCGCCGCCGTCGACGACGTCAGCGTCGACGTATACGTGCCATCCGCGTTGTCCACGGGAGCACTGAGCGAACCGGCAGTCGTATCCATCGTCACCGCGACACCACCCGACGCCAGCGGGTTGCCCTCGGCATCCCGCAGCGTCACCGTGACCGTCGACGTCGACACACCATCCGCAGTGATCGACGTCGGATCCGCCTCGATCGTGGACGTGTCCGCCGACGCATCACCGGCGACGAACGCGACCTCGACCGTCGCCACCGCAGCCACCCCGCCGATAGTGAAGCCCACCGTGGCCACCCCCACCGCCGTCGGTGCCTGCAACGTCGCCGTATACGTGCCGTCCCCGTTATCGACCGTCCCGGAAACCATCCCCGCGTCGGTCACGATCTCCACATCATCCCCGCCGACGCCCAGCGGATTGCCGTTGGCATCGACCAACGTCACCGTGATCTGCGACGACGACACACCATCCGCAACAAGCTCGGTAGGAGCAGCATCGATCAACGACTGCGTCAGATCAGCAGCACCCGGCGTGAAGTCCACCTCAACCGTCGCAGCAGCAGCCGCACCGTCGATCGTGAACGACACCGTCGCCGTCCCCGCGGTCGTGTCCGATGTCAGAGTCGCCCCATACGTCCCCTCACCGTTATCCACCGTCGCCGACACCGAACCGATATCACTCAGAATCTCGACGACAGCACCCCCGACCGCCAACGGATTCCCCTGCCCATCGACCAACCGCACCGTCACAGCCGAACTCGACACACCATCCGCCTCGATCGACACTGGATCAGCCTCGATCGTCGACGAACCCAGATCCGGAGCACCCGCCACGAACTCCACCGACGCCGTCTGCGTGGAGAGCACCCCATCCACCCGGAAGGACACGACCGCCTCACCGGCGACGGCGGAGGTCACCTGCGCCGTCCAGGTGCCGTCGCCCTGATCGACCGGCACCGAGAGCGAGCCCGACGTGGTCTCGACGGTGACGACGACGCCCGTGGTCACTGGATTGTCGAACTCATCGCGGACCGACACGGTCACCTCCGCGGCGGCGACACCGTCGGCGACAACCGTGTCCGGGACAGCCGTGATCGTCGAGTCGTCTGGACTGGCGCTGCCGGCGACGAACTCGATCTCCGCCGTCGCCGATGCGGGAACCCCGTCGACCGTGAAGGACACCTCGGCGGTACCGCTGACCGTCGACGTGGCGTAGGCGACGACCGCGCCGGCAGAGATGGTCGGGGCAGTGATCGTCCCCACCGTGATCGAGAACTCCGCCTGACCGGGGGACGGGACGACCGCGTTGCCGAACGAGTCGAAGAGGGTCACTTCCACGGTCGATGCCGAAACGCCGTCAGCCGTCACCGTCGTGGGGGTTGCCACGATGACAGCGTTGCCCGGGTCCGCCTCGCCTGCGACGAACTCTACTGTCGTCGTGTTCGGACTCAGCACTCCGCCCACGCGGAAGCCCAGTGTTGCCACCGAGGCGGTGGTCGACGCGGTGAGTATGGCCGCGTAGGTCCCGTCGCCGTTGTCGGTCGTGGTGGTGACTGCACCGGCGTCCGTGAAGATGTCGACGTCTGCACCGCCTTCGACCAGGAGCGTGCCCTGGGCGTCGCGCACAGAGACGGTGACCGTTGCCGTCGAGACACCGTCGGCGACGATCGCCGTCGGATCGGCGACGATGCCGGAGGTCACCGCATCAGGTGCGCCCGCGAGGAACTGCACCTGCGTGGTGTTCTCACCCGTCGCACCGTCGACGACGAAGCCCAGGTTCGCGATGCCCGGTGAGGGAGGCGCGGTGAGTGTCGCGGTGTACGTGCCGTCGCCGTAGTCCACGGGCGTGGAAAGGCTGCCGAGGTCACTGGTGATCTCGACGTCAGCGCCCCCGACGCCGAGGGGGTTGCCGTTGGCGTCGATCAGCGTCACGGTGATCGCCGATTGGCTCACGCCGTCGGCCGTGACTGCCGACGGCGAGGCGCTGATGGTGGATTCCGACACCGATGCCTCGCCAGGCACGAGCTGGATCTGTGCAGAATTCGTGCCGACCGTGCTGTCGATGACAGGTCGCAGCGTGGCCACGCCTGCCGTGGTCGGAGCGACGAAGGTCGCCGTGTATGTGCCGTCACCGTTGTCGGTCGCGGTCGAGACTGAGCCGGTGTCGATCGCGATGCTGATGTCCGCTCCGCCGACGCCGACAAGATTGCCGTAGCCATCGACCGCCGTGACGGTGACGGTGGACGACGAGACACCATCTGCCACCAGAGAATCCGGGTCCACGGCTATCGTCGTCGTCGATGCGGACGGTTCACCGGCGGTGAAGTTGACCGCCACCGTCTGCTCTCCTGGCTGGCCCTCGTAGGTGAAGCCGATCGTCGCGATGCCCGTCGTCGTGGGCGCCACGAGCGTCCCGGTCCAGGTTCCGTCACCGTTGTCGGTCACCCCGACGATCTGGCCTGCGTCGGTGAGGATATCGACCGCCCCGCCCGTCGATACGAGGTTGCCGAGCGCATCGCGCAAAGTCACGGTGACGACCGCGCCGGATTCGCCGTCGGCCGGCAAGGAGAGAACAGAGGACACGATCGTCGAGGTGGTCAGGGAGACCGGTCCGGCGACGAATTCGACTGTCGCCGGAGGCCCGACGATCTCGATCGCGCCACCGATGAATGCCTGAACCGAGAAGAAACCGGAGACCACCGAGGTCACAGGAACCGAGCACATGCCCGCCCCATCGGTCACACACGAGGTCGCGCCGAGGTCGGCGTCGTCGGAGACCTGGAAGGTGACGAGGACGCCGGCGAGGTCTTCACCCGCGGCGTTGCGGACGGTGACGATGGCCGAATGCTCGTCGGTTCCATCGGCGATGCGTGATCCTGCGGTCGTCTCCAACAGCGACTCGGTCGCGCTCGGTTCGTCATCATCGAGCACTGTCACCGCGACCGGGTCGAGGAGCAGGCCGTCGAAGTTGGGGTCGGGGGAACTGACGGCATGTTCGATCGAGGTCGGTCGATCGCCGTTGACCAGCAAGTCATCGACGGCCTCGATCGTCACCGATCCCGAAACCGCGGTGGTGCCGATGACCAGCGGCGTCGGTGTGACGGACACCCACGACGGATCGGCGATCACCTGGTCGATGGTGATCGGGGCAGTGGCGGCGAGGCTCTTGGTGACGACATAGTCTTCGCCCGCCTCCCCCTCGGTCACCGTGAGCGAGGTCGGCGCGAGCGAGAGGGGAGACACATACGTGACGACGTTGTCGGTGGACGTGGAAGCGACGGACGGGTTGCCGTCGAGATCGACCACGGCGCCCGCCGCCAAGCCTGCTTCCACCGACCCGGAGGCATCGGCGCGCACGACGACTTCGAACGTCGTCGATGTGATCGCGACGACATCGACCACGCGGGCGCCCGGCGCCGTCGAGTTCGACACGTCGATCGCGCCGGCTTCGAGCGCACCGGCGATCGGCTCCGAGAACTGGACCGAGAAGCGGATGTCACGTTCGGAGGTGGGGTCGGCTTGACTGGCCGCCTGGTCGACGGTGACGCGCGGCCCGCAGCCATCCGGCTCGGTCTGGGCCACGATGCGCGAGTACTGCGAGCTCGCCCCGGTGGCCGCTATCGTCTGGATCCGGATGTTGCCGGGGCCGAGTGTGTAGGGAACGGTCACGGTCGTCGGCGTCGACACGGCTTCTGCTCGACCGAGGTAGACCTCCGCCTGCGTGGCGGCCGTGTAGTAGAGGTCGAGGTCGACCGGAACGAGCGGGATCGAGCCCACGGTCGGCGGCGCGACGACGACATCGAGAGTGCACTGCAGCGTGTCGTAACTCACGGAGGTGGGGAACCAGGTCGTGATCCCTTGATTGGCCGTCAGCGACGCGTTGTGGACGAGCGCGATCGAATTCGTCTCGTTCGTCGCCGTCCCCCCTCCGAACGATGCCGGACCGAAGGTGTTGCGCTGCACGGTGAGGATCCCCGACCCCGGGCCCACGTACACGGAGTTCTGCACCCGACCGTCGAAGGAGTTCGAGTCGACCGTCCACCCGCTCGGTTGCAACGCGGTGCGCCCCATATCGCTGAAGAAGACGCCGAATCCGGTCGTCCTTCCGGGCGTGTGCTCGAAGGAGTTGCGGGAGATCAGGTTGTCGCTGCCTGCCCGGTTGATCCAGACCGACGTGTATCCGGAGGTGTTGTTGATGTTGATGAACCGATTGCCGACGATCCGAGCCTCGGTGAGGGTCGCCCCCCGCAGATCGAGCGGGAAACGACCGGGTTGGAATCCGTCGAAGATCGACCCCGTGATCGTCAGACGGGTGAGCGCAGCCGCGCCTTGGACGACCACAGCGTCATAGGCATCCGTGTCGGGGTTGATGAACCGCATCGCGTCGAGGGTCAGATCGTTGAGGGTCGCACCGTTCGCGATGCCGATCGCTCCACCACCGCCACCCCACGGGGAGCCGACCTCCACGTTGCGCAGAGTCACTCGATCCGAGCCGCCGGCGAACCAGAAGCACCGTTCGAGGGCGATGCTGCCGGAATCGACGCAGCTGCCGTTCTCCACGGTGACATCGTCACCGCTGGGGCCGAACACGAAGGCGGTCTCATTGGAGCGGACGTTCTCGAAGTTGCGCACGGTCACACCGGGACCGTTGAGGTAGAACGCGGCCACGCCGTTGCCGTCATTGAGCGACGCCACTCCCAACCGGCTCTGGAAGTCGATGACCACGCTTCGGGTCGCCAGGAACGCCGCTCCGCCGTCTCCGAAGGGCGACAATGCTCCGACGTGCATCCAGTTTGCCGCGCCGGATCCCGAGACCACGATCGTGCCGCTGGGCTGCACACCGGGTGTGGAGGCATCGACGTCTTCTGCCGGTGCGATCACGATGGTGTCGTCGACGGCGCTGGCGTTGGACTCCTGCAGCGCCGCGCGGAGCGTGCACACTCCGGTGGAGGTCAGACACACCCCGTCGCCCGGGCTCAGGTCGTCGCCCTGATGGCTGAGCGAGTCGATGAGGAAGACTCTGTCAGCGGCGACGGCGGGTTGCGTGGGGCCCACGACCGCGGCAACGATCACCGTCAGAAGCGCAACGACGACCACCATCGCTCGCAGGCGGAATCTCCGTCGTTGAGATTCTGGCCTACCTGCGCTGTGTCTGTGAGCCATCGTGAGCCTCCCGGCCCAACCCCCGTAATGTCAGGATGCCCAGGGCATCGACCGGGCACAAGCCCATCTTCGGCGCACGCCGGGAACCTGGAACGGGCATAGCCTGGGGACATGGCTCGCGCGATCGTGTACACCGAAATCGGCTCCCCGAACGTCCTGCACCTGATCGAGATCCCCGACCCGGTCGCGGCCCGCGGTGAGGTCGTCGTGCGGATCGAGGCGGCGGGTGTGAATCCGATCGACGCGAAGCTCCGCGGCGGCAAGCGGCCCTCTCCGCCGATCACCGAGCCGCGTCCGGTCGGCTTCGACGGCGCCGGGGTGATCGAGGTGCTCGGCGAGGGCGTCGACGATCTCCGGGTCGGCGAGAGGGTGGCGATCCGCGACGGGCACGGCACGTACGCCTCCGCGCTCGCCGTCGCCGCGGAGAACCTCGCGCCGCTTCCGGACGCGGTCACGATGGCCGAGGGCGCCGCGATCGGCATCCCGGCAGGAACCGCCTACCAGGCCCTTCGCTCTCTCGATGTCGTCGCCGGCGACGTGCTTCTCGTGCACGGAGGCTCGGGAGCAGTCGGGCAGGCCGCCGTGCAGTTCGCCGTCGCCTGGGGCGCGACCGTGATCGCGACCGGAAGCCCTGCCCGCCACGACCAGCTGCGCGAACTCGGCGCCCTCCCCGTGGCCTACGGCGAGGGGCTGATCGACCGGATCCGTCACACCGCACCCGCCGCCGTCACTGTGGTGCTCGACTGTGCCGGCACCGACGAGGCGATCGAGACGTCCCTCGCGCTGGTGTCCGACCGCGACCGTATCGCGACGATCGTTCGAGGACCGGATGCCTCGTCGTTCGGCATCCGCGCCTTCTCCGGGGGCTCACCGGTGCCGCTCACCGACCAGGAGCTCGCATGGCGCGCCGAAGCGCTGCCTCAGACGATCGCGCTCCTGGAGACCGGGGACTTCACGGTCGAGCTCGGACCGCAGTTGCCACTCGCCGAGGCGGTGCGGGCCCATGAGCTCCTGGAGTACGGCGCCGCCTCCGGAAAGATCATCCTGGTGCCGTAGGCGGGCCTCTGTCGATCGGGGCGCATGCCGGTGAAGAATGCGGCGTCGCGTCCGCGGCACCCCGTACGCTGAGACCATGACAGGTCTTCGGTGGGGAATCCTCGCGACCGGCGGTATCGCCGGCGCATTCGCGTCCGATCTGCGAACCGCGGGGCTCGACCTCGTGGCCGTCGGATCCCGCTCGCAGGAGTCGGCTGACGCCTTCGCCTCGCGCTTCGACATCCCCCACGCCCACCCCTCGTACGATGCTCTCGTCGCCGACCCCGACGTCGACATCATCTACGTCTCGACGCCGCACCCGATGCACCACGAGAACGCCCGGCTCGCACTCGAGGCCGGCAAGCACGTGCTGGTCGAGAAGGCGTTCACCCTGAACCGCGCCGAAGCCGAGGATCTGCAGGCGCTCGCGGCCGAGCGGGGACTACTCGTCATGGAGGCCATGTGGACGCGCTATCTGCCGCACATGGTGCGCATCCGCGAGCTCATCGCCGAGGGCGCCCTGGGCGACATCCGCGCGGTCAGCGCGGATCACACCCAGCTGTTGCCCACCGACCCCGCGCACCGGCTCAACGCCCTCGAGCTCGGCGGCGGTGCCCTGCTCGATCTCGGCATCTATCCGATCTCCTTCATCTGGGACATCCTCGGCGCTCCGACCAGCATCCGCGCCGTGGGCAGGCTCATCGACACGGGCGCCGATTCCGAGGTCGCGACCGTGATGACGCATGAGGGCGGTGCGGTCTCCACCAGCCTCTCGTCGTCCCGGGCGGCAGGCCCCAACGTCGCGAGCATCCTCGGCACCGCGGCCCGCATCGACATCGACACGGTCTGGTACAGCCCGACCACGTTCCGCGTGATCCTCCCGGACGGCACCGTGCAGGAAGAGTACGTCTCCTCGGTCACGGGCCGCGGCATGCAGTATCAGGCTCATGCCGCCGAGCGCCTGGTGCGAGACGGGATCCTCGAAGGCGACATCCTGCCGATCGCCGAGAGCGTCGCGATCATGGGCGCGCTCGACGAGATCCGTGCGCAGATCGGCGTCCGCTACCCCCGTGAGGAGGCCTGATCATGGCCGAGACCACCGATGCCCGCGTCGCCGTCTATCTCGACTTCGACAACATCGTCATCTCCTGGTACGACCGCGTGCACGGGCGCAACGCCTATGGCAAGGACCGGCAGCGCATCACCGAGAACCCGAACGATCCGGAGGTCGTCGACCGTCTCGGCCGCGCGATGATCGAGGTCGGGGCGATCATCGACTACGCCGCGTCTTTCGGCACCCTGGTGTTGACGCGCGCATACGCCGACTGGTCGTCGCCGGTGAACGCCGAATACCGCTCGCAGCTCGTGGCCCGCGCGGTCGACCTCGTGCAGCTCTTCCCTGCCGCCGCCTACGCCAAGAACGGCGCCGACATCCGGCTCGCCGTCGATGCGGTCGAAGACATGTTCCGGCTGCCCGACCTCACGCACGTCGTGATCGTGGCGGGTGACAGCGACTACGTGCCGCTCGCGCAGCGCTGCAAGCGGCTCGGTCGCTACGTGATCGGGGTCGGGGTGTCGGGCTCGACCGCGAAGTCGCTCGCGGCGGCCTGCGACGAGTTCGAGTCCTACGACTCGCTGCCCGGAGTCGTGCGCCCCGTCAAGACCACTCCCCCGCCTGTCGCGGCGAAGGCAGAAGCCGTGGTCGAGGCCACCGCCGATGCCGCCGACACTGCCGAGGCGAGCACCGATACGGCCAAGGCCAAGACCCCGCGCCGGGCCAAGTCCAAGGCGGCGGCCCCTGCTCCGACGAAGATCGATGAGCAGGGCGAGGCGACGCAACTGCTCGAGCGCGCCCTCCGCCTCGGTCACGACAAGGCGGACGCCGACGAATGGCTGCACAGCTCCGCAGTGAAGACGCATATGCGCCGCATGGACCCGTCGTTCAGCGAGAAGGCGCTCGGCTACCGGTCCTTCTCCGACTTCCTGAAGTCGCGAGACGACATCGCCGAGCTGGAGGAGACCGGACACGAGCGTCTGGTCCGCCTCCGCGAGCCCGCCGTCTGACTCGCACCGTCGCCGCCACGGGCGGTGCCCGTCAGAGCGTGGCTTCGAACGGATCGAAGTCCGCGGCGAGCGCACCGACCTGACCGGCGGAGCTCTCCACGGAAACGAAGCTGCGCGATGCCGCGGCCTCCTCGATCGACAGGAGCGTGTCCAGCACGTGGTAGCCGAACTCCCCCGTGGCGACGTGCGGGCGACCGGCGGCGATCGAACGCGCCATGTCGAGCAGCCCGAGGCCGCGCCCGGAGAGCACGCCTTCCTGCGCGACGTCGATGACCTCTTGCTGGACCGGCTCCGGGGGGACGAACAGGCGGGTGAGCGGTCGGGTGATCGTGATCGCGCCACCGAACGTGTTGGGATCGGGGATCACGATCGTGCCCTCGGTGCCGGTGATCTCGACGATCCCCTGTCGCAGCAGCGGCGAATCGGTGCTGTACAGGCTCTGCGCCTGACCACCCTGCTCGAAGTCCATCAGGACGCTGAGCGTCGAGGGGATCTCGACCGGGAACTCCTGACCGGCGAGCTCGCCGACCTGAACGCGACGCGTCGGCGATCCCTGCAACCCGAGAGCCGCGACCGCGGCCACCGAGCCGAAGACATGCACGAGCGTCGAGACGTAGTACGGCCCCATGTCGAGCAGGGGCCCGCCGCCCTTGGCATAGAGGAACGCCGGATTCGGGTGGAAGATCTCCGGCCCCTGCCACTGGAACGTGGTCTGACCGAACAACGGCCGCCCGATGTCACCGCGCGCGATCGCCCGTTTCGCGGTCTGCACTCCCGGGCCGAGCACGGTGTCCGGAGCCACGCCGACGCGAAGGCCCGCGGCCTGCGCCCTCTCGAGCAGCCGACGGGACTCCTCCCGGCTGACCCCGATCGGCTTCTCGGTCCAGACGTGCTTGCCCGCGGCGATGATCGCCTCGGAGACCTCGACGTGCGACGCGGGGATCGTGAGATTGACCACGATGTCGATGTCGGGGTCGTCGAGCACCACGTCGACCCCACCGAAGCGTGGGACACCGTACTTCTCGGCCTGCGCCTTCGCCCGCTCCTCGAGGAGATCCGCGACCGCGAGGACGCGGACGTCCGGGAAGGTGGTGAGGTTCGACAGGTACTGATCGCTGATGTTGCCGGCACCGATGATGCCGACACCCACGGGGCCCGCCATCAGCCGGCGACCTTCTCATCGAGGTAGACCCGGCTGCGCTCGATCGCGTCAAAGAGCTCCCCCTCGTAGTGGTCGAACTCGACGATGGCGAGCTCGAGCGCCGGGGCCGCAGCGATGGCCTCGACCAGCGGCACGGCGCCGTCCCCCGCGGCCACCTGGTCGGCGGGCGGGTACGCACCGGCGAGCGCCGGGTCGAGGGTGCCGTCCTTCGCATGCACCGCGATCACCCGGTCCCCCAGACGCTCGAGCAGCGCGACCGGGTCGACGCCACCGCGCGCAACCCAGTAGAGGTCGACTTCGAGGACCACGCGCTCATCGAGGAGTCCGGCGAGGACCTCGAGCCCGGTGACGCCGTCGAAGACCGCCTCCAGCTCGTGAGCGTGGTTGTGGTATCCGACGCGGACGCCGACACCTGCACCGATCTCGGCGGCCGCGTTCAGCAGCCGGGCGGTCTCCTCGATCTGCTCGGCCGACTCCCAGCGCGCGGGCTCGGTGTAGGGATCGATGACCGTGCCCATGCCGAGCACCTTCGCAGCCTCGAAGACCTCGGCGGGAGTCGGGACCGGCACCGTGGTGCCGCTGCCATCCGGATTCACGAACGACTTCGAGGCGAGGAACGCGTGCCCCGACGGCGCGGTCAGGCCCGCGGCCGAGAGCGCCGTGGCGAGGGGCTCGGCACGGCGGACGAAGTCGTACGGCTCGACGGCGGTGAAGCCGCGAGCGGCGACGGCCGTGAGCGAACCGTCGAGGTCGGCCTCCAGCTCGTCCTTGATCGTGAACAGCTGGAGGGAGGTCTGGATCGTCATCGTCGTGCTCCTTCGGTCTTCGGCGACGGAGGGGTCGCAACCCCTGGCAGGCACGCTATCACCAAATACCTCCACACGGAAGTTTTGGTTCGCTAGACTCGTCTCATGGCCGCCGATACGCCCGAGCGCTCTGCGCCTCCCCGCCCTCGCGGCGCCTACGCCAAGGGGATCGCTCGACGACAGGAGATTCTCGATCGCGCCATCGAGGTCTTCGCCGAACGCGGCGCCGACCGCACGAGCCTGCGCGCCATAGCCCGTGAAGTCGGGGTCACGCACGCCGCCCTCACGCACTATTTCGGGTCGCTGGAGGAGCTCCTCGTCGCGGTCTACGAAGAGAGCAACGCGCCGGGTCGGCAGGCCGGCTCCCCACCGGAAGACGCGACACCGGTCGAGATGATGATCGAGTCGGCGCGCATCAACCGCGCCATCCCGGGACTCGTGCAGCTGTACTCGACGCTCGTCGCCTCGGCGCTCGAAGAAGGGCACCCCGCTGCTCGCACGTTCGCCACGGGGCGTTTCGCGCGGCTCCGCGCACGGCTCGCCGAGACCGTCCGACAGCAGCAGGCGGAAGGGCGGATTCGCCCGGATGTCGACGCGGACGCCGTCGCCGCACTCGTCGTCGCCGCCTCCGACGGCCTGCAGACGCAGTGGTTGCTGGACGAGTCCGCCCCACAGCATGAAGCGCTCGCGCTCCTCGACCGACTGCTGCGCCCGACAGACTGAACGCTCGGAGCCGTCGGACGGGACCCGCCGACCATCGAGTTAGGCTCGAGGGGTGACGTTCGTGCCGCAGTCCCCGTACGCCCGGGCCCTCGGTGAACGGATCGACGAGCTGCACCCCCGCCTGCGCTCCTACTTCGTCGCGATCCCCGACGGCGCGGTCGGCATCGGCGAAGGCGTGTTCCAGCGGGTCGGCACTCCCCGTCGCTGGCTCTGGCCTCTGCTGCGGCCCCTCGAACGCCGCGGCGTGGTCGCCTCCGGGTGGGAGCACGACGTGCCTTTCCACATCGAGAACCGCACGGTCGCCTCACGCGCCATCGGGGAACGCACCTTCCGTTTCGCCCGAGGAACGTGGGTGATGCGCGATGCCGTGGCCCTCACGCAGCGCGGGCGCGTGGTCGACGAACTCGGAGAACCGGGCCTCATCGCCGCGTGCTTCGACGTCGAGACGAAGGACGGCGCGCTCCGGCTCACCAGCACCGCGGTCGGGGTGCGTCTGGGACGACTCCGGCTCCGCATCCCACGCCTGATCTCGCCGACCATCCGCCTGACCGAGCGCTTCGACGACACCCTCGACCGCCAGCGTGTGAGCCTCACCGTCCACGTTCCCCTGATCGGCCGCGTGTACGAGTACCGGGGCCACTTCCACTATCGCGTCGAGCCGGCCACCACGAAGGAGCAGAACGCATGAGCACAGACGACATCGGCGCGGGACGGGTCGTCATCGGCGGGTCCACGGGGTTCATGGGGACCTATCTGGCTCCGCGCCTCCGCGCTGCGGGTCGCGAGGTGGTGACGATCTCGCGCTCGGGCGCCGACATCCGGTGGGGTGACCAGGTCGAGATCGATCGCGCGGTCGACGGCGCGACCCTGGTGATCGGCCTCGCCGGCAAGAGCGTCAATTGCCGCTACACCCCCGAGAACCGCGCGGAGATCTTCCGCTCACGACTCGACACCACCGCCTCCTTGCGCACCGCGATCGCGCGGGCCACGACGCCTCCCCCGCTGTGGGTGAACTCCTCGACCGCCACGATCTACCGTCACGCCGAGGACCGCCCGATGACCGAGTCCGCGGGCGAGATCGGCACCGGCTTCTCCGTCGAGGTCGCGAAGGCGTGGGAACAGGCGCTGTTCGCCGAAGAGCTCCCGGCCACACGTCGGGTCGCTCTGCGCAGCACGATCGTCCTCGGTCACGGCGGCGTGCTCGAGCCGTTGAAGACCCTGACACGCCTCGGCCTCGGCGGTCCGCAGTACGACGGGCGCTGGCCGGTGAGCGCCGCTCGCCGCGCGGCAGGAACGGGACACTTCCCCGGGGCCCGCCGAGGTCGTCAGCGCTTCAGCTGGGTGCACATCGAAGACGTCGCCCGCATCATCGACTTCCTCGAGCGGACGCCGGCACTGGAGGGACCGGTCAACGCGGCCGCTCCGCATCCCGTCGACAACGTCGAGTTCATGGCGACCGTGCGCCGCGTGCTGGGCGCCCGGATCGGTCCGCCGATGCCCCGCTGGATGCTGGAGCTCGGCGCCATCGGCATCCGGACCGAGACCGAGCTGGTCCTGAAGAGCCGATGGGTGCTCCCCGAGAAGCTCACCGCCGCCGGGTTCGAGTTCCGTCACCCGCAGCTGGAGGAAGCGATCCGCGAATCGTTCGACCGCCCGCACGCCGCCTAGGAGGTCGAGCCGACGGATCCTGACGGGGCTTCGCCGTCGCGTCGGCGCTTCTCGATCTCTTGCCGAAGACGCCATTCCTCGATCTCACGGTCGAGATCGGCGATCTGCTCCTCCGTGGTCCGCCGATCCACCGGCGGGGCCGGTCGCACATCGGTCTGCGGCGAGGACCTTTCTGCTCGCCGCATCCGCGGGATCGGGATGCCCGAATCGCCGTACTCGCGGCCGATCGCGAACCACAGTGCGCTTCCGATGAGCGGCAGCAGGATGACGATGATGATCCACACCATCTTCGGCAGGTGCTTCACCTGAGAGTTGTCGCGGGTGATGATGTCGATCAGCGCACCGATCATCAGGGCGATGACGAGGAGCGAGAACAGGAACGGCATGAACTCAGGGTAGACGACGCCGGGCCGTCTCGCCTCGCCGGCTACCGCCCGGATCCCCTGCCTCGAACGGCTACGGCAGCAGGTGCCCGGCCGCGCGGAACAGTTCGTACCACTCGGGCCGCGTGAGCACGACATCGGCACCCGCCGCCGCCTCCTGCACCCGCCGCGGCGTCGTGGTCCCGAGCACGACCTGCATGCCGGCCGGATGCCGGGTGATCCACGCGGTCGCGATCGCGATCGGTGTCACGCCGTGCGCTGCCGCGAGACGATCGATCACGGCGTTCAGCTCGGGGTACTCGGGGTTGCCGAGGAAGACACCGTGCGAGAATCCGTCCTGGAACGGCGACCACGCCTGGATCGTGATGCCGTTGATCCGGCAGTACTCCACGAGACCTCCGCCGTCGCGGACGACGCTCTGCTCGTGGCCGGCCATGTTCGCCGCCACCGGTTGCGCGAGCAGGGGCGCATGGGTGAGCGACAGCTGCAGCTGGTTCGCGACCAGCGGCTGCCGGACTGCCGTGCGGAGAAGGTCGATCTGCCGCGGCGTGTGGTTGGAGACGCCGAACGCCTTCACCTTGCCCGCGGCTTCGAGGTCGTCGAATGCGCGGGCGACCTCGTCGGGTTCGACCAGGATGTCGGGGCGGTGAAGCAGCAGCACGTCGAGACGATCGGTGCGCAGCGCCGCCAGAGACCCCTCGACCTGACCCACGATGTGCTCGTAGGAGAAGTCGAACATGCCCTGCGCCGGCACGATGCCGCACTTGGTCTGCAGCACGATCTCGTCGCGCTCGGATGCGCTGAGCTGCAACGCCTCTGCGAAGCGCGCCTCGCAGTGGTGCATGCTCCCGCCGTAGATGTCCGCATGATCGAAGAAGTCGATGCCCGCGTCTCGCGCCGCCGCGTACAGCGTCCGGACGTGCGCATCGTCTTTGTCGTGGATGCGCATCATGCCGGCGATGACGGCGGGAGCGGTGGTGGATCCGAAAGGCACGGTCTTCATGCGGACCACGCTACTCCGCACGACAGACTTCACCCATCGTCAGCGGCCGACGCCGGCAGAAGCACGGTCACCGTCACCTCCAGCACCTCGGCGATGGCCGCCAGATCGACCACGGTGAAGTCCGCCTTCGCGTCGAGGAGATTCGCCAACCTGCTCGTGCCGATCCCCGAGCGATGCGCCAGGTCTGCGAAGGTCACGCCGGCGTGCAGACGCGCTCCTTCCACTTCGTATGCCAACAAATGACGCAGATCTGTCCCCATACGCCTACGCTACCGCTCCGCACGGACACTCACAGCCGCCGAGTGAACCAGAATGGCGGCATTCTGGCTTCGGAGCGCTGCTATCGTGAGCCAGGTGAAGACAGCTGCTGAGGAGTTCAACGAAGCCGTGGGCCGCCAGATGCGCGCGGAGATCGCCGCCTCCCGGAGCAGCATCGCCGCGATGGCTCGCGGGATCGGGATCGCACGCAGCGCCCTCGACAACTACGTCACCGGCAAGCGCGCGATCCCCGTTCCGGTGGTCTACTCCGTCTGCGCCACGCTCGGTGTCGATCCTCACGTGCTGCTCGCCCGTGCGGAGGAGCGACTCCGCGCGGACGGCGAACCCACCGCGCGCATCACGCCGCTCCGCCGCACACCCGATGTCACCGGTCCACGCGAAGATAGCCGCGAAGTCGCCTTCGAATCCCGCGTCCGCCACGACGCCGACTCGGACGACCTCTACGACTGATCCGGCCACCAGGGGCCGGCACGGACCGCGACGAGGAGGAGCATCATGCAGCACCTCGTCCGCCTCGCCGAGGAGCGGCGGTTGCGCATCGTCGAACGTCCTGGCCGCACCCGGGGTGGCTTCGACCCCGAGACACGCACGATCCGCCTCGCGCCGGGGATGAGCGGCCGAACGATGCGCAGCGTCCTCGCGCACGAACTCGGCCACGCCCACCTGGGGCACCTTCCCACTTCGGCTCCCGTGCTCCGCGCACAGCAGGAGCGTCGCGCCGATGAGTGGGCGGCGCGACAGCTCATCACCTCGCGCGCCTACGCCGAGGCCGAAGCCGTCCGCGGCCCGCACCTCGCCAGCCTCGCGTTCGAGCTGGGCGTCACGGTCGAGCTGGTCGCCGCGTTCCAGCGTTTGCTGAGCGAGGGCGCCGTCCCGCTCGCGGTCTCCTGACGCGCTGGTTGAATATCCTCATGGCTTTCCTCGTCGCTCCCGCCCCCGTCACCCTCACCGGAGAACTCGTCGAGCTTCGTCCGCTCGCACGCTCGCACGTCGACGGCCTCATCGACGCGGTGCAGGAAGGCGACCTGTGGAAGACGGCGTGGTACACCTCGGTTCCCGCGCCGGATGGGATCGCCGCCGAGGTCGAACGGCGGATGGGACTCATCGACAAGGGCGAGATGGTGCCCTTCACCGCCTTCGACGCCGCGGGCCGCATCCTCGGGCTCACCTCGTACTACGACATCGTCGCGGATGTCCCGCGGCTGCACATCGGCTACACCTGGAACCGGCCATCCGCGCACGGGACCGGCACGAACGCGGAGTCGAAGCTGCTGTTGCTCCGCCACGCGTTCGAGTCACTCGGGGCGTTCCGCGTCGGGCTCACCACACAGTGGGTGAACTTCCAGTCCCGCGCGGCCATCGAACGACTCGGGGCCAAACAGGACGGCGTGATGCGCGCGATGAGCCGCTATCGCAACGGTGCGTTGCGGGACAGCGTGGAGTACTCGATCATCGAGCCGGAATGGCCCGCCGTCAGGGCGAACCTCGAGGCGAGACTCGCCAAGCGGCGGTGAGGGGTCACTCGGTGGGGTTGCCCGACCAGTTCTTCGACCGGCGGGTAGCCGAACCGCCCTCGCGGAGCATGAACGCCATGGCCAGAGTCACCAGCAGGAGGCCGCCGCAGAACGCGAGCGCCTGGAACGCCGGCAGCCCGAACGAGATGCCCATCAGCAGGATTCCTCCGATGAAGAGGATCATGAAGAAGAGGAAGCTGAGGATCACGGGATCTCCTGTCGTCGGTGCCGTTTACCAGGATAGCCCGGACACGGGAAGCCCCTGTGCACCCGCCGTCGATTCTGGTCTGCTCGGAGCATGAAGACACCACTCTCCGCGGTCGCCGTCTCCTGCACGCTGAAGCCGTCGCCCGCTGCCTCCAGTTCCGACCTCCTCGCGACCCAGGTGCTCGACGCCCTCGCCGCGCACGGCGTCACCGGCGATCTCGTCCGCGCGGTCGACCTCACCCTGAGTCCTGGCGTGGAGAAGGACATGGGCGGCGGCGACGAGTGGCCGAGCATCCGACGGCGCGTGCTGGACGCCGACATCCTCGTCTTCGTCACCCCCACCTGGATGGGACAGCACTCGAGCATCGCACAGCGCGTGCTCGAGCGACTCGACGCTGAGCTCGGCGAGACCGATGCCCGCGGCAGGCCGACCCTGTTCGACAAGGTCGCCGTGGCCGGCATCGTGGGAAACGAGGACGGGGCGCACCACATCGCGGCGATCCTGTTCCAGTCCCTGAACGACGTGGGTTACACGATTCCCGCCCAGGGCTCGGTCTACTGGAATGGCGAGGCCATGCACACGACCGACTACAAAGACCTGGAGGAGACTCCGGAAAAGGTCGCGTCGGCGATCAGCACAGCCGCGCGCAACGCCGCCCACCTCGCGCGGGCGCTCAAGGCCCAGGAGTATCCGGCGGGCTGATCTCGGACGTACGGGTGAGTGGCAGGGCCCACTCGTTCATGGTCAGCTCCGCGCCGCGGAACTGCTCGGTGACGGTCCCCGCCAAGGTGAAGCCGTTGCGTCGGCAGACCCCGTTCGACGCAGCATTCCCGACCTCGGGGAAGGCAGTCAGGAAGCGCCGGCCCGCTCGATGCGCACGAGCGTCGTCGACGACGAGCGCCAAGGCGTTCGACGCCACCCCGCGTCCTTGCGCTTCGGGGAGGACGAACCATCCACTCTCCAGTGCCGGCTCCTTCCGCCACTCCACGTGCCAATGGCCGATCGATCCGAGCGCCGAGCCCCGGGCATCCTCGATCACGAACATCCGCGCCTCGCCGGCCTCGACCAGCCGCAGATAGCGGGCGTGGCGCTCCATGATCTGGTCTTCGGTCTCGGGGCCGCCCAGATGATCGGTCATCGCCGGGGTGTTCGCGGCGTGCAGGAGATCGAGGTCGTCTTCCGACCAGAGCCGGAGTCGCAGGTGATCCATCCCCGGATGATCGCAGGCGCCTCCGACATCAGCGCCTCGTCCGCGCGCTAGCGTGAGTCGCGTAGGCGAGGGGCCACCGATGGAACCGAATCGCGCCGAGTGACGGATATCCAGTGTGACCAACGACAACGACATCATCCGCGAATCGATCCGGGCTGCGGACAGGTTCTCCGAGATATTCGAACGACATATCGAGGCGGTCTCGGCCTATGTGGCCCGCCGCGTCGGCCCAGCCGCCAGCGACGACATCGTCAGCGAGACCTTCCTCATCGCGTTCCGCAAGCGTAGGCACTTCGATCTGGATCGCACGTCCGCGCTCCCCTGGTTGATGGGCATCGCGACGAAAGTGCTCAGCCAACACCGCCGAGCCCAGGCTCAGCACTGGCGTGTGCTGCAGGCGGCCTTCGCCCACAGCGACCCGATCGCTCCGGACGATCATGACCGGTCATCCGCTCAACTCGACGCGGCGGAGGCGATCGAACGCCTCTATCCACGGATTGCCGCGCTATCGACTCGTGACCGCGAAGTCCTTTTCCTGCATGCCTGGGGCGACCTCACCTACGAGCAGATCGCGACCGCGTTGCGCATCCCCGTCGGCACGGTCCGATCGCGATTGAGCCGTATCCGGGCGAAGCTCGCGGCACCCCCACCGTCGCCGGAGGCTGACCACGCGCCTCGTCCCGCGACCACACACATCCGACTCGCTGAGAAAGAGATCATCCATGGACATCCTTGACACGGTGCGCGAGATGAAGCCCACCTACGCCAACTCCTCGCAGGCTCCGCGACGTGCGCTCCACCAGGAGATCGGTCGTACCCGACGTCGCCCCATCGGACGCGTCGTGGCGGTATCGGTCGGTGGCACTGCGGTGGCCGCCGTTGCCGTCACGGCCTCCCTCCTGATCCCACCAGGGGTCGTCGGCGAGCCGCAAGCCGCCTCCGCTTCGACGTACCTGAACGAGACCGCAGCCTCGATCCGTGACGCCGTCGTCCAGCCGATGCAGGTGACCATCACCACGCATCACCTGGGGATGATCGGCGGCCCGAACGAGAAGTTCCTGCCCTTCGGGAGTTTCCGAACGGGAGCGACCGCCGCTGTCGTCACGGAGGCGAGCGACACGTACGTGAGCAACACGGACCACACGTACTCGCAGACGTCGCACACGGAGCTCCACGCCGCGGCGCAGTACGGCGACGAGTCGGCGGTCGAACGAGCGTGGACTTCCTACTACGGCTCGGAGTATCCGATCGGTGCGGCGCCCGCGACTTCCACCGAAGTCCTCGAATACGAAGCAGCGCTCGAGTTCCTCCCCGTTTCCCCGTCTGATTTCCCCGCCGATCCCGCAGCCTTCCTCGCCGCATGGGAGGAAGGACTGGAAGCGAAGTTGGTCGCAGAGAAGGCAGAAGCGGCCAAGATGCCCCAGGACGGCGAGCCCGAGACCAACGGCCTGTACGAGAGCATCGAGGCCGAGTTCGCGGTGCCTGCCGCCGAGCACATGCTCAACGCGCTCGGACACTCCGTCGTCATCCTGACCGCGTCAGCGGAGTACCGGGCGACCTTCCTCGAAGCCCTCGCTCTCGCCGGGGGGATCACGGTCGAGGAGGGCTCCTCAGCGAACAAGGTGCTCGGCTACGAGACCGACGACGCCCGGTTCCGCCTGACCGTCAATCCCGACGGCGGAGCGATCGTCAAGATCGAGAAGTTCCTCCTTCGCGCTCTCCCGGAGCTCTGGAACAGGCACACGAAGGACGACCCGCTCGTCGACGTCGGGTCTGCTCCGTTCCTGCCGGCGAACGTGCCGGACTTCTCCGCTTCCTTCACGTCGCTGCCGCTGGGCTGATCACGCGAAAGCCCCCGGCCCGCCGCTCGAAGTGAGCTGCGGGGCGGGGGCTTCGTGGTGACCGACGACCCGGCTTCCTCGCGCGGCTCCTACACCGCGACGGTACGGAAGCCGAGGTTGCCAGACGTCGATTCCGGGGCGCTCGCGCTGCGCGCGGACACGCGATAGCGGTTGCAGTACGACTCGTGGCAGAGGTGCGAGCCGCCACGCATGACGCGGAACTCGCCCATCGCAGGGCCGATCGGATCTCGTGAGGACGACCGCGCGTAGTAGTCGGCGGCGAACCAGTCCTGACACCACTCCCAGACGTTGCCCGCGACATCGTGCAGCCCATACCCGTTCGCGGCGAATGAGCCGACCGGCGAGGTCCCGACGAAGCCGTCATCCCCCTCGTCTCTGAGAGGGAATCGGCCCTGCCAGATGTTGCAGCGGTGCTCGCCCGCGGGTGTGAGCTCATCTCCCCAGGCATAACGTGCCCCGGATAGGCCGCCTCGCGCCGCGTACTCCCACTCAGCCTCGGTGGGCAGACGCCGTCCGGCCCACAGGCAGTAGGACACGGCGTCGGAGAACGCGACGTGCGTGACCGGGTGGTCACCTCGGGCGTCCCCCGATCTCGGGCCGGCCGGATGCCGCCAACTCGCGCCGGCGACCTCCGACCACCACGGGGCAGCAGAGGATCGACCGAGGATCGCCTCCCCCGCAGCCACGAAAGCGTGGAACACTGCGGAGCCCCCGAGACGCTCCGCGAGCGTGACGTAGCCGGTGGCCTCGGCGAAGCGCGCGAACCGATCGACGGTGACGGGTGCGGCATCGATGCGGAAACTACTCACCTGCACCTCGTGCACGGGACGTTCGCCGTCGCCGGGGTATCCCTCGTCGAGCGCATCCCCCATCGCGAATGTCCCTGCCGGAACCTCGCGCTCGTCGACCGGGCCGGGGCGCAAGGCCGATAGCCGCAGCGGCCGGGCGGGGACAGACTCATGCCCGGAACGCTGCGGCGCACAACACCCCTGCTCGTGATGCACTATGCCCCCGCGACAGCGATCGGCGACGACAGTGCACCGAGCCGAGCATCCAGCGCGATGAGTGATTCGGCATCGACCTCCACCTTCATCGCCGCCACCTCGAGCAGAGTCATCGCCCCGGCCATGTGTGCCATGTACGGGTTGTCGAGGAAGGGGAGCACGTCGAGGACCGTCGCCTTCACTGCATCGTCCGCGAACAGCTCGCCGATCGTCGCCGTCGCGACCACGGAGTGCTCGCCCAGGACCGCGACCGTCGGCGCGGCCGCCAGCCCGCGCTGCACCTGCTCCCACTGGGCTTCGACGAGCAGATGCTCGGCCGTCACCTCGCCATGCGCCGGCAGCCCGAGACGTTCGAACTGCTCCGGCGGTGCGTCGCTCGCGCGCATCTGCTCCACGAGCATCGTCGCCATCCGCAGTTCCAGCGCTTCGTCGCGCAGCGGGTGATCCTGCTGCGGATCCTCCTGCAGATCGAACAGCAACGTGCCGTACGACCACGGGCTGCCGAAGGCGAATCCGGGGACTTTGAGCACCGGAGCGCCCTTCGTGAAAGAGAACCCGGGATGCAGTTCCGCCTGCGCGAGCTCCGACGGAGCGAAGCGTCCTCCCATGTGCGTCGGCATGAGCGTGTAGTCGAACAGCGGAGAGTTGGACTCGTCCGCGCAGGCACGCATGTACACGTACCGCCCGTCCGTGACGTTGACGTGTCCGCCCGCGTTCCCGAAGAGCCCGGCGCTGCGAACCGGCTCGTCCGAGCGCACCGTCTGCGCCAGAGCGCGTCCCTGCATGTCGGGGGTGGCTGGAACGCCGAAGAACTCCAGCAGCGTCGGACCGAGATCGATCGTCTGCACCAGCGCCGCACGCCGCTCCCCCGCAACACCCGAGCGCGGATCCCATACGAAGAGCGGGATGTGGATGTTCTCGTCGAACCACGGCTGCACGTTCTTCCCCCACCAGTTGTGCTCGCCGAGGAGCAGGCCGTGGTCGGTGCAGACGATGAGCATCGTGTCGTCCCACATGTCGTTCTCGTCCATGAAGTCGAGCACGCGTCCGAGCGAGTTGTCGCACATCGTCACCAGTGCCATGTACTCGTTGCGCAGCTGCTCGACCTCGGCGTCGTCCTCGATCACCCGACGATAGGCGGGCCAGTCGAAGTTCGGGCCCTCGTAGCCGGAGTCGTACAGCCGCCGATACTGCTCGTAGCTGAAGAAGGGTTCATGGGGGTCGAACGCCTCGATCTGGAGGTACCAGTCGTCGGCGTCGACGTTCGTGCGCAGGAACTCCATGCCGGCGTCGAACGTGAGCGTCTGCGGGTGATCCGCCTCATCCTGCAGATGGGTGCGATTGATCCAGTCCTGTCGCCAGACCTTGTCGCTGCGGTTGACCACGGTGTCGGGGATGTCAGGGTCGGCGACCTGCCCCTTCCAGGCATCGCCTTCCTGTCCGCGGAAGAACTCGAACGTGGAGAAGCGCCCGTGATACGTCGCACCGCCATCGCCCCAGTAGTGCCGGTTGTCGGTGACCAGGTGCGTGTAGACCCCCGCGCCACGGAGCATCTCGGGCACGGAGTCGTCGAACGGCTCGAGCGGCCCCCAGGAGCGGTGCAGGAAGTTGTAGCGTCCCGTGTGCATCTCGCGGCGGGCGGGTACGCACGGCATCGAGCCGGCGTAGCAGTTGTCGAAGGTCGCCGTGCGCTCCGTGAGTCGGGAGAAGTTCGGCGCGACGACCTGATCGGCACCGTAGGGAGGCAGCAGCTTCCGGTTGAGGGTGTCGTACATGACCATGATGGCTTTCATCGTTGCTTCTCCTTGCGTGCGTCGTCGCCCGCGAGGCTCGGGCGAGCGGTCGTCGTGTCAGTCATCGGCGTCGTCCTCCGCCCACCAGCGCACCGACATGACCTTGGGGTCGAGGCTGATGCGCTGAACGGCACGTTCGAGCACCCCCGCATCCGCGTTCGAGCTGGCGAGCAGGTCGGCATGGACGACCACGCGCGAGTTCTTGCCGCTCGAGGAGCGGAGTGAGCGGAGGGTGAGCTCCGGGCGGCTGACCGCCTGCAGGACGAGGGCTCGCACCCGCTGCTCGCTCTTGTCGTTCGTCTTCGCCTCGAGCATGTACTCGATCGGCTGCAGCGGACCGTCATCGTCCTCGGCGCTCTCCCCGTCGGGCGAGCGGCGACGGCTGTTGACGAGTCTGCTCACGGGGCGCATGACCGTGTTCGCGCCGATGATGAAGGCGGCGCCCACGATCGCGAGGATGTAGAGACCTGCCCCAGCGAGGGATCCGATCGCCGCGGCGCACCAGAGCGTCGCCGCCGTGTTCAGCCCGCGGATGTTCAACCCCTCGCGAAGGATCACCCCCGCGCCGAGGAACCCGATGCCGGAGACCACCTGGGCGGCGACCCTGGTCGGATCGGCCGTGACTCCGTCGAACCCATAGGCACCGAGCACCACGAACAGCGCCGAACCGCCCGAGACGAGCGCATTCGTGCGGATACCCGCCATCCGCGATCGCCACTGCCGCTCCAGGCCGATCGCCGCGCCGAGCAGGATCGCCGCGGCGATACGCAGCGCCAGATCGAGCGTCTCCATCGTCAGTTGCATGAGCGCGCCTCGGTCATACGGCCTCGATCATGGCCTGCGCCTCGGACTCGAGGATGCGACGCCGCTCAGCGCGACGCTCCTGCTGCTCCGCCGGATGCGGCACCGGTGCCGCCATCAGCAGACGGCGCGTGTACGCGTGCTCGGGGTCGGCTGTGACGGCCTCTCCTCGTCCGAACTCCACGATGTCCCCCCGGTACATCACAGCGACGCGGTGGCTGACGTGTCGCACGACGGCCAGGTCGTGCGACACGAACAGCAGGGCGACGCCGGTGCGTTCCTGGATCTCGACGAAGAGGTCGAGCACCCGAGCCTGGGTCGAGAGGTCGAGTGCTGAGACGGGCTCATCGCACACGATCAGCTTGGGCTGCAGTGCCAGAGCACGCGCGATCGCGACACGCTGACGTTGACCGCCGGAGAATTCCCGGGGCAGTCGATTGCCGGCGTCCTCGGGAAGCCTCACCTGCGTGAGAAGCTCGGTGACGCGTTCTCTCGCGATCTCCCGACGAATGCCTTGCGCCCGCAGCGGCTCGGCGAGGATGTCCTCGATGCGCAGAGCCGGATTCAGCGATCCGTAGGGGTCCTGGAACACGACCTGGATGTCGCGGGCCAGCTGTCGGCGCTGGGAGCGGTCCGCGCTGGTGATGTCCGCTCCCTCGAAGCGGATGGCACCTCCGGTGATGGGCGCGAGACCGAGGATCGCTCGGCCGAGTGTCGTCTTGCCCGACCCCGATTCGCCGACGAGACCGACGGTCTCACCGGGACGGACGTCGATCGAGACACCATGCAGGATCTCGACGGGTTCCCGGCGCCATCCCTTGCGCGGGTAGGCGACACGGAGATCGGAGACTTCCAACAGCGGATCGGTCACAGTGCGACCTCCTTCGGGGTGGGCTCGGAAGATCCGTCAGCGCCCTCGTAGTCCGGCCGTGCCGGGCCGCCGTCGAGGATCGAACCGAGGAGCATCTTGGTGTACGCGTGCTGAGGATCGTCGAAGATCCGCGCGACGGGCCCTGCCTCGACGACACGTCCGGTCTGCATCACGACGACGCGGTCGCAGAGGTCGGCCACGACGCCGAAGTTGTGCGTGACGAGCATCATGGCCATACCGCGCTCCGATTGGAGGTCGCGCAGGATGTCGAGGATCTCGGCCTGCACCGTGACGTCCAGCGCGGTCGTCGGTTCGTCGGCGATGATCAGATCCGGTTCCCCGGCGATCGCTCCGGCGATGAGCACACGCTGCGCCATGCCGCCGGAGATCTCGTGCGGATAGGCATCGAACACGCGCTTCGGGTCGGAGATGCCCACCCTCGCCAGCAGCGCCAGCGCTCGTTCCTTCGCCTTCGCCTTGCTGAGCTTCGAGACGATCACGAGGGGCTCCATGAGCTGAGCGCCGATCCGATACGCGGGGTCGAGATTGCTCATCGGCTCCTGCGGGATGTAGGCGATGCGCGTGCCCCGGAGACGGGCCGCACCGGCGCGCGGGTCGAGTTCGGTCCCTTCGAAGAGGATGCGTCCACCGGTCACCCGTCCGCCGGTCGGCAGCAAGCCCAGGATCGAGAAGGCCGTCTGCGACTTGCCCGATCCCGACTCCCCCACCACGCCGACGACCTCGCCGGGGCGGACGGAGAAGGAGACCGACTCGACGACGGATTTCACCTCCCCCTCACGCGACGGGTATCCCACCGACAGGCCCTCGACCTGCAAGAGGGCGGCTGCGTCCGCGGAGTCGTCGGTGAGCACGGGCTCGTCGACCGTCTTCACCGCGGTCGTCGAGACGGTCGCGGCGGGCGTCGCCGCGGTCAGGGCCGCATCCGTGCCCTCGAGCGCATCGCGCACCGCGTTGCCGAGGAGCACACAGGCTGCGACGAACAGACCGATCGCGAGGCCGGGCCAGATCAGCATGGTCGGCGACTTGTACATGGCAGCGAAGGCATCCTGCAGCATGCCGCCCCACGTCGGAGTGTTCGGGTCGCCGAGGCCGATGAATTCCAGGCCGGCCTGGATCACGACGGCGATGCCCGCCACGAACGCAGCCTGGATGATGATCGGTGCCCGCACCGCGAAGAGCACGTGCCGTCCGATGATCGCGGCGTCGGAGAGCCCCGAGACGCGGGCGGCATCCACGTAGAGCTCGTTCTTGACGCCCATGACGAGGTTGCGAACCAGACGGTAGAACTGCGGCGCGACCATCACCCCGAGGACGGCCATGGTCACGAGGGTGTTCGGTCCGATCACGGCGAACAGCGCGACGAGGACGATCTTGCTCGGCAGGACCAGCACGAGGTCGGAGACCCATCCCGCCGCGAGATCGAACGTCTTGCCGAAGTATCCCGAGATCAGACCGACGCTCACACCGAGCAGTACGGCGATGATCACCGTGACCGCGGCCCCCGCGAGCGTGAGCTGACCGGCGACGAGGAGACGACTGAACACGTCCCGTCCCGAGGCGTCGGCGCCGAGCAGGTGACCGTCGGTGCCGGGCGGCACGTTCGCGGCCGTGATGTCGACGTAGGCGGGGTCGAAGGGGGCGATCAGGGGCGCGGCCACGCTGATCAGCACGATGAGGACGATCGTGACGAGGGAGGCGGCACCGAGCGGGTTGCGCAGAACCGCACGCATCACGCTGGGCCTGTCGCGACGGCGCGCGGTCACGATCGCCTGAGTTGTGGGAGTGGTCATTGCACACGCACCTTCGGGCTCGCCCAGCCGTTGACCAGGTCGATGAGGAGATTGACGACGATCACGACGACGGCCATCGTCATGACCACGGCCATCACGATGGGGATGTCGCCGCGCAGGGTGGCGTTGAGCGCCAGCATGCCGAGGCCGGGGATAGCGAAGACCTTCTCGATCACGACAGAACCGCCGACCATCGCGATGAACTGGAGACTGAGCACCGTCATCGCCGGACCGAGTGAGTTGCGCAGGATGTGGTTGGTGATCACTCGGCGCTCCGGGAGGCCCCGCGAACGGAGGGTGCGGACGAAGTCCTGCCGAGACACGTCGAGCACCGATCCGCGGATCTGCTGTGCGGCTCCGGCGATTCCTCCGATCGTGATCGCGATCACGGGGAGAGTGATGGAGAGCAGCCATCCGCTGACGCTCTCCTTCGGTTGCACGTAGCCGGTGGCGGGGAACAGCGGGATGCTGATCGCGAGGGTGAGCACGAGGACGAGCGCGACCCAGAAGTTGGGAAGGGCGACGCCCACGACGGACACGACCTGGACCACCTTGTCGACCCAGCCACGGCGGATGGCGGCGACGACGCCGAGGACGACGCTGATGACGGCGACCGCGATGAGCGAGACGACGACGATCGACAGCGTCACGCCGAGACGCGAGACGACGGCGTCGGTGACCGATTCGGCGGTGAACCACGAGCGCCCGAAGTCGCCCCTGATCATGTGCGTGAACCACTCGCCGTACTGCACCAGCAGCGGCTGGTCGATGCCGAGCTCCGCGGCCTTGGCGTCGACCTGATCCTGCGTGGCCTCGGGGCCGAGAATGCTCCGGGCGATGTCGGCGCCGCCCGCGTACATCAACGCGAAAGCGACGAAAGAGATCGCGACGACGAGCACGATGCCCGCCAGGAGGCGTCTCATGAGGAATGTCAGCACGTTCGACTCCTTCAGGGTGCGGGGGCGGCCGGAGCCGGCCCC
>NZ_JBMJAF010000002.1:196774-421422 GCF_049099505.1 Microbacterium sp. IO18
CTCATCCTGCGGGCGCGTAGCTCGACAGGTAGGGGACGTTGCTTCCGAGCTGCATCTGCGTGGTCGTTCCCGCGTCGGTCAGCTGGATCACCGAAGTGAAGAGCCAGATGCCGAACCAGGCGTTCTCCGTGATGTACTCGTTCACGGCCTGGTAGGCGGCGGTCTGCTCCTCCCCGGTCGTGGCCTGAACCTCGGACAGGAGAGCATCCAGCTCCGGTGTCGTCGTGTGCAGCGGGTTCCACGCTCCGTCCGGCGAGATCATCTTGAAGATGTCGCGCCAGGGGTGCCCCGAGCTGGATCCGAAGGAGGCGATGGCGTACGTGCCGCCGAGGAGGTCGCTCACGAGGTTCTCGGAGGCCACCTTGTCCCAGGTCACGGTGATGCCGACGTCAGCGAGCTGCTGCGTGATGTAGGGCTGCGTCAGGTCTCCCTTGACCTCGGGCATCGTGATGTCGAACCCATCGGGGTAGCCGGCTTCCGCCAGCAGCTCCTTCGCCTTCTCCGGGTCATACGGATAGGCGCCGTCGAGGTCGCCGACGTAGGCCGGGCTGTCCGGGTTGAAGATCTGCTGGGACTGCGCGCCGTTGCCGCCGTAGATGTTCTTCACGATCGCTTCGCCGTCGATCGCGTAGTTGAGCGCCTGGCGCACCCGGACGTCACCGAGGGCGGGCACCTGCGCTCCGTCGCGGTCGAAGATGATGAGGCCGAGCCACGTGACCTGTGCTTCGTTGATCGTGAGCCCCGCGGACTCCGCTTCCTTGAGCACACTGGCGTCGACGTCGGTGGTGTTGACCTGTCCGGACTTGATGGCGTTGAGCCGCGCGGTGATGTCCTCCATCGGCTTGACGACGATCTTGTCGTAGGGGTAAGCGTCCGGGTTCCAGTAGTCGGGATTGCGCACGTAGCTGTACTGGCTGCCGCGGATGGTTCCGTCGGCGTCGAGCAGGTAGGGGCCGGAGCCGACCGGAGTCGTCGCGAACGACTCGGTACCGAAAGCCTCCGGCGAAGCCATCGCGCCCGCCACCAGCGAGAGGTAGTAGGTGAAGGCGGGGTCCGGAGCGCTGAGGTGGATCTCGACGGTCAGGTCATCGACGACGACGACCTCATCCACGAGCCCGACCATGTAGACGGCCACACCCGTCCCGGACTGGAGGTGCTCGATGTTGGCCTTCACGACATCGGCGGTGAAGGGTGTGCCGTCGCTGAAGGTGATGCCGTCACGCAGCTGAAGGGTGAGAACCGTGTTGTCCTCGTTGTAGGTGAACGCCTCCGCCATGTTCGGCTCGATCTCCCCGGTCGGGGTGTAGCGAAGGAGGGTGTCGTAGACCGGCTGCCAGTACTGCACCTGGAAACCGGTGTCGAGCTGGCCGGTGTCGAACGACGCGACATCCTGGCGGGCCGCGACCGTCAAGGTCTGCCCGCCTCCGCCGGATTCGGATCCGCCTTCCGAACCACCGCCTCCACCGCATCCGGCGAGCACGAGTGCCGCGCTCACCGCGACGGCGACACCGCCCGCGAGTTTCTTCCATGACGATCGCATAGGACCTCCTTGTCGACATGCTGCTGTGTAGGGGACGGGTTGTGCGTCCGTCTTGGCGATAAAATTACCGTGCACTTGGTCGGTTTATCAATACCCAATCTCATTAAGTTTTCGACGGACCCCCGTCCCTGCCCGCTCCCCGCGCGCCGCTCGCTAGTCTGAGGGCACCGCGAAAGGACGTTTCATGACAGCCGCTTCGGAACCGAGGGCACCCCGCAAACGCCGGAACCCCAAGGGGGAAGCCCGACGGGAGAACATCCTCGACATCGCGAGTGAGATCTTCTCCGAGGGCGGCTACCACTCCGCATCGATCGCGGACATCGCGGCGAGAGCGGGTATCTCACAAGCCGGGTTGCTGCATCACTTCCCGTCGAAGCCCGAGCTCCTCCTGGCGGTGCTCAATGCACGGGATGCCGACGCTATCCGCCGCTTGCGAGAGGGCGGGCTCACCGGTGTCGCTTATCTCAACAGCTACCTGCACACCCTGAAGGAACACGAGTCCGACCTCGCCCTGGTGCAGCTCAACGCGATGATCTCTGCGGAAGCGCTCGCCGAGACCCACCCCGCGCACGACTACTTCGTCGAGCAGCATCGGCTGAGGCTCGACGAGTTCACCCGCAGCATCGCCGAGACGTTCGACTTCGACGCGATGCCCGCGGGAGTCACCGCCGAGACGGTCGCCCGCTGGGCCATAGCCCTCGCAGAGGGAATGCGACTTCAAGTCCTCTACGAGGAGGAAGGGCGCGCGAACCGCTCCGACACACTGACGCTCTTCTTCGAGACCCTGCGTCCGTATCTGAAGGACCCCCGGCCGATCTCAGCCGATCAGGTCACCGAGGCCGCAGCCGCCGAATGACCGTTGCCCGCGTCGAGGACGACGCGGACTGATCACGCGAAGGCCCCGGCCTGCCGCTCGAGGGGAGCTGCGGGCCGGGGCTTCGTGGTGGTCGACGAGGGCTGACGCCGACGGACAGGGTCCTAGAAGTCCCAGTCGTCGTCTTCCGTGGCCTCGGCCTTGCCGATGACGTACGACGAGCCCGACCCCGAGAAGAAGTCGTGGTTCTCGTCGGCGTTCGGTGAGAGCGCCGACAGGATCGCCGGGTTCACGTTCGTGACGCTGGAGGGGAACATCGCCTCGTAGCCCAGGTTCATGAGGGCCTTGTTGGCGTTGTAGTGCAGGAACTTCTTCACGTCCTCGGTCAGACCGACGCCGTCGTAGAGGTCCTGCGTGTACTGCACCTCGTTGTCGTAGAGCTCGTACATCAGCGAGAACGTGTAGTCCTTGAGCTCGTCACGACGCTCCTGGGTCTCGTTCTCGAGCCCCTTCTGGAACTTGTAGCCGATGTAGTACCCGTGCACGGCCTCGTCACGGATGATGAGGCGGATCAGGTCGGCCGTGTTCGTCAGCTTCGCCTTGGACGACCAGTAGATCGGCAGGTAGAAGCCCGAATAGAAGAGGAACGACTCCAACAGGGTGGAGGCCACCTTGCGCTTGAGCGGGTCATCGCCCTGGTAGTAGTCCATGATGATCTGAGCCTTCTTCTGAAGGTTCGGATTCTCGGTCGACCACCGGAACGCCTCGTCGATCTCCTTCGTCGACGCGAGCGTCGAGAAGATCGAGGAGTAGCTCTTCGCGTGCACCGACTCCATGAACGCGATGTTCGTGTACACGGCCTCTTCGTGAGGCGTGATCGCGTCGGGGATCAGCGACACCGCACCCACGGTGCCCTGGATCGTGTCGAGCAGCGTCAGACCGGTGAACACCCGCATGGTGAGCAGCTGCTCGTCGGGGGTGAGCGTGTTCCACGACTGCACGTCGTTCGACAGCGGCACCTTCTCCGGCAGCCAGAAGTTGTTCACCAGACGGTTCCAGACCTCGAGGTCCTTGTCGTCCTGGATGCGGTTCCAGTTGATCGCCTGCACGCTGGAGACCAGCTTGAGTCTTTCAGGGGTCATGTTCTTCGTCGTTTCTCGGGTTTCAGCCGCGTTCTCGGGTCGACAGGTTCTCAGGTCAGAGCATGCACGAGACGCACTCGGCCATGTCGGTGCCCTCAAGCGCCAGCTGGCGCAGACGGATGTAGTAGATCGTCTTGATGCCCTTGCGCCACGCGTAGATCTGCGCCTTGTTGATGTCGCGCGTGGTGGCGGTGTCCTTGAAGAACAGCGTCAGCGACAGACCCTGGTCGACGTGCTGGGTGGCCGCCGCGTACGTGTCGATGACCTTCTCGTAGCCGATCTCGTATGCGTCCTGGTAGTACTCCAGGTTGTCGTTCGTCATGAACGCCGCCGGGTAGTACACGCGACCGAGCTTGCCTTCCTTGCGGATCTCGATCTTCGACGCGATCGGGTGGATCGACGACGTGGAGTTGTTGATGTACGAGATCGAGCCCGTGGGCGGGACCGCCTGCAGGTTCTGGTTGTAGATGCCGTGCTTCTGAATCGAGGCCTTCAGTTCGACCCAGTCCTCCTGCGTCGGGATGTGCTTGCCGGCGAAGAGCTCCTTGACCTTCTCGGTCGCGGGGACCCACGCCTGATCGATGTACTTGTCGAAGAACTCCCCCGACGCGTACTTCGAGTCCTCGAACCCGTCGAACGTCGTACCGCGCTCGATCGCGAGGTTGTTCGAGGCACGCAGCGCGTGGGACAGCACGGTGTAGAAGTAGATGTTCGTGAAGTCGATGCCCTCTTCCGACCCGTAGTGCACGTGCTCGCGAGCGAGGTAGCCGTGCAGGTTCATCTGGCCGAGGCCGATCGCGTGCGAACGGTCGTTGCCGTCTTCGATCGAGCGCACCGAGCCGATGTGGCTCTGGTCGCTGACTGCGGTGAGCGCGCGGATCGCCGTCTCGACGGTCTGGCCGAGGTCGTCGGCATCCATCGACAGCGCGATGTTCATCGAGCCGAGGTTGCAGGAGATGTCCTTGCCGATGTTGTCGTACGACAGGTCGTCGTTGTACGTGGTCGGCGTGTTCACCTGCAGGATCTCGCTGCAGAGGTTGGACATGTTGATCCGACCCTTGATCGGGTTGGCCTTGTTCACCGTGTCCTCGAACATGACGTACGGGTAGCCGGACTCGAACTGGATCTCGGCGACGGTCTGGAAGAACTCGCGCGCGTTGATCTTGGTCTTCTTGATGCGCGGGTCGTCGACCATCTCGCGGTACTTCTCGGTGACCGAGATGTCGCCGAAGGGCACGCCGTAGACCTTCTCGACGTCGTACGGCGAGAACAGGTACATGTCTTCGTCGTTCTTCGCGAGCTCGAACGTGATGTCGGGGACGACGACGCCCAGCGACAGGGTCTTGATGCGGATCTTCTCGTCGGCGTTCTCACGCTTCGTGTCGAGGAATCGCATGATGTCGGGGTGGTGCGCGTTGAGGTACACCGCTCCCGCACCCTGACGGGCACCGAGCTGGTTGGCGTAGCTGAAGCTGTCTTCGAGCAGCTTCATCACGGGGATGATTCCGGACGACTGGTTCTCGATCTGCTTGATCGGCGCACCCGACTCGCGGATGTTCGACAGCAGCAGTGCCACGCCGCCACCGCGCTTGGACAGCTGCAGCGCGGAGTTGATGCCGCGGGCGATGGACTCCATGTTGTCCTCGATGCGCAGCAGGAAGCAGCTGACGAGCTCACCGCGCTGCGCCTTGCCCGCGTTGAGGAACGTCGGGGTGGCCGGCTGGAAGCGACCGGAGATGATCTCCTCGACGAGGGCGACGGCGAGCTTCTCGTCGCCGTCCGCGAGGCCGAGGGCGGTCATCACGACGCGGTCCTCGAAGCGCTCGAGGTAGCGCTTGCCGTCGAAGGTCTTGAGCGTGTAGCTCGTGTAGTACTTGAACGCACCCAGGAACGTCTCGAAGCGGAACTTCTTGCCGTAGGCGAGGTCGTTGAGCTTCTGGATGAACTCCATCGAGTACTTCTCGATGACGGCGCCCTCGTAGTACTCCTTCTCCACGAGGTAGTCCAGGCGCTCCTTGAGCGAGTGGAAGAACACCGTGTTCTGGTTCACGTGCTGCAGGAAGTACTCCCGCGCGGCCCGCTTGTCGGCGTCGAACTGGATCTTCCCGTTCGCGTCGTACAGGTTGAGCATCGCGTTGAGGGCGTGATAGTCGAGTCCCTCGTAGGAGGGGTTCGCCTTGAATGCCACTGTCTCGGTCACTGAAGCTGCCACCGTCGTTCCAATCCGTCGCTCACGCGATCCACATCGTCTTGTGTGCCGAAGATCTCGAGCCGATACAAGTGAGGCACGTGGCACTTGCGGCTGATGATGTCACCGGCGAGGCAGAAGGCATCGCCGAAGTTGGTGTTGCCCGCGGAGATCACACCGCGGAGGTGACGCCGGTTGCGCTCGTCGTTGAGGAACCGGATCACCTGCTTGGGAACGGCGCCCTTCTCGACGCCTCGTCCCGCGCCCCCGCCATAGGTGGGGGTGACCAGCACGAAGGGCTCGTCGATGACGAGGTCTTCTTCGTTCCGGTGGAGGGGGATTCGTCGGGCGGGGAGCCCGAGCTTCTCGACGAACCGCGCGGTGTTACCCGACACGCTCGAGAAGTAGATCAGGAGCGGCGCTGCGGTCGCGACGGCGCTCATGGGAGGTCACGCCAGACGAGAGGCGAGCTCGTCGATCTTGTCGGGACGGAAGCCCGACCAGTGGCCCTCGTCGGTGACGACGACAGGCGCCTGCAGGTAGCCGAGCGCCTTGACCTGCTCGAGGGCCGTCGGGTCCTCGGAAAGGTCGAGAACCTCGTACTCGATGCCCTTGGCATCCAGGGCACGGTAGGTCGCGTTGCACTGAACGCAGGAAGGCTTGGTGTAGACCGTGATCGACATCTTTTCGTAACCCCTCAAATCTCTGGCCTGCTTCTCATCAGGCTGTTTCCCGGTAGACCCCCTGCCGGGACTTCAATACTACATATGGGGACCGACATTGGGGGCGACCACAAGGGGTAGTAGTTACATCCGTGTAGTTATCCACCGTTCTCCACGGCCTCAACACAGGTTCTCCACCGTTTCCTCCACAGGCGAAGGCCCCGTCCTGAGGGGCGCGAACCGCGTGAAATCGCGGCTGGGAAGCCCCTGTGAACGATCCATCCACAGGGGGCACCGTACGCCGGTCCTCGGACATTCGGATTCCTGTGGAATTCGTCGTTCGGCGTGTCGCGGCGTGTCGCCGCACGAGCGCTTCCACGACCGCCTCCGAGGCCCGGTACCGTTGTCTCGTGGCGGGATATCGGGATCTTCTTCGCACGCCTGGTGTGGCGCGCATGATCGCGGCTCAGCTGACCGCGCGCTTCCCCAACGGCATGATGTCGCTGGCGATCCTGCTGCACGTCGAGCAGCAGACCGGGTCGTACGGATCGGCCGGACTCGTCCTCGCGGCGACCAGCGTCGGTCAGGCCGTCGCAGGTCCCGTCACGAGTCGGTGGATGGGCGCCTGGGGGATGCGGCGGGTGCTCACCCTGACGCTCGCCGTGTGCGTCGTCGCGGTGCTCGGCCTCGCGGTCCTTCCCCTCGATGTGCCCGGCTACATGGCCCTCGGGATGGTCGCCGGGCTGTCCACCCCGCCGGTCCAGGCCGCGGTCCGCACGATCTACCCGAAGCTCGTCAACTCCTCCCACCTCACTCCGCTGTTCTCCCTCGACGCATCGCTGCAGGAGATCATCTGGGTGCTGGCGCCGGTCGTCATCACGCTCGTGTCCACCCAGGTCGGGACCACGGAGGGCCTTCTGCTCGTCGCGATCGTCCTCGTCGCCGGCGGAGCCTGGTTCATCCTCTCCCCCGAAGTCGGACGCGTGCGGATCCCGCGCAGCCGCCATGCACTGGGCAAGGTCGTCCTCAAGCCGCCGGTCCTGCTGGCGACGGTGATCGGCTTCCTGCTGATCGGCGCCTGTGCCGCCGTGGAGGTGGGCGTGGTGGCCACCTTCGAACACGGAAGCCTGGCGGCCGGACTCATCCTCGCCGTGTTCTCGGCCGGGAGCCTGGCAGGCGGCCTGGCGTTCGGGCACATCCCCATCGGCCCCTGGGCCATGGCGCGCCGTCTGCTGATCGTCACGATCGGACTCGGCCTGACGATGGTCATGCTCAACGTGTTCTGGCTCGGCGGCACCCTGATCCTCGCGGGCATCGGTATCGCCCCGGCCCTCGCCGTCCTCTTCGCCATCACCACCGCGAGTGTGAAGTTCAGCGAGACCGCGGAGGCGTTCGGCTGGGCCGGCACCGGCCAGCTGATCGGCGCGGCCGCCGGTTCCGCCGTCGCCGGCTTCCTCGTCGATGTCAGCGACTGGCGAGGCGCGTACCTCGCCGCCACGATCTTCGCGGCGGTCGGGCTGATCGTCTCCGTCGTCTTCGTCCGTTCCTTCCCTGATCTGCGTCATCGCGACGCGAGCCCGCATCCCGACACCGAACCCTTGGCGGTCACTCCTTCATGAACTCCCCTTCCACTCCGAGCTCCGCCCCCGAGATCGTCTGCGTCGGCGAGTCCATGGTGTTGATCACCCCGACCGACGCCGGTCTCGCCGATGCCGGGCAGGCGACGCTCGGTCTCGCCGGCGCGGAGGCGAATGTGTCCGTCGGCGTCGCCGCCAGCGGACACCGCGCCGCCTGGGCCTCGCGACTCGGCGCGGACCCGATGGGCGACCGGATCACCTCGGAGCTCGAACGTCGTGGCGTGGAGCTGTGGGTCGAGCGGGACGAGGACTCCCCGACCGGAGTCATGTTCAAGGACCCCGGCGTCGAGACGTCGACCGTCTACTACTACCGCCGAGGATCGGCCGCCTCCCTCATGGAACCCGGTTTCCTGGCCCCGTCACGGCTCGAGGGTGTGCGCATCGTGCACACGACCGGGATCACCCCCGCCCTCTCCGCGTCCTGCCGGGAGATGACCGATCGGCTCTTCATCGATGCCCGCACGGCGGGCGCTCTCGTGTCCTTCGACGTGAACGACCGCCGTCAGCTGTGGAGCAGGGAAGACGCGGCCGAGACCCTCGCCCGCCTGGCCGACGCCGCCGACATCGCTTTCGTCGGGCGCGACGAGGCGGAGCGCATCTGGGGGACGGTCTCACCTGCCGAGATCCGTGCGTTCCTGCCGAACTGCGGCCTGCTGGTCGTCAAGGACGGCGACGTGGGGGCGACCGCCTTCGAGGGCGAGTCCGAGCCGGTGTTCGTCCCCGCCCCGGTGGTCGAGGTCGTCGAGCCGGTCGGGGCCGGAGACGCCTTCGCCTCCGGCTTCCTGAGCGCGACCCTCGACGGCGACGATCTCGCCACGCGCCTCTCCGCGGGTCACGCCACAGCCGAGCGCGTCCTGACGATCGCGGCCGACCTGCCGCCTCTGGTTCCGCGCGGCTGACCGCGCCCCGACCGGTCGTAGGCTGGTGCCATGCCCGCACCGCTCACCCTGCCTCGCATCGCCTGGGGCTCCCCCACGGCCTCTCGGCGGGCCCTCCTGGTCCACGGTCTCGGTTCCTCCGGCGCTCTGATGTGGCGCCTCGGCGATGCTCTCGCCACGGCGGGCTGGCATGCGACGGCCGTCGACCTCCGCGGACACGGCGACGCCCCGCGGTCCCTCGACTACAGCGTCGCCGCGTACGGTGCCGATCTCGCGGCGACACAGCCCGATGACGGCGGCCCCTGGGACGCGGTCATCGGTCATTCGCTCGGAGGCGCCGCCAGCACGGTCGCCGCGGCAGCCGCTCCGGAGTGGACGCGGCGCCTGGTCCTGATCGATCCCGCGATCCACGTCGACGGGCGCGATGCCGCCATCGTCAGGAAGAGCCAGGAGCGCGCGTTCGCGGACACACGACTCGAGGTCGTGCAGGAGGAGCATCCGCACTGGCATCCGCAGGATCACGAGCTCAAGATCGACGCGGTACGGCGCGCAAGCGCATGGGCGGTGGAGCAGACCAGCGCCCAGAATCAGCCGTGGGACGTACGAGCCGACGCCGCGCGCCTCACGGTGCCGACCCATGTGATCGGCGCCGACCCCGCCGTCTACAGCATCTTCACGGGTGCCCTCGCGAAGGAGGTCCTCGCGGCGAGCCCGCTGATCACCCTGTCCGTCGTCGAGGGTGCCGGACATTCCCTGCACCGCGACCGCCCCGACGAATCCATCCGGCAGCTTCTGGAGGCACTGGCATGAACGACTTCGATCCCACGACCTTCCTGCCCGACGACCTCCTCGACCGCATCCGCGAACGCGCTCCGATCCACGACCGCGAGAACACCTTCCCCCAACAGGACCTCGAGGAACTGCGCGACGCGGGCTACCTGTCGATCCTGGTGCCGACGGAACGCGGCGGCGCGGGGCTCGGTCTCGCCGAGGCCGCGATCCTGCAGCAGCGCCTCGCGGGCGCCGCACCGGCGACGGCCCTCGCGATCAACATGCACCTGGTGTGGACCGGCGTCGCGAAGGTGTTCTCCGATCGCGGGGTCCCCGGCCTGGAGTTCGTGCAGGACGGCGCGGTCGCGGGCGAGGTCTTCGCCTTCGGCATCAGCGAGGGAGGCAACGACCTGGTCCTGTTCGGCAGCGACACCGACGCGGTGCCGGACGGCGACGGGGGCTATGCGTTCACCGGAACCAAGATCTTCACCTCCCTCGCTCCGGTGTGGACGCGACTCGGCCTGCACGGACTCGACACCACGAGCGCCGATGCTCCGCAGCTCGTGTTCGCCTTCATCGACCGGACAGATGCGGTGACGACGTCCGACGACTGGGACACGCTGGGCATGCGGGCCACGCAGAGCCGCACCACGCGACTGGACGGCGCCGTGGCGGAGGCCGATCACGTGGTGCGCCGCATCCCGCCCGGGCCCAGCCCTGACCCCATCGTGTTCGGCATCTTCTCGGTGTTCGAGATCCTGCTGGCCTCGGTCTACACCGGCATCGCGCGCCGTGCCCTCGAGCTCGCGGTCGCGACCGCGCAGAAGCGGCACTCCAAGAAGACCGGCACGGCATACAGCCAGGATCCCGACATCCGCTGGCGCATCGCCGACATGTCGATCGCCTACGACGCGCTCCCTCCCCAGATCGCCGCACTCGCCCGCGACGTCGACGACCGCGTCGAACACGGGGCGCGCTGGTTCCCCCTGCTGTCCGGCGTCAAGCACCGCGCGATCACGATGGCGAAGCAGGTCGTGGACGAGGCGATGCTGGTCGCGGGCGGCGGCTCCTACTTCTCGGCGAACGAGCTGTCGCGGCTCTACCGGGACGTCCTGGCCGGCGCGTTCCACCCGTCAGACCCGGAATCCGCGCACTCCACTGCGGCGAGCGCGTTGCTGGGACCGATCGAAAGCTGAGCCTGGACAGCCGATTCCGCCGACATTCGCCCTAAATACGGCGGAATCGGTTGCCAGAGGCGCCGTCGAGTGCGAAGATCGCACCATGGGTTCGGTGAAGAAACATCCCCCTCTCGATGCGATCTCCAAGACGATCATCGAGTTGCTCCAAGAAGACGGCCGTCGCTCCTACTCCGACATCGGACGTGTCGTCGGGTTGAGCGAGGCTGCCGTACGTCAGCGGGTGCAGCGGCTCACCGAGTCCGGCGTGATGCAGATCGTCGCCGTGACCGACCCGATGCAGCTCGGCTTCCCGCGCCAGGCCCTGATCGGCATCCGCGTCTCCGGCGACACGCGTCACGTCGCCGAGGCCGTCGCGGCGATCGATGCGGTCGACTACGTGGTCATCACGGTCGGCTCCTTCGACGTGCTCGCCGAGGTCGTCTGCGAGGACGACGACGACCTGCTGGCACTGATCAACGACACCATCCGGCCGATCGACGGAGTCCTCTCCACCGAGACCTTCATCTACGCGAAGCTGCAGAAGCAGCTCTACAACTGGGGGACCAGATGAACACCGCCCGCACCACTCCCTCGGAGTCCGCACTGCAGACGATGGCGAAGGACCATCTGTGGATGCACTTCACGCGTCAGTCGACGATGGCCGAGTCCGGTGTGCCGATCATCGTGAAAGGCGAAGGCCACCGGATCTGGGACGCGAAGGGCAAGGAGTACTTCGACGGGCTCGCCGGCCTGTTCGTCGTGAACGCCGGGCACGGTCGACGTCGGCTGGCTGAGGCCGCTGCCGCACAGGCATCCGAGTTGTCGTTCTTCCCGCTGTGGTCCTATGCCCACCCGGCGGCGATCGAGCTGGCCGACCGTCTCGCCGACGAGGCGCCCGGTGACCTCAACCGCGTCTTCTTCTCGACGGGTGGCGGCGAGGCGGTCGAGACCGCGTTCAAGCTGGCCAAGCACTACTGGAAGCTGCAGGGGAAGCCCACCAAGCACAAGGTCATCTCGCGCGCGGTCGCCTACCACGGCACTCCGCAGGGAGCGCTGGCGATCACCGGCATCCCGGCGATGAAGTCGATGTTCGAGCCGGTCACGCCCGGAGGCTTCCGCGTGCCCAACACGAACTTCTACCGCGCGGCCGAGATGGGAGGACCCGCCGACGACCTCGAAGCCTTCGGCCGGTGGGCGGCCGATCGCATCGAGGAGATGATCCTGTTCGAGGGAGCCGACACGGTCGCCGCGGTCTTCCTGGAGCCGGTGCAGAACTCCGGTGGGTGCTTCCCTCCCCCTCCCGGCTACTTCGCCCGGGTGCGCGAGATCTGCGACCGCCACGATGTCCTGCTCGTCTCGGACGAGGTCATCTGCGCGTTCGGTCGCCTCGGCCACACGTTCGCCTGCACGGGCCTCGGGTATGTGCCCGACATGATCACCTGCGCCAAGGGGATGACGAGCGGGTACTCCCCGATCGGCGCGACGATCATCAGCGACCGCATCTACGAGCCGTTCTCGCACGGCGACGTGTCGTTCCCGCACGGTTACACGTTCGGCGGGCACCCCGTGTCGGCTGCGGTCGCGCTGGAGAACCTCGCGATCTTCGACGAGGAGGGACTCAACGCCCACGTGCGTGAGAACTCGCCGCTCTTCCGCGCCGAGCTCGAGAAGCTGCTCGACCTGCCGCTGGTCGGCGACGTCCGCGGGGACGGCTACTTCTTCGGCATCGAACTCGTCAAGGACAAGGGCACGAAGGAGACCTTCGACGATGCCGAGTCCGAGCGTCTGCTGCGCGGCTTCCTCTCCCCCGCATTGTTCGAGGCCGGTCTGTACTGCCGCGCCGACGACCGCGGTGACCCCGTCATCCAGCTCGCCCCTCCGCTCACGGTGGGCCCCTCGGAGTTCCGTGAGATCGAGCAGATCCTCCGGGACGTGCTGACCCGCGCGCAGTCCGCACTGTAGACCCCGTCCTGTTGTCGAGACCCCGTCCTGTTGTCGAGACCCCGTCCCGTCGTCGAGACCCCCGGTGGTTCACGCGACCTGGCGGGGGTCTCGACGCGGAGAGGGGGTCTCGGCATCAGAGTGAGAGGGAGTGAGAGAGACGGCGCGTTCAACCGCGCGCAGCGCTCCGCCGTGCGGTGAGGGCGAGGTGCAGCGCCGCGAGGGTCTCCCCGTCGTCGAGGTCGGCACCCAGAAGCTCAGCGATCAGGGTGAGGCGCTGGTAGAAGACGGACCGGGACAGATGGCTCGCTGCCGCCGCTGCTGACCGGTTGCCGGGGTGTGCGACGAGCGCCGCCAGCACATCCACGAGGTCGCCGCGGCGCTCCCGGTCATGCTCGACGAGCGGCGCGAGCATCCGTTCGCTGTGCTCGTGAAGCCGATGATCGTCCCGCAACGAAGCGACGAGCCGTTCGAGGGGGCGATCCTCGACCCTGCGCACACGAGGACCGGCACCCGGATGATCCCCCGCCGCAAGGTCTCGGGCGATGCGGAGGGAGGCGAGGAGTCCGAGGACGTCCTCCGCGGACGGACCGACGAACACCGTGCGGTCGGGGCCCACGATGCGCGAGATCATGGCGTCGGTGAAGGGTACGGATGCCGGCGCCGAGAGCAGCGCGACATCGTGGGAGTCCACGCGGGCCGCGACCACCGCGCACCCCGCCTGACGCGCCCGATAGGCGAGCTCGCTCGCCGACACCGCCCCGTGCGCGACGATGCCGTGGCAGTGATGCCCGTCGAACACGAAGCCCCCGGCGGCGAGACGGGCGGCGATGTCGGCGGGGCTCGCGAACCGCGCTCCGAGCAGGTCGTCGATGAGTCCGCTCTGCGCCAGGATCGACCACTCGGCGTCGCCCCCGTCGGCGAGGCACCCGAAGGCCAGCGCCGTCGCCCCCTGTTCGAGCACCGTGAGTCGCCCGGCCGGATGCGCGGGCCCCTGCAGCGCTGACAGGGTCCCCCAACGCACCCCTCGCGCCTGCACGGGCACCGACTCCCCGTCGTCGGCGAGCCGCGCGAGCACCTCGACGACGGGTACGCGAAGAGGTTCGACGGCGATCACCTCGTGCGCGAGATTCTGCAGCACCACCGGAGACCCCAGTGCCCGCGCGGTCTCCGCGACCACCACGTCCGCCGGAGCGCCCTGGAGGCTGAGCGCCGTGAAGAGTTCGTGCAGGCGCTGACGCTCGGAGAGGGCGTCGGTCTGCGCGGAGATCAGCGCTCGATGCACGGCCTCGGTCACGGCCACGAACTTGACCTCGCTCGTCAGCACGATCAGCGCGAGTCCGGTCTCGGCGCACTCATCAGCCACCGCATCCGGCACCCGGGCATGCGAGACGCCGAGTTCCAGGACGATCCCCGCGATGCCCGCGCGACGCAGTCCCCGGACGAAAGCCCTCTGCTCGTCCGCCTCCTCCGGCCACCCTGCGCCCGTGCTCAGCAGCAGTTCCCCGCCGTCGAGCAGCCGGGCGACACCGGCGCTGTCGGAGACGTGAGCCCAGCGCACTTCGGCGTCGAGTGCGGCCCCACCGACGAGGACTTCCGGCGCCCCGGCCTGCACCACCGGCTCCGCGAGGACCTCTCCGACCGTGAGCAGGGCGGTGGCACGGATCGGACGATCTGTCTGATCCGACGCGAAGTCCTGACGGTCTGACATCGCTATTGCCCCCCAGACTCTGTGAACATTGAGAAACACCAGCGTAGCGAACCTCGGTCAGAGTGTTCGAGATCACTTCATCACCACTCGGAGGAACACCGTGGACATCGTCCGTCACGTCATCAACGGAGTGGAGACCGCCGAGGCGGCTCGCACCGGCCAGGTCTTCGATCCCGCCACCGGCGAGGTCTCCAAGCACGTCGCCCTCGCCTCGTCCGCCGAGGTCGAATCCGCCATCTCCGCCGCAGCGGCCGCCCTGCCCGCATGGCGCGAGACGAGCCTGATCAAGCGCGCCGACGTCTTCTTCCGTCTGCGGCAGCTCCTCAAGGAGCGCACCCCCGAACTCGCCGCGATCGTCACGTCCGAGCACGGCAAGGTGCTCTCGGATGCCGCGGGCGAGGTGTCGCGCGGTATCGAGAACGTCGAGTTCGCCGCCGGCCTCGTGCACCTCCTCAAGGGCGAGCGCAGTGAGCAGGTCGCCCGCGGCGTCGATGTCCACTCCGTCAAGCAGCCCGTCGGTGTGGTGGCGGCGATCACGCCCTTCAACTTCCCCGTGATGGTGCCGCTGTGGATGATCGCCTCTGCGATCGCCTGCGGAAACACGGTCGTCCTCAAGCCCAGCGAGAAGGATCCCTCCGCCGCCGTGTGGATCGCGAAGCTGTTCGCCGAGGCCGGGCTTCCCGACGGCGTGCTCAACGTCGTCAACGGCGACAAGGAAGCGGTCGACGCACTCCTGGAGTCGCCTCGGGTGAACGCCGTCAGCTTCGTGGGGTCGACCCCGATCGCCCGCTCGATCTACCAGCGCGCCTCGGCCGCAGGGAAGCGGGTGCAGGCGCTCGGCGGTGCGAAGAACCACATGGTGGTGATGCCGGATGCCGATATCGACGCCGCCGCCGATGCCGCGGTCTCCGCCGCCTACGGTTCTGCCGGGGAACGCTGCATGGCCGTCTCCGTGCTCGTCGCCGTGGGTGACATCGCCGACGACCTGGTCTCTGCGATCGCCTCGCGCATCGACGGCCTGAAGATCGGCCCCGGTACCGATGCCGCGAGCGAGATGGGTCCCCTCATCACGCGCGAGCACCGCGACAAGGTCGCCTCCTACGTGACGGGAGCCGACGCCGAGGGAGCGACGGTCGTCGTGGACGGCACGCAGAAGTCCTTCGATTCCGAGGGGTTCTTCCTCGGCGTCAGCCTGATCGACCGGGTCGCGCCGGGAATGAAGGTCTATGACGATGAGATCTTCGGGCCGGTGCTGTCCGTGGTGCGCGTGGAGACCTACGCCGAAGCCGTCGAGCTCGTCAACGCGAACGCCTACGGCAACGGGACCGCGATCTTCACCCGCGACGGCGGCACCGCACGCCAGTACGAGTTCGACATCGAGGTCGGCATGGTCGGCGTGAACGTCCCGATCCCGGTGCCGATCGGTGCCTACTCGTTCGGCGGATGGAAGGACTCGCTGTTCGGCGACTCGCACATCTACGGTCCCGAGTCGGTGCACTTCTACACCCGCTCCAAGGTCGTCACGACCCGCTGGCCGGACCACACCCCGTCGCAGATCGACCTCGGCTTCCCGAGCAACCACTGACTGGAGCGACCACGATGACGAACTTCACCGACCGCCACGGGGCCGCCCACCCGCTCCCCGCCCCCGAGGCCGAGGCGCAGGTGCGCGCGGACGACCGCGGCCATGTGTTCCACTCCTGGAGCGCGCAGGCACTGATCGACCCGCTGCCCGTCGCCACGGGTCAGGGCTCGACGTTCTGGGACTACCAGGGGAACGCCTACCTCGACTTCTCGAGCCAGCTGGTGAACCTGAACCTCGGGCACCAGCACCCCGACCTGGTCGCCGCGATCCAGCAGCAGGCGGGGCGCCTCGCGACCATCCAGCCCTCGATGGCGAACGACGTGCGCGGTGAGCTGGCGCGTCTGATCGCAGAGGTCGCACCCGACGGCTTGGAGAAGGTCTTCTTCACCAACGGCGGCGCCGAGGCCAACGAATACGCGGTGCGCATGGCACGGCAGTTCACCGGCCGGCGCAAGGTGCTCTCGATGTATCGCAGTTACCACGGCTCGACGTCGACGGCGATTTCGCTCACGGGCGACCCGCGTCGCTGGGCCAATGACACGGTCGACTCCGGCGCGGTGCGCTTCTTCGGCCCCTATCTGTACCGTTCGCCGTTCCACGCCGAGACGCCGGAGCAGGAGTCCGAGCGCGCGCTCGCGCACCTCGAGCAGACGATCCAGCTGGAGGGGCCGCAGACGATCGCGGCGATCATCATCGAGACCGTCGTGGGCACGAACGGCGTGCTCGTGCCACCGCCCGGCTACCTGCAGGGCGTGCGCGATCTGTGCGACCGCTACGGGATCGTGTACATCGCCGACGAGGTCATGGTCGGATTCGGTCGGCTCGGCGAGTGGTTCGGCATCGACGCGTTCGACGGGCGCCCCGACCTCATCACCTTCGCGAAGGGTGTGAACTCCGGCTACGTGCCGCTGGGCGGGGTCGTGATCTCGGACCGGATCGCGAGTGCGTTCGACACGATGCCGTTCGCCGGCGGGCTGACCTACTCCGGGCACCCGCTCGCGTGCGCGGCCGGGGTCGCGACGTTCGAGGTGTTCCGCCGCGACGGCATCCTGGAGCGCGTGCGTGACCTGGGCGCGCGTGTGGTCGAGCCGACCCTGCGTCGATGGGAGCAGACGCACCCGAGCGTCGGAGAGGTCCGCGGGCGCGGGCTCTTCTGGGCGATCGAGCTCGTGCGCGATCAGGAGACCCGCGAGCCGCTGGTGCCGTTCAACGCGACCGGAGCGGATGCCGCCCCGATGGGTGCTTTCGCCACGGCCGCCAAGAAGGCCGGCGTCTGGCCGTTCACGCACTTCAACCGGGTGCATGTCGCTCCCCCGCTGGTGATCGACGAAGAGGAGCTGGTGCGCGGTCTGGACGCGATCGACAGCGCGCTGACCGTCGCCGACGAGGTCGCCGCCGGCTGATCCGAGCTCGAGCCCCGCGCGCTCCCGCGGGGCTCGAGCTCAACCGCCCGACGGGTCCGAGTTCGTGGCCGCGGCACCCTGCAGCGAGCGCAGCTTGGCCAACGGCGAGAGGGCGACGTAGAGCAGCTGCGCAGCGAACAGTGCGGTGGCGAGAAGCAGGCATCCTGTCGTGCCCCAGAACACGCTCACCAGCGCGGCCAGTGCCGCGCCGACCGGTCGAGCACCGTAGGTCGCCACGACGAGAAGGGAGGAGACGCGCCCCAGCATCTCTACCGGCGTGATCGCCTGACGGATCGACGTCGTCGTGATCGCCCAGATCACCGGGCCGAATCCGAAGAGGAAATAGCTCAGCATGGCGAGCACGGACGTCGGTGCGACAAGCGTCGCCGCCAGGGCGAGCGCGGCTCCGAAACCTCCGAGAGGACCGAGCAGCGCCGCGCCTCCGAGGCTGAGCCGCCTGGTGATCGCGGGCGAGACGGCTGCGCCCACGGCCATGCCCACTCCGCTCGCGGCGAGCGCGTACCCCACGTGCACCGGCGTCATGAGAAGGATGTCGACGGCGTAGACGACGAAGATCGCCTGGATGATGAACCAGCCGATGTTGAAGACGAACGAGGTCAGGATGATGGTGCGCAGCACCGGGATCGACCATCCGAATCGGGCGGCCTCGCGCAGGTCACGCAGGATGGGTCGGCGAGGTGCACCGCTCTGCGGTGGGATGTCGAGGCGGAGAAGCAACAGTATGCCCAGCACGCACAGTGTGGTCGCCACGACGAAGGCACTCGATGCGCCGAGCCACGACGCGAGCAGGCCGGCAGACGCGGGCCCGGCGATGAGCGCCGCGCTCCGGCCGAGCTCCACCCAGCGGTTCGCCTGGATGAGTTGATCCCGATCGACGAGCTGCGGTACCACAGCGGGCATCGCGACGCTGAACGCCACGGTTCCGACGGCACCGAGGAAGCCGATGAGCACGAGCTGTGGGAACGTGAGCACCTCGGTGACCAGGAGGACGATGGTCAGCGCCAAGGTCACGGCACGCAGCGACTCGGAGACGATCAGCACGGTTCTGCGGTTCAGCCTGTCCACCAGCAAGCCGACGGGGATTGCGAAGAGCAGGAACGGGAGCGTGTGAGCTACCTGCAGAACCGCTGTCTGAGCCGGGGAGGCTGAGAAGACCAGCACAGCGACCAGCGGCGCGGCGGCGAGGGACACCTGCTCGGCGAATTGGACGAGGACACCCGACCAGCCGACGCGGACGAAGGATCGGGGAAGCTTGCTCGTTGCCGAAGACACATCCTCACGGTATTGATCGTCCGCGGCGGACTCCGGCGGGAATCGGACGCGGCATCTGCCGGGTGTGCGCGGCAACTCGCTGGCATTGTCTTAGGAGTCACCCTGGAGGGTGAGATCCGCCCGAAGTTTCGCGCGTGCCCGTGAGTACCTGCTACGCACGGTCGTCGGCTTCTTGCCGAGGATCTTCGCCGCCTCTGCGAGAGAGAACCCATCCCAGTGGACGAGCTGGATGATCTCGCGATCGCCCGAAGAAAGTGCCTCGAGTGCCTCCCACACGTCGTCTCGTACGGGGCGGACGTCGCCGCTGACGAGCGCTTCCTCCTTGAGTCTGTCGCTGAGTTTTCGCCTGCGAGAGAGGGCTCGTCGATGGTTTGCGAGGATGTTCCGCGCGATCCCGAACATCCACATCCGTGCGTCCACGGGCTCTGCGGGCATGGCGTCGGCCTTGCGCCACATCGTCAGCAGGACTTCACCGGTGAGGTCCGCGGCATCGTCGGTGGAGACCACCCGCCGAGCGAAGTACGCGAACAGCGCACGCTTGCTCTCGTCGATCAGGCGAGGAAGGTCGAGCCTGTCGTCGCTCCACATCCACACCAGGGCCTCAAGGGGCTCCTCGGGACGGCCGGGCATCAGTGCCGCACCCATGTGCACGTCGAAGTACCTGCGGTGCCAATATCGACCCCATTGAGCAGTGTGAACGGGATCTCCTCCACAACCGCGGTGACAATGCCCGTGGACACCGTCACGCGGTCCAGGTCTGTCTGGGTTAGATCAGGATCAACGTCGGGATCGCCGACGTTGGTGGGATCCTTCTCACCGAGGTCGTAGCCGCGCTGGCCGATGCCGGTCCAGTCGTGCGAGGCGATCCAGTCCTTGGCCTCGGTGACGTTTGTGCCGTCCCACGAGGTGACCGCGAGGGAGTACGTGCACTCGACCGAGATCCCCTCGTCCGTGACGTACGAGATCGGGATGACGACGTCAGGGGTGAAGTTCGGGGCAATGTAGACGACTGCCGCCATCCCGAGAACTCCGACGCCCAGGAGCGCAGCCAGTGTCGTGGCGATGCGGATGCCCCGCCGGTGACGCGGCGGGCGCGCGTGCTGCTCTGCAGCGTTCCTGGCGACACGTTCGAGCATCGCGTCGAGGATTTCGGGCGACTCCGCCCACTTGTCATGTGGCGTGAGCAGCCGGTTGAGCTGTGTGTCGTCCATGGGTTTCCTCCGATGATCCGTTCACTACTGCTCATGTCCGATCATCCCCGGAATGTTGCATCGGAGGCAGCTGCGATCTCTGAACGATCTGCCTCGTGGCGCGCGTCCTTCGACGACGGCAGCGCGAGGCGTGCTCAATGAGCGAGGATACGGCCGACAGGTACGCACACCGAAACAAGAACGGCCGATCAGTCATGATCTCTCTGTCTGATCGGCCGTCTTCTCGGTGGACCTAAGGGGATTCGAACCCCTGACCTCCTCGATGCGAACGAGGCGCGCTACCAACTGCGCCATAGGCCCGTGAACAACATCTACGCTATCACGGCGAGAGGGCTGCTCGCTTCCGTCGGATCATCCGGCGGCACGGCGGGAGAGGAGTTCACGCACGTGCGCCTCGATTTCGGCGTCGTCGACGAAGCCCATCTTCGCGTAGGGCGAGGATGCGGCGGGAAGCGGTGTGGGAGCGGCGGGCGCCATCTGCTCGGCACGCTCGCGGAGCGCCGCCACCCGCGCCGCCTTCCGACGTTCTTCCTGCGCCTCGATCTGATCCTGAGCGGCCTGTGCACGCGACCCGGCGACGGAGACCAGGGGCTCCGGCAACGGCCGTGGCGTCCAGGTCGCCCGGCCCTGGTCATGCAGTTCGGGAGCTGCGACGCGTTCGACCACCGGAGTGGACACGACGTGCGTGGCGCGTGCGGCCCGAGCGGCGACAGCTGCCATCCGCTGAAGCGCGATTCCGGCGGGAACGATCAGAGCGCCACCGAGCCACAGCAGCAGCGAGGAGCCGGCGACGACGAGCTGCCAGATCCCGAAGCCGACGGCGGCGAGACCGAGCAGGAGCGAGACGGTCGACACCATGCGCACGCGACGACGCGCGCGGGCACGACGGATCACCGGGTCTGCCCTGGTCGCGGCAAGCTGTTCCCGCAGTGACTCGAGCTCTGCGGCCTCACGCTCGGACTGCACGCGCTTGGCGAGCTTCTGCTGCGCCAATGCGGTGCGTGCATTCAGTTCGAAACGAACCTCTTGCGGCGTCTCGCTCGTCTCGGCGAGAACCCTCAGCGCCTGGTTCAGGCGGACGGCGTTGCGCTCCGCGGCGTTGTACTGAAAGCGGCCACGCCACGACGGGAGCAGATAGAGCATCCAGAGGAGCACGGCGACGAGTACGATCACCCCTCCACTCAGCACCGGCCCGTCCATGGGGATAACGCTACGGGCACAGGGGCGGCGTGGCCGTACAGAAGGGCGCGTGTCGCGGCGAGTCCTTCCGGATCCGCCCGGTTCGGGGTCTCGTCAGAACGAGATGCGGTCGGAGGGCGGCACAGTCGAGGCATCCGGCGGCACCTGACCGCTCAGCCACCGCGCCAGCACTCCCTGCGGCACATCCTCCTGCGTCAGCGCGAACGCGTAGTGATCACGCCAGTCGCCATCGATGTGGATGTACCGGCGGCGCAGACCTTCGTAGCGGAACCCGAGCTTCTGCACGACGCGGATGCTCGCGGCGTTCTCGGGACGGATGCAGATCTCCATCCGGTGCAGCCCGTACTCCGTGAAGCATGCGTCCGTGGCGAGCGCGACGGCGGTCGGGGTGATGCCCCGCCCGGCGAACCGCTCGCTCACCCAGTAACCGATCGTCGCCGAGCACAGGGAGCCGCGGGCGACACCCCACACGTTGAGCTGTCCCGCCACCTCACCGTCGTACTCCATGACGAAGGGGTAGCCCGAACCGTCACGGTACTGCTGCAGCAGCCTCCTGATGCTGAGTCGCATGTCGAAGGACACCGAGCCGTAGGGGACCGTCGCCTCCCACGGCTGCAACCAGGAACGGTTCGCGAGCAGTTCGTGCTGCAGCGGGCGGGCATCCTTCGCGCGGATGAGCCGCAGTTCGATGGGTCCGTGTCGCATCCCCGCCGCCAGTTCCATGCCGCACCGACCCCGCAGAGTCGCCTAGAGGCGTTCCGCGAACTCCTTGAGCCACGGGCGCAGTTCGGGTCCGAGGTCATCCCGGTCCGCTGCGAGCTGGACGATCGCCTTGATGTAGTCGACGCGGTCGCCCGTGTCGTAGCGGCGTCCGCCGAAGATGACGCCGACGACGCCGGGACCCTGCGGATCGGTCGCGAGCTCCTGCAGCGCATCCGTGAGCTGAATCTCGCCGCCCTTACCCGGCTCGGTGCGCTCGAGGATCTCGAAGACCGATGCCGGCAGGACGTAGCGGCCGATGATGGCGAGGTTCGAGGGAGCATCCTCCTGCGCGGGCTTCTCGACGAGCCCGGTGACGCGAACGGCGTCCGACCCCTCGATGTCCTCGACCGCGGCGGCGCCGTACATGTGGATGTTCGCGGGGTCGACCTCCATGAGCGCGATCACCGCGGCACCGGTGCGCTCGTGCTCGGCGATCATGTCCGTCAGCAGGGGGTCGCGCTCGTCGATGAGATCGTCTCCGAGGAGCACCGCGAAGGAGCTGTCCCCCACGTGGGTCCGTGCCCGCAGGACGGCGTGCCCGAGGCCCTTCGGCTCTCCCTGACGCACGAAGTGGATGTCGGCGAGGTCGCTCGACTTCATCACCCGCTCCAGCCGCCCCGTGTCGCCCTTCTCCATGAGCTTCACCTCGAGCTCGGGAACCGAGTCGAAGTGGTTGGAGATGGCGTTCTTGTTGCGGCCGATGATGACGAGGATGTCATCGATCCCTGCGTCCGCCGCCTCTTCGACCACGTACTGGATGGCCGGCTTGTCGACGACCGGAAGCATCTCCTTCGGCATCGCCTTCGTCGCAGGCAGGAATCGTGTCCCCAGTCCTGCTGCGGGAATGACGGCCTTGATCTTCTGTGCACCCATCCCCACAGCCTAGCGGTGAGCATCGCCGTAGACTCGAAGCCATGTCGAACGACGTCGAACACGCCAAACGCGCGCTCCGCGCCGATCTGCGCGAGCGGCGTCAGCTCCTCTCGGACGCGCAGCGCGAAGCCGCCGCCACCGCCATCGGTGAACGACTCGACGCGCTCATCGACGATCTCGGCGCCCGCTCGATCTCGTGCTTCCTCTCCACCACCACAGAACCGGGCACTCGCGAATTCGTGACACGGGCGGTGCGCCGCGGCATCCGCGTCCTCCTTCCCGTCACTCGCGCCGACGGGCTTCTCGACTGGGCCGTCGCCACGGAGGACGATGAGATCGCCGAGGGGCTCTACGGACTTCCGGAGCCGACCGGAGAGGTCCTCGGCCCGATCGCCGTCAACGACGTGGAGCTGATGATCGTCCCCGCCTCCGCCGTCGACCGCAGCGGGATGCGGATGGGCTGGGGGCGCGGATACTTCGACAAGACGATCGGCTCGATGGAGAGATGCCCTCCGGTCTATGCGGTCGTCTATGATTCCGAGGTACTCGACGAACTTCCGAGCGAGGTGCACGACCAGCCGGTGAACGGCGTCGTCACCCCCTCGCAGACGCTCACCCTGTCGCCTCCGCGACGCTGACCCGCAAGGACGCCCATGCCCACCTACGCCTATGCCTGCACCTCGTGCGGACACCAGTTCGATGCCGTGCAGAGCTTCGCCGACGATGCGCTCTCGGTGTGCCCGGAGTGCGGCGGCGCCCTGCGCAAGCAGTACGGCTCGATCGGGGTGACGTTCAACGGCTCCGGCTTCTATCGCACGGACTCGCGCGCCAAATCCGGTGGTTCGAAAGACACTTCGGCATCATCGAAGTCGGAATCGACGACGAGCGCCAAGCCGGCCGCTGCGTCGACACCGGCCTCTTCCTGAGGCCCTGACCTGTTCGGAGATCCCATGTTCAAAGGCTTCAAGGACTTCCTGCTCCGCGGCAACGTCATCGACCTCGCCGTCGCCGTCGTCATCGGCACGGCGTTCACCGCGATCGTCACCGCGGTCGTCAACAGCATCATCAACCCACTGATCTCCCTCTTCCTCAAGGCCGACGCCGCGGGAGATTTCGGGATCCCCGTGACGAACATCTACGGCGAAGAGGTCCTGTTCCCGATCGGCGACCTGATCTCGGCGATCATCAGCTTCCTGGCCGTCGCCGCGGTGGTCTACTTCGTCTTCGTCCTGCCGATGAACACCTTCAAGGCCCGGGTCGAAGCACGAAAGGGCACGCCGGCGGAAGAGCCTGAGGAAGAGCCCGCCGCAGCGAGCGAGGCCGAGCTGCTCGTCGAGATCCGCGACCTGCTCAAGGCACAGCGCGGGGCCTGACCGCTCCCCCCATCACCAGAGACGCACGGCTCCTCCTCGGAGGACCGTGCGTTTCTCGTCCGCCGACCGCACCATCGGCAGCCCGGTCCCTCAGTAGTGCGGGGGCACGTCCTGGATGAGCTGGTCATCGTTCGGACCTTTCGGCCCCTTCGACCGCGCCGGTGGCGGCGTCGACTCACCGGGTGCGGACTCCGGTGCCGGATCACTGCCGGGAACCGGCGTCAGGCGAGCACGACGGGAGCCGGGGACCCGCACCACGCTCTGGCGCGGAGTCCGGTCGTCATTCTCGTCAGTCATTCTGGGTGTCGATGATGTCGATCGGCTGCGTGTCGTTCTCCGCACGCGGGGCGGAGTCGGAGATGCCGAGCACGGCGGCGATGCGCGTCGCCACCGTCACCGGATCGCTGTACAGATCGAAGGCGTGCACGCGCACGTAGTGCCAGCCGAGACGACGCAGCACGTGCGGCCGCAGACGCAGGGTCTCCCGCAACGATTCACCCCGGGATTCCGGATCGGATTCGATGACGACGGCCTTGCCCGCGTGCTGCGCGACGAGCGGCAGCAGCCCGCGGTAGTCGACGTCGACAGAGGCACCGAGCCGCCGGAGCTCCCGGGCCAGAGCGAGGGTGAGGGGGTCTGCGAGGTCCTCGAGCCGCGCATCCCGACTACGCGTGGCGAGTCCCCCGAGGATCGACATCAATGTGGCCGCGCCGTGCTCGAGACGCCCATCGTCGAACGACGAGGGCCGGATCGAGGAGACCAGGACCATCGAACGGCGGGCACGGGTCATCCCGACGGTCAGGAGCCGCTCGCCGTCTGGGGTGGAGAGGTCGCCGAAGTCGCTCAGGACACGACCGTGCTTGGTGAGTCCGAAGCCGAGCGAGAAGATGACGCGGTCCCGGCTCTCGGCGACCGATTCCTCGAGGGTCAGCACCGCGAAGGGCTCGACCGTGTCCCGTCCGACGAAATCGGCCACATCCGATCGGCCGGCGAAGGCGGAGGTGACGGCCGCGCGCACCCGCTCCGCGTGGCGAGCGCTGGCCGTGACGACCATGAGCGACTCCGACGGGCGGTGCACGGCATGCTCGACGACGAGTGTGACCACTCGGGCGACCTCGGCATCCGGGCTCTCGACCGCGCCCGAGATCGGATCGGGAGTGCCGGTGCCGCCCTCGACGTAGTCGACCGTGAGACTGCCGCGACCGAGGTACGAGCCGGCCCAGGGCAGCGACACGATCTCGCCGCCGTAGAACGCGTCGTTGATGAGTTCCGCGAGGTCCTCGCCACCGGCTCGGTAGCTCCGGGTCAGCGTCATCACAGGCAGCAGCTCGGACAGCCGCTCGAACGCCGAGACGTCGTCGAACGGGACCTCGGGCTCCCACGAATCCTCCGGATCGACCGCGATGTGGAAGGGCGTCGGGCGCTGTGTGACCGGGTCCCCGAACGCCACGATCTGACGAGCACGACGGATCGTCGGCGCTGCCTCGGCGAGGTTGATCGCCGCCGCGTCGACGAGGAGGACGGTGTCGAACTCCACGGACTCCGGGATCTCCGGCACCTGATACGGCGAGGAGATCCAGACGGGAGCGAGCACGTCGACGAGCGCGGGCGCGGCACTGACGATCTGCGCGGTGGTCGCCGACTGCTGCGTCAGCGCGCGGCGGAGGTGCTGCGATTGCTGAGGCTCGTCGACGATCGCGATCCGCCACTGGTTCGCGAGCTGCCAGGCGAGAAGAGGACCCGCCATCGCGGCATGCGCTTCATCCACCAACCGGAAGTCCCGCTCGAGACGGTCGACCACGGCGGTGTTCGCGCCGAGGAGGGCACGGTTGTCCTGCAATGCTCGCTCGAGGAGTGACTGCCACCAGGCGAACTCGAGCTCCTCCCCCACCTGCGACTCGGAGACGTGTCGCACCGAGAGTTCCGTGAGCAGCGGCTCGAGCCCGAGGAGCGCCAGACGGTCACGCAGCTGTGCGCGCTCCACGAGGTTCTCGAAGACGTCGGACTTGGCAGCGAGCCCGGCCAGGGTCCGCACGAGTCGTGCCACGGGCAGCGAGGCCAGAGGCTCGCGGCGCCCGAGCGCGGCATCGAGCTCCGCGAGCTCGGCCTCCGCCCGCTGCCAGGCGGCGTAGACGTCGGCGAGACCGAGCGGGATCTCCGGAGCGGCACCGGCTTCGACATAGCGCTGCCACTGCGTGCGCTGGGCCTGGATCCGCAGCAGGGCCTCGTGCATCTCGGTGACGTGGACGCCCGGACGCACATACTCCTTGGCGAGACGACGCAGCCGCCGCCTGTTCGCCCCGGAGAGCCCGGGCGCATCGCGACGCGAGCCGTGCGCCTGGATGAGCTCGCCGAGCGGACGCTCGAACACGGTGGGACTGAAGCGGTCCAGGGAGTCGCGGATGCCCTGCAGCAGCCGCAGGTACTCGCCGAGTTCGTCGATGGTCGAGAACGGACGCATGTGCGTCTGCGCGATGAGTTCGTAGCCGCGTTCCAGGAGGGCGGGCACGCTGCTGGAGTGCAGCCTCCCGGCCAGTTCATGGGCGGCGCGTGCGGCCTCGGTGCTGGCGAAGGTGACGCCGTACCAGGGAGAGTCGTTCGGACCGAAGCGGAACTCGCCGAGACGTGCCGCCTGGGCGAGCGCTTCGGCGGCTTCGCTGCGGTCTGACGCCAGACGACGCAGTGCGTCTGATCCGAGCCGCGCGGTCGTGGAGGGAGGAACCGGCAGGGAGGCGAGCCGGGTGAGTTGGCGGGTCGCGTCGAGCACCGATGCGTCCATGCCGGCGATCGGCGCGGTGAGCGCCTGTCGATAGTCGCGAAGCACCGTGCGCAGGCGCACCAGCGCATCGTCGACCTCGCTGACCTTCGGAGCCGCGGCCTTCTCGTTGCGACCGATGGCCCTCACAAGGTCGCGGCGCACGCTGGCGGGCGAGATCGCAAGACTGTCCAGACCGATGCCCGCGAGCCGATGCCGCACACCGTCCAGCGTCGACCGACGGGCGGAGACCACGAGCACCCGCTTACCGCCCCGCACCAGTTCGCCGAGCGCGTTGATCACGGTCTGCGTTCCGCCCGTGCCGGGAAGTGTCGCGACGGTCAGGGAGTGCCCCGCGGCGATGCGTGCGAGCACGGCTTCCTGCTCGGCGTCGGCATCGAGGAGCAGGTTGTCGGACGCGGGAGCACGATCGTCGGGGCCGGTGTGGTGCGGCGTGGCCCGCGGTGCCGTGACACGCTCGCGGTCGCCGACGTGGCCGCCCAGCGCGTTGAGGACCACGTGGTCGAGGCTTCCCCCATCACGCGACATCGCACCGGACACGTCCGCGAACGTCGAGACGACGAGCCGCGGCTCGACCGAGAACGTGTCAATGGAGCGCGTCATCGCTCGCAGGCTGTCGATCACGGGCTGCGGCTTGAAGATGCCGCCGTCATAAGCGAGGGCGGCGAGCGCCGCGGCGTCGATCGAGAGGCCGAAGTGTTCGCGTGCGATCCGGACGAGCGCGGGGTTCACCTCGAAGGCGCCCTGCAGCTTCAGCTCGAAGTCCGAGTGATGGCGACGGATCGCCAGCGGGCGCAGCAGCACGGGTGCGGCGAAGCCTGCCCCTCCGATGCGCCACCCCGCGACGCCGACGGCGAGGTGCACTGCCTCGATCCCTCGGACCGTGCGGAGTTCGGTGTTCTTCGCGGTGATGCGCTCCGCCGCGAGTCGCGCGGTGCGCAGGCCCACCTCATCGCGGAACAGATTCGACAGGAGGGTCGACTTGCCGGTGATGAACTGCGGCAGGCTGCCCGGATGCGCTTTGGAGATGTCGATGCCGGACTCGACGGTGTCGCGGAAGCTGACCAGCGGCGACGGGCCTCCCAGATCAGCGGCCTCGGCCCTCAAACGGGTCCGTTCGGCCTCGGCGGCATGCGCGATGTCGACACCGGTCGCGGTCTCACGCAGGTCACCGATCGACACAGCAGCTTCCGCCGCTGCGTCCTCCGCAGACCTGTCTTCACGTCGCCACACATTGACACCCTAGGCGCGACACGCGGAGAGCGAGAGTATCCCAGGCGGGTTTCCGCCGAATTTCCGCCGGAGACGGGCGACCCGCACTCCTCCTGCCCCGCGCTCCACCGTTTCGTCTTATCCACCTGAGCCGGGCGGAGGATGGTCCGCGACCACTGTCGCCGGTCAGGATGGTGCCATGACCTTCCGCTACGACTTCGCTCCGACTCCGTTCGGCGACGCCCTCGCGGTGTTCTCCGACGAGGGCATCGTACGATTCGACCTCTCCGAGTCCGAAGACCCGCACGTCCCCTGGCTCCTCGAAGGGGTCGCCCGCCAACTGCACGCCGTCCCGGAACCCGACCCCGGCGCCGCCGACGAGCTCGCGCACCTGCTCGCCGAGTACTTCGACGGCACACCGGTCGCCTTCCAGGAGCGCCTCCGGCTCGATTGGCGCCTGACCGACGGCTTCGCGCGTACCGCGCTGCAGACCATCAGCGGCATCGCCTGGGGAGAGACGATGAGCTACGGCGACGTCGCCGTGATGGCAGGACACCCCGGCGCCGCTCGCGCCGTCGGCACCGCGTGTCGGCTCACACCGTTCTCGATCATCGTTCCCGTGCACCGGGTGGTGCGCTCGGATGGAAGCCCTGGGCATTACGGCGCACACCCCGAACGCAAGCGGTTCCTGCTCGACCTCGAAGCCGGCTGACCCCGCGTGGCGCGAGACGTGGACCCGGCGAGTAGGCCGCCGGGTCCACGTCTGACGCCAGGAGAGAAGAAGGCCGGGTGATAAAGTCGACGCTACGAAACGGGGCACGCAGTCGTCACCCGGAAGCAGGTAATCGTGAGCGCTCCCGCCACCCTCGAATCCGAGACCGAACTCGTCGCCAATGCCGTGCGCGAGCTCGCCAGACGAACTCGTTTCCCCGTCGCTTTCGGCGGTCTCATCGAAGAGGGCGTCGTGAGCGTCACCAGCATCGTCGGCGCACGCACCCGCTCGCTGGACGGACTGCGCGTCCGCCCGGAGCGCGGACTGGGCGGACGAGCGATGATGGAGTTGCGCCCGCGGATGACGAGCGACTACGGCTCGTCCCAGCAGATCACGCATGACTACGACGTGTTCGTCCTCGGTGAAGGCCTGCGCACGCTCCTCGCCCTGCCGATCATCGTGCAGGGCCGCCCCCGCGGCGTCCTCTACGCCGGCGGGTGGGATGAGGAACAGGTCGGCGGCGTGACCACCGCACCTGCCATGCAGGTGGCGCAGTCGGTCGCCGACGAGCTGCGCATCCGTGACGAGGTCCAGCGGCGGATCCAGGCGAACACCGGCGGGGGCGATGCCGTAGCCCCGCCACAGCGTGAGGAACTCCGGGAGAGCTTCGCCGAATTGCGCAGCATCGCGGCTTCCCTCGATGACGCCGAACTCCGTGCGCGCATCGCGCGGGTCGAGCAGCGCCTCGTCACCCTCGCAGGCGATGATCCGACCGTCTCGACCAGTCCGATCCCCACCGTTCGCCTCTCTCCGCGGGAGACCGACGTGCTCGCCTGCGCCGCGATGGGGGCGACCAACGCGGAGATCGCGACGCAACTGGGTCTGCGCGAGGGCACCATCAAGGCGTATCTCGGCACGGCGATGTCCAAACTCGACGCCTCCACGCGACATGCCGCCGTCACGCGCGCACGGCGTGCAGGTCTCCTCCCGTGAACATATTCACCGCATAAATGTCAATTCGCTATTGTCCGGTTGCTCGGTTTCGCCGGATGACATATATTCGCATTCATGGCGAGAAGAATTGTGCATCAGCTGGTAGACGACATCGACGGCAGTGTCCTCGAAGTAGGTGAAGGCGAGACCGTCCACTTCTCGTTGAATGGCGCCTCCTACGAGATCGATCTGAATTCGTCCCACGCCGAGGAGTTGCGCGCGGCTCTCGAGCCGTACATCTCCGCCGGACGCCGCGCCGGTTCTTCCGCCGCGACCCGCACGTCGCCTTCGCGCAAGCGCCCTGCCCGCAATCCGGAGGTCGCGGCGATCCGCGCCTGGGCCAAGGAGAACGGCCACACTCTCTCCGAGCGCGGACGAATTCCCGCGCCTATCGTCGACGCGTACAACGCCGCACACTGATCTCGTACCGAGTCATCCCTTCGGGGAAGACTATTCAGCCGTCTCCTGCAACCACGGCTCATCCCGCAAAGTGATCTCCTCGGTCATGTCCGCGAGGAATCGGATGACGACTTCCCTTTCCGCAGGGCTGAGGCGCGCCGCGGAATAGAAGCGCTTGGCCTGCTGACGGCCGACCGTCTCCATCGCGGCCAATCGCGTCTCCGGCGTGATGGCGATATGAAGTGCCCGCCTGTCGGTGGGGTGCGGCGCCCGCGTGATGTGCCCGCCCTTCTCCAACCGGTCGAGGAGCTTCGTCGTCGCCGCCGTGGAGACGCCGAGGTGGTGCGCGATACCCCCGGGGGTCGCGACCAGCTGCCGGTTCGCGCACACGATCAAGTAGTGCAGCGCACGCATGTCGGTCTCGTTGAGCCGCATGTAGCGCCGGGACGCCTGTGAGAGCTTCTGCTCCGCCTCTCGCAGATTCGCGAGCGACTCCATGAGCCGGGCGATCTGTCGCAGCTCCTCGGGTGGCACGCCCTGCCGGTCCACGAGCGTGCTGCGCGGATCGCTGGCGTCGACGTCGTAGATCGCCGAATGCGTCAGTCCGTCGGGAGTCTTCTCGTGCCCACTCTCGCTGGGGTCACCGTTCGACAACACTTCCTCCGCGCTCTCCTTCGGGGTGGTGCCGGGCTCCGTGTCCATGCGATCATGTTACACACCAACAGTTTCATGCTAAGTTGACTACTTACCAAGTTAGCGAAACACCGGACGCCTCGGAATCAAGGAGATGCCATGGATGACGTGACCCTCCTTGCCGAAGACGGGACCGCCGTGGGCACGCTGCCGAAGCGCGACGTCCACACCCGTGACACCCCGCTGCATCTCGCTTTCTCCTGCTACGTCCTCGACACGCACGGCCGCCTCCTGCTCACGCGTCGCGCGCTCGCGAAGAAGACCTGGCCGGGCGTGTGGACGAACAGCTTCTGCGGTCACCCCCGCCCCGAGGAGGACATGCTCGATGCCGTCCGGCGGCACGGTGTCCACGAGCTCGGGATCGATCTCACCGACCTGCGCCTCGTCCTCCCCGACTACCGCTACCGAGCCGTGGACGCGAGCGGGATCGTCGAGAACGAGATCTGTCCCGTGCACGTCGCCGTTATCGACAGCCAGCCCTCGGCGAACCCCGACGAGGTGTCCGAGTGGATCTGGGTCGACGTGGCCGCTCTCGTCGAGGGCATCACGCACACCCCGTTCGCCTTCAGCCCCTGGCTCGTCGAGCAGCTTCCGATTCTTCGACGACTCGGCGAGGTCTGACCGATGAGCGGCACAGTGACGGAAGAGGACCTCGGGACGCGCATCGAAGAAGCTCTGCGCCACCGCTTCTCGGAGCGCAGCGCGGCTGCCGAGAAATACGGAGCGGAGTTCGTCGGACTCTGGCGCGCCGCCGCGCAGCACGCTCTCGGCGGAAAGCTCGTCCGTCCTCGCCTCCTCATCGACCTTCTGCAATCACTCTCCCCCTCGCCCTTGTCGGAGCGGGAGACCGCGTGCGCGATCGATGTGGCCGCACACGTCGAGCTCCTCCACTTCGCCTTCCTCCTGCACGACGACGTCATCGACGGCGACCTGACCCGGCGGCGCGGCCCGAACCTGATCGGCGCTCTGGTCGCGGCCCACGCCGATGCTCATGTCGAGCCCGCACTGCACTGGGCGCGCTCGAGTGCGATCCTCCTCGGGGACATGCTTCTCTCCTCGGCCGTGCTGGGATTCGCGCGAGCCGATGTCTCCGCCGACGCCCGTGAGCGCCTGCTCTCCCTGCTCGAGCAGACGATCTTCGAGACCGTGGCCGGAGAACATGCCGACGTCGCACTGAGCGACGGCGTGATCGCGCCCGATCTGCGGACCATCCTCGCGACGAGCACTTACAAGACGGCGACCTACTCCTTCGTGCTCCCCCTGCGCGCCGCCGCCGTGCTCGCGGGTTCATCCCCCGCCGCCGAGGAACAGCTCAGCGAGATCGGTCGGCATCTCGGCCTCGCCTACCAGTTGCAGGATGATCTGCTCTCCGTTTTCGGCGACCCCGGACAACACGGCAAGGACGCCTACTCCGACCTGCGCGAGGGCAAGGAGACGGCGATCATCGCCTACGCCCGCATGACGGCGCACTGGGAGAGCATCGAGGTGCACTTCGGCAGATCCGAACTCACCGTCTCGGAGGGGTCCGAAGCCCGCGATCGATTGCGCGCGTGCGGTGCCGAGAGCTTCGTCCTCGGACTCATCGACGAGCATCTGGATGCGGTGTCCACCGCGCTTGCCGCCGCGGAGTCCGACGGCACGCTCCCCGCCGCGGCTGCCCAGACGATCCGCGCTCACGCGTCCCGCGTCGAAGGGCGCCGCCGATGACCGCGGAACCGGCTGATCGCACGGACGACACCGCGCTGCGGCGCTTCAACCGCACGGCGGAGATCGCCACGACCGATGTGATCCGCACGTACTCGACGTCGTTCGGGCTCGCCACCCGGCTTCTCGGCCGACGTCATCGTCAGCACGTCCGCAACATCTACGCCATGGTGCGCATCGCCGATGAGATCGTCGACGGGGTCGCCGCCGAGGCTGGACTCGACAGCACTGCACAGACGGCGGCGCTCGCCTCCTACATCGAAGAGACGCACCGCTCGATGCGGACGGGGTACAGCAGCGACCTCATCCTGCACGCCTTCGCACGGACGGCACGCGAGTGCGGTATCGGCGAGGACCTGACCGGGCCGTTCTTCGCCTCGATGAGCGCCGACCTCGCCGACGACGCCGACTTCACGGCCTACGATGCCGACGCCCACGCCGACTACGTCTACGGTTCCGCCGAGGTGGTCGGACTCATGTGCCTCCAGGTCTTCCTTCGGGGGGCGGATCGGACGGACGAAGAGCTCCGCACCCTCCGCCGCGGTGCGCGCCAACTGGGCGCCGCGTTCCAGAACGTCAACTTCCTCCGCGATCTCGCCGACGACACGGACCGGCTCCACCGCGGGTACCTCGGGGGGTCCGCACGGCTGACGGATGCGGACCGCGATGCCTGGGTGGCGACGGTGTTCCGGCAGCTGGCGGATGCCGAAGCCGCCATCCCCCTCCTCCCGAAGGATTCCCGCGCCGCGGTGCGGAGCGCCCTCTCCCTGTTCGCCGCGCTCACCCGACGCGTGGCGAAGACGCCCGTGGAGGTGCTGTACCGCCGACGCATTCGTGTGCCGGATCCGATCAAGGCCGTGCTCGCGGGTCGCGCCGTGATCGTGACGACGTGGGAGCGGGACCGATGAGCCGCGTGGTGGTGATCGGTGCGGGCGTCGCCGGCCTCGCGACGGCCGGCCTCCTGGCGAAGGACGGGCACGAGGTCGTCGTCCTCGAGAAGAACGACCGTGTCGGCGGGCGCGCAGGATCCATCGAGCGGGACGGGTTCCGCTTCGACTCAGGGCCCTCGTGGTACCTGATGCCGGAGGTGTTCGATCACTTCTTCGCGATGATGGGGACCTCGACGTCGGAGCAGCTCGACCTCACCGCGCTCGACCCGGGATATCGGGTGTTTCGTTCGCCTCGGTCCTCGGGGTCGGTGAGCGTCCCCGCGGGACGTGACGCGGTCACCGAGCTCTTCGACGAGCTGGAGCCGGGCTCCGGTCCCGCCCTCGACGCGTATCTGGACTCCGCGCGCGACGCAGCGGCGATGGCGGAGAAGTACTTCCTGTACAACCCGTTCACCCGCATGCGCACTCTCGCCGCCCCGGAGGTCCTGCGGGCGCTCCCCCGGCTGTTCACGCTCCTCGGCACCCGACTGCAGTCGTTCGCGGAGCAGCGATTCCTCCATCCGGTCGTGCGCCAGATCCTCGGCTACCCCGCCGTCTTCCTCGGCACCGACCCGCGCACCGCTCCTGCGATGTACCACCTCATGAGCGCACTCGACCTCGATCAGGGCGTGCGCTACCCCCAAGGCGGCTTCTGGCGCGTCGTCGAACGGATCGACGCGCTGGCTCGCGCGGCGGGCGCGCGGATCGTGACCGGTGCTGATGTCACCGGCATCCACACGCAGGACGGCCCCGACGGCGTGCACACGACCGGCGTCGGCTGGACGGACGACGCGGGCGTCGCACACGTGGAGCACGCCGACATCGTGGTCTCGGCCGCGGACCTGCACCACACCGAGACCGTGCTGCTGCCGCCTTCCCTGCAGACCTACCCCGAGTCCTGGTGGTCACGGCGTACCAGCGGGCCCGGCGGGGTGCTCGTGATGCTGGGAGTGCGGGGCTCGTTGCCTGAGCTTCCGCATCATTCCCTGTTCTTCACCGATGACTGGGACGCCAACTTCGACGCGATCTTCGGAGCGACGCCGACCATTCCCGATCCGGCGTCGACCTACGTGTGCCGACCGAGCGCCTCGGATCCCGATGTCGCTCCGGAGGGCCATGAGAACCTGTTCGTCCTGATCCCGGTCCCGGCAGACGTCGAACTCGGACACGGCGGACCCGACGGGACGGGATCACCCGCGGTCGAGAGCGCGGCGGATGCCGCGATCGATCAGATCGCCACCTGGGCCGGGATCCCGGATCTGCGCGAACGCATCGTGGTGCGCGAGACGATCGGCCCCGCGGACTTCCAGGACGACTACCACTCCTGGCGAGGAGGAATGCTGGGACCGGCGCACATCCTGTCCCAGAGTGCGATGTTCCGCGCGCAGAACGCCTCCCGGCGTGTGCAGGGCCTGTTCTACGCCGGGGCCACCACCGCGCCGGGTGTCGGCGTCCCGATGTGCCTCATCAGTGCGGAGATCGTCCTCAAGCGCATCCGCGGTGATCACTCCCCCGGCCCGCTCCCCGTTCCCGTGCCCACCGTTGTCGGGACGGAGGCGTCCTGATGGGCATGGTGTACCTGGCGGCCCTTCTCCTGTCGCTGGGCTGCATGCTGCTGCTGGATTGGCGGTTCCGCCTCTTCTTCTGGCGCGATGTCGTGTCGGCGACGGTCGTGACAGTCGTCGGGCTCGTCTTCTTCCTCCTGTGGGATGTGGCGGGCATCGCCAACGGGATCTTCTTCCGCGGTGACGGCGCGATCGCGACCGGGATCGTGCTCGCGCCGGAACTGCCGATCGAAGAACCCGTGTTCCTGCTGTTCCTCGTGGTGTGCACGATGGTGATCTACACCGGGGCCGAACGCCTGATCACGCGCTGGCGTGAAAACCGTCGTGCAGGGGCGGGTGCGTCATGAGCTACATCCAACTCGCCGCCTGCTTCCTGCTCGTCGCCGTCGTGGTCGGCGTCATCCTGCCGCTTCTCCGCCGACGCCGCGGACCGCTCCCGGCCGCTGTGCTGCTCACCGTGCTGGTGCTCTTCGTCCTCACCGCCGTGTTCGACACCGTGATGATCGCGAGCGGATTGTTCCACTACGCGCAAGGTCCGCTGCTCCGGATCCACATCGGGCTGGCCCCCGTCGAGGACTTCGCCTACCCGCTGGCCGGTGCCCTGCTCCTTCCCGCCGTGTGGGCCGAACTGCGCGCGCGACGGCGGGCACGCGAGGACCGCAACACCGACGAGGAGCACGGATGAGCGCCGGAGCCACACCATCCCGCACGCTCGGACGGGATCTCGCGCAGATCCTGCTGTCGTCGCGACCCATCAGCTGGATCAACACCGCGTTCCCTTTCGCAGCCGCCTACCTGCTCACCACCCGTGAGCTCGATGTGACCCTGCTGGTCGGCACGCTGTACTTCCTCATCCCGTACAACCTGGCGATGTACGGCATCAACGACGTCTTCGACTACGCGTCCGACCTCGCGAACCCGCGCAAGGGCGGGATCGAGGGCGCTCTCCTGGCACCGCGCATCCATCGCGCCACCCTCTGGGCAGCGGCAGGGACGAACATCCCGTTCCTCGCCTATCTCGTGATCGTCGGCAACCCGGCGTCCTGGTTCTGGCTGGCCGTGAGCGTGTTCGCGGTGATCGCCTACTCCGCACCGGTGCTGCGCTTCAAGGAGCGGCCGTTCCTCGATTCGATGACGTCGAGCACGCACTTCGTCAGCCCGGCGATCGTCGGGCTCGCGCTGGCCGGAGCATCCGTCACGGCCGCCACCACGCTCACCCTCGTCGCGTTCTTCCTGTGGGGCATGGCAGCGCATGCCTTCGGTGCTGTGCAGGACGTCGGACCGGACCGCGAAGCCGGAATCTCCTCGATCGCGACCGTGATCGGGGCGAGAGCGACCGTCCGACTGTCCCTGTCGCTGTGGGTGCTCGCCGGAGCCGCGATGCTCCTGACTCCCTGGCCGGGACCGCTGGCCGCGGTGCTCGCACTGCCCTATGTGGTGAACGCGGCACCGTGGTGGAACGTCGACGACGCCGGCTCGGCAGCCACGAACCGGGCCTGGCGGCGCTTCATCGCGCTGAACTATTTCGCCGGTTTCCTCGCGACGATGATCCTCATCCTCGCGTGGGTGTCCTGACCCTCCCCGACAACAGAAACCCTTCCGAGAGGAACACGATGTCCCGCCCCGACTCCGCGCCGACTCCACCGATCCGGGAGCGCTCACGACGCCACTCCTGGGTACGCGTGTTCCTTCCGGTGGCACTGATCCTCGTCTGGCTGGTGGGTGCGTCGCTCGGCGGTCCCCTGTTCGGCAAGGTCGACGAGGTGTCATCCAACGACCAGACGACCTACCTGCCGGAGTCGGCGCAGGCCACCGAGGTCCAGCAACTGCTCGGCGAGTTCAACGACAGCGATTCGATCCCGGCCATCGCGGTGTTCACCTCGGACGACGCGCTCACCTCTTCCGAGCTGGACGCCATCTCCGACGCCGTCGCGGACGCACCGAACGTGGAGGGCGTCGGCGACGACGTCTCTCCGGCGCTCCCCTCCGAGGACGGGAAAGCCGTCCAGGCCTTCATCCCGATCGAGAGCGACGCGGAACTCGCCGACGCGACGGCGGCTCTCGGCGACGAGCTGCGCGGCGCCGTCCCCGACGGCATCACGGTGTACATCACCGGCCCGGCCGGCTTCAGCGCCGATCTGGTCGCGGGCTTCGCCGGCATCGACGGCCTGCTGCTCGGTGTCGCGCTCCTGGCCGTCCTGATCATCCTGGTGCTCGTCTATCGATCGTTCCTGTTGCCCCTCGTCGTGCTGTCCACGAGCCTGTTCGCGCTCTGCGTGGCACTCCTGGTCGTGTGGTGGCTCGCGAAGTTCGAGGTGCTGCTGCTCAGTGGCCAGACCCAGGGCATCCTCTTCATCCTCGTGATCGGCGCCGCCACCGACTACGCCCTGCTCCTCGTGGCACGCTTCCGGGAGGAGCTGCGGGTCTCCCAGGACAAGGGGGTGGCGCTGCTCGCGGCCTGGAAGGGGTCGGTCGAGCCGATCGCCGCCTCGGGCGGGACCGTGATCGCCGGGCTCCTCTGCCTGCTGCTCAGCGACCTGAAATCGAACAGCACCCTCGGCCCCGTGGCCGCGATCGGCATCGTGTTCGCGATGCTCTCCGCACTGACGCTGCTGCCCTCGCTCCTGCTGCTCTTCGGCCGTGCGGTGTTCTGGCCGCGACGTCCGCACTTCGAGCCCGAGGTCGTCGCCGCCGAGCACGGCATGCGGACGACGGGCCTGTGGGCTCGGTTGGCCGGCGTGATCAAGCGCCGCCCGCGGGTGATCTGGATCGTGACCACACTCGTCCTCCTGGCCGGAGCCGCCGGGGTGACCCAGCTCGATGCCAACGGTGTTCCGCAGTCCGAGCTGGTGCTCGGCGCCTCGGAGGCCCGAGACGGGCAGGTCGCGCTCGGTGAGCACTTCCCCGGCGGATCCGGCAGCCCCGTGTACGTGGTCGTCGACGAGGACCGCCTGCAGGACGTCGCCGACGTGCTCCTCGCCAACGACGGCGTCGATGCGGTCTCGGTCACCGCGGCGGATTCCCCCAGCGGCAGCGCGCCCGTGACGGCCGACGGCATCACGGCCGTCGGTCCTCCTGGGACGCCGGCCCCCGAGCCGACGACCGTCGACGGCGAGGTGCTCCTCCACGGAACGCTCACGGACGCGGCGGACTCCGAAGCCGCCGCGGCCACGGTGCGTGAGCTGCGGACCGAGCTCGACGGCACGAACGCCCTCGTCGGCGGCGTCACCGCCACGTCCATCGACACGAACGACGCGTCGATCCACGACCGCAACCTGATCATCCCGGTGATCCTCGTCGTGATCATGGTGATCCTGATGCTGTTGCTGCGCTCGATCCTCGCCCCTGTCCTGCTGATCCTGACCACGCTGCTGTCCTTCGGCACGGCGATGGGAGTCTCGGCGCTCGTGTTCAACGGGATCTTCGACTTCTCCGGTGCCGACCCCGCCGTCCCGCTCTTCGGCTTCGTGTTCCTGGTCGCGCTGGGGATCGACTACAACATCTTCCTGATGACCCGTGTGCGCGAGGAGTCGAAGGCGCACGGCACGCGCGAGGGAATCCTGCGCGGACTCTCGATCACGGGTGGCGTGATCACGTCGGCGGGTCTGGTCCTGGCCGCGACGTTCGCCGCGCTCTCCGTGATCCCGATCCTGTTCCTCGTCCAGCTGTCGTTCATCGTCGCCTTCGGAGTGCTGCTCGACACGTTCGTCGTCCGCTCTCTGCTCGTGCCAGCCCTGACCTACGACATCGGCAAAGCGATCTGGTGGCCTTCGAAGCTCTGGCGGCGCGGAGAGGACTGAGACGCCCCGCCCCACAGCGGGAAGCGACGACCTCGTTGGGTGCCCTCGACAGGATTCGAACCTGCGACCTGCCCTTTAGGAGAGGGCTGCTCTATCCCCTGAGCTACGAGGGCGCGCGTCAAGTCTACGTGACTCGAGAGCGCGCCCTCGGCGCCCCTGGCTAGGCGGCGAGAGCCAGGTACGGCTCCCATCGCGGGTCGCTGCGTTCGGTTCCCCGCACCGTCCAGGCCGTGCCGTGCGGGGGCCGCGGCGTGAATCGCAGCTGCCAGCGCATCTCCTGCGGGGTGCGGTCGCTCTTGACGTTGTTGCAGCGCAGGCAGCAGGCGACGAGGTTCTCCCAGGAGTCCGCGCCTCCACGCGAACGCGGCAGCACGTGGTCGATCGTGGATGCGGCTTTCCCGCAGTAGCCGCACCGGTGATTGTCGCGACGGAGCACGCCACGCCGCGTGACCGGCACTCGTCTGCTCGTCGGCACCCGGACGTACCGGGCGAGGATGATGACCGCGGGACGATCGTAGACACCGTGGGTGCCCCAGACGGGGTCGTCTTCCACGCGTTCGACAACGGTCGCCTTGTCGTTCATGACGAGCACGAGGGCTCGTTTGAACGACACGATCGCGAGCGGCTCGTATCCGGCATTCAGGACCAGTGTGCGCATTCGTCATCCTCTCGATCCGCCGGGACGGCTTCCCGGCACTCTCGACTCACACGAGGTCGCGCAGGTGGCAGAGCGATCGCAGGGACGAAAAAAGGCGCCGTCTAAAGACAGCGCCTTTCGCGCACGGCAACGCCGTGGCATCCCTGCGGGCTATGCAGAAGGACGTGACGACCGAGGGCATCCATGGTTCGGATGGTCGGTATTCGCTCCATCTGCCTCTCCCCGCTGTTCGACAACGGGATCAGGCTAACCCATCTCCCTGGATGCAGGGCGAAACAGCGGGTGAATGACGGAGAACGTGTCGGAGAATCAGCCGGCGTTGACCGACAGCCACGACATGGGCTCGACGAGTCCGCCGTTGATCCAGACTTCGAAGTGGAGGTGGTTCGCGGTCGATCGTCCGGTGCTGCCGACGTAGCCGATCAGCTGCCCCGCGGCGACCGTCTGGCCGACCTGCACCTGACGCGAGCCGTAGATCATGTGCCCGTAGGTGGTCTGCACGCGCTGCCCACCGACGACACTGTCGAGCATGATGCACACGCCGTAGCCGCCGATGCTCTCCGCCGAGGCGCGGACCACACCCGCCGCGGCCGCATAGATCGGGGTTCCAGCGGGAGCGAGCATGTCGGCACCGTTGTGGCCGCCGCCGATCGTGCGACTGACGTTCCAGGAGCCCATCGGGAGCGGGTACCGGACCTCGCCGGACCCGGGCGAAGTGAGGGCGTAACCCGCGGAGTTGAACTGAGCGGACGCAGTGGTCGCGGCGGCGGCACGAGCGGCTGCGGCCTCCTCCGCCTTCTTCTTCGCGATCTCCTCCGGAGTCGTGGCGCTGAAGGTTCCACGGCTCAGCGGCGCGGCGGTGGCCTGCGAGGCGACGACGAGGGACTGCGCGTCAACCGCGGCGAGCTGCTGCAGGGTCGTGGTCGCGGCGGCTTCGGTCGGCTTCGGCGAGGCGAAGGCCGGAAGCGCGATGCCGGCCACCAGTGCACCGACGGCCCCGAAGATGGCGATGGAACGAAGTGGCTTCAGAGCCTTGCGAGCACCCACGCGCGCGCCGGTCCGGCGGGCTGGTACTCGGTCTTCAGATGTCTTCTTCGCGGTCGGTTCGATGTCTGCGGCCAAAACGTGGTCCTCCTGGGCCCTCGCGCTTTCGGGTAGCGCTGGCTCGTCGGCACTCTGCTCTCGTGGCATGAATGTAGCTCGGGGTACTTCGTGCGTTCCTGCCGTGAAGACGACGAGCCTGGAAGGCGAATCTTCGCGGTGCGTCTCCAGCGGGCTTCTTCGCTGGCGACTCGACCGAGGTTACCGGAAGATAACGATCGTGTCACCCCAGGAACCTGACAATCATCGCAGAGGCCCGGTCGGGGGCCGCCTCCGCGCCGGGATCCCGCGGAGGATCAGGCCGGTTCGCCCACCAGGAAGATGTGCGAAGCCAGCTCGACGGGAAGCTCGAGTCCGTCGGTCTGGCCGTCCATCTGGATGAGGACGTATCCCTCGCTGAAACGGAAGTCACCGTGCGCGCCGGGCACCACGCCGGCGTCGCGGAGCTGCTCCAGCAGTTCGGGGTCGACCTGCGCGGGCTCGGCGAGACGGCGGACCGTGCCCTCGACGGGCTCCCCCGCCGCGTTCAGACGCTGCACGAGACCGATGACGCCTTCGTCGAAGGTACGAGCGGGGATGTCGCCGAGCTGGTCGAGGCCCGGGATCGGGTTGCCGTAGGGCGACTCGGTCGGGTGGCCCAGGAGCTCGACCAAGCGGCGCTCCACCTGCTCGCTCATGACGTGCTCCCACCGGCAGGCCTCTTCGTGGACGAACGCCCAGTCGAGCCCGATGACATCCGAGAGCAGGCGCTCGGCGAGACGGTGCTTGCGCATCACGTCGACGGCCTTGCGACGCCCCGCGTCGGTGAGCTCGAGCGTGCGATCTTCGGAGACGATGACGAGACCGTCGCGCTCCATACGCCCCACCGTCTGCGAAACCGTGGGACCCGAGTGGCCCAGGCGCTCGGAGATGCGCGCGCGCAGCGGCACGATGTTCTCCTCCTCGAGTTCGAGGATGGTGCGGAGATACATCTCCGTGGTGTCGATCAGATCGGTCATGTGCAGGCCCTCCGGGGTTCTTAGGCAAGCCTACATTCCCGGACGGACATCAGACCCGTGCACGGTGCGGGAGCCCACCGCTCGCCCCCTAGAATCAAGCCATGGCGATCGAGATTCCCCGTGACCTCCTGCCCACTGACGGCCGCTTCGGCTGCGGCCCCTCGAAGGTGCGCCCCGCGCAACTCGAGGCCCTGGCCGCCTCGGGAGCCTCGATCCTGGGCACATCGCACCGCCAGGCCCCGGTGAAGAACCTCGTCGGAAGCGTGCGCGAACAGCTCGCGGCGCTGCTGCGCGTTCCCGAGGGATACGAGATCATCGTCGGCAACGGCGGATCCACCGCGTTCTGGGATGCCGCCGCGTTCGGACTCATCGAGCGCCGTAGCCAGAACCTCGTGTTCGGTGAGTTCGGCGGCAAGTTCGCCGCCGCCGCGGGGGCTCCGTGGCTCGAGGCTCCCGATGTCCGCAAGGCCGAGCCGGGATCGCTGACCGTCGCCGAGGCCGTGCCGGGTGTCGACGTCTACGCCTGGCCCCACAACGAGACCTCGACCGGAGTCGCGGCGCCCATCGCCCGCGTCGACGCCGAGGGGGCGCTCACCGTCATCGACGCGACGAGCGCTGCCGGCGGGATCGACTTCGATGCCGCCCAGGCCGATGTGTACTACTTCGCACCGCAGAAGAACCTCGGTTCAGACGGCGGCCTCTGGTTCGCCGCCGTCTCCCCCGCCGCGATCGAACGCATCGAACGCATCGCCGCGACCGACCGGTACATCCCCGAGTTCCTCAGCCTGAAGAACGCGGTCGACAACTCGCGCCTCAACCAGACGCTCAACACCCCGGCCCTCACGACGCTGCACCTGCTCGACAGCCAGTTGCGGTGGATCCTCGACAACGGAGGACTCGCCTGGGCCGCGGCCCGCACGGCGGAGTCCTCTTCGGTGCTCTACGACTGGGCGGAAGCGTCGTCGGTCGCCACTCCGTTCGTCGCGGATGCCGCGCACCGGTCACCCGTGGTCGCGACGATCGACTTCGACGACAGCATCGACGCCGCCGCCATCGCGAAGACGCTCCGCGCCAACGGGATCGTCGACACGGAGCCCTACCGCAAGCTCGGTCGCAACCAGTTGCGCGTGGCGACGTTCGTCTCCATCGAGCCGGACGACGTGCGCCAGCTCACCCGTTCCATCGAGTACGTGCTGGAGAACCTGGGCGCCTGAGCGCCCGGGCTCACTCCTCTTCGTCGACCTCGCCGGCGTCCTCATCGAGGGCGCCGGCTTCGTCATCCTCGGCGTCTTCGTCTTCGTCCGCGGCGTCGTCGTCCTCGGTCGCGTCCGCGTCGGCTTCGGCGGCGGAATCGTCGAGCTCATCGATGTCGACGCCGTCGACGTCACCCGCATGCAGGATGTCCGAGACGTGGTCGCCCTCATCGAGGTCATCCTCGTCTTCGTCGAGGTCCTCGTCGAGATCGTCGTCCGCGTCGTCGTCCAGCTCGTCGTCGGACGATTCTCCGTCGCCGTCCGCCGCGGCCGCTTCGGCGAGCTCGGCCTGGTGTGCGCGATACTCCGCCAGCCGCTCGGCCCAGGGCACCCACTCCGGCGCGAGGAGAGCACCTTCACCGGGGAGCAGTTCGACCTCGAGGACCGTCGGGTCCTCGTCGTCCACTCGGGCGATCGTCACCGTCCAGTACCACCCGGGGTAGCCGGCGAGACGGTTCTCGAATCGCAGCGAGACCGAGCCGTCGTCCTCGGGGAGGTAGCCGGCAGCCGGTCCGATGGAGGACGCAGGGGTGATCTCGCGCAAAGCTGCCAGCGCGAGATCGTGGGCGCCGATGAGACGGGCGTCGGCGTCAGGCTTCGAGGTCATCGGCGACCTTGCGCAGGACGGCCGCGATCTTGCGGCCGTGTCCGGAGGAGGGGTAGCGTCCGCGGCGCAGGTCTCCGCCGATGCCGTCGAGGAGCTTCACGAGGTCTTCGACGATGATCGCCATGTCGTCGGCGGGCTTGCGCTTGGCCTTCGACAGGCTGGGCGGCGCCTCGAGCACCCGCACCGAGAGCGCCTGGAGGCCGCGCTTGCCGTCTGCCACGCCGAACTCCACGCGCGCACCCGCCTTCACCGCGGCACCCGCAGGCATCGCAGAGGCGTGCAGGAAGACGTCCTGGCCGTCATCGCTGGCGATGAAGCCGAAACCCTTGTCTTCGTCGTAGAACCTGACCTTGCCGGTGGGCATGGGAGAACCTCGCTGAGATCGATATGCAGAACCATTGACGCGCTCGTGCGCGTACTCCCAGCCTACCGGTCGCGGGCTTCGCCGATCCGATGGTGTCGGTGAGAGTAGGCTGAGGCGGATGAGCACGCAGAATTCCGAACCGGAGGTTCCCGTCCGCCGGCTGGATCGTTTCCTGGCGTTCGCCGCGCTCGGTATCGCCGCGGCCTCCGTGGTGTGCTTCTTCGCCATCATCATCGGGACCGCTGTCGGCATGGACCAGAGCGCCTTCGGCGAGGGAGCGTGGCCGTTCATCGCGGCGATCCCCTACTGGGGCCTCCCCGTCGCCTTCCTGATGATCCTCACGCTCCTCATCATGAGCTTCGTCCGAAAGGGACGCGCTTCCACGCGTTCGTGAGGAATCGGCCATGAGCACTCACGCACGACCGCTGGCGGACTGGCTGGCAGCGGCGAGCGATGACGACCTCCGACGACTCTTCACCGCGCGTCAGGTGCGGCCGGACGCGGCCTGGCAGGACTTCTTCGACGCGGCTGAGGCGCTGCTCGACCCGGCGTCGCTGGCGAAAGTCCTCCCCACGCTGACTGCGGCCGAGGCGAGGGCCCTCACCGACACGACCTCGGGCGCTTCTGCCGGTGCCCTGCAGGAACGACTGACAGCGCTCGCTCTGCTGCGCCCCGACGGCACACCGTATCCACCCGTGACCGCCGCGATCGCGGGACGACCTTCTCCCGAGCCCGTGACGGATCGCCCGGTTCCGCCCCGCTCCTCCGACGCCGCCTCGGCGCACGCGGCCGAACGCGCTTTCACGACGGTGGCCGTGCTCGCAGACCTCCTCCTCATCGCGCGGGAGCGTCCCTTCGCGCTGCTCACCGGCGGCGGTGTGAACGCGGGCGAGAAGCGTCAGCTCACCGAAGCAGGTGTACCGGGGGAACTGGTCGACACGCTGGCCTCCATCGCCCTCCAGGCAGGTCTCGCGGTCTCCGCCGACCGCCGTCTTCGATCGAGCCGGTCCGCCGAGGAATGGCTGCGTTCCTCGGCCGTCGACCGCTGGAGCGTGCTGGCACGCTCGTTTCGCGATGCTCTTCCGCGCGGAATCCGGTCCGCGGACGGCGGATGGATCCCGCCGGAGTCGTGGCTCGACGCTCACCCCTGGGACCAGGGCTGGCCGGAGCGCTCTGAGGCGCTGCACGACGCGGCCCGCCTGCTCGGCCTGATCGCCGAAGACGGCACCGAACCCGAGTGGGCCGCGGCACTGCGCAGCGGCGACGCCGCGGAGACGGACGCACTCGCGAGACTCCTTCCCGCCGAGGTCGACCGGATCTTCCTGCAGAACGACCTCACGGCCATCGCCCCCGGCCCGCTGGAACCCGCGCTCGACGTGCGGGTGCGCACGATCGCCGCTCGGGAGTCCGCGGCGCAGGCCTCGTCCTACCGTTTCACCGCGGAGTCCGTCGCACACGCATTCGCGACCGGAGAGACGGAGCAGTCGATCCTCGACTTCCTCGGCACCCTCTCGCTCACGGGCATCCCGCAGCCGCTCAGCTACCTGATCGCGCAGACGGCGCAACGGCACGGTCTGGTCCGCGTCTCCACGGACGAGGAGACCGGCCGCACCCGGATCGAGAGCACCGACGGACACCTCATCGACACGATGGCCGTCGACCAGTCCCTGCGGCCGCTCGCTCTCACCGCACACGTCGGATCGCTCACCACCCGGGTCGGTCGAGACACCGTGTACTGGGCGCTCACGGATGCGCGATACCCGGCGACCCTGGTCGGGCCTGACGGTGCCCTCCTCGTCCGCGAGCGCCACCCGGCCCCCGCGTCCGATGCCGCACACACCGACGCGTCGGACCTGAGCCCCCTCATCGCCCGGTTGCGGTCGCACCAGGGACCGGATGCCGACGCCGCCTGGCTCGATCGCGAGCTCGAGGCCGCGGTACGGACGAAGTCCGTGCTGCAGGTGACCGTCGGCATGCCGGACGGCTCGACGCGAGAGCTTCTCCTGGAGGCGACGGGGATGGGCGGTGGGCGGCTGCGCGGGCGCGATCGCGCCGCCGACGTGGAGCGCACCCTTCCCGTATCGAGCATCCGCGCTGCGACGATCGTCGCGCCGTAGGCCCCATGCCTCACGCGACCGGTAAACTGGTCAGCTATGTCTGATGGCCCCCTGATCGTCCAGAGCGATCGCACCGTGCTGCTCGAAGTGGCCCATGCCGACGCCGAGAGCGCCCGCCACGAACTCGCGATCTTCGCCGAGCTGGAACGCGCTCCCGAACACATCCACACGTATCGCATCACCCGGCTGGGTCTGTGGAACGCCCGTGCCGCCGGGCACACCGCGGACGACATGCTCGAGACGCTGGACCGCTGGTCGCGATTCCCGGTGCCGCCCTCCGTCTCCGTCGATCTGCGCGAGACGGTGAATCGCTACGGCCGGCTGGTCATCGAGCGTGATGACGAAGGCACCCTGATCCTGCGTTCGTCGGATCCTGCCGTCCTCGCGCAGGTCGCGAACAACAAGCGCATCCAGCCTCTGCTGATCGGTCACCCGAGCCCTGAGACCTACGTCGTCGACGCCTGGGCACGCGGACAGATCAAGCAGGAGCTGCTGAAGATCGGCTGGCCCGCCGAGGACCTCGCCGGCTACACCCCCGGCACTCCGCACGAGATCGACCTCGCCGAAGACGGCTGGGAGATCCGTCCGTACCAGCAGGATGCCGTCGATGCTTTCTCGAAGGACGGTTCGGGCGTCGTGGTGCTCCCCTGCGGTGCGGGGAAGACGATCGTCGGCGCCGGGGCGATGGCCGCGACGAAGACCACCACGCTGATCCTCGTCACCAACACGGTGTCGGCCCGGCAGTGGCGCGACGAGCTGCTCAAGCGCACGAGCCTGACCCCTGAGGAGATCGGCGAGTACTCCGGCCAGGCCAAAGAGGTCAAGCCCGTCACCATTGCGACGTATCAGATCCTCACCGCGAAGCGGAAGGGCCAGTACGCGCACCTGGCATTGCTGGATGCCCTCGACTGGGGCCTCATCGTGTATGACGAGGTCCACTTGCTCCCGGCCCCCGTGTTCAAGCTCACCGCCGACCTGCAGGCCCGCCGCCGCATCGGCCTGACCGCGACCCTGGTCCGCGAGGACGGGCGCGAGGGAGACGTCTTCAGCCTGATCGGGCCCAAACGCTTCGACGCGCCGTGGAAGCAGATCGAGGCGCAGGGGTTCATCTCCCCCGCCGCCTGCTACGAAGTGCGCGTCGACCTCCCGCCGAGCGACCGTCTCGAGTACGCCGCGGCGACCGACGACGAACGCTATCGGCTCGCTGCTTCCGCGCCGGCCAAGGTGACGGCGGTGCGCGAGCTCATCGCCAAGCATGAGGGCGAGCGCATCCTCGTGATCGGCCAGTACCTCGATCAGCTCGAGTCGCTGTCGGCGGCCTTGGATGCTCCGCAGATCACCGGGGCGACGCCGGTCGACGAGCGCGAGGAGCTGTACCGGGCCTTCCGCGAGGGCGAGATCTCGCTCCTGGTGGTGTCGAAGGTCGCGAACTTCTCGATCGACCTGCCGGAGGCGTCCGTCGCCATCCAGGTGTCCGGCTCGTTCGGATCGCGCCAGGAAGAGGCCCAGCGACTCGGACGCCTGCTGCGCCCGAAGCAGTCCGGACACACCGCGAGCTTCTACACCCTCGTCGCCCGCGACACCATCGATCAGGACTACGCCCAGAACCGCCAGCGCTTCCTCGCCGAGCAGGGTTACAGCTACACGATCATGGACTCCGACGCCCTCGCCGCCTGATCTCGTCCGTTCGACCTCCCCGGATGTCGAGCCGCTCAGCCGTGCAGGGCGCGCGGCAGATGGTGGGTCCCCTCGTGCCGGGCCGGTGCGGACACGGGCACCGTCGCCGTGCGCGTGACACCGAGGCGTCGCGCCCACCGGTCGGCGAGCACCGCGTACACGACCATCGCGATCATCGAGCCGACGAGGTCCGCCGCCGTCCCCGACGTGGCGTTCGCATCGACGAGGGCGACGGATCCGAGCAGGAAGATGAGCACGTTGTTGACGATGTGCAGGGAGATCGCCGCCTCGAGGCCGCCGGTCCGCCAGGTCAGCCAGGCAGCGACGATCGCGAAGGCCCCCACGCTCGCAGCGCCCCAGACGTCGTAGCCGTGGCCGAGGACGAACAAGGGGACGGGCAGCAGGATGGCGAAGGCCGGATGCCGGAGCCAGCTGCCGACCAGCTGCATGAGGTAGCCGCGGAAGACGTACTCCTCTGCGGCTGCCTGGAAGGGGATCAGCAGCAGCACGAGGAGGACCATGATCCACAGTCCGGGGTGCGAGAAGTCAGCGACCACCGCCTCTCCGGCGAGCGCCGACCACCCCAGCACGACGGCGAAGTACACGGCGAACACCGCGAGCGCCAGCAGGAGGCTCTTCCCGAGCCACCCCATCCGCAATCGTGCCGTGACCGAGGACAGCAGCCCGACGCCACGGCCTTCCACGACCCGGGATGCCAGCAGCAGGGCGGGGATCATCAGGATCAAGGGGAGCACCAGCGCGATCAGCAGCCAGGGACGGTCGAGGTCGAAGTACCGCACGGAGGTGAGGAGCACCATCATCTCGTCGCCCCACCCCGGGATGACCACCGCTGCGACGACCAGGGGCACCGTCAGGACGAGGAGGAGGACGACGTAGAACGCGAGGGCGACGAGCCCGGTCAGGAGCGGCCGCCACCAGCGATATCGCGGTCGCAGGTGCGCCAGGCGGTGGTACGGGATCTGCGTGGCAGGCGAGAGTGTGGGCGGGGCGGGGGCGGCGGACGCGTCCTCGTTCGAGCTCATGTCTCAATCCTGGCCTGTTCACCTGTGCCTCTCCTCCCACCCCGGAATGATCTCGTTTCCCGCGGGTCACGAGCGCGTCGGCGGCCTGCCGGGAGAGCGCGACTCCACGCCGTTCCGCACAATAGTCAGCATCCGCATGGCCGGAGTCACCATAATGGGGACATGACTGCTCCGCGCATCCTGGTCGTCGATGACGAACCCAACATCCGCGACCTGCTCTCCACGGGTCTCAGCTTCGCCGGATTCCAGGTGAAGACGGTCGCCAACGGCGCCGCCACGATCTCGGCCGTCCTCGAAGAGGAACCGGACCTGATCATCCTGGACGTCATGCTCCCGGATATGAACGGGTTCAGCGTGACCAAGCGCCTCCGTGGCGCCGGTTTCACCGCCCCGATCCTCTTCCTGACGGCGAAGGACGGCACCGACGACAAGATCGAGGGGCTCAACGCCGGCGGTGACGACTACGTCACCAAGCCTTTCAGCCTCGACGAGATCGTGGCCAGAGCGCAGGCGATCCTTCGCCGCACCATGCAGGCCGACGAGGAGTCGATCATCCGTGCCGGTGAGTTGTCGATGGACCAGGACACCCATGACGTCCACGTGGGCAAGGAGCCGATCGAGCTCAGCCCGACCGAGTTCAAGCTGCTGCGCTACCTGATGCTCAACCCGAACCGTGTGCTGTCGAAGGCGCAGATCCTCGACCACGTGTGGGAGTACGACTTCAACGGTGACGCGGGCATCGTCGAGAGCTACATCTCGTACCTTCGCCGCAAGATCGATCCCCACACCGAGGAGTCGCTGATCCAGACGAAGCGCGGCTTCGGATACATGTTGAAGGTCGGCAAGTCGGCCTGACCCCCGGGCCACCACCACTCGACGCCGCACAGCGGCGTGTTCGCCGCACCGAGGAGGACCGCATGGCGCACAAGCCCGATGCGGTCACCAGCTGGTGGCGGCGCATCAGCCTCCGGGCGAAGGTGACCGGAGTCACGGTGGCCGTCCTGGCGCTCGGGCTGCTGGTGGCAGGCATCGGAACGGTGCCGATCTTGCGCAACGCCCTCGTCGCGAACATCGATGCGCAGCTTCCCGCGCTGGTCTCCAGTGATCTCGTGGAACGGTACTTCGAGACCGCGACGGTGGACGGAACCACCACCTACACACCGCGCGAAGAGCAGCCGCGGGACTTCTCCTTCGCCATCTACGATGCGACGGGTGTGCTGCGGGCCACCGCGCGCGGCACCTCCGGCCCGTCGCCCCTCTTCCCCTCCGAGTATTCGCTCGCCAAGGCGACCGCCGACTCCGAACGCACCCCGATCGAGCTCGCAGGACCCGATGGCGAGGTCTTCCACGCCGCGGTCGCCGTGGTGGGCTCGGAGGGAAGCGGGGGCGCGCTCCGCATCCAGCTGGTCGCCCTGCCGCTCGCACCGGCGGATCGCATCGTCAGCCAGTACTTCGGCATCTACATCACGATCGCCCTGATCACGATCCTCGTCGCCGCGCTGCTCACTCGCGGCCTCGTCACCCTGACCTTCCGCAGACTCGGCCAGGTCGAGGCGACCGCCATGTCGATCGCCGCCGGCGACTTCCGGCAGCGCCTCACCGATCTCGAGCCGACGACGGAGGTCGGCCGTCTGAACGCGGCGATCAACACGATGCTCGATCGTGTCGACCGCTCGCTCGCGCAGCGCGACCGGACCGTGCAGCACATGCGACGTTTCATCGGCGACGCCAGCCATGAGTTGCGCACACCCCTCGTGAGCGTTCGCGGGTATGCGGAGCTCTATCGGATGGGCGCGATCAAGGGCGAGGAGGACACCGGCAGAGCCATGGAGCGCATCGAGAAGGAAGCGATCCGGATGGGCGTCCTCGTGGAGGACCTCCTCGCGCTGGCACGCCTGGACGAGGAGCGGGAACCGGAGATCGTCCCGCTCGATCTGCGTCCGATCGCACGCGACGCTGCACTCGACCTGCGCGCCGCCGCTCCTGGCCGGACGGTCACCGTGATCGACCGGACGGTCGGCGCCCCGGCCACGACCCCTTTGCGCATCGCCCCTTCCCCGCAACCGCAGGATGCCGCGTCCCCGGCTCCCCGCGGACTCTCCCGGACAGCTCTCTCCCGACTGCGTCGCCGTCCCCGTACTCCCGAGCCGGCCCCGGCCATCGACTTCACCGAGATCCCGGACATCCCCGTGCGGACGCCTCCGATCGTGCTCGGGGAGGAGAACAAGGTGCGCCAGGTCGTCACCAACCTGCTGGGCAATGCCCGCCGCTTCTCCCCCGAGGACGGGCCGATCGAACTCATCGTCGACTCCGACCGCGTCCGCGGCACCGGGAGCATCGCGGTCGTGGATCATGGCGAAGGCATCCCGCCGCAGATCCGCGAGCAGATCTTCGAGCGGTTCTGGCGCGCCGACACCTCACGGGCGAGGGAAACAGGGGGATCGGGCCTCGGCCTCGCGATCGTCGCGTCGATCATGAAGGCGCTGCACGGGGGCGTCGAGGTGTCGGAGACCCCGGGCGGTGGCGCGACCTTCACGGTCACCCTCCCCCTCGCACCGGCCCGCGCGACCCCCGCGCACCTGCTCGAGGACACGCAGCCGTTGGAACGGCTCGACCTCCCCTGACCCGCAGCCGCCACGGACGAGGGGACGATCCGTGACGCCGAGAGTTCTGCACGGCTCACGGGATCGATCGGCTTCCCCCAGGTGCCGAGTCCTCCCGTGACGGACATGATTCTCGGAGCCGCCTCGCACCTAGCGTCGGAGCTCCAACGAGAAGGAGTTCCCATGTCTGTCTTCACCGTCGACACCGAAGCCGTCCACGCTGCGCACGGCGCCGTCAGAGCCACCATCGAGCGCCTGCAGAGTGAATCAGCGACGCTCATGGCGCAGCTCCGTCAACTGCAGACGTCCTGGGTCGGAAGCGCCTCCAACGCATTCCAGGGCTGTGCAGAGCAGTGGCAGGGAGCCCAGCTGCATGTGGAGCAGGTCCTCGACTCGATCGGCACCTCGCTCGGATCGGCCGCCTCCCAGTACGCCGATGCCGACCAGTACTCGGCGAGCCTGTTCCGCTGAGACTGGTTCCCGAGAATGCAGAACGCCCCCGGCCGAAGCCGGGGGCGTTCTGTCAGGAAGGATGGATCAGAAGTCCATGCCACCCGACGGGTCAGCCATCGGAGCAGCTGCCTTCTCGGGCTTGTCGGCCACGACGACCTCGGTCGTGAGGAACAGAGCCGCGATCGATGCCGCGTTCTGCAGCGCCGAGCGGGTGACCTTGGCCGGGTCGATGATGCCGGCGCCGAACATGTCGACGTACTCGCCCGTCGCCGCGTTCAGGCCCTGGCCCGCGGGGAGCTCGGCGACCTTGTTGGCGACGACACCGGCCTCGAGACCGGCGTTCAGCGCGATCTGCTTCAGCGGAGCCTGGATGGCGACGCGGACGATGTTCGCGCCGGTCGACTCGTCGCCCGTGAGCGAGAGGGCGTCGAGCGCCTTCGTGCCGGACTGGATCAGCGCGACGCCACCACCGGGGACGATGCCCTCCTCGACGGCCGCCTTCGCGTTGCGGACGGCGTCTTCGATGCGGTGCTTGCGCTCCTTGAGCTCGACCTCGGTCGCTGCACCCGCCTTGATGACGGCGACGCCACCGGCGAGCTTGGCCAGGCGCTCCTGGAGCTTCTCGCGGTCGTAGTCGCTGTCGGTGTTCTCGATCTCGCGACGGATCTGCGTGACGCGACCCTCGATCTGGTCGGCCTCGCCGGCACCCTCGACGATCGTGGTCTCGTCCTTGGTGACGATGACCTTGCGCGCACGGCCCAGCAGGTCGAGCGTGGCGTTCTCCAGCTTGAGGCCGACCTCTTCGGTGATGACCTGACCACCGGTGAGGATCGCGATGTCCTGCAGCTGCGCCTTGCGACGGTCGCCGAAGCCGGGAGCCTTGACGGCGACCGACTTGAAGATGCCCTTGAGCTTGTTCAGCACGAGCGTCGCGAGAGCCTCGCCCTCGACGTCCTCGGCGATGATGACGAGCTCCTTGCCGTCCTGGATCACCTTGTCGACGATGGGCAGGAGGTCCTTGATGTTGGAGACCTTCTGGTTCGCGATGAGGATGTACGGGTCCTCGAAGACAGCCTCCTGGCGCTCCGGGTCCGTGACGAAGTACGGGTTCAGGTAGCCCTTGTCGAAGCGCATGCCCTCGGTGAGCTCGAGCTCGGTGCCGAACGTCTGCGACTCCTCGACGGTGACGACGCCTTCCTTGCCGACCTTGTCGATCGCCTCGGCGATGAGCTCGCCGATCGCGGGGTCCGCAGCGGAGATGGAAGCCGTGGCCGCGATCTGCTCCTTCGAGTCGATCTCCTTGGCGGTCGAGAGCAGCTCCTCGGTGATCGCTGCGACGGCCTTCTCGATGCCGCGCTTGAGCGAGATGGGGTCGGCGCCGGCCGCGACGTTGCGCAGACCTTCACGGACCAGAGCCTGAGCGAGGACCGTGGCGGTGGTGGTGCCGTCACCCGCGACGTCGTCGGTCTTCTTGGCGACCTCCTTGACGAGCTCCGCGCCGATCTTCTCGTACGGGTCGTCCAGCTCGATCTCCTTGGCGATGGAGACACCGTCGTTCGTGATCGTGGGGGCGCCCCACTTCTTCTCGAGGACGACGTTGCGACCGCGCGGGCCGAGGGTCACCTTGACCGCGTCGGCGAGGATGTTCAGGCCGCGCTCGAGGCCGCGGCGGGCCTCCTCATCGAAAGCAATGATCTTTGCCATGAGTTTTTTCGTCCCTCCTGGACGTAGACGTTGGGTTTAGCACTCAGAGTGAGAGAGTGCTAACGCCATTCTGGCACTCGACACCTTCGAGTGCAAGCCGCCGGGCGCGGGTCGCCTCCGGAGGTCAGGAGGCGGGCTCGTCGGCGGGTGTCTCCGGCGCGGAGGGCGACCGATCGAGACCGATCACCACGGTGAACTGCTTCTCCCCGTCTTCGGTCTGACCGGAGTAGTAGTCGCTCTGCTGGACCTGTGCGCCACCGAGGAGGTTGGCCAATCCGATCGCGGCCTCCTCATCCTCTTCGTTGACGTAGAAGACGGTCGTCTCGGCGAAATCCTGGCTGGAGCTGTCGCCGGCGAAGACGTCGTCGGCTGCCCAGCCGTTGTTGATCAGGGTGTCGCGCATCTGCGTGTCGAGACCCTCATCCGGCGTCCCGTTCAGGACCATCACGGAGATGGTCGGGTCGACGATCCCCGTGTCGACCGGCGACGGGACCACGGACGGCGCGGCCTCGGGGAACAGCGAGACCCGCCCCATCACGACGAGCGAGCCGAAGATGCCGGCGATGATGAGGATGAGCGCGGCGACGAAGGACCACAGCAGCACGACCCAGCCGTTCATGCCGGGAGCTTCGGCGCGGTGCGCTCCCACGCGTCCGGAGGAACGGGGAACGTCATCGAAACGATCGCGGGAGGGCTTTGACACCCCTCGATGCTAGCGGCAGGTTCCTGTCAATCGGTTCTGCGGCGGGGCGACGACGCCCCCGCGATTCGGGCAGGACCGCTCAGCCGACGAAACCGGGGGTGCGTGCGCGACGCCGTGCCGCTCGCGAATCGCGGAGTCGACGGAGCCTGCGCACCAGCATCGGGTCGTATTCCAGCGCGACCTCCGAATCGATCAGACGTCCGAGGAGCTGGTAGTAGCGCGCGGCGCTCATCCCCAGCTGCGTGCGGATGACCTCTTCTTTCGCCCCGTCATGCCGGGGCCAGGTCCCTTCCAGGGCGAGGATCGCGCGATCGCGCTCCGTGAGGTCTCCGATCATGGGTACAGGTTAGGACGCGTTCTCAGGCAGAGCCGCTCGCCACTCCCACCAGCGCCCGAGCGGATCCGCGGCAGCGCGCACTCGACCGTCCAGCGCGACCACGAAACCCGGCCAGTCGTCCGCATCGACCGGCGGCTCCCAGACGTCGAGCACACCCGGCGGATCGATCGTGATCCAGCGCGCGTCCAGGCCGTCGATGGTCGCGACGAGCGCGTTCCGGGACGCCCACGGGATGTGCACGAGCACCCCCGGCGTCGTGATGACAAGGGTGGCGTCGTGCGGGGCGGACGCGGCGAGCGCCTCGATGGACGCCAGCGCATCTCCGGCGACGAGCCTCGGAGGATCGGCCGCGACGATGTCGAGGGCAGCGGCGATGCGCTCATCGCGTCCCGTCTCGCCCGGCCACACGAGCCCCCGCAGCCAGCCACGGTCACGCTCGTCCCCCGCGTTGAGCGGGGCCAGGTCGATTCCGGCACGCCAGACCACCTCCGGTATCCGCAGGGGCGGCAGGGGTCCGGACACCCGGGTCTCCAGCACGACCGAGGACGGTCCGTCCACCGGATCCAGTGCGACACGCACCTCCCCGTGCTCATCGGCGACGCGGTACGAATACCGATCCGGATAGAGACAGAGCCCGGCTGCCGCGCCGACCTCGAGCAACGCCACCGGGCCGGGTATCTCGGAGAGCACGGGAAGGAGGGCGGCGAGTCGAAGCGGCTCGTTGGTCTGCAGCGACCGGCGGGCGCACTCGACGACGATGTCGTCCGCATGCTGCAGCACGAAGCGCCGCCACTGCGGGTATGCGGCCAGCGGTGCGCCGAGCATCCGGGTGACGGCGAACACCAGCGGCGGCTGCCTCCTCGTCTCCGGGATCCGGCGGAGGACCGCCCGCACCGCATCGTCCTCCGCGATGCCGCCCGCCCATTCGGCGTAGAGGGCGCTGCGACCCGGCGCCTCGTCACGAGCGAAGCGCGCATACCGCTCCTGGACAGCATCCGTCATCCGTCCATTCTGACGCGAAGCACCCGAGAGGCCGTTGCAGGAGGGAGAATGGAGGCGACTCAGGAGGACACATGTCGTACAGCGTGGACAAGACCGAAGACGAATGGCGCGAGGAGCTCGGCGATGAGCGATACGCCGTGCTGAGGAAGGCCGCCACCGAGCGCGCGTGGACGGGAGAGCTTCTCGACGAGGAACGCGCGGGTCTCTACACCTGCGGCGCCTGCAACGCCGAGCTGTTCAAGAGCGGGACCAAGTTCGACTCCGGCTGCGGCTGGCCGAGCTTCTACGAGTCGATCCGCCCCGATGCGGTGGAGCTCCTCGAGGACGACAGCCTGGGCATGGTGCGCACCGAAGTCCGCTGCGCCAACTGCGGCTCGCACCTCGGCCACGTGTTCCCGGACGGGTTCGGCACGCCGACCGGCGACCGCTACTGCATGAACTCGATCGCGATGAACTTCACCCCCGACGCCTCGTGAGCGCCCTGGACGCCGTTCGCGCGCGTCAATCTTGGTCGAAGGTGGAAGACACGGCCCCCGGCCGCGAGGAGTTGCTGACCTTCGTGGCCGCCGCCGGTCGCGTCGCCGATCATTCCTCGTTGCGCCCGTGGCGGCTCATCGAGCTCCGGGGCGCGGACCGCGAAGTCCTCGGCGCCGCCATCGCGAAAGCCCAGGGCGACTCCTCCCCCTCCACCAAGCCGCTGAGAGCTCCGCTGCTGATCGCCGTCGTCGCGAGCTACCGCAAGAGCGAGAAGGTGCCGCGCTGGGAGCAGGAGGCCGTCGCCTCCGGCGTTGCGCACATGCTGAGTCTGCTGCTCGATGAGGCCGGGTGGGGCGTGATCTGGCGCACGGGTCACTACACCCGCACCAAAGCAGTGGCGAAGGCTCACGGCCTCGGCAAGGACGAAGAACTTCTGGGCTGGCTCTACGTCGGTGGCAAGCCGGAGGGCAAGAAGGCGGGACGCCGCAAGATGGTCGATGCGCGGAAACTGCTCACGCGCATGCCCGCTCCCGGGTCGACTTCCCCGAAGAAGTCGAGCAAGAAGAAGAAGGCCGAGAAGAAGAAGTAACGCGTCAGCGGCGCCACAGCCGCGGGACCGCGACGAGTACCGATGCGACCGCGACGGTGACCATCGCGATGACCTGCCAGAGGGCGGGCCCTGCCGCAGCCGGCCAGATCAGGTCGATCGCGACCGAGGTCAGAAGCTGCCCGAGCACGGACCCCAGCCCCATCAGGAGCACTCCGGTGTGCCCGACGATGAACGCCCCGAGGAGGATGTAGCCGGCGCCGAGGAACCCGCCCAGATACAGCCATGGCTCGGTGGGGAGGGCATCGGGCATCCCCCGGAACGCGATGCTCGCTCCGGCCGCGAGCATCAGCACGACCGTTCCCGTGATGAAGCTCATCAGGGTCGCCGCAAGCGGCGAGCGCACGCGCTGGGCGAGGCGTCCGTTGGTGGCCGCCTGCCATGCGATGCCGACGCCCGCGGCGAACGGCAGCAGCAGCATCCACAGCGGAGCTGCCGCGAGCACGTCCCCGGACAGGGAGATTCCGACGGCGGCGAGCGCGAGCACCCCACCGGCGACGCGCCCCGGCGTGACTGCCACGACACCGGCCGGCCCGAAGCCGATCCGATCGAGCACGAGTCCGTGCAGTGTCTGGCCCGCGACGACGCCGACGCTGAACAGGGAGACCCCCATCACGCCGGCCGTCAGCCCCTGCGTCGAAACCGTGAGCGCTCCGCACGCGCCGCCCAGCAGCATCCAGAACGGGATGGTCTTCTCACGGATCCCGCGCCACAGACGCCCGACACCACGACGGGCCGACGGGATGCAGGAGATCACCGCGACGAGGGCCAGCAGGCCCACCGAGAACGAGAGCAGTCCCGCGACGATGCCGTCATCGACGCGCACCCCGAGCACACCGTTGATCCGCGCCTGGACGGCTGTCATGACCCCGATCGCGACAGCTCCGCCGAGTGCCAGCGGAGCGGGGAGGCGGCGGGGTTCTGGCACCCATCGACCCTACCCGAGCACGCCTGCCTCGCCCGGTCGCCTGCGCGATGTCGGAGCCCGGGTCTACGCTGACGGCATGTGCGCGAGCTACGGCCTCGATCCCCGGTTCACCGACGACGCCTATCGGGATGCGCTCGATGCCGACGTCCTCGAAGGGCTCCGCTCGTGGGCAGCGGGCAACGACGGCGAGATTCTGCGCCCCACGGGAAAGAACCTGCGCAACCTGAACCCGATCATCACCGACCCCTCCACTGTGCAACTCGCCTGGTGGGGGTATCTGGTCAACGGCGCGCCCGCGAGCTTCGCGTCGATCAACACCCGATCGGAACGACTCGCCACTGCCAAGGGGGCACTCCCCGATCGCGCGATCGTGCCGGTCTCGTTCTGGCGAGAGATGGCCAAGCCGTCCCGCATCTGGCACCACTTCACCGCACCCGATGACGGTCTCCTCGGGCTGGCAGCGGTCACTCGGCCCGGACGCACCGCCGACGGTGTCGACTACACCTGCTACAGCATCGTGATGCAACCCGCTGCGGGGCATCTGGCGCACATCCACGACCGGATGCCCTTGCTCATCAATCCGGGTTTCGCCGAAGAATGGCTCACGACGCCGAACGCACCCGGGGAGTTGATCAACGCGGCCGTCGCGGCTGCCGCTCCGATCAATGACCGGATCCGTGTGGAACCGGCCGACGGGCGTTCCTCGTGATCTGAACACCACGGTGACGAACAGGTGAACTCTTCCGGCACCGGTTGCGCCGGATATCGACAGGCGTCAATATAGACACATGTCGATTCAAGAGGGCCCCGTCGCCACCCACGCCATCGGGCGGGAAGCAGCCTCCTCCGTTGCCGCGACGTTGAAGGCTCTGTCGGATCCGCTGCGGCTGCGGATGCTGTCGGCCATCGCGTCCGACCCGCGCGGGGAGTCGTGTGTCTGCGATCTCGCCGAGCTCGCCGAGGTCTCTCAGCCGACCGTCTCCCACCATCTGAAGGTGCTCAAGGACGTCGATGTCCTCACCTCCGAACGGCGAGGAACCTGGGTCTGGTATCGGATCACCCCGAACCGCCGCAGCGCGGTCACAGCTCTGCTGGAGTCGTTCGCGCCCGCGACGCTCGCACCCGGGGGTGTCACATGCGACCACGATCACCCGCGACCGGACTTCGACGCCCGCGTGACCCGTCTCGCGGTCGAGCTCGCGGCGGAAATCCCCGACCTCGACCCCGACGTGGTGCTCACCATCGTCCGAGAGTCGTACACCGCGCTCGCGCGCACCGCCAGGGTCACTTCCGCCCTCGTTCCTCTGACCGAGCGCTTCGCGCGTCAGCGACTCGCGGACCTCACTCGTGACCGCGATGCGTCCGTCCCCCAGGTGCTCTTCGTCTGCGTCGCCAACGCCGGACGCTCGCAGCTCGCCGCCGCGCTCGTCAACACGCTCGCCGCCGGCAAGGTCGTCGCACGCTCGGCAGGATCCGCGCCCGCGGACATCATCCACCCGCACGTCCGCTCGATCCTCGCCGAGATCGAAGGCGACCGGGCTGCCGAGCGCTTCCCGAAGCCGCTCACCGACGACGCCGTTCGCGCGGCCGACATCGTCATCACGATGGGCTGCGGCGACGTCTGCCCGATCATCCCCGGCGTGCGCTACGACGACTGGGCCGTCGGTGATCCCGCCCTCGCGTCGCGGGAGGGCGTCGAAGCCATCCGCGACGACATCGCCGCCCGCGTGCGCGCGCTCGTCGACGATCTTCTCTCTTGACCACACCCTCGCACCAGGAGCAACCATGACTGACACGACCACCGCCAAGCCCTCCGTCCTCTTCGTCTGCGTGCACAACGCCGGACGCTCGCAGATGGCCGCCGGGTTCCTCCGCGACATCGCCGGCGACCGCATCGAGGTCCGCTCCGCCGGCTCCATGCCCGCCGACCAGATCAACCCGATCGCCGTCGAGGCCATGAGCGAGCTCGGCATCGACATCACCGCCGAGCAGCCCAAGGCACTGACGACCGAGGCCGTACAGGCGTCCGACGTCGTGATCACGATGGGGTGCGGCGACGCCTGCCCGTTCTTCCCCGGCAAGCGCTACGAGGACTGGAAGCTCGACGACCCGGCGGGCCAGGGCATCGATGCTGTCCGCCCGATCCGCGACGACATCCGCGCGCGTATCGAGCAGCTGGTGAACGAACTGGTCTAGACGAGGCCCGAGCCCCGAATGTCCTCCGCGGGGAGGACGTCCGGAGCAGAAGACGGTACCTGGGGCGGATGCAGAGTCCGGAGGGTGCTCCGTAGCGTGGATGTCATGATCACAGCAGAAGGCCTCACGAAGAGGTTCGGAGACAAGACCGCCGTCGACGACGTGTCGTTCACCGTCAAGCCGGGCAGTGTCACCGGGTTCCTCGGACCGAACGGCGCGGGCAAGTCCACCACCATGCGCATGATCGTCGGGCTGGATCGCCCGACCTCCGGCCGCGCAGCCGTCGCCGGGCGTGAGTACCGCAAGTTGCGCGCTCCCCTCACCGAGGTCGGCGTGCTGCTCGACGCGAAGGCCGTGCACACCGGGCGCACCGCGCGCAATCACCTTCGCGCGATGGCGGCGACCCACGGCATCCCTTCCTCGCGTGTGGACGAGGTCATCGACCTTGCGGGCATCGGCTCCGTCGCCCGCAAGCGGGCGGGCAAGTTCTCCCTCGGGATGGGACAGCGCCTCGGCATCGCCTCGGCACTGCTCGGCGACCCGCACACGCTGATCCTCGACGAGCCCGTCAACGGCCTCGACCCGGAGGGTGTCCGCTGGGTGCGCCAGTTCGTCCGGCATGCGGCTTCCGAAGGGCGCACCGTGCTGCTCTCGAGTCACTTGATGAGCGAGATGGCGCAGACGGCGGATCACGTCATCGTCATGGGTCGCGGTCGGGTGCTCGCGGATGCGGCCCTGGCCGACCTCGTGCGTTCCTGGACCAGGAACACCGTGCGGGTTCGCACGCCCCGACCGGCTGACCTGGCCGCGGCCGTGGGCGGCCCGGATGTGGAGATCGTGAGCTCCGCTCCTGATCTGCTCGACATCGTGGGACTGCCCGCCGCACGCATCGGCGACCTGGCCGCCGATCGTGGCATCCCGCTACACGAACTCACCCCCACCACCGGTTCGCTCGAAGACGCGTACCTCGCCCTCACCGGCGACTCCGTCGAGTACCGCACCAAGGAGATCTCATGACCACGACACAGGCACCCGCTCCCACGCGGCCGCGCGTCGACACCGGTCGACGCCTGACGTTCGTGCGCGCACTGCGCGGCGAGTGGATCAAGCTCGCCACCCTGCGCTCCACCTGGTGGTCCATCGGGATCGCCGCAGCTCTCACCATCGGGATCGCCGTGCTCATCGCACAGGCGGTCGACATGCCGGGCTTCGAGCCGATCCAGGCCGTCATCATGCCGATCCAGTTCACCATGCTGCTCGCCGGCATCATCGGCGCGATCTCGGTCACCGGGGAGTACTCCACCGGCATGATCCGCTCGACCCTGACGGCCAACCCGATCCGCGGATCCGTGCTGGCGGCGAAGTCGATCGTGCTCGCCGTGTTCCTGTTCCTGTCGTCGCTGATCATCTTCGCCCTCGCGGCCGCCGCGGTCTCTCTCGTCGTGGCACCGCGCGACCAGAGCATCGATTGGTCAGACCCGTCGATGTCGCTGCTCCCGATCGTCGTGGCCTCGCTCTCGATGGCGGTCTTCGCCCTGATCGGTGTGTCGTTCGGATTCATCCTGCGCTCCGGCGCGGGTGCGATCGCCGCGACCGTCGGTGTGCTGTTCGTACTGCCGATCGTGGCGAGCTTCTTCACCTTCGCCGGCGAGACCTGGGCATGGCTCGTCGATGCCGCGAACTACCTCCCGGTGGCAGCCGCGCAGAGCGCCATCCTGCCCAGTGATGGCGCCCCGCTCGATACTCCTGTGGCCTTCCTGACGCTGGCCTGCTGGGTCGCCGGCGGCGCCCTCGTGGCCTGGGCGGTTCTGCGCACCCGCGACGCGTAGAGTCGGGTCCGTGAGGAGAACGCGAAGCCGCAGCGACTCGGTCCGTGAGGACGAGGAGCTGCGGCTTCCGCGTGCGCCCGGGCTCTTCCGGCGCTTCTGGGCGCGGCACCCGGTGCTCGCCGATGTGCTGCTCGCGCTTCTCTGCCTCCTCCTCTCGCTCGTCCCCGCCGGGCGACTCCTGGACGATTCGATCCCCGAGGCGACCGCCATCGCGATCAACATCGCCACGCTGTCGATGGTGGTCCTCGCCTGCAGCACCCTGCTCTGGCGGCGCCGGGCGCCGCTGGCCCCCTTCGTCGCGTCGGTGGTCCTGGGCACCGTGGGCCTGTTCACGGGGTTGTCCGGCGGGCTGATCCTTCTGCTCGTCGCCTGCTACGGTCTGGCGGTCTACCGCTCCTCCCGCGCCGCCTGGACCTGGTACGGAATCGGCGCCGCGTGGTTCGTCGGCCTCACCACTCTGCTCATGCTCTCGGGCCGGGTCGTGCTCCAGAGCGGGCTCGACACCGCCCTCAGCTACATCGTGCTCGGCTTGATCGGCACGCTCATCGGCGTCAACGTCGGAGGACGCAAGCGCTACCTCTCCGCCGTCATCGATCGCTCCCGACAGCTCCTCGTCGAACGCGATCAGCAGGCCAAGTTGGCGGCCGCCTCCGAGCGCGCACGCATCGCCCGCGAGATGCATGACATCGTGTCGCATTCGCTGACGGTGATCGTGGCGCTCTCCGAGGGCGGCGCGGCGACGTCGGACCGCGAGCAGGCGCGCAAGGCCGCGCTCTCGACGGCGGACACCGCTCGTGCCGCGCTCACCGAGATGCGGTCGATGTTGGGCGTCCTGCGTGGGGACGATTCACCGCTGCCTCTCGCGCCGCTGCATCCGGTACCGCCCCGGGACACCGTCGAAGCCGCGCAACGCGCCGGCTTTCCGGCCACGCTCACCGTGGTGGGGCAGCCCGACGTCTCCCCCGCAGTCGCACACGCGATCGGTCGCATCGTCCAGGAGGGCGTGACCAACGCGATGCGCCATGCACCGACCGCATCGGCGATCACCGTACGCCTGGACTATGGACCGGACACGGCGACGATCGAGATCGTGAACGACGGCGTCACGGGCGAGGTCGGAACCGCCGGTTTCGGTGTCCGCGGACTGTCCGAACGTGCGGCCCACGTGCACGGCACGCTGCAATCGGGGCCGGCCGGTGAAGGACAGTGGGTGCTGCAGGCCGTGCTACCGACAGGGGGAAGCGCTCCCGGCGCCGGGAGCGAGTCGATGGAGGGCGACAGATGACAGACGCGATCAGAGTGCTCCTGGTGGACGATCAGGAGCTCATCCGAGTCGGGTTCCGCATGGTTCTCGAAGCCGAGGGCGACATCGTCGTGGTCGGTGAGGCCGCCGACGGGAGAGCCGCGATCACGCAGAGCAGGAGCCTCGCCCCCGACCTCGTGCTGATGGACATCCGCATGCCGGAACTGGATGGCATCGCGGCCACCGAGACGATCGTGCGCGAACATCCGCAGACGAAAGTGCTCGTGCTGACCACCTTCGACCTCGACGAGTACGCCTTCGGCGCCATCCGCGCGGGCGCGAGCGGCTTCCTGCTGAAGGATGCGCAGCGACAGGAGATGATCTCCGCCGTGCGCGCCGTGCACCGCGGAGATGCCGCCCTCTCACCGCGCGTCACACGGATGCTGCTCGAGCACGTGACGCCGCACCTGGGACCCTCCGCGGCCCCGGCGCCCGACGCGGCGGAGAGCGCCGCGCTCGCCTCCTTGACCGAACGAGAGCGCGATGTGTTCCTGGCGATCGGACGCGGCCTCACCAATGCCGAGATCGCCCAGACGCTCTACGTGGGCGAGTCCACCGTGAAGACGCATGTGGGCCGGGTGCTGACCAAGCTCGCCGCCCGCGACCGCATCCACGCGGTGATCCTGGCCCACCGACTCGGCCTCGTCGGCGACTAGCCGCCTCGCATCACGCCTGGGCGGGACTCCACTCCGAGACCTGATCGAGCACGGCCACCTCTTCCGGGGAGAGTTCGAGGCGTGCTCCCGCGAGCAGGTCCGGCACCTGCTCGACCGAGCGGGCGCTGGCGATCGGTGCGACGACGGTGGGCTGCGCACGCAACCAGGCGAGCGAGGTCGCCGCGATCGACGCGCCGTGGGCGTCGCCGATCTCCTCCAGCGCGTCGATGATCCGCAGGCCGGCCTCGGTGGCGTACTTCGCGGCGCCCTGTGCGCGCGGAGAGGCCTGACCCGCGGCATCCGTCGAACGGTATTTGCCGGTGAGGAACCCGCTCGCGAGAGAGTAGTAGGGGACGAGCCCGAGCCCGAACTCCTCGGCGACCGGGATGATCGTCTCCTCGACCTCGTTGCGGTGCACGAGGTTGTAGTGCGGCTGCACGGCGACCGGCACGGCCGCGCCGGTGCGCCGGGCGATCTCGATCCATTCCCGGATCCGATCGGCCGAGTAGTTCGAGACAGCGACGTGCCGCACCAGGCCATCCGCGACGAGCTGGCCGAACGCGGCGACGGTCTCCTCCAGCGGGACGGTCTCGTCATCGAAGTGCGCGTAATACAGATCGAGCTCGTCGACGCCCAGGCGCATCAGCGATGCCTCGGCCGCCTTGCGGATGTTGCCCGCGGACAGCCCTCGGAACTGCGGGTGCTGGCTGACCTTGGTCGCGACGACGACGCCGGCGGGCTTGCGGGAGGCCAACCATTCGCCGACGATGGTCTCGCTCTCCCCGCCCTCGTTGCCCGCCACCCAGGAGCTGTAGGAGTCGGCGGTGTCGATGAAGTCGCCGCCCCCGTCCACGAAGGCGTCGAGCACCGCGAAGGAGGTGTCGCGGTCGGCCGTCCAGCCGAACACATTGCCGCCGAGCGAGAGCGGGAGCACGTCAAGATCACTACTGCCGATACGAGTCATGTCGGTCATAACCGCTCGCGGTGCCTTGCGCATTCCCGCTCGCCCCCTCCTCCTCGAGCCGAACCTGCGACGGGCGCCCGACGAGACGCGGATCGGGAGCATGAGCGATCAGGGGGTCCTTGCCGGGGTAGTCGAATCGGGCGAGAACGCATCTCATGGCTTCGAGCCGCGCTCGCTTCTTGTCGTCCGAGGCGATGACGATCCACGGGGCGGCCGACGTGTCGGTGTGGAAGAACATCGCCTCCTCTGCCGCCGTGTAGTCCGCCCACCGATCGACGCCGGCGAGATCCGTCGGACTCAGCTTCCACTGTGTGACCGGATCCGCGCTGCGTCGCTGGAACCGCCGCCTCTGCTCCGTCTCACCGACGGAGAACCAGAGCTTGACGAGACGGAGGCCCGATCCCACGAGCATCCGCTCGAACGAGGGAGCCGTCTGCAGGAACTCCTCGTAGTCGGCGGACGAGCAGTAGCCCATCACCCGCTCGACACCGGCACGGTTGTACCAGGAGCGGTCCATCAGCACGATCTCGCCACCGGACGGCAGGTGTGCGACATAGCGCTGGAAGTACCACTGGGTGCGCTCGGCATCCGTGGGCTTGTCGAGAGCGACGACCCGCGCCCCGCGCGGATTGAGGTGTTCCATGAAGCGCGTGATCGCCCCTCCCTTGCCTGCCGCATCCCGCCCCTCGAACAGGACGAGCACACGTTCGGAAGCGCTCTTGACATGGAATTGGAGTTTGAGGAGTTCGATCTGGAGCAGTCGCTTCTCGTGTTCGTATGCCGCCGCGGAGAGCTTCTCGGTGGGCGGATAGCCGTGCTGCCCCTCCGTCGCGACCGCGGCCACGTCTGATGCGCTCATGAGGTACGTCCCTTCCAACCGGCCGATCCGAGCGCACCGCGCCTCACCGCGGCGCAGGTGGCCGGACCGGGGAGGCGGCCACCTGCGCCGTCTCCCCCGGTACGACTCCATCGGGCACCGGAGGATCGGCGTGGGTAACATATCACCCACTAAGGTGATATGTCAGGATACGAGATCACACCGCAGAATCGGCGAAAGGCGCGAATCGCGACTATCGTGCGGGGATGGGAACGATCCAGTACGGCAACGGCGAAGAGATCCACATCGAGGACCGCGCGCTCGCCCATCTGAAGGTGGTCATCGCGACCAAGCTCCGCCGCAACGAGAGCTTCACCCTGTCCTGGCGTCATCCCGATGGCGAACCCGCCGGACGCTCGACGATCTGGCTGCACCCGTCCATTCCGCTGCGTTTCACCTTCGAGGCACCCGAGGCACCGCAGCTGAATCCGACCTGGATCCAGAACCTGATGCACTCCGCGAGCTCGACGGGCGGGATCAGCCTCGTCGACGAGGTGCTCGACGTGCCGCAAGAGGCGTGACACCGTGGCACCGCGCGAAGAGCACGTCGACGGCCGCCCCACGGGGAATCCCGCGACCCGGGAGCGACATGGCGAGGTGAGACGGCGCTCGCTCCTGGCTGGTGCGGCATGGTCGGTTCCCGTGATCGCTGCGGCTGTCGCGACACCGCTCGCCGCCGCATCGGCGGGTGCGCGTGGGCGGTTCGTGATCGAGTCGATGTTGGGCGGCACCTGGATCGATCCCGAGTACTACGGGGCATCGATCCAGCTGCGCAACGACGACACACAGGCCGTCTCGCTGCCTGTCGAGCCGATCACCAGCGGCGTCGTCGTCGTGACGTTCGCCTCGATCGATGTCGGCGCCGTGGTACCCGCCATCATCGCGAACGCCGGCGGCGGCAGCCCCGTCGTGGGTGCACTGCCGGCGACCGACCCGACGTGGACGGCCGGAGGCGCGGTCGACAACGGCGACGGCACGGCGTCCTACACACTCGTCTTCGCAGGGTCGGTGCCCGGTCAGGGCGTGACCCACGTCAGCTTCGGCATCCTCGGCTCGAGCCCGCTGCATTCAGGCATCACCGTGGAGGTCCGAGCCACAGGCGACCCGACGGACGGGACGACGAGCTCTCGCACGGTGACCCTGTTCTGAGTGCCACCGGGTGAGTGTGCCGCCGGTCACCCCGTCCGGGTGAGAAGAACGGCAGCACCCACGTCGAGGGCCGCAGAATCGGCTCATGCACAGAGGCGCCTCGGACGAGCCCACCCCCACGACACGTGTTCTGGACATCATCACGGTCGTCCTGCTCTCGGTGACCGCGGTCGTGACGGCGTGGTGCGGCTTCGAGGCCTCGAAGTGGGGCGGCGAGATGTCCATCGCATTCAGCCAGGCCTCCAGCGCTCGCGTTCAAGCGGCTTCCGCCCAGTCCACGGCCCAAGCTGCGCGACAGTACGACCTCACGCTGTACACGGAATGGGTTCTCGCGGAAGCCGACGGACGGGACGATCTGGTGAGCTTCGTCGAAGAACGCTTCACCGAGGAGTTCGCGGTGGCCTTCGACGCGTGGACCGCGGAGGGGCGCACCGCGCGCGGGCCATTCGTGATGGAGGAATACGTGCCGCCCGGCACACGGGAAGCCGAGCAGTTGAGCGCGCGAGCGGATGCGAAGTTCGACGAAGCTCTCACAAACAATCAGCGCGGCGACAACTACTCCCTGCTCACCGTGCTGTTCGCGCTCGTCCTGTTCTTCGCCGCGATCTCTCAGCACCAGGCGGTCCCCTGGCGACGCCGGGTGTTCCTCGGCCTGAGCGGCGTCATCGTGCTGTGCGGACTCGCCCTGTTGATCACGTTCCCGATCAAGATCTGACCCGGGTGGACGCCGCCCCGACCAGAACCCCCACCGCCGCCATCAGAGATAGGCGATGTGCACGTCGTCGATGAGGCCGTCGAAAGGAAACGGCATTCGATCCGCATACCGACGTGAGACGGGGCCGCCGTATGCGCGCCCGATGTCGAGGCAGTCGTTCGCACTGAACAGCAAGGGCGCGCTGACCGGCACCACCCCGGACGCCACCTCGACGCCATCAGCCCGGAGCACGACCTTCAGCGGACCGCCTGGTCGACGTTCCACGTAGTCCGTCACCACTTCGATCACCGACTCCCCTGGGGCGAGAGGCGACTCTGTCGCGATGGTGGTCCGTTGGATGAGGAAGAGGTTGTACTCATAGGTGAGGACACCGTCATCGAGGAAGCACGTCAGCCCGCCTCCCGAACCCCCGAGCTTGTACAGAACCCCGTTCGCCCGCTCCGGAAGGGTGACGCCCAACCGGACCACGTTCGGCTTGTTACCGAGAGCGGGAGCGCAGAACTCCGGAATGCGGAACGTGTCGCCCGTGAAACTCCACTCCGTGTACGGCGGCGCGATGCGCTGTTCCGGATGGAGGGCGACGACCCACAGCCCGCCCCCGACGGGCAGCACCTTGTTCTTGGCCGCTTCCATGGCGAAGAGTTCTTTGAGCTGTGCGAGCTTCTCCGGGTGCTCCGACGCCACGTCGTGGGCCTGGCTCCAGTCGTTCTCGAGATCGTAGAGCTCCCACAGGTCCTCATCCGGGGTCCAGGTCCGGATACCCGCAGGCAGGCCTTGCACCCAGGGCAGACGCGGTCCGATCGCGGAGGCCATCCACCCATCCGAGTAGATGGATCTGCTCCCCATGATCTCGAAGTACTGCGTGTGCCGGCGTCCTTCCGCCTCCGCATCGGCGAGCGAGTACGCGAAGCTGACGCCGTCGAGGGGCTCCTGGGGGATCCCGTTCACCACGTCGGGTTCGCTGATTCCCAGGATGTCGTAGATCGTCGGCACGACGTCGATGACGTGGTGGAACTGAGTACGCGGAGTCGCATCGGGCTGGAGCCGCGCGGGCCACTTCACGATGAGCGGGTTCCGAGTGCCCCCGAGGTGCGAGGCCAGAAGCTTCATCCCTTGGTAGGGAGTGGAACCCGCCCAGGCCCAGCCTGCGTGATACTGGTTGTCGGTCGCGGGCGTGCCGATCGCGTCCAGTCCTCCGAGCTCTTCGAGTGCGGCGATGTGATCGGAGACGTTGCTCGGGATGCCGTTCTGCGCGAGCAGCTCACTGATGGTGCCGTTCTGCCCCTCGCCGGACGAGCCGTTGTCCCCCCACAGGTAGAGGACGATGGTGTTCTCTCCGTAGCCGAGTCGTTCCACCTCGTCGATGACCTTGCCCGCCTGCACGTCGACGTGCTCGGCGAAACCGGCCGCGACCTCCATCAGACGACGTTGGAATGGCTTCTCGTCATCGGGAATGTCATCCCATGCGGCCATCTCGGGATGGCGGGGAGTGAGCTCGGCATCGGCGGGGATCCACCCTGCGCTCTTGGCCCGTTCATGGACGCGTTCACGGTACGCATCCCACCCGTCGTCGAACTTGCCCTTGTACTTGTCGGCCCAGTCCTTGGTGACGTGATGGGGACCGTGGATCGCTCCGCTCGCCCAATACATCAGGAACGGCTTCTCGGGCGCGAGCGCCTTGTGCGCGCGGAGCCAGCCGATGGCATCATCGGCGATGTCCTCGCTCAGGTGATATCCCTCCTCCGGCGTCTTCGGCGGCAGCACGACCGTCGTGTTGCGCACCAAGTTCGGTTCATACTGCGACGCCTCCCCCGCGAGGAAGCCATAGAAGTACTCGAACCCGTATCCGGTGGGCCACCTGTCGAAAGGACCGGCAGCGGTGGTCTCCTCCGCGGGAGTGTTGTGCCATTTCCCCCACGCCGCGGTGGAGTAGCCGTAGTTGCGCAGCACCTCCGCGACGGTCGCCGTGCTCTTGGGAATGTGGCCAGAGTACCCGTCCCAGTCGTTCGCCAGCTCGGCGATCTGGCCGTTCCCGACCCGATGGTGGTTTCGCCCTGTCAACAACGCCGCTCTCGTGGGCGAGCACATCGCCGTCGTGTGGAACCTGTTGTAGCCGACTCCCTCGTCACGCAGCCGGTCGAAAGTCGGCGTGCTCACCTCGCCGCCGAGCGACGTCGGCAATGCGGGGCCTGCATCATCGATCAGAACGATCAGGATGTTCGGTGCATCCGAGGGAAGATGCGACTCGACAGGCTTCGGGGAATACGTCGATTCCTGCATGATGCGCCCCGCGACGCTTCCCGATGGCGGCGGCGGAAAGGGCAGCACCCTCGCGGGCGGCAACGGTGCCGAACGAATCGGCCGAACTCCTTCGGATCCAGCAACCATCGACTTCTCCGAACTCCCGCCAGAGACGAAGGTCGGATCGATCCGAGCACCGCGCACTGGATGGCGCTCAAAGTAGCGCATCGCCCCCTCGTCGACAAGACCTCGTCGCGTCGACGAGGGGCCTCCCATCGGGGCTTTTCACTGCGTGTGCTGAGCCGACTACGGGACTCGAACCCGTAACCCCCGTATTACAAGTACGGTGCGCTACCAATTGCGCCAAGTCGGCGGATGCCATCAGCTTAGCGACGGCATCGACCCCCTCCGAATCAGGGGGCGGGTGTGGAGGTCGGTGTCGGGGTCGGCGTTTCGCGCGACGCGTCGCTGGCGACGCTGAGGACGAACTGCGAGAACTCGGCGGGATCGTCCATGGCGCCGACGTAGGCCTCGCCGTTCGCCACGATCATCGGGGTCGCGGTCAGCACCAGGTCATCTGAACCGGCGAGCGGGCCGTCCAGTGCCCGGGTCGTGGCTTCCTTGGCCCAGCTGACGAAGTCGCCGTCCTCGATGCACGAGCGGACGGCCTTGCCGTTGTCGACGCCGACCGCGAGAGCGAGATTCGCGAGGTCTTCGTCGGAGAGACCATCGCTGCCGACCTCGGGCTGATCGTCGAGCAGCTCGTGGTTGAACGCGTAGAACTGCTCGGGCGAATGCGTGGCGACGCACGCCGCAGCCGCAGCCGAACGCAGCGAGAACTTGGTGCCGTTCGAGCTCGCGGTGAGCAGGGCCACCGGGTGGTAGCTGACGGTGACCGCGCCTTCCTTGATCCATCCGGCGAGCTGGCGGGCGTTGGCACGCTCGAACATTCCGGCGTCGGGCGACAGGTAGTCGACGTAGACGTGGATGTCGACCTTCTCGGACGCCGTCGGCTCCGGCGTCGGAGATTCGGAAGCGCCCGCGTCGCTCGGCTCGGGCGTGGGGGTCGTGGGTACCGCAGCGGATCCTGCGAAGGCCTCGACGTCGGTGACGACGACGCCGTCCGATTCCATGCCGGTCGGTGTGAGCCGCGGCTTGGACACCTGCGATGACACCGCCAGCGTCACCGCCGTGCCGATCGCGCCCACCGCGACCAGCGCCACGGCGCCGATGATGATCCGTCGCATGAGGCGCGCCCGCGACTGCTGGGCGTGCACTCTCTGGGCCTTCTCCCGCACGACCTCGCGGGAATTGCGTGGCGTGGGGACGTTCGGCGTTTCGTCGCTCGACATCGTTCCTCTTGTAAGTCTCCAGGGGGGTCCGGGTTGGCCCCGACCGCCGCTCGGCGACGATCGCCGCAGCGCGCGGCCGAGTTCGATGCTAGCGATTCAGGCTGAGAAATACCCAGGTACCCCGGTTCATGCCATACTGATCCCGACCCAGAGTCGGGTCACGGCGGGTTCACTCCGCCGCTTCATCACTACGGATCGTCCGGCACGTACCTGCCGGTGAAGGAGAAACAACGATGGCATCTGTGACTTTCGACGAGGCCACCCGCCTGTACCCCGGCGGAACCCGTCCCGCTGTCGACAAGCTGAACCTCGAGGTCGGTGACGGCGAATTCCTCGTCCTCGTCGGTCCTTCCGGGTGCGGTAAGTCGACCTCCCTCCGCATGCTGGCCGGCCTCGAAGAGGTCAACGCCGGCCGCATCCTCATCGGCGACCGCGACGTGACCGACGTCCCGCCGAAGGACCGCGACATCGCGATGGTCTTCCAGAACTACGCGCTGTACCCGCACATGACGGTCGCCGAGAACATGGGCTTCGCCCTGAAGATCGCGGGCGTCGGCAAGGAAGAGCGTGCGGCCCGCGTGCTCGAAGCCGCCAAGCTGCTCGACCTCGAGCCCTACCTGACCCGCAAGCCGAAGGCCCTCTCGGGTGGTCAGCGTCAGCGTGTCGCCATGGGACGCGCCATCGTGCGTCAGCCCCAGGTGTTCCTCATGGACGAGCCGCTGTCGAACCTCGACGCCAAGCTCCGCGTGCAGACGCGTACGCAGATCGCCTCGCTGCAGCGCCGTCTCGGTGTCACCACGGTCTACGTCACCCACGACCAGACCGAGGCTCTGACCATGGGTGACCGCATCGCGGTCCTCAAGGACGGCCTCCTCCAGCAGGTGGGCTCCCCGCGCGACCTGTACGAGAAGCCGAACAACGTCTTCGTGGCCGGCTTCATCGGTTCGCCCGCGATGAACCTGTTCGCTGCCGACCTCGCCGACGGCGGCATCCGCTTCGGCTCGGAGATCGTCCCGCTCGATCGCGACACGGTCGGCCGCGCCAACGGCAGCCAGGTCACGGTCGGTGTGCGCCCCGAGGACATCACGGTCGGACCGGCCGACGGCAAGGGTCTTCCCGTCGTCGTCGACCTGGTCGAAGAGCTCGGCGCCGACGGCTACCTCTACGGCCACACCGAGATCAACGGCAAGCGCAGTGACATCGTCGCCCGTGTCGACGGCCGCAACCACCCGAACGCCGGCGAGACGGTCACGCTCGCGGCGAACCCGGGCCACGTGCACGCGTTCGACATCGAGTCCGGCGACCGCCTGAACGACAAGCCGGTCGTCTCCGTCTGATCGGATCCACAGACGCGGGGGGGGGGGGGGGGGGGGGGGTGGGGGGGGGGGGGGGGGGGGGGGGGGGGGGGGGGGGGGGGGGGGGGGGGGGGGGGGGGGGGGGGGGGGGGGGGGGGGGGGGGGGGGGGGGGGGGGGGGGGGGGGGGGGGGGGGGGGGGGGGGGGGGGGGGGGGGGGGGGGGGGGGGGGGGGGGGGGGGGNTCAAGGAGCACCATGCACGATTCACTGCGGATCACCGCGAGCAAGATCGACCCGGGTCTCCTGGCCCTCCCCTGGTCCACGACGCTCGCGAAGTGGCCCTCGGAGTACATCGTGTCCCTCCCGAAGGGTCTCTCCCGCCATCTCGTGCGCTTCGCCGACCTCTCCGGGCGCGTCATCGCGGTGAAGGAGACCACGGCCGAGATGGCTCAACGCGAATACGACATGCTGGGCAACCTCACTCGGCTCGATGTCCCCTGTGTCGACCGCGTCGCCGTGATCGCCGGGCGTACGGATGCCGACGGGGAGACGCTGCCGGCAGCCCTCGTCACAGCGCATCTGCGCTTCTCCATGCCCTATCGCGCGCTGTTCACCCGCGTCCTCCGTCCGGATACGGCCACCCGGCTCGTGGACGCCTTGGCACTTCTCCTGGTGCGCCTGCACAACGTCGGCTTCTACTGGGGCGATGTCTCCCTGTCGAACACGCTGTTCCGTCGCGACGCCGGAGCCTTCGCGGCGTATCTGGTCGACGCCGAGACCGGGGAACTGCACGAGGAGGGGCTGACCGACGGCCAACGCGCCTACGACCTCGACCTCGCCCGCACGAACATCGCCGGGGAGATCATGGACCTCGCCGCCGGGGGCCGCCTGGAGCACGGTGTGGACGCCATCGCGATCGCCGACGGCATCGTGTCCTCGTATCGGTCCCTGTGGGCGGAGCTGACCGCCCAGGAGTCGTTCTCGGCAGCGGAGACGTGGCGCATCACGGAACGCGTCGAGCGGCTCAACGCTCTGGGCTTCGACATCGACGAGATGTCCATGTCGACGACGGCGGATGGCACGGTCGTCGAGATCCAACCGAAGGTGGTGGACGCCGGTCACCACCAGCGCCGCCTGATCCGCCTGACAGGGCTCGACGTCGAAGAGAACCAGGCCCGGCGCCTGCTCAACGACCTCGACGAGTTCCGCGCCCGTTCGACGAAGCAGTGGTCCGACGAGGAGATGTACGCGCACGAGTGGCTCACGCGGGTCTTCGAGCCCGTCGTCCGCGCGATCCCGTACGAACTGCGTGCCAAACTCGAGCCCGCGGAGGTGTTCCACCAGGTACTGGAGCACCGGTGGTACCTGTCACAGGCGCAGGGACGTTCCGTGCCCCTCGCGGAAGTCCTGACGAGCTACATCAACGAGGTACTGCGCCACCGCCGTGACGAGGCCACCATCATGGGTCCACCCACCGAGACGATGAGCCTGCCCGTCATCACCGGGGTGACTCCCGTCACCGACGACGACGAGGACATCGACTGGCGGGACCTGGTCTGAGTGCCGAAACCCCTCTTCATCGTCGATACCCCCGGTGGACGGCGCCGGAGCCCGGGGGTTTCGACACGGCAGGGGGGCGTCGACCGCCCGAGACGCGGTTGCGCCGGTACGCGTGGTCGCGCCGGTACGCGCGGTTGCGCCGGTACGCGCGGTCAGTAGCCGACCGTGAAGCGCTCGCGGTGGTGATTCCCCTGCTCGATCTCGTCGACCACGGCCATCGCGAAGTCCGCACCGGAGATGAACGACTTCCCCTCGGCATCGCGGACGATCACGTCACCGCCGTCGCGGTAGTGTCCGGTGCGCTCGCCCTCGGCCCAGGGGCCGAAGACCTCTGCGGGGTGGATGAAGAACCAGTCGAGACCATCGTCCGTGCTCTCCAGGAGCGCGAGGGAATCGATGCCGACCTGCGCTTCGTGCTTGTACTCCTCGGGGAAGTCCTGATCGAACAGACGCGGTCCGCCCGGAGCGACGAGGCTGCCACCTGCTCCTCCGACCACACCGAGACGCGTCGGCGTACCGGCGAGCTGAGAGACGACATTGGTCAACGCCTCCAACGCCCGATCGGCCATGTCCCCGCGCGGTGAGAGCGCCGAGACGACGGCGTCCGCACCGACGAAGGCGTCCGCGAGCGACGCCGGCTCCAGCGCCGAGCCCTGCACGTAGGCTGCGCCCGCTACCGGATCAGTCGCCTCCGAGCGCGAGATCGCGATCACGGCATGTCCTCGACTCACCGCCTCCGCGACGATATGACGACCGGCGTACCCGGTTCCTCCGAGGACGATGATGCGAGCCATGGTGAACCTCTCTCTGGACGTGCGCTAGGACTGCTTCGCGGCGCGGACCGTCGCCACCTGATACAGCGCGACCGACGTCGCGATACCGGCGTTCAGCGACTCCGTCGCGGCGGAGATCGGGATCGAGACGATCTGGTCGCACGTCTCGGTGACGAGCCGCGACAGCCCCTTGCCCTCCGAACCCACGACGATCACCACGGGACGATCGGCGAGCTGCAGGTCGGGAAGCGACACATCGCCGCCACCGTCGAGTCCGAGCACGAACACGCCCTGCTTCTTGAACTCCTTGAGCTGCGTCGTGAGGTTCGTCGCGAGTGCCACCGGGATCCTCGCGGCGGCGCCCGCACTGGTCTTCCAGGCTGCGGAGTTCACCCCGGCGGAACGGCGCTGCGGCAGGATGATGCCGTGACCGCCGAACGCGGCAGCGGATCGGATGATCGCTCCGAGGTTGCGGGGATCGGTGACACCGTCCAGCGCCACGAACAGCGGCACCTCGCCCTGGTCGATGACCTTCTCGAGGAGGTCCTGCGGGTGGGCGTACTCGTACGGGGGCACCTTGACCGCGACGCCCTGGTGCACGCCGTCGAAGCCGGCCATGCGGTCGAGCTCCTGCCGGGTGACCTCCATCACGGGGATTCCGCGATGGGTCGCGATCGACAGCATCTCCTTGACGCGGTCGTCCATCTCCACGCGCTGCGCGATGTAGAAGGCCGTCGCGGGGATCTTCGCCCGCAGTGCCTCGAGCACCGAGTTGCGCCCGGTGACCGTCTCGGTGTCGGTGGTGTTGTCCTTCGCCCTGGCGGAGCGGTTGGGATTGCCGCCCGAGGTCTGGCGCTGTCCGCCGGGCTTGCCCTTGCCCCCCGAGGCCGCATAGCGCTCGGCTGCTGCCTTGCGCTTGCCCGCGGGGTGCCAGGCGCGGTCCTCCGCCTTCGGGGTCGGACCGCGTCCCTCGAGTGCCTTGCGCCCGAGTCCGCCCGTGCCCTTGGTCGGGCCCTTCTTCTTACCGTTGCTCGCGCCGGGGCGCTGTGGCTTAGCCATCGATACTCCAATGAGTTCCGGCCGGAGTGTCCTCCAGCGTGATTCCTGCGGCGGCGATCGCGTCTCGGATGCGATCCGCCGCCGCCCAGTCCTTGTCAGCGCGAGCCTGCGCGCGTTGGGTGATCATCGTCTGGACGAGGGCGTCCAGAGTGCGGTGCTCGGCGAGGTCTGCCCCACCGGACGGGAGTTCGTCGAATCCGAGGAGGCGGACCATCGCGTCCACCTGGACGAAAGCGGTCCAGGCCTCCTCCTTCGACCCGGCGTCGAGTGCCGAGTTGCCGCGGCGCACGGTGTCGTGCAGCACGGCCAGCGCCTGGGGGACCCTCAGGTCGTCGTCCATCGCGTCGGCGAACGCATCCGGAACAGCAGCATCGCCCTCAGCGTCATCCGTCATGCCGGGAACGGCGCGGCGGACGCGAGCGGCGAAGGTGTCGATGCGCGCCAACGCGGCCTCGGCCTCCGCCCAGGACGATTCGCTGAGGTCGAGGCTCGATCGGTAGTGCGCGGCGGCGAGCGCATAGCGCACCACCCGCGGGTCATGTGCCGACAGGACGTCCGCCGCCAAGGTGAAGTTGCCCAGCGACTTGGACATCTTCTGCCCGGCCACGGTCACGAGTCCGTTGTGCACCCAGTAGCGGGCGAAACCGTCGCCCGCCGCCGTCGACTGCGCGAGCTCGTTCTCGTGATGAGGGAATCGCAGGTCGAGCCCGCCGCCGTGGATGTCGAACTCCGCGCCGAGGTAGCGCTTCGCCATGGCGGAGCACTCGATGTGCCACCCGGGACGACCGGCGCCCCACGGCGAGGCCCACGTCGCGTCCGCCGGTTCCTCCGGCTTGCTGCCTTTCCAGAGCGCGAAGTCCTGCGGGTTCCGCTTGCCTCGGGGGTCGGCGTCCTCCGCGGGCTCCATGGCGTCGATGGACTGATGCGTGAGGGAGCCGTACTCCGACCAGGAGCGCACGTCGAAGTACACGTCTCCCGAGTCGTCGGGGGCGGGGTAGGCGTGTCCGCGGGTGATCAGACCAGCGATCAGCTCCTGCATCTGAGGAACGGATGCCGTGGCGCGAGGCTCGTAGGTCGGAGGAAGGATGCCGACACCGGCATACGCGGCCGTGAACTCCTGCTCCATGCGGTAGGCCAGTGCCCACCAGGGCTCCGCATCCGTCGCATTGGCGAGCACCTTGTCGTCGATGTCGGTGACGTTGCGCACGAAGGTGACCCGACCATAACGGTGGGCCAACCAGCGACGCAGCAGATCGAAGCTCAGGGCCGCTCGGACGTGCCCGATGTGGGGTCCGGATTGCACCGTGGGTCCGCACACGTACATCGTGATGTTCTCGGGATCGAGAGGCACGAAGTCGCGCAACACCGCAGCGCGGGTGTCGTAGAGGCGGAGAGTCACCGCTCAAGCCTACTCGGCGACTGCTGAGCGACCGCCCCACGATGACGATTCATGCGGCGTGTGACGATCTGAACGTGGTGGACCGTCACCCGTCGCGCGGATCGACGGCCACCACGACCGCGACCGCCGTCACCGCGATGCCCTCGCCCCGCCCGGGAAAGCCCAGCCGGTCGGTCGTGGTCGCTGTGACGGACACGGGAGCGCCCAGCACGGAGGACAAGACGCCTTCCGCCTCGCGACGACGCACGCTGAAGCGCGGCCGGTTCCCCTGCAGCTGCACGGAGACGTTGCCGATCTCGAAGCCCGCGTCTGCCAGCAGCTCACGGGTGCGCGCGAGGAAGACCTCCGCATGTGCGCCCGCGTACTCCGGGTGCGAGGTGCCGAAGTGCTCGCCGATGTCCCCGAGGCCGGCGGCGCCGAGGAGAGCGTCGACGATCGCGTGTGCGACCGCATCCCCGTCGGAGTGTCCGGAGAGGGGCTGCTCCCCCGGCCATTCCACGCCGGCGAGCCAGAGGTTCCCCTCGCCGCCGAACGCATGCACATCGGTGCCGATGCCGATTCGAGGGATGACGGGACGAGTGATCGGCGCCTCCTGCGGTGCGTGCGCCGGCGTTGCAGACGCACCGACCAGGTGCCGGGCGCGCTCGAGGTCATCGGGGGTGGTGATCTTGAACGCTCGAGCGGAACCGTCGATGTGCCGCACCGTGTTCCCGGCCGCGGCGAACAACGCCGCGTCGTCGGTGTACTCGACCCCCGCGGAGACGGCTGCCGCGTAAGCCGCTTCGAGCGCAGCGCGGGGAAAGCCCTGCGGCGTCTGCGCCGCGGCGAGCTCGGAACGGTCGACCGCGGCCACCACGGCACCTTCCGCCACCTTCTTGAGCGTGTCGACCACGGGGAGCGCGGGCACGACTCCTTCCTGCGCGGTGACGGCACGCGCGACCGCATCGATCTGAGAGGGTGGCGTGAGGGCGCGCGCCGCGTCGTGCACGAGCACGGTCTTCACGTCGCCCCAGAGAGCGTCGAGCCCCGCGGCGACGGACTGCTGCCGCGTCGCGCCGCCCGTCACGACGCGACCGAGGTCTCGCCGGTCTCCTGCGGCGGCTTCGAGTTCCGCCAACGCGTCGCCCTCGTGGCCGGCAGGTGCGACGACGATCACCTGCGCAGGCAGGGCTGCGAACACGCCGTCCAGGGCATGCCGGAGGATCGAATGCGCGTCGATCCCCACGAGAGCCTTCGGCGCCCCCGCCTCCAGCCGAGTGCCGGAGCCGGCGGCGACGACGATGATCGCGATGTCGGGGACAGGAAGCAGGGTCACCCTCTCACGCTACCGCGTGGCAGGGACGACGAAGGGGCGGATGCCGCAGCATCCGCCCCTTCGTCGAGAACTCAGGAAGCGAGGACCTCGTCGAGCAGTGCGCCCGCCTTGTCCTCGTCGGTCTTCTCCGCGAGCGCGAGCTCGGAGATGAGGATCTGACGAGCCTTCGCCAGCATCCGCTTCTCGCCCGCCGACAACCCGCGGTCCTGATCGCGACGCCACAGGTCGCGGACGACCTCGCTCACCTTGATGACATCGCCGGAGGCGAGCTTCTCGAGGTTCGCCTTGTACCGGCGGGACCAGTTCGTGGGCTCCTCCGTGAAGGGTGCGCGCAGCACCTCGAACACGTGGTCGAGGCCCTCTTTCCCGATCACATCGCGAACGCCGACCAGGTCGACATTCTCAGCAGGAACCTCGATGATGAGATCGCCCTGGGTGACGTTGAGCTTCAGATATTTCTTCGCCTCACCCTTGATGATGCGCTCCTTGACCTCGATGATGGTCGCAGCGCCATGGTGGGGATAGACGACGGTTTCGCCAACCTCAAAAAGCATAAAAACGTGTCCTTTCGGCAACCTCAAGGATACCACAGGGCAGATGCGCTAAGGTTCGCGCCCCAGGGCCGCAGAGTCGCTCACGACTTACCCATAGAATGGATGCGGATATCCCGCCGGACCTCAGGAGGACCCGTGAAATCGCGCCTTGTTGCGTCTGCAGCCCTCAGCGCCCTCGTTCTGCTCGGCGCGACCGGGTGCACGTTCATCACCCCGCAGTCGACCAAGATCGAGTATCCGGCGTCCGACGGCGTGAACATCTCCGACGCCGACGGCCCGATCGACGTGCGCAACGCCCTCGTGATCGCGACGGAGGACGGATCGATCGGCAACTTCATCGCCGCCGTCGTGAACCCCACCGAAGAGAGCGCCACACTCACGATCTCCCTCGGAGACGGCAACGATTTCAAGGTCACGGTCCCCGCGGGCGAGACGAAGAGCCTGGGCGCCGACGAAGAGCCGCTGCGCATCGTCGGACTCGACACCAAGCCGGGTGCGACCGTCGAGATGCACTTCCAGTCCGGAGACTCCACCGGCGTCAAGGCCGACGTTCCCGTGCTCGACGGCTCTCTCCCCTACTACTCGGACCTCGTCCCCTCGGAGTCGGTGCGCACATCGGCACCGACGCCGATGCCGACCGACACGGCGGCGCCTGCTCCCTCGGAGTGACCCCGCGTCGAACACACAGGAGGCCGGCACCTTACGGGGTGCCGGCCTCCTCTGCGTTCAGCCCTCGAAGCGGTAGCCCAGGCCGCGCACCGTGACGAGCATCACCGGTTCGCTCGGGTTCTCCTCGATGCGCGAACGGATGCGCTTGATGTGCACGTCGAGCGTCTTTGTGTCGCCGAAGTAGTCGCTCCCCCAGACCCGGTCGATGAGCTGACCGCGGGTGAGCACGCGTCCGGAGTTGCGCATCAGGACCTCGAGGAGCTCGAACTCCTTCAGCGGCATGTTGATCTGCTCACCCGCGACGGACACGGTGTGCCGGTCGATGTCGAGTGAGACCCTGCCGCCGTCGAGCACGCGTTCGTCGAGCTCGCCGTCGGCCTGCACGACCCGGCGCAGCACGGCGCGCATCCGCGCGAGCAGTTCGCGCGACGAGTACGGCTTGGTGATGTAGTCGTCGGCGCCCAGCTCGAGCCCGACCACGATGTCGACCTCGGAGTCCTTCGCCGTGAGCATGATGATCGGCACGGCCGACGTCGAGCGGATCTGACGGCACACCTCGGTGCCCGGCATCCCGGGCAGCATCAGGTCGAGCAGCACGATGTCCGCGCCCCGCTCCCGGAACGCGGAGAGCGCGCCGGGGCCATCCTCCGCGATCTCCACCTCGTAGCCTTCACGGCGAAGCAGATACGCGAGCGGGTCGGCGAGGTCGGGCTCGTCCTCGACGAGAAGGATTCGGGTCATGTTCTCTCTCCGTTTCGAACGCGCGCGGATGCCGCAGCCTTGGCGGCCTTGCGCGCACGCTTCTTCTTGCTCTTCTTGCCCGAGTCGCCGTGCTCCGGGGCGTCGATCCGAGGAAGCCGGATCGTGAAGGTGGAGCCGCGTCCGGGGCGGGACCACAGCCGCACCTCCCCACCGTGGCGCTGCGTGGCGTGCTTGACGATCGACAGCCCGAGTCCCGTGCCGCCCGTGCGCCGGGAACGGGCCTCATCCGCTCGGTAGAACCGCTCGAAGATGCGCTCACGGTCCGCTTCCGCGATACCGATGCCCTGGTCGGACACCGCGATCTCGACCACTCCGTCCTCGGCGCGCACGCCGACGCCCACCCGGGACCCCCGGGGCGAGTAGACGATGGCGTTGGCGATCAGGTTGCCGACCGCCTCGATGAGGATCTGCGCGTCACCGCGCACCCAGACGCCGCGGTCCCCGCCTCTGGCGAGCTCGACGCCGGCGGAATCGGCCTGTACGACATGGGCCTCGATCGAGGAGGCGATCACCTCGTCGATCGCGACGGGACCGACCTTCGTCAGGCCGTCCTCCGCCTGCAGCCGGGACAGGCTCATGATGCGCCCGGTGAGCTGCCCGAGTCTTCCGGCCTCGGCGGAGATGCGTGCGGCGAAGATGCGCACCTGCGCGGGGTCGTCGGCGGCCGACTCGATGGCCTCGGCGAGAAGGCTCACGGCGCCCACGGGGGTCTTCAGCTCGTGACTCGTGTTGGCGACGAAATCCCGGCGCATCTGATCGAGGCGTTCCTGCTCGGTGACGTCGCGGATGATCAGCAGCACCAGGCGCGTGCCGATCACGCTCGCGCGCGCCGACACGAGTCGCGGATCGAGGCTCAATCCTCCCCGCGTGATGCGCATCGACTCGGTGACGGAGCCTCCTGTGTCCCGCACGACACGTACGAGCTGACGGAGCTCCGGGTTGTCAAGCGTCGCCCCGACCTCGATACCGAAGCGGGTCGCGGCCTGCGAGGAGGCGAGAACCATGCCGGAGGTGTCGACGATCGCCGCTGCATCGTCCATGCTGCGCAGAACGTCGGTGATACCGGCCGGGACGGCCAGCGACGTCTCCTCCTGCACACGTGCGCGTGCCCGGTATGCCCAGGCCACGAGCAGGGAGAGGCCGACACCGATCACCAGCCCGATGGCGAGCGAGGACAGCGCGAGCTGCGGCAAGGTCATGTCACAAGCGTAGAGTGCGTTCACCGTCCGTCCGGCGGGTTTCCGCGCCCTGGCGGGAACAGGGGAAGTACTATTCACGTGCTGGGCACCGTTCGTTAACCTTCGAAGCGGACAATCGCTTCGGGCTTGTGCGGGAGCACAGACCTGCTCTCGTGCGGACGACCCGCCGTCTCGCGCTGACACAGCCGAGATCCGAATGAAAGGTTGCGCCCCAACATGCGCGAAGTGTTCCACCAGTCCCTCGAGGATCTTCAGAACCGCCTGGTCGAGATCGCCGACCTCGTCACGGTCTCCATCGACAAGGCCACCCGGGCATTCGCCACGAGCGACGTGGCACTGGCCGAGGAGGTCATCGCCGACGACGCGAAGATCGACGAACTGGCCGTCGCCCTCGACGAGCAGGCGATCGAGATCCTCGCCCGCCAGCAGCCGGTCGCACGCGACCTGCGCATCGTCGTGACGGCTCTGCGCGTGAGCGCCTCGCTCGAGCGCATGGGCGACATGTCGGAGCACATCGCCCAGCTCGCCCGCCTCCGCTTCCCCGAGCGCGCCATCCCGAAGGGCCTCAAGGGCACGTTCGTGAAGATGGGCGAGCTCGACGTCGAGGTCGCGCGCACGCTCTCGGAGCTGCTGCGCACACAAGACCTGCGTTTCGCCGACGCCATCCGCAACGCGGACGACGATGTCGACGAACTGCACGCCACCGTCTTCGAGAAGGTGCTCAGCGACAACTGGAAGGGCGAGGCCACGGCGACCGTCGATGCCACGCTCGCCAGCCGCTACCACGAGCGTTTCGCCGACCACGCGGTGGCCGTCGCGAAGAAGGTCGTCTACCTCTCGACCGGCGACTGGGCGGTCGAGGAGGAGGATATCCCCCTCGCGGTCGAACAGCAGGAGCTGGAGCAGCAGGAACACGGCCACGCCTGACCCGTCGCCCCGCTTCCCTCCGGACATTTCGGTCGAGACCCCCTCTGCACGTCGGCGCCCCTCCTGATTCGCGTGAATCAGGAGGGGCGCCGACGGTGTGAGGGGGTCTCGACCTACTTCTTGCCCTGCGCGGCGACGGCGGCCGCGCCGGCAGCCGCAGCCTCGGGGTCGAGGTAGCGGCCGGGACCGGTCGGGACGTTGTTCTCATCGAGCTCGTACACCAGCGGGATGCCGGTCGGGATGTTCAGCTCGGCGATGTCTTCGTCGCTGATGCCCTCGAGGTGCTTCACCAGGCCGCGCAGCGAGTTGCCGTGCGCGGTGACGAGGACCGTCTTGCCGGCTTCGAGGTCGGGGACGATCGCGCTCTCCCAGTACGGCAGCAGACGGTGGATGACGAGCTTGAGCGACTCCGTGCGGGGCACCTCGCCGTCGATGCCCTGGTAGCGGACATCGTGCACCTGGCTGAACTCGCTCTCGTCGTCGAGCACGGGCGGGGGCACGTCGAACGACCGGCGCCACAGCTGGAACTGCTCGGGACCGAACTCCTCGAGCGTCTGCGCCTTGTCCTTGCCCTGGAGCGCACCATAGTGACGCTCGTTCAGACGCCAGGAGCGCGTCACGGGGATCCACAGACGGTCCGCGGCGTCCAGAGCGATGTTCGCCGTCTGGATCGCCCGGCTCAGCAGCGAGGTGTGCAGCACGTCCGGCAGGATGCCGGACTCGGCGAGCAGCTCGCCGCCGCGACGCGCCTCCTTCTCGCCCTGAGCGTTGAGGCGGACGTCCACCCAACCGGTGAAGAGGTTCAGTTCGTTCCACTCGCTTCGGCCATGGCGGAGCAGGATGAGGGTACGCGTCGCAGTCATGCCGCCAGTTTATCCACCCGGGACGTCCCGCCGAGTCGGATCCTGGGAGGATGGTGACATGGCGTCATCTCCCCTCGGCCGGCCGACCCGCGGCACGACGGGGACGAACCGGCTCCGGCGCAACGACCGTTGGATCGCGCAGAGCGACGCGCTGCGCCGCGCGCACGATCCCCTGGTCGTCGACCTCGGCTACGGTGCCAGCGGAGTCACCGCGTTCGAACTCGCCACACGTCTCGTGCGCGTCCGCGACGATGTCGAGGTGCTCGGGCTCGAGATCGACCCCGCCCGCGTCGCCACGGCCGAGGCTCAGCTCGCGGAGGTGCGGGCCGGACGGACTCCTTTCGCCGCTGATCTCCCCGTGTCGTTCGCGCGGGGTGGCTTCGAGGTCCCCCTCCCCCGAGGACGCAGCGCTGCGGCGATCCGGGCCATGAACGTCTTGCGCCAGTACGACGAGGAAGACGTGCCGGATGCCTGGGCACGCATGACCGCACGCCTGTCCCCCGGAGGCCTGCTCTTCGAAGGGACCTGCGACGAGATCGGGCGCGTGTCGAGTTGGATCGACGTCGATTCGCAGGCCACACCGCTGCGCTTCACGATCTCGCTCCGTCTCGCCGATCTCGAACGTCCGAGCGTCGTCGCCGAGCGTTTGCCGAAGGCCCTGATCCACCGCAACGTCGCCGGGGAGCGCGTGCACGATGTGCTCATCGACCTCGACCGGGAGTGGGACCGCGCGGCTCCCCTGTCGACGTTCGGCGCCACGCAGCGCTTCCTCGCCGCGGTGACCGGACTACGGGATCAGGGCTGGCCGGTGCTCGGCGGGCGCACCCGCTGGCGTCTCGGCGAGCTCACACTGCCGTGGGCCGCGGTCGCGCCGCTGCCCGGCTGAGTTCAGCTTCCGTTTCCGGGGACGGCGTCACGCGGGTCCGGCGCCGAGGGTCTCCGAGACAGCCGGGTCAGGCGCGGGACGTCTGCCGTGGCCCCCGCGTCGGCCGGAACGATGACCTGCTGCGATGCGGCGATGTCGATGCCGTCGGCGCGAACCACCAGGTCGCCGATGGGCGCGCGCCGGGAGAGGATCGCAAGGGCGATCGGACCGTCCTCGTGATGACGCGCCACCGAGGTCAGGTGCCCGACCTCGTCGTCGCCGGCGAAGACCGCGGTACCGGGCTCGGGCAGGACCGCATCGCTGCCGTCCAGGTGGAGCGCGGCCAGACGACGCGGCGGGTGCCCGAGGTTGTGGACCTTGGCGACGGTCTCCTGTCCGCGGTAGCAGCCCTTGCTCAGGTGCACCGCGCTGCGAATCCAGTCGGACTCATGAGGAAGCGAGCGCTCGTCGACCTCGGTCGTCCAGCGCGGGCGCCACGCCGCGACCCGCAGAGCCTCTGCGGCGAGAACGCCGGCGAACGCCTCCCGGTCGAGAGAAGCGGCGAGAGCGTCGGCCTGCTCCGCGGTGAGGATCGCCACCCGCCAGGCGTAGTCGGCTGCCGGATGCTCGATGACCTCGGAATACTGGTGTCCGCCGACGCTGATCCGCTGCCACGGGTCGGACCACACGAGTGCGGTGCCGTTCGGGGCGAACGCCGCGGCGGTCGCCGTCGCGGAGATGACGCCGCCGTCGATGTATCCGACCAGCACGAGGTCGGAGCGGAGGTCGACGGTCGCCCGTGTGCGGAACTTCATCCGCGTCAACCAGCCGGCAAGCGCCTCGGCGTCTCCGTCGTCGGCGATGAGCCACGTGGATTCGCCGTCGTCGATGACACCGGCCGCGTGCTCCACCCGGCCCTGCGGGTCGAGCACCAGAAGCTCGGTGCTGTCACCGGGGGCGAGGCGTCCCACGGCCTGTGACGTGATCGAATCGAGCCAGCTCAACCGCTCCGGACCCGCGACCTCGATCACGGTGCGATCGCCGAGCGGGGCGAGAGCCGCGCCGTCGGCGAGGCGCCGCTGTTCTCGGAACACATCGCCGAAGTGGGCGATCAGGTCGCCCTCGGCGACGGCACCGTCGACCTGGTCGAAACCGGACATCTCAGACCTTGGCCAGCCGGGCGGAGGCGTGGGAGCGCAGCGGGGTGCCGAGCGCGGCGATGTCCCACGCCCACAGCAGGTGTCCGTCGACGAGGCCGTACATGCGCGATGATGCGGTGTGCACCTTGGCGCCGGCACTGCGCACGACGGCGTCGGAGCCGATGTCGATGCGCGGACCGTTGATCTCGCCGATGTACAGCTCGAGGGCACCGTCTGCGTGCGCGAGCGACACCTCGATGGGGAATCCGCCGCTCGGCGCGCGCAGTTCTTCCACGTCGTCGACCGTGCGTGCGACGGCGGGCGCGGTGGGCGGGAGCAGCGCGGGACCGGGATCCGAGTCCGTCGCCGGTCGCGCGAGTCGCCAGAATCCCGTCTCGGCGAGCAGTGCCGCCGCCGGCGCACCCTCTTCGGTGAGGAAGGTGGCTGAGCCGGAGTAGTTCAGGAACGGGCCGCCGTCATGGCTGAAACTGACCCGATGGGTGAACTCACCCTGCAGGCGTTCGTCGCCGACCGGGTAGTCGATGACACCGGTGCCCTCCCAGACGCCGATCAGCCACGCGAAGGGGACGAGATCGGCCGGAAGGTCGACGGGCAGCTCGATCACGATCGCGTCAGCGCTGGCCGCGGAAGAGGTTGCGCAGCACCACTGCCGAGACGAAGACGATAGCGAGGCTCGCGAGGCCCAGCAGGCCGATGAAGAAGATTTCGAGCGCCATGAGGTCCATGTCCCCCACCTTACCGCGCCCCGCCGTCGTCAGGACGGGATCAGCGCCGCGAGACCGAAACCGACCGAGATGAGCCCCATCAGCATCAGGGCACCGATCACGCTGCTCGCCACCCGGAAGATGAATCCCTGGGTGCGGCCGTACCAGAGCTGCACGGCGAAGGAGAGCAGGACGACGCCCCCGAAGCCCACGAGCATCCAGGGGACACGCCACTCCTCCGGCACGAAGATCCCGATCGCGACGGTCGCGACGAATGCCGCTGCCCACACGACGATCACACCGACGAACGCGTTGCGTGGTGCGAGTGCTGGTTCCGTCATGACAACCATTGTTGCGCATCCGCCCCGGTATCATGGCGGCACGACGTCGATCCCCCGTCGGTGAGGAGTGCGCGTGGCCCTGGTCCTGGTTCTGACCAATGCTCCGCTCTCGGAGCAGGTCCTGCCCGCCCTTGAGCTGCTGAGCCATAGAGCGCGCCAGATCCCTGCGGAACCCGCACAGCTGGTCAACGCTCCGGAGTACGACGTCGTGATCGTCGACGGACGCCATGATCTGGTCGCCGCGAAGTCGCTGTGCCGGCTACTGCGCGCCACAGGTCAGGACGCCCCTCTCCTCCTCGTCGTCACGGAGGGCGGCATGAGCGCTCTCTCGGGCGACTGGGGAATCGACGACGTGCTGCTCGCGACCGCGGGCCCGGCGGAGATCGACGCGCGCCTCCGCCTCGCGCTGGCCCGCCGCGATGAGGTCGCCGAGCCCGCGAGCGTGCAGGCTTCCGGAGTGACGATCGACGAGCAGTCGTACTCGGCGAAGCTGCGCGGCAGGCCGTTGGACCTCACCTACAAGGAGTTCCAGCTGCTGCACTTCCTGGCCACCCATCCTTCGCGTGTCTTCACGCGGGAGCAGCTGCTCAGCGAGGTGTGGGGCTACGACTACTTCGGCGGAACCCGCACGGTCGACGTGCACGTGCGGCGCCTCCGGGCGAAGCTCGGCGACCAGGAACAGATCATCGGCACGGTGCGCAACGTCGGCTATCGCTTCAACGTCAACGAAGAAGAGAGCGTCGCCGCGGGCCACTGAGGATCGACACCGTTCACACGAGCGTCACCTGGCGGTGCTTAGATGTACCCCATGATCGATCCCGCACTCGCCGACGCCGGTCTCGGTGACGCCGAAGACGACGACTTCGACGCCATCGAGTCCCCGGACTCGTTGCTGCCCGACCACCGCTACCTGGATCGCGAGCTCAGCTGGCTCGCGTTCAATCAGCGCGTGTTGGAGCTCGCGGAAGACCCGTCACTCCCCGAACTCGAGCGGGCGAACTTCCTGGCCATCTTCGCCAGCAACCTCGATGAGTTCTTCATGGTGCGCGTCGCAGGGCTCAAGCGGCGCATCATGACAGGTCTCGCGGTGCCGACGAACATCGGCCGCTCCCCTGTCGACGCGCTGGCCGACATCTCCCGTGAGGCGCACGCACTGCAGCTGCGCCACGCGGACGCGTGGAACTCGCTCGTGCGCCCCGCCCTCGCCGAATCCGGTATCGAGATCACGGACTGGTCCGAGCTCACGGACGGCGAGCGCTCCGCGCTGTCCGACTACTTCCAGGCGCAGGTGTTCCCGGTGCTGATGCCCCTCGCGGTCGACCCGGCGCACCCGTTCCCCTACATCTCCGGACTCTCGCTGAACCTCGCGATCCGCATCCGCAACGCCCGCACCGGGCGCCAGGAGTTCGCGCGCATCAAGGTCCCGCCGATGCTCCCCCGCTTCGTGGAGGTTCCCGGCGCCGGCGAGATCAAGCGCTTCCTGCGCCTGGAGGAACTCATCGCCAACCACCTGGGCGACCTGTTCCCGGGCATGGAGGTGCTCGACCATCATGCGTTCCGCCTCACCCGCAACGAAGATGTGGAGATCGAGGAGGACGAGAGCGAGAACCTCATCCAGGCGCTGGAGGCCGAGCTCCTGCGCCGCCGGTTCGGTCCGCCGATCCGGCTCGAGATCACCGATGACATGGATGACGTCACGATGGATCTGCTGGTCCGCGAGCTCGACATCACGGATCTCGAGGTCTACCGCCTCCCCGGGCCTCTCGACCTCCGCGGACTCTTCGACCTCTCGCGCATCGACCGGCCCGATCTGCGCTACCCGCCGCACCTGCCCACCACGGCGGTGGCCTTCCAGCCCGCGGGATCGAGCGCACGGGCCGACATCTTCAAGGCGATCCGCAAATCGGACGTGCTCGTCCACCACCCGTACGAGTCGTTCACCACGAGCGTGCAGGCCTTCCTCGAGCAGGCCGCCCGCGACCCGCACGTGCTCGCCATCAAGCAGACGCTGTACCGCACCTCCGGAGACAGCCCCGTCGTGCAGGCCCTAATCGACGCCGCTGAGGCCGGCAAGCAGGTCCTCGCGCTGGTCGAGGTGAAGGCCCGGTTCGACGAGGCTAACAACATCGTCTGGGCGCGCAAGCTCGAGAAGGCCGGCGTGCACGTCGTGTACGGCCTCGTGGGACTCAAGACACACTGCAAACTCGCCCTGGTCATCCGCGAGGAAGAAGGGATGCTGCGGCACTACTCCCACGTCGGGACCGGCAACTACAACCCCAAGACCAGCCGCATCTACGAGGACTTCGGGCTCTTCACCGCCGACGCACAGGTCGGCAAGGACCTGACGCGCCTGTTCAACGAGTTGAGCGGGTACGCCATCGAGAAGAAGTTCAAACGACTCCTCGTCGCCCCGCTCCACCTCCGCAAGGGACTGATCCGCCAGATCGACGCCGAGCGCAAGAACGCGGAGGCCGGGATCCCCGCCCACATCCGCATCAAGGTGAACTCGATGGTCGACGAGGAGATCATCGACGCGCTGTACCGCGCGAGCGCCGCGGGCGTGAAGGTCGACGTCTGGGTGCGTGGCATCTGCAGCCTGCGCACCGACCTGGACGGCATCAGCGACAACATCACGGTGCGCAGCATCCTCGGCCGCTATCTCGAGCACTCGCGGATCTTCGCGTTCGAGAACGCCGGTGACCCGCAGGTGTACATCGGCAGCGCGGACATGATGCACCGCAACCTCGACCGTCGCGTCGAGGCACTGGTGCGCGTGACCGACCCCGCCCATCTCAAGGAGCTCCGGACCTTCTTCGACCTGGCGATGAACGACGGCACATCGTCGTGGCACCTCGGCGCCGACGGCGTCTGGGAGCGCCACGCCGTGGATGCCGACGGAAAGCCCCTGATCGACCTGCAGGATAAGACCATGGGGTTGATCCAGCGGCGCCGCCGCGCACGGGCGGTTCGATGATCCGGCGGCAGCTGCAGCTCCCGCCCGACTCCGAGACGGGGTCGAAGTGGGCCGACAAGGCGGTGTACGCCGCAGGCGCCGTGGTCTGGCGGATCATCGACGGCAAGTTGCGGATCCTCCTGATCCACCGCACCAAGTACCGGGACGTCACGCTGCCCAAGGGGAAGGTGGATCCGGGAGAGATGCTCGCCGAGACCGCCGTGCGCGAGGTGCACGAGGAGACCGGCATCCGCGTCTCCCTCGGCGTTCCCATCGGAGTGAGCCGCTACCACCTCGCCTCCCGCAAGCAGAAGGTCGTGCACTACTGGGCGGCCGAGGCGACGGAGGACGCGATCCGCGAGTCCACGTTCGTGCCCAATCGGGAGATCGCGGCGCTCGAATGGGTCAGCGTGAAGAAGGCACGCAACCGACTGAGCTACCCGGTCGACCTGGAGATCCTCGACTTCTTCTCCAACCTGGTCGATGACGGCGTGCTGCGCACCTTCCCGGTGATCGTGCTGCGCCACGCGAAGGCGCTCTCACGCTCGGACTGGGACCGCTCGGACGCCGCGCGCCCGCTCACCGAACGTGGCCGCACCCAGGCGAAGTCCATCGTCGGGCCGCTCCGCGCCTTCGGTGTGCGCAAGATCGTCACGAGTGACGCGGTACGTTGCGTCGCGACCGTCACCCCGCTCGCGAAGGGCCTCGGCCGGAAGCCGGTCCAGACGGAGAAGATCAGCCAGGACGCCTGGGAAGACGGCGCGGCCGATCTTCGATCCGTGGTCGGACGACGAGTGCGGTCCGGAAAGCCGGCTGTGCTGTGCAGCCACGGTCCCGTGCTCCCCGGGCTGCTGTCGGAGATCGCCCTCGCGACCGGCACCGTCACCGGGTCGTATCTCGGCAGCGCCGCCGACCTCGAGCCTGCCGCGTTCTCGGTCGTGCACCTGTCGTCCACGAACCCCGGTTCCGGCATCATCGCGATCGAGACGCACATCCCGAAGGTCTGACGCGTCGACGGATTCCGGACACCACCGCCGGAATCACGCGGGAGCACCCCAGAGAGTCGCCCGTCGTTCACCTGCCGTTCACCTGCTCGGGAGAGTCTCGTTAACCGTCGCCCATAGCGTCACTGTGTGCCCTGCACCGGGCCCCACCCATCCAAGATCGAAGGATCCACAGTGAAGATCTCCCGAATCGCACGAATCGGCGCCATCGGCGCCGTCGCCGCTCTCGCTCTCGCCGGTTGCGCCGCGAACGAAGGCGGCTCCGGTTCCACCGAAGCTCCCACCGATTCCACACTCTCCGGAACGATCGACGCCACCGGTGCGTCCTCGCAGGCGGCCGCTCAGGAAGCCTGGGTCGCCGCGTTCCAGACCGCGAACCCCGACGTGACCGTCAACTACGAGCCCACCGGATCCGGTACGGGTCGCGAGAACTTCCTCGAAGGCGGCAGCAACTTCATCGGCTCCGACCGCGCGTTCAACGACGAAGAGGTCGCCGCCGGCGGCTTCGGCGCCTGCACGACCGACGACATCGTCGAGGTCCCGCTCTACATCTCGCCGGTCGCCGTCGCGTTCAACCTCGAGGGCGTCGACTCCCTCAACCTGGACGCCGCGACCATCGCGGGCATCTTCGCCGGCACCATCTCCAACTGGAACGCCCCGGAGATCGCCGCGCTGAACGACGGCGTCGAGCTGCCTGACCTGGCCATCTCGCCCGTGCACCGCTCCGACCCCTCGGGGACGCAGGAGACGTTCACCAAGTACCTCAACGCCACGGCGGGTGACGTCTGGACCTACGAGCCGGCCGACGTGTGGCCGATCCAGGGTGGCGAGGCAGCGCAGGGCACCTCCGGTGTGAAGCAGGCCATCACGGCAGGCAACGGCGCCATCGGCTTCCTCGACGCTTCGCAGGCCGATGGCCTCGGACAGGTCGCTGTCGGCGTGGGCGGGGACTTCGTCGCCTACTCCGCCGAGGCTGCCGCCAAGCTCGTCGAGAACTCGCCGCTGGTCGAAGGCCGCGGCGCAGGGGACCTCGTCTTCGACGTCGACCCCGCCACCGCTTCGGACGGCGCCTACCCGATCGCCCTGGTCAGCTACCTCATCGGCTGCGAGCAGTACGAGGACAGCAACGTCGCGGAGCTCGTGAAGGAGTACTTCACCTACATCGCGAGCGCTGAGGGCCAGGACGCTGCGGCCGAGAACGCCGGCAGCGCACCGATCTCGGACGGCCTGCGCGATCAGGTCCTCGCCGCGATCGACCTGATCCAGGTCGGCTGATCACGCCGACACTCTGACACGGTGCCCCCGCGTCCCGACGGGGCGCGGGGGCACCTCCCGGTCAGTATCCGATCCATATCGACCCGGCCCGAAACAGGGAGATCATGAGCACGACAGCCCAGGCGCCGACACCGACGCCGACCAAGGCGCCACCTGCGCCTATCAAGGCGAAGCAGCGACTTGGCGACCGGGTCTTCTCCGGCACCGCGCTCGGGGCGGGGATCGTCATCCTCATCGTCCTCGCGCTCGTCGCCGCCTTCCTCTTCATTCAGAGCCTCCCCGCCTTCGAGCTCGACACCAGCGACAACCACATCCTCAAGGGTGAGTCCTTCTGGTCGTACGTGTGGCCGCTCATCTTCGGAACGCTCTGGGCCTCATTCATCGCGCTCCTCATCGCCGCTCCCATCGCGATCGGCATCGCGCTGTTCATCTCCCACTACGCCCACCGGCGTCTCGCCGCGGTCCTCGGCTACATCATCGATCTGCTCGCCGCCGTCCCCTCCGTCGTCTTCGGGCTCTGGGGCGGCCTCGTGCTCGCCCCGCTCCTGCAGCCGATCTACGCCTGGCTGAACGAGAACGCCTCCTGGGTCCCCTTCTTCGGGGGCCAGGTGTCGTCGACCGGGAAGACGATCCTCACCGCGGCTCTCGTGCTGGCAGTGATGTGCATCCCGATCATGACCGCCATCTGCCGCGAGGTCTTCCTGCAGACCCCGAAGCTCCACGAGGAGGCCGCCCTCGCCCTCGGTTCCACCCGATGGGAGATGGTGCGTATGGCCGTCCTGCCCTTCGCTCGCGGCGGCATGGTCTCGGCGGCGATGCTCGCCCTCGGCCGGGCACTCGGCGAGACCATGGCTGTGACCATGGTGCTCTCCCCGTCCGCGGTGGTCACCTTCCTGGTACTCACCGCGACGAACCCCACGCCGATCCCGGCCAACATCGCCCTGGCCTTCCCCGAGGCACACGACACCGGAGTGAACACGCTGATCGCCACCGGCCTCATCCTCTTCGTCGTGACCTTCGCCGTCAATGCGCTGGCGCGATGGATCGTCGCCCGCCGCGCCGAGTTCTCGGGAGCCAACTGACATGACCGTCCTGACCGCCGCTCCCGCGAGCACCGCGTCGCTCACCTCGGGCAAGCTCCCCAAGTGGGCTCCGTGGGCGCTGCTCGCAGCATCTTTCGCCATCTCGGCCGCGATCTTCGCCGTGGCCGCTGCCGGTTCCAGCCTCGCCGACTTCAACATCGTCGGTACCGTGATCTGCGGGATCCTGATCTACATGGTGATCATCACCGTGATCTCGTCCATCGCGGAGAGTCGCCGCAAGGCGATCGACAGGCTCATGACCGCACTGGTGGCGACAGCCTTCCTCATCGCGCTCCTGCCCCTCATCTCGTTGCTCTGGACGGTCGTCGCCAACGGCATCGAGCGCTTCGACCTGGAGTTCTTCTCCTACTCGATGCGCAACGTCGTCGGCGAAGGCGGTGGAATCGTCCACGCCATCTGGGGCACTGTGCTCATCACGCTCACAGCCACCGTCATCTCCGTACCCATCGGCCTGATGACCTCGATCTACCTCGTCGAATACGGCCGCGGGAAGATCGCGAAGGCGATCACCTTCTTCGTCGACGTGATGACCGGCATCCCCTCGATCGTGGCGGGTCTGTTCATCTACGCTGTGTTCTCGCTGCTGGTGCGCCCGGGCATCTCGATGGGATTCATGGGAGCTCTCGCGCTTGCCGTGTTGATGACCCCCGTGGTCGTGCGAGGCAGCGAAGAGTTGCTGCGCATCGTCCCCAACGAACTGCGAGAGGCGTCCTACGCCCTCGGAGTGCCGAAGTGGCTCACCATCCTGAAGGTCGTGCTGCCCACGTCGATCGCGGGCATCATGACATCGATCATGCTGGCCATCTCGCGGGTGATCGGAGAGACGGCGCCGCTTCTGCTCACTGCCGGCTTCACCCAGAGCCTGAACACGAACATCTTCAACGGGCAGATGATGACGCTGCCGGTGTTCGCCTACAACCAGTACATGAACCAGGGCACGAACCCGGACGCGGCAATCGCCCGTGCCTGGGCCGCGGCCCTCACCCTCATCCTCATCGTCATGCTGCTGAATCTGCTCGCCCGACTCATCGCGAAGCTGTTCGCACCCAAGCTCGCCGGCCGCTGAGCGGCGGCCCACCCGGAATAGGAAACACGTGTCCAAGAGCATCGAAGTCAACGACCTCAACGTCTACTACGGCGACTTCCTCGCCGTCGAAGGCGTCTCCCTCGACATCCAACCGCGCAGCGTCACAGCCTTCATCGGCCCCTCGGGCTGTGGCAAGTCGACGTTCCTTCGCACCCTCAACCGCATGCATGAGGTCATCCCCCGCGCACGCGTCGAGGGCGAGGTCCTGCTCGACGGCAAAGACCTCTACGGACCCGGAGTCGACCCGGTGCTCGTGCGCCGCCAGGTGGGCATGGTATTCCAGCGGCCGAACCCGTTCCCCACCATGTCGATCAAGGAGAACGTGCTCGCCGGGGTCAAGCTCAACAACAGCCGCATGTCGAAGAGCGACCAGGATGCCCTCGTCGAGAAGTCCCTTACGGGTGCGAACCTGTGGAACGAGGTCAAGGACCGGCTCGACAAGCCGGGTTCCGGGCTCTCCGGCGGCCAGCAGCAGCGACTGTGCATCGCCCGCGCGATCGCCGTATCGCCGCAGGTGCTGCTGATGGACGAGCCGTGTTCGGCCCTGGACCCCATCTCGACCTACGCGATCGAAGAGCTCATCAGCGAACTCAAGAACGAGTTCACGATCGTCATCGTCACGCACAACATGCAGCAGGCCTCGCGCGTGTCGGACAAGACGGCGTTCTTCAACATCGCCGGCACCGGCAAGCCCGGCAAGCTCATCGAGTACAACGACACCATGTCGATCTTCACCACCCCCTCTGTGCAGGCCACGGAGGACTACGTCTCCGGCCGCTTCGGCTGACCCCTCGCCGCGGGGACTGCCAAAGCCCTGCACGCTTGAAGGAGCGGAGCAAAGACCTGCTCAGTCGCGGGGAGAGAGCAGGTAACGGTTCAGGTCGGCTGTCAGGCTGGGGTCCACCGGGAGAGAGGCACCGTCGATCGCGGTGATGGCTGCGGCGAGGCGGACGCTCGACACCAGCCAGGCCGCATCCGCTCGCGGGAGATCCGCTGCCGGGATACGGTCGTAGGCGGTCTCGAAGCCCTGCGCCGCGAGGTGCTCGTACACGCTGAGCTGGGTCGTCCCATGCAGGATGCCCCCGTTCGGCGCCGGGGTCACGAAGCGGTCCCCGAACCGCAGGATCAGCGAAGCCGTCGGTGCCTCAAGCACGAAGCCGTCGCTCGAAAGGAAGATCGCATCGTCCGCGCCGCGGCGGTGAGCCTCACGCAGGGCCGCCATGTTCACGGCATACGACAGGGTCTTGGCGCCCAGCAGCAACCACGGTGCCCGCTCGGCGGCGCCGAGGTCGTAACCACGGTCCAGAGTGACGACGCGCACCCCGTTCTCCCGCACGGCGGAGAAGTCGGGCGCCGGTGCAGCCGTGACCCAGGCCGTGGGAGTGGGCCCGTGCTCGACGCCACGACTGAGGATGAGCTTGATGACGGACTCACCGGATCCGAGCTGTGCCGCCGCCTCGTCGATGGCCTGATGCCACTGCTCGAGGTTCGGTGCGGGGAGATCGCACAGGCGCGCGGAGTGCGCGAGCCTCTCCAGATGTGGGACCACTTCCTGCGCGTGCCCGTCGACGACGCCGATGGACTCGAACACGCCGTCACCCCGCTGGGTACTGAGTTCACCGACGCTGAGCGCCGGCGCCGCCGCATCCACCTGGGTGAAGGTGTCGGCGTAGTCGGAGCGCTGCTCCTCGATGTCCACGGGATCGATCATGAATGCGAAGCGCCCGGTCATGATCCGAGCCTAGAGGGCGGGAATACCCACGGCTGCATCGCGTTACAATTGAATGGCCGGGCCGCATAACCCCGGGCTCCATTTTTTGCCGCTACGAGCGGCCTTCCGCCGAGAGGCGTTCTTGCGGCCCGGTCTTTTCTTGTCCAGGCGCGCCGAACGCTGCGGAAGCACCAGCGCTCCCCCGGTGAGGATCCGCTCAGCTGAGGGCTCCTGTGCGCCACAGCACGGCCGAAGCTGCCAGATCCTGCGCATAGCTGCTCAAGCGGAGTGCCCGCGTCGTGAGCTCGCTGGCGCGCGCCGGCTCCGTCGGCTCGTAGTCGTCGGCGGTATGGGTCGCACCGGACGCCTGCACACGACAGAAAGCGGCGGCGCGATCGAGTGCCACGGCGAAGTCGCCACGGAAGGCCCCGCGCAGGATGGTGTCGATGAGGGCGACGAGTTCCTCCGGCCCCGCCGGCACCGGAGCACCCGCGATCACGGTGTCCGCCGACGACAGTTCGACACGGCCTCGGTCGTAGAGCAGTGCGGCCGTGCGAGCGTCGGCGTGGATCGCGAGCTGCAGCACGTAGAGACGCCACAGTGCTCCGGGAAGCGTACGCGACGGCGCCTTCGACCAGAGCTCGGCGATCTCGTCGATGCCGTGCTCGGCCGTGAAGGCCACGAGTCGCTCGGCGCTCGCGCCGCTCTCGTCCGCTCGTACACGGGTCAGCAGCGCGGAAGCCGTGGCGTGCGCGACACGGGTCTCCTCGGCGGGATCGTGCGAACCGACGATGTTGTCGAAGGCGGTGGTGGGGCGACGCACGGGGCGGTGGTGCTGCTCGGGCATCCCTCCAGGGTACGCGCGATCGACGACGGTCAGGCCGTGGGGATGACGATGACCGGGTCCGTGGTCGGCTGGCCCGTCGGAGATCCACCAGCCTGCTCGACGGTCACGGCGATCGCGTCGCCCGCCTGCATCTCGCCCGCCAGGAGCGCGGTGGCGTCGCCGCCGTCCACATCGAACACACCCGCCGAGACCGGGGCATCACCGCGGACGAACCAGAGCTCGTACGTCTCCCCCTCTGCAGGGGTGGGGATGCCGTCGGCGACCAGCACGGCCTTGCCGACCGAGGCGGACCAGTGCGCGGTCGCCGATCCCCCGTCATCGAGGGCGACGGTCGCCTGCTCGGCGTCTCCCGCGGCCTCGATCTCCTGCAGCGCGACCACGCTGGCGGGAGGATTCAGTTGCTGGTTGAGGGCGACCGCACCGATTCCGACGCCGACCAGCACGGCCAGGCACGCCGCCAGGGCGAACACGCTCCGCGTCCAGCGGCGCTGCTTCGGCTTCTGCTCGGCACGAGCGTCGATGGCGTCGCTCTGGGTGGCGACGGGGGCGTCCGTGACCGCCGAGGTGGCATCCGGATCGGACCGCGTTCCGCCGTCCTGGGGCAGGTCCGCGATCTGTGCGAGCAGCGCGGATCGGATGTGCGCGGGAGCGGTGACCGGTTCGACGGGGTCCGCGAGTGACGCAGCGGTGGCAGCATCCTCATCCACGGTGTCCTCCCATTCCGGGTGCTCCGCGAGGGCAGCGAGATACCGACGCTCATCGTCTGCAGACAGCGAGTGCAGCGCGGCACCTGCCGCGAGCTCTGCGAAGTCCTTCTCGTTCATGCCGTCACCCCCATCGCCGTGCGCAGACGGGTCAGCCCGTCTCGCATCCGTGTCTTGATCGTCCCCAGTGGCGCGCCCACGAGGGCCGCGATCTCGTTTTGACTGTAACCGCCGTAATACGCGAGGACGAGTGCTTCGCGCTGCGCTTCCGGAAGCCCCGAGAGCGCTTCGACGACCTTCCCTCCCTCTATCCCCAATTCGACCTGCTCCGCGACACTGTCGTGCGCGACGCCGATGTCCTTGAATCCTGCTCGTACGTCTCGGTCGGCGCTCGACTGCGATGCACGCACCCGATCAACGGCCCGGCGATGAGCGATCGTCATGATCCATGCTCGTCCCTGACCTCTGTTCGGAGCGAAGCGCGAAGCGGATTGCCAGATCTCCAGAAAGACCTCTTGGAGCACTTCTTCGCTCTGCGAGCGGTTGACCAGCACACGGAGGATGAGGCCGAACACGCGAGAGGAGAGCAGATCGTAGAGAGTCGCGAAGGCAGCTTGATCACCTGACGCGACGCGGACGATGAGGTCGGCGACAGCATCCTGCGTCGCTCCGTCCTCGGGAACGTCGAACCCATCGATGACCATCCCTATAAGCATGCCGTATCTCCGCTCCGGTCTCGCGCAGACGAGGCCGCTTGCCGGAGCGATTTCAAAGATTTCTGAGATTCTTCCCATCCGATGCCGCAGGGGCTCCGAACAGCACTCGACGCCACGGAGAGGCCGTGGCTCAGTTCTGAAGGAGCTCGACATGTTCAGCACCAAGAAGAAGGTCACCGCGGCAATCACCCTCGGCCTGGCGAGCGCATTCCTGCTCTCGGCCTGTTCCATGGGCAGCGGCAGCACCACGGACGAGTCGTCCGAGCCGAAGGCACCGGAGACGTCGGAGTCGACGCCGATGGAGATGGACCCGGCGGCGAACCTGGTCGGTCCCGGCTGCGCGGCATACGCCGACGCCGTGCCGGACGGCGCAGGATCCGTCGAGGGCATGGCCCAGGACCCGGTCGCGGTCGCGGCCTCGAACAACCCGCTGCTGACCACGCTGGTCTCGGCGGTGAGCGGACAGCTCAACCCCGACGTCGACCTGGTCGACACCCTGAACGGCGGCGAGTTCACCGTGTTCGCACCGGTGGATGACGCCTTCGCGAAGATCGACCCGGCCACGATCGAGGCCCTCAAGACCGACAGCGCCACGCTGAGCTCGATCCTGACCTACCACGTGGTCCCCGGCCAGATCGAGCCGGCCGACATCGACGGCATGCACAAGACCGTGCAGGGCGCCGAGCTCGAGGTCACGGGCAGCGGCGACGACCTGATGGTCAACGACGCGAAGGTCATCTGCGGTGGAGTCCAGACCGCGAACGCGACCGTGTACCTCATCGACACGGTCCTGATGCCCCCGGCATCCTAAGCCGGGCGCGGTCGGGTGGGAGGACACCCGACGCACGCCCTTCTCGGGAGTAGGGGGAGGATCCTGAGAAGGAGAGAAGGGCCGTCAGCGGAGTCATGTCGCTGACGGCCCTTCTTCTTGCGCACTAGACTTGACGCAGGGGCCTCTAGCTCAGTCGGCAGAGCATCGGACTTTTAATCCGCGGGTCGTGGGTTCGAGCCCCACGGGGCCCACCGCACAGGCACGGGGATAGCTCGCCTGATTTGGGACCTCCTCTTCGGAGGGTTCGCCGGGCCCGCCGAGGCATGCCGCACCGATGGTTGATTCCGGGCGCGCTCCGCTGTCGTTTCGACGAGGCCCGCCGGCTACGCCGCGTCCCTCCGCGGGATATCGCGTCCCCACTCCCCACTCCCCACTCGGAGCGTCGCCTTCCGCGGCGCAGCAGACGTGCGTTTCGCTTGAATTGGATATTTAATCCATCGACGTTACTATTTAGTGTCGGACGCGCCGCGCCACCCGAGCCAGGCCGCTCGTCCACGATGCCCTCACCACACGTCGCCTTTCCGCGCGCCACCTCCGCTGTGTGGTCCGACACTCATCCGCCTGCGTCCCGATCAAGGATCCCTATGAACATGCCCACCAAGTACCGCGTCAAACCCAGCATCTGGATGGGGGCGATCTTTGCCGTCGCGCTCTTCTTCCTCCCCGCCGTCGCGGGCCTGCCCTTCGCGGGCCTGCCGAAACCCTTGTACATGCTGATAAGCACGGCGTTGGTCGTCGTCATCGCCGTCGGGATCGCCGCTGCGCTCGGTTGGCTTCGCCCACTGCTGTTCGAACCGAACCGGGTCAAGGGAGTCCTCCCGATGCTGCTCGCGTTCGGGCCGGTCCTCTACATCGTCTACTGCACCGTTTCCACCGACTGGGCGGTCCTTCCCACGACGACCATCGTCCTGGCGCTCTTGTCTGGGCTGTACTCCGGAGCCTGGGAAGAACTCATGTTCCGCGGCGCGCTTCTCATCGGCATCCGCGGCAACCTGAAAGAGGTCTGGGTCGCAGTCATCACTGCGGTCGCGTTCGGCCTTCTTCACTCGATCAACTTCGTCGCAGAGCCCGGCGCAGAGACGGGATACCAGGTCGTCTACGCGATCATGGTCGGGTTCGCGTTCTACGCGATTCGACGGGTCACCGGCTCGATCTTCTTCTGCATGGTCGTCCACATGCTCAACAACGCCATGGAGTCCATGGCCGAGCACTCGAACGCGACGATCGCCACGCTCGCATCGGGATTCAGCATGGCGAACATCATCTTCATCGCCGGTCTCGTGCTGGGCATCATCGGCGCCGTCGTCGTGATCCGACGCACACCGCAGGTCTCGCTCCTCGCCCCGACCACCCCGTCGCATGCGCTGAGGTGACCTGCACGTTCAGGATTCGCCGTCGTGCACTCCTGCCAGCAGCTCGTCACGGATCTCGGCCACGCCGCTCGGCAGCGTCTCGCCCTCGAGGTCGAACACCGGAGCGTCCGGGGTGCCGCCGATCGCGCACACCGCGACACTGTCCTGCCCGTCCAGGGTCTTCGGGATCACGACGAACCAGAGCGACTGCCCACCGAGCCACTCCGTGGTCGCCATGTCGGCGAAATAGGTCGCATCCGGCGCGAGACTCCGGGTCTTCTGCGTGCACAGTTCCACCAGTTGGGCGGTCGCGAATGCCGTCGCAGACTCGGTCGGCTCGGGTGTCGCCGTGTCGGTCGGAGATGACGTCGGCGAAGGCGAGGCGGTCGACGCGGTCGGCGAGGGGCTCGGCGCCGGCTCAGGAGCGCAGCCGGCGAGCAGCACGAGCACCGGCACGAGGACGAGGGCAGAACGGAAGCGCATGGCTGGATGCTACTGCCTCCCCACTCCGATCCGACGGGAGCGCTCCGCGACCGCCCGACTCCGCCTCTAGCATCCTGCCCCGCTCCCCGGCCACCCCCTTCACTCCTCGCTCGTTCCGGGAGAGGGTCGACTCGTCCGCATCCGCGGGCGACTCCCCACGAAAGGATGAACGATGACCCTCACCGGCAACCGAGTGGCGTTCCTGGCGACCGACGGATTCGAGGACAGCGAGCTCACCAGCCCGTGGGAGGCGGTCACCGCCGCGGGCGCGAGCGCGACACTGATCGCCCCGGCGGGAGCGGCGATCACAGGGAAGAACGGTCACGAGCAAGCCGTCGACCTGCTCGCCTCCGAGGCGGCGGCCGACAGCTTCGACGCCCTCGTCCTTCCCGGCGGTGTCGTCAACGCCGACCACCTGCGCCTCGACAAGCCGTCGATCGCGCTCGCCCGCGCCTTCTTCGACCAGCACAAGCCCGTCGGCGTGATCTGCCACGGCGCCTGGATCCTCATCGAGGCGGACGTCGTGGACGGCCGGACGCTCACGAGCTACCCGAGCCTGACCACCGACCTCCGCAATGCCGGAGCGACCTGGGTCGACGAAGAGGTCATCGTGGACGAAGGACTCGTCTCCAGCCGCACACCCGACGATCTCCCGGCCTTCAACGCGAAGCTCGTCGAGGAGATCGGTGAGGGGAAGCACGCGGGCCAGACGGCCTGATTCCGCGCCCGCGGGCCGAGACTTCGGCCTCAGAGGCGAGCCCGATGCCGACGGACGGCCGCACGGTTGGCGCAGCGCACGGAGCAGAACCGCTGGCGACCGTTGCGCGTCACGTCCGCCACGACATTCGTGCACGGCGCGGCCTGGCAGCGCCCGAGCCTGCTCATTCCCCGGGTGACGAGATGCAGCGACGTGCCGAGGCTGATGATCGCCCGGAGCACGTAGGGCAGCGACGGCACGTCATCGCGGTAGTGCAGGTGCCAGCCCTCGCCGTCGTGGTTGGTCAGCCGCGGGTACGCGGCGGCGGCGGCGAGCTGTGCGTTCAGCAGCAGCGCCCTCGCGTCGGCATCGGGCTCGTCGACGATCGCGAGCCAGTCGTCGATGACCGCTCGGACTTCCGCATGGTCCTCGGGCGCGGGCGGGAATGTCTGCGTCATCCCGAGGGCGAGGGTGCGCTCCTCGATGCCGGCGCGATCCTCGGGCCAGTCGTTCGCCAACGACGCGGCCAGCAGGACCGCATACTCGCCGTAAGGGTTGAGATGCATAAGACCATTACATCACGCTGGATGCATGACCTCGCCGAACACTCTCCCGATCCCCCGCCTCCGACCGGAGACCGCGCCCCATGAACACGGCTGGCGAGTGGAATCCCGACACCCGACGAGCGAGGGCGTCGTGCTCTACGTGCGCTGTGCGGACTGCGGATCCCGACGTGTCGACCTGCAGGCGCACCCTCACACACCACCGGTCGGGGTGAGCGGGGAACTCGGTGGCGCAGGGCGCTGAGGCTCAGACGCCGACGATCACGCGGCCAGCTCGATGAGCGTGCGGATCGTGCGGAGGTTGCGCGCTGTGCCCGCCACGCCGAGCGCACGGTCGAGCACCGCCTTCGTCAGCTTCGTGGAATGCACGCCGCCTTCACCGTAGTCGATCCACAGGTCGTCGTCGACGAGAGCGAGGCGCTCTGCAGGGAGCAGGCGTTCCTCCAACGCTGCGAGCGCACCACTCGCAGGCCGCCCCTCGAGGAACATCGCGTGCACGAAAGTCACATCCCCTTCGGGAAAGGGCTGCGCGGACTCCGACGAGACCAGCTGCGCATGGGTCCGATGGATCACGGGGGTGTCCACCCCGAACTCGCGGTGGATCACGGAACGGACAGCAGCGCGTGCGGTCTCGGGATCCGGCGGAGTCGCGCAGAGGATGTTCCCGCTGGCGATGTAGGTGGAGATATCGGCGAGGTCCGTCTCGGCTGCCAGCACGTCGCGCAGCCGCCCCATCGGAACCCTGTTGCGCCCGCTGACGTTCACGGCCCGCAGCAGGAGGACGCTACGACTCACGCGTCCGCGCTCACGACCAGTTCCGCGCCGGCATGCACGAGCTCGGCCAACGCGGCCTCACTCGCCTCCGGAGCGACCCCCGCGACGAGGTCGGTCAGGATGCGGACGTGGACACCGTGGGCGATCGCGTCGAGCGCTGACGCACGGACACAGTGATCCGTCGCGATCCCGACGACATCCGCGCTGAGCACGCCGGCCGCCGCCAGGACCTCACCGACGGTCTCCTGCGCTTCGGTCTCCCCCTCGAACATCGAATAGGCGGGCTTGCCCTGCCCCTTGCGGACGTGGTGGGTCACGGAATCGGTCACCAGGAGCGGATCGTAGTCGGCCCCCGGGGTCCCGGCGAGGCAGTGCACCGGCCAGGAGTCGATGAAGTCCGGCGTCTCGGCGAAGTGACCCCCATTGTCGCCCTCGGCGTCATGCCAGTCGCGGGAGGCGATGATCACCTCGTAGTCCGTGGCGTGCGCGGCGAGGTAGCCCGTGACGGCGGAGGCCACCGCATCACCGCCCACGACCTCGAGCGCACCGCCCTCGGTGAAGTCGTTCTGCACATCGACGATGAGAAGCGCTCTACTCATACTTCGAGGTTACGCCGTGGGGACGGGAAAGGCCCCGTGATGTTCTTCGCATCACGGGGCCTTCGGAGCCGCTTGTCAGAATCGAACTGACGACCTTTTCATTACGAGTGAAATGCTCTGCCGACTGAGCTAAAGCGGCGTGCGACGCGTGAGCGGCGCGATCACCGATATTACCCTGTCTCGCGCTCGCTCGCGAATCGGGCCGGTCTCACTCGCAGCGGAGGCCGTCTTCGGGCACCACGTCGTCGAGCAGGAACGCCTCGACCGCGTCGTCGACGCAGATGTTGCCCTTGTTGTAGCCGGTGTGCCCCTCGCCCACGCGAGTGATGAGAACGCCCTCCTCCAGCTGATCCGCGAGCGATTCGGACCACTCGTACGGCGTCGCCGGGTCGTTGGTCGTCCCGATCACGAGGATGGGTCCCGCACCTTCGGCCGTGATCTCACCCCGGGTTCCGGTCGGCGGATAGGGCCAGACCTCGCAGGAATCCGGACCGCCCCAATACGGCGCGATGGTCGGGGCACCCTCGGCGATCTTGGCATCGATGGCGGCTTCCGCGGCGGGGTCGTCTTCCACCGGGTAGTCCATGCAGTTGTATGCGCGGAACGCCTCGGTGGAGTTGTCGATGTAGACGCCGTCTTCGCGGCTGTTGTAGAAGTCGGCGAGGAAGAATGCCGAGGTCGGGTCGCCCTGCAGAGCCTCATCGAGCGCCTGCGTGAGGAATCCCCAGTTGTCCTGCGAATAGAGCGCCGCGATGATGCCCGTCAGCAGGGTGTCCGCGCCCATGAGTCGACCGTCGCCGCTCTGCAACGGCGTGCGATCGACGCTCGCCAGGAGCGCTCCGAGATCGGCCATCGCTTCATTGACCGTGCCGGCGAACGGGCACTCCCCGGAGTCGAGGCAGCTCTGCATGTAGGCGCGCAGCGCCGATTCGAAACCGAGTGCCTGCGTCGCGCCGACCTCGAGGCCGGGGACAGCGGGATCGATCGCACCGTCGAGCACCAGACGCCCGGCCTTCTCGGGGTAGAGCTTGGCGTAGGTCGCGCCGAGGAATGTGCCGTACGAGTAGCCGAGGTAGTTCAGCTGCTTGTCGCCCAGCACGGCACGGATCAGATCCATGTCGCGGGCGGCGTTGACGGTGGTGATGTACGGCAGGATCCCGCCGCTGTTCGCATCGCACGCTTCGGCGAACGACTTGTGCGCGTCGAGCAGTTCGGCCTCCCACTCCGCGGTACCGCGGGCGGCGGCGGGGATGCCGTAGAGATAGTCATCCATCTCCGGGGCGTCGTAGCAGGTCACCGCGGTCGAGTCGCCGACTCCGCGCGGGTCGAAGCCGATCACGTCGAAGTTCTCGATGAGGTCGGCCCCGACGGCGAATCCGAGGTTGTTCAGGACGAGGTCCACACCGCTGGCACCAGGGCCACCGGGGTTGGTCAGCAGCGAGCCGACCGGGGTCCCCTCCGCCCGGTGGCGCACGACCGCGAGCGTGATGTCGCCCGCTGCCGGGTTCTCCCAGTCGAGCGGCGCCGTCACGTCGGTGCAGTCGAAGCCGGTGCCGCACTCGGTCCAGGTCAATTCCTGCGAGTAGAACGGCAGCAGGTCTTCTGCCACACCCTCGGTGTCGGGGACGGCGGTCGTGGACGGCCGCGAGGACTGCTCGGGGATCATCGCGTAGAGGCAGCCGGAGAGGGCGACGGAAGCCGCGGCGAGGCCGGCGATGACCCCGAGGGCACGCCGGAAGCGGGAAGTCGATCGGTTGTTCACGGTTTCCTCCCGCTCGTGATCGTCACGAGCAAGCTCTCCAGGGCGAGCAGCGGAGCGACGTTGCGCTCCAGGGACTGCCGCGTCTCGGCTAGGTGGTCAAGTACGACAAGAGTACGGGTCACGGGCCAGACGGCCGCGAGCTCCTCGAGTTCGGGACGGAGTTCTCGGTTGATGAGGTCGCCGCCACGGTCGAACTGCAGCATCACGACGTCACGGAACAGCGATTGCAGGTCGGTGAGCACCCGGTCGATCCCGTCGCGCAGACTCCGGGTCGCGCGCTTCTTCTGATCGTCTTCGAGCGCAGACAGCTGGGTGCGCAGCGCCGGCGGCACAGCCTGGCCCTCCGCGATGCCGATCGTGCGCAGCAGCGAGGCGCGCTCGCTCGCATCGCGCTCGGCCGTGAGCGCCTTCGCATCCTCCGTTGCGGCCTGGATGATCCGGCCGGCGACCTCGACGGCATCGCCGACGCCGCGTACACCGAGGACGGATCGCAGCGTCTCGTCGCGGCGACGGCGCGCCGCATCGTCGGTCGCGAGCCGCTGGGCCATGCCGATGTGGCGCTGCGCGTGCCGCGCGGCCTGCTCGGCGATGGCCTCGTCCGCCCCCGTGCGCAGGCTGATGAGACGCGCGACATCGTCGACGTCCGGTTCCGTCAGCCGCAACGACCGCACGCGAGAGCGGATCGTGGGCAGGAGGTCGGCCTCGCTGGGGGCGCACAGGATCCAGACCGTCTGCTCCGGCGGCTCCTCGAGCGCCTTCAGGAGCACGTTGGACGTGCGCTCGACCATGCGGTCGGCGTCTTCGACCACGATCACGCGATATCGCCCGGCGGAGGGGGCGAAGTAGGAGCGCTCCACCAGGCCTCGGGCCTCGGCGATCGTGATGATGACCTTGTCGGTGCGCAGCGCGGTGACGTCGGGATGCGTGCCCGCCAGCACCTGCCGCATCACGTTCTCGTCGTCGGGGTGATCGGCGATCAGCGCGGCCGCGAAGGCATAGGCCAGGGTCGATCTTCCTGATCCGGGTGGACCGGTGATCAGCCAGGCGTGCGACAGCGCGGCGGGATCGGAGGCGGCGGCACGGAGCGTGTCGACCGCGGCGTCCTGCCCCCACACATCCACCCACGGGAACGGAGCGGGAACGGTCTGGGGCATGTACTCAGCCTAATCGGGACCACTGACCTCGTCGGGACCCTGACCTCCCCGCGCGGAGAGCCGCGGGCTGATCAGTCGAGCAGGTCTCCGACCCGCGCGCGGATCCGTTCGGCGATGCTCTCGGGAGAGGCAGCGGCGTCCAGAACCAGGAACCTGTCGGGCTCGGCGTCGGCGAGCGCGAGGTAGGCATCGCGGACCCGGCCGTGGAACTCTTCCTGCTCGGCCTCGAGGCGGTCGAACGGCTTGTCCGCCGAGTCGAGACGGGTGCGTGCTGCCGCGGGATCGAGGTCGAGAAGCACGGTCAAGTCGGGAAGGGCACCTTCCGCGGCCCAGAGCGACAGGTCGCGGATCTCTTTCGCATCCAGCACGCGCCCGGCTCCCTGATACGCCACGGACGAATCGAGGTAGCGGTCCTGCAGCACGACGTCGCCACGCTCGAGCGCCGGTCGCACGACGGTCGCGACGTGATGCGCACGGTCGGCCGCGTACAGCAGAGCCTCCGCGCGCGGCGCGATGTCACCACGGTGATGCAGCACGATGTCACGGATCAGCTGGCCGACCTCGGAGCCGCCCGGTTCCCGCGTGCGCACGACCGTGCGACCCGCAGCCACGAGCCACTCGGCGAGCAGGTTCGACTGCGTGGTCTTGCCGGACCCGTCGCCGCCTTCGAGCGTGATCCACACCCCGCGGCCTGAGGTCACGAGTCCGCCTTCTCGGCGGCCTTCGCGGCCGCGTTCGCCGCACGGGTAGCCGCCGCCTTCTTCGCCGCCGCCGACCGCGCAGCCGATGTCGCCGCTGCCGTCTTCTTCGCGGGAGCCTTCTTCGCGGGAGCCTTCTTCACGGTGGTCGCCTTGGCCGCCGCCTTCTTGGCTGGCGCCTTCTTCGCCGGAGCCTTCTTCGCTGCTCCCCGCTTGGGGGCCGGCCCCTTGGCGCGCTTGTCGGCGAGCATCTGCACCGCGATCTCGAAGGTGATGTCTTCGACGGTCTGACCACGCGGGATGGTCACGTTGGTCTCTCCGTCGGTGACGTACGCCCCGAAACGACCGTCGCGAATGCGGATCGGCTTGCCGCTGACGGGATCGGCCTCGAACTCGGCGAGCGCGCTCGACGCCCGTCGACCGGCACCGTACTTCGGCTGCGCGTAGATCTCGAGCGCCTGCTCGAGCGTGATGCTGAAGATCTGCGACTCGCTCTCGAGGGAGCGGGAGTCCGTGCCCTTCTTCAAGTACGGACCGAAGCGGCCGTTCTGCGCCGTGATCTCATCACCGGATTCCGGGTCCACACCCACCACGCGCGGGAGGCTGAGCAGCTGCAGCGCCGTGTCGAGGTCGATCTCGTCGACGGACATCGAACGGAAGAGTGACGCCGTCCGCGGCTTGGGAGCCGCTTCCTTCTTCGCTCCGCGCTTGGGCTTCGGGGCCTCGACGACCTCTCCGGTCGCTTCATCGATCGCGGCGTCTTCCGCCACCGGATCGTTCTCCTGCACATAAGGCCCGAAGCGGCCGTCCTTGACGACGACGATCTTGCCGTTCGCCGGGTTCTCCCCGAGCACGCGGTCGCCCGCGACAGGAGCATCGATGAGCTCCTGTGCCTTCTCCGCCGTGAGCTCGTCGGGCGCCAGGTCTTCCGGCACGTTCACGATGCGCGGCTTCGCTTCCGGGTTCTCGGGGTCGGCGACCTCGAGGTACGGGCCGTACTTGCCGAAGCGGAGAGTAGCCGTGTCGGTGATGCGCGTGGAGTTCAGCGCACGCGCATCGATCTCGCCGAGGTTGTCGACGACCTGGCGGAGACCGACGTGCGAGTCCGAGCCGAAGTAGAACGACTTGAGCCATTCGACACGGTTCTGTTCACCGCGCGCGATGGTGTCGAGGTCGTCTTCGAGCGCTGCCGTGAAGTCGTAGTCGACGAGGTCCGCGAAATGTTCTTCGAGCAGACGCACCACGCTGAACGCCAGCCACGTCGGCACCAGGGCCTGGCCGCGCTTGACGGCGTAGCCGCGGTCGAGGATCGTCTCGGGGATCGACGCGAAAGTGGAGGGACGACCGATGCCCTTCTCCTCGAGCACCTTGACGAGCGAAGCCTCGGTGTAGCGCGGCTTCGGCGTGGTGCGGTGGCCCTTCGCCTCAGCGTCCGACACCGCGAGCTGATCGCCCACGGCGACGGCCGGGAGCGACTGGTTCTCTGCGGCATCCGCGTCACCGCGCTTCTCGTCCCGCCCCTCCTCGTAGGCCTCGAGGAAGCCCTTGAAGGTGTAGACGGTTCCGGACGCCGTGAACTCGGCCTTCTTCCCCGCGGCATCGACGGCGATCGTGACCGTGGTGGTCTCGTACTTCGCGTCGGCCATCTGGCTGGCAACCGTGCGCTTCCAGATGAGGTCGTAGAGGCGCTGCTCATCGCGATCGAGCTCAGACGACAGCGATGCCGGCGTCCGGAAGTTGTCGCCCGAGGGACGGATGGCCTCGTGCGCCTCCTGCGCGTTCTTGCTCTTGGACTTGTAGACCCGCGGCTTCAGCGGCACGGCGGCATCACCGTAGAGGGCCACCGCCTGGCTCCGCGCCGCCTGCACCGCCTGGGTGCTCAGCGACGTGGAGTCGGTACGCATATAGGTGATGTACCCCTTCTCGTACAGCCGCTGGGCGACACCCATCGCCTGCTTGGCTCCCATGGAGAGCTTGCGCCCGGCCTCCTGCTGCATCGTCGAGGTCGTGAAGGGCGCGTAGGGGCTGCGCGTTCCCGGCTTGGCCTCGACCTTGGTGACGGAGCCGGAGCCGACCGCGTCGATCGCCTCGGCGAGAGCGGAAGCCGCGGCTTCATCGAGGACGACGACGGCCTTCTTGAGCTTCCCGTCGTCGTCGAAGTCGGCGCCTCGTGCGAGCTGGCCGCCGTCGACGCGGACGAGGCGGATCTTGAAGGACGTGCCGGTCGCCGCGGCTGCGGCGTCGACGTCCCAGTACTCGGCGGAGGTGAACGCCATGCGCTCACGCTCCCGGTCGACGATGAGTCGGGTCGCCGCCGACTGGACGCGTCCTGCGGAGATTCCGGTCTTGACCTTGTACCAGAGCACCGGGGAGACGTCCCAGCCGTACAGACGGTCGAGGATGCGACGGGTCTCCTGGGCATCGACGAGGTCGTGGTCGAGCTCGCGGGTGTTGCCGACGGCCGCCTGGATCGCATCCTTGGTGATCTCATGGAAGACCATGCGCTTGACCGGGACCTTGGGCTTGAGGGTCTCCAGAAGGTGCCAGGCGATCGCCTCGCCTTCGCGGTCCTCATCTGTCGCGAGCAGGAGTTCGTCGGCACTCTTGAGGGCGCGCTTGAGCTCGGCGACCGTCTTGGTCTTGCGATCGGACACGACGTAGTACGGGTCGAACCCGTTGTCGATGTCGATCGAGTACTTCCCGTAGGCCTGCTTGTCCTCCGCCGGAATGTCCTTCTTGTCGGCGAGGTCGCGGATGTGGCCGACGGAGCTGAGCACCTCGTAGCCGTCGCCGAGGTATCCCTGAATAGACCGCATCTTCGTCGGGGACTCGACGATGACGAGCTTCTTGCCTTCAGCCAAGGGTGCGTCCTTTCTTCGAAGCACACCATACACACCACTGTGTGGGGTCATTCACAGTGAGCGAGGTCGCGCGGCCGTCACTGTCCCTCGGGTGGCCCGGCACGGGCTCGGGAGACGGCTGCGAGTCCAGCGTACGCCGCCTGCACCTCCACGGTCGCCACGAAGCCCTCCAGAACGCATCCGGTGAGGTCGGCACCGGCGGCCTCCGCGACCGTCGCGGCGAGGGCGCACGGCTCCGCCGAGGTCGGCACGGCACCGCTGGCGGCATCGGCCGCAGCGAGTGCCGCGGCATCCGCAGCGCCCGCCGCCCGCTGCGCCGTCACCGAAGCACCGGCCACCGCCGCCAAGCCGAGGGACAGCGCGGCCGCCACGGCGAGGACACCCGCAGCGAGCGCCGTGCCCGCCATCAGAGTCCTCCGTCGAGCGCGCAGCTCGACGCCCGCAGGGGCACCCGCACCGCCGCACCCCACGAGACCTCCACCGACGAGGTGACGCACACGAGCTCACCGCGGCGCGACGCGGATACCCCGGCGCCGGGGACCGCCGCACGCACAACCCCCTCCGCGGCGCCGAGTCCTTCTCCCCGACCGAGCAGGCGAGCGGCATCGGCCGACGCATCCTGCAGCGCGACCTGACGCGACGCCGCTCCGAGCGCACCAGCGCCCAGCAGCAGCGCCAGCACCACAGCGGGCACGGCGAGCGCGAGCTCTGCCGCGACCGATCCCCGCTCTCCCCCGATGGCGATGAGCGATGTCGTCCGTCGTCGCCGCCGGGCCATGATCCGCAGGCTCCTCACGACACGGTCAGGGCGCGCCGCACGAGATCCGTCAGGATGCCGCGGACTTCATCGGATCTCATGATCACGACGAGGAGACCGGCGAACGCGACAGCCGCCATGGTCGTGATCGCGTACTCCGCTGTGGCCGCACCGGTGTCGTCGCCGAACAGCATCGCCGCCCTGCGCCGGTCGAGTCGGGGAATGGTCGTCATGGTGTTCCTTCTTTCTCTGAGATGTTTCGCATGGAGGACGGATCGCCACGCGGGCGATCACAACGGCAAGGGTGTCGATGACAGGACGCTCAGGAGCATCGGGGCCACACCGAGCAGGAGGAACGCCGGCAAAGTGCACACTCCGAGAGGGATCAGGAGTCGTGTCGAGAGCTTCGCCGCGCGGAGACGGCCTCCGACCCGAGCGGCATGGCGGTCCTGCGCCGCGGACGCGCGGAGCAGTTCCACCGCGGGCACCCCCGCCGCTCGGGACAGATCGAGCACGGCGCGGATCCGCTCGTCACTCCCTCCGGAAGCGGAGCTGTCGTCCACGAGTGCAAGCGCCCGGTCGATGGACGCTCCTCCGGCGAGCGCGACGGCCACGAGTTCCGCGCGCATCCCTGGCGTGCCCGGCGCTGGCTTCGCCTGCCGCAGAAGTCCCTTCGTCCACTGTCGCGCCGCCAGCACCAGGAGCAGGCCCACGACCACGCACCCGGCGCCGAGGGGGTTGCCGACGATGACGCCGAGGGTGTCGAAGCCGAGCGCGAATCCGAGAAGGAGCCCCGCGAGCGGCATCCACAGCAGCAGACGGGCTGTTCCGGCGGGTTCCGCGAGGGCGATGCGGACGTCGTCGGCTGCCGAGGCGGCATCGCGCAGCGACTCCGCGATGATCCGGAGCACCTCCGCGAGAGGTGCGCCGACGGTCGTCGCGATCTCCCACGCGGCTGCGAGATCGGTCCACGCCCCCCGCTCGGCTTCGATCGCCGAGAGGAGAGGGACGCCCTCGTCGACCCGCCCGACCACGGCCACCGCATGCGGGTCGCCGGTGCCTGCGAGATGTCGCCACGCAGTGAGAGGAACCGCGCCCGCCTGCAACAGCACCGCCAGCGTCTGCACCGATGTCGCGGCTTCCGCGGCGCCTGCCGACTCATTGCGGTGCGCTTGCCTGAGTCGGATCACCACGGGGACACCTCCTCGATATCCAGGCGATCGGCCACGAGCACGAGGCGACCGGCCTGGCGTATCCGACGGACGCCATCCGGGGTTCGATCGAGATGGAGAACCACGGAGAACGCGCTCACCGCCTGCCGTGCGAGCGCGGTGGCATCCATTCCCGCGAGCGCACCGAGCGCCTCGAGTCGGGCGGGCACGTCGCGCAGACCGCTGGCGTGCATCGTGCCCGCTCCCCCGTCGTGCCCGGTGTTGAGCGCGCTGAGCAACTCACGCACCTCCTCCCCTCGACACTCCCCGACCACCAGCCGATCGGGCCGCATACGCAGGGACTCCCGCACCAGGCGAGCAAGGGTGATCCCGCCCGCCCCCTCCAGATTCGCCTGGCGGGCTTCGAGCGCGACGTGGTGCGGGTGCCGGGGACGCAACTCCGCCACATCCTCGATCGTGACGATGCGCTCGGTCGGCGGGACCTCGGAGAGCAGCGCGGACAGCAACGTCGTCTTTCCCGTTCCGGTGCCCCCGGTGATGAGGATGTTCGCCCGGTCGGCGACGAGCCCGAGCAGCCAGGCCTGCTGGCGCGCGTCGAAGGCGCCGAGGGCGGCGAGCGCCGCGAGGTCCGCCGCGCGCACCCTCGGGATGCGGATCGAGAGCGCCGTTCCCGTCGTCGAGACCGGCGCGAGCACGGCATGCACGCGGATGCCGGAAGCGAGACGGACGTCGACGCACGGCGCTTGATCATCGAGGTGTCGTCCGCCAAGACCGACGAGAGCGACCGCCAGATCCCTGACCTCTCGCTCGGAGGCCCGCCACTGCGTCGCCGGTTCCGCGCCGCTGCCGCGGTCGACGAACAGCCCGGCCGTGCCGTTCACGAAGACATCGGTCACGGTGTCGTCGATGTGGGCGAGAAGGGGACCGAACGCGGGATCGAGGTGCAGAGGGTCGAGGAGGGAGTCCGTCCGGGCGGAGGCCGCTCCCCGGGGCTGGATGACGAACGAATCGGGCATACAGCGACGCTAGGCGGCGCCCCCGGCACGAGAACGTGGTCCAGTACGGGCGGAGCGAGGCCTGTGTAGAAGTGCCATCCGCCACCGCCCGTGCAGGAGTCGATCGGGCATCGCGGGAGCCATCACGCGGGAGCGCTCCCAAACGAAATGGGCGACACCTCACGGGGGGAATGAGATGCCGCCCACGGTGGGCCACGATCGGGGGAATCGGGCGCACCAAGGCCGGAATGAGATTTCGGCTGTCGTCGAGTGTACGCAAGGCAACCGTCCTCACAAAACCGAAACCACTACCGACTTTCGGCAGTATGCGAGGGGAGTCCGCGGGGATAGATTCACCCTGACCTGGTCGTCCACCCCACGACCATGCTCGAACGACCGAATGCCGCAAAGGAGCGCCTGCCGATGAGCAGCCAGATCGACCACCTTCTCGATGAGACCCGGCGATTCCCGCCGTCGGAGGAATTCATCGCCCAGACCATCTCCTCGCCGGAGCTGTACGAGCGCGCCGCGGCTGATCGCGAGGCCTTCTGGGGGGAGCAGTCCCGCGAACTCGTGCACTGGCACAAGCCGTTCACGCAGGTGCTCGATTGGACGAATCCGCCGTTCGCGAAGTGGTTCGACGACGGCGAGCTGAATGTGGCGTACAACTGCCTCGACCGTCACGTCGAGGCCGGCAACGGCGACCGCGTCGCGCTGCACTGGGAGGGAGAGCCCGGCGACTCCCGCCGGATCACCTACGCCGAGCTGACCGACGAGGTCAAGCGTGTCGCCAACGTGCTCGAAGGGTTGGGAGTGGGGCAGGGCGACCGCGTCGCGATCTACCTGCCCATGATCCCCGAGGCGATCGCCTCGATGCTCGCGGTCGCGCGTCTCGGTGCCATCCACTCGGTCGTCTTCGGCGGATTCAGCGCTGACAGCCTGCGCTCACGCATCGACGACGCCGGGGCGAAGCTGGTGATCACGGCGGACGGCGGATACCGCAAAGGCCGTGTCTCGGCGCTCAAGCCCGCGGTCGACCAGGCACTGGCCGATCGGGGCGACGGTGAGCAGCAGACCGTCGAGCACGTGCTGGTCGTCAAGCGCGGCGAGAACGACGTCGACTGGGTCGAGGGCCGCGACGTCTGGTGGCACGACGTCGTCCCCGCAGCGTCGTCCGAGCACACCGCATCGGCGTTCCCGGCGGAGAACCCCCTCTTCATCCTGTACACCTCGGGCACCACCGGGAAGCCGAAGGGCATCCTGCACACCTCCGGCGGCTACCTCACCCAGGCGGCGTACTCGCACAAGTATGTCTTCGACCTGCACCCCGAGACCGATGTCTTCTGGTGCACGGCCGACATCGGCTGGATCACCGGGCACAGCTACGTGGCCTACGGCCCGCTCGCGAACGGTGCGACCCAGGTGCTCTACGAAGGCACGCCGGACACCCCGCACCCCGGCCGCTGGTGGGAGATCATCGAGAAGTACAAGGTCTCCATCTTCTACACCGCGCCGACCGCGATCCGCTCCTTCATGAAGATCGGCCGCAGCGTCCCGCAGAAGTTCGACCTGTCGTCGCTGCGCCTGCTCGGCTCGGTCGGCGAACCCATCAACCCCGAGGCGTGGATGTGGTACCGCGACGTCATCGGCGCAGGCAAGACCCCGATCGTCGACACCTGGTGGCAGACCGAGACCGGAGCGATCATGGTCTCCGCCCTCCCCGGCGTCACCGAGACCAAGCCCGGGTCCGCCCAGGTGCCGCTGCCCGGGATCTCGATCGATGTGGTCGACGAGAGCGGTGTCGAAGTCGGCAACGGCAACGGCGGCCTGCTCGTCATCACGGAGCCCTGGCCGAGCATGCTGCGCGGAATCTGGGGCGACCCGGAGCGCTACCGCGAAACCTACTGGGAGAAGTTCGAGGACCAGGGCTACTACTTCGCCGGAGACGGGGCCCGCCTCGACGAGGACGGCGACCTGTGGCTGCTGGGGCGCGTCGACGACGTCATGAACGTGTCGGGCCACCGCCTGTCCACCGCCGAGATCGAATCGTCGCTGGTCGCGCACGAAGCCACCGCCGAGGCCGCCGTGGTCGGGGCATCGGATGAGACCACCGGGCAGGCCGTCGTGGCGTTCGTCATCATCAAGGAGAGCTACCTCGCGGCGCATGAGCCCGCAGGACTCGCCCAGCTGCTGCGGCTGTGGGTCGGCGAGCAGATCGGCGCCATCGCGCGTCCGCGTGACGTCTACATCGTCGGCGAACTCCCCAAGACGCGATCCGGCAAGATCATGCGCCGTCTGCTGCGCGATGTGGCCGAAGGCCGCGAGGTCGGTGACACGACGACCCTCGCCGACACCGCAGTGATGAGCATCATCTCGGCCCAGGTGAAGTAAGCCCCCTGAAAGATCGAAAACGCGCCTCCCGGGCTTCCGGGAGGCGCGTTTTCGATCCCGCACGCGGGAGGGGCGGCGGGTCAAGCGAGGCGGAAGGCCACCTCGACCTCGACCGGGCTGCCGAGGGGAAGCTCCGCGACGCCGACGGCTGCGCGGGCGTGGCGTCCAGCATCCCCGAAGATCTCGCCGAGCACATCGCTGGCACCGTTGATGACCCCGGGCTGCCCGGTGAAGCCTTCGGCGGAGGCGACGAATCCGCCCACGCGCAGCACACCGGCGATGCGGTCGAGTCCACCCGCGGCATCCGCTGCCGCGGCGAGGGCGTTCAGCGCACAAGTCCGCGCGTAGGTCTTCGCATCCTCGGCGGAGACCTCCGCACCGACCTTGCCCACAGCGGGGAGCGCGCCTTCGATGAACGGCAGCTGGCCCGAGGTGTACACGAGCCCGCCGTGCACGACCGCGGGCACGTAGGCGGCCACCGGTGCGGCGACCGCGGGCAGCTCGATGCCGAGCTCGGCCAGGCGGGAAGCGACGGTCATGCCTGCTCCCCCTCGAACTGGCGGGCGGCCTGTTCCGCCGCCGCGAGGCCGGCGTTGGCAGAAGCCTCGGCCGTGACAGGGCGCTTGAGGTAGGCGACGAGCCCACCCTCGGGGCCCTGCACGACCTGGACGAGCTCCCAGCCCTGCTTGCCCCAGTTGTTGAGGATCGCGGCGGTGTTGTGGATGAGCAGCGGCGTGGTGAGGTACTCCCACGTGGTCATGGCACTCCTGTCGATCGGGGCGCGACGCCGTGATTCCGCGTCGGGCTCGTCAAAGGCGGTATTCAGGGAACTCCCCTACGATCAAGCGTATGCCCCAAAAGAATCGCACGGTGAGAGGCGTGCTCGGCGGACTCGTCGGGCTCGTCGGGCTGAGTGCCGTCGCCGGACTCCTGGTCGCAGCGAGCGTCACGCCCGTCCTCACGATGACCGGCCTCGCCGGCACCCAGGCCCTCACGCTCTTCGACCAGCTGCCCGAGAACCTCAACCCGGGTACGCCGATGGAGCAGTCCACGATCTACGCCACGACGCCCGACGGCAAGAACGTCGCCCTCGCGTCGTTCTACGAGCAGAATCGTGTGCCCGTGACCTACGAGCAGGTCTCCCCGGTGCTCTACGACGCGATCCTGTCCAGTGAGGACAAGAGCTTCTACAGCCACGGCGGCGTCAACGTCGGCGCGACGGTGAAGGCGCTGATCGACAACGTCCGCGGCACCTCCAGCCGCGGTGCATCGACCATCAGCCAGCAGTACGTGAAGAACGTGCTGATCCAGGAGTGCGAGCAGAAGGTCGACACGACCTCGGAGACGCACAACGAGGATCTGCAGCAGTGCTGGAAGGACGCGACCAACGCGACGGGCGCCGACGGCATCGAGCGCAAGCTCCAGGAGATGCGCTATGCGATCCAGATCGAGAAGGACTTCTCGAAGAACGACATCCTCCTCGGCTACCTGAACATCGCGAACTTCGGCGGAACGGTCTACGGCATCGAGGCCGCGGCCAACTACTACTTCAACACGACCTCGGCGAAGCTCACGGTCGCGCAGGCGGCGACGCTGGCGGGCATCGTGCAGAACCCCAACACGTACCGCATCGACAAGCCCGAGGGCACCGTCACAAATTCGAAGGGCGAGGCGCTCAACACCGCCGAGAGCGGCTACGCCCTCACGAAGGATCGGCGTCACTACGTGCTCGGCCGCATGCTCGCGGATGGCAAGATCACTCAAGCGCAGTATGACGAGGCCGACGCCTCCGAGATCACTCCCTCGCTCAACCCGCCCACGCAGGGTTGCGCCTCCGCGGGCGCCAATGCCTACTTCTGCCAGTACGTGAAGTCGATCGTGCTGAACGACGAGGCGTTCGGCAAGGAGCCGCAGGACCGGGCAGACCTGCTCCGTCGCGGAGGCCTCAAGATCTACACCTCGCTGGACTACCGCATCCAGGACCCCGCCGCGCAGGCGATGAAGGACATCGTGCCGGCCAACTACGACAACGACTACTTCGGTGCTGCCGGAGTGTCGATCGAGGTGGGCACCGGACGCATCCTGTCGATCACGCAGAACACGCAGTTCGATGAGACGAGCACGGATGACCTGGCGAAGAGCTCGCTCGTCTTCGCCGGCGACGCGACGCACGGCAACTCGGGCGGGTTCCAGGTCGGTTCGGTCTACAAGCTCTTCACCTTGATCGATTGGCTCGAGAAGGGCCACTCCGTCAACGAGGTCCTCAACGGCCGGGTGCAGACGAACCTGAAGATCCCCGTGTGCGAGAGCCCGCAGACCGCCAACACCAAGGAGATCGGCAACTTCGGCGGCGGCGGCGGCTACACCGCGAGCGTCATGGACTTCACCCGGCAGTCCCTGAACAGCGGCTACTTCGCGATGGCCTCGAAGCTGGACATCTGCGAGATCAACCAGGTCGCCGACCGCATGGGCGTCACCCTCGCCAGCGGAAAGAAGGTCACGGACGAGAACGTGCCGTACGACGTGCTCGGCCCGAAGAACATCTCCCCGATCGCCATGGCCAACGCCTACGCCACGGTCGCCAGCGGCGGGAAGTACTGCACGCCGCGCGCGATCGACCGCGTGGTCGGCCCCGACGGCAAGGACCGCGAGCTCCCGAAGTCGTCCTGCACCGACGGCGTCATCTCGAAGGAGGTCGCGGCGACCGCGGCCTACGCACTTCAGGGTGTGATGTCCGGCGGCGGCACCGGTGCCCGCGCCAACCCGTTCGACGGCACGCCGCTCATCGGCAAGACCGGAACGCACGACCGCTGGTCAACCATGATGATCGAGTCCAGCACCAAGGTCACGACTGCGGTGTGGGCCGGGCGCTGGAAGGGCCAGTCCGACATCTACCAGAAGTGGGCCGGGAACTACCAGCTCAACAACATGCGGTACCCGCTGGCGTTGGCTGCGCAGGCTGCGGCCAACGGTGCCTACGGCGGAGACGCCTTCCCCCGCCCCGACAACAACCTGACCCGGCGGGTGCTCACCGAGGTGCCGAACGTCGTCGGGATGACGATGGACGAAGCGCGGTCGACGCTGGAGAGCCGGGGCTTCTCGGTCACCGACGGGCCGGCTGTCGACAGTGACCAGCCGACGAACATCGTCGTCGCCCAGGATCCCTCCGGGCAGGCCGCAGGAGGCGCGACCGTGACGATCTCCCCCAGCAACGGGCAGGGGACCACGGTTCCGGGGAACCTGGCCGGGATGTCCCGTGCGGACGCGGCGGCCGCGCTGGGTGCCGCCGGCTTCACGTCGATCGACTTCGACAACTCGTGCAACCCGCCGAACGCTGTCGTGAGCTCCACGGATCCGGCACCCGGCTCCGCCACGAGCAAGTCCACCGCCGTGCGAGTGACGTGCGAGTAGCCTCGCGCCGCACGGCCCACCCGGCCCTCATCGCGCTCGGCGCGGTGGGGGCCGTCGGTGCTGCTGCCGCCGTCTGGGGCATCGGCATCGAGCGCTACCTGTTCACGGTGCGCGAGGTCACCGCCCCCGCCCTCCCCGCCGGTTCAGCTCCGATCCGCATCCTGCACCTCTCGGATGCGCACATGGCGCCGTGGCAGCATCGGAAGCAGGATTGGCTGGCATCGCTCGCGGAGTTGAAGCCCGATCTGATCGTCAACACCGGCGACAACCTCGGCCACCTCGACGGCCTCGCCGGCATCCGCCGGGCGTTCGATCCGCTCGCCGGTATCCCCGGCGTCTTCGTGCACGGGTCGAACGACGTCACCGCTCCCTCCCCGCGCAACCCGCTGCGTTACTTCCTCGGTCCGTCGAAGAAGCATCATGAGCCGACGCCGCTGGACACTGCGGCGATGGACCGGTACTTCACCGACGAGCTGGGGTGGACCGACCTCAACAACTCCGCAGCGCGCCTCGCGGTCGCCGGCACGGTGGTCGACGCCTTCGGTGTGAATGACGCGCACCGGGACTGGGACCGCCTCGACGTGCTCCCCGATGCGATCGGTGCCCTCGGTCCGCGCAACGCAGCGACACCGTTGCTGGGCGTCACCCACGCCCCCTACCAGCGCGTGCTCAACGGATTCACCGACCTCGGCGCCGATGCGATCCTCGGCGGCCACACACACGGCGGTCAGGTCTGCCTGCCCGGATACGGTGCACTCGTCGCGAACTGCGATATCCCGCTCAAACAGGCCAAGGGCCTCAGCACCTGGTCGCACGGCGGGCGCACGGTCCCGCTCAACGTCAGCGCGGGGTGCGGTCACTCGATCTACGCCCCGGTCCGCTTCGCGTGCCGCCCCGAGGCGACGCTGCTCACCCTCACGGCCCGGAACTGATCCCGGTCTCGATTCGGCGCACGGAGCATTTCCCTGTAGACTCGGAGGGTTGCAAACGGGGTGTGGCGCAGCTTGGTAGCGCGCTTCGTTCGGGACGAAGAGGTCGCAGGTTCAAATCCTGTCACCCCGACCAGTGACACCGGAAGGCCGCCCTCAGGGGCGGCCTTCTCTGTATCGGCTTCGCGCACGAAGGGAACGCATGGGGTCTCTGCTCCCGCCGCCGCGCCGGTTCACCCGCGCCTGGGCTCTCGCCCTCGGCATCCCGTTCCTCCTCGTCCTCGCGGCGCTCACGCTGACGCCCTCCCGCGTCGAACACACGATGCCCAATCTGCTCGACGTGATCCTCGGCATGGCCCATCGCCTCGGCTGGGCGTCGCTCGACTTCACCCGCCTCGAGATCCTGGCGAACATCCTCGTCTTCATCCCGGTCGGCATACTCGCCTTCGTGCTGCTCCCCCGCCGTGTCTGGCCTCTCGCACTGCTGGTCGGACCGGCGCTCTCCCTGGCGATCGAGACAGTTCAGCGCCTCGCACTCCCCCATCGTGCAGCGACCCTCACCGATGTCCTGGCGAACTCCACGGGCGCCGTGTTCGGCGTGGCCCTCGCTGTCATGTGCACCCTGCTGTTCGCGCCGCGAGCCTCCCCGCGCCCACCTTCTAGGCTGGAGACACCATGACCACGCCTGTCCTCGTCGCCTTCGATCTCGACGACACGCTCGCGCCGTCCAAGGGAGTGATCGACCCGCGCATCGCCGAACAGCTGCGGGCTCTGCTGCGCACCGTGGACGTCGCGATCATCTCGGGCGGCAACGAGGCGCAGTTCCGCTCGCAGGTCGTCGCCCGCCTCGGTGACGCGGACCCTGCGGCGCTCGCACGACTCCATCTGCTGCCCACCTGCGGCACGCGGTATCTGCGCCACGACGGGGCGGACTTCGTGCCCGTCTACGCGCACGACCTCAGCGACGAGGAGAAGCAGGCGGCCCTGACCGCTCTGCGCGAAGAGGCCGAGCGTCTCGGGCTCTGGGAGGCGGACCCCTGGGGCGAGATCCTCGAGGACCGCGGATCTCAGATCACCTTCTCCGCGCTGGGCCAGCGCGCCCCGCGCGAAGCCAAGCACGACTGGGATCCGACCGGGGCGAAGCGCGCGGCTCTGCGGGATGCGGTCGCCGCCCGCCTCCCCGGCCTCGAGGTGCGCTCTGGCGGATCGACCTCGATCGACATCACCCGCGCCGGCATCGACAAGGCCTTCGGGATGACGCAGCTCGCCGCTCACACCGGGATCCCTCTCACGGACATGCTGTTCTACGGCGACCGGCTCGACGAGGGCGGGAACGACTACCCGGTGCTGGCCATCGGCGTGCCGTCTGTCGCCGTCGACGGCTGGGAAGACACCGCCGACAAGCTCGACGAGCTCCTGCGCTCGCTCTGAGCCGCCGCGGTGTCGCACGGCGCGACGTCACCGCGTGGCCCTAGCATGGCGACATGGACGCCTTGCTGATCGTGATCATCGTCGCCGCGGCCACCAGCGCGGCCTGCTGGATCCTGTCCCTGGCCACCCGCGACACCTCGTGGGTCGACCGTGCCTGGTCGATCGTGCCCGTGGCCTACGTGTGGATCTTCGTCGCCGGTGCCTTCGCACAGGGCGACGGATCGGCGCGCGTCGTGCTGATGGGGGTGCTCGTGACCGCCTGGGGAGCCCGCCTGACCTTCAACTTCGCGCGCAAGGGCGGCTACACGGGCATGGAGGACTACCGCTGGGCGATTCTTCGCGCACGCATGCGGCCCTGGCAGTTCCAGATCTTCAACCTGCTGTTCATCATCGGCTATCAGATGACACTGCTCGTCCTCATCACCTTGCCGGCCCTCGTCGCCGCGCAGAAGCCCTCGGCGCTCACGGGGTGGGACGCGCTCTTCATCGCGGCGTTCCTCGCCTTCCTGGTCGGCGAGACCATCGCCGACCAGCAGCAGTGGGCCTTCCATCAGCGCAAGAAGCAGGCGGGCGGCTCCCTCTCCCCCGGCTTCGCGACCACCGGGCTGTTCCGCTACAGCCGACACCCGAACTTCTTCTTCGAGCAGGCACAGTGGTGGGCCCTCTACGCGATCGGTGCGACGGCCGCCACTGCGGCGGGCGCGGGTGTGCTCGGTGGCGTCCTGAATCCGACGATCATCGGCCCTGCCCTGCTGACGGTGCTCTTCATCGGCTCGACGGTCTTCACCGAGTCGATCACCGCGTCGAAGTATCCGGCCTACGCCGAGTATCGCCGTACGACGTCGATGCTGGTGCCGTGGCCGCCGCACCGCAGGGCCGTCGCCCCGCAGGCCTGAGCCTGTCCGGGGGGGCGCCCCGCCACTCCCGCTCAGCGCGTGCGCGCGTCCGCAGCCGCCCTCGCCACGGGCACCAGGCGCGTGAGCTGAGTGACGTGTCCCGGTTCGAGCTCCGCAAGTGAGGAGACCCCCAGCAGACGCATCGTGCGCTCGATCTCACTGCGCAGGATCGCGATCGTCCGGTCGACCCCCTGGCGCCCGCCGGCCATCAAGCCGTAGAGGTACGCGCGCCCAATCAGGGTGAAGTCCGCCCCGAGCGCCACGGCGGCGACGATGTCGGCACCGTTCATGATGCCGGTGTCGATCATGACCGTGAAGTCGTCGCCGACGGCCCGTCGCACCTCGGGCAGGAGATGGAACGGAATCGGCGCGCGATCGAGCTGTCGTCCGCCGTGGTTCGAGAGCACGATGCCGTCGACTCCCGCATCACGCAGGCGCACCGAGTCCTCGACGTTCTGCACGCCCTTGATCACGATCTTCCCTGGCCAGATGTCACGGATCACGTCGAGATCGTCGTAGCTGATCGTCGGGTCCATCGCGGCGTCCAGCAGCTCACCGACCGTTCCGCCCGTGGTGCTCAAGGAGGCGAACTCCAGCTTCGGAGTCGTCAGGAAGTCGAACCACCACCACGGCCGCGGGATCGCGTTGATGATCGTGCCGAGCGTGAGCTGCGGCGGGATGCTGAAGCCGTTCCGCTTGTCCCGCAGACGGGCACCCGCGACCGGGGTGTCCACTGTGAACTGGAGGGTGTCGAAGCCGGACGCGGCGGCGCGGCGGGTGAGCTCGTACGAGATCTCCCGGTCGCGCATGACGTAGAGCTGGAACCAGTTGCGCCCATGCGGGTTGGCGACCGTGACGCCCTCGATCGACGTGGTGCCGAGGGTGGACAGCGTGAACGGGATGCCCGCAGCGCCGGCGGCTCCGGCACCGGCGACCTCGCCCTCGGTCTGCATCAACCGGGTGAAGCCCGTGGGCGCGATCCCGAAGGGCAGCGCGGAGGGGCCGCCGAGGATCTCGACGCTCGTGTCGACGTCGGGAGCGGGCCGCAGGATGCCCGGGTGGAACTCCACGTCCTGGAACGCCTGCCGGGCGCGCGAGAGCGAGAGTTCGCCCTCGGCGGCGCCATCGGTGTAGTCGAAAGCCGCCTTGGGCGTGCGGCGCTTGGCGATCAGACGAAGATCGTCGATCGTGAGCGCGGCATCGAGACGGCGCTTGCGGCCGTCGAACTCCGGCTTCTTGAACTTCATGAGGTCGAGGAGTTCGACGGGATTCGGGAGCTGGCGCTGCACCATGGTGTGCCTCTCAGTTCAGGGGATGGAGGTCGCGGGTCAGCCCCGCGGACGTGTAGTAGCCGGTGATGTGCGAATGGACGAGAGTGCGAGCGGCATCGCCATCGCCCTCGTCGATCGCGGCGACCAGGGCCCGGTGTTCGGATCGCAGCCGCTCCGCCATCGCGTCCCAGTCGGGGATCGCGGCGACGCCCGCCTGCACGTAGGACTCGATGGATGAACGCAGGCCCGCCATCATCGCGGCGATGACCGTGTTGCCGCTGGCTTCGGCGAGGGAGAGATGCAATTGGGCGTCGAGGGCGAGGAACTCCGCGGCAGCGAGACCTGCCGCGTCCATCGCCTCGAGCAGCTGGTGCGCGCGTGTCGTGTCGCGATCTGCGGATGCGGCGAGAGCCGTCACCACCGCGTCTTCGAGCACCAGGCGCGTGCGCACCACGTCGTCCAACGGGAAGCCCTGTGCGGCGACCTGCAGCCGGAGGAGCGCGGACATCCCTCCGGTCGGGGTCGCGATGACGATGGCACCGGACTGCGGACCCGAGCCTGTCGCGGTGCGGATGAGACCCATCACCTCGAGCACACGGAACGCCTCACGGACGCTGGAGCGCCCGACACCGAGCTCGCTCGCGAGGTCACGCTCCGAAGGGAGCCTGTCCCCCGGGCCCAGACGAGCGTCGAGGAGGTCGCGCTCGATGTGTTCGAGTACGAGCTGCCAGGCGCGCGCCGGCTGTTCACTCATCGATCCTCCTGTGGTCTGACCACAGCGTATCCTCCTGTGGTCAGACCACGCAACACAGGCAGCCTCGGGTTCGTTCAGGTTCACAACTCCGCAAAGAATTCACGGAACACCCTGCGGAGCGGCGTCACCGCAGGATCCGGTCGAGGATCTGCGGAGTTGTGAACGCGACGAGGCGGCGAAACCACCGCGGGAGCAGGCCCGGGAGGGGGCTCAGCCCAGGCGCCCACCCGATTCGTCGAGGTAGCACGTCCCGCACAGCGACTCGTAGGTCGTCAGCTCGGGGGAAGCCGTTCCGACCGCGCCCTCGTCGATCGCGACCTGATCGCCGTCGAAGACGAAGCGCCCGCCGACCACCCGGCCGTTGAACACGGCCTTCCGCCCGCACCGGCAGATGGTCTTGAGCTCCTCGAGCGAGTGCGCGATCGCGAGCAGCCGCGCGGATCCGGGGAAAGCGTGCGTGAGGAAGTCGTTCCGGATGCCGTATGCCATCACCGGCACGCCGTCCTCCACAGCGATCCGGAAAAGATCGTCGACCTGCGACGGAGTGAGGAACTGTGCCTCGTCGACGAGGAGGCATGCCACATCCACGGGCCCGCCGGGGAGCAGTTCTTCATCCGTGGAACGACGGAGGCGGTCACGATGCTGGGTGAACAGCTCGCGGGCGTCGTCAGCCTGCCCGACGAGGAAGTCGACCTGACGGGTGACGCCGAGCCGACTCTCGATCTCGGCCGCACCCTTGGTGTCGATCTCCGGCTTCGCGAGCAGCACGTGCTGTCCGCGCTCCTCGTAGTTGTACGCGGCTTGGAGCAGGGCGGTCGACTTGCCGGAGTTCATCGCGCCGTAGCGGAAGTAGAGCTTCGCCACGGGTCGGACTCAGGCGTTGATGCCGAGGGTGGCGGCGGTCGCCTCCGTGGATTCCTCCGCGAGCGCCGGATCCGTGTTCAGCTTCTGGCCGAACGTGGGGATCAGGGCGCGAAGCTCGGGCTCCCAACCGGGGTACTCCGACGGGAAGCAGGTCTTCAACAGACCCAGCATGATCGGGACCGCCGTGGACGCGCCGGGCGAGGCACCGAGGAGCCCGGCGATCGAGCCATCCGTAGACGAGACCACTTCCGTGCCGAACTGCAGGATGCCGCCCTTCTGCGGGTCCTTCTTCATGACCTGCGCACGCTGCCCGGCGTCGATGAGGGTCCAGTCCTCATCCTTCGCCGTCGGCATGAAGGTCCGCAGACTGTCGACCTTCTTGGCGTGGTTCTTCAGCAGCTCGCCCACCAGGTAGGTGATGAGGTCGGGGTTCTTCACCGCCACCTGCAGCATCGGGAGCAGATTGTGCGCCCGCACCTGCGACACGATGTCGAGCATCGATCCGTTCTTCAGGAACTTCGGACTGAACGTCGCGAACGGCCCGAACATGAGCGAGGACTCCCCATCGACGACGCGGGTGTCGAGGTGCGGGACCGACATCGGCGGCGCACCGACCGAGGCCTGCGAATACACCTTCGCCTTGTGCTGCGCCACGATCTTCGGGTTCGTGGTCTTGAGGAACTGTCCGCCGATCGGGAAGACACCGTATCCCTTGATCTCGGGAATCCCGGAGTTCTGCAGGAGCTTGAGGGCCCAGCCGCCGGCGCCGACGAACACGAAGCGCGCCTTGACCTCGTTCGGCGTGTGGCCGATGCTGTTGCGGTACTTGACCAGCCAGGTCCCGTCCTTCTGCTTCTTCAGGCTGCGCACCTCGTGGTTGGTGCGCAGCGTGACGCCCGACTCGGTGAGGTGGTCGAAGAGCTGGTGGGTGAGCGCGCCGAAGTCGACGTCGGTTCCTGCGGGAACGCGGGTCGCGGCGAACGGCTCGCCCTTGCGGCGCTGCTGCATCAGCAGAGGCGCCCAGGTGTTGATGACGCGCGAGTCCTCGCTGTACTCGATGCCCGCGAACAGCGGCTGCTCCTTGAGCACCTCGTAGCGTGCCTTGAGGTAGGCGACATCCTTCTCACCGCGGACGAACGTCATGTGCGGAGTCGCGTTGATGAACGTCGACGGCGCATCGAGCACACCGCGGTCCACGAGCGACGACCAGAACTGGCGACTCTGCTGGAACTGCTCGTTGATCGACACCGCCTTGGCGGGGTCCAGCGGGGCATCCCCCTGCTGCGGCATGTAGTTCAGCTCACACAGGGCGGCGTGACCCGTGCCGGCGTTGTTCCACGGGTTCGAGCTCTCCTGGGCCACATCGGAGAGTCGCTCGAAGGCGACGATCTTCCACTCCGGCTGCAATTCGTGCAGCAGAGTACCCAGGGTGGCGCTCATGATGCCACCGCCGATCAGGACGACATCGACGTTTTCAGTCACCGAACCAGTCTAGTTCGCGGGCACGCCACCGCGGACCATGCGACGGTGTCCGCGGCGAAGAGATCAGCGCACGACGGCGAGACGCTCCGCGAGGACCTCGGCGATCTGCACCGCATTCAGTGCGGCTCCCTTGCGGAGGTTGTCGTTGCTGAGGAACAGCACGAGCCCCTTGCCCTCCGGCGCGGACTGATCGGCCCGGATGCGACCGACGAAGCTGGGGTCCTTGCCGGCAGCCTGCAGCGGCGTGGGGACCTCGTCGAGGACCACGCCGGGAGCCGCGCTCAAGACCTCGCGCGCACGCTCGGGCGAGATAGCACGGGCGAACTCGACGTTGATCGAGAGGGAGTGACCGGTGAAGACCGGGACACGCACGCAGGTGCCCGCGACCCGGAGATCGGGGAGTTCGAGGATCTTGCGGCTTTCGTTGCGGAGCTTCTTCTCCTCGTCCGTCTCGTTGTCCCCGTCTTCGACCAGATTGCCGGCGAACGGGATCACGTCGAAGGCGATCGGAGCGATGTACTTCTCGGGCTCCGGGAAATCGACGGACGAACCGTCGTGCACGAGGCGGAGGGTGTCGCCCTGCGCGAGCACTCCCTCGACCTGGCCGAGGAGCTCCTGGGCGCCGGCGAGCCCGGAGCCGGAGACCGCCTGGTAGGTGGACACGATGAGACGCTCGAGGCCGGCCTCGGCGTCGAGGGCCTTCAGTACCGGCATGGCCGCCATGGTGGTGCAGTTCGGGTTCGCGATGATGCCCTTGGGGCGATCGTCGATCGCGTGCGGGTTGACCTCGCTGACCACGAGGGGAACCTCGGGGTCCATCCGCCAGGCGCTGGAGTTGTCGACGACCACGGCGCCGGCGGCGGCGAAACGCGGCGCATAGGCACGGCTCGCGGTGGCTCCTGCCGAGAACAGGGCGATGTCGATGCCCGAGGCATCCGCCGTCTCGACGTCTTCGACGATGACGGTCGCGCCGCCGAACTCGATGGCTGTGCCCGCGGAGCGTGCGGATGAGAACAGCCGCAGGTCGCGGATCGGGAACGACCGCTCGGCGAGAATCTCGCGCATCACGGTGCCCACCTGGCCGGTGGCGCCGACGATGGCGACGGAGAGTCCTGATTCGGAGATGCGGGTCATGATGTTCCTTGGCGTCGTGCGGTACTGCGTACGAGGCTTCGGGCGCGGCGTCGGGATGTGGATGCTGCGCCTGGCGCCGGTGTCAGGGTTTCGGTGAGTCTACCGTGCCGCGACGGACCGTCGGCTCTGCGCTCCGAGAGCACTCACCTGTGTCAGGAAAACGGCGACGATCGGCAGAGATCAGCGGCCGGTGCCGGCGTGGACCGTGGCTTCGGCGTCGCCGTCGAGTCCGTAGGCGGTGTGCACCGTCCGCGCTGCCTCGGTCAGGTCGGTGTCGCGCAGCACCACCGAGATGCGGATCTCGGAGGTGGAGATCATTTCGATGTTGATGCCGCCGGCCGACAGCGCCTCGAAGAGGGTCGCCGAGACCCCCGAGTGCGTGCGCATTCCCGCGCCGACGACCGAGAGCTTGCCGATCTGATCGTCGTGGATCAGGTTCTGGAACCCGACTTCGGTCTGATCGCCGGCGAGCGCCTTGAGCGCAGCCGCCGCATCCGCCTTGGGAACCGTGAAGGAGATGTCGGTGCGTCCGGTCGCAGAGACGTTCTGCACGATCATGTCGACGTTCGCGCCCGACTTCGCGACGATCTTGAAGATCTCCGCGGCCTTGCCCGGCACGTCGGGCACGCCCGCGACCGTGATCTTGGCCTGGCTGAAGTCGGTGGCGACACCGGCGACGATCGGTTCTTCCATGACTGCTCCCTCGGCTTCGCGCGGGTTCTTCATGCCCTCGCCCAGAACGTATGTGCCCTCGGCCGACGAGAAGGTCGACCGAGCATGAATGAGGACGCCGTGACGGCGTGCGTACTCGACGGCGCGGATGTACAGCACCTTGGCGCCGTTGGCGGCCAGCTCGAGCATCTCCTCGCTGGAGACGTGATCGAGCTTCTGCGCCTTCGGGATGACGCGCGGGTCCGCGGTGAAGATGCCGTCCACGTCACTGTAGATCTCGCACACGTCGGCGTCGAGCGCGGCGGCGAGAGCGACGGCCGTGGTGTCGGATCCTCCACGGCCGAGCGTCGTGATGTCCCTGGTGTCGCGGTTGAAGCCCTGGAACCCGGCGACGATCACGATCGCCCCCTCATCGAGGGCTTCGCGCAGACGAATCGGCGTCACGTCGACGATGCGTGCGGCACCGTGCTGGGAGTCCGTGATCATGCCCGCCTGGCTGCCGGTGAACGACCGCGCCTCGAATCCCATCGAGTGGATCGCCATGGCCAGCAGCGCCATCGAGATGCGTTCTCCGCTGGAGAGCAGCATGTCGAGCTCACGCGGTGCGGGGATCGGGGCGACCTCGTCCGCGAGCTCCAACAGCTCATCGGTCGTGTCACCCATGGCGCTGACCGCCACGACCACGTCATGACCGGCACGACGCGTGTCGACGATGCGCTTGGCGACGCGCTTGATGCTCTCTGCGTCGGCGACGGACGAGCCGCCGTACTTCTGCACGATGAGGGCCACGATCACTCCCTGGGATGTCGGGCGGATCCGCCCACGCTCATTCTATGATCGGCGCGTATGCCCTGCTGCGCATGTGTCATCGCTTCCGACGGCGAGGAACGGCGCCTCGACGATCAGAGCGTCGGTGGGAGCGCCTGCGCAGACACGGGGCGCAGGCGACCGCCCGTGGCGGCGAACCAGCACCCGACGATGATCAGCGGGAACCCGAGGAGCAGACCCGGCGTCAACGGTTCGGCGAGGACGATCGCCCCGAGGACGATCGCGACCACCGGGTTGACGTACGTGAACAGCGGAGCGCGTACCGGCCCCACTTCGCGGATGAGCGCGAAGAACGCGAGGAACGCCACCGCCGTGCAGATCACGGCCAGCGCGAGCAGCGCCCCGATCGACGGCAGCGTGGGCACCTGATGCTGCGTGAGCAGGCCGATCGGGAGGTAGAAGATCCCGATCATGAGCAGCGACAGCGTGATGGTGCCCAGAGACGGGACGGCGTTGAGCTTGCGAGCGACGATGAAGGGAGCCGTTGCGTACAGCACGGCCACCAGGAGCACCTCCCCCGCAGCGAGAAGGCTCACTTCGCCCCCGAAGAGTCCCGGGCCCGCGACCACGACGGCGACACCGAGGAATCCGACGAGCAGGCCGATTGCGCGGGCGGGCCGGAGCACCCCGCGGTCGCCCCCGCCGAGAGCGATCAGAGCGGCGAACAGCGGCACCGTTGCCACCAGCAGCCCGGTCATCCCGGAGGTCAGCGTCATCTCGGCATGGCCGAGCAGGAGGAAGGGACCCGCCATCTCGACCGCGCCGAAGGCGAGGACCCAGGGCCAGTGCTTCAGAGCGGCCCGCAGCGCGCCGCTCCGGATCGCGAACGGCAGCAGCAGCACCGCGGCGATCAGCGTGCGTCCGGCCACGATCGCCGGCGGGGAGATCGACTCGACCGCGACACTGATGAACAGGTACGGCACGCCCCACAGCAGGGCCATGGCCCCGAAGAGCAGCCAGCCGCGACGCGAGATACCCGCGCTCGGCGTCACAGGACGCGCCGGCCCTCGAACGCGCGCCCGAGCGTGACCTCGTCGGCGTATTCCAGGTCGCCGCCGACGGGCAGGCCGGAGGCGAGACGGGACACGGTGATCTGCATGGTGGTCAGCAGTCGGCTCAGGTAGCTCGCCGTCGCCTCCCCCTCGAGGTTCGGGTTGGTGGCGAGGATCACCTCCTGCACCGTGCCATCGGCGAGACGCGTCATGAGCTGCGCGATCCGGAGGTCGTCGGGACCGATGCCGGCGATGGGGCTGATGGCCCCGCCGAGGACGTGATAGAGCCCGCGGAACTCCCGGGTGCGCTCGATCGCGGCGACATCCTTCGCGTCTTCGACCACGCAGATCAGCGCCTGGCTGCGACGCGGATCACGGCAGATCCCGCATCGCTCCTGCTCGGCCACGTTGCCGCAGATCTCACAGAACCGCACGCGGAGTCGGATCTCGCTCAACAGCTCGGCGAGACGCGCGACGTCGAACGTCGGCGTCTGGAGGATGTGGAACGCGATCCGCTGTGCGGACTTCGGGCCGATGCCGGGGAGCCGACCGAACTCGTCGATCAGCTCCTGAACGATGCCGTCATACATCAGGAGAACCTCGTCGGGGGCTCGTAGGGCTCTTCGCGCAGGAACGTCGCGCCGAGCACCTGGCGGATCACGGCCTCACCGTAGCGCTGCACTCCCCCGGCAGTGGGAGCGCGCTCGATGACGACCGGAGGGGCTGTCGCCGTGCGCTGCGCCGGTGCCGACCGTTCGGGCGGAGCCTGGCGCGCCACCGGCGGTTCGTACGACGGGTCGTAGGGCGGCTCATCGTCATATGCCGGGGCCTCGTCATCACCGGGAAGCGGCGGTGCGTCGCGATCGACAGCACCGTCGGACGGCGGCAGGGGTGCGGATGCCGCCGCTTCGATCTCTTCGGGCTCGTCGTCGACCGGAAGCGGAGCGGCGGCTGCGGTCGGCACGCTCGGCTGCTCCACGGCGGACGGGATCGGCGCGACGGCCCACTCCGTCACGGTGGAGGCCGACGCGCTGCGGACCTGCGGACGGGACGACCCCGCTGACGCAGGCTCCGATGCGGGAGCAGGATCGGCGGGTGCCGACGGGCCGGACGCCGCGGACTGCCGCGGAGCTCCTCCGGTGGGCATCGGTGCAGGAAGGTACTTGACCCGCACGCCCAGCTCGCTCTCGATCGCCGACCGCAGATGGTCCGAGGGTCCGGAGCCCGGAGTGGTGCCCTTGAACTTCGCGACATCATGCTGGCTCGTGAAGCCGAGCGTCAGGACCTCGGTATCGGTGGCGTAGGCGAGCGGTTGCACCGCGGTCGCCAGCAACCAGGACGTGCGGCTGATGCTCTCGAGCCGGGTCAGCACGGCGGGCCACGAGGCGGTGATGCGTTCGAGGGTGACGGGACCCTGCGCGACGGCGGGCTCCGGTGCGGGTGCCGCCTCGGGTGCGGGTGCTGCCTCGGGTGCGGGTGCGGGGCTCGGCGCTTCGTTCTCGGTGCGCGCGGCGGCCGGCTCCTCGGCGGGGGCGGTCTGCGCAACAGCGGGGGTAGCGGCCGGCGTCGCCACCGGGGCAGCAGCCGGGGAGCCCGTGGCAGGCGCGGGGGTCGAGACGGCGGCAGGAGTCGAGACAGCCGTAGGAGTCGAGACAGCCGCGGGAGTCGAGCGGGCCGGTGCGGCCGCACGCTCGGGCGCGGCCGCGGGGGCCGGATCCGACGTCGACGCCTCCGCCGCAGCGGCGAGCACGCGAGCCACCATGAGTTCGAGGTGAAGGCGCGGAGAGGTCGCACCCGACATGTCGTCGAGGGCGGCGCTGACCACATCGGCCGTGCGCGAGAGCCGCGCCGACCCGAAGGTGGCCGCCTGGGCACGCATGCGCTCCAGATCGTCTTCGGCGATGCCGCGGAGGACCGCCGAGGCGCCGGCTCCGACCGCCGCGATGACGATGAGGTCTCGCAGGCGTTCGAGCAGGTCGTCGACGAAGCGGCGCGGATCCTGACCCGTCTGCACCACACGGTCGATCGCCGGGAAGGCGGCGGCCGCGTCTCCTGCGGCGAGCGCGTCGACGATCTCGTCGAGGAGGGCGGCATGTGTATAGCCGAGCAGCGACACGGCACGCGCGTATCCCACCGTCACCGTCTCGGAGTCGGCCGGGGCGTCGGATCCGGCGATCAGCTGGTCGAGCAGCGACAGCGTGTCTCGAGGCGAGCCACCACCGGCGCGGACCACGAGCGGGAGGACGCCCTGTTCGACGATCACGCCCTCTTCGGCGCACAGCTTGGCCACGTATTCGAGCATGGCGGCGGGCGGCACGAGCCGGAACGGGTAGTGATGCGTGCGGGAGCGGATCGTGCCGAGGACCTTCTCGGGCTCGGTGGTCGCGAAGATGAACTTGACGTGCTCCGGCGGTTCTTCGACGAGCTTGAGCAGCGCGTTGAAGCCCTGCGGCGTCACCATGTGCGCCTCGTCGAGGATGAAGATCTTGTACCGGTCGCGGCTGGGGGCAAACGTCGCCCGTTCACGCAGATCTCGTGCGTCGTCGACACCGTTGTGGCTCGCCGCGTCGATCTCGACGACGTCGAGGGATCCTCCGCCGGCACGCGACAGCTCGACGCAGCTCGGGCACACGCCGCAGGGAACATCGGTCGGCCCCTCAGCGCAGTTCAGGCAGCGCGCGAGGATGCGGGCAGAGGTCGTCTTGCCACAGCCGCGAGGACCGGAGAACAGGTACGCATGGCCGACTCGATCGCCGCGCAGAGCCGTCATCAGCGGATCGGTCACCTGGGACTGCCCGATCATCTCGCCGAAGGTCTCGGGTCGGTAGCGGCGGTAGAGGGCTGTGGTCACCTCAACAGCCTACGGCGTGCCACCGACCTTCGCTTCGGGAGACCGGCATCCCGGCCCGATCCGTCCACACACGCCGCTGAGACCCCCGCTGAGCGTCCGCGCCCCCTCGCTTCGGCGCGCGCCAGCGGGGGCGCCGACGACCAGCGGGGGTCTCGGCACAAAGGAGAAAGGAGAGGAGGAGGGAGGGTCAGTCGATCGGTTCGATCACCGGGACCGCGGTCGTGATCACCGGAACGGATGCCGACATGCGCGTGCCGTCCTCGCGTCGTGCATCGGCGAACTGCCTCAGGGTCGGACGCCCCGGGAGCATCGGCCCCTGATCAGCGAGGGGCACGACGGCCGCATCCTCCGCGGTGGCGAAGTAGGCGGTGTCGCGCACGCTGAACGGCACCGGCGGACCACTGCGCACCTCCACGCGGAGCTCGTCCCTGGTCACGGTCACCTGCATCGTGGACCCCTGCCACTGCAGCGGGAACGAGAGGGAGGGCCAGTCCACCGGAAGCCGCGGATCGAAGCTGAGGTCGCCCGCGTAGTCGCGCATGCCGCCGAAGCCGCACACCAGCGCGGTCCACACCCCACCGGCGGAGGCCACGTGCACACCATCCGCGGCGTTGTGGTGCAGATCGTGCAGGTCGACGAACAGCGACTGCTCGAAGTACTTCCTGGCGAGGTCCTGGTAGCCCACCTCGGCGGCCATGATCGACTGCACGACCGCCGACAGGGTGGAGTCGCCCGTGGTCAGCGGGTCGTAGTAGTCGAAGTCGGCCTTCTTCTCCTCGGGCGTGAAGTGGTTGCCCTGCAGGAACAGCGCGAGCACGACGTCCGCCTGCTTGAGCACCTGGAACCGGTAGATCACCAGGGGGTGGAAGTGCAGCAGCAGCGGCCGCTGCTCGGAGGGGGTGTTGGCGAGATCCCAGACCTCGCGCTCGAGGAAGAGCGAGTCCTGCGGATGGATGCCGAGCCCCTCGCTGTACGGGATGAACATCGCCGACGCCGCCCGCTCCCACGCCTCGGCCTCACCGGGACCGAGCCCCGTACGGTCGACGAGCTTGACGTAGTCCTCCGGGTGGCTCTCCTTGATCTCGCGCACCACCTTGGCCGCATAGCGGAGGTTGTAGCGCGCCATCACGTTCGTGTACAGGTTGTCGTTGACGACCGTCGTGTACTCGTCCGGGCCCGTGACGCCGTGGATGTGGAAGGTCTCGATGCCGTCCCCGGTGTCCACCTCGTCCACCAGACGCGAGGCGCGCCAGAACCCGAGGGTCGCCCACAGCCGTGCGGTCTCGATCGCGATGTCGGCGCCCTCACGCCGCAGGAACTCCTCGTCCCCCGTGGCCCGCACGTACTTGCCCAGCGCGAAGCTGATGTCGGCGTTGATGTGGTACTGCGCGGTGCCGGCGGCGTAATAGGCGGAGGCTTCCTCGCCGTTGATGGTGCGCCAGGGGAAGAGCGCTCCCGCCTCGTTGAGCTGTGCCGCACGACGACGCGCAGCGGGGAGCATGCCCGCGCGGGCGCGCAACGCGTTGTACGCCCACCGCGGCGTCGTGTAGGTCAGGAATGGGAGCACGTAGATCTCCGTGTCCCAGAAGTAGTGACCGCTGTACCCCGACCCGGAGACGCCCTTGGCGGGGACCCCGGCGCCGTCGGCGCGCGCCGATGCCTGCGCGAGTTGGAACAGGCACCAGCGAGTGGCCTGCTGCAGGTCGTCGCGCCCGCCGATCTGCACGTCGCTGCGCTCCCAGAACGCGTCGAGCCACTCCCGCTGACGCCGGAACACCGTCTCGACGCCCTCATCCGCCGCACGGTCGAGCGAACGACGGCAGCGGTCGACGAGTTCCCGCGGCGGCACCCCGCGTGAGGTGTGGTAGCTGACGAGCTTCGTGACCGTGATCGGGACGCCGGCCTTGGCCTGCACGCGGAACACGTTCTTCGCGATGTCGGGCTCGACGAGCGTGCGTGCGTTGTACTCGTTCTCGGTCTCGACGATGTGGTCGGCGACCACGGCGACGGTCATCCCGGAGTCTGCGACCCGGTACGACAGCGCCGAACGCAGTCCGTCCTGCCAGTGCTCGGCCGGCTCCAGCACGCGGTCGGCGATCTTCTCGGCCTTGCGCGGGTCGAAAGCGGCCGCCTTCGTGCCGATCGGCGTCCCGGCGTACACACCGGCTCCGTCCTGGCGGTTCAGCAACTGGCAGCTGATCGTGACCGGGGCATCGGCGTTCTCGACGACGACCTCGAGCCGGAGGACGGCGAGGTGGCGCTCCTCGAAACTCACGATGCGCTCGTCACGCATGCGCACGCGCTTGCCCGACGGGGTCTCCCACACCACCAGGCGCTCCAGGACACCGGTGCGCATGTCGAGGGTGCGCCGGTACTCGCGCACGTCGGCGTCGTCGAGCGAGATCGGCTCGTCGTCGACGTACACACGCATGACCTTCGCGTCGGGGGCGTTGACGATCGTCTGCCCGACTTCCGCGAATCCATAGGCCTGCTCGGCGTGCCGGATCGTCCAGGTCTCGTGCAGTCCGTTGATGAAGGTCCCGTGCTCCTGGGCACCCCGACCTTCGATGTGGTTGCCGCGGAGGCCGAGGTAGCCGTTGCCCACGGAGAACAGCGTCTCGCTGACGCCCTCCTCCGAGTAGTGCGTGTCGATCAGACGCCACGCGTCGACGGGGAAGCGGTCGCGGTCGATCATGCGGTCTCCGGGATGTCGGTGCGGGTGGCGGGGACGAAGACGGCGAGATCGTCGACGACGATCGTGGCGCCGGCGGCTCGCAGGGCGTCGGCACCAGCCCCGCGATCGACGCCGATCACGGTGCGGTAGCCGGCTGCGGAGGCGGAGGCGGCACCGGAGGTGGCATCCTCGACGGCGACGGAGCGGCTCGGGTCGACCCCGAGGGCCGCGGCGCCGGCGGCGAACATGTCGGCGGCCGGCTTGGAGGCGAGACCATCGCGCTCCGCCACGACGCCGTCGACCACGACCCGGAAGAGGGAGCGGATGCCGGCGGCGGCCAGCACCTCCTCGGCGTTCTTCGAGCTCGACACGACCCCGAGCGGGATTCCGGCGTCACGCAGGCTCCCGACGAGCGCGAGCGACCCCGGGTACGCAACGATGCCCTGCGCGCGCAGAGACGCCGCGAAGGCGGCGTTCTTGCGGTTGCCGATGCCGCAGATCGTCTCGGCGGAGGGGTCGTCGTCGACGTGTCCCCAGGGGACTTCGACGTTGCGGCTGCGCAGCAGGCTCGCGACGCCGTCGTAGCGCTTCTTGCCGTCGACGTAGTCGTAGTAATCGGCATCCGTGTACGGCGGGGTGATGCTCCACCGGGCGAACACATCGTCGAACACGGCCTGCCAGGCGCGCATGTGGACCTCGGCGGTCGGGGTGAGGACGCCGTCGAGGTCGAAGAGCACGCCGTCGGCGTGGAACAGGTCGGGCAGTGCGTCTGGCACAGAGCCTCCAGGAGAAGGGCGATCAGCGGGCCGGCACCTCTCCGTGCCACCGCTCAAGCGTAATGCGGCATCACGTCACGGGGTAACCCCCGCGAGCGGATCAGAGGAGCTCGGCCGTCTGCCTGGCGATCTGCAGTTCCTCATCGGTCGGCACGACGAGCACCGTCACCGCGGAGGCGTCCGTGGAGATCCGGCGGATGCCGCGCTCACGAGCCTCGTTCCTCGCCGGATCGATCTCGACGCCCGCGAAACCGAGCGTCGCCAGCGCAGCGGCCCGCACCGGCGCGGCGTTCTCGCCCACACCGGCCGTGAACGAGATGACGTCCACTCCCCCGAGCTGTGCGATGTACGCCCCGGCGTAAGCCCGCAGGCGGTGCACGTACACGTCGAAGGCGAGCACGGCGGACTCGTCTCCGGCGTCCACACCGGCGAGGATGTCGCGCATGTCGCTGCGGCCGGCGAGTCCGGCGAGACCGCTGCGGGTGTTGAGCAGCGAGTCGAGGTCGTCGATCGAGTACCCGGCACGGCGGGAGAGGTGGACGAGGGCCGCCGGATCGATGTCTCCCGACCGCGTGCCCATCACCAGGCCCTCGAGCGGGGTGAGCCCCATCGACGTCTCCACCGAGCGCCCGCCCTCGATCGCGGTCACGGAGGCGCCGTTGCCGAGGTGGAAGACGAGCTGCCGGAGCTCGGCGAGGTCGCGCCCGAGGAACGCCGCCGCCGCCTCGCTCACGTACTGGTGACTCGTGCCGTGGAAGCCGTATCGCCGCACCCGGTGCTCGGCGGCGAGCGCTGCGTCGATCGCATAGGTGTACGCGGCGGGCGGAAGGGTCTGATGGAACGCGGTGTCGAACACGGCCACGTGCGGAACCTGATCGAACACGGCGCGTGCGGCCCGGATCCCGGCGAGGTTCGCGGGGTTGTGCAGGGGGGCGAGCACCGCGAGCTCGTCGATCTCACGCTCCACGTCGGCGTCGATCAGGGTCGGGGCGTAGAAGCGCGCGCCGCCGTGGACCACGCGGTGTCCGACCGCGACGGGGCGACGCTCGTCGAGCGAGGGCCCGTGCGCGGCGAACTGCTCCCGCATCACCTCGAAGGCGGCGGCGTGGTCGGCGATCGGCTGCTCGCTGCGGTACGTCGCGTCGAGCATCGTCGGCACGGCGTCGGCGTCCACGGCGGGGCGGACGGTGTGCGCCACGGGACTGGACTCCTGCCCGATGCGCTCGATCAGTCCGCTCGCGAGCAGGTCCTCCTGTTCGATGTCGATCAGGCTGTACTTCAGCGACGACGACCCGCTGTTGATCACCAGGATCGCGCTCATGCCTCATCTCCCTGCGCCTGGATCGCCGTGATCGCGACCGTGTTGACGATGTCATCGACGAGCGCGCCGCGGGACAGGTCGTTGATGGGCTTGTTGAGCCCCTGGAGCACCGGTCCGATGGCGACGGCTCCTGCTGAGCGCTGTACGGCCTTGTACGTGTTGTTGCCGGTGTTGAGGTCGGGGAACACGAACACGGTCGCCCGCCCGGCGACCGCCGAGTCCGGGAGCTTGGCCTTGGCCACCGCCGCATCCGCCGCCGCGTCGTACTGGATCGGCCCTTCGACCGGGAGCTCGGGGGCACGCTCGCGGACGAGCGCGGTCGCGGCGCGCACCTTGTCGACGTCGGCCCCGGAGCCGGACTCCCCGGTCGAGTACGACAGCATGGCCACGCGCGGATCGATGCCGAACCGGCGGGCGGTCTCGGCGGAGGAGATCGCGATGTCCGCGAGCTGCGCGCTCGTCGGATCGGGGATCACCGCGCAGTCTCCGTAGACGAGCACGCGATCGGCGAGCGCCATGAGGAACACGCTGGAGACCACGTTCACGCCCGGCTTGGTCTTGATGATCTCGAACGACGGACGGATCGTGTGCGCCGTGGTGTGCGCCGCGCCGGAGACCATGCCGTCGGCCAGACCGAGATGCACCATCATCGTGCCGAAGTACGACACGTCGGTCACCGTGTCCGCCGCTTGGGCGAGGGTGATGCCCTTGTGCGCCCGCAGCCGTGCGTACTCGGCGGCGAACCTCTCGACAAGTTCAGGGTCGGTGGGGCTCAGCACCTGGGCCGCCGCGATGTCGATGCCCAGCTCGACGGCGCGGGCACGGACGGCCGCCTCGTCGCCGAGGATCGTCAGATCCGCGACCTCCCTCGCGAGAAGCGTCGCCGCGGCCCGCAGGATGCGGTCGTCGTCGCCCTCGGGCAGGACGATGCGACGCCGATGTGCGCGTGCACGCTCGATGAGGCCGTACTGGAACATCAGCGGGGTCACCACGTGTGCCTCGGCGAGCCCGAGCTGCTCGGTCAGCTCCACGATGTCGACGTGCGCCTGGAACAGGCCGAGCGCGCGGTCGTAGCGGCTGCGCGAATCCACGGAGAGGCGCCCGCGGGTGCTCATCACACGCACGGCGGTGTCGTAGGTGCCCAGATCGGTCGTGATGATCGGCACCGACGACGCGAAGCCGTCGAGCAGGCGCACGATCTGCTCGGGAAGAGGGAACGGGCCGTTCAGGATGATGCCGGCGATGCGGGGGAAGGTGCCGGACGCATCGGCGAGCAGGGCGGCCAGCAGCACCTCGGTGCGGTCGGCCGGGATCACCACGACCGCCTCCTCGGTGAGCCGGGGCAGCACGTTGACCATCGACATGCCGGCGACGACGATCGTCAGCGCCTCCCTGGTCAACCGGTCCTCGTCGCCCGTGAACAGCGTGCCGTCGACGGCGGCGAGGATGTCACGGATCGACGGGGCCACGAGCGCACGGTCCTCGGGGATCGCCCACACCGGCGTGCGGTCCTCGGGGAGCACGGCGTGGACCGCGTCGATGACGGCATCCAGCGCATCGGGGTCGGCACGGTTCACCGCGACGGCGAACAACTCCGCACGCTCCTCGGAGAGCTCGGACAGCGCGAGTGCGGCGATCTGTCCGATCGCCGCGGCCTCACGGGCGGTCGTGGTGCCGAGCTGTTCGGCCTGGCGCTGCTGATCGCGACCGCTGAGCACGAGCAGCACGGGGACACCGAGGTTGGCGGCGATCCGCGCGTTGAACCCGAGCTCGGCGGGGCTCGCGACATCCGTGTAGTCGCTGCCGATGACGACGACGGAATCGCACTGCGCCTCGACGGACTTGAACCGCGCGACGATCGTCGACAGCGCGCTCTCCGGGTCGGAGCGCACATCGTCGTACGTCACGCCGATGCAGTCCTCGTAGTCGAGGTGTACGCCGTCGTGGGCGAGCAGCAGTTCGAGGATCTCGTCGCGCTCGGTCGTGGACCGCGCGATCGGGCGGAACACCCCCACCCGCGGCGAGACGCGCATCAGGGCGTCGAGCGCCCCGAGGGCGATCGTCGACTTGCCGGTATGACCTTCGGCCGAGGTGATGTAGATGCTCCGCGCCACGAGCCCAGCTTAGGCGCGGCGTTCGGGAAGCCGCCGGGGAAACCACCGGGAGAAACGCGGGGTCTCACTCGCACGGACCGGACAGTGCGTCGACGACGGCGGCGGCATCTTCCTGGAAGCGCGCGTAGTAGTCGCGATCGGTGTTGATCTGCACCCGGTGGATCGCGTGCGAGGGCTCCAGCTCCTGCCATCCGGGCAGGCGGCCCAGCCGGTCGTAGAACAGCGTCGCCGCGGTCTGCGGATCCATACGCTGCTCGACGCTCCCCCACCACTCCTGCTGCTGGAAGAGCCCGATGCTGGTCGTGCGCGATCCGTCGGGGTTGGTGAACCCGCTCGTCTCCCAGTCGCCGTAGTCGATGTTGCGCAGGCTGCTCTCGCCCATCGCCGTCATCACCCCGAGGATCTGCCCGTCGCGGCGGAACCCGAGGTCGCCCGCCGTCCGGATGATCGTCGCGGCATTGTCGAGCTGTTCCCCGCCCCAGCCGCGGATGCCCGCCTCCGGGAACGTCCGGGGTTCGTCGAGGCAGATCGGGGCGGGATCGCGGGCGAGTCCCAGCGGGATCAGCGCGAGCAGTCCCCCGAGGACGATGACCGCCGCTGCGGAGAGCAGCACCCGTTGCAGGATCTTCCTCCGGCGCGCCCGGATCGCGGCACGTCTGCGCGCGCCGGTCTTGCGTCGCCGCGTCGCGCTCCTGCGGCTCTTCGCGGTCTTCTTCGTCGCCGCTCGACCTTTCGGCCGGGACGCCGTGCGCCCCGGGGTCATGTCGCCACGCTGCCGCGCGCCGTGCGGGGGCGACCGGCGAACGCAGCCACACCCCCGCCGATCGCGCCGAACAGGTGCCCCTGCCAGGAGATGCCCTCTGCGGCACCGAACACTCCGGCCACCATCGAGCCGCCGTACAGCGCGATCACGACCAGAGCGATCACGGCGTAGAGGATGCGGTGGGCGACGCGTCCGGGGGCGAACACCCGCATCACGACGTAGCCGAAGTAGCCGAACACGAGCCCGGAGGCGCCGACCGTCAGCGTCCCCGGAGCGTTCACGACCCAGGTCCCGATGCCGCCCACGATCGCGACGATGGCTGTGACGGCCCAGAACCTACGGGCACCTTCGACGGCGACCAGGCATCCGAGCACCAGGAAGGGTACGGAGTTCGCGATGAGGTGCTGCCAGTTCGCATGCAGGAGCGGACCGAGCACGATGCCGCCCAGACCCGAGACATCCCAGGACCTCAGGCCGAAACCGGTGAACGACCCCGGAAGGACCGCATCGGCGAACTGCACGATCCACATCGCGACGAGGAGCAGCACCGGCGAGGCGAATCGGCCGAGCGGATGCTGCGCCTTCGGAGGCGGGGAGACGGTCACCGGACGATTGTCTCAGGTGCAGCTGACGTTCGAGTGGGCGTCACGACAGGGCGCCCGCACATGAAAAAGACTCTCCGCGCACCCAGCAGAGCCCGGTTACCCTTGCTGCGTTTCCGCCCTGGGGGAATTGGCCTGGATGCTGTCACGCGGAGAGCCGTCAACCATCCTAACCCGAGCACGTGGGGTGCGACGACACCGCTCGAGCGCTCGACGGACCGGGTGGGTACGGACGCCGCCGACCGCCCTCTCAGGGGAAGCTTCCAGAGCGGGGACCGCGCCGCCGGGTTACGATCGAGTAACGCGCACCGCAGCGCCGATGTGAGAGGGAACGCATGCCAGAGAACGCCCCCCTGATCCCGGTGATGATCGATGCCGAACGGTTCGCCGCGCAGACCTCTGCGATCCTCGGCTCCATCGGACGGGTCATCGACGGGAAGCCGGACGCCGTGCGCAGCGCCCTCGTCTGCCTCCTCGCCGAAGGGCACCTGCTCATCGAAGACGTCCCCGGTGTGGGCAAGACGATGCTCGCGCGTGCCCTCGCCGCGAGCGTGGACGCGACCGTGCGCCGCATCCAGTTCACGCCCGACCTGCTGCCCGGCGACGTCACGGGTGTCTCGGTCTACAACCCGGTCGACCAGGAGTTCGAGTTCAAGCGCGGCGCGGTCTTCGCGCACATCGTGATCGCCGATGAGATCAACCGCTCCTCCCCCAAGACGCAGTCGGCCCTGCTCGAAGCGATGGAGGAGGGGCAGGTCACCGTCGACGGGTCGACCCACATGCTGCCGACGCCGTTCCTGGTGGTGGCGACCCAGAACCCGCTCGAGATGGAGGGGACGTACGCGCTCCCCGAGGCGCAGCGCGACCGCTTCATGATGCGCATCTCGATGGGGTACCCGGACGCGGAGGCCGAGACACTCATGCTCCGTCAGCGCGATGTGGTGAACCCGCTCGCCGCGGTGTCACCCGTCGCCGACGCGACCGCCATCTCCCAGCTCATCGCCTGGGCGCGCTCGGTCCATGTCGCCCCCGCGCTGGAGGAGTACACGGTCGCCCTCGCACAGGCGACCCGCTCCGACCCGAACCTGCACCTCGGTGCCAGTCCGCGGGCGACCCTGCAGCTGATCCGCGCCGCGAAGGTGTGGGCGGCATTGGACGGCCGCGACTATGTCATCCCCGACGACATCACGGCCCTGCTCATCCCGGTCCTCGCCCACCGGCTGCTGCCGGCGCGTGGTGCCCACCGTGCAGGCGCACAGCCCGTCGAGGCCGCACTCACCCAGATCGTCGAGCGGGTGCGCGTCCCCGTCGCGACGCGTTCCTGATCGGGTCGATCATGCGAAGACGCCGACCTCTCACCGGCCGTGGAGCCGGCGCGCTCATCGCCGCCCTGTGCTGCGTCATCGCCGCCAACGTCTTCGGCACCCGCATCCTGCTCTACATCGGGCTGCTCCTGGCCGCCCTCACGCTCTTCTCGCTCCTCGCCGTCCGCCTGCCCCGCCGCTCGGGGACGGTCACGCGTCAGATCTCCACCGACCTGCTCACCGTGTCGGAGACGTCGCGCGTGACGGTGCGGATCTCACTCCGCGCACTGCGGGTGCCGCACGGGCTCTGGCACGACATCCTCCCCGCGGCGGTCGCCGGCGATTCCGGCGGTGAGTATCCCCCCGAGTCGGGTCAGCTGACGTACCCGATCACCGGTGTGCGACGGGGCGTCTGGCCGCTCGGCCCGCTGATGCTGCGCACCGTCGATCCGTTCGGCCTGGCACAGCGCGAGCAAGCGTTCGGCGAGACCCGGAGCATCACCGTGGTCCCCGAGGTCTTCGCCCTCGCCCCGCTGGCCGTGCGCGTCGGAGCCGCCGGCGGCACCGCGCACACCTCGTCGACGCGCCTCGGGCAGGGCAGCGACAACCTCTCGCCGCGCGGGTACATCCCCGGAGACTCGATGCGCCGCATCCACTGGCGTGCGACCGCCCACCGCGGACAGCTCATGGTGCGCCAGGAGGAGGAGGAATCCAGCCCCGACGCGGTCGTCGTCCTCGATCGCAGTGCGGGCCGCTGGGATGCGCCCGGCGCCGATGCCGACCCGGCCTTCGAAACCGCCGTGTCGCTCTGCGCCTCCGCGGCCGTGCACCTCGCCTCCGAGGGGTACAGCGTCGATGTGATCGACAGCGCCGGCACGCTGCTCGGTGCGCTCCGCGGGCACGAGGACGATCGCGACGGACTGCTGGTGGCGCTCGCGATGGTCGCCCCCAGGGGTGAGGGCCGTGATCTGGCGGCACTCATCGGCGGCACCCCGCCCGGGCCTCTGGTCTTCATCACCGGTCGGCTCGATGAGGAGGACGCCGCCCGGCTGCGTCCGGCCGGAGCCGCCGCGCCGATGCTGTTCAGCACGGAGCTTCTCCCCGGCGCCGCGGAGGCGGCCACGCCACACGGCTGGACGGTGGCGACGCTCGGGCCCGTCATCGCGGACGCGTGGGAGGACGCCGTCTCGGCGCGGATCGGAGTCGGCGATGTTCCGCGCTGAGCAGCGCCCGAAGGCGACCGCGCCCCCCGCGCACACGGCGCCGACGTGGCACCGCGACGAGGAGGAGCCGACCGGTGTCGTCGGTCCCGGTGTGCTGGCCGCGACGGCGACGATCGTGGCGATGTGGCCCTACACCTCGGTGATCTCCCCTGGAGCGTGGTCGTCTTCGGTCCTCATCGTGATCCTCGCCGCAGCGGGTGGGGGCATGCTCCTGCGGCGACTGCTGCGCCGACGGACAGCCTGGCTCCGGGACGCCGGGACGTTCCTCGGTCAGATCATCGTCGCGGTCGCGATGGTCACGCTGCTGGTGGCCGGCGATACCGCGCTCTTCGGCGTGTTCCCGACACCGACGACCGTCGCCGTGTTCGGCACCCTCGGCGCTGCGGCCCTCGAAGCGATCGTGTTCGGCTCCGCGCCGTTGGATGCCTCGCCGGCTCTCACCGCCGCCATGGCCTCCGGCTTCGCGGGCGTCGCGATCCTGGTCGATCATCTGGTGGCGCATCGCTCCGCGGTGCTGGCGACCCTGCTGACAGGGATCGTCGGCGCCGTGCCGATGATCATCACCCTCGGCGACACGAACGTCGTGTGGTTCGTGCTGTTCGCCCTCGTCGCACTCTTCCTCTTCCGATACACCGCGAGGCGGCATCCGGAATCCCCCCGCAGGTCCTCGCTCTCAGTCGCCGTCGGTGTCGGAGCCGCCGCTCTGGTGACGACCCTGGTGATCGCTCCCGCACTACCGGTCGCGACGAGCATGGCGGGCACCGGCGTCGGGGTCACGGTCGATGCCTCGTTGCGTCTGGGCGATGATCTGCGCCAGCCCAATCCGGTCGAAGTGCTGACCATCGCGGCGAAGACCGACGTGGCCCCCTATCTGCGGCTGACGACACTCTCCCGATTCGACGGCCGGGTGTGGCAGCCGGACCGGGGCGATCTGCAGTCGCAGGACGACGGGTTCGGCACTCCGGAGTGGGGACCGGAGATCGCGACGGAGGAGGAGAACACGTCCATCCGCGTGCTCCGCATGTCGAGTTCGTGGCTGCCGGTCCCCTACCCGGCGACCGACGTGCAGGGGCTGAGCGGCTCGTGGCGGGTGTCCCCCCTCAACCGCACCCTCTTCTCGCGCAGCGCCGACGCGGTGGGGAACGACTACACCGTCACCTCCTCCCGCCTCGTTCCGACGCTCGAGCAGATCCGTGCGATCGATGCGGCATCGCCCGTGGTCGATCCCGACGCCGAGCCGGTGGAGCTGCCCGAGATCATCGCGGAGCGTGCCGCCGAGGTGACGGCCGCCGCGAGCACCGACTACGACCGGCTGATCGCCCTGCAGAACTGGTTCCGCTCGCAGTTCGCGTACTCGCTGGAGACGCCGGTGGAAGAAGGCTTCGACGGCACCGGCGCCGAAGCCGTGGCGCAGTTCCTCGACGTGCGATCGGGGTACTGCGTGCACTTCGCAGGGGCGTTCGCGCTCATGGCGGAGAGCCTGGGGATGCAGGTGCGCATCGTCGTCGGCTATCTTCCCGGCTCGCTCACCGACGAGAAGCGCGGCAGCGAATCGGTCTTCTCCGTGACCAGCGATCAGCTGCATTCCTGGCCGGAGGTGCTCTTCCCCGGTATCGGCTGGGTGCCGTTCGAGCCCACCGCATCCTTGGGAGTGCCCACCGCGTTCCGTGCGGGAGTGACGCAGGGCGGCGAGTCCGGATCACCCGCCACCCCCGCACCGACCACGGCCCCGCAGAGCGAGGAGACCTCGGGACCGGAGATCGACCGTGCGGACGCCGGGGGCGTCTCGGCCGACGGCGCCGCGCAGCGTCGTCTCGATCCGACGCCGGTCGTGCTCATCGCTTTCGGCGCCGTGGCGCTGCTCCTGGTACCGGCACTGATCCGCATCATCGAGCGTCGCAGACGATTCACGCAGGCGAGGCGCGGCGATCCCGCGGCAGCCTGGGCAGAGCTCCGCGACACCCTGATCGACCTGCAGCTGCCGGTCTCCGACGCCGACACCCCGCGGGTCCGTGCTGCCGGCCTGGTGCGCGACCGTCATGTGGACGCGGAGACGATGCGACGACTGACGGATGCGGTCGAGCAGACGAACTACGCGCGATCGGCCGAGCTGCAGACGGATCTCACCGAACCGCTCAGCGAGGTGCTGCAGGCATTGCGCCGGAGTGTGGATGGGCCGACGCGGGTGCGGGCGACGCTGCTGCCCCGGTCACTGTACGCTCCCCGCGCCGCGGAACCCGGGGTCGCCGTCTGAGCATGCCCGCACGCGGGCGCGTCTCCTGCGCGGTCACGCGGCATGGGCCGTGCAGGGCACGGCCACGCAGGTCTCGCACACCACGAACTGCGAGCGGCACGACAGGTCGGGGCAGTTCGCGGTGCGCTTGGTCGGCACCCCGCATCCGACGCACTCCCCGATGACGCGCGCATGGTCCGAGAAGTCGACCGAACCGCGGCCGTCGAACACGTAGAGCGATCCGTCCCACAGCCCGTCGTCGCCGTACTTCTCGCCGTAGCGGACGATGCCGCCCTCGAGCTGGTACACCTCGCCGAAGCCGCGCGCCGTCATCAGGCTCGACAGCACCTCGCAGCGGATGCCGCCGGTGCAGTAGGTGACGACGGGTTTGCCCTTGAGATCGTCGTAGGCACCGGAGTCGAGCAGTCTCACGAAGTCCCTGGTCGTCTCGGTGTCGGGCACGACCGCGCCGCGGAACCTCCCGATCTGCGCCTCGAGGGCGTTCCGGCCGTCGAAGAAGACCACCTCGTCTCCGCGCTCGTCGATCAGTCCGTGCAGCTCTTCGGGCGTCAGTCGGGTGCCTCCGCCGACGACCCCGTGCTCATCGACGCGCAGTTCACCGGGCGCACCGAATGAGACGATCTCGTCGCGCACCTTCACGCTGAGCTTGGGGAAATCGAGGCTGCGCCCGTCCGCGTCCAGCCCCGTCCCCTCACTCCACTTGATGTCCGCATCGGCGAACGGGCCGTAGGAGCGGAACGATCGCAGCCACTTCTTCAACACGCCGATGTCGCCACCGAGGGTGCCGTTGATCCCGTCCTTCGAGATGAGCAGGCGCCCACGCAGGCCGAGCGCCTCGCCGAGGTCGCGTTGCCAGACACGGACGGCCTCGGGATCGGCGAGGGGCGTGAACGCGTAGAAGAGGACGATCTTGGGGGTTGCCACCTAGGGATCCTACGTCGTCACCCCGAGCGGTTCCGAACCCCGATGCGGCTCGAGACCGCTACGTCACATCGCGTTTCACGAAGGTGACTCCCCCCGCGACGAGAGCCGCCAGCATCCATCCGACGGCGACCGGCACAGAGCTACCGGGTCCGTCGGCTGGCGACACCCCCACAGCCGTGACGTCGAACCCGAAAGCGTCGAGCAGCGCGATCAGCGGGAAGCCGTGGGCAGCGGCGCTCCAGAACATCGCGACGAGGACGGCGCTGCCCAGAGACATGGACGCGACGAAGAGCGCGACGAGATGGTTCTGGACGACGATGCCCACCCCCAGCCCCCAGAGGCCGGCGCCTGCGCCGACGGCCAGTGCGGATCCCACCGATGCCCAGCCCACCGGGACACCGCCCATCGCGACGGCCAGCGCGATGTGGCCACCGGCGAGTCCCGCGAGAGCGACGACGGCGCCGCCGAGAGCAGACCCGAGTGTCCGGCTGAGCAGCGTCACCCACCGGGGTTGCAGCATCAGCCGCTGCGCGATGACGCCATCCCGCCGGTCGACGGTGTAGCGGAAGGAAGCGTAGACCGCCGCGAGCACCGCGCCATAGGTCGCGAGCACCGCGCTGAACGGCGCACTGAGTGCGGCGCGAACCCCGGCCGGTGCCTCGGCGAGCTCCACAGGAACGCTCGTCGCCATCGAAGTCGACAACACGAAGGCGGCCGCGACCACCCAGAGGAGGACGATGTCGCCGGTCACACCGCGCGCGTGGGCTCGGAGCGCGCGGACGATCATCCCGCCCTCCTGCGACCACCGGTCCACGCCACCGCGACCAGCCCCGCGGTCCACGCGAGTGCGACGACGAGCGCCGGGCCGAACTCGAGCAGGCGGCCCTGATACCCGGGCACACCCAAGGCCGCGAGCGCCAACCCGGGCGAGAACTTCGCCACCTCCGGCACCGTGCGCAGCAGTGCGAGTTCCCCCACCATCGGCAGGACGAGGACGAGGACGGCCGTCGCGTAATAGTTGCGGGTGATCCAGCCGATGGAGCCCCCGATGAGCGCACCGAGCACGCCGCCGACCAGAGCTCCCGCGCAGAGGCGCCACCCGTCCGGCGTCAGAGTGAGCGACAGACCGCTCCGGCTCAAGAAGACGGCGACACCGGTGGTCCACACGACGAAGAGGCCGACGGACAGGGCGAGCGCGACGAGGACGCCCGCGACGAGCTTTCCGGCGAACGCACGCCGGAATCCGACGCTGGTGAGGGTCCGGTCCATCGAGCCGTAGTAGTACTCACGAGTGACGCCGTACGCGCCGACGAACGCCGCGGAGACCGCCGACCAGGCGAGAGGTTCCAGGAGACGAGTGGTCCCCGCGGCGGAATCGAGGCCGGCCACGTCGAGGCGCGATCCGTCGGAGAACAGCACGAAGGCGGGCAGGAGGAACGCGACGAGGTAGACGGCGAGGAGGGAGAGCCCGCTCACGGAGCGCAGGGCCTCGCTCTGGATCGCGCCCCTCATACCGGCACCTCCTCGACGAGTTCGAAGTACTTGCTCTCCAGGGAGTCGCCGTTGCTCGTGACCAGGTCGCCGAGTCGTCCGGCGAAGAGTGCTCGCCGTTTGATGACCACGACCTCATCCACGATGTGTTCGAGTTCTGACAGCTGATGACTGGCGACCAGCACGGTGCCGCCGCGTTCGGCGAAGCGGCGGAGGAACCTGCGCAGCCAGCGGATCCCGTCGGGGTCCAGACCGTTCGCCGGTTCGTCGAGGATGAGCGTGGGCGGCGCACCGATGAGGGCGGCGGCCAGGCCGAGCCGCTGAGCCATCCCCGTCGAGAACGTCTTCACGCGGCGACGCGCGTCGGCGGTGAGCCCGACCTCCTCGAGGACCTCGTCGGTCCGGCCGCGCGGCGCACCGGCCGCGAGCCGACAGATCTCCAGGTGCCGCCGTGCAGTGATGCCCGCCTCGAAACCGAAGCCGTCCATGTGCACACCGACGTGCGATGCGGGGTTGTCGAGCGCCGAGAACGGAACACCGTCGATGAGGCTCTCGCCGCTCGTCGGCCGGAGCAAGCCGACGATCGTGCGCAGCGTCGTCGATTTGCCCGCGCCGTTCGGCCCCAGGAGCCCGACGATCGTCCCGCGCGGCACGACGAAGGACAGGTCTTCCACGGCGGTCCGGCGGCCGTACCTCTTCGCGAGGCCCCGGACCTCGATCGCGTGTTCAGTCATCTTCCTGCCTCTCGTGCTTCTGGTCCAGAAGGGCGGACAGCGGCGACACCACGCCGGTCGCCCAGAGCGTCTGCCACAGACTCCTCGTGCCGAGCGCGACCTGCGCCCGTCCGGTCGGCGGCGTGCTCCCGCCGCCGTCGTCCACGTCCACGCCGGCGATGACCGTTGCGGGGACGTCCACGCCGTCCGCCGCGACGGGGACGAGCACCGCCCAGGGGACCTCCGTCGGCATCGGCGGCTCCGGCCTGATAGTCCCCCCGCCGACCCGCGAGCTCGCGAGGAGCCCGGCGCTCATCAGCTCGACCGGGGCGCCGTCCGGCACCTCCGCCTCGGCGGCGGTGCCCGGCTGCACGAGGAGCACCCGGTCACCGCGGGTGACGAAACCGTACGTCGCCGTCACCGGCAGCGGGATCACGGCGCCCACGACCACGATGCTCGCGATCAGCGTCGCACCGACGGCGACGAAGCGGAGCCGGGAGACGCCCGACCGAAGGACGCGGCGCAGCGCCCTCGAGAGGATCACGATGCCGACGAGCACCACAGCAGCTTCCAGGACGACGACGAGAACCCCCAGCACCGGTCCGCCTCCGGCGATCGCTCGCACCACGCGGGAGACCGCGAACAGCACGAGCGCGATCGGGGCGACGAGACAGGCGAGACCGAACGGCACGCTCCACCACCGATCAAGGCTCCGTGCGGTCCGCGGACCGCCGAACAGGATCCGGGTCAGGAACTCCACTCCGTCGCGAATCGTCCGGTCCCGGAGGTTCGGTTCGTCGAGCGCACTCATGAACGCGATGTAGCCGTCGAATCGCACGAACGGAATCAGGTTGACCAGCACGATCGCGACGCAGGACACGGCGAGGAGCAACAGCGCCTGGTGGATCAGAGGGTCCGGAAGGACGAGCGCGGCGAGGAGGGCGACCGCGGCGGCGACGGCGTGCACGGCCGGCCCGGCGAGCGCGACCGCGACACGCTGCCGCCGATCGGAGAGGCGCCAGCCGTCGGTCACATCGACGAAGAAGGCGGGGGTGAGGTAGTAGAGCATGAAACCCGCGCGGCGCGGTTCGCCGCCGAACCGTGTGAGCGCGAGCCCATGAGCGCTCTCGTGGAGCAGCGTCATGACGGACAACGCGATGACGACGCCCACGAGTCCGGGCAACGACACCGGCATGGTCAGGACGTCCCACACCTCACCTGTCTGCAGGGCCGCAGCGCCGAGGCCGAGGCAGAGCACCACCAGAAGGGATGCCAGAACCCCTCGGCGTGAGAGCGGGACGATCAGGCGATTCCAGCGGTCGAAGAACGCGGGTGCACTCAGCGTCGCGAACTGCAGCGTGAACGGGGGCCGATAGGTCACTCTGCCGGGCGGGGCCTTCGTGTCACCGGCCAGGAGCCCGCTGGCGCGGAAGCGCTGGACGAGCAGGAGGAAGTCGTCCCGCGGCTCGGATGCGGCGAAGCGCGTGCGCAGGTCGCGGAGCGTGGTCTCGCCGTCCATCGCCGTGAGCAGATCGACGACGGCCCGCGAGACCCTCGACGAGGGCACCCCCTGCAGCAGCGCGATCCACACCCCGGCCTCCCCCACTTCCTCGAACACGACACCGGGGGCGAGAAGCGGACGATCATCGGCCGTGAGCGGCACCGGGGCGCGCGAGTCTCGCCGCCGAGCGAAACTAGGCGGTGTCATCGTCACGCGCCCGGTCCCGGGTTCCGGCCCACGTCGTCGTGAGGAGAAGGATGTCCGCTCCGGGGTGCGTCCGCACGGGCGAGACGGCAGGTTCAGCGAAACCGGCGTCCACGAGCTCGCTGGAGAGGAGCTCGTGGCTGAGCACACGCAGCCGACTCGTGAGCACGCACACGTCGCCGCCCGCCACGATGTCGGCGAGGCGCACCCAGTTGACCAGGCGAGCCGCGCCGTCCTCCTCCATCTGCTGCGAGAACAGATAGGTCTCCTCGCCGCCGGGCCCGGGGCCGGGCCCGGGGACACGGATCTCCTGCTCGCTCGGCACCGTCAGGCTCTCCGCTGCGGCGCCTCCCGCGACGGAGAAGGCGAAGACCCCTCCCGCCGCGAGGTGGCGTCGCACGCTCGCGTACAGGCGCGCCCTCCCCTCCCCGTCCAACAAGGTGATGGAGGTCGCACCGAGGACCACGAGGTCGTACGGACGCGGCAGGCTGAAGTCGCGCATGTCGGCGATCACACAGTCGAGCCTCGGATGGTCGGGCAGGGCACGACGAAGGTGCGAGAGCATGTCGTCGGAGAGATCGAGCGCGGTCACCGATCGGCCGGAGCACACCAGCGGGATGGTCAGCCTCCCGCTGCCGGCGGCCACATCGAGGACCGGACCCGCGGCTTCTCTCGCGAGCGCCAGCACCTCTCGGATCTCCGCGGCATCGGCGCCGACCAGTCGCTCGTAGAAGTCGGTCCCCTCGCCCGTGTACAGGTCCTGTTCCCGAGGGACCGCACCCGCCCGGTCGAGTCGCGCCGCGATGGCTTCGGTTATCGTTCCTGACATTCACCACACCTCTCCGCGGGAGTGAGGGGGTGCGGGCGCGCGGAACCGCCCGCACCCCGACCGGTCACGTCGCGATCGCCGCGGCACCGCCGACGATGGCGATGATGTAGCTGACGTGCTCCCACCACTCGAGTGGCGCGTCGATTCGTTCGAGTTCCTGGAACTCCAGCAGATCAGTCTGCATTTCGTACCTCCTTCATCACGTGGCGATGCGCTTCCTAGGTCAGCGCGAGGATTCCGATGATGACGCCGACGGCGAAGCCCCGCACGAAATCATCGGTGTTGTTCAGAGCGTCCATCGCCTCGAGTTCCGTGAATTCGAGCCTCTGCACTTCGGTGTTCATACCTCTCTCCTTCCTCGTCTCGATCTCCGTCGGGCGACGGGATCACGTCGCAGCGGCAGCGCCGATCCCGATGAGGATCAGCGCACTGATGGCGCCCTGATAGAAGCTCTCCCAGCTGGGAGCCTCCATGTCGTCCAGCTCCTGGAACCGGAGTCGCTCTTCCACGTCCTTGATCATCTCTTCACCTCCTCTGCACGGCAGTCGAGGGCCGGCGTTGAGCGCCGGCACACGGATCGCTCCACCGGGAACCGCGGAGGACCTCACGGATGTCGTCGGCGACGAGGCCAGTGAGCATCGGGCGGCGATCTCCCCACGACGCCTCGGTGGACATCGAGATGCGGCCGACCTCCCGCGTGGTCGGTCGCGACGGAAGCGGGATATCCCAGCGCTCGAGGAGGGCGGCGATACCCGCGGCCGGTTCGAGAGGCAATGCCACCCCGCTCGCGACCCGCGACCAGAAGTCTTCGAGACTCTGCCGATCTCCCCAGCGGGTGTCACCCGCGCAGATACGACGCCAGACCGCGGCGATCACCGCCGCCGTGGCGACCATCTTGCGAGTCCTGAGCACGAAGGCCACTTCGTTCGCGACATACCAATGGCGAGCGCTGTAGGGATCCTGTCCGCGCAGAGCCGCACCGCGTTGGGTGGCTGCGCTCAACCGTGCGAGGCGCAACCGCCCCGCAGGCGAGCCGGCGTCCTGGGTGGCGGTCTCGAGGAGGGCTCTCCCGAGGATGACGGCCTCGCTGTTCCCCCGGGCGCTTCGTCGCGAACTCGTCGACGTACCGGCGAGACGCAGGAACGCCTCCAGCGCTCCCTCACGGACGGCGCCGTAGGTGAGGGACTCCAGGTTGCGTGGATCGATGACGGCATGACGGGGTCTGAGCGAGCGTCCGACGATGAGCCGATAGCCGTTCCCGTTCTTGAGGATGCCGACGCTGTTCGTCTCCGACGAGGTGCCCAGAGTCGTCGGCACGGCGATGATCTCCACGGGCGGCGGCGCATCCGGCAGCACGGTCAGCGCGGACCTCTCCGCATGACCGATGGCATAGTCGAAGACCTTCCCCGGAGCGAGCGCGAGCGCGGCGATCTTGCTGGCGTCGAGCACGCTGCCCCCACCGACGGCCACGATGACCTCGGGCGACCGACGAACGATGTGCCGCGCGATCCTGGAGACCGACGTGACATCCACCGACGGCGCGTCCACCGTGATGGTCCTCACCGCAGACCCGGCCCGGAAGGGAACCGTGACCGCCGAGTCCGCGATCACGAGGACCTCTCGTCCCGCGGTGAGGTGCGTCATCACGTGATGCGCGACGCCGGGGCCGTGCCACAGGGTCGGGACGCGTCCGGTGAAGTGCGCGGTCATGCTGCCGCTTCCTGCACTCGCGCGAGACCGGAGCGCACGGCGGCTTCCACCGTGCGAAGCTCCTCCGAGGTGAATCCGTAGGCCGGGATCAGCTCGATGGAGCTGGGGCCGGGCTGCACCAGGACGCCGTGGTCGGCGATGGCGGAGACCACACGGAGAACCTCGGAGGAGGACAGCCGGCGCTCGTCGTGGTGGCGGAGCCCCATCCCCACGAAGCAGCCCCGCCCCGTGACCTCCGTGATCAATCCGTCGGACTTCAGCGCCGTCGCCAGACGGAACAGCTCGGCCCCGAGTGCCTTCGTCGTCGTCTCCACGTCGATCCGACGCAGTTCCTCGAGCACCGCGCTGATGGCCGCCGCGCACACCGGCGTTCCCGCCTGCGTCTCCCCGTGGACGAAGGTCCACCCGCCTCGCGCGAACTCGGAGGCGACACGGGGACCCACGAGGATCGCGGCTGCACCCGTCGCGCCGTTCGTCAGTGCTTTCGAGAGGAGGAGGACGTCGGGAGCGGCCGGCCACTCGTCGGTGGCGAGCATCGCGCCGGTGCGCCCGAATCCCGTCGCGACCTCGTCGGCCACGAGCAGGAACCCGTATTCCTCACGCAGCAGCACGAGGCGATCGATGAAGGCCTCGGTCAGGGCATATGCACCACTGCCCAGGACGGGCTCCACGACGACCGAAGCGACTCGGGACCCTTCCCGCTTCAACAGGGTGGCGAGCTCTTCACCGTCATCGCGGGACGAGACGTGCCGCACCGACCTGCGATCGACCGAGTAGACGGACTGCAGGAGGTCGTCTCCGCTGAGCGCGTGGCTGCCGTACATCGTGCCGTGGTAGCTGCCTTTCAGCCCGACGATGAGCGATCGGGATCCTGCGCCCTTCTGCGCCCAGTACTGTCGTGCGAGCTTCATGGCGGCATCGTTCGCGGCGCCGCCCGAGGTGGAGAAGATGACGCGGCTGTACCTGGTCGGGTCCGCGAGGTCGAGAAGACCTTCCGCGGCGGCTTCGGCATACCGATGCGACGCGCGGAACAGGGTCAGGTATGACGCATCGTGTGTGGCTCTGGCCACGGCGTCGCCGACGACCGGATTCCCGTACCCGAGCGGAACGTTCCAGAGCCCGCTCGTCACGCACAGGCGTGTGGATCCGTCGGCGAACTCGATGCGATGTCCCGCGGCGCGGACGGCGACGCGATCAGGAGGGAAGGTCGCATCCGCGGGGAGCATCGAGCTCCACACGGCGTTCGGCACGCTCAACGCCGGATACCGTTCGCCGGGCGAGCGAGGCCCGCTCGGGTACCGAAGCGGATGTTGAGGATGGTGACGGCCTCGAGGCACAGGGCTCGCGCGTCGGCCACGGAGCCGCCCAGCCGCCGAGCCACGCGCTCCGCCGCGACCTCCGGCGTCGTGGACGTCTGCGTGACGGCGACCACCTGCGCGGCCACCGGGGACAGCAGCTGTCGACGCAACGTCCGCGTGTCTGCGAGGACGAAGCCGTCCGCGGTCTCGATCAGGAACGGATCCGCTGCCCAGGGGTCGGCATCCGCGAGGCCGTCGTCGACGAGCGCCCACCCGAACCCCGAGATGCGGGCGTCGCCGTTGGCCAGGCGGAGCATCTTCACGAGGTCCGTCGCGCAGAGGTATCGCGTCGTCCCCTCGCGCAGCGTCCGATCGGCGACGAACGCCTCTCTAGGCACCGATCCTCCCAAGGCCACGGCCCGGGGTCGCGGCACGGCGAGCACGGCGGGCAGCTCGTCGACGGTTCCGAGGGGATCGCCCTGGACCCCGACGCTGACGCCGCCGTCCGCCCGCACTCTGATCGCGCTCGGGGTCGCGAGCTCGCCCGGTTCCGTGAGTGCGCCGCGGTCCGCCAGGAGGACTCGCGGATCGATCAGTGCCGAGGGGAACACGCCCGTCCGTCGCGCGAGCTCGGCATCGTCGAGGAGAGCCTGCCAGCTGACCGCGTCGAAGAGGCTGAGAGCGGTCGGCCCGGTGAACTGCAGGAATGCCGCAGCGACGTAGTCCTGGAGTTCGACGCCGCGCTCACCGAAGAACAACTCATCCCCGATGTCCTGCAGCGCGCCGGTGTACGGGACGACACGGGCCGGTCCGGCACAGGGCCCGCTCCCCTCGGGCAGAAGAATCACATCGTCTCGTCCTGCTGCGCCTGCGACACGATCCGCCAGGGCACCGCTTTCGACCAGGAACACCCGCGCGTACCGGTCCGGCATCCCGGTGATCCACTCCCGGAGCGCCCGGGCTCCGACCAGGTCCGCCCCGGGCCCGCGGTGTGCGTCGCGCATCAGACGCGGTCCCGTCGACTCGCCGTCACGAGCGACACGTACAACTCGATCCACGGCCGATCGTCGAGATCCGCCTCGAGGACCCGGGGGTCCACGATGCGCGCGAATGCTCGACCACGACCGGCGTTCTCGGTGGCCACGGCCTCGATGTCTGCGCGCCCGTCGCCCACCCGTCCGAGCAGGAGTCCGTCAGGGCCGTCCCGGTACTCGCCGTCTGCGGTCACGTGCACGCGCACCAGAGAATCCGGTACCGGATACGCGCGGGTGAACGACGCGGCGGAATCCAGCAGCAGGGCACCGTCGAGGAGCCGTTCGGCGAAGATGCCGGTCGCCCGGGCCGTGTCGGCATCACGGAGGAATGCAGCGAGTCCTTCCGCAGACCCCTGTCGGACGACCGTGAGCCCGCCGCGGAAGCGGAAGCGACCGGCGAGGTAGTCCTGCAGCTGGAACGCGTGGCGCCCGCCGAAGCTCATCTCATCGCCGGGCGCGTGAAGCGCCCCGGCGAACGGGACGACCCGCGGATCCACTTTCGGGAGGGACCCCGCAGGGACGAAGATCACATCGTCGCGTTCGGCGAGCGCCCGCACCTCGTCGAGGTGCACCGAGGACTCGAGGAAGAACACCGCGCACCCCGGAATCGCGCGCTCCGCGGTCACGTACTGCTCGAAGGCCGCCACCGTGCGGTGACTGTCCGGTCGTGCCGTGGTCGAGCTGGCGCGCATGGTCTCCCCCAGTAGCGTCGGATGCGGTACGGCGTTGATCCGTCCTCATCTGAGGCTATTGAGCACTCACACAACTAGCAATATATTCCATACGCGTCATATTGGTCAGGAGAGGACCGCATGCCGGGCTTCGCCACAGCGCTCTGTCACGTCGCGCTCCGCCGATCGGATAGGATGGACAGGTTGTTCCTTGGTGACGTGTCCGAGCGGCCGAAGGAGCACGCTTGGAAAGCGTGTGTTGTGCAAGCAACCGCGGGTTCGAATCCCGCCGTCACCGCCAAACATGAAAGAGCCTCCGCGCCAGCGGGGGCTCTTTCATGTTTAACCGGCACCGGGGATTCGGAGAGGAGCGAGCGCAGTGAGCACCGGAGTCCCGCCGTCACCGCCGGATGCGGCGTTCAGGCGTCGAAGCGCACGCCGTAGGTCTGTCCGCCCGGTTCCGCCGGGAGTCGCGTCATTCCGAGGCGTTCGTAGAACGCGGCGGCCCCCGCGTTGTTCGGGTCGATGCCCAGATGCAAGCCCCGGATGCCCCGACGCGTCAGCTCGGCGAACAGGGTCTCGATGAGGGCACGGCCGAGCCCTTGCCCCTGCGTCTCCGGAAGAAGGTCGATGTGCAGGTGGGCCGGGTGGTCTGCGGCATTCGGCTCGATGCCGGGCGCGCGACTGTAGCCGTAGTCGACCATCCGATCCTCGCGGGTGACCACCTCGGCCGACCGGGGGTACCGCTCCTGACGCGTCGGCCACCACTCCTCGCGGAACCAGGTGTAGAAGGCGTCGGTGTCGTCGGTCGCCACGATGTAGCCGATCGTGCGCCCGTCGTCGCTCTCGACCACCCAGGAGAGGTCCGGATGCCGCTCGGCGTAGGGGACCGCGAACAGGTCTCCCCAGAGCGCATCGTCGGAGAGCACCCCGGTCGCATCGACGCCGGCGTCAGCCGTCTTCACGCAGATCTCGTACAGCGCGGCGCGGTCGGTGGGGCGGTAGGGACGGATGCGCGACACGAAGGACTCCTCTGGACGACGGGCCCGTTCAGCTTATCGGCGCCGCGACCTCGGACCTCGGTTGGCGCACCCACGGGAGCAGCCACGCGGCCAGGACCAGGACCACCCCGGCGCCGACGAGCGCGCCGCCGAGCGTGTCGCTGGCCCAGTGCACCGACAGGAAGGTGCGCGAGAGTGCCATCGCGAGCACCCACAGCACGCCGAGAATCGCCGTCCAGACCCGCGGGAACAGCACCCAGACCACGAGCGCGATCGTCGCGGCGTTCGCCGTGTGGCCCGAGGGGAAGGAGCCGTAGTCGCTCGCCACCAGCATGTCGTCGGGGCGGGCCCGTCCGAAGAGCAGCTTGAGCAGTTGCACCGCACCGGCACTCGCGGCGAAACAGAGGGCGGCGAACGCCGCAGACCGCCATCGGCGAGCGAGCACGAGAGCGATGATGGTCAGCAGCGGCACCGCGAAGATCGCCACCCAGCCGCCGCCGATCCAGTTCAGGACGAGGGCGAAGTCGACCATGCCGTCGGCACGGGCTGCGGCGATCATCTCGTTCCACCACCGGTCGAACCCCGGCGTCTCCGGATACGCGAACACGACCAGCACACCGAGCGCCGTTGCGAGCGCGAGGAGGCCCACTCCCCACCACAGCAGCATCCGCCTGTCCATCGTCCTATTCTGTCGGACGATGCCTGGGCACTCAGGGAGTGAGCATCCCCACGGTGCGCGGACGGACGACGAACCACAGCGACAGGACGCCGATCGCCGCACAGCCGACCATCACGGAGGCCATGGTCGTCGCCGTGATCCCGGCGTCGTGCGAGAGCCAGCCCGCGAGCGGCGAGATGAGCCCCGCCACGCCGAAGTTCGTCGCCCCGATGATGGATGCCGCCGTCCCCGCAGCCTTGCCGTGCCGGTCGAGCGCCAGCACCTGCACGTTGGGGAACGTGAAGCCGCACGCCGTCATGAAGACGAACAACGGGATCACCGTGCCCCACAGCCCGAGTCCGAGCTGATCGGTGACGATGATCGCGACCCCCGCCAGGAGCAGCACAGCGGTCGAGTAGGCCATGACCCACTGCGGTCCGAAGCGGGCGGCGAGCCGTGAGGCCGTCTGCACCCCGGCGACGACACCGAGCGAGTTCACGGCGAACAGCAGACCGTACTGCTGGGCGTCCAGCCCGTGGGTCACCTGGAAGAGGAACGGCGACGCCGAGAGGTACGAGAACAATCCGGAGAAAGTCATGCCGCCGATCACGAGCACGCCGAGGAAGACGCGATCAGAGAGCACCGAGCGGTAGCGCTGCGCCATCGTGGCGCCGCCGCCCTGCCGACGCGCGACCGGAAGCGTCTCCGGGATGAACAGGAGCGTGGACAGCAGCATCACGACGCCGTAGGCCGCGAGCACGCCGAAGATCCCCCGCCAGGGCATCAGGGTCAGCAACCACGAGCCGATCAACGGTGCGATGACCGGTGCGACACCCGACACTAGCGCGAGACGCGAGAGCATGATGACCAGTCGCCGCCCGCCGAACAGGTCGCGCACGATCGCCATGGCCACCACTCCACCGGCGGCCGCTCCCACCCCCATCAGGACCCGAGCCGCGCTGAGCAGGCCGAGGTCCGGCGCGAGGGCCGCCCCCACGCTCGCGAGGACGTGCAGGGCGGTGACCACGATCAGCGGCACCCGGCGCCCGACCTTGTCGCTGAGGGGCCCGACGACGAGCTGGCCGAGGGCGAAGCCGATCATCGTTCCGGTCAGGGTCAGCTGGATCGCGGCAGCCGTGGTCTGGAAGTCCTCCTCCAGCACCGGGAAAGCCGGGAGATAGAGGTCGATCGTGAACGGACCGAGCGCGGTCAGAGCTCCGAGCAGGACGATGTAGAGCGTGCGCCTGCCGAGGGAGATCGCATCTCCCGGGTGCAGCATGATCGGTGCCGTCGCGGGATTCGCGCCGAGGGTGCGGATCGCCCCGGTCGCCGTGGAGGTGCGGATGCTCCCGGTCGCGGTGCGGGCGGGCTGCGGAGTCTCTTCGGTCTGCTGCTCCGACGGTGCGACGGGGATGGAGTCAGTGCGGGGCGCGTCGGACACGACGTCCTTCCAGCGTTCGAGGGGGTGGCCTTGTCGAATCGTTTCGCCAAGGGGAAGCCCCCATGCTAGCGCGTCCGTCTCCCCCGTCGCGGGATCAAATACGTCCCTCGCAACGACCCCGCAGGCGCGTTATTGCTCCCGCACGCGCCTCACGCGCGCCAGCGCCTCGTCCAGGTCGGCGATCAGATCTCCGAGGTCTTCGATGCCGACGGAGAGCCGCACGACGTTCTCCGGGACGGCGAGCTCCGTTCCGCGCACCGACGCATGCGTCATGTCCGACGGATAGCCGATGAGCGACTCCACGCCGCCGAGCGACTCGGCGAGCTGGAACACCGAGGTGCTCTCGGCGAAGGCACGGGCAGCGTCGGCGCCGGCTGCGAGGCCGAGCGACAGCATGCCGCCGAAACCGCTCATCTGCGCGGCGGCGATCTCATGCCCGGGGTGCGAGGCGAGTCCCGGGAAGTACACCTGCGAGAACTCCGGCTTCGCCGCCGCCCACTCCGCGATCGCCTGCGCGTTCTCGGAATGCTGCCGCATGCGCAGCGCGAGTGTCTTGATGCCACGGGTCGTCAGCCACGCATCCATCGGCGCGGACACCGCACCCACGGCGAACTGCTGGAACTTGACCTGCTCGACGTAGCGGTCATCGCCGAACACGACCACACCGCCGAGCACGTCGGAGTGCCCGCCCAGGTACTTCGTCGTGGAGTGCACGACCAGATCGGCACCGAGCGCGAGGGGCTGCTGCAGCGCAGGAGAGGCGAAGGTGTTGTCCACGACCACGATCGCACCGGCCGCGTGCGCGAGCTCGGTGATCACGGCGATGTCGACGATCTTCAGCAGAGGGTTGCTCGGCGTCTCCAGCCACACGATCTTCGTCTCCGGACGGATCGCGGCACGGAGCAGGTCCACGTCCGAGAGCTCGACCGTCGTCGTCTCCACACCCCAGGGAGCCAGCACCCGGGTGAGCAGCCGGTAGGTGCCGCCGTACACGTCGTTCCCGAGCAGGACGTGGTCCCCCGGCTTCAGGATTGCCCGCAGCAGGGCGTCCTCCGCCGCGAGCCCCGAGGCGAAGGAGAGCGCGCTCACTCCGCCTTCGAGAGCCGCGAGCTGGGTCTCCAGGGAGGAACGCGTGGGGTTGCCCGCACGGTTGTACTCGTAACCCTCGCGGAAGCCGCCGATGCCGTCCTGCACGTGCGTGGAGGACTGGTAGATCGGCGGGATGATCGCCCCCGTCGTCGGGTCGGCGGCTTGTCCTGCGTGGATGGCGCGGGTGGCGAAGGCGTGGTCGGACATGACCTCAGCCTACGTCCGCGCCCGGAGCCGCGGACGTCCCGTTACGCCACGGGTCGCCCCGCTCCTCGGAAGACGTCAACGGGACAGGTACGCGAGCAGGTCCTGACGGGTCAGCACCGTGTGCGGCTTGCCGTCCTCCGTCACCAGCAGCGCGTCGGCCTCGGCGAGCGCGGCCCGCGCCTGTGCGACCGAGGCGTGGATGCCGACGAGCGGAAGCCGCTCCCCCACGTGTGCCCCCACGGCGTCGGTCGCGTTCGCCTCGCCGCGGAACAGCAGGTCGAGCAGCCCCTTCTCGTCGACCGTGCCGAGCACCTCGCCCATCATGACGGGCGGCTCGGCGCTGAGCACGACCAACTGCGAGACGTCGTACTCGGTCATCATGCCGATGGCTTCGAGCACGGTGTCGGTCGGGTGGGCGTGCACGAGGTCCGGGATCGCCGCTCCCCGTCTGTGCGGACGTGCCGCGAGCACGTCGGCGACGGTTTCCCCGTCCTCCACTTCGCTGAACCCGTAGGAGCGCATCCATCCGTCGTTGAAGATCTTGCCCAGGTAACCGCGGCCTCCGTCGGGCAGCAGCACGACCATGACGGCATCCGCCGGGAGGTCCCGTGCGACGCGCAGCGCACCGACCACCGCCATCCCGCTGGATCCGCCGACGAGGATGCCCTCCTCGCGGGCGAGGCGCCGCGTCATCGCGAAGGCGTCGGCGTCGCCGACCGCGACGATCTCGTGCGGCACGGTGGGGTCGTAGGCGCCCGGCCAGATGTCCTCCCCCACGCCCTCGACGAGGTACGGCCGTCCGGTACCCCCGCTGTACACGCTGCCCTCGGGGTCGACACCGACGATCCGCACCCGGCCCTCCGAGATCTCCCGCAGGTAGCGACCGGTGCCCGTGATCGTGCCGCCCGTGCCGACCCCCGCGACGAAGTGCGTGACCCCGCCGTCGGTGTCGCGCCAGATCTCCGGACCCGTGGTCTCGTAGTGGCTGCGCGGGCCGTTCGGGTTCTCGTACTGGTTCGGTTTGAACGCGCCGGGGATCTCCCGCGCCAGTCGATCGCTCACGCTGTAATACGACTCCGGGCTGTCGGGCGCGACCGAGGTCGGCGTCACCACGACCTCCGCCCCGTACGCGCGCAGCACGTCGATCTTGTCCTCGCCCACCTTGTCGGGCAGCACGAACACGCACTTATAGCCGCGCTGCTGGGCCACGAGCGCCAGACCCACACCGGTGTTGCCGCTGGTCGGTTCGACGATCGTCCCGCCCGGCTTCAGGTCGCCGGCGGCTTCGGCGGCGTCGATGATCCGCGCGGCGATCCGATCCTTCGACGAGCCGCCCGGGTTCAGGTACTCGAGCTTCACGAGGACCGTGCACGCGACGCCCTCGGTGACGTGACGGAGCTTCACGAGGGGCGTGTCGCCGACGAGGTCGACGATGGAGTCTGCGTACTTCATGCCTTCAGGGTAGACGCGCGGATGCCGCGGGCGGGGTTGTGTTTCTCCCGACCGCGGCATCCGTTCTCACGAAAGGCCCCTCTGTCTTCCGAAGTGTGTCAGCCCTTCGTCGATCCGGCCAGCAGGCCGCGGACGAAGTAGCGCTGGAGGGCGAAGAACACGATCAGCGGCACGATGATCGAGACGAAGGCGCCTGCCGTGAGCAGGTACCAGTCGTTTCCTCGCGTGCCCGTGATCTCGGCCAACAGCTTCGTGATCGGCGCCGCGGCTCCGTCGGCGAACACCAGCGCCACGAGCAGGTCGTTCCAGACCCAGAGGAACTGGAAGATCGCGACCGAGGCGATCGCCGGCATCGTCAGCGGAAGCACCACACGGAAGAAGATCTGCCCGCGGGATGCACCGTCGACGCGTGCGGCCTCGATGATCTCGCCGGGGATCTCCGACATGAAGTTGTGCAGCAGGTAGATCGCCAGCGGAAGCGCGAACATCGAGTGCGCGATCCACACCTGCGCGTAGCCCTGGGACGCATCGAGCGGCAGTGTGACCTGCAGCCCGAAGAGGTTGAGCCCGCGGGAGAACGAACTCAGCAACGGCACCAGGGCCATCTGGATCGGCACGATCTGCAGCGCGAACACGAAGATGAACAGCGCGTTGCGGCCCTTGAAGTCGATCCAGGCGAACGCGTAGGCCGCCATGGAAGCGATCATCAGCGGCACGATGGTCGCCGGGATCGTGATCGCGATCGAGTTGACGAACGACTCCAGGATGGTGAGCTGCGTCGTGCCGGACTGCAGCACGTCGACGTAGTTCTCGATCGTCACCTGCGGATCGGCGAAGAACGTCCACCATCCCGTGGTCTGGATCTGATCCCGCGGCCGGAACGACGAGATGAACAGTCCGAGCGTCGGGATCGTCCACAGGAACGCGATGACGATGGACGCCACCGATGCCCACGGCCGGGACAGCTTCTTGCGAGTGCGGCCTGCGGCGCCCTCGAACCCGCCGCCGGTGGTGATCGCGCGCGTGCTGAGGGCGGCGTCTGACTTCACGGTGTCGGTCATCGGATCTCCCGCTGCTTCTTGATCTGGCGTGCGTTGTAGATCACGATCGGCAGCACCAGGATGAACAGGATGACGGAGAGCGCGGCACTGCGCCCCGCCTCGAACTTCGAGAACTGCGTGTACATCTCGTTCGCGAGAGTCGAGGTGCCGTAGTTACCGGCGGTCATCGTCCGCACGATGTCGAACACCTTCAGCGATGCGATCGAGATGGTCGTGAGGACCACGATGAGCGCGGGGCGGATCGCGGGGACGGTCACCGACACGAACCGCTGCCAGGCGTTCGCGCCGTCCAGCTCCGCCGCCTCCAGCAGTTCCGCCGGCACTCCCTTGATCGATGCCGACAGCACGACCATCGCGAAACCGGTCTGCACCCAGATGAGCACGACGATCAGGAACAGGTTGTTCCAGGGCTCATTGAGCAGCCATTGCTGCGGCGTGCCCCCGAGCCACACGAGGATCTGGTTGAGGAGACCAATCTGCTCGTACTGCGGCCCGCGGTACTCGTAGATGAATCGCCAGATGATGCTCGCCCCGACGAAGGAGATCGCCATCGGCATGAAGACCAGGACCTTGTAGATCTTCTCGCCGCGGGTGCGGTCGATGAACACCGCGTAGGCGAGGCCGACGATCGTGGAGACCGTCGGCACCAGGAGCACCCAGACGATCGTGTTGATCACGGCCGTGATGCCGTCGGACTGCGTGAAGATCCACAGGTAGTTGTTCAGACCGACGAACTCGTTGCCCGAGGAGTTCATGAACGACGAGAACATCGTCTGGATCGACGGCAGGACGAGGCCGACGAGCAGCAGCAGCAGCGCCGGAGCCATGAAGGCCACGAGCTGGATCAGATACCCCGCGCCATCGCGGGAGCGATAGTCGAGCCAGAAGAACAGAGCGCCGACGGCGACGGCCACTCCCATCGCCCAGTAATAGGAGTTGAAGAAGAACATCACCACGAGGGGGATGAGCAGGCACATCGCCAATCGGACGAAGGTGTAGAGCTTTCCCCTGCGCGGAGCGATGTCCACCAGGAGCAGGATGATCGCCACGACCACCGCGAAAGCGATGACCACGGCGACGGCCTGCAGGACCGGCGGGAGCGAGCCGATCCAACGGAAGAAATTAGTCGCGTTCACGGATTCCCCTTCATCACGCGGACCGGATCACCGGCGCGCACGTCGGTGTGCGCGCCGCGGGGGCTGAGGGGCCGCCCCGTGCGGGACGACCCCTCCCCCGGATCAGCTGCTCGGCCAGCCGGTCTCGATCTGCGTGAGCACCTCATCGGTCGAGGTGCCGTTGACCCACGCGACCATGCCCTTCCAGAAGGTCCCGGCGCCGACGGCACCAGGCATCAGGTCGGACGCGTCGAAGCGGAAGGTCGTGTCCGGGTCCTGCAGGATCTTGATGGTCTCCTGGAGGATCGGGTCCTTCGCGTTCGCAGGGTCGAGTCCGTTGTTGGCGGACGTGACGCCACCGAGGCTGACGCGGCTGTTCGCCCACTCGGGGCTGGACAGGTACGCGAGCACCTTCTGGGTCGCCTCGGAGTCGCTGAACCCGCCGACGATCTCACCGGCACCGGTCACGGCCGTGTCACCCTCGGACTCACCCGGGAGCATGAACGCCCAGATGTCGCCGTCCTCAGCGATCTCCGTGCCCTCCGGGAAGAAGCCGGAGAGGAAGGACGCCTGGTGGGTCAGTGCGCACGTGCCCTCGGCGAGGGCGGGAGCGACGTCACCGAATGCGGTCGAGTTGATCGAGCGCACGTCGCCGAAACCGGCGTTCACGTTCGCCGGGTTCAGCAGGATCTCGCCGACCGAGTCGAACGCCGACTTGATCTGCGGGTCGGTGAACTTGACGTCGTTGGTGACCCACTGGTCGTAGACGTCCGGGCCGGACTGACGCAGCACGTAGTCCTCGACCCAGTCCGTTCCCGGCCAGCCGGTCGCCGTTCCGGACTCGAAACCGGCGCACCACGCGGGAGTACCGGTCGCCGTCTGGATCGTCTCGGTCAGCGCGGACATCTCGTCGAGCGTCTTCGGAACCTCGACGCCCCACTCCGCGAACTTCGCCGGCGAGTACCAGATCCAGCCCTTGACGTTGGCCATCAGCGGCGCCCCGTAGAAGGTGCCGTCGACGGTGCCGTAGTTCACCCAGTCCTCGGTCCAGTACTCGTTGGCGTTCTTCTCGACCTCTTCGGGAGCAGGCTTGAGGAAGTCGCGCTTGGCGAAGTCGGCGAACAGACCGGGCTGCGGGAAGATCGCGATGTCCGGCGGGTTCCCGCCCTGTGCGCGGGTACCGAGCTGCGTCTCGAAGTCCTGGCTGCCCTCGTACTTGATGGTGATGCCGTTCTCGTCGGCCCAGTCCTTCCAGGACTCCTGGAGGAGCTCCGCCTCCGAGTCGACGATCGTGCCGTAGATCGTGACAGTGGCGTCGCCACCATCACCACCGTCTGTGCCCGGCGCACCGCCGGGAGCCCCGCAGCCTGCGAGCGCGATGCCCGCGACCCCCAGCAGGGCGATCGGCGCGTAACGCCGGGAACGCTGTGACAGAGCCATGTGAATTCTCCTCTTCGAGTACAGGTTCCCTCCTGGTGCGACGCCACCCCGCGGCATCGTTAGGGAACCGATTCCAGGCCAACCTACTGTCCCTGTGCACCCCCGCACAACACGCAAGGGTCACAAGCTCGCAACCATTCGGCGCACGGAACCTCCGAGTTTGGGAGCGCTCCCTCACTTCAGGCCTGGAACCGGTTCCTTTTTCCCCGTCCGCGGGCTACGCTGACACCCGGCGCGCGCTACGCCGCCGCCCACGAAACCGCGTGATCAGGTCGAGGAGGACCGATGAGCACGATCGCGGATGTCGCGTCGCGTGCCGGGGTGTCGAAGGCCACGGCGAGCCGCGCCCTGAGCGGACGGGGCTATGTCTCGGACGAGACGCGGACGCGCGTCGAGGTCGCCGCCCGCGAACTCGCCTATGTCGCGCACTCCTCCGCGACGAGTCTCGCGACGGGGCGGACGCAGACGGTCGGGATCGTCATGCCACCCGTCGACCGCTGGTTCTTCGCCGAACTCCTCGCCGGGATCCAGGAGTCGCTGTTCGCCCTCGACTACGACCTCTCCCTCTACGGGGTGCCCGAGGGGTCGCAGACCAGGGAACGGCTGTTCGAGAGCGTGCTGCCCGGCCGTCGTTTCGACGGGATCATCGCCGTCGGCATCCAGCCGAGCGCGCATGAGCTCGAGCGCCTGCAGCGCACCGGAAGGCCGCTGGTGAGCGTCGGGCCCTACGGCGAGGGCTCGAGCGCGGTCTCGATCGATGATGCGGCGGCCGCACGCATCGCGACCGAGCATCTGATCGAGCTCGGCCACACCGAGATCGCCTTCGTCGGCGGCCCGACAGACGCGATGGGACGGAGCTTCGGTGACACGCGGCGGCTCGACGGCTACCGCGACGCGCTGAGCGCCGCGGGACTCGCTTCGCACGCCCGGGTCGCGGGCACTGCCCCGACCATGCCCGGGGGCTACACTGCGGCGGCGGGGCTGCTCGGCGATCGGCGAAACCGACCGACCGCGATCGTGGGCGTGTGCGACGAGGCCGCCATCGGCGCGATCATCGCCGCCCGCCGCCTGGGCATCGCCGTCCCCACCGAGCTCAGCGTCGTGGGTATCGATGACCACGAGCACGCGGACATGTTCGCCCTCACCACGATCGGGCAGTCCCCGAGAGAACAGGGTCACGAAGCCGTTCGCCTGCTGATGCAGCGGATCGACCGGCCGGACGCTCCGCAGGAGCGTGTGGCTGCCGCTTCCGCCCTCGTGGTGCGCAACTCGACCGCTCCCCCGCGCTGACGGCGGCCACGCGCGCGCCCCGGAACGCACGAAGGCCCCGGGCGAACCCGGGGCCTTCGCAGAAAACGCTGAAGCGTGATTACTTGAGGGTAACCGTCGCGCCGGCCTCTTCGAGAGCAGCCTTGGCCTTCTCGGCGGTCTCCTTGTTGGCGCCCTCGAGGACGGCCTTCGGGGCACCGTCGACGACGGCCTTGGCCTCGCCGAGACCCAGCGAGGTGAGCTCGCGGACGGTCTTGATGACCTGGATCTTCTTGTCGCCAGCGGCCTCGAGGATGACGTCGAAGGAGTCCTTCTCTTCCTCAGCCTCTGCAGCACCTGCGCCACCCGCAGCGCCGGCAACGGCGACGGGAGCAGCAGCGGTGACCTCGAACTTCTCCTCGAACGCCTTCACGAACTCGTTGAGCTCGATGAGGGTCAGGCCGGCGAACTGCTCGAGCAGTTCCTCGGTGGAAAGCTTCGCCATGATGTATCTCCTAGATAGATGGGGTTTGTAGACGAGATCGCAGGTCGCTTACGCGGCCTCTGCGGTCTCCAGCTTTTCGCGAAGAGCGTCGATGGTGGCGGCAGCCTTGCCCATCGTCGCCTTCATCATGCCCGCAGCCTTCGCCAGCAGAACCTCACGGCTCTCGAGCGCGGCGTACTTGTTGACCTCGTCCGCGGTGAGGGCGTTGCCCTCGAAGATGCCGGACTTGATCACGAGAAGCGGGTTGGCCTTGGCGAAGTCACGCAGAGCCTTGGCGGTGGCGACGAAGTCACCGTGCACGAACGCGACAGCCGACGGACCCTTGAGGTCGTCGTCCAGCGCGGAGATGCCAGCCTTGTTGGCGGCGATCTTGGTCAGCGTGTTCTTCACCACGGCGTACTCAGCGTCCTGACGGATGCTGTTGCGCAGCTCCTTGAGCTGGGCAACCGTCAGACCGCGGTACTCGGTCAGCAGAACGGCAGTCGAGTTCTCGAATGACTTCGTGAGCTCGGCGACCGATGCATCCTTCTGCGCCATGGTCACTCCTTGGTGTGTACGAGGCGCCGCACGGTGGTGGGGCGCCGACCTGGACCACCTGCATAGAAAAAGCTCCGGCGCAAGCGCACGGAGCTTTGGAAAGTTCGTGTCCTGCGCGGGCCCCTGCTGTGCAGAGCTTCGATCGTTGTGCGCATGTGCTCACGACGATGACCAGCGGTCTTCGGTTACGACAACTGTACCCGACGCTTCCCCCTCCCCCAAATCCACTCTCCCCTCCCGTCCCCTTACCCGGCCTCCGAATGCCGACGCCCCCTCTGAGCGCCGGGGCCCCTCCTGCGCCCTGCGAACCCGACGGGGTCTCGGCGGCGTGCGGGGGCGTCGACGCGGGCTACCCGGGAGGGCGGATGCCGTACGCGGAGAGCGTGGCGCCGAGCGCATCCGGGGAGGCGATGTCGGACGACCCCCACCGGACCATCCGCCATCCGGTCACCCCTCGGATCGCGTCCTCCCGGCGCTTCTCCTCGAGCACGACCTCCTCGACGCTCCGTCCTCGGCGAAGGATGGCGTCGCGGTACTTGTCCTCTCCGTCGAACTCGCCGAAACAGTGCGAGCGACGGAACCCGAAATCGACCCAGTAGTCCTCGCCTCCCGGCCCGCGCACGTGCACCTGCAGCTCGGGCGCCGCGAAGCCGAGCCTGTGCAGCTGCAGACGGCTGACGCTCTCACCCGGCAGCTGTGCGCGTCCGTCGGCGAACTCGATCACCCGTCGCGCCCGGCGCACGCCCCGCGAGTGCGAGAGGAGCGCTCGCACCATCATCCGTGCCCGCCAGCCCTCGACCGCCCCGGAGTCCTGGACCTGACCCGAGACGGCCTCGCGACGGAGGGCGGCATCCGCGGCGGACAATCCGACCTCCTCGCGGGTCGAGCAGGCCAGGTCGAGGATCGTGCGGTCGAGCGACGTACACCTGATGCCATCGACGTCGACGACCTCCGCGGGAGGAACCTCGACGTCGTGCCACATCACCCCGGACCGGGTCCTCCCATGCCGGGCCCCGGCGATGACCACATGCACCTTCCGGGGCGCCAGCCGATACAACGGAAGGCCGTGCAGGACCGCGGCGGACGGCCCCCAGAACACCGGCCCCGGACCGTCGGAGTTGAGAGCGGTCGCAACCACCTCGACGAGATGACGCCCCTCGTTCCAGAGCCCGTCCCATCGGTCGGCCTCGACGTAGCGACCCCGGCGCACTCGGCGGAGGGACCCCGCAGCGACACGCGATCCGATCTCCCGTTCCGTGTGCCCCTTCACGAGCAACTCGCCCCGCGTCCTGAGGAGCGAGCGGACGTCGGTGATATCGATCCTGTTCGGCATCCCGTCATCGTGAGGCCTCCGTCACCCCCTGCCACCGTCGCTCACAGGGCCGATCCCAGGTCTCGACGTCGACCGATTGGTGCAGGAACAGTCACCACCGCCCCACGCCCCCGCTGACCGTCCGCACCCCCGCTGAATCGCGCAAGCACGCGGGGGCGCGGACGAGCAGAGGGGGCGTCGACCGAAACGAGGAGGGACGGGGAGGGACGGGGCGGGGGCGGGAGGGAGGACGGCGTGTGGGAGAGGAAGGGTCGGCGAGCGGGGTTAGGGTCGAAGGGTGACCCCGGAACTCGCTGCACGCATCGTCGCGGACTCTCGCGATCGCGTGGCATGGATGCGGGCCCGCTCGCGCGGGATCACGGCCACCGACGTCGCCGGACTCACCTCCGAGAGGTCGATCGCCCGGGCTGCGGACTCGAAGCTCGGCGGCGGCCCGCGCTTCGGCGGCAACGCGTACACCGACCACGGTCGCCGGCGCGAACCCGAGATCGCCGCCTGGGTCGCCGCGACCCACGGCATCCTCCCCTCCTCCGCCCTCTTCCGCGCCGAGGTCGAGCACCGCCACCTCGCCACGCCCGACGGGATCGCGGTCGATGCCGAAGGCCGCGTGAAGCTCGCCGAGATCAAGACGACGAACAAGGCGTTCCGCGGGATCCCACGCACCTACCTGCGCCAGGTGTGGTGGCAGCAGCACGTGCTCGGCGCCGAGCGGACGCTGTTCGTGTGGGAGGAGCACGTCGACTTCGCCCCGATCCACGACGAGCCCCGGTGCGTGTGGATCGACCGGGACGACCGTGAGATCGCCAAGCTCGTCGGCCTCGCGACCGATCTCATCGACGAGCTCTATCGGCGCACGACCGGCCAACAGGTCCCGATTCGGACCGCGGACCCTGCGGTGAGCCGCCGCGAGCAGCTGCGCGAACGAGACGCCTTCCGCGCGCTGGCCCTCGCCGACTGACGCTCGCCGACCCCCTCGCGCACCCCTGCGCGGCGGAGCAGGGCCCGGCTCAGGTGCAGGTGTTGTTGCCGCCGAGCCCGAGCAGTCCGCCGACGGACAGGGAGCGCGTCGCCGCCGGTGAGACCCACGATGTTCCGGGGTAGATGGTCTCGACCTTCACCGTGTTGGTCGAGCCCAGGAGGCTTCCCAGGAGCGTGTTCAGCAGTCCGGAACTGATCGTCGACGAGTACGTGTACGGCCCGGTCCCGGTCTGCGTGACGTTCGTGTTGTCCACGATGACGCCGTTGATGGAGAAGCGCTGTCGGAGCTTCACGGCGGGCGATGTCCACGTGATCGTGAACCCGGTGAAGGTCCCGAGGAAACTCGTCACCGTGCAGGATGCGACCACCGGGGTCGGGAGGGTCGCCGCGGTGAAGGCTCCCGCGCCGTACTCGCTGTCGGTGAACTTCGCCTCGGTCGACTCCACCGGCGGGAACGACGCGATTCCGACCAGGATCGCGACGCCGACCGCGCCCGCGAGGATCCGCCGCCGCCCGCCTCTCATGGCCGCTCTCCCAGTTCTGCCTCCGCCCGACGCCGGCGCAGGACGGCGAGCGCACCGCCCCCCACCGCGAGGAGCACTCCGCCGACGACCGCCCAGCGAGCCCCGGGCACGGGGCCGGTGCTCGCGAGGCCTCCTCCGGGCCCGACGTCCGCGGTCTCCCCCGCCGCCGTCGCGATCACGCGCAGGTCGGTGCTGCCCGCGCCATCGGCCGGGTCGAGAGCGACGGAGAGGCGCAGATGGGCGGTGTCGGCGTCGCTGATCTCGGCGAGCGGGACCACCGCACCGTCCCGCGGAATCCGCCACTCCGTGCGCAGCACCGTCTCCGACCCGGGGCATCCGGCATCGCGCCAGGCCCGCGAGCACGTCGAGATGTCGACGAGCAGTCGGGCCGTGCCGGTCGCACTCACGCCGATCCGCACCACACCGGGGTCGGGAGCATCCGCGCTCACAGCGACGTCCCATCGCACCGGCGCCCCGGGAAGCAGGCCGGCCGCGGCATCCCAGTCCGCCACCGAGACGAGGCGGAGCACCTCTCCCTGGATGACCTGCGTGGTCGGCGCCGCCCAGGCAGCGCTCGGCGTCATGACCGCGGCGGCCGCGATCGTGAGGATCCCGAAGACACGCCTCATCCGCCCCTCCCGCCCGCTCCGATTCGACCGCTCCGATCCGCACGACGATGCGTGCGGGGCCAGAACGCCCAGACGACCACCGTCGTCGCCGCCAGGGTCAGCGTGCCGAGCACGACGGGGTTGCCCATGCCGACGATCAGCGTCGCGACGCCGGGGACCGAGAACAGGACGATCCGCACGCTGGAGACCGTGTACGGGAAGGGGTCCTCCGAGGCGTTCGCGTCTCCGCGCATGGTGATGATCCGCTCTTCAGGCCCGGCCCCGGGTGCGATGGTCGTGACGCGGTGCGTCACCGGAAGCTCTCCGACGCGGTCCACGGTCACGACGTCTCCGACCTCGATCCCACTCGCCGGGATCCGCTGCACCACTGCGACGGAACCGGCGGGGATCGTGGGCGACATCGACCCCGTTCGGAACAGGATCAGGGTGATCTGCGCCGTGAACGCCAGGACCACGAGCACGATGCAGATCACGCCGGCCAGCGCCGCGAGCCAGAGGAGCGCATCGCCGATCATCCGACCGGGCCGTGCTCGGACACGTGCCGGGGTCCGGACGTCGGCGCCGTCGTCCGCGCGAATCCCTTCCGCCTGCGCGCGCGCACTGCGCCGGGTCAGCTGCGTCACGACGACGTCCCCTGGATGTGCCAGGTCTGCGTCATCGTGAGCCCCTGCGCGGCGTTGAGAGCTGTGGTCGGCAGCGTGACGGCGATGCAGTAGTTGACCTGCGCGGCACCGTTGGCGCTCACCGCCTGGGTCGAGGCGCCTCCTGCCGTGAGGGCGGAGCCGTCGGTCACGACGGAGGTTCCCGCGGCGTACGTCGTCGCATTGCACGCGGTCCCGGCGATCGTGCGCACCCCATAGGTCAGATGCGCTGCCAACCCGGTGCCACCGGGGGTCCCGGCCGTGAACTGCAGGGTCCCCGCCACCGACGGGTCAGCGGTCTTCACGCTGAGCAGCGCATAGGTCGTCGTCCCCGGCGCCATCGCGGTGGGCGGAAGCTGGAAGCTCAGAGTGGATGCCGTGCCGGTGGTCGCGTGGCTGGAGAACGTCGCCCCATCCGCAGCTCCGACGATGTCGAACCGTCCGGCGGTGAACGTCGCTGCGCCGTACTCCGAGTCGTTCCAGGCGGCGAGGGTCGCGGCCGCGCCGACGCCGAGCACCAGTCCGCCCGCGAGGAGGGCCCGGATGCGACGGGAGCGCAGTCGCCGCTTCTCCCGCATCTCTCTGCGGGTGACCATCAGAGGACTCAGTTCGTCGACGTCGCCGTGAACTTCCACGTGGCGTCGGTCACCAGTGAGGGTTCGAGGTCGGCGTCCGCGGTCACTTTGATGCACAGCTGCACGTCGACGCCGGGATCGATCGCGGTCGCCCCGGGAGCGAGCGCCACCGCGGTCACCCCGGTCTGCGCGTCGAGGGTGGCGCCCGTCGCGATCGGCGTGCCGACGGCGGTCGTGGCGTCACAGGTGTCCCCGGGGGCGAGCTGATAGATCTGATACGACAGGTGGTCCGAGTTGGAGGTGCCGGCGGCGTCAGCCGTGGTGCCGTCGGCTTCGAGATCGGCCGCACTCGTCGTCCCCGCCGCCAACCGCACCCAGAAGCCGGCGTAGACCGAGTCGGTGGGCGACATGTTGTCGACGACCCCCGCCGGCAGGCTGAACGCCAGTGTCGCCGCCGCATCTCCGTCGTCGGTGTTGTGATCGCTGAACGTCGTGCCGTCCGTCGATCCCTCCAGGTTGAAAGCGCCGGCGGTGAAGGTGCCGTTGGCGAACTCGGAGTCGTTCCACGCCGCGAGTGTGACGGCGACGCCCACTCCGAGGACGAGTCCGCCTGCCAGGACCGCGAGAACCTTGCGCTGTGTCTCTTTGCTAGCCATCGGTGTCCCCCTCAGGAATCAGGCGATCGCGTGGATGTCTGAGAACGGCTGCCCCTCAGAAGCCCCGCATCCCCGCTGTGCCCTCATCCTCATCCACGCCTCCGAGCAGGACAAGGCGATTTCGCGCATGCTCCGCGCTCATCGCGCGCAGTCGCTCCGCAGTCCAAGATGGTTGACGTAAATCAACGATCGACGTATAGTTGACCCAGTTCAACCATCTCGTGCGCGCCAGAGCCGTCGCCGCATCCCCGTTCACGACAGCGAAAGGTCCCGCATGACCACGGACTCCCCCGTCAAGATGACGCACCGGCAGGTGCTCGAGGCCCTCACCGGGCTCCTTCTGGGCATGTTCGTCTCGATGATCGCGACGACGGTGGTGTCCACCTCGATGCCGGTCATCGTCCACGACCTCGGCGGAGACCAGGCCGCCTACACCTGGGTCATCACCGCGACGCTCCTCACCACGGCGATCTCCACACCGATCTGGGGCAAGCTCGCCGACCTGTTCAACCGCAAGCTGCTGATCCAGCTCGCCCTCGTCATCTTCGTGGGCGCGACGGCCGCCGCCGGCTTCGCGCAGGATACGAACACGCTCATCGCGTTCCGCGCCATCCAGGGCATCGGCGGTGGCGGACTGGCCGCCCTCAGCCAGGTCATCATGGCCGACATCATCAGTCCGCGTGAGCGCGGCCGCTACATGGGCCTGTTCGGCGCCGTGATGGCCGTCGCGACCGTGGGCGGCCCCCTGCTCGGCGGGTGGATCACCGACGTCGCGAACTGGCGCTGGAACTTCTTCGTCGCGCTCCCCTTCGCCGTCGCCGCCCTCATCATCCTGCAGAAGACGCTGCGCATCAGCACCGAGCGCACGCGCAAGGTCTCGATCGACTACGTCGGCATCGTGCTGCTCTCGGCCGCCGTCTCGCTCATCCTCATCTGGATCACCAACGCAGGCTCGACCTTCGACTGGTGGGGCACCGAGACCGTGCTGATGGTGGGCGCGGCGATCATCGCGACCATCGCGTTCATCATCGTCGAGCTCAAGGTGCGCGAGCCGCTCATCCCGCTCACGCTGTTCCGCGGCCGCACGTTCACCCTGTCGGTGCTGGCATCGATCTCCATCGGCGTCGCGATGTTCGGAACCTCGGTCTACCTCGCGCAGTACATGCAGCTGTCGCGCGGCGCCACCCCCACCGAGGCCGGACTGATGACGCTGCCGATGATGGCGGGCCTGCTGATCTCCTCGATGGTCGTCGGTCAGCTGGTGACCCGCTTCGGCAAGTGGAAGGGGTACCTGATCCTCGGCTCGGTGCTGCTGATCGCGGGCTCCGTGATGCTGTCGACGCTGCACTACGACACGAACTTCATCCTCGTCTCGATCTACATGTTCGTGATGGGCGCGGGCGTCGGCATGACGATGCAGAACCTCGTCCTCATCGTCCAGAACGTCGCGAAGCCCAGTGAGATGGGCGTCTCCAGCTCCGGAGTGACGTTCTTCCGCAGCCTCGGGGGCACGATCGGCGTTTCGGTCATGGGCGCCGTGCTCGCGAACAGCCTCACCGGTCTGTTCTCCGACGGCAAGGAGCGCATCGGCGCGGCGATCGCGAAGCTCGGGGACAAGGGCGCCGAGGTCGCCGCACAGCTCTCGTCCGGGACTCTTCCCCAGGTCCGGCTCCTCCCCGAGCCCGTGCGCTCGATCATCGAGGACTTCTACGCGCAGGCCATCTCGCACGCGTTCCTGATCGGCATCCCGCTCGCGGTGATCAGCCTGATCGCGATCCTGTTCCTTCCGAACCGTCCGCTCACCACGATGACCACCTCCGAGCGCGCTCGGGCGGATGCCTCCGGGAAGCAGGCGGCCGACGTTTCCGTGGAGGATGCCGCAGACGTCGCGATCGCCGACGCGGAGGCGCTCTCCGGAGCATCCACCGGTTCCGTGACCGCGATCAGCCGGTCCGGCGACGACCGCGGCGATACAGCATCCGATGCCGGCCGCTGAAGACGTGCTCGACACTCCGGAGGCGCGGGCCGAGGCGGTCCGCGCCCTCGAAGCGGAGTTCGGCGAACTGATCACGCATTTCCGTCGTGTGATCACCGAGAACGCCAACCGGGTGAGCCCCGGGATGCTGCCCGGGGCCTACAAGATCTTCACCACGATCGCGCGCTGCGAGATGGTGACGGTGTCGACCCTGTCCGAGCGGATGCTGATCGACAAGGGGCAGGTCAGCCGGACGGTGCGGGAGCTGGAGGAGCTCGGCCTGATCGAGCGCTCGGCGGATCCCACCGACGGCCGTTCGTTCCTGCTGCAGCTGACGGCGACGGGTGCACAGCGCCTCGCTGCCGCCCGACTTCCGCAGGAGGGCCGGTTGCTCGAGACACTCGCGGAGTGGAGCCTCGCCGACATCGGGAGCCTCACCCGGCTGCTGCACGCCCTGGCCTCCGGGGCGGCTCCGGACGAGAAGCCGTCTGCGTGACCCCGGTGCCGCCGAGCACACGGCGGGCCTCGGCGGCGACCTCCCCGGCGATGGTGTCGAGCAGTTCCGAGCGCAGGTTCCACTGCTGCCAGTAGAGCTCCACGCGCAGAGTCGGCCCGCCCAGCGGAACCAGGCCCGGTCGCTCTTGGAGCAGCGGGACCATTCCCCAGCCGAGGCCCAGACCGACCGCGAGCGCGTAGTCGTTCGAGGCGGGGACGTAGTGCCGTGGCACGCCCTCCTGCCCGACCGACATCGCACGCAGCCACTCGTGCTGCAACGTGTCTCGACGGTCGAAGTCCACGAAGGGGGCCGACCCCAACGCCTCTGTCGTGACCCCTTCGGGGAACCAACGCGCCGCGAACCCCGGCTCCGCCATCGCCCGGTATTCGAGCACCCCGAGCGGCGACACCGAGCACCCGGCGACGGGCGCCGCCTCGCTGGTGACCGCAGCCATCACGGTGCCCGACTCCAGCAATCTGGCGGTGAAGTTCTGATCATCACGATGCAGATCGAAGTCGATGTCGTGCCCGGCGGACAGACGCGCGAGCGGAGCGAGGAACCACGTCGCCATCGAGTCGGCGTTCACGGCCAGCGGGATGCTGATGCGACGCGTCCCGCCGGCCTCGTCGATGCCCACGCCGAGCAGAGCATCGTGTTCGAGCAGGGCGACCTGTCGCGCCAGCCGCACGACCGCTTCCCCCGCCTCCGTCACCCGCGCGGGCTTGGCGCGCACGAGCAGGATCCGGCCGAGCTGCTGCTCGAGCATCTTCAGCCGCTGACTCACCGCGGACGGCGTGATCCGCAGACGCCTCGATGCAGCGTCCAACGTCCCCTCATCGACGATCGCGGCGAGGGTGGCGGCCAATTCCGGGTCGATCCTCACATTAGCGATACTAATGGTTCTGAAGAAACCATCGCTTCCTCTCATGTCCAACGGTTCCTAGGCTGAACCCGTGCTCACCGTCCTCGCCGGGCTCGGACTCGGACTCTCCCTCATCGTCGCCATCGGCGCGCAGAACGTCTTCGTGCTGCGCCAAGGGATCCGCCGCGAGCACGTGCTCGCCGTCGTGATCATCTGCGCCGCCTCCGACGCCGCCCTGATCGCCGCCGGGGTGGCGGGGCTGGGCTTCGTCCTCTCGGCCGCCCCGTGGCTCGTGGTCGTGGCCCGGTGGGCGGGCGCACTGTTCCTACTGACCTACGGCGTCCTCGCCGCACGCCGTGCGTGGCGCGGCGGGCAGGAGCTCCGGGTCGACGGGACGGAAGCCGTGGATCCGAGCGCGCCGCTCCCCCACAGCGCGACGTCGACGCTCGTCCGCCCACGACTGGCACCGGTCATCCTGACGACCCTCGCGCTCACGTGGCTCAATCCGCACGTGTACCTCGATACGGTTCTGATGCTGGGATCGATCGCGGCCACGCACGGCGACGACCGCTGGCTGTTCGCCGCCGGAGCGATCGCCGCGAGCATCCTGTGGTTCACCGCGCTCGGCTTCGGCGCACGCTATCTGGGGCGCTGGCTGCGCACCCCGCTCTCCTGGCGCATCCTCGATGCCGTGATCGCCGTGGTGATGATCACGATCGCGGTCAGTCTCGTGCTTCCGGTGCTTCGGGGCTGACGGCGTTCACGCTCCGTCGATCTGTGCGAGCCGCGCCCTCACGAGGCTCTCGAGCACCGCGGTCGGGATCGGATGCTCGGGCTGGAATCGGATGGTGCCCTTGTCGACGCTGATCCCGGGACTGCCCTCGAGCAGGCCCGCGACCGCCGAGACCGCGTCCGGGCTGAACGGGTAGATGCCGATGTGCTTCTTGGCGCGCATCACCGAGAGGAGTCCCTTGCCGCGGTGCACGAGTGCCGGCATGCCGTATCCCTTGCCCTGTTCCGCATCCGGAACCTCCCGGCGGGCGACCGCGTAGACCCGGTCGATCGCCTCACGATCCGCGGCGTCGAGTTCAGCGAGGTAGTCGTCGATGGTGCCCATCACGTCATCCTTCCAGCCGTCGCCCGCGACCGCGAGCGGTCAGGCGCCGTCGAGCGGGCGCAGGATGCGCGTGAGGAAACGCTGCGTGCGCTCGTGCTTCGGCGCGCGGAAGAGCTCGGCGGGAGGCCCCTGTTCGACGACCACCCCGCCGTCCATGAACAGCACATGATCCGCGGCCTCGCGGGCGAAGCTCAGCTCGTGGGTCACGACCGCCATCGTCCAGTTCTCGTCCGCGAGCTCCTTGATGACCAGGAGCACCTCGCCCACCAGTTCCGGGTCGAGCGCGCTGGTCGGCTCGTCGAACAGCAGCAGGTCGGGCTTGAGGGCGAGGGCACGCACGATGCCCACCCGTTGCTGCTGCCCACCCGAGAGCTGATGCGGACGCGCATCGGCCTTGTCGCTCAGCCCCACCCTGTCGAGCAGCACGAGCGCCTCGGCGACGACCTCGGCCTTGGGGCGCCCCTGCACCCGCCACGGCCCCTCGATGACGTTCTCGAGCACGGTGAGATGCGGGAAGAGGTTGTGATGCTGGAACACCATCGCGGAGCGGTCCCGGAGCGCGAGCCGCTTGCGTTTCTGCTCCCGCGTCGACGGCTTCGCCGACGGGGCGAAGTCGAGGTCGGGGCCACCCGCGACCACGATCGTGCCGGCATCCGGGGTCTCGAGTCCGTTGAGCGCTCGCAGGACGGTGGTCTTGCCGGAACCGCTGGGGCCGATGAGCACGACGACCTCGCCGCGGTGCAACGTCAGATCGATGCCCCGCAGCACCTCGTTGTCACCGAAGCTCTTGCGGAGGCCGCGGGCGGTGAGAAGGGCGTCGGTGGTGTTCTCAGTGGGCGACACGGCTGTCGAGCCTCCTCTCGAGGGCGCTCTGTCCGAAGGAGAGCACCAGGCAGAACACCCAGTAGACCAGCGCGGCCGCGAGGTACACCACCATGAACTCGAGGGTCGTCGCGGCGATCTGCTGCGCCACCTTGAACAGTTCCGTGACCAGGATCAGCGAGGTGAGAGAGGTGTCCTTGACGAGGGAGATGAAGGTGTTCGACAGCGGCGGCACCGACACCCGCGCCGCCTGGGGCAGGATGATGCGCGTGAGCGTCCGCGTGCGATTCATGCCGACCGTGTAGGCGGCCTCCCACTGCCCCTTCGGGACGGAGAGGATCGCCGCACGCACGACCTCGGCACCGTAGCCGCCGACGTTGAGCGACAGTGCGATGATCGCGCTCGGCCACGGGTCCAGCGTGATCCCTACCGACGGCATGCCGTAGAAGATCACGAACAGCTGCACGAGCATGGGCGTGCCCCGGATCACGGAGATGTAGAAGCGCGCGACCCCCGCGACCACCGGATTCACCGAGATCCGCATCAAAGCGACACCGACCGCGATCGCGAGGCCCAGCGCGAACGACAGCAACGCGAGCGGCACCGTCGCCGTCAGACCCGCCCAGGCGATCGGCCCGAGCGCATCGAGGAACAGCTGCCAGGGACTCTCCATCGGCTATTTCGTGACGTCTTCGCCGAAGTACTTGTCGCTGATCTCGGCCAGGGTGCCGTCGGCGCGGAGCTCCTCGAGCGCGCCGTCGACGGCCTCGACCAGCGCTTCCTTGTCCTTGGTGAAGACGAAGGCCTGGGTGCCGGCCTCGTCCGTCTCGGCCGCGATCTTCAGGCCGGTGGGGCTGTTGGTGGTCTCGTAGTCGAGGAAGGTCAGCTTGTCGTTGACCGTCGCATCCACACGCCCTTGGCGCAGCAGCTCGACGGCTTGGGCCCAGCCCTCGACCGCTTCGACCTTGGCCCCCGAATCCGTGGCCAGCTCATACCAGTTGCTCGTGAGCGACTGCGCCGTGGACTTGCCGTCGAGGTCAGCGAAGGACGAGATCGAGTCGTCGTCGTCCGCCACCACGATGACGCCGGGCGAGACCGTGTACGGCGTGCTGAAGAGGTACTTCGCCTCGCGCTCGTCGTTGACCGACACCTGGTTCGCGATGACGTCGAACCGTCCCGCATCCAGCCCGGCGAAGATCGCATCCCACTGCGTCTCCTGGAACTTCACCTCGAGGCCCAGCTTGTCGGCGACGGCCTGGATGATCTCCACGTCGAAGCCCGTGAGGTCGCCCGCGCCGCCGTCGTCGTGGAAGCTGAAGGGCCGATAGGTGCCTTCGGTCGCGACTGTGAGGGTGCCCTCCTGCACCAGCCCGAAGTCGGCGTTCGCGGATCCCTCTCCGCCGCCCGGAGTACTCGCGGGGGTGCTCGACCCGCTGCAGGCGGTGAGCACCGCGGCAGCGGCGACGAGTGCGGTGACGGCGATGAGACGACGGGACATGGACCCTCCTGGGGTGTGAAGCGCGGTGCGAGTTTACGTGACCGGCGCGGGAACTTCCTCACAGTACGCGGGGGCCGCCGGTTTCCCTCATCCGATGACGTTTCGTTTCACCGCACACGCGGAGCCGGGTGCAGGGACGCGAAAACGCCCCCGGGCGAACCCGGGGGCGTTCTCTGCGAGTCAGACTCAGATGGCGTTGACGTCCAGCGGGATGCCGGGGCCGAACGTGGTCGACACGGCGCCCTTCTGGATGTAACGGCCCTTCGAGCTCGACGGCTTGAGGCGGACGATCTCCTCGAGCGCTGCGCCGATGTTCTCGCCCAGCTGCTCTGCGGTGAAGGAGGCCTTGCCGACGACGAAGTGCACGTTGGCGTGCTTGTCGACGCGGAACTCGATCTTTCCGCCCTTGATCTCCTCGACGGCCTTGGCCGGGTTCGGGGTCACGGTGCCGGTCTTCGGGTTCGGCATCAGACCGCGCGGTCCGAGCACCTTTCCGAGACGACCGACCTGGCCCATGAGCTCCGGGGTGGAGACCGCGGCGTCGAAGTTGGTCCAGCCATCGGCGACCTTCTGGATGAGCTCGGCGCCGCCGACCTCATCCGCACCTGCGGCGATCGCTGCCTCGGCCGCGGGGCCGGTGGCGAAGACGATGACGCGGGCGGTCTTACCGGTGCCGTGGGGCAGGATGACGGTGCCGCGCACCATCTGGTCCGCCTTGCGGGGGTCGACAGCGAGCTTCAGCGCGACCTCGACGGTCGAGTCGAACTTCGACGAGCCGGTCTCCTTCGCGAGGGCGACGGCCTCGGCCGGGGTGTAGAAACGGTCTGCCTCGATCTTCTCGGCGGCAGCCTTGTAAGCCTTGGACTTGGTAGCCATGATTATTCTCCTCAGCCCTCGACCGTGATGCCCATGGAACGGGCGGTGCCGGCGATGATCGAGATAGCGGCCTCGACGTCGTTCGCGTTCAGGTCGGCCTGCTTGGTCTCTGCGATCTGACGGACCTGGTCCTTGGTGATCTTCGCAACCTTGACGGTGTGCGGGGTCGAAGAACCCTTCGCGACGCCTGCGGCCTTCTTGATGAGCTCCGCGGCGGGCGGGGTCTTCAGGATGAACGTGAAGCTGCGGTCCTCGTAGACGGTGATCTCGACGGGGATGACGTTGCCGCGCTGCGACTCGGTCGCGGCGTTGTACGCCTTGCAGAACTCCATGATGTTGACGCCATGCTGACCGAGCGCGGGGCCGATCGGCGGCGCCGGGTTGGCTGCACCGGCGTTGATCTGAAGCTTGATCAGGCCGGTCACCTTCTTCTTCGGTGCCATTCTCTTTCCTTTCATCGAATCGGATACCGGAGCATCCGCTTCTCCCACAGATCCGGCGTTTCCGAACCGTGGTCGTCTCTGCGCACGCCGAAGCGGCACACAAACCACACAATCCTACCTCATCCCCCGCCCCCTCCCGTTCCGTTCCCGCCCCCGCCCCCGCCCCCGGATCGCCCCCGGATCGCCGGATGCGGGATCGAAAACGTTTCTCGCGGAGGGTTCCCGGGCGCGTTTTTGATCCCGCATCCGGGGGACGGGGGGACGCGAGAACGGCCGCCCCGAAAGGGACGGCCGTTCTCGTGAAGGATGTGTGCGTCAGACCATCTTGGTGACCTGGTCGAACGACAGCTCGACCGGGGTCTCGCGCTCGAAGAGCGAGACGAGGACCGTGAGCTTGCCGCTCTCGGGCTTGATCTCGCTGATCGAACCGGGAAGCCCCGCGAACGAGCCTTCCTTGATCGTGATGGTCTCGCCGACCTCGAAGTCGACCTCGGCGGGGAGCGGACGAGCGACGGCGACGCCGCCCTTCGACGCGATGTTCTTGGCCGTGGGGACGTCCTTGACCTCGACGAGCGACTTCAGCATGTTGAAGGCCTCTTCGAAGCGCAGCGGCGTCGGGTTGTGAGCGTTGCCCACGAAGCCGGTGACACCCGGGGTGTGACGCACGACCGACCAGGTGTCTTCCGTGAGCTCCATGCGCACCAGCACGTAGCCGGGGATGCGCACGCGGGTGACCATCTTGCGCTGGCCGTTCTTGATCTCGACCACGTCTTCCATCGGGACCTCGACCTGGTAGATCTCGTCCTCGACCTCGAGCGTCGACTTGCGCTGCTCGATGTTGGCCTTCACCTTGCGCTCGAAACCGGCGTAGGAGTGGATGACGTACCACTTGCCGGGGAGCATACGCAGGTCCATACGGAAGGCCTCGTACGGGTCTTCTTCCGCACCCTCGTCCGCCGCGGAGTCCTCGTCGCTCTGGACTTCATCGGCACCGACCTCGGGACCGTCGTAGGGGGTGACCTCTTCGGCCGCAGCCGCGTCGTGGTCGGCGGCCTCTTCGGCCACAGATTCGTTGAGGACCTCAGCGGCAGCCTCAGACTCTGCCGCTTCGTCCAGGTTGAGAGCGTCGTTCACGATCGCGTCCGCCTCCGGGTCGTCGATGTCGATGTCGATGTCTTCCGTGCCGTCTTCTTCGCCGTCTTCGCCTTCGACGTGGACCGCGACGTGCTCGGCCGAGGTGACCGAGAGCTCCTCCGCGGCGAGGACGTTGCCCTCCTGGGCCTCGTCCTCCTCGCTGGACTGCTCTGCGGCGGTCGCCCAGTCGGCGTCGTCGGAATATCGTTCAGACACGTTGCTTCTTCTCCATAGCTGCGGCGTGAGCCGCGGGGGTCATCAGCCAGGGATTCCGAACACCCAGTGCGTCACGAATGCGAACAGCGTGTCCAAGCCGTAGACGATGCCCATGACGATGATCACGAAGACGAGCACGACACCGGTGAACTTGAACAGCTCCTTGCGAGTCGGGGTGACGACCTTGCGGAGCTCGGCGATGACCTGGCGGATGAACAGGGCGATGCTCCCGAAGAACCGGGAGAAGGGGTTGCCCTTCTTCTCGCGGGTGGCGCCGGCCGCGACGACCTCGCCGCGCGGTTCGTCCTGATCCATCCTGAATGTACCTTTCGTGTGTCAGCGTTGCGCTGACGCGCAGGGCGGACAGGAATCGAACCTGCAACCTGCGGTTTTGGAGACCGCTGCTCTGCCAATTGAGCTACCGCCCTAGAGACCGGGAGGTCTCGGGGTGTTTTCCCCATTCTGCCGCCGTGACCGTGGTCGGGAAACCCCAGGCATGGCGAAAGAATGCAGACAACAACTGCCCCACAAGCATACGGCATCGATCCGGTCGCGCCGAACCGGGATCGCGATGGCGTGTTCTTGTTAGGCTCGGCGAGCGTGTGCAGGAGGAGGGAGCGCCGGTGAGCGCTGAAGTGCAGCAGTTCCAGGTGGATCTGCGCGGAGTCGTCGATCTGCTCAGTCGACACATCTACTCCAGCCCCCGGGTGTACCTGCGGGAGCTTCTGCAGAACGCCCGCGACGCGATCACGGCGCGTCGCGAGGTCGACGGCGGGGGCGGACGCATCCGGATCACTCCGCTGACCGCCGAGAGCGGCGAGTTCGTGCTGCGCGACGACGGCGTGGGGCTCACCGTGACCGAGGTCGCCGATCTGCTCGCGACCGTCGGCCGAAGCTCCAAGCGCGACATCTTCGACCTGCCGCGCAGCGACTACCTCGGACAGTTCGGCATCGGACTGCTGAGCTGCTTCATGGTCGCCGACACGATCGTCATCCGCTCCCGCAGCGCCCGCGGCGGGGCCTCCGTGGAGTGGACGGGAAGCGCGGACGGCACGTTCCAGGTGGCCGAGATCGACGAGGAGCTGCCGATCGGCACCAGCGTGCATCTCGTCCCGCGCTTCGACGCCGGAGACCTGCTGCGCCCGGCCAGCGTGCACGAGCTGGCGACGACGTTCGGGGAGTTCTTGCCGGTGCGGGTCACGATCGACACCGCCTCCGGCGACATCGACATCACCCGCGACGCGCCCTTCCTCGACGCCGCGCAGGACCCGGAGGCCGCCGTGAGCTACGGACGCGACCTCCTCGGGACCGGCCCTCTCGATGTCATCGAGCTGAGCGAGCCGGCCACCGGCACCCGCGGCCTCGCCTACGTGCTGCCCTACGCCCCGCCTCCCGGTGCACGTCAGGCGACGCGCATGTATCTGGGACGGATGCTGCTCTCCGAGCGCGTCAACGATGTGCTGCCCGAGTGGGCCTTCTTCGTCCGCGCCGTGGTGGATTCCACCGGGCTCGCACCCACCGCGAGCCGGGAGTCGCTCGTCGAGGACGAGGCCCTGGAGCGCGTGCGCGAGCAGCTCGGCGCCGGCATCCGCCGCTGGGTGCTCGAGCTCGGGCTGAGCGAGCCGCACCGCCTGGCGCAGTTCGTCGCCGTGCACGAGGTCGGACTGAAGTCGCTCGTCCGCCACGACGAGGAGTTGGCCCGTTTCATCTCCCGCTGGCTGACCGTCGAGACGACGCACGGCACCCTCCGGATCGGCGACCTCGTCGAGCGTCACCCGCACATCCGGTACGCGAACACCGTGGACGAGTTCCGCCAGGTGGCCGGCATCTCCCCCGGCGGCGAGGTACTGGTCAACGGAGGGTATCTCTACGACGCCGACCTGATCCGGATGCTTCCCGACCTGTACCCGCACGTCACGGTCGAGCAGGTCGATGTGACCGCCGAGCTGGACCGCCTCGATCCTCCGCCGCTCGACGACCGCGATGCCGCCGTCGCCCTGGAGGCCCGCGCCGAGGCCGTGCTCACGGCATCCGGATGCTCCGTGGTGGTGCGCTCCATCGACCGCCCCGACCTCGCAGGGCTCTACGTCGCCGACCCCGAGGTGCTGCGCGCGATCGACCGCGGCCGCACCAAGGGCGTCACCGGGGCGCTCTGGGGCGGGGTGCTGGACCGCATCGACCGGACGCTGTCGTCCGGACGCCAGGAAGATCTCCGTGCCCGTCTGTGCCTGAACTGGTCGAACCGTGTCGTCCGCGCGCTGGTGCGCGTGCACGACGACGCCGTGTTCGCCCGCACGGTGCAGCTCCTCTACATCCAGGCACTGCTCGCCGGGCACCATCCGCTCGCCGACGCCGACCGCGCGCTCATGACGAGCGCGCTCGCCGATCTCGTCTCGCTCTCGGCCGGCCTCGAAGGGGATCAGATCCCCTTCGACGACGTCCGCTGACTCTCCATCGAAGGGTTCCGTCCATGGCACGTCCGAAGAAGCGCTTCCAGCAGCTGCTCGAGGAGATCGATCGCACGCCCTGGGGCCCCGCCGAGCAGGCCCTCGTCGCGGAAGCCGTGGCGTTGGCGATCGAGGTCGGCGACGAGCGCCTCGAGTACGAGGCGCGGATGCGGCAGACGGCTTCGGCCAACATGGGCGGCGCGACCGACGTGATGCTGAACTCGTTCGCGTGGTGCCTCGCGCACCATGACGCGGATCCGCAGCGGTTCCCCGCCGACCTCGACAACGGCGGCGCCGACCTGATGTGGCAGTTCAAGTGGATGGCCTCCTCGTTGCGGTCCTCGCCCGCGTTCTCGCAGGAGCAGATCGCCGCCGTGCTGGACGACATGGAGGCGCACTACCGCGCCGCCGGACTCGGCCTGAGCGGCGTGCTCACCGCACGCTTCGAGGATGCGTGGGACGCCGGTCGCATGGACGATGCCGAGGCGCTGCGCGTGCAGCTCGAGGCCACTCCCCGCGACGACCACAGTCACTGCGACGCCTGCGGTCGCAGTCAGGTCGCCGGCTTCTATGCGGACACCGACCGCGACGACGAGGCGATCCGGCTGGTCGAGGAGATGATCGAGGGCGGCTTCTCCTGCGGCGAGGAGCCGGAGCATGCGCTCTCCCGGGCCCTGCTCCCCTACCTCCGCGCCGGCCGCCCGGCGGAGGCGAAGACCGCCCACCTGCGCAGCTACCGCCTGGCGAAGGACAACCCGGACAACCTCCGCATCGTGGCCAACAACATCGTCTTCGCCGCGATCACGGGCAACGAGGCGCGGGCACTCGCCATGGTGGAGAAGCACATCGCCTGGCTGGCGCACGACGGACTGAACGTCGACGCGCATTTCGCCGCCCTCGCCGCCCTCGCCGTGGCCCTGGACCGGGTCACCGCCGCGGGGCACGGCGACACCCCCGTGCGCGGTGCGGACGCTCCCTCCCTCGTCCCATTGTTCGGCGCGCACGACGGTCCCTGGAGCGCGACCGACCTCGCCGCGGCGGCCTGGTCCGCCGCAGAGCGGATCGGCGCCGCGTTCGACGAGCGGGACGGGACCCGGGGACACGCCCGCAGTCTGGACCGGATGCGCGCCCTCGCCACGGAGCAGTACGACGTGCCGATCCGCTCGGATGCGTTCGTCGCCCCGACCCCGTCCGCCGCCCCGGTGGATGCGGACGGCTGGTTCGAGCGCGCGATGCAGCTCGCCCAGTTCGGGGCCGAGCACGAGACCCTCGACGCTCTTCCGCGGGCGCTCGCGGTGGAGGACCCCGACAAGCGCGCCCAGCTGCTGTCGATGCGTCTGGGCATCCTGATCGCCCTCGACCGCGCCGAGGAGGCCCTGCAGCTGCTGCCCGAGCGCATCGCCGCGCTCCGGGCCGCCGGTCGCGACGAGCAAGCCGCACTGGAGGAACGCCTGGAGCTCGCGACCTTCGGGCTGAACACCCCTGAGACGACCGCCGCGCTGGAAGAGGCGATCTCCGACGCGGCTTCGGCTTCGCTTCCCGCCTGGTCGCGCGGTGACCTCGCGATCAGCCGCGCCGCACTGCACCTGCAGGCCGGTGAGGCGGATGCGGCACTGGATCTCGCAGAGGTCGCCGCCCGCTCGTTCGCCGAGGCCGAGGACGTTCGCCTCTCGAACACCACGACCCTGCTGGCGATCTCGGCGGTGCTCAGCAAGGGCGACCTGGAACCGGCGATCACGTTGCTCGACCGCTTCCTCGCCCAGGACGACCTCAGCACCGGGCACCGGGCACAGGCCCTGCAGATCAGGGCGCGGGTGCGCGGCGGCACCGACAGCTACGTCGAAGGCGCCACGGATGCGGACGAGGTCTGCCGGCTGCTCGCCGAGCTGGGAGCGACCCGCGCGCTGGGCGATGCGCACCTGCTCGCCGGGGCCCTCTGGGAGGACGCGGAAGAGCCCGAGAAGGCCGTTTCGCGCTACCGTCTCGCGTCGCGGATCGCCGGAGAGGCCGGGGGCGACTCCACCGGGGTGGACTTCCGTCTCGCGCGCGCCATGCTGCGGGTCGGGGATGCGGAGGAAGCGGCGGAGCTGTTCGGCGACGTGCTGCAGCGGGAGGAGATCGCGGAGGTGGCCGCCGGCTCCCGCGCGATGACCGCATCGATGCTGGCCCGCGCCCTGGGCGCGGCCGGTGAGTTCGGCCAGGCCGTCGGGGCGCACGGCTACGCCTCCGAACTGTTCGGCCAGGCCGAAGAGCACGCCGATCAGGCGATGTCGATGACCGAGCAGGCCAAGATCCTCGCACGCTTCGACGAACAGGAGGACGCGATCGGGCTGCTGGAGGCGGCCGCCGAGATCGTGCGCCGCGCACCCGACGCCGTCGGAGCGCTGACCGAGGTGCTGCACAGTCTCGGGCAGGCGTACGGCGGTCGTGGTGACGAGCGGGCGTTCGCGCTCTTCGACGAGGTCGCCGCGCTCGCGCAGCAGCACGAGGCGGCGTGGCTCCTCGCCGATGTCACGGATTCGCGCGGTCGCGCTCTCGCCGAGCTCGGCCGGATCGACGAGGCGGTCGCGGCCGCGCTCACCGCCGCCGACGGGTTCGCCGCGCTCGGAGACCTGGGCTCTGCAGGGAGCTCTGAGCTGTTCGCCGGACGCGTGCTCGCCGGAAACGACAGGTCAGCCGATGCGGTACCCGTCTACCGCAGTGCGATCGAGCACGCCGCCGGCCACCCTCCCCTGCTGCAGGTGGCCGCACTCGAACTCGGCAACGTCTTCGAGTCGCTCGGTCGGCACGGTGAAGCCGCCGAGATCCGTTCGCACCTGGAGAGCTGAGCGCCCGCTCAGAAGAACTGGCGCCAGTTCGCCCTGGCGAGATCGAGGAGCTCGTCCCCGCGCCCGGACATCACCGTGCGGATCGCGTACAGCGCGAAGCCCTTGACCTGGGCGGCCTCGATCGCGGGCGGCATCGACAGCTCCTGCCGTTCCGTCACCACGTCCAGCAGGGCGGGGCCGTCGTGGGCGAGCACCTCGCGCACGGCCTCCGGCAGATCCTCGCTGCGCTCCACACGACGGGCGAAGATCCCCATCGCCTCGGCGATCGCGGCGAAGCTGGGGTTCTCCAATCCGGTCCCGTACGTCACGAAGCCCGCGGCCTTCATCTCGAGCTCGACGAAGTTCAGCGACGAGTTGTTGACCACGATGGTCTTCACGGGCAGTTCGTTCTGCGTCAGGGTCAGCAGCTCACCGAGCATCATCGAGAGACCACCGTCACCCGCGAGGGCCACGACCTGTCGGTCGGGGTGGGCCACCTGCGCCCCGATCCCGTGCATCAGCGCATTGGCCATCGAGCCGTGCGTGAACGAACCGATCAGCCGGCGGTCCTGGGTCATCGACAGGTAGCGGGCCGCCCACACGGTCGGTGACCCCACGTCGGCGGTGAAGATCGCGTCGTCGGTCGCGTACTCGTCCAGGAGCCGAGCCAGATACTGCGGATGGATGGGGCGGTCGCCCTTCGCGGGCACCGCCAGCTCGTCGAGCTTCTTGCGCGTCTTGCGATAGTGGGCGGTGGCGTCATCGAGGTGGCTCCGGTCGTCCTTGCGTGCCAGACGCGGCAGCAGGGCATCGGCGGTCGCGCGCACGTCACCGACCAGCCCCAGATCGAGGGGATGCCGCTTCCCGAGCTGTGCACCCCGGATGTCGACCTGGATCGTCTTCGCACCGTCCGGATAGAACTGCTCGTAGGGGAAGTCGCTGCCCAGCACGAGCAGGGCGTCGGCGGCCTCCATCGCGCGGAATCCGGAGGCGAAGCCCAGAAGCCCCGTCATCCCGACGTCGAAGGGGTTGTCGTACTCGATGAACTCCTTGCCGCGGAGGGCGTGCACGATCGGCGCGCCGAGCGTGTCGGCGAGGGCGATGACCTCGTCGTGGGCGCCCTCCACACCGGCACCCGCGAGGATCGTGACGCTGTTCGCCGCGTTCAGCAGCGTCGCCGCCTTCTCGAGCTCCGCAGCGCTCGGCACGATCACGGGATGGCTGCGCTCGATCACGACGGCGCGATCGTCGGCGATGTCGGCGAGGGCGACGTCCCCCGGGATCACGAGCACCGCGACGCCGCGCTCCTCGATCGCGGCGCGCATGGCGATCTCCAGCAGGCGCGGCATCTGTGCGGGGTCGGCGACGTACTCGACGTACACGCTGCACTCGCGGAAGAGCTCCTGCGGATGCGTCTCCTGGAAGTACCCCGTGCCGATCTCGGTGGTGGGGATCTGCGCGGCGATGGCGAGCACCGGCACACGCGAGCGGTTCGCATCGTACAGTCCGTTGATGAGGTGCAGGTTGCCCGGCCCGCAGGATCCTGCGACGACCGCGAGCTCTCCCGTCGTGGCGGCATCCGCAGCGGCGGCGAACGCGGCGGACTCCTCGTGGCGCACGTGCACCCATCGGATCGTGCCGTCCTTGCGCAGGGCGTCCGTGAAGCCGTTCAGCGAATCCCCGGGGATGCCGTAGACCCGGTCGATCCCATTGGCGTGCAGAGTCTTGACGATGTTCTCAGCGACGTTGGCCATGCTTCGACCCTACGCCCGGGCACCCACACGAAGGAGATCTCATGCTCTGAAGGAGCGAATGCTGTCTTCGCTCCTTCATCCTGTGAGATCTCCTTCATCCTGTGAGATCTCCTTCATCCTGTGAGATCTCCTTCATCCTGTGAGATCTCCTCCAGGACGGGAGATCTCCTCCAGAACGTGAGGTCTCCTTCGGGACACGCGCCGCGCGGTGCCGGTGCGGTCAGTACTCCTGGGGACCGTCGCGCTCCGGCTCGGCACTGCGGCGGAACGCCCGCCCCGAGACCGAGGTCGGGGCGATGCGTACGAAGACGCGCTTGAGGGTGGGGATCCAGGGCCGAAGCCCCGCGGCCTCCGCCCGCTGCACGTCGGCATCCGACTCCAGTGCGGTGGCGTACCCGCGGATGATCACGCTCCAGGCATCCGTGTCGGTGTGGTCGTCGACCTCGAACAGCACGTCGGTGTTGACGGTCAGCTCGAACAGCTTGCTGCCCGGCGCGGTGCGGAACAGGATGCCTTCGCCGTCGACCACGTAGTTCACCGGGAAGATGTCGATCGTGTCGCCCACATGGGTGACGAGTCGTCCCAGTTCCTGCGTGCCGAGCAGCTCCCAGCTCCGGTCCGAGGCCAGGGTCTCGATGGGGTCGGTGTGCGCGCTCATGCCGCCATTGTCTCCCACTCGATGTCTCCACCGACAGGCCATTCGTCACGTGTTCCGAGGCGGGCACGCGAACGGCCCCTCGCGGTCTGCGAGGGGCCGTTCATCGTGGCGCTCAGCCGATGCGGATGAGCTTCTTGTTGACGAACTCGTCGGCGGCCAGGTGGCCCAGCTCGCGGGCCGTGCCGCTGCGCTTGACACCGCCGAAGGGCAGCTCGGGGCTGTCGGCCAGCACGAGGTTGACGTAGACCATGCCCGCCTCGATCTTGTCGGCGACGCGCTCGGCCTGCTCGGCATCCGTGGTGAAGACGTACGAGCCGAGACCGAACGTGGTGTCGTTCGCGAGCTCGACCGCAGCGTCCTCATCCGCCACACGGTAGACGACGGCAGCGGGCCCGAAGAGCTCCTCGCGGTACACGTTCATCTCGGGCGTCACGTCGGCCAGCACGGTCGGAGCGAAGAACGTGCCCTCGCGCGTTCCGCCGGTGAGCAGGGTCGCCCCCTGCTCGACGGCCTGGTCGATCTGCTTCTGCAGGGTGACCGCGGCCGTCTCGGAGGACACCGGACCGAGGACCGTGTCGTCGAGCATGGGGTCGGTCGCCTCGACCGCCGCCATCGCCGCCGTGAACTTCTCGACGAAGGCGTCGTACAGCCCGTCCACCACGATGAACCGCTTCGCGCCGTTGCAGGCCTGTCCGTTGTTGTCCAGACGAGCATCGACGCCGGCCTGCACGGTGGCGTCGAGGTCGTCGGTGGAGAGCACGATGAACGGGTCGGAGCCACCCAGCTCCAGCGCGACCTTCTTGAGGTTGCGGCCGGCGATCTCGGCGACCGCGGCGCCGGCGCGCTCGGAGCCGGTGAGCGAGACACCCTGCACGCGCGGGTCGGCGATCATCGTCCCGATCTGCTCGTTCGTCGCGAGCACGTTCTGGTAGGCGCCCTTCGGGAAGCCGGCATCGTGGTAGATCTTCTCGATCGCGGTCGAGGACTCCGGGCACTGCGGCGCCGGCTTCAGCAGGATCGTGTTGCCGACGATCAGGTTCGGGGCGGCGAAGCGGACGATCTGGTACGCCGGGAAGTTCCACGGCATGATGCCGATGAGCGGCCCGAGCGAGGAGCGGCGGATGACGGCCGAGCCCTCCCCCAGGATCGCGATCGGCTGGTCCGCCATGATCGACTCCGCCTGGTCGGCGTAGTAGTCGGCGATGTCCGCGGCGAAGTCGACCTCGCCGAGCGCGGCCTCACGCGGCTTCCCCATCTCGCGCACGAAGATGTCGGCGAGCTCCTCCCGTCGCTCGCGGTGCAGCTCGGCAGCGCGGTGCAGGAGCGCGGCGCGCTCGGCGACGGTCGACGAGCGCGACCACTCGCGGTGGGCTTCGTCGGCGGCGGCGACGGCCTCCTCGATCTGGGCGTCGGTGAAGGTGTCGAAGGACGCCAGCGTCTCTCCGGTGGCGGGGTTGATGACGGCGTAGTCGGTCATGACATGTCCTCTCGTGTGGTGGGGCGGGGCCCGACGGTGCGGGCCCCGCGCATCGGAATCAGGAGACCGGGATCAGCGTGTACTTGGTGGACAGGTACTCGTGGATGCCCTCGAACCCGCCCTCGCGGCCGACGCCGGACTGCTTGACGCCGCCGAAGGGGGCCGCTGCGTTGGAGACCACGCCCACGTTGAGACCCATCATGCCGGTCTCGAGCTTGTCGATCATCCGCTGTCCGCGCTGCAGGTTCTCGGTGAAGACGTACGAGACGAGCCCGTACTCCGTGTCGTTCGCGAGGTGCACGGCTTCATCCTCGGTCTCGAAGGTCGCGATGGCGAGCACCGGTCCGAAGATCTCCTCGCGGAGGATCGCGCTCCCGGCGACGACATCGGTGAGCACGGTGGGTTCGTAGAACGTGCCCGTTCCCTCGACGGCCTTGCCACCCGCGAGGAGGGTCGCACCGCGTCCGACCGCGTCGTCGACGAGCTCGCCGGCCTTGGCGACGGCATCCGCGTCGATGAGCGGACCGATCGCGACGCCGTCCTCCGTGCCCCGACCGATCTTCATGCTGTTGACACGCTCGGTCACGCGCTTCGCGAACTCGCCCGCGACGTCCTTGTGCACGATGAAACGGTTGGCCGCGGTGCAGGCCTGTCCGATGTTGCGGAACTTCGCGGCGAGCGCGCCGTCCACGGCCTTGTCGAGGTCGGCGTCGTCGAACACCACGAACGGCGCGTTGCCTCCGAGCTCCATCGACACGCGCAGCACGCCCTCCGCCGCCTGGGCGATCAGCTTGCGGCCGACTTCGGTCGAACCGGTGAACGACAGCTTGCGCAGACGCGGGTCGGCGATGATGGGTGCCGAGAGCGCGCTGGACTTCGACGTCTGCACGACGTTGACCACGCCCGCGGGCAGTCCGGCCTTCTCCAGCAGCGAGACGAAGAAGATCGTGGTGAGCGGCGTGAGTGCCGGGGGCTTGATCACGACGGTGCAGCCGGCGGCGAGCGCGGGGGCGATCTTGCGCGTCGCCATGGCGAAGGGGAAGTTCCACGGCGTCACGAAGAAGGACGGTCCGACCGGGCGCTGCGACACGACCATGTGGCCGGTGCCCTCCGGGTTGATGCCGTATCGGCCGCTGATGCGCACGGCTTCCTCGCTGAACCACCGCAGGAACTCGCCGCCGTAGCCGACCTCACCCCGGGCCTCGGCGAGGGGCTTGCCCATCTCGAGGGTCATGAGCAGGGCGAGATCCTCCTTGTGCTCCTGCACGAGGTCGAACGCCCGACGAAGGATCTCGCTGCGCACGCGAGGAGCCGTCGCAGCCCAGTCGTCCTGCGCGGCGACCGCGGCGTCGAGCGCACGGATGCCGTCTGCGGGCGTCGCGTCGGCGATGGTGCGGATCACGGCACCGGTCGCGGGATCCTGCACGTCGAAGGTGCCGCCGGTCTCGCCGTCGATCCACTGACCGCCGATGAAGAGACCGGTGGGGATGCTGTCGAGGAGGGCCTGTTCGGTCTGGGTGCTCATGATTCTCTTTCTGTGAGGAGGGCTAGGAGCGCGGGCGTCGGCTGGGCGGTGCGTCGATGCTCAGCGTCTGTCCGCGGAAGAACGCGGGCCGTCGGACCGCGTTCCAGATCATGACGGCGAGGCCGACGACGATGATCAGCATCCCGAGGATGAAGACGATGCCGACGCCGCCGATCTGCGAACCGGACCCGTAGGCGGGGTCCATCGAGTCGATCAGCGTGGTGAAGAACAGCACCGCGAGGATCGCTCCGCCGACGAGCGGGAACAGGAACGTGAAGAAGAAGTTCCGCGTCGAGTCGAACCACTGCTTGCGGAAGTACCAGACGCACGCGAAGGCGGTGATCCCGTAGTAGAAGCAGATCATCATGCCGAGCGTGAGGATGGTGTCCCACAGCGTGTCCTCGCTGACCACGCGCATGACGGCGTAGAAGGCCGATGCCACGATCGCCGAGACGATCGTCGCGTACCCGGGCGTGAAGAAGCGCGGGCTGACCTTCGCGAACGACTTGGGCAGCGCGCCGTAGTGCCCCATCGCGAGCAGCGTGCGCGCCGGTCCCACGAACGTCGACTGCAGCGACGAGGCCGAACTGGTGAGCACGGCGAGCGAGACGAGGAACGCGAGCGGACCGAGGATCGGGCCGGAGAGGTGGAAGAAGACGTTCTCCTGGATGTCCTCGTTGCCGAGTCCCAGTGCACCGGTTCCGACGCCGGCGAACATGATCATCGCGACGGCGAGCAGCAGGTACAGCGAGACGATCGTGAGCACCGTGAGGGTGGCCGCACGCCCCGGGGTCTTCTCGGGATCCTTGGTCTCCTCGTTCATGGTGAGCGTGACGTCCCAGCCCCAGAAGATGAAGATCGAGAGCGAGAGGCCGGCCGCGATCGCGCTGAACGACGAGATCGCGAAGGGGTTGAACCAGTTCAGATCGAACGGCTGGTAGTCGAAGCCGTTGCCGCCGACGGCCTGGACGATCGCCGAGATCGCGAAGAAGACGAGGACGAGGATCTGGAAGCTCACCAGCCAGTACTGCAGCTTCTGCGTCGTCTGCATGTCGCGGTACGAGACCCAGGTCGCGCCAAGCATGAACAGCAGGCACACGCTGATGTTGATCCAGGTGACGCTCGCCAGCCCGGCGATGTCCGGATTGCCGGTGATCTGCGAGATCAGGAGGAACAGGAAGTCGACCGCGATGCCGGCGAGGTTCGACAGCACCAGGATCGTGGCGACCACCAGGCCCCAGCCCGCCATCCAGCCGACCCACGGCCCGAAGGCGCGGGCAGCCCACGTGAACGAGGTGCCGGAGTCGGGCATCCGGTTGTTCAGCTCGCGATAGCCGAAGGCGACCAGGAGCATCGGGATGAACCCGACGAGGATGATGGCGGGGATCTGCGACCCCACCGTGGACGCGACCGGGCCGACGGCCGCGGTGAACGTGTATGCGGGCGCGATGCACGAGATGCCGATCACGACCGCGCCGATGAGGCCGACCGTTCCGGCGCTCAGGCCCTTCGTGGAGATACCGGTGGTGACACCGGATTCGGGCTCCGTCGCCCGGTTGGTGCTGCTCATCAGCGTTCTCCTGCCTCGTTGCGGGTGCGCGGGACGACGATCATGGGGACGGGGAGCTCGTGCAGCATCTTCGCTGCCGTGGACCCCAGGAAGAGACGACGGGGCTGGGCCAGGCGGCTGGAGCCGACGAGGACGACCTCCCCGGGAAGCCAGTGGAGCTGCGCGACGGCATCCTCGACGGAGTCGCCTGGCGCCTTCTCGACCGCGGCGGTGCGACCGTCCGGCAGCAGCTCCGTCGCCACCGCCAGCACCTCCTGCGCGTGCGTGTCGCCGACCGTGCGGATCGCGCCGGTGTCGAGCCCCGGAGGCACGTCGAACGGCACGAGGGACACGAGTCGGAGATCGACACCGCTGTCGCCGGCGATGGCCACGGCCTCGTCGAGAAGGGCGTCGGCGCCCGGTCGCGAGCCGACCGCGACGGTGACGCGCGGGATCACGTGGTCGTCCTGCTGCGCCGTCCCCACGGGGGCGAGGGCCACCGGGATCGTCGACGAGTGCAGGAGCTCGGAGGCGACGCTGCCGAGACGGTGGCGTCCGAAGATGCCACCACCCGCTGCGCCGATCACGATGACCCTGGCGCCGAACTCCTCACCGGCGGCGATCAGCCCTTCGGCGAACGACTCGGAGAAGCGCACGTGACCGCTGCGGGTCAGCTCCTGCGGGAGGCTGACCACGGCCTCGCCGAGCCACTTCCTGGCCTGCGCCCTGATGTGCTCCTCGTAGGCCCGCTCCGGCGGCACCGCGGCGTTGCGCGTGCCCTCGTTGGGAAGCACGATCACCAGGTGCAGCGTCGCGCCGAGGCTGCGGGCGAGCCGCGCACCGAGGGCGGCAGCATCCGCTCCCGCATCCGTCGCCGTGTACCCCACGACGACCGAGCCGCTCATCAGCCGACGCTCTCTGCGGAGCCGTTCTCACGGCTTGCTTCGACGATGTTCGAGGCCACCAGGTGCCCCATCCGGATCGCGCCGTCCACGTGCTGGTACCCAGCACCGGCGATGTCGCTGCAGGCGAAGTGGATCGGGCCGACGGGGGTGCGGAGGTCCGCGCCGTACCGGTGCAGGCCGCCCATGTCGAAGCTCGCGGCATAGGCGCCGCGCGTCCATTCCTCGCTGCCCCAGTCGCTCTCGTAGTAGACGACCGGGTTCTTGGCCTCGGGACCGTAGTAGTGCGACAGCGACTCGAGGATGCGCTCCTTGCGCTCCTCGGCCGAGAGCTCGAAGACCCCGTCGGCGTTGGCGTCGGACACGAAGCCGACCAGGGTGCCGCGCTCATCGCCGTGGTTCGTGTTGTCATAGGCCTCGTGCGAGAGCTCGTACGGGCTGAACGCGGTGCCACTGAGGCCCTGCTCGCGCCAGAACGGACGGTCGTAGACCGCGTGCACCTTGATGACGAAGCCCATCGAGAGGTGCTGGTGCAGCTGGTGCTGGCGGCGCGGCAGCGGCGGCACGAACGAGATGCGGCTGTACAGCACCGGCGCGTGGGCGAGGATCGCGTGGCGGGCACGGACCGTGAGGTCGTCCGTGGTGGCGACGACGCCGGCATCCGACCACTCGAGGCTGCGCACGGGCTGGTTGAGGAGCACATCGTCGCCCAGACGCTCGGCGAGACGCAGCGGCACCTGCTGGAGCCCGCCGACGACCCGCTTGTCGAGGATGAAGTCGGCATCCACGAGGTTCGAGTAGGAACCGGCGGACGAGGCCATCAGCAGCGACTGTAGCAGCGAGAACGCGTGCGTCGGCTTGGTGAGCATCGCGGATCCCGTGGCGAAGGCCAGGTTCCGCACGGCCTCGTCATCGTCGGTCTGCTGACGCAGCCACGCATCCCAGGTGATGGAGTCCCAGTCGGCGGCGCTCGGGTGCGCCCAGGGACGATCCGGGTCGATCTCGGCGACGAGCGCATCCAGGATGTCGGTGATCCGAGCGATCTCCGCCTCGGTCTCCGGGGCGACGGGGAACATCTCGCCGGTGAAGCGGTGCACCTGCCCATCGGGTCCGATGTAGACGCTGTCCCCTTCGCGGTAGCGGCTGTAGGTCTCGAGCCCCAGCTCCTCGATCGCGTCCTTGAGCGCATCCTGATCGGGCGAGACCCACTGGCCGCCGATCTCGAGCATGGCGCCGTCGATGACGTCGGTCCACAGTCGTCCGCCGACACGGTCGCGGGCTTCCAGCACGGCGACCGACAGGCCGGCCTTCCGGAGGTCGTTCGCCGCCGTGAGCCCTGCGGCTCCGGCACCGATGATCAGTACATCGCGGGTGATCTCAGACATCTGCAACTCCTTCGTTGGGAAGTAGTGCCGGTCGCGACCCGAAATCCCCCGATTGGGGTCGCGACCGGACAGGGGGTCAGGCCACGCGGAGGCGCGGCCTGCACATCATTCCGTGGCCGCGGCGAGGGCGGCGGCCACGACGTCGAGGCCTTCGTTCAGCAGGTCGTCGCCGATCGAGAGCGGAGGAAGGAAGCGGATGACGTTGCCGTAGGTTCCGCAGGTGAGCACGATGACGCCCTGCGCGATGCAGGCCTTGGCGACCGCGGCCGTGAGAGCGGCGTTCGGTGCCTTGGTCTCGGGGTCGACGAACTCGGCTGCGATCATCGCACCGTGGCCGCGGATGTCGCCGATGCGAGGATCGCTCTCCTGGATCGCGGTGAGGCGGTCCGTGAGGATCGTGCCGATCTCCCGGGCACGCTCGATCACCCCGTCGTTCTCGAACACGTCGATCGACGCGAGCGCCGCCGCGCATGCGATCGGGTTCCCGCCGTAGGTGCCGCCCAGACCACCGGAGTGCGAGGCGTCCATGATCTCCGCGCGGCCGGTGACGGCGGCGAGCGGAAGACCGCCGGCGATCCCCTTGGCGGTGGTGATCAGGTCGGGCTCGATGCCGAAGATCTCGCTCGCGAACATGTGCCCCGTGCGGGCGAATCCGGTCTGCACCTCGTCGGCGATGAAGACGACGCCGTTGGCGCGGCACCAGTCGACGATCGCCGGCAGGAAGCCGTCGGCGGGGACGATGAAGCCGCCCTCGCCCTGGATCGGCTCGATGATGACCGCGGCCAGGTTGTCGGCGCCGATCTGCTTCTCGAGCTGGAGGATCACGCGGGCAGCGGCCTCGCCACCCTCGAGCCCGTCACGGAACGGGTACGACATCGGCGCGCGGTAGACCTCGGGGGCGAACGGGCCGAACCCGCTCTTGTAGGGCATCGACTTGGCGGTGAGCGCCATGGTCAGGTTGGTGCGGCCGTGGTAGCCGTGGTCGAAGGCGACGACCGCCTGGCGACCGGTGTGCTTGCGGGCGATCTTGATGGCGTTCTCGACCGCCTCCGCTCCCGAATTGAACAGGGCGCTCTTCTTGGCGAATCCACCGGGGGTGACGCGGTTGAGTGCTTCGGCGACGTCGACGTACGACTCGTAGGGCGAGATCATGAAGCAGGTGTGGGTGAACTGCGCGGCCTGGGCGGCGACGGCCGCGGCGACCTTCGGGTGCGCGTTGCCGACCGTGGTCACGGCGATGCCCGAGCCGAGGTCGATGAGGGAGTTCCCGTCGGCATCGACGACGACTCCGCCGCCGGCCGCGACGGCGGCGATCGGCACGGTGTGGCCGACACCCGCTGCCACGGCATCCGCCTTGCGCGCGAGCACCTCGGCCGAGCGGGGCCCGGGGAGGTCCGTGACCAGACGACGCTCCTGCGGGAGGTCGGGTCCGCCGAGAGGGACTGCGGGGGCTGCGGTGTCGAGGAGTGCCATGATCGCGAGCGTACGGCGGTGCCGAAGACCCCCGCACTCGCCGACGCGTACAATCTGAAAGAAGAATTCGCCACGTTGTACATACGGGAGGACGTGCCGTGCCCACGACCGAGCAGCCGACACTGCGCGCCCTGCTGCGTCGCCGCGATCTCGGACTCGCACTCGTCCCCCGCGAGACCGAGCTGGCGGACGGGGCTCTCGACCGTCCCCTGCGCTGGGTGCACAGCTCGGACCTGGCCGATCCGACACCGTTCCTCTCGGAAGACCTCGCCCTGCTGACCACCGGCACACAGTTCGACGAGGCCGTCGGCATCGACACCTACGTCGGTCGCCTCGCCGATCGGGGTGTCCTCGGACTCGGCTTCGGCACCGAGGTGCACCGCTCGGGCGTTCCGGACGAGCTGGTCGCCGCCTGCGCCACGCACGGCATGCCCCTGTTCACCGTGCCGTACCGCACACCGTTCATCGCGGTCGCCCGCGCCCACTCCGAGGCGATCGCCGCGCAGGCCTATGCCCGCCGATCCTGGGCGCTGGACACACAGCGCGCCCTCGCCCTCGCAGCCCTGCGCCCGAGCGGACTCGATGCGACGATCGCGGAACTCGGACGACGGCTCGAGGTCTGGGCGGGGATGTTCGACGCCGCGGGAACGGTCGTCGCCTCCCACCCCCGGGACCGCCTCGACGCCGAGGTGCGCGACGCCCTGGGCGAGCGGGTGATGGAGATCCTCACCCGCGGGCTCGAAGCCGGGCAGTCGCTGGTCCTCGGCGAGCACACGTTCATGCTGTTCACCGTCGGTCGCGGCGGGCATCTGCGCGGGGTGATCGCCCTCGCCATCGACGCGCTGGACCCGGAAGCACGGTCGGTCGTGACATCGGTGATCGCGATGGCCGGACTCGCGATGGAGCAGAGCGAACAGCTCGCACGGAGCCGCCGACGCCTGCATGCACAGCTCCTCGGCTCGCTCCTCGCCGACGACCCGGGCCTGGCCAGAAGAGTGCTGGGAAGCATGCCGCCCGCTCCGGTGGTCGTGGCCGTCGCCGCCGATGCCACGGCCGGCCCGCTCGCGGACTGGTGGGAGCGGAACCGGGTCGAGCACGGCACCGCCGTCTTCCTGGCCGAATCCGAGGACGGCGTGACGATGTGCCTCTCCGTCGGCGATGAGTCCCTGCTCGATGAGGCGGCCGCGCGCTTCGGCATCCGCATCGGCGTCTCCGAGCCCGAGGGGTACGGCTCCTTCTCCCGGGCGCACGCTCAGGCACTCACCGCACTGCGGCAACAGGGCACCCACGGCGTCGCACGCTATGCCGACACCGTCGGTTCCCGCATCCTCACCGCACTCGCGACGGATGAGGCACGCCTGGTCGCGGAATCACGCCTCGCACCGATCCGCGAACACGATGCCCGCACCGGCGCCGAGCTCGAGCGCTCGCTGCGCACCTGGTTGGAGCACGACGCCAAGGCCGAATCCGCCGCGGTCGCACTCGGGGTGCATCGGCACACGCTGCGCTCCCGCATCGCCCATGCGGGTGCGCTGCTCGACATCGATCTGTCGACCTTCCCCGCGCGCGCGGAGCTCTGGACGATCCTGCAGACCGCTCGCGACTGAGCCCTGGCAAGTCGTTCCGGTCGCAGTTCGTGCCGCCAATCCGGCGCTTTTCCGTGAGAGAGTGCGACCGGAACGATCAGCCAGGACCGATCGGCGGCGCGCCCAGCACGGACCGGCAGCGGACCACATCCTCCGCGGTCTGGGCGATCAGGTCGTCGACGCGGTCGAACCGGAGCGTCGGACGCAGCAGCGCGATCAGGGTCACCTCCATTCGTCGGCCGTACAGGTCGATGTCCGCGTCATGCAGGTGCACCTCGACCCGCCGCTCACGGTCGCCGTCGAAGGTCGGGTTCGCTCCGACGCTGACGCTCGCCGCCCAGGGATGCACGGCTCCATCGATCCGGACCCATGCCGCGTAGATGCCGTCGTCGGGGAGGCTGCCGTCCGCAAGCTCCAGGTTCGCCGTCGGGAAGCCGAGCTCCCGTCCCCGACCGTCACCGGGGACGACGAGGCCGGCGATCGCCCCGAGCGGCTGAGCGCTCACGCGCTCTCGGGGGCGGCGATGGCGCGATAGCGGCTCTGGTGGAAGACGAGGGGCTCGACGTCGTCGAACAGCGTGAGATCGGTGATCTCGTACAGCGCGATCTCGTGATCCCCGCCGTCGAATGTGCTGTGCAGGCGGCAGGTGAGCCAGAGCGCGGCATCCGAGATGAGCACGGCCCCACCGTCGGTGCGCTGCCACTCGTGACCTCCGAACCGGTCTCCCTCACGCGCCGACAGCGAACGACTGAGCGGCTCGTGGTGCGCGGCCAGCACACTCATGCCGAGTTCGGGGACCTCGCGCAGCACCGGCCAGGTCTTCGAGGTGCGCGCCGCGCTGATGGCGACGAGTGCCGGTTCGAGCGAGATCGACGTGAAGGAGTTGACCGCCATCCCCACAGCCCGATCATCGATGTGCGCAGCGAGGGCGACGACGCCGGTCGGGTATACCGAGAACGCCCGGCGGAGGGCGAGGTCGCGCGGGAGGGCTTCGGTCACGGCAGACGTCATTTCGGCTTCCTTTCGTTAGTCAACTTTGACTAGTTCCGATAATAGGCAACTTTGATCATGCAAACAACCGGAATCTTGGACCCCAGCCGTTAGCATGAGGGGCATGTCGACCACCCGCCTCGTCGTCCTCGGCGCCGTGAAGCAGTTCCAGCCCGTACACGGGTACTTCCTCCGCCGAGAGCTCATGACGTGGCATGTCGACGAGTGGGCGCACATCCAGCCCGGATCCATCTACAACGCCCTGCGCGCCCTCGAGGTCGACGGCTACATCGCCGAGAGCGGCACCGAGGCCGAGGGCAAGCGCCCCGCGCGCACGACCTATCGCATCACACCGTCCGGCGAGGTCGAGCTCCAGCGGATGCTGCGGGAGAACCTCTGGAACGTCGCCGCCTTCGACACCCAGGCCATCATGACCGTCGCCTCGTTCATGTTCGTGCTGAGCCGGCAGGAGGTCATCGCCGGCCTCGAACATCGCCTCATCAAGAGCGACGCGATCATCACCCAGAACGGCTTCGATGTGCAGGACACACTGCGCTCCGAGACGACACCGAAGTACGTGCGCGAGATCTTCGACCTCTCCACCGCCCGCCTCACTGCCGAGAAGCAGTGGCTGCTCGACCTGCTGGAGCGCCTCCGCGGCGGCGAATACACCTTCGCCGGCGAGACGGTGAGCACGGACGACGACGCCGCCCGCACGGAGTAGCGACTCAGCGCGAGGCGACGAGCGTCGCGATCGACTCGGCGGACAAGGCCGCGGTGGTCGCCCCGCGGTGCTGGGCCACGATGGCTCCGGCCGCGGAGGCGCCGATCAGGGCTTCCTCGATCCCGTCGCCGCGGGCGAGGGCCGCGGCGAGGGCCCCGCAGAACGCGTCGCCGGCCCCGGTCGTGTCGACCGGGTCGATCCGGAAGGCCTCGGTGTGCAGGCGGTCACGCCCCGCGCGGTGGAGGAGCACTCCCCCGGCGCCCAGGGTGAGCACGATGGTCCGTGCACCCGCCGCATGCAGCCGGTCGATACCGCCGAGCTCGGCGCACTCCGTCTCGTTCACCACCAGCACATCGACATCGGGGAGCATCTCGACCGCGGCGGGGTGGGCGGGCGCGGCGTTGAGGATCGTCAGCGCGCCGGCCATCCGTCCCGCATGCAGCGCGGCGGACACGCTCGCGGCCGGGACCTCCAGCTGGGCGAGCACGACCGCTGCGCCCTCGATCCCGGCGATCGCATCGTCCGCGTCGAGCTCGGCGTTCGCACCGGCAGCCACGATGATGCTGTTGTCTCCGTCGGCGAAGGCCAGCACGTGGGCAACCCCGGTGGGAGCGGCGGCGCTGCGGCGCAGGACAGTCGTCACGCCGGCGTCCGACAGCGTCCGCTCGAGCACGTCAGCGGCCTCATCCTGCCCGACGACCGCGCAGAAGCGGGTGGGAGAGCCGCTGCGCGCGGAGGAGACGGCCTGATTCAACCCCTTCCCTCCGGAGAAGCGTCCGCCGGCCCGACCGAGCAGGGTCTCGCCGACGAGCGGGGGGCGCGAGACCTCGACGACCAGGTCGAGGTTCGCGCTCCCCACCACGGCGACACCGGTGCGGGTGTCAGACACGCGACATCGTCCGCCGGTACTGCGAGCCCGTGTGCGAGTCGGCGAGCGCAGGAGTGGGCGTGCCGATCAGACGCTCACGCAGCGACTGCGGCTCGGACGAGGGTTCGACGACCGCACCGCGCTCCTTGAGGATCGGCAGCACGTGCTCGATGAAGTCGACGGTCGAGGCCGGCGGGATGACGGGGGCGAACAGGAAGCCGTCGAGGTCGGCGCCGTCGGCGAGATCGATCATCCGGTCCGCCACCTGCTCGGGGGTGCCCACGATCGGGCGGGCACCGACGCCGTGCGCGTGCCAGTCGCCGAGCACGTCGCCCACGGTCTTGTCGGCGAAGCGGGCCACCTGCGTCTGCGACAGCTCGGTGCTCAGCTCCGACATCGGAGTGCTCGGCGCGTAGGCCGAGAGGTCGAGCCCGGTGAACCAGGCGTACGAGGCGACCGTGACGTCGGGGTTCTGCGCATCGGCGACCTCGGCGTACTTGCGCTGCGCCTCCTCCTCCGTGCTGCCGACGATCGCGGCGAACGCCGACATGATCTTCACCTCGTCGGCCGCGCGGCCGTTCTTGACCGCCTCCTCACGGATCGCGGCGGAGTGGGCACGGAGCTGCTCGACCGAGCCGCTGCCGACGAAGATCGCCTCCCCGTGCTTGCCTCCGAACTCGCGGCCTGCGGGTGACGCACCGGCCTGGAACAGCACCGGGGTGCCCTGCGGCGAGCGCGAGGTGTTGCCGTAGCCGTGCGAGCGGAAGTACGGGCCGTCGTGCGCGATGCGGTGCACCTTGGACGGATCGGCGAAGCGGCCGGACTTGTCGCGCTCCAGCGCGCCCTCCTCCCAGGCCTGCTCCCACAGCTTGTACACGACCTGCATGAAGTCGTCGGCCATGAGGTAGCGCTCGTCGTGGCCGACCATCGGCACACCGAAGCCCTGCACGGCGGTGTCGGCGGTGCCCGTGGTGACGACGTTCCAACCGATGCGTCCGCCGGAGAGGATGTCGAGCGTCGCCATGCGGCGCGCGAAGGCATAGGGCGGCTCCAGCAGCGTCGACCCCGTGGCGACGAGTCCCAGTCGCGTGGTCTCCGGGATGAGGGCGGCGAGGATGATCGCGGGGTCGAGGCGCGGCAGGTCCAGCCCCTCCACCGAGCAGATGTCGGGACGCTCGCCGGCGACGTCGGCCCAGCCCCAGGCATCCGCGAGGAAGAGGAAGTCGAACCCCGCGTCCTCGACCATCCGCGCGGTGTCGCGCCAGTACTCGAGCTTGTCGAACAGGTAGCGCCCGTTGTCGGGGTGTCGCCAGGTCGCCGTGCCGGAGTCGTTCGCCTGGGCGTTCTCGAAGAGGCCGAGACGCAGCGGCTTGACGGTGTTCTGATCGGTCATGTGCGGGTGCCTTCCTTGTGGGTGGTTCTGATCGTTCTGGGGTGGTTCCGGGCACGCCGGAGGAACCCCGGGACGGGTCGGGGGCTCCCGTCCCGGGATGGGGGTGCGGCGTCAGCCCTTGGCGGTGACCTCGCCGTCGCTCCACCAGAGCACGCGCTTGCGCACCAGGGCGAGGACGATGATCAGCAGCACACCGAGCAGACACAGCAGGGCGATGCTGGCCCAGGTGACGGGCAGGTTCGCCTGCGCGGCCGAGGTGGTCACGAGCGAACCGAGGCCGGCCTGCTGACCTGCCGCGACGAACTCGGCGACCGCCGCGCCGACGACCGCGAGCGGCAGGGCGATGCGGAGCCCCGCGAACACGTAGGGCATGCTGCCGGGGAAGCGCAGCTCGCGGAAGATCTCCCACCGCGAGGCGTGCAGCGTCTTGAAGACGTCGAGAGCCTTCTGGTCGACATCACGCAGACCCGCGAGCGAGTTCACCAGCATCGGGAAGAAGACCACGAGCCCGGTCACGATGAACTTCGGGACCATCCCGAAGCCGAAGGCCACGACCAGCGCCGGGGCGATCGCCACGATCGGCGTCACCATCACGATGATCACGAGCGGCATCACGGCCCGTTCGATGATCTGGAACTCCGCCATCACCACCGCCAGCAGGAAGCCGGCGAGGATGCCTGCGGCGGCACCGACGACGACCTCGAGCAGGGTGACGAGGAAGTTCGACCAGTACATGCCGGCATCGTCGACGAGACTCCCGCCGATCGCCTCGAGTGTCGGAAGCACATACGGGTTGGTCCAGGCCACGATCTGCCACAGCAGTGCGGCGATCACGAAGGTGATCAGGGTGGGACCCCACGACCCCCAGCGCAGCCACGGCGGGACTCCCCGGCGCGGCTGGGCCTTCAGGCGGGCGGTCGCGAGGGTCGCGGTGGTGTCTCTCATCGTCAGCTCAGACATGGGCCTTCTCCGTCTGCGCGCGCAGCGCACCGCGCACGACTGCCTCCAGCTCGCGGAACTCGTCCGTCGCATAGGCCTCCTCGGTGCGCGGCCGCGGGAGGTCGACGTCGATCACCTGGGCGATGCGCCCGGGGTGGGCGGCCATCACCACGATGCGGTCGGAGAGCATGATCGCCTCCGGCACGGAGTGCGTGACGAACATGACGGCCTTCCGGTTGGACTGCCAGAACTCCAGCAGGGCGATGCGCTGCAGGTCCCGGTTCATCTCGTCGAGGGCCGAGAACGGCTCGTCCATCAACATGATGGCGGGGTCGAACACGAAGGCCCTGGCGATCGCGGCACGCTGCTGCATGCCGCCGGACAGCTGCCCGGGGTACTTCATCATCGCCTGGCCGAGACCGAACGTCGACAGCAGCTCCGCCGGGTCGCGCAGAGCCCTTCCGGCGTTCGCCTTGGCGTTGATGCGTACGGGGAGCTCGACGTTCTCGCGCACGGTCTTCCACGGCAGCAGCGCGGGCGACTGCGGCACGAGGCCGATCTTCTTGTCCCGCGATGCCGCCGTGACGCTCTCACCGTCGATCGTGACCGTGCCGGAATCGGCCTCGAGGAGACCGGCGACGACCTTGAGCAGCGTGGACTTGCCGCAGCCGCTCGGGCCGATCACCGACACGAACTCGCCCATGCCGATCGTGAGGTTCACGTCGTCGAGCACCGTGACCTCGGCACCGTCGACGCCGAACGACTTCGAGACGTTCCTGACCTCGACGCCCGTGCCCTGTGCGACCGACATCACTTCGCCGGCCATGTCAGAGTGTCGCCGTCGTAGAGGTCGGCGACCAGGTCGGCGTCCATCATGTCGGCGATCGCGGGCAGGTCCTTGACGCCGCCGTACTTCTTCACGAGGGCGTACTCGGGCTCCCACATGGACTCGTTCTGCACGCCGGGGTTACCACCGGCGCTCTCCCGGACCCATGCGGACTCCACTTCCCACGTGCGGGCGAGCTGATCGCGCGGGAACGCGGCGCCCTGATTGTTGTCCTCGGCCAGCTTCGCGAGTGTGTCGATGCAGGCGTCCGACTCGTCCAGGCAGTACTGCAGCGCCTTGAGACTCGCCCGCATGAAGTCCGCGGCGACCTCGCGGTGCTCGTCGAGGAAGCGGGAGTTGACCTCCATCACGTTGTACGTGCCCTCGACCCCGAGGTCGGAGGGGAGGAACTCGCTGAACGGCAGGCCCTGCGCCTTGAGCGACTGCGGCTGGTTGGACGCGTAGCCGACGATGGCGTCGACCTGCTCACGCACGACGACGGTCGGGTCGTAGTTGGTCATCTTGACCATCTCGACCTTCGAGACGTCGACACCGGCCTCATCGAGCATGGCCGAGGCGATCGGGGTCAGGTTGATGAAGTATCCGAGCGATCCACCCTCGAGGTCGGTGAGGCTCTCGAGCTTCTCGTTGCCGAAGATCGAGAACGGCGGGGTGGTGCCGTAGGTCGCGACCGCTGTGAGGTTCTTGCTGTTCGCCGCTGCCAGCATCACATCGGATGCGGAGCCGAGAGCGGTGAACTGCGCCTGGCCGGATGCCACGAGCTGCTGCCCGTTCGCACCGGAGGCGTTGATCTCCACGTCCAGGCAGAGATCGTCGAAGTAGCCCAACTCCTCGGCGAGGAACACGTCGAGCTGCCCGGCGCTGGCGGAGTAGCCGTAACCGGAGATGTAGGTGATGGTGCCGGCATCCTGATTCCGCTTGCAGGCGTCGGTGTCGCTCGCACTCGTGGGGGCGGTATCGCCGCCTGGCGTCTGCGCGGAGCATGCTCCGAGCGTCAGCGTGGCGGCGAGAACGCACGTCAGGGTGGCAGTGATGCGGAATCGGGTTTCCGCAGAGGAAGTAGCCATGAGGGTCCCTTCTCGGCCGTTCGTCGTTGATGGCTCGATGAAAGTAACATAGTCAAGATTGACTAAGCAAGATCGAACTAACTTTTGACGAACTGCGAAAGGGCGGCAGGGACTCAGCGAGGGGCGTGGGCCTCCAGGAACTCGTACACGTCGGTCGTGTCGACGCCGGGGAACGACCCGGTCGGCAGGGTCGCCAGCAGGGTGCGCGGAGTCTTCACATTGGGCCAGGAGTTCTCACGCCAGCGCTCCTCCAGCTCGGCAGGTGCCCGTCGACAGCAGACCTCGACGGAGTGCTTCGAGACGCCGCGGTGCGAGGTGTCGCGCCCCACGAACCACCGCGTGTCATCGAAGCGCACGCCCACGCTGACCGAGTGCAGTCCCTCGCTCGACGCCTCGACCCGCGCGGTGCACCAGTACGTCCCGTTGCCGGTATCGGTGTACTGGTAGTACGGGTTGAAGCGGTCGTCCTCGTCGAACACCACTCGCGACGTCCACTTGCGGCAGCACATCTGTCCCTCGATCGCCCCGAGGCGGTCGGTGGGGAAGTTCACGTCGTCGTTCTCGTACGCCTTCGTGATCGTGCCCGACTCGTGCACCTTGAGGAAGTGCACCGGGATGTCGAGATGCCGCGTCGCGAGGTTCGTGAAGCGATGCGCCGCCGTCTCGTACGACACCGAGTACGCGTCGCGCAGATCCTCGATCGAGATCGCCCGCCGCTGCTTGGCGTCTTTCAGCGCCGGGACCACGTGCCCCTCGGGGATGAGGAGCGCACCCGTGAGGTAGTTGGTCTCGACGCGCTGCCGCAGGAACTCGGCGTAGCTGCGCGGCTCGGAGTGCCCGAGGATGCGGCTCGACAGCGCCTGCAGCACCGCGGTGCGGGCATCCCCCTTGGCCGGCACGCTGCTGGACAGGTACAGCCGTCCGTTCGCGAGGTCCGCGACGCTGCGGGTGGTCTGCGGCAGGTCGGGCGCGTAGTGCAGCGTGAATCCGAGGTACGCCGCGATCTCGGAGGCGGTGCGCTGGGTGAGGGGGCCACCGGGGTGCCCGACGGCGGTGAGGATCTCCGCGGCCTTCGCCTCGAGGTCGGCGAAGTGGTTGTCCTGACGACGCATGAGGTGCCGCAGCTCGACGTTCGCCCGCCGCGCCTCCTCCGGCGTGGCGGCCCGCTCGTCCTTGAGCCGGTCGATCTCGCCGTGCAGCGCCAGCAGCGCCTTCAACGCGTCGGTCGGCACGCTCTTCGCGATCCGGAACGGCTCGATGCCGAGGGCCTGGAACGTCTGTCCCTTCATCGCCCGCTCCAGCGCGATCTCGACCGCGCTGCGTTCGTCGAGCGGCTCCCCCTCCAGCAGCGCGTCGATGGTGACGCCGAGCGCGCGGGCGATCGTCTGCAGCTGCGTGAGCTTCGGCTCTCGCTTGCCGGTCTCGATCATCGACATCTGACTGGGGGCGCGATCGACCGCCGAGGCGAGGTCGTCGAGCGTCATCCCGCGCGCGGTGCGCAACTGTCGGATGCGTCGACCGATCGTGAGGGCGTCGGTCTCTTCTGCGGTATCCATCCCACTCCTCTTGTTCGCACCCCGTGCGGGATCAGAAACGCCCCTCCACGAGGCACTTCCGGCGCGTTTTTGCACTTCGACCGCCGATGGTCGGAGCGAGTGGAGGCGATTCTGTCACAGAAGCAGAAGAATGACGAAACTTCTGCGCGAGATCGGTCGTTCAGATGCCTGAACTTCACGCACAGTGGAACCACGCCACACCGGCACCGCAGCCGGATCCACCGAGGAGACACCATGACGAACACCGCCCACACCCCGACGCCCCGCCCCGCCGGTCTGCGAGCCGGCGACCAGGTTCAGACGGCCGCTGAACTCCAGGAGATCTGGGACACCGATCCCCGCTGGGACGGCGTCGAGCGCACGTACTCGGCGGAGGACGTCATCCGCATCCGGGGGTCGGTCCGCGAAGAGGCGACGCTCGCCCACCGCGGCGCCGACAACCTCTGGAACCTCCTGCACACCGAGGACTACGTCCGGGCACTCGGCGCCTACACGGGCGGCCAGGCCGTGCAGCAGGTGCGCGCCGGCCTCAAGGCCATCTACCTCTCCGGATGGCAGGTCGCCGCCGACGGCAACCTGGCCGGACAGACCTACCCCGACCAGTCGCTCTACCCCGCGAACTCGGTGCCGGCCGTCGTGCGCCGCATCAACAACGCGCTCCTGCGTCAGGACCAGCTCGAGCACGCGGAGGGCGAGACCACCCAGGACTGGCTCGCCCCGATCGTCGCCGACGCGGAGGCCGGCTTCGGCGGACCCCTCAACGCCTACGAGCTCGCACAGTCGCTCATCCAGTCCGGTGCCGCCGGCATCCACTGGGAGGACCAGCTGGCCAGCGAGAAGAAGTGCGGCCACCTCGGCGGCAAGGTGCTCGTGCCCACCCAGCAGCACATCCGCACCCTGAACGCCGCCCGTCTCGCGGCCGACGTGGCAGGAGTCCCGACCGTGATCATCGCCCGCACGGACGCCCTCGCCGCCGACCTGCTCACCAGCGACGTCGACGAGCGCGACCAGGAGTTCACCACCGGCGAGCGCACCACCGAGGGGTTCTACCGGATCCGCCCCGGCCTGGAGTCGGTCATCAGCCGCGGTCTCGCCTTCGCCCCCTACGCCGATCTGCTGTGGGTCGAGACGGGCGAGCCCGACATCCAGCTCGCCCGGGACTTCGCCGCGGCCATCCACGCACAGTTCCCCGGTAAGCTCCTGGCCTACAACTGCTCGCCGAGCTTCAACTGGAAGAAGCACCTGTCGGACGCCGAGATCGCGACGTTCCAGCAGGAGTTGGCAGACCTGGGCTACAAGTTCCAGTTCATCACCCTGGCCGGCTTCCACGCCCTGAACCACTCGATGTTCGACCTCGCCCGCGGCTACGCCGATCGCGCCATGAGCGCCTACGTGGAGCTGCAGGAAGCCGAGTTCGCCGCCGAAGCCCACGGCTACACCGCCACCAAGCACCAGCGCGAGGCGGGCACCGGATACTTCGACGTCATCTCCACCGCGCTCAACCCCGAAAGCGCGACCCTCGCCCTGGCCGGCTCCACCGAGGCCGCACAGTTCCACTGATCCGTCAGCCGATGCCGCCTCCGTCGAGGCCCCCTCTCCCCGTCGAGACCCCCGCCCTCCCACGCGAGCCGGAGGGGGTGTCGACGACAGGAGGGGGCGTCGACCATCTCTCGGCATCCCCGCAACGCAAAGGACCCACGATCATGACCACTCCCACCGCTCCCCCGACCACCGCTCCCCCGGCCACGGGCCCGATCCAGACGACCCAGCTGGGCCCTGCGATCGAGGTCACCGGATCCCTCCGCGAGCGCTACGAGGAGATCCTGACGCCCGAGGCGATCGCCTTCCTGACCGAACTGCACCACCGGTTCGCCGCCCGTCGCCATGACAGACTCGCAGACCGGATGCGTCGGCGCTTCGAGATCGGCAACGGACACGACCCGCGCTTCCGCGAGGACACGGCACACATCCGGGAAGACCGCGACTGGCGCGTCGCTGGCGCAGGACCCGGCCTCGAGGACCGGCGCGTCGAGATCACCGGCCCGACCGACCCGAAGATGACGATCAACGCCCTCAACTCCGGCGCACGCGTGTGGCTCGCCGACCAGGAGGATGCCACGAGCCCGACCTGGAAGAACGTGATCGAGGGGCAGCTCTCACTGCGCGACGCCATCCGCGGCGAGCTGTCGTTCACCTCCCTGGAAGGCAAGGAGTACCGCGTCACGGCGGAGCGCACCCCCACGATCGTGATGCGCCCGCGCGGATGGCACCTGCCGGAGAAGCACATCGCGTTCACCGACCGTGCGGGTCGTCGTACCTCGGCGTCCGGCTCGCTCGTCGACTTCGGGCTGTACTTCCTGCACAACGCGCAGGCGCTGATCGAGAGCGGCCGCGGACCGTACTTCTACATCGCCAAGCTCGAGTCGAGCGAGGAGGCGAAGCTGTGGGACGACGTCTTCTCCTTCAGCGAGGAGTACATCGGCATCCCGCACGGCACCATCCGCGCGACCGTGCTGATCGAGACGCTGCCTGCCGCATTCGAGATGGACGAGATCCTCTACGAGCTGCGCGACCACTGCGCGGGGCTGAACGCCGGGCGGTGGGACTACATCTTCTCGATCATCAAGAACTACCGGGGTCGCGGGGCGCGGTTCGTGCTCCCCGACCGCAGCGAGGTCACGATGACGGTGCCGTTCATGCGGGCGTACACCGACCTGCTCGTGCAGACCTGCCACAAGCGGGGAGCCTTCGCCATCGGCGGGATGAGCGCGTTCATCCCGAATCGTCGTGACCCCGAGGTGACGGCGCGTGCCATCGAGAAGGTCACCGCCGACAAGAAGCGCGAGGCGGGCGACGGCTTCGATGGCACCTGGGTCGCGCACCCCGACCTGATCCCCACGGCGCAGGCCGAGTTCGACGCCGTCCTGGGCGATCGTCCGAATCAGGTCGACCGTCAGCGCGACGACGTGCACGTGGAGGCGCGTGATCTGCTCGACCTGCACATCGGACGACCGATCACCGCGCAGGGTGTGCGGGACAACGTCTCGGTCGCCATCCGCTACCTCGAAGCCTGGTTGCGCGGACTGGGCGCCGTGGCGATCGACAACCTGATGGAGGATGCCGCGACCGCGGAGATCAGCCGTTCGCAGGTGTGGCAGTGGATCCACCAGGACCGCACCACCGAGGACGGCACCCCCATCACCGCCGAGTACATCGAGGGACTGATCGCGCAGGTGCTGGCTCAGGCGACGCGCAGCCACGGCGACCGCTTCGACGATGCGGCGGAGATCTTCCGTGAGGTCGCGCTGCGCGAGGAGTTCCCGACCTTCCTCACACTCGGCGCCTACAGCCGGTTCCTGGTCGACGAGGACTGAGCGATAGACGAAGAGCCCTCGGGGTCGCGGCGGACACCGCACCCGGGGGCTCTTCCCGGTCCCGAGCCGGGCCGACCGGGCGGGCGTAGCCTGGAGGCATGACCGACGTCTGGGCGGACATCGCCTCCGAGTTCCTGCACTTCTATCCGCGCGGCAGGCGCCTGCTGGCGGTCGCCGGGACGGATGCCGAGCGCTCGCGTGCCGCGGCCGACGCCCTGGCTGCTGCCCTGACCGCCGTCGACCAGGAAGTCGTCCGGGATCATTCCGCGGACGGAGGGGAAGCGGGAGTGCGTGAGGTCGTCACCGCGTTCCGCCAAGCCCCGACGAGCGATGTCATCCTGCTCATCTCCGGCCCGGCAGGTCTGCTCGGTGAGCGCACCAGGGGGATGTGGAACTACGCGGTGTGGCAGCTCGCAGGCGACGAACCGCCGCACACGGTCGCGAGCGCGATCGTCGATGTGACCGATCCCGCGCATCCGACGCGGCGATTCGCCGACTACTGCGCACTCCCCGCCTCCTACGGCGCCTGACACGCGGGGCCGCTCAGTGGAACGACGCGGCCACCGAGTTGCGGTGATAGTCGAACACGATGCTGGTGCGGGTGGAGGCGACGCTGCTCTGGGCCGACAGATGCTCGAGCACGAACTCCCGCATCTCCGATGAGTCGGCGACCGCGATGTGCAGGAGGAAGTCGTCGTCACCGCCGAGGAAGAACACCTGGATGACGGGCGGGAGGACACGCACCCGGTCCGCGAACTCGACGATGCTCTCCCGGCGACCGCTCGGACGCAGGGTCACCCCGATGATCGCCTGGAGCCCGGCCCCCAGCTTCCGCTCGTCCACACTCGCGTGGAACCCGGTGATCACCCCCCGATCGATCAGCGCGCGCAGCCGCGTGTGCGCGGTCGACGGTGCGACCCCGAGCCGAGCGGCGAGCTCCGCATTCGTCATCCGTCCGTCGGCGGTGAGCAGCTGCACGATCCTCGCGTCGATCGCATCGAGCGCGGGCGCCCGAACGCTGTTCGGCCCCGGGGCGTCAGAAGGCATCTCCATACGAAGCATTATTCAGGATTTCGGTCATCGACGAATCATCTTCACTGATTCTGTTGATCTGGCGATGTTTCTGCGATCCTGGGTCGGTCACCTCATCACACCCCTGGAGGATCAATGAAGATCGGCGTCCCCACCGAGGTCAAGAACAACGAGAACCGCGTCGCCCTCACCCCGGCCGGCGCCGATCGGTTGGTCCACGAAGGCCACCGCGTGCTCGTGCAGACCGGCGCAGGGCTCGGCTCCGGCATCACGGACGAGACCTACCGCGCCGCCGGCGCCGAGATCGTCGCGACCGCCGCCGAGGCCTGGGGCGAAGCCGATCTGCTGATCAAGGTCAAGGAGCCGATCGCCCAGGAGTACGGCTTCCTCCGGCCCGACCTCACGCTCTTCACCTACCTCCACCTCGCTGCCGACCGCGCGCTGACCACCGCGCTCGTGGATGCCGGGACGACGGCCGTCGCCTACGAGACCGTGCAGCTGCCCGACCGCAGCCTGCCGCTGCTCGTGCCGATGAGCGAGATCGCCGGACGGCTCTCCGTGGTCATGGGCTCGCACTCGCTGCTGCGCTCGCAGGGTGGTCGCGGAATGCTGCTCGGTGGCATCGCCGGCACCCCTCGCGCCAAGACCGTCGTGATCGGAGGCGGCGTCGCTGGCGAGCATGCCGCCGCGAACGCCCTCGGACTCGGCTCGAACGTGACCGTGATCGATGTCTCCCTCCCCCGCCTGCGCGAGCTCGAGCACCGCTACGGCGGCGCGCTGGAGACCCGCGCCTCGAGCCGCTACGACATCGCCGAAGAGCTCAGGACCGCCGACCTCGTGATCGGCTCCGTGCTGATCCCCGGCGCCGCTGCCCCCAAACTCGTCACCGACGACATGGTCGCCGCGATGAAGCCGGGATCCGTGCTCGTCGACATCGCGATCGATCAGGGCGGATGCTTCGAGGGCTCGCGCCCGACCACTCACGACGACCCCACGTTCGCCGTGCACGACTCGATCTACTACTGTGTCGCCAACATGCCCGGCGCGGTTCCCGAGACCGCGACCCGTGCGCTGACCAACGCGACGCTGCCCTACGTCTCGGCGATCGCCGGCAAGGGCTGGGAGCGTGCCGCGTCCGAGGATGCCGCGCTCACGAAGGGACTGAACGTCCAGAACGGGCACATCACCCTCCCCGCCGTCGCGCAGGCGCACGGCTTCCCGACCGACTGACCTTCCAGACCCGAAAGAACCTCGGATCTTGGCGACATCCCACACCTCGCGCGCCGCATCGACCCGAGTACGCTCGTAGTCGTGACCGAACGCGCTCCTCTCTCCCGCAAGCTGTCCGCCATCGCCGAGTCCGCGACCCTCAAGGTCGATGCCAAGGCCAAGGCCCTCAAGGCCGAGGGCAGGGACGTCATCTCCTACGCCGCCGGCGAGCCCGATTTCGCGACGCCGCAGTTCATCGTGGACGCCGCCGCGGAGGCCCTCGCCGACCCCGCGAGCTACCGGTACACGCCCGCTCCCGGCCTCCCTGCGCTGCGTGAGGCGATCGCCGCGAAGACCCTGCGCGATTCCGGCCTGGAGGTCTCCCCCAGCCAGGTCATCGTGACGAACGGTGGCAAGCAGTCCGTCTACCAGGCGTTCCAGGCCGTCGTGAACCCCGGCGACGAGGTGCTGCTCCCCGCGCCGTACTGGACCACGTACCCCGAGGCCATCCGTCTCGCCGACGGCACCCCGGTCGAGGTCTTCGCCGGCGCCGACCAGGACTACAAGGTCACGGTCGAGCAGCTCGAGGCCGGGCGCACCGCACGAACCACCGTGCTCGTCTTCGTGTCGCCGTCGAACCCGACCGGATCGGTGTACACCGCGAAAGAGACGCGTGCCATCGGACAGTGGGCGCTCGAGCACGGCATCTGGATCATCAGCGACGAGATCTACCAGAACCTCACCTATGAAGGTGTCAAGGCCACCTCGATCGTCGAGGCGGTGCCCGAGGTCGCCGGTCAGACGATCCTCGTCAACGGGGTCGCGAAGACCTACGCCATGACCGGGTGGAGGGTGGGCTGGATGGTCGGCCCGACCGACGCCATCAAGATCGCCGGGAACCTGCAGTCGCACCTCACCAGCAACGTGAACAACGTCGCGCAGAAGGCTGCCATCGCCGCGCTCAACGGTCCGCAGACCGAGGCCGAGCAGTTCCGCGAGGCCTTCGACCGCCGCCGTCGCCTCATCGTGTCGGAGCTGTCGAAGATCGACGGCCTCGTCGTCCCGAACCCCCTCGGCGCGTTCTACGTCTACCCCGACGTGCAGGGCCTGCTCGGTCGGACCTGGCGCGGCGTCACGCCGACCACCTCGCTCGAGCTCGCCGACCTCATCCTCGACGAGGCCGAGGTCGCGGTCGTGCCCGGCGAGGCCTTCGGTCCCTCCGGCTACATCCGCATGTCCTATGCGCTCGGCGACGACCAGCTGCTCGAGGGCGTGCAGCGCCTCCAGCGCCTGTTCGCCTGACGCGGTCCCGCTCCGTCGGCCGAGACCCCCGCTGACCGTCGAGACCCCCTCGCAGCCGCGGCGCTGCGAGGGGGTCTCGACGTGTGGCGGGGGTCTCGGCGGTCAGTCCTCGGGATGGAAGCCGATCAGCCAGCGGATGCCGTAGCGGTCGACGAGCGTGCCGTCGTAGTCACCCCAGGGGCGCTTCTGCAAGGCGTCGAGCACTCGCCCGTCGGCGGCGAGCTTGTCGAACCACTCGGTGAGGGTCAGAGCGTCGGCCGTGCCGAGGACGGACAGGAACATGCCGCCCATCTGGACGGCGTCGTCGTCGGCACCGGCATCCGCGCCGGCGAGCTCGACGAGTCCGCTCAGCTGCCCGTGCGCGACCGCATCGCCCGGGCCGTCATGACGCCCGGCTGCGGCGTAGTCGAACAGCTGCAGATCACCCCCGAACACGCCCTGGTAGTGATGGAGCGCCTCTGCGGCGTTGCCGGGGAACAGCAGGTACGGGATCAGTCCGCTCATGCCGCGAGTGTATCCGCGACCGTCGAGGTCCTACAGGTCGACGCCCACCAGCACGGGCTCCGGCTGCAGCACGAGACCGAACTCGGCGTGCACCCTGCTCTGGATGAACCGTGCGAGCTCGGAGACCTCTGCCGCGGTCGCACCACCCCGGTTGGTCAGGGCGAGCGCGTGCTTCGTCGACACCGATGCGCGTGAGCGCGGGAGCTTGAACCCCTTGCGGATGCCGGCCTGTTCGATCAGCCAGGCCGCGCTCACCTTGACGTCGGAGACGGTCGCGGGCTTCGACGGCGGAACCTGCCCGTCGTAGGCGGCGAGAGGGATCACGGTCACCGCATCGAGGTCCGGGGCGACCGGCCAGCGCGGGCACTCGGACGGCAGCGACCTGGCCACCGCCGCGGTCACGATGGCGTTCTGGAAGAAGGATCCGACGCCGTGCGTGTCAGGATCCGCATCGTCGAGGATCATCCCCTTCGACGCACGGGTGGCGAGGATCCGCTCCCTGACCCAGTTGAGCGGGACCGGCGTCTCGTCGACGAGGCCGAGCGCACGCCGCAACTGCTCGCCGCGGACCACGCGCTCCCCGGCGATCAGCAGGTCGACGGTCACCGTGAGGATCACGGCACGACGCTGCGGCACGCTTCCGTGGTGATGCTTGAGCACCGAAGTACGGAAGCCGAGGCCCAGATCGGCCGCCGGAACGGTCGAGATCTCGCCGGTCGACTCGTCGATCAGCTCGACCTCGACCAGCGTCTCCTGGATCTCCTGCCCGTACGCACCGATGTTCTGCACGGGGGCGGCGCCGACGGTGCCGGGGATTCCGCTCATCGCCTCGAGTCCCGCGTAGCCGTGGGCCACCGCGTAGGCGACCAGGTCGTCCCAGCCGTGTCCGGCCTGCGCGCGCAGACGGATGCGACCCGGGTGCGGGGAGGGGAGCTCCTCGATGCCCTCCGTACGCACTCGGATCACGGTGCCTTCGAAGGGCTCGTCGCCGACGAACAGGTTGGAGCCGCCGCCGAGGACGAACCACTCGTCGCCGCGCGCCCACGTCTCACGAAGGGACTCGACGAGACCCTCAGTCGTCGTCGCCTCGAACATCCGCTCCGGCGCTGCGCCCGTGCAGAGCGTCGTCAGCTCCGCCAGACGAACCGGCTCGATCTCCCGCATCAGACCGCCCTCATCAGACGGCGACGCGCAGCTGCGCCTTGACGAGCACGGTGGTCTCGCCGAACGTGACCTTGAGGTCGATGCGTGCGACCTGCTCGTCGACCGCACCGACGGTCGCGACGACCTTCACGTCCGCACCGTCGACCGGGTCGACGACGACCGGCTTGGTGAAGCGCACGCCGTAGTCGAGGATCTGCGTCGCGGGGTCGAGGGCCGCGACGACGACCGAGGACGCGATGCCCATCGTGAGCATGCCGTGGGCGAGGACGCCCGGGAGCCCGACGGACGCCGCCACATCGTCGCGGTAGTGGATGGGGTTGAAGTCTCCGGATGCTCCCGCGTAGCGCACGAGCGATTCGCGGGTGAGGTGCACGGTGCGCTCGGCGACCACGTCTCCGACGGTGTAGCCCATCAGACGGCCTCCCCTTCATCCGTGCTGTCCGCGCCGACCAGCAGCACGCTGGTCGCGGTCACGACGTGGGCACCCGCGGGGTCGGTGATCTCCGCCTCGCTCGTGATCATCGCGTTGCCCCCCATCATCCGGATGCCGGTCACGCGCAGCTGTGCGGTGAGCTCGTCGCCCGCGACGATGGGCCGCGTGTACGTGAAGCGCTGCTCCGCGTGGATGGTGCGCGCGAGCACGATGCCCGAGTCCTCCTGCCCCAGCAGCTGCTGGAGCGTGAGGTCCTGGATGACCATCGCGAAGGTCGGCGGCGCCACCACGTCGGAGAAGCCCGCCGCGCGGGCCGCCTTGACGTCGGTGTGCTGCGGAGCGTCGGCGAAGACGGCACGCGCGAACTCGCGCACCTTCTCACGGCCGACGAGGTACGGGGCCGTCGGCGGGAACTCCCGGCCGACCAGTTCTTGGTTCACTGCCACCCCTCGATCCTACCGAGGCCACCTCTCGGTCAGGCGCGCTTACGTCCTCTGACCGCCTTGATCGCCATCTGCACGGCGATCACCACGAGATATGCCGCGAACAGCATGTTGCCGAGGGTCGGATCGACGATCGTCGCCAGCCACGCCCCGAGCGCGGTCGTGGTGCACGCGGAGACGCCGATGAGCAGCGCGGCGAGCAGGTCGACATTGCGGTTGCGCAGATTCCCCACCGTGCCCGAGATCGCCGTCGGGATCATCATGAGCAGCGAGGTGCCCTTCGCGACGAGGTCGCTGGTGCCGAAGGCCAGCATCAGCACGGGGACGACGATCACGCCACCGCCCACCCCGATCAGACCGGCGAGGATGCCGGTGCCGATGCCGACGCCGACCAGGGCGATTCCGGTCAGCCAGGTGAGCTCGAACGCGGCGTCACGCGAGGGGATGACGAGGAAGAGACTGACGATCACGACGAGGAGGAAGCCGACGAAACCCCAGCGCAGGGCTGTCTGCGAGATGCGCGGCAGCAGGCGCGTACCGATCTGCGCGCCGAGCACGGCCCCGGCCGCCAGGATGATGGCGGGGATCCAGGCGACGGATCCGGTCGTGGCGTACGAGATGACGCCGACGCTGGCCGTCGGGACGATCGCCGCGAGCGAGGTTCCGGCCGCGAGACGCTGGTCGAAGTGGAGCAGGAGAACCAGTAGCGGGACGATGACCGTGCCGCCGCCGACGCCGAAGAGGCCGGAGAGGAGACCGGCGAGAAGGCCGATCCCGATGAACGTGATGTAGGCGCGAGGCCCTCGTGCCCTGGCCTGTACGTCACTCACCGGATCAGCCTACTCCCGGACTCCTCTCGTCCCGAACTCAGACCTCCGAGTCCGCCTTGATCGGCACGGCGATCGACTCGGTGAGCGCCTGCTCGTAGCGACGCTGCCGCCGACGCAACCACAGCCCACCGATGATCAGCAGAGCGAGCACCCCGTAGGCGATGGCTGCGAACGGCTGCATCACCAACGTGCTCAGGTCTCCCTGGCTCAGCTGCAACGCCTTGCGCAGCTGCTCCTCGGCCATCGGCCCCAGGATCATCCCGACCACCAGCGGCGCCACCGGGTATCCGTACCGGCGCATGAAGTACCCGAGGATGCCGACGATGAGCAGGATCAGGATGTCGGTCGGGGAGCTGTGCAGCGCGTACGCCCCGAAGACGGCGAACAGCAGGATCCCCGCGTACAGGTACGGCCGCGGGATCTGCAGCAGCTTCACCCACATGCCCACGAGCGGCAGGTTGAGCACGATCAGGATGACGTTGCCGATGTAGAGGCTCGCGATCAGTGCCCACACCAGGTTCGACTGGTTCTCGAACAGCAGGGGTCCCGGTTGGATGCCGTACGACTGGAACGCCGTGAGGATGATCGCCGCGGTCGCGGTCGTCGGCAGCCCGAGTGTGAGCAGAGGCACGAGCACACCGGCGGCAGCCGCGTTGTTCGCGGACTCCGGACCGGCGACGCCCTCGATGGCACCTCGTCCGAACTCCTCGCGGTGCTTCGACAGCTTGCGTTCGGTCGCGTACGAGAGGAACGTGGCGACGTCCGCACCGCCGGCGGGGATCGTGCCGATCGGGAAGCCGATCGCCGTTCCTCGCAGCCACGGCTTCCACGACCGGCGCCAGTCCGCCTTCGTCATCCATGAACGCCAGCCCCGGGTGACGGGGATGACGTCGACGCCGCCGTGACGCAGCCGCGCGGCGATGTAGAACGTCTCCCCCACGGCGAACAGTCCGACCGCGACCAGCACGATGTCGACGCCGTCGGACAGCGCCGGGATCCCCAGCGTGTAGCGCTGCTGCCCCGAGAGCCAGTCGGTGCCGACGAGTCCGAGGAACAGCCCGACGCCGAGCGAGAGCATCCCCCGGGAGATCGAGCTGCCGATCAGCGCACCCACCGTGACGAACGCGATGACGATGAGGGCGACGTAGTCGGCCGGTCCGAGGTTCACCGCGAACTGTGCGAGCAGCGGCGCCAGCAGGGTCAACCCCAACGTGGCGAGCGTGCCGGCGATGAACGAGCCGATGGCCGCCGTGGCGAGTGCGGCTGCGCCCCGCCCCATTCTGGCCATCCTGTTGCCTTCGATCGCGGTGACGATCGACGCCGACTCCCCCGGGGTGTTGAGCAGGATGCTCGTCGTCGAGCCGCCGTACATGCCGCCGTAGTAGATGCCCGCGAAGGTGATCAGCGCCGCCGCGGGGTCCAGTGTGTACGTCAGGGGAAGCAGCAGGGCGACCGTCATGGCGGGGCCGATCCCCGGCAGCACGCCGACCGCGGTACCGACGAAGACGCCGAGGAAAGCGAAGGCGAGGTATTCGGGTTGCAGCGCCGTCGCGAAGCCTTCGAGGAGCAGCGTCCAGCTGTCCATCAGAACATCCTTCCGAGCCAGCCGAGGGCAGGACCCCACGGGAGCGAGAGACCGAGCAGACCGCCGAAGGCGATCTGGATCACGACCGCGACGACGATCCCGATCAGGAAGGCCATCCACCAGCGCTTCGCGGCGAGGGACCAGGCGACGCCGCCGAACAGGAGTGCGGCGGCCGGCGCCCATCCGAGCGGCTCGATCAGCAGGAGGTGCGCGACCACCAGACCCACCAGCTTGGCGAGCGTCACCCAGTCGGTCGGCAGTGTGGTGTCGACGTCCTCCGCCTCCTCGGCACCGCCGCGCTCACCGCGCAGCACGCCGATCAGCACGGCGACTGCAGAGGCGAGCAGGATGACCGACACGAAGATCGGGAACACCGTCGGGCCGGCCTTCATGCCGACGGGGACATGGATCAGGAAGATGCCGACGACGGCGAAGACGCCGAGCGCGACCATGATGCCGGCGAACACGAGTTCGCCGAGGGCGACCCTCATGTCACTGCACCAGCCCGATGTTCTTCAGCGTCGCCGTGACCTCCTCGATGTTGCCCGTGAGGAACTCGTCGAACTCGTCCCCGACCAGGAAGGCGTCGGTCCAGCCCTTCGTCTCCAGCTGTTCGGTCCACGCCGCCGATTCGTGCAACTCGGTGATGACGCGCACGAGCTCGTCCTTGGCGCCGTCGGAGATGCCTCCGGGGGCGATCACACCACGCCAGTTGGTGAGGACGACGTCGTACCCCGCTTCGGTGATGGTCGGGACGTCGGGGAGCTGTTCGACCGGCTCCTCGCTGGATACGGCGAGCGCCTTGAGCGCACCGCTCTCGACATGCTGGGCGAACTCGCCCACGCCCGAGATGCCCGCGGACACCTTGCCGCCGATCAGCAGCGGCACCGCCTCACCGCCACCGGAGTTGGGGGTGTAGTTGAGCTTCTCCGCGATCTCCGCTTCGTCGAGGCCCGCTTCTTCGAGCATGAGCCCGGCGAGGATGTGGTCGGCGCCGCCCGCCGACCCGCCGGTGATCGTGACCGACTGGCCGTTGTCGACGATGTCCTCCACCAGGTCCTCGAGCGTGTCGTACTTCGAGTCGGCGGGGACCACCACGACGAGGGGCTCATCCGTGAGCCGGGCGATCGGTGTCGTGTCCTCGATGCGCACGGCCGAGGCGTTCGTCTCGACGGCCCCGACCATCACGAGGCCCATCACCATGAGCGTGTTCGGGTTCTTCTCGTTGGCCAGCTGCGCCAGGCCCACGGTGCCGCCGGCTCCACCGACGTTCGTGACGGGTGCAGAGCTGACGATGTCGTCCTCCGTGAGCACCTGGGACAGCGCACGACCGGTCTGGTCCCATCCGCCGCCCGGATCGGCCGGGACCACGATCGAGACGTCGGTGACCGCAGCGGCCTCGGCGTCCCCACCGCCGCCGTCGTCCGTCGGTGCGCTGCCTCCGGCGCAGGACGTGAGGGTGAGTGCGGCCACCGCGATGGCGGCCAGGACTCCGATGCGTGCGTGCTTCATGTGCGCTCCTCCTTGAGCGTTCGTGGTGCTGTGCGTCCACCTTGCGAGCCGGAGAGCCCTCGCTCAAGCTTCGGAAACCATTGGTCGGAGTTTCGAAACTATTGGTCGGGGACAGTGCCGTCCCCCGCTCGCACGGTCCGCCGTCTGGGGCGACAATGGTCAGGTGGCCTCGAAGATGACGCTCCGCATGCAGCTGCTCGTGCTGCAGGCGCTGATCGTGTTCCTGGTGACCCTCGCCACCGGCATCGTCGCCGGGGCGTTCCAGGAGCAGGCGCTCCGCGAGGCCTACAAGGACCGGATGCAGGCCGTCGCCCAGTCGATCGCCGCCCTCCCCGCCGTCCTCGCCGCGTTCGACGACATCGAGCCGTCGACGGCGATCCAGCCCATCGCCGAGGTCATCCGCGAGGCGTCCGATCTCGCCTACGTGGTGGTCGCCAACGAGGAGGGCATCCGCTACTCCCACCCGAATCCGGACCGCATCGGAGAGACCGTCTCCACCGACCCCTCCATCCCCCTCTCCGGCGAGGTGTACGTCGGCACGCAGACCGGAACGCTGGGCACGTCCTGGCGAGTCAAGGTGCCCATCCGCGACGACCATGACGAGGTGATCGGCACGGCGTCCGTCGGCATCCTCGAATCCGAGCTGAATGAGGAGTTCACGTCCAACCTCGCCTGGCTGATCTCCGCCATGCTCGCCGCGGCGGTTCTCGGGGTCTTCGGATCCGCGTGGGTCACCTCGGTCATCCGACGGCGCATCTACCGTCTCGAACCCCACCAGATCGCCGCACTCGTGAAGAATCAGGAGACGACGCTGCACGGCCTCAGCGAGGGCGTGATCACCGTCGACGACGAGGGCCGGATCACGCTCGTCAACGACGCAGCGGCGCGGTTCCTCGACCGCGATGCCGCCGAACTCGACGGCTCCCCCGCTGCCGATGTGCTCGGCGAAGAGCTGACCACGGTGCTGCGCGAGGGCGAGTCCGCCGGACGGCCGGTGATCGTCGGCTCCCACGTGCTGGTCGCCCGCAGCACCGGCAGCGAGGGCGAGGACGGCGGGATCGGGGCGACGCTGCTGCTGCGCGACCACACCGAGCTCCACGATGTCGTGCGCAGAGTCGAGGCGGCCGATGCGATCATCGCCTTCCGTCAGCGCTTCGGCATCCCCAAGGGGCTCAGCGCCGAGACGCTCGACCGGGTGTCCGCCGCCCTCGCTGCGCGTCCCGACGCATCCGCCACCGAGATCGGCGCGGATCTCGACATCTCGCGGGTGAGCGCACGACGCTACCTCGAGCATCTCGCGAGCTCCGGACGCGCGGTCCGCGCACTCGACTACGCGACCAAGGGCCGCCCCGGCACGCGCTACCGCATGAACGGGACGATCTGAATCTTCCCCTGGGACGCAGTGCCGTTGTATGCGACACTGGATCGCACTCGACGACGCCGTCAGCACACCCAGGATCGAAGGAGATCTCATGGTTCGCAGCACCTACCCCGATGTGGAGATCCCCGAGGTCTCCATCCACGAATTCCTCTTCGGAGGTCTCGGCGAGGAGGAGCTCGACACGATCGCTCTCGTCGACGGAGTGAGCGGGGCGACCACCACCTACCGACAGCTCGTAGGCCAGATCGACCTCTTCGCCGGTGCCCTCGCCGCTCGCGGAGTCGGTGTCGGGACCACGATCGGAGTCCTCTGCCCCAACGTCCCCGCGTTCGCCACGGTGTTCCACGGCATCCTGCGCGCCGGAGCGACCGCGACGACGATCAACTCCCTCTACACCGCAGAGGAGATCGCGAATCAGCTCACCGACGCCGGGGCGACGTGGCTCGTAACGGTGTCTCCGCTGCTGCCCGGTGCCTCTGCTGCCGCGGAGAAGCTCGGCTTCGCAGCCGACCACCTCATCGTGCTCGACGGCGCCGAGGGGCACCCGTCGCTTCCGGCGCTGCTGGGCGAAGGCCACCCGGCGCCGGACGTGTCGTTCGACCCGGCGACGCACCTGGCCGTGCTGCCGTACTCCTCCGGCACGACCGGTCGCCCGAAGGGTGTCATGCTCACCCACCGGAACCTCGTCGCCAACGTGTCGCAGTGCCGTCCGGTCCTGGGCGTCGAGGCGAGCGATCGCGTGCTGGCCGTGCTCCCCTTCTTCCACATCTACGGGATGACGGTGCTGCTCAACTTCGCGCTACGGCAGCGCGCGGTCCTCGTCACGATGCCCAGGTTCGACCTGCCGGAGTTCCTCCGCATCATCGCGGAACACCGGACGACCTGGGTGTTCGTCGCTCCCCCGATCGCGGTCGCGCTGGCGAAGCATCCGATCGTCGACCAGTACGACCTCTCCGCCGTGAAGGTGATCTTCTCCGGAGCCGCCCCGCTCGACGGGGCCCTGGCCTCGGCGGTGGCGAACCGGCTCGGCTGCACCGTCACGCAGGGCTACGGCATGACCGAGACGAGTCCGGCGGTGAACCTCATCTCCGAGACCCGTGACGACATCGATCGTTCCGCCATCGGCCCGCTCGTGCCCAACACCGAAGCACGCCTGGTCGATCCGGACTCCGGCGAGGACGTGGCCGTACCGGCCGAGGGTGCCAGCGAGCCGGGTGAGCTGTGGGTGCGCGGACCGCAGGTGATGGTCGGCTACCTCAACCGCCCCGACGCCACGGCCGAGATGCTCGACGCCGAGGGCTGGCTGCACACCGGAGACGTCGCGACCGTCACCCAGGACGGCATCTACCGCATCGTCGACCGGCTCAAGGAACTCATCAAGTACAAGGGCTACCAGGTCGCACCGGCCGTCCTCGAGGCGGTGCTGCTCGAGCATCCCACCATCGCCGATGCTGCCGTCATCGGCGCGCTCGACGCCGACGGCCAGGAGGTCCCGAAGGCCTTCGTGGTTCGACAGCCGGACGCCGACCTCGATGCGGAGGCCGTGATGGCGCATGTCGCCGCCCACGTCGCGCCGCACGAGAAGGTGCGACAGGTCGAGTTCATCGAGGTGATCCCGAAGTCGAGCTCCGGAAAGATCCTCCGCAAGGATCTGCGTGCACGCTGACGCCGTGGGGGGGGGCCCCCAAG
>NZ_JBMJAF010000002.1:421517-635540 GCF_049099505.1 Microbacterium sp. IO18
GCCCACCGGGCGCCGACCACGGTCAGTCCGCATCGAAGAGGTCGGCGTACGTCCCCAGGGACACCGGCTTGACGGGAAGCTGAGCGGCGAAGCGACCGGCTTCGGCAGCCGTTCCCCCGCGCGCCGCCGCGACAGCACCGGCCACGGTCGTCTCGCAGTACCGCCCCTGGCAGGGCCCCATGCCCGTCCGGCAGCTCAGCTTGACCGCATCCACGGTGTCGGCGTGCCGGTTCGCCTGCAGGAATCCGTCGATGTCCGATCGCGGGATCCCTTCGCACCGACAGACCGTCGTCGCCGGGGAGGCGAGCGCCGTGAGGCCGGGTCGCTCGGGCGCGAACATCCGCTGCACGACCGCGGCGAACCGTCGGGAGCGGCGCAGGTCCCGTTCGATCGCGCGAGCACGGAAGGCGTCGACGGGCCTGCCGAGACCAGCGGCGATCGCCGCCGCAGCCGCGGCCCCCTCCGCCCGTGACTGCTCGGCCCCGGAGACACCGGTGGGCTCGCCCGCGACGAAGACCCCGGGCAGGCCCGTCTCGAAGTTCCCGTCGACTTCCACCAGCCACCCGCCGGCAGCAGAGTCCCATCGCACCGGGCATCCGAGCTGACGCGCGAGCTCGGTGGAGGCCTGGAAACCGTACCCGAGGACGACGGTCCGCGCCGGGACCTCGCGTTCGGGCCCGCGCACGCGCCACGCCCGGTCGGCCCGCGCCAGTCGGATGCCGCTCACGCCAGCGTCGCCGACGATCGCCGTGGGGACCGTCGACGTCGTGATCCGGACGCCGTGCCGCACGAGGGTCAGCACGTTGCCTGCCAGCTCGGCCAGCAGGCGCACGTGCCCGGGCACGGCCGGAGCGGCGAGGAACAGCTCGCGCACGGAGGGCACTCCGCGGGCGAAGACCACCTCCGTCACCTCAGCCCCCGAACGGACCAGCTGGGCGGCCACGATCAGCATCAGCGGATGCGAACCCGCCAGCACGACCGGACCCGCTGCCCGCAAATGCTGTGCCTTCAGGAGTCCCTGCGCCGCACCGGCCATCAGCACGCCAGGCATCGTCCATCCGGGGATCGCCACGGGCATGTCGTAGGCGCCGGTGGCGACGAGCAGCCTCCGCGCGTGGGCGCGCTGTGAACACTGAGGGCTCGTGACCAGCACCTCGAAATCGTCGCGCCCGGTCGAGCGCGCATCGAGCACGCCGAACACGGTCGACTCGAACCACCAGTCGATGCCGGTCGCCGCGGCGGCATCCGCGAGCAGATCCGCCGCCCAGGGATACCCGACCGGAGACCGCACCGGCTCATCGAACTCGGTCGGCGGCTGACGGAAGATCTGTCCCCCGGCGGCGCGCTGCTCGTCGATCACGAGCGTCCGAAGACCCTGCGCATGCGCCTGCAGGGCCGCGGCCAGACCGGCCGGTCCTGCCCCGACGATCGCTAGGTCGTAGAGGTCGGCGCTCATGCGTCGGTCCGCACGTTCATGCCGTCGCGGACGGTGGTCAGACAGGTGCGCGTCATCGGCACGCCGTCGACCGTGATCGCGCACTCGAAGCAGGTGCCCATGTTGCACAGCGGGGCGCGCTGCTCGTCGCCCCGTCGAGCGAAGCACCGTTCGCCCTCGGCCAGCATGGCCGCCGCCACGGTCTCCCCCGCAGCGGCGCGCACGGACCGACCGTCCACGACGAAGGACACGTCCAGCCGCCGCGACACCGCGCGATCGGCGAGGGGCTGCTCGTTCATGCCATAACTCCGAATCTGTCCGGGGCGTAGGGTCGCAGGTCGATGTGGGGTGTGCGACCGGCGGCCAGGTCGCAGAGGGAACGGGCGAAGCTCGGCCCGAGCGTGAAGGCCGATCCGCCGGTGGCCACGAACATCCCCGGGCATCCGGGCACCTCTCCCACGAGGGGCAGCTGATCCGGCGTGACCGTCGTGGTCCCCGCCCAGGACCGCACGATGGGCAGCCGGGCTGTGCCCGGCACCACGCCGATCGCCGCGCGGGCGTTGCCCACGATGGACTCCGGGAGAAGGCGAGGACGCGTCTCCAGGTCCAGGGAGCCCGCGCGGCGGCTGAGTGCTGCCGGCCACCCCCCGCCGATCAGCACCGTGCCATCCTTCGTCTGCTTGAGCGAGAGCTTGGCGCCGGCGTGCTGGATCAGATGTCTAATGAAGGGCTCTACCGGCGCGCTCACGCTCATCATGAGAGCCAGCGGGATGGTCGGCAGGTCCGCCCCGGCGAGCGCACCCACCTCCGTCGTCCACACCCCCGCGGCGATCATCACCGTGTCGGCGTGGATGCTCAACGTCGAATCCGGACCGGCGGCGGTCACCTTCCAGCCGCGCGCGTCGCGCTCGAGCCCGGTCACACGGGTGTGCGTGCGGACTTCTGCGCCGAGCTTCACGGCACCACGCACCAAAGCAGGCCCCGCGGTGCGCGTCTCGGCCTTACCCTCGATCGGGCAGAAGGCGGCTGCGAGCACCGACTCCGACAGGTAGGGCGCGATGCGCAGCGCCTCATCACCGTCGAGGAGGGTGACATCCAGCCCCCACTCCTGCTCGAGACAGACCTTGCGTTCGAGCACCGCGACCTGCTCCGCTGTCTCCGCGAGCATGAAGCCGCCGCGCTGCACGACGCCGACCGATTCGCCCAGCTCATCTCCCAGCCGCTTCCAGGCCTCGGCGGCGTCCAGATGCAGGGGCATGGCTGCGGCGGCGGTGCGCGCCGACTCCCACCCGTTCTCGACCATCCGATACTCGAGCTGGAAGTGCAGGCTGCCGGCGTTCTGGCCGGAAGCGTGCTGGTTCAACTGGTCTTTCTCCAGCAGCAGTACGGAGGCGCCCTCGCGTGCCAGCATCCAGGCCAGTGCCCCGCCGAGCAGGCCACCGCCGATGACGACCGCGTCGTACCGCATGCTCACGACAAGGGCACGGTCGCGATGCCGAGCCCCTCCAGCGTGGTGCGGACACGGTCGACCTGTTCGGCCGAGAGTTCGAGCAGGGGGCGGCGGACGAAACCGGCCGGAACGCCCTGCAGCCGAAGGGCGGTCTTCATGATCGCCTGCTGGTTCCCGAACTGCGCGCCGTAGTCCGGCCCGAACCAGCTGGTCATGACCACGCGATCACGAGCGCCGAGTTCGATCGCCCGCGCCCGATCCCCCGCGGCGAGCGCATCCCAGAAGCCGGGGTGGTCGTTGCCGAGCGGGGCTCCGGAGCCCATGAGACCGTCTCCGTGACCGAGCGTCGCGAGGTCGGCTCCGAGCGCGTTCGTCGGAACGCCGAAGTAGCGCACGCGATCCTCCACGAGATACATGGCGTCGAGGAACGCGCGGAAGTCGCCGGTGGAGTTCTTGATCGCCACGACGTTCTCGATGTCGGCCAGTTCGCTCAGGAGGTCCGGGCTCAGGTCGACGATGCAGCCGCGCGGCCAGTTGTACACAGTGACGGGGAGCGATGTGCCGTCGGAGACCTCCTGGTAGAAGGCCACGATCTCCTCGCGGGTGGGCACCATATAGGGCGGCGGCGTCACGAGGATGCCATCGAGCCCGGCCTCCTCCGCCGCGTGCGCGTGCCTGATCGCGTCGGCGGCCGTGAACGCATTGCAGCCGCCGATCACCCGCATGTCCGCGCGGAACCGGCCGCCGAGTGCGAACAGCTCTGCCCGTTCGGCCTCGGTCATGCTGAACCACTCCCCGGAGGTGCCGGCGAGGATGACGCCGTGCATCCCCTGCGCGGCCAGCCACTGCATCTGCCCTTCGAACGCGACGGGATCCAGCTCCCCCTCGCGCGTGAACGGGGTGGTGATCGCCGGGATGTACCCGTGCCAGTCGACGGTGTTGCGGTCCATCTGTCTCTCCTTGCTCCGACTCGTGCGACTCACTCGACCGGCATGTCCTGGGCGTGGTGGTGCACGATCCGCCATCCGTCGGCGTCACGACGCACCACATCCGTGACGCGCACGACCTCGACCAGCGGCTCGCCTGCCGCAGGGCGCACCTCGAGCACATACCGGATCACCCCGGTGTCGCCAAAGTTGCTCGTGACGATGCCGGTCGGCACGACGCTCGGCAGGGTCCGCCGGCGCTCTTCGGGGTCGGCGGCGGGCCCCCGCAGCTCGTCGAGTTCGGTGATGCCGTGCATGAGCGTCGGCCAGGGCGTCTCCCACACCGTCACGTCGTCGGCGAGGCGCGCATCGAACGCGGCACGGTCGGCGAGGTCCTGGTACAGGTCGACGATGAAGTGCTCGAGCTCGGCGGTGGTGGTCATGCGTGTTCCTTCGTCAGATCCTGCAGCAGACGCTCGCGCAGCGGCGCGAGCCCCATCGGTCCGAGCGCGAGTGCCCGGGAGTGAAAGCCGAGAGTGGATGCGGTGCTCGCCGCACGCGCCTCGGCCCAGAGCTTCGCGCCGACCTTGAACGCCAGGGCTTGGCCCGGCCAGCCGAGGTAGCGGTCCACCTCGAACCGCGCGGTCACGGGGTCGACGAGGCCGTAGTGCACCAGGAAGTCGCAGGCGATCGCCGGCGTCCACTCCGTCTGGTCGGTGACTTCGTTGCGCCGCAGCGGCCGACCGGTGTGCAGCCCGATGTCGGCGACGATGCGCACCGTGCGCCACAGCTGTCCGAGCAGCATCCCCAGCCGTTCCGGGGCATCGCGCAGCAGACCCAGCTCGTCCGATAGGGCCTCCGAGTAGTGCGCCCAGCCCTCGGCGTAGCCGTGGATCTCACACAGGTAGCGCTGCCAGGGATGCAGGGACGCATTGGCCCGGTTCACCGCGTGCTCGAGGTGGTGGCCGGGGACGCCCTCATGGTGGAGACTCGTGAGCTCCTGCCAGGTCGGCACCGATGTCGCTCCGGCGGGGATCGTCCAGACGATCTTGCTGCGCACCGAGCCGTCGGGGGCACCAGGCGTGTAGTAGACGACGCCTTTCGCGGCCCGCGGAACGACGATGTCGACATCTCGCACGTCCGCGGGCAGCGTGAAGGCCGTGCCGTCGACCCGATCCAGGGTCCAGTCCAGGCGATCACGCAACCAGCCGATGACAGCGTCCGCATCGACGCGGTGCCCGGGGTCCTGCGCGAGCGCGCGAGCGGCGACGGAAACGACTGCCGGCGCACCGGTGCCGAGGATCTCCCCCGCGACGCCGCGCGCCTGCCGCCACAGCCGATCGAGTTCTTGCCAGCCGTAGTCGTACACCTCGTCGAGGTCGAGCTCGGTGCCGAGGAAGCTCTGCGCGGTCGCGCGATAGACGCTCTCGCCGACGGCATCCTGCAGTGGTGCATGGGGCAGCAGTTCGTCGCGCAGCATCCGCTCGAACCCCGCCATCGCGTCGGTCGCAGCGAGTGCCGCACGATCCAGAGCGCTGCGGCGGGAGGTGGACATGTCTGTCGCGCGGAGGGAGCGGAAGTAGTCGACCCCATCCGGATCGATCCAGCTCGCGATCTGATCCGCGACCTCGCGCACCTGCCGTTCCGCGGCGATGCCGGTGCCGATGAACTCGCCCCGCTCCCCCGCCGCGCGCGCCCATTTCAGGCGATCGTCGAGCTGGGTCAGCGCCCGGGGCACCGCCGACAGACGGGTGATGATCTCGTCGCCGGCGGCATCATCTGTGACGGTGACGTCGTCGAACGCCTCGCGCACCAGATGAACCGGGGTGGCCAGCGGTGCGAGCAGCCGCGCCGTGAAGCCGGTGTCGAACAGGGCGATGTCGCTGTCCATGCGCTCCCGAAGCGCCGCGTGCAACGCCGCATCCGCGGTCGTCGGCTCGATGTGCGCCAGGGCGTCGCGCGTGCGCGCGGCGAGCGCGCGGCGTTCGACCGCCCACTCGGCGCTCAGGTCGGGCAACCGATCCTGCGCGGTGGCACCCAGCGCCTGCGCGGCGGACGGCTCGTGGTCGGCGAGCGTCGCGACGTACTCGTCGGCGATGCGGGCGGTCGGGGTGCTCGCGGTCGGGGTGTTCACCGTCCGGCCCGGTCGTCCCGCAGCACGGCGCCGCCCTGCATGACCCAGTCGATTCCGCGCAGCGCAGCCACATCCGCTGTCGGATCCGTGTCTGTGGCGATCAAGTCCGCTCGCGCACCGACCTCGACGACGCCGAGGTCGTCAGCTCCGAGCAGCTCCGCCGCGTACGAGGTGGCCGAGCGCATGACGTCCAGCGAGGTCATGCCCGCGTCGACCATGAACTCCATCTCGCGCACCGTCGCGGTCGTGCCGTCGAAGTCCGCGGCGGGCGGCATGTCGGTGCCCATGGCGATGCGCACCCCGCTCGCGATTGCGTTCTCGAGGCTCTCCCAGTGACGCGGACCCGCCCCGAGCGCCCGCTCCTTCATCCAGGTGGGCACGCCCTGCGCGTCGAAGAACTCCTCGCACCGGCTGACCGTGATGGTCGGCACGTACCAGACGCCGCGCTCACTCATCAGGTCGGTGACCTCGCGGGTGAGCTCGTAGCCGTGCTCGACGCAGTCCAGGCCGAGTTCGATGGCGCGCCGCAGCGTCTCGGACGGCCCGACGTGCGCGGTGACCTTGCGGCCCCAGTCATGCGCGGTCTGGATGACGGCGGCCATCTCGTCGTCGGTCAGCTGCGGAGTGTCGATCTGCTCGTGCTCCCCCGCGATCCCACCCGAGATGCAGACCTTGATCAGGTCGGCGCCGTGACGGATCTGCAGGCGCGTCAGTCTGCGCAAGTCGTCGGCGCCGTCGCCCTCCAGCGCGTCGGACTCCCACCCGTGCCCACCGGTGCAGCACAGTGCGTGTCCGGCGGTGTACAGCCGTGGGCCCGCTATGATCCCGGCTTCGATACCGCGGCGCAGGGCGAAGTCGAGGTAGCGACTCTCGCCGACCAGCCGCGCAGTGGTGACGCCGGCATGCAGGGTGCGTCGGGCACTGTCGGCCATCACCAGCAGCAGGTCGGGGTCGCCCTTGGAGGCGATCTCCGCCCCGGCGGTCCCGGGCAGCGCGAGCCCCAGGTGCACGTGCATGTTGATCAGCCCCGGGCTGAGGATCCGGCCGGCCAGGTCGATGACCCGTGCGTCGCCGGCGTCGAGGGTGCCGGTGGCGCCGAGTCCCGCGATCACTCCGTCGGCGTCGACGAGGATGTCGAGCCCGTCCCGCAGGTACTCGGAGCGCCCGTCGAAGATGCGGGCTCCGGTGAGGAGGACGCGGCGGTCCTCGGCGATGGTGATCATGCTTCTCCTCCCGTGGCGGGGGCCGCGACGGCCTCCGCGAGGTCTTCTCCTCTGCCCGGCAGCCGCTTCGTCGGGCCGATCTCCGGGATGGCATCGATGAGGCGCTGCGTGTAGGGGTGCGCTGCGTGCTGCCACAGCTGTTCGCTGGGCCCGCGCTCGATGATCTCACCCGCGTACATCACGGCGGTCTCGTCGGCGATGGCCCGCACCAACGACAGGTCGTGCGAGATGAACAGCATCGCCATGCCGAGTTCGCGAACGAGTCCCTGCAGCAGCTCGACGATCTGCGCCGACGAGAAGGCATCGAGGGCCGTGACCGGCTCATCGGCGACGACCACGCTGGGCTGGGCGGCGAGCGCACGGGCGATCGCGAGCCGTTGCCGCTGACCACCCGAGAACTGGGTGGGGTAGCGAGAGGCGGCCGACTCGTCGAGTCCGACCAGTCGCAGCAGTCGCGAAACCTCGGCAGCACGGGCAGATCGTTCGAGCGCATCGGGAGCGCCATCCAGCAGCTGCGCTCCGATCGAGCGACGTGGACTCAGCGAGGCGTACGGGTTCTGGAACACCATCTGCAACCCGCGGTCGCGGCTAGGGCGGCGGCGCATCGTGAGTGGATGCAACGGCTCGCCGTCGAAGCGCACCGTGCCGGAGGTCGGACGGTCGATCCCCACCGCGACCCGGGCAAGCGACGACTTTCCGCATCCCGACTCCCCCACGAGCCCGACGATCTGGCCGCGTTCGACGGTCAGCGAGACGCCCTTCACCGCGTGTACGGGCGGGGCGCCGCGTCGGCGGTGCGTGACGACGACGTCGTCGATCTCCAACGCGCTCATCGTGCGCCTCCTCGGTGGGTGCGCTGCGCGGCGAGCGACTGCGCTCTGGATGCGATCAGCGCGCGGGTGTACTCGTGCGACGGGGTGTTGAGGATCTCGTTCGTCGGACCGTGCTCAACGACGGTGCCGTCCTTGAAGATGTAGGTGCGGTCGGCGATCGCGCTCATCACCCCGAGGTCGTGCGTGATGAACAGCATCGACACTCCCGTCTCGCGCGCCAGGCGGTCGAACAGGCGGAGGATGCCGGCCTGCACCGTGACGTCGAGAGCGGTGGTGGGTTCGTCGGCGATCAGCAGGCGGGGCTCGCACGCGAGAGCGATCGCGATGGCCGCGCGCTGGCGCATGCCTCCGGAGAACTGGTGCGGGTACGCCGTGATCGCCTGGTGCGGGTCACGGATGCGCACGAGATCGAGCAGCTCGATCGCTCGCGCCTGTGCCTGCTTCTGGCTCACGCAGGTGTGGTGGATGAGGTGCTCGGTGATCTGTGTGCCGATCCGCAGCAGGGGGTGCAGTGCGGCGGTCGGATCCTGGAACACGATCGAGATGCGGTTGCCGCGCACCTCGTTGAGCTCCGGGGTGCTGAGGGTCAGCAGATCCCGCCCTTCGAACAGCACCCGGCCGGAGGCGGTCGCGCCCTCGGGGAGGATGCCCATGACCGCCGAGGCCGTCATACTCTTTCCCGAGCCGCTCTCGCCGGCGAGGCCGACGACCTCTCCCTGGCCGATCCGGATGCTCGTATCGTGCACGAGCTCGATCTCGCCGTCCGGCGTCGGCATGACGACGGAGAGGTCCTCGATCGAGAGCAGCGTCGCGGCGCTCATCGCTTCCTCGCATTCCGTGAGCGGGGATCCAGGTAGTCCTGGACCGCGTCTCCCAGCAGGTTGAAGGCCATCACGATCGTGAGGATCGCGAGACCGGGGAACAGGCTGATCCACCAGTTCCCGAGGTTCTGCGAGCCGAGGGCGATCATCGCGCCCCATTCCGCAGCCGGGGGCCGGGGGCCGAGGCCGAGGAACGAGAGCGCGGCGAGCATGAGGATGGCATTGCCGAGCTCGATCGTCGCCATCACGAGCGCGGGGCCGGCGCTGTTGGGGATGACGTCCTTGACGATGGACTTCAGGGTCGTCGACCCGAGCAGTCGTCCGGAGAAGACGTATTCCTGTTCGCGCACGCTGAGCACCGAGCTGCGGATGATCCGCGCGTACAGCGGCCAGGAGACGATCACGATGGCGAGCACGGCGTTTCCGACGCTCGGCCCGAAGGCCGCGGCGACCGCCATGGCGAGGATGATCTGCGGGAACGCGAGCACGAGGTCGGCCACGCGCATCAGCACGTTGTCCGCCGCCTTGCCGAAGTACCCGGCCGCGAGGCCGACGGCCCCGCCGACGAGCAGCGAGAACACGACGATCGCGAGGGCTAGCGGCAGCGAGAGCTGGGCACCGTAGATCACTCGACTCAGCACGTCGCGACCGAGGTCGTCCGTCCCCATCCAGTGCGCGGCCGACGGTGCGTCCAGGAACGGTCCGCTCGTCTCGAGCGGGTCGAACGGCGCGATGATCGGGGCGAGGAGCGCCGCGAGGATCCACGCGGCGATCACGCCGAAGGAGATCACCGTCACCGGCGTCCAGAACGAGGTGCGCGGTGTGAACCGGCGGCTGCGACGGAATCCGCGACGCCGCGGCTCCTTCGCGACGGCGAGCGTGTCCGAGGACAGGATGGTCATTTCGCTCCGATCCGGGGGTCCACGATCGTGTACAGCACGTCGACGAGGAGGTTGATCAGGGTGTAGACGACGGCGATGAACAGCGTCACACCGAGGATCGCCTGCAGATCGAGCGAGAGGGCGCTCTTGTAGGCGTACTGCCCGAGCCCCGGCCACGAGAGCACCTGCTCGACGAGCACGGCGCCACCGAGCAGGGAGGCGAACATCAGCCCGGTCACCGTGAGCACTGGAAGCAGTCCCGCTTTGAAGACGTGGCGCCAGGTGATCGTCCGCGCCGGGAGTCCCTTCGCGGTGGCGGCGCGGATGTACTCGGCGTCCAGCACCTCGATCATGGCGGAGCGCACGAAGCGCAGCAGGCCCGAGACGGTGAGCGCGGTGAGGATGCCGACGGGGAGGACGAGGTGCCAGACGGCGTCGGCGAACACGTCCCACTGCCCGGCGAACACGGCGTCCAGCGTGTACATACCGGTGACGGTGGGCGGTGGGTCGTACTCATTGCTGAGGCGCCCGCCGTTGGGGACGAGCCCGAGGGCGTAGAAGAAGACGTACAGCGCGACGAGCGCGAGCCAGAACGGCGGGGTGGAGAGCCCGATGAGGGACACGCCGCGGATGCCTCCGTCGATGGCCGAACCCTTGCGGGTGGCGGCGATCATGCCCAGCGCGACGGCGATGACGATCGCGAGGATCATGGCGGGCAACGCCACCTCGAGCGTCGCGGGGATGTACTGCGCGAGGTCCTGGGTGATCGGGCGGTGGGTCTGCTGCGAGATACCGAGATCCCCCTGGAAGAGGTTCGCGATGTAGCGGCCGTACTGCACCCAGATGGGCTGGTCCAGCCCCCATTTCTGCTCGAACGCGGCACGCAGGTCGGGGTCGTCGTAGGCCTGCTGCGACAGGTTCGCGGCGGCCGGGTCCCCGGGGACGATGGTCATGAGCGCGAAGGTCACGACGGTGACCCCCCAGAGGAGGATGATCGCGCTGATCAGCCGGCGGCCGATCATCTGCAGGAGGGCTGGCATTGCTCGTTCGCCTTCGGTGAGGTGGTGAGAACCGGAGGTCGGCCGCCCGACAGGAGGGACAGGCGGCCGACCGCGGCGGACTACTTCGCGGAGATGGCCGCGAGGTCGACCGTCCAGCCTGCCGGCGTGTACGACGCACCGACCAGGTTCGAAGTGGCGACGACGATGCCGGCGTTGTTCGCGAGGACCACGAAGGGCGAAGTCTCGTTCATGACCTTCTGCCAGGCGATCATCGCCTCGGCACGGCCTTCCGGCGTCACCTCGGCGTTCACGGCGTCGCTGGCCTCGACCGCGCGCGGATCTGCCCGCTCCACGGTCCATCCCGCACGGGTCGAGGTCGAGGCGCCGGGTGCCATGTTGTTCACGAGCGAGTCCGCGGCCGGGTAGTTCAGGCTGTTCGGCGAGAAGTTGATCTCGTTCTTGCCCTCGGACTGCGACTGCAGGAAGACGTTGATCGGCTCGGGCTGGAGTTCGATCTCGATGCCGGCCTTCTTCGCGTCCTGCTGCACCTTCGTGACGATGGTGCCGAGGTCGACGCCACGATAGGTGATCGCCGGGTACACGAGGTTCACCTTCGGTGCGGGGATGCCCGCCTCCTCGAGCAGCGACTTCGCCTTCTCGATGTCCTGCGGCTGCACCTCGGACTCGTCGAGCGCGCCGCCGAATGCGGGCGGGACGAGCCCGGCCGCGGCCGTCGCGCCCTCGCCGAAGATCTCGGCGATTCCCGCACCGTCGACGCTGGCACGCAGCGCCGCGAGGAACGCCGGGTTGGAGGTGATCTCCGAGACGGCGGGATCCTGGTTCACGCTGAGGAAGTAGGAAGTGTCGGCGACCCCGGAGACCTGGAGGTCGTCGGAGAGCTCGGCCGCCTGTGGACCGGAGAGATCCAGGGCGATCTCGTCTGCCTTGGCGCGCGAGATCGTGAGCTTCTGGTTCTGCACGTCGACGTTCTGCACGACCACACGCGAGTAGGCCGGGGCGTCGCCCCAGTAGTCCTCGTTCACCTCGAGCACGACCTTCGAACTCGAGTCGTAGCTCTTGATCTTGTACGGGCCGGAACCGAGGCTGACCTCGTCGAGCTGCGTGCCGATCGTGTCCGCGGAGGCTGCATCGGCCGCGTCGGTCGCGCCGAGCTTCTCCGCCTCCTCGGCGTTCAGGATGCTCGCCGCGGGCATCGCGAGGACGACCGGGACGTTCGGGTTCGGGGTCGGGCTGGTCACGACGACAGTGTCGTCACCGTCCGCGGCGAAGGTCAGCCCCTCGACGGTCTGGGAGGAGGACCCCTTGAGGTTCTGCAGGCGCGTGAGGCTGAACACGACATCCTCCGCGGTCACCGCGGAGCCGTCGGCGAACGTGGCGTCCGGGTTCAACGTGAAGGTCCAGGTCGTGCCGTCGTCGGACTGCGCCCACTCGCTGGCGAGCTCCGGCACGACAGTGGTGACGTCGGAGCCCTCGTACGTCACGAGCGTGTCGTACAGCGCGTGCACGATGATGTTGCCGGTCTGCTCGTAGACGAGTCCCGGGTCGAGGGTCTTCAGCACGAACGAGGTGTCGACCGTGAGGGTCCCACCGCCGCCCGAGGCTGCGTTGTTCGATGAAGCTGAACAACCGGCGAGCACGAGTGCGGCGACGGCGAGAGATGAGGCCAGTGCGAGGGGTTTCGCGAAGGATGAAGTCATCGTCGATCTTCCTGTGATCAAGGGGCAGGACGCAGTAGAGTTCTGGGAAGTTGATCCGGTTGCTCGCGCGTTCGGGGGAACGGATTTCAATCTGATCGAGATTTTCAATCCGATTAAAAGATACAATCACATTGAAATCGAAGATGCAACAGTCATCCGTTCGATCGAAAGGATCGATGAATCACGTGCTCGGCGAACGCCTCAAATCCCTCAGGGCCGCGAAGGGTCTCACCCTGCGGCAGCTCTCCGACCTGTCCGGCCTCTCGGTCAGCATGCTCAGCCAGATCGAGAGCGGCTCGGCCGACCCGAGTCTCGGTTCGCTGCGCAAGCTCGCCCAGGTGTTCGAAGCCTCGATCGCCACGCTGTTCAGCGATCCGGATGCCCCCAACGTTTCCGTCAGCCGGCCGGGCGCCCGGCATCGACTCAGCGGATCCGACGCGGGCTTCGTCTACGAGCGCCTGACCCCGGGACGCGGCGACCTCGAAGTCCTCACCGCCGACATCCCCCCGGGGGCCGCGAGCTCCGCACACCCCTGGGGCCACCCGTCGACCGAGTGCGTCTTCGTCATCAGCGGGGAACTCACCGTCGAGATCGCGGGGCAGACGTACATCATCGTAGGAAGCGAGTCGATCACCTTCGACTCCCGCCAGCCGCATCGCTACATCAACGCCAGTGACGCGATGACCTCGATCGTCGTCTCGGTCACTCCGCCATCGCCGTGATATGACCCCGACGCGGCCCACGGTCCGGAAACGAAGAAGCCCGCCACCCCGAGTGGGGCGGCGGGCTTCTTCGTGAGCGAAGTGCTTACTCGGACTTCTTCTCGACAGCGTCCTCGGCGGCAGCCTCAGCGGCTTCGCCCTCGGCCTGCGACTCGGCACCGGCGTCGGCGGCGTCCTCCGCGGGAGCCTCCTCGACGACCTCAGCCGGCTCCTCGACCTTTTCGGCCTTCGGCGCAGCGGCCTTCTTGGTCGACTTCGCCTTCGGGGTGACGGGCTCGAGGACGAGCTCGATCACGGCCATCGGAGCGTTGTCGCCCTTACGGTTGCCGACCTTCGTGATGCGGGTGTAGCCACCCTCACGCTCGGCGACGAGCGGCGCGATCTCGGAGAAAAGGATGTGCACGACTTCCTTGTCACCGATGACCGACAGCACGCGACGACGCGCGTGCAGGTCGCCACGCTTGGCGAAGGTGATCAGACGCTCAGCGAGGGGACGAAGGCGCTTCGCCTTGGTCTCGGTCGTCTTGATCGACTTGTGGGTGTAGAGCGCCGCCGCGAGGTTGGCAAGCATGAGGCGCTCGTGTGCGGGGCCGCCTCCGAGGCGGGGACCCTTAGTGGGCTTGGGCATAATCGTCTAACTCCTGGTCAGAAAGGTCGGGTATCAGAAGGACTCGTCTTCGCTGCCGCCGTAGAAGTGGGAGCCGTCGAAACCGGGCACCGAATCCTTGAGCGACAGACCGAGCGAGATGAGCTTGTCGCGCACCTCGTCGACCGACTTCTGGCCGAAATTACGGATGTTCATGAGCTGCGTCTCCGACAGGGCGACGAGCTCAGAAACGGTGTTGATGCCCTCACGCTTCAGGCAGTTGTACGAGCGGACCGACAGGTCGAGGTCCTCGATCGGCATCGACAGCTCGCTGGAGTTCACAGCCTCCACCGGCGCCGGGCCGATCTCGATGCCCTCGGCCTCGACGTTCAGCTCGCGGGCGAGACCGAACAGCTCGGTGAGCGTCTTGGCAGCCGAAGCGACAGCGTCGCGGGGGCTGATCGCCGACTTGGTCTCGACGTCCAGGACGAGCTTGTCGAAGTCGGTGCGCTCCCCGGCACGGGTCGCGTCGACGCGGTAGCTGACCTTGAGGACCGGCGAGTAGATCGAGTCGATCGGGATCTGACCGGCCTCGGCGTACTCGTTGCGGTTCTGCGTCGCGGAGACGTAGCCACGGCCACGCTCGATCGTGAGCTCGAGCTCGAACTTCGCGGTCTCGTTGAGCGTCGCGATGACCAGCTCGGGGTTGTGCACCTCGACACCGGCCGGAGCCGAGATGTCGGCGGCGGTGACTTCGCCCGCTCCGGTCTTGCGCAGGTACGCGGTGATGGGCTCATCGCGCTCCGAGGAGACGACGAGCTGCTTGATGTTGAGGATGATCTCGGTGACATCCTCCTTCACGCCGGGGATGGTGCTGAACTCGTGCAGCACGCCGTCGATGCGAACGCTGGTGACAGCAGCACCGGGGATCGACGACAGCAGGCTGCGGCGCAGCGCGTTGCCGATCGTGTAACCGAAGCCGGGCTCCAGAGGCTCGATGATGAACCGGCTACGGTTCTCGACGATCTTTTCCTCGGTCAGTGTGGGACGCTGTGCAATAAGCACTCTGTGTTCCTTTCGATCACATGCCCGCTATATGACATGTGGTGGGGTGAGGTCTTGAGTTGTGGAAGTCGATGCCCGTACGCGGGCGTCGAGCCGCTCGGACCGTGGAGGGCCGAGCGGCTCGAAGCGCGTATCAGACGCGGCGACGCTTCGGCGGGCGGCAACCGTTGTGCGCCTGCGGAGTGACGTCCTGGATCGAACCCACCTCGAGGCCGGCGGCCTGCAGCGAGCGGATCGCCGTCTCGCGGCCGGAGCCCGGACCCTTCACGAGGACGTCGACCTTCTTGACACCGTGCTCCGCGGCCTGACGGGCTGCGGACTCGGCTGCCATGCCGGCGGCGTACGGGGTCGACTTGCGGGAGCCCTTGAAGCCCACGCCACCCGACGATGCCCAGGCGATGACGGCGCCGGACGGGTCGGTGATCGAAACGATGGTGTTGTTGAACGTCGACTTGATGTGGGCCTGGCCCAGCGCGATGTTCTTCTTTTCCTTGCGGCGCGGCTTGCGCGCGGCGGCCTTGGGTGCAGCCATGAAAATGTTCTCCTAGTCCCTGGGGCCGCGCTTAGCGGGCCTTCTTCTTGCCTGCGACGGTGCGCTTCGGGCCCTTGCGGGTACGGGCGTTGGTCTTGGTGCGCTGACCACGGACCGGGAGACCACGACGGTGGCGGATGCCCTCGTAGGAGCCGATCTCGACCTTGCGGCGGATGTCTGCGGCGACCTCGCGGCGCAGGTCACCCTCCACCTTGTAGTTGCCTTCGATGTAGTCACGGAGGGCGATCAGCTGGTCGTCGCTGAGGTCCTTCACGCGGATGCTCTCGTCGATCTCCGTCGCCTTGAGGATCTCGACCGAGCGGGTACGGCCGACGCCGTAGATGTAGGTAAGGGCGATCACCACGCGCTTGTCGCGCGGGATGTCAACGCCGGCAAGACGTGCCATGCGGTTCTCCTGGGTGTTGTGGAGGTGTGGGACAGGATCGGTGCCCGGGCCTCCGCCCGAGGTGTCCCCCGCTTCCGCGGGTTCTGATCCTGCCGTCGTGTGTGTTCAGTTGTGAGATGTGCGTGAGCGATGCCGCACAGCGAGGGACTCAGCCCTGGCGCTGCTTGTGACGCGGGTTGCTCTTGCAGATCACCATGACGCGGCCGTGACGGCGGATCACCTTGCAGTGATCGCAGATGGGCTTGACGCTGGGGTTGACCTTCATGATGTTTCCTGTTCGCTGTCTTCGTACCGCCCCGGACAGGGGCAGGCCGTTACTTCTCGACCGATCAGCGGTAGCGGTAGACGATACGGCCGCGGGTCAGGTCGTAGGGGCTGAGCTCCACGACCACACGGTCCTCGGGGATGATACGGATGTAGTTCTGCCGCATCTTGCCGGAGATCGTTGCAAGGACCTTGTGTCCGTTGCTGAGCTCAACGCGGAACATCGCGTTGGGCAGAGCCTCGGAGATCACGCCCTCGATCTCGATGACACCGTCTTTCTTAGCCATAGCCTCGCTGACGCTTCTGCAGATCGGTCGATCTGCGGTGGGTGAATGGGTTGTGGTGCTGCACCGACGGACACGCCGAATCAAGGCACAAAGCACCAAAGATCTATGTTAGACGCTCGATTACCATCCGGCAACTCGGGCGTCCGGGGCGCGAAGCCGACCGGTCAGCCGATCAGCTGCTCCATCTTGGAGATGTCCCCGGCCTGGAGGTCGAGACGCTCGCCGTTGACCTCGATGGTCGGCGTTCCGGCGATCTCGTGGGCCTTCGCCTGCGCCGCACCGAACTTGCGGTACGTCTCGTCGGTGATGCACGAGACCGCGTCGTCCGCACCGACCTGTGTCGCGAAGCCGGCGATCTGGTCGTTCGTGAGACCGGAGGAGTTCTCCGCCGGCTGGTTCTCGAACAGCGTCTTCGCGAAATCGAGGTACAGGTCAGGGTTCGACTCCGCGACGCAGAAGGCCGCACCGGCAGAGCGCGACGAGAAGTCCGTGCCCTGCGAGAAACGGTCGAGGATCGCGATCGGGTGGTACTCGAGCGTGATGCGCCCGTCTGCCGCAGCCGCCTCCAGCTGCTCTCCGTACTGATCCTCGAAGCTCTTGCAGATGGGGCACTGGAAGTCCAGGAACACCGCGACGGTGTCTTCACCGTCCCCGAAGGAGATCGCCCCGGTCTCCGGGTCGAAAGTGTCGTTCGCGCTGGGTGCGGCGCCGGGCGAGGTCGCCTGGTTGTTGAGGAACACCACGAGTCCACCGATCGCCACCAGCACCACGACCACGGCGATGGAGACGCCGATCGCGAACCAGTTGGTGTTGCTCTTCGCCGCTGCCATTACTTTCCGATCTCTCGAGGCTCGACCCCGAACGGGGCGAGTCCGGCTCTTCCACCATCGGGCGCGGTCAGCACCCAGATACCTCCATCATGCAGGGCGACGCTATGTTCCCAATGGGAGCCATCGGTTCCGTCGACGGTCGTGACGGTCCAGTCATCCTCTTCGATGAAGGTCGCTTCTCCGCCGGCGGTGACCATCGGCTCGATCGCGAGCACGAGTCCCGGTTTGACGTCTTCCCCGCGATCGGGTGTGCGGTAGTTGAAGACGCTGGGGGCCTCGTGCATCTTGCGGCCGATGCCGTGACCGACATACTCGCGAAGGATGCCGTACGGCTCACCGGAGACCGCGGAAGAGCCCTGCGCCTCGATGTACCCCTGGATGGCCGCACCGATCTCATCGATCGACGACGCGGATGCCATGGCGGCGATTCCGGCCCACATCGAGCCCTCCGTGACGCGGGAGAGCTCCTCGCGCTGTGCGACCAGTTCGGGCCGCTCCGGATCGGGCACCACGACGGTGATGGCACTGTCGCCGTTCCATCCCTGGAACTGCGCACCGCAGTCGACGGACACGATATCCCCCGGCTGCAGCACCCGCTCCCCCGGGATGCCGTGGACGACCTGCTCATTCACCGAGATGCAGGTGGTGTGGTGGTAGCCGCGCACGAGCTGGAAGTTGGACTCCGCACCGCGTGACAGGATCGCTCGGTTCGCGACGGTGTCGAGCTCCAGCGTGGTGACGCCGGCCTTGATCATCGGGCGGACGGCGTCGAGTGCTGCGGCGGTGATGAGCCCGGGCTCGACCATGGCTCGCAGTTGAGCCGGGGTCTTGTAGATCGACCGGCGGAACATCTCAGGAGGCGGAGGCCGCGAGACGCAGACCGCGCGCGGCCAGAGCATCCGCGATGCGCTCGGTGATCTCGTCGAGGGAGCCGACACCGTCGATGCGGTCGACGATGCCCTTGGCGCCGTAGACCTCGAGGATCGGCGCGGTCTCGCGCTCGTAGATGTCGAGGCGGTGGCCGATGGCCTCCGGGGTGTCATCCGAACGTCCCTGCTCGGTCGCGCGCAGGGACAGACGCGACAGGCTCTCCTCGCGCGGCACGTCGAGGAGGATGACGGCGTCGAGGGCCTCCCCCCGCTCCGCGAGGAACGACTCCAGGTGAGCGACCTGCGCGGTGTTGCGCGGGTACCCGTCGAGCAGGAAGCCCTGCGCGGCGTCGGGCTGCGAAAGCCGGTCGCGCACGATCTCGCTCGTCAGCTCGTCCGGAACGAGGTCGCCCTTGTCGAGGATCGCTGTGACCTGCTGGCCGAGGGGCGTGCCCTCCTTGATGTTCGCGCGGAAGATGTCACCGGTCGACACGACCGGGATGCCGTAGGACTCGGCGATGCGCACGCCCTGCGTGCCCTTTCCCGAGCCCTGCGGGCCGACGATGAGAAGACGTGCGGATGCTGTCATCGGAGAAGCCCTTCATAGTGACGCTGCTGGAGCTGCGCATCGATCTGCTTGACCGTCTCGAGACCGACACCGACGATGATCAGGATCGACGCGCCACCGAACGGGAAGTTCTGGTTGGCGCCGACCGTGGCCAGCGCGATCAGCGGGATGAGCGCGATCAGACCGAGGTACAGCGAGCCGGGAAGCGTGATGCGAGTGAGCACGTAGTCGAGGTACTCGGCCGTGGGACGCCCTGCACGGATGCCCGGGATGAAGCCGCCGTACTTCTTCATGTTGTCCGCGACCTCGACCGGGTTGAACGTGATCGCCACGTAGAAGTAGGTGAAGCCGATGATCAGCAGGAAGTACGCGGCCATGTAGACCGGGCTGTTGCCCGTCGTGAAGTTCGCGCTGATCCACGAGACCCAGGCGGGCGGCGTCGAGCCGTCCTGTGGGGTGTTGAACTGAGCGATGAGCGCAGGGATGTACAGCAGCGACGACGCGAAGATCACGGGGATCACACCCGCCATGTTGACCTTGATCGGGATGTAGGTGTTCGTCCCGCCGTAGGTGCGGCGACCGACCATGCGCTTGGCGTACTGGACGGGGATCCTTCGCTGGGATTGCTCGACGAAGACGACGAGCCCCATCACGACGATTCCGACGAGCAGCACCAGGAGGAAGACCTCGAAGCCCTTGGTCTGCCAGATGAGCCCCATGGCGCCGGGGAACGTCGCGGCGATCGAGGTGAAGATGAGCAGGGACATGCCGTTGCCGATGCCGCGCTCGGTGACGAGCTCGGCGAACCACATGATCAGACCGGTACCGGCCGTCATCGCCATGATGATGAGCAGCTGCGCCCACCACACGTCGTTGGTCAGGAGCTGCTGGCAGGCGGCGAGATCTGTCGTCCCGAAGAGCTGACCGCTGCGCGCGACCGTGACGAGAGTCGTCGACTGGAGCAGCGCGAGAGCGATCGTGAGGTAGCGCGTGTACTGGGTCAGGCGGGCCTGACCGGCCTGGCCTTCCTTGTGCAGCGCCTCGAAGTGCGGGATGACCACGCGCAGGAGCTGCGTGATGATCGTCGCGGTGATGTACGGCATGACACCGAGCGCGAAGATCGACAGCTGCAGCAGCGCGCCACCGGAGAAGAGGTTGACCAGTCCGAGCAGACCATCGGTGCCCGCGTTGGCGGCGAGACACTCTTCGACGTTCGGGAAGTTCACGAACGGTGCCGGGACGTTGGAGCCGAGCCGGTAGATCGCGATGATGGCGAGGGTGAAACCGATCTTCCGACGCAGGTCGGGGGTGCGGAAGATCCGCGCGATGGCGCTAAACAAGGACGTTCCTCCTGAAAAGGTTGCCGATTCCCGAAGGACGGCTGAAAGACCAGGGTAACGCAAACCGGGCTTCCCGGAATTCGCCACCGATACCAGGCCCGCCGGATGCGGCCCCAGAGCGAGGTCTCGGAGTGTGAAACCACAAGAGGGGCCGGAGAATCTCCGGCCCCTCTTGCACTGCGGTTACTTGACGGATCCGCCCGCCGCGACGATCTTCTGCTCGGCGGAACCCGAGACCTTGTCGACCGAAACGGTGAGCTTCACGGCGATGTCGCCGTTACCGAGAACCTTGACCTTCTCGTTCTTGCGAACGGCACCCTTGGCGACCAGGTCGCCCACGGTGACGTCGCCACCCTTGGGGTACAGCTCCGCGAGCTTCTCCAGGTTCACGACCTGGTACTCCACGCGGAACGGGTTCTTGAACCCGCGCAGCTTCGGGGTGCGCATGTGCAGCGGCATCTGCCCACCCTCGAAGCCGACGCGAACGGTGTTGCGCGCCTTGGTGCCCTTGGTACCACGACCAGCGGTCTTTCCCTTGGAGCCCTCACCACGGCCGACGCGAGTCTTGGCGGTGTTGGATCCGGGGACGGGACGCAGGTGGTGCACCTTCAGCACGCCGGGGCGGGACGCCGGAGCGTCCTTCGCGGGCGCAGCCTTCTTGGCAGCCGGCTTCTTGGCGGGAGCCTCAGCCTTGGCGTCGGCTGCTGCGCTCTTGGCCGGAGCCTTCTTCGCAGCAGGCTTCTTCTCGGCGGCAGCCTTGGGAGCTGCAGCCTTCTTCGGGGCCTTCTCAGCCTCGACGGCCTCGTTCTTCTCAGCCATTAGTCGATCTCCTCAACCTTGACGAGGTGGGCGACGGTCTTGACGTAACCGCGCGTCTGCGCGTCGTCGGGGCGGACGGTGGTGTCACCGATCCGCTTGAGACCGAGGCTGCGCAGCGTGTCGCGCTGGTTCTGCTTCTCGCTCACCTTGGACTTGATCTGCGTGACCTTCAGTCGCGCGGCCATCAGGCACCTACCTTCTGTGCGGCGATGGCCTCGGCCTCGGCGCGGACGAGACGCGCAGGGGCGACCTGGTCGAACTCGAGGCCACGACGTGCGGCGACCGCACGAGGCTCCTCGAGCTGCTTCAGGGCGGTGACCGTCGCGTGCACGATGTTGATCGTGTTCGACGAGCCGAGCGACTTCGACAGCACGTCGTGGATACCGGCGCACTCGAGCACGGCGCGGACCGGACCACCGGCGATGACACCGGTACCGGCAGCGGCCGGGCGGAGCAGGACCACACCAGCGGCGGCCTCACCCTGCACGGGGTGCGGGATGGTGCTGCCGACGCGCGGAACGCGGAAGAAGTTGCGCTTGGCCTCTTCGACACCCTTCGAGATGGCCAGGGGGACCTCACGGGCCTTGCCGTAGCCGACGCCGACCAGACCGTTGCCGTCACCGACGACCACGAGAGCGGTGAAGCTGAAGCGACGACCACCCTTCACGACCTTCGAGACACGGTTGATGGTGACGACGCGCTCCAGGAACTGGTTGTCACCACGGTCGCGCGAGTTGCGGTCGCGGCCACCCTGGTTGCGGTCACCACGGCCACCACGGCGGCCGTCGCGCTGATCGCGAGTCGGCTCTGCCTGCGTGGTGCCTGCAGCCGTCTCGGAAGTGGCAGCAGCCGCTTCGGTCACTTCGTTCTCCTTGTTGTCACTCACAGTGCCAGACCCCCCTCACGGGCGCCGTCGGCGATGGCGGCGACACGACCGGCGTAGCGGTTGCCGCCACGGTCGAACACTGCCTCGGAAACGCCTGCGGCCTTCGCGCGCTCGGCGAGGAGCTCGCCGACCTTGCGGGCCTTGGCGGTCTTGTCACCCTCGAGCGAGCGCAGGTCGGTCTCGAGCGTCGAAGCCGACGCGACGGTGTGACCCTTGCTGTCGTCGACCAGCTGCACGAAGACGTGGCGGGCCGAACGGTTGACGACGAGACGCGGACGCGCCTCGGTGCCGACGACCTTCTTGCGAAGGCGGGCGTGACGACGCGCGCGGGCGTCAGACTTTGACTTGAGAGCCATGGTTACTTACCACTCTTTCCGGCCTTGCGACGCACGTTCTCGCCGGCGTAGCGCACACCCTTGCCCTTGTACGGCTCAGGCTTGCGGATCTTGCGGATGTTCGCAGCTGCCTCACCGACAGCCTGCTTGTCGATCCCGCTGACGGTGAGCTTGGTGGTGCCCTCGACCGTGAGCGTGATGCCGGCGGGCGGGTCGACCAGGACCGGGTGCGAGAAGCCGAGGGCGAACTCGACCGAGCTCCCCTTCTGCTGCACGCGGTAACCGGTGCCGACGACCTCGAGACCCTTGGTGTATCCCTGGGTCACGCCGATGATGTTGTTGTTGATGAGCGTGCGGGTCAGGCCGTGAAGCGACCGCGACTCGCGCTCGTCGTCGGGACGGGAGACCAGAACCTGGTTCTCCTCGACCGCGACCTCGATGGGGCTGGCCACCGTGAGGGTGAGCTCACCCTTGGGGCCCTTCACCGCGACCTCACGGCCGTCGACCGAAACGGTCACGCCCGCAGGAACGTCGATGGGAAGTCGTCCAATACGCGACATTTCGAATTACCACACGTAGGCGAGAACTTCTCCGCCCACGCCCTTCTGCTCAGCCTGACGGTCGGTGAGAAGACCGGAGGAAGTGGACAGGATGGCCACGCCGAGGCCGCCGAGGACCGTGGGCAGCTCGGTCGACTTCGCGTAGACGCGGAGACCGGGCTTCGAGACGCGCTTGATGCCGGCGATGGAGCGCTCACGGTTGGGACCGTACTTCAGCGTCAGCGTGAGGTTCTTCCCGACGCGAGCGTCAGAGGTCTCCCAACCGGCGATGTAGCCCTCCTGCTGGAGGATCTCAGCGATGTGCGTCTTGAGCTTGCTCGACGGCAGGGTCACGGAATCGTGGTGCGCCGAGTTCGCGTTGCGCAGACGGGTCAGCAGATCTGCGACCGGGTCTGTCATTGTCATTGTTGTTTTCCTTTGTTCATGAGGTTCCGGCTGCCGTTACACGACAGACGGCCTGCGATGACACGCAATTTTCAATTGTACGTGCACATCGACGGGCTCAGTGACACGAGACCACTGAGCCCGTCAAGGGTGTTACGCCTGTGCGTCTTCCGAGCGGAACGGGAAGCCGAGGTGGCGGAGCAGTGCCCGACCCTCGTCATCCGTCTTCGCGGTGGTGACGACGGTGATGTCGAAACCGCGAACCCGGTCGATCTTGTCCTGATCGATCTCGTGGAACACGCTCTGCTCCTGAAGACCGAAGGTGTAGTTGCCGTTGCCGTCGAACTGCTTGGCCGAGAGACCGCGGAAGTCGCGGATACGGGGCAGAGCGAGCGAGACGAGGCGGTCCACGAACTCCCACGCGCGGTCACCACGGAGGGTGACGTGCGCGCCGATGGCCTGACCCTCACGCAGCTTGAACTGCGCGATGGACTTGCGGGCCTTCGTGACGATCGGCTTCTGGCCGGTGATCTTGGTGAGGTCGTCGACCGCGCCATCGATCACCTTGCTGTCGCGAGCTGCCTCGCCGACACCGGTGTTCACGACGACCTTGACCAGTCCGGGGATCTGCATGACGTTCGAGTAACCGAACTCTTCCTGCATCGCCTTCTTGATCTCGGTGTTGTACTTCTGCTTCAGGCGCGGCTGGATCTTGCCAGCCGGCGCGGCAGTGTCGGTGCTCATCAGAGGTCCTTACCGCTCTTCTTCGCGTAGCGCACGCGGACGGTGCGCTTCACGCCGTCCTTCGTCTGCTCCTCGACCCGGTGGCCGACCTTGGTCGGCTTCTTGGTCGAGGGGTCGACGAGTGCGACGTTCGAGATGTGGATGGAGGCTTCGACGGTCTCGAGGCCTCCGGTCTTGGTGCCACGCTGCGTCTGTCCGACGCGGGTGTGCTTGGTGACGTAGTTCACGCCTTCGACGATGACGCGGTTCTTGTCGGAAAGGACGTCGAGGACCTTGCCCTGCTTACCGCGGTCGCCGCCACGCTCCTGCGTGGCACCCGTGATGACCTGAACCAGGTCACCCTTCTTGATCTTCGCCATGATTAGATGACCTCCGGCGCCAGCGAGACGATCTTCATGAACTTCTTGTCACGAAGCTCACGACCGACCGGTCCGAAGATACGGGTGCCGCGGGGCTCCCCGTCGTTCTTCAGGATCACGGCGGCGTTCTCGTCGAACTTGATGTAGGAGCCGTCCGGACGACGGACCTCCTTCTTGGTGCGGACGATGACCGCCTTGACGACGTCGCCCTTCTTGACGTTGCCACCGGGGATCGCGTCCTTGACGGTCGCGACGATGGTGTCGCCGAGGCCCGCGTAGCGGCGCTTCGAGCCACCGAGAACGCGGATCGTGAGCAGCTCCTTGGCGCCGGTGTTGTCGGCGACCTTGAGTCGGGATTCCTGCTGGATCACTTGGCCTTCTCCAGAATCTCCACCAGGCGCCAGCGCTTCGTGGCGCTGAGCGGGCGGGTCTCGTTGATCAGGACCAGGTCGCCGATGCCGGCGGTGTTCGCCTCATCGTGCGCCTTGACCTTCGAGGTGCGGCGGATGACCTTGCCGTAAAGCGGGTGCTTCACGCGGTCCTCGACCTCGACCACGATGGTCTTGTCCATCTTGTCGCTGACGACGTAGCCGCGACGCGCCTTGCGGTAGCCGCGTGCAGCGGTGTCGCGGACGTCGTGCTCGGACGACTCGTGTCCTGCGGCCTGCGTCTCCGCAGTCGCTTCCTTCTTGGTGGCCATCACTCAGCCTCTTCCTTCACGGCGTCGTCGGCGGAGTCCGCCTTCTTCGCCTTCGACTTGGTCGCCTTCTTGGCCGGAGCCTCGACCGGAGCGGGCGTCGCACGGATGCCCAGCTCGCGTTCGCGGATCACGGTGTAGAGACGCGCGATGTCGCGCTTGACGGCGCGGATGCGGCCGTGGCTCTCCAGCTGGCCGGTGGCCGACTGGAAACGGAGGTTGAACAGCTCCTCCTTGGCCTTGCGCAGCTCCTCGACGAGGCGCTGGTCTTCGAATGTGTCGAGCTCTGCCGGGGCGAGCTCCTTGGTGCCGATCGCCATTACGCGTCGCCCTCCTCGCGCTTGATGATGCGTGCCTTGAGCGGCAGCTTGTGAATTGCTCGGGTCAGAGCTTCGCGAGCGAGCTGCTCGTCGACACCCGCGACCTCGAAGAGGACACGGCCCGGCTTGACGTTGGCGACCCACCACTCGGGGGAACCCTTACCGGAACCCATGCGGGTCTCGGCAGGCTTCTTCGTGAGCGGACGGTCGGGGTAGATGTTGATCCACACCTTTCCACCACGCTTGATGTGACGGGTCATCGCGATACGAGCGGACTCGATCTGACGGTTCGTCACGTAAGCGGGCGAAAGCGCCTGGATACCGTACTCGCCGAAGGAGACCTTCGTGCCGCCGGTGGCCTGACCCGAGCGCCCGGGGTGGTGCTGCTTGCGGAACTTGACCTTACGGGGGATGAGCATTATGCCGACGCTCCTTCTGCGACAGGTGCCTCGTTGCGCGGGGCACGGCGGCGGTCGCCACCACGGTCGTCACGACGAGCCTTGGGTGCGTTGGCCTGCTCGCGAGCGAGCTCCTTCGCGGTCAGGTCGCCCTTGTAGATCCAGACCTTCACGCCGATGCGGCCGAAGGTGGTCTTCGCCTCGTAGAAGCCGTAGTCGATGTTCGCGCGCAGCGTGTGCAGCGGCACACGACCTTCGCGGTAGAACTCCGAACGGCTCATCTCGGCGCCGCCGAGGCGGCCGGAGACCTGAATACGGATGCCCTTGGCGCCGGCGCGCTGAGCGCCCTGCAGACCCTTGCGCATCGCACGACGGAACGCCACACGAGCAGAGAGCTGCTCGGCGATGCCCTGCGCGACGAGCTGAGCGTCGGCCTCGGGGTTCTTGACCTCGAGGATGTTCAGCTGGATCTGCTTGCCCGAGAGCTTCTCGAGGTCGCCGCGGATGCGCTCGGCCTCGGCTCCACGACGACCGATCACGATGCCCGGACGGGCGGTGTGGATGTCGACGCGGACGCGGTCACGGGTGCGCTCGATCTCGATGTTCGAGACACCGGCGCGGTCGAGCTGCGTCTTGAGCAGGTTGCGGATCTTGATGTCCTCGGCGACGTAGTCGGCGTAACGCTGCCCCGGCTTCGTCGAGTCAGAGAACCAACGCGAGACGTGGTCCGTCGTGATGCCGAGACGGAAGCCGTACGGGTTTACCTTCTGTCCCATTACTTGCTCGCCTTCTTGTTGCTGTCGCCCGTGGCGGCCGGAGCTGCCTCAGGCGTCGAGAGCACGACCGTGATGTGGCTCGTGCGCTTCTTGATCTGGAAAGCGCGACCCTGTGCACGGGGCTGGAAACGCTTGAGCGTCGTGCCCTCGTCGACGTACGCGTTCGCCACGTACAGGTCCTGCTCGTCGAGGAATTCGCCGTCGCGATCCGCCTTCACCTGCGCGTTGGCCATGGCCGACGCGACAAGCTTGTAGATCGGCTCGCTGGCGCTCTGCTGCGCGAACTTCAGGATGGCGAGAGCCTCCTGAGCCTGCTTGCCCTTGATGAGCGCGACGACACGGCGAGCCTTCTGAGGGGTCACGCGGATGTGTCGCACGCGTGCGATCGATTCGACCATTAGCGGCGCCGCCCCTTCTTGTCGTCCTTCTCGTGACCGCGGAAGGTGCGGGTGGGCGCGAACTCGCCCAGCTTATGACCGACCATGGTCTCGGACACGAACACAGGGATGTGCTTGCGTCCGTCGTGGACCGCGATCGTGTGACCCAGCATGGCCGGGATGATCATGGACCGACGGGACCAGGTCTTGATGACGTTCTTGGTGCCGGCTTCGTTCTGCACGACCACCTTGCGAAGCAGGTGATCGTCGACGAAGGGGCCCTTCTTAAGACTGCGAGGCATCTTCTCTTACTCCTACTTGCGCTTCTTGCCGGCGTTACGACGACGCACGATGTACTTGTCGCTTTCCTTGTTGGCGTGACGGGTACGACCCTCCGCCTGGCCCCACGGGGAGACGGGGTGACGACCACCGGAGGTCTTACCCTCACCACCACCGTGCGGGTGGTCGACCGGGTTCATCGCGACACCACGGACCGTCGGGCGGACGCCCTTCCAGCGCATACGGCCGGCCTTGCCCCAGTTGATGTTCGACTGCTCGGCGTTGCCGACCTCGCCGATGGTCGCGCGGCAGCGCGCATCGACGTTGCGGATCTCACCCGAGGGGAGACGCAGCTGGGCGTAGGGGCCGTCCTTGGCGACGAGACGGACGGATGCACCGGCCGAACGTGCCATCTTCGCGCCGCCGCCGGGGCGGAGCTCGATCGCGTGGATGACGGTACCGGTGGGGATGTTCTTCAGCGGGAGGTTGTTACCCGGCTTGATGTCAGCCCCGGCACCCGACTCGACGATGTCGCCCTGCTTCAGCTTCGCCGGAGCGAGGATGTAGCGCTTCTCACCGTCGAAGTAGTGCAGCAGCGCGATGCGCGCGGTGCGGTTGGGGTCGTACTCGATGTGAGCGACCTTGGCGTTGACGCCGTCCTTGTCATTGCGACGGAAGTCGATGACGCGGTACTGGCGCTTGTGGCCACCACCGATGTGACGGGTCGTGATGCGGCCCTGGTTGTTGCGACCACCGGTCTTCGAGAGCGGGCGCAGCAGCGACTTCTCCGGCGTCGATCGAGTGATCTCGGCGAAGTCAGCCACCGACGAGCCGCGACGGCCCGGGGTCGTGGGCTTGTACTTGCGAATAGCCATGATTGTCCTTATCCCCCGGATCAGCCGATTGCCGTGAAGATGTCGATGGTGCCCGACTTCAGGGTGACGATGGCGCGCTTGGTGTCCTTGCGCTTGCCGGTTCCGAAGCGGGTGCGGCGAGCCTTGCCGACGCGGTTGAGGGTGTTGACCCCTGCGACCTTGACGCCGAAGATCTTCTCGATGGCGAGCTTGATCTCGGTCTTCGAAGCGCGCGGGTCGACGAGGAAGGTGTACTTTCCTTCATCGATGAGCCCGTAGCTCTTCTCGGACACGACCGGCTTCAGGATGATGTCGCGCGGGTCCTTGTTCAGGGCCGTCTGGAGAACAGATGCCTGCTCGCTCATGCGGAGACCTCCTGGTTGGCGCCGGACTTGGAGGCGATGAAGCCCTCGAGCGCGGCCTGGGTGAAGACGATGTCGTCGGAGACGAGCACGTCGTATGCGTTGAGCTGGTCGAACGTCAGCACGTGCAGGTTCGACAGGTTGCGGATGCTCTTCAGCGTCACGTCGTCGCCCCGCTCGATGACGACGAGCACGTTCTTCGACGAGACCACGTTGGTGAGGAAGCTCACCGCGGTCTTGGTCGAGGGCGTGCCGTCGATCCCGAAGGAGTCGATGGCGTGGATGCGGTCTCCGCGGAAGCGGTCGCTGAGCGCGCCCAGCAGGGCGGCGGCGATCATCTTCTTGGGGGTGCGCTGCGAGTAGTCACGCGGCTTCGGGCCGTGGACGATGCCACCACCGGTCATGTGCGGCGCGCGGATGGAACCCTGACGGGCGTTACCCGTGCCCTTCTGCTTGAAGGGCTTGCGGCCGGCACCGGAGACCTCGCCACGACGCTTGGTCGAGTGAGTGCCCTGGCGTGCCGCCGCGAGCTGCGCGACGACGACCTGGTGGATGAGCGGGATGTTCGTCTTGGCGTCGAACAGTGCGGCGGGAAGCTCGATGGAGCCTGCCTTCTTGCCGTCTGCCTTGAGGACGTCGAGCGCGAGAGTGGAGTCAGCCATGATCAGGCACCCTTCACTGCGTTGCGGACATAGACGATGCGACCACGAGCACCGGGGACGGCGCCCTTGACGAGCATGAGTCCCTTCTCGATGTCGATGGCGTGCACCGTGAGGTTGAGGACGGTCACGCGCTCGCCACCCATACGGCCGGCCATGCGCATGCCCTTGAAGACGCGGCTCGGGGTCGACGATGCGCCGATGGAGCCGGGCTTGCGGTGGTTGCGGTGTGCACCGTGCGAAGCCGAGACGCCCTTGAAGTTGTGGCGCTTCATGACACCGGCGAAGCCCTTGCCCTTGCTCGTGCCGACGACGTCGACGAGCTGGCCTGCCTCGAAGGTGCCATCGACCGTGAGCTCCTGGCCCAGGGTGTAGTCGCCGGCGTCCGCGGTGCGGATCTCGGTGACGTGACGACGCGGCGTGACGCCGGCTGCCTCGAAGTGAGCGGAGAGCGGCTTGTTCACCTTGCGGGGGTCGATCTGGCCGTAGGCGATCTGAACGGCGTTGTAGCCGTCCTTCTCGGGGGTACGGACCTGGGTGACCACGTTCGGTGCCAGCTCGATGACGGTGACGGGAACGAGCTTGCCGCTCTCGTTCCAGACCTGGGTCATGCCGAGCTTCGTGCCGAGCATGCCCTTGGAAACCTTGGAATTGATGTCAGCCATGTCGAACCTCAGAGCTTGATCTCGATGTTGACATCGGCCGGCAGGTCGAGACGCATCAGCGAGTCGACAGCCTTGGGCGTCGGGTCGACGATGTCGATCAGACGCTTGTGGGTGCGCATCTCGAAGTGCTCGCGGCTGTCCTTGTACTTGTGGGGCGACCGGATGACGCACACGACGTTCTTCTCGGTCGGAAGGGGCACGGGGCCGACGACGGTTGCGCCCGCACGGGTCACGGTGTCGACGATCTTGCGTGCGGACGTGTCGATGACCTCGTGGTCATACGACTTCAGGCGAATGCGGATCTTCTGTCCCGCCATTGTCTGCTCTCTCTCTTTAGGCGTCTTACCGTCCGGGACCGGGTGGCCCTGGGGCATTGGACGCACGTCGGCGCTGTTCGCGCCTCGGCACGAGAACGGCTCTCACGAGTCGATCTGCTGCACCACTGTTCTTCTGTCAGCCGGAAGCCGTGAGGCGACCGGATGCCGACCTTCCACCGCGCACGGCGGAACCCTTCATGATGAGGGGGTGTCGGGGTGTGTTCTGCTACCCGCGGCCTAGAACCCTGCGCCGTCCCGGAGGAGGCGCCGTCTATGCACTGCCCTGGCAGTGATCCGTCGCACGCACAGCGGCAACGGAATATCGAACCTGTCTATTCTGCCACGGCCGATTTCACTTCTGCAAACCCGGGCGTGTCGCAGTCGTCTCGCAGCGCCTCAGACGCGCAGCGGAGACGTCAGATCGCAGGAGATAGCGGGGCGAGGCATCCCCATGCCTCGCCCCGCTTGGGGAGGGCGTTCAGTGCGAGGGGGCACACCGAACGCGAGTAGCCCGGCGTGAAGGGACGCCAGGCTCCTCGACCGAGGGCGCGGCGGAAGACCCGCCGCGCAGGCAGGGAGACGCTCAGGCGCAGTGACTGCGCGCGTCGCACGATGATCCCCAAGATCGCATATCCCCAGTTTGGACGCGGATGACCGCGTGTTCCCGGAAACCGAACCCCTTCGGCTTCCATGACCGCAAGATCCCCAGGCGGTCGAGACGATCCTACTCGATGCAGCAGCGAATCCGCCACATTTGACACCGGGTCTCACCGCCCGGCACCGAAAAGCGGGGGCCCNCTTCCATGACCGCAAGATCCCCAGGCGGTCGAGACGATCCTACTCGATGCAGCAGCGAATCCGCCACATTTGACACCGGGTCTCACCGCCCGGCACCGAAAAGCGGCGCCCCACCACCGGTGGGGCGCCGCTCAGCGACGACGGGCGCGGCTACTCGTTGCCGACGGCCTTGTCCGCGCTGTCCCGGATCTCGTCGATCTTGTCCGCCGCGCCGGGTGCGATCTTCTTCGCGAAGTCGGCGACACCGTCGAGCACCTTGTCGCTGATGTCCTCCGCCTGCTCGCTCTTCACGGCTTCGGCGATCTTGTCCTTGTTCTGCTCGTAGAGGTCCTTGCCCTTGTTCACGGCGTCCTCGATACCCATGTGACTCCCCTTCTGAGACGTGTGCGGTCGTCCGATCGGGGCGACCACACTCATTGTGCATGTCCACCCCGCCGAAGGGAACCCTCGCCGCCCGTCCACGACAAAGGGGCCGGACCCGAAGGCCCGACCCCTTTGCGAGGAAGCAGATGCTTACTTGATGATCTTCGTGACCGTACCGGCGCCGACGGTGCGTCCACCCTCACGGATGGCGAAGCCGAGGCCCTCCTCCATGGCGATCGGCTGGATCAGCTCGACCGTCATGTCGGTGGTGTCGCCGGGCATGACCATCTCGGTGCCCTCGGGCAGCGAGATGACGCCGGTGACGTCGGTGGTGCGGAAGTAGAACTGCGGGCGGTAGTTCGTGTAGAACGGGTTGTGACGGCCACCCTCGTCCTTCGACAGGATGTACGCGGTGCCCTCGAAGTCGGTGTGCGGCGTGACCGAACCCGGCTTGACGATGACCTGACCGCGCTCGACGTCTTCACGCTTGGTACCGCGGAGCAGCAGACCACAGTTCTCGCCGGCCCAGGCCTCGTCGAGCTGCTTGTGGAACATCTCGATACCCGTGACCGTGGTCTTGACGGTCGGACGGAGTCCGACGATCTCGACCTCGGAGTTGATGGCCAGCGTGCCACGCTCGGCGCGACCCGTGACGACGGTTCCACGACCGGTGATCGTGAAGACGTCCTCGACGGGCATCAGGAACGGCTTGTCGCGGTCACGCTCCGGGTCCGGAACGCTGTCGTCGACGGCCTGCATCAGGTCCAGGATCGCCTGGACCCACTTCTCGTCGCCCTCGAGGGCCTTGAGAGCGGAGACGCGGACGACAGGAGCGTCCTCGTCGAAGCCCTGGCCGGCGAGCAGCTCGCGGACCTCGAGCTCGACAAGCTCCAGGATCTCCTCGTCGTCGACCATGTCGGACTTGTTCAGCGCGACGAGCAGGTAGGGAACGCCGACCTGCTTGGCGAGCAGCACGTGCTCACGCGTCTGAGCCATCGGGCCGTCGGTGGCGGCGACCACGAGGATCGCGCCGTCCATCTGAGCCGCACCGGTGATCATGTTCTTGACGTAGTCGGCGTGGCCGGGAGCGTCGACGTGCGCGTAGTGGCGCTTCGGGGTCTCGTACTCGATGTGCGAGATGTTGATGGTGATACCACGCTGGCGCTCTTCCGGCGCCGAGTCGATGGAAGCGAAGTCACGCTGCACGTTGGTGTCGGACGGGTACTTGTCAGCAAGCACCTTCGAGATCGCTGCGGAGAGCGTGGTCTTGCCGTGGTCGACGTGACCGATCGTTCCGATGTTGACGTGCGGCTTGGTCCGCTCGAACTTGGCCTTAGCCACTGGGTCCTCCTCAGGACGTCGTTGTAGAGGTGACCGGGCACTGGTTTGCGACCGGTTCTCTACGGGTTAGGTTCTCAGTTTAGTAGAGAGGGAATGTGAAGTTGTAGGTGACCTGGGAACCCCGCGGCGCATCGCCGTGCTCGGCGCCGCGGGGAACCCAGAAGGGTGATTACTCGCCCTTGGTCTTCTGGACGATCTCGTCCGCCACCGCGCGGGGAACCTCAGCGTAGCTGTGGAACTCCATCGAGTAGACGGCGCGGCCCGAGGTCTTCGAGCGCAGGTCGCCGATGTAGCCGAACATCTCGGACAGCGGCACCTGAGCGCGGACGACCTTGACGCCGGCGGCGTCTTCCATCGACTGGATCTGGCCACGGCGCGAGTTCAGGTCACCGATGACGTCGCCCATGTACTCCTCCGGAGTACGGACCTCAACGGCCATCAGCGGCTCGAGCAGCACGGGGTTGGCACGGCGAGCGGCCTCCTTGAAGCCCATGGAGCCCGCGATCTTGAACGCCATCTCCGAGGAGTCGACGTCGTGCGCTGCACCATCGACGATGGTTGCCTTGACGCCGACCATCGGGTAGCCCGCGAGCACACCGACGTTCATCGCGTCCTGGAAACCAGCATCGATCGAGCCGATGTACTCACGAGGGATGCGACCACCGGTGACGGCGTTCACGAACTCGTAAGTCGTCTCGGAGTCGAGCTCGAGCGGCTCGATGTTGAACTGGATCTTCGCGAACTGTCCAGAACCACCGGTCTGCTTCTTGTGCGTGTAGTCGTGCTTCTCGACGGTCTTGCGGATCGTCTCACGGTACGCGACCTGCGGCTTGCCGACGTTCGCCTCGACGCGGAACTCGCGCTTCATGCGGTCGACGAGGATGTCGAGGTGCAGCTCGCCCATGCCCTTGATGGTCGTCTGACCGGTCTCGGGGTTGAGCTCTGTGCGGAAGGTCGGGTCCTCCTCAGCGAGCTTCTGGATCGCGAGACCCAGCTTCTCCTGGTCGGCCTTGGTCTTCGGCTCGATCGCGACCTCGATCACGGGCTCCGGGAACGTCATCGACTCGAGGACGACCGGAGCTGCCGGGTCGGCGAGGGTGTCACCGGTGGTGGTGTCCTTCAGGCCGATGACCGCGTAGATGTTGCCGGCGGTCAGCGAGTCGACCGGGTTCTCCTTGTTGGCGTGCATCTGGAAGATCTTCCCGATGCGCTCCTTCTTGCCCTTGGTCGAGTTGACCACGGCGGAGCCCGAGTCGAGGTGACCCGAGTAGACGCGCACGTAGGTGAGGCGACCGAAGAACGGGTGCACGGCGACCTTGAAGGCCAGCGCCGAGAACGGGTCGTTGGCGTCGGGGTGACGCTCGATGATCGTGTCGTAGTCCTTCGGGTCGTGCGCCTCGATGGCACCGACGTCGAGGGGGTTCGGCAGGAAGTCGACGACCGCGTCGAGCATCGGCTGGACACCGCGGTTCTTGAACGCGGAGCCGCAGAGCACCGGGTAGATCTCGCTCGCGACGGTCAGCTTGCGGATCGCGCCCTTGATCTCGGCGACCGTGAGCTCCTCGCCACCGAAGAACTTCTCGAGCAGCGCGTCGTCGGTCTCGGCGACGACCTCGAGGAGCTGCTGACGGTACTCGTCCGCCTTCTCCTTGAGGTCGGCGGGGATCTCCTGGACTTCGTACTTGGCGCCCATGGTGACATCACCCTTGGAGTCGCCGGGCCAGACCAGTGCACGCATCTCGATCAGGTCGATGACGCCGATGAAGTCGTTCTCCGCACCGATGGGCAGCTGGATGACCAGCGGCTTGGCGCCGAGGCGGCTGACGATCGTGTCGACCGTGAAGTAGAAGTCGGCACCGAGCTTGTCCATCTTGTTGACGAAGCAGATGCGCGGCACGTTGTACTTGTCGGCCTGACGCCACACGGTCTCGGACTGGGGCTCGACGCCCTCCTTGCCGTCGAACACGGCGACCGCACCGTCGAGGACGCGGAGCGAGCGCTCCACCTCGACCGTGAAGTCCACGTGACCGGGGGTGTCGATGATGTTGATCTGGTTCTTGTTCCAGAAGCAGGTCACGGCGGCAGACGTGATCGTGATGCCGCGCTCCTTCTCCTGCTCCATCCAGTCGGTGGTCGAGGCGCCATCGTGCGTCTCGCCGAGCTTGTGGTTGACGCCCGTGTAGAACAGGATGCGCTCGGTCGTCGTGGTCTTGCCGGCATCGATGTGCGCCATGATGCCGATGTTGCGGACCTTGCTCAGGTCCGTGAGCACGTCTTGTGCCACAGGAGTGTCCTTATCTTTTGGAGCAGTCTTACTGCGAAGAGGGGGTGCCCGTCCCCCGACGGGAGGCCGGAGGACGGGCGAAGCTGTTTACCAGCGGTAGTGAGCGAACGCGCGGTTCGACTCGGCCATCTTGTGCGTGTCCTCACGGCGCTTGACCGCGGCACCCAGGCCGTTGGACGCGTCGAGGATCTCGTTCTGGAGACGCTCGGTCATCGTCTTCTCACGACGACCCTTCGCGTAGCTCACGAGCCAGCGCAGAGCGAGCGTGTTGGCACGGTGAGGCTTGACCTCGACCGGCACCTGGTAGGTCGAACCACCGACGCGGCGGCTGCGGACCTCGAGGGTCGGGCGCACGTTGTCGAGCGCCTTCTTGAGCGTGGCGACGGCGTCCTGGCCGTTCTTCGCCTCGACACCGCGGAGGGCGCCGTAGACGATCGACTCGGCCAGCGACTTCTTGCCGTCGACGAGGATCTTGTTCACCAGCGAGGTGACGATCGGTGCGCCGTATACCGGGTCGTTGACGACGGGGCGCTTCGGGGCGGGTCCCTTACGAGGCATCTAACTCAACCCTTCTTCGCGCCGTAGCGGGAACGAGCCTGCTTACGGTTCTTGACTGCCTGGGTGTCCAGGGCGCCACGGACGATCTTGTAACGCACACCGGGAAGGTCCTTGACACGACCGCCGCGCACGAGCACGAGCGAGTGCTCCTGCAGGTTGTGGCCCTCACCGGGGATGTACGCGGTGACCTCGGTGCCGTTGCGGAGCTTCACACGAGCGACCTTGCGCATCGCCGAGTTCGGCTTCTTCGGGGTGGTGGTGTAGACGCGGGTGCAGACCCCGGCCTGCTGCGGGTTCGACTTGAGCGCCGGCGCCTTGGTCTTGGTGACCTTGGGCGAGCGACCCTTGCGAACCAACTGCTGAATGGTTGGCACGTTCTCTCCTCATAGTGCTGCACGGTGACAGCGTGATGGGTTTCACATCATGACCCACCGGCACGCCGGAATCGACGAGCTTTTGGTGTGGTGGGTATGCCGTGGGGGCGGACCGGCATGGTGCCGACGCCCAGCGCGCACGTCGAGACGTGCACACACCTGGTCAAGTGTAATGCCGCGTAACGTGGCGGTCAAATGAGTGTGCGACTGCGAACCGTCGCGAGGATCAGGGGATGTCGGGATCGAAGGGCGAGTCCAGCGACTCGGTCAACTCCGCCAGCAGCGCCTCGATCTGAGGTTCGACATGCTGGGAGATCGCCGCCTGGATGACGATCCGATGCCCGAGCAGCATGTTGCAGATCTCCCGGCCGACCATGTTGGCGTACTCGTCGGCGAGGGCGACTTCTTGGCGGAGGGCGATCTTCGCCTCCTCCGTGAGCGGCGGCAGCGCCGGGAGCTCTGCGGCGGAGTCGTCGGCGAGGCCGGCGATCGTGAACAGGAACGGTGCTCCGGGTACCGGCTCCGGATCGAGCGGGAGCCCGTCGAACTCGGGATCGAGGTCTTCGGCCGGTCGGTAGCTGCGGGCGCGATTGCGTGCGGCCTGCTGGTCGAGCTCTCGCTGCAGCATCGGGAGGTTCTGCGCCGTGTACTCGGCGACCGCGTGGTCGACGATGGTCTTGATCCGGGTCGAGAGCCCATGCTGCACGCCGTGGGGCGCGTTCGCTCCGATCCCGGCGGCGGCGAGGATCGGAGACCCCAGACAACGGCGGCAGGGCGCGACGCGGCCTCGATGGGTCGCCGGCTCCCAGCGCGGCACCCAGCGCAACCAGGCCTCGACGGCTTGGTCCACTTGCGTCTCCAGTGAGCGCTCCACCCCACCAGCGTACGGCGCGTCGCCCTTCACCGCGTCGATTTCCCCTTCCGCGGCGGGGCGTGGAAGGTCACTCGTCCTCGTCGCGCTCCCAAGGCCAACGCGGATGCTCAGCACGAGTGCGGCGGAGAGCGATGCCACCCCACGCGGCGATCAGCGCCGCCACGAGCAGCACCGCGCTCACTCCACCCCGGACGAGGTCCCCGGCGACCGCCGTGGCGATCACGATGTCCGACGTTCCGAGGAGAACGGCGAACCACACGACCGCGAGATGCGCGAGGACAGTGACGAGCGCGATCGTGATCGTGGAGACGAAGGACGGACGCCGGGTCCGGAGGGTCACCCGCAGGAGCACCGCGAAGGCGACGACCGCGGCGAGCATCCCCACCACCCCCGGAGCCTGACCGAGGTCGGGGGTCGAGATGATGTCGGTGTCGGTCGCCACGCTCAGGGCACCGAGCCCGAACACCGCGAGCGCGAAGAAGCTGATGGTGGCGAGCACCACCGCCAAGACAGCCGAAACCCCCGCGGACTCGGGCCCGCGGGGGTTCGGCGTGGTGGAGTTCGTGATTACCTCGACAGCGTCGGACCGGCTTCGAGGGTACGCTCGTACTCGCGCTGCGCCTCGGCGTTCAGCTCGGTCTTGCGCGCACCGCTGCGGGACACCCATGCGCCGAACCAGATGGTCAGCTCACGGGCGAACACGAACGCGGCGATGGCCAACGGCGCCAGCAGCTGTTCCCCGACGAGGTCGAGTCCCTGCGAGGCGGTGAGCTTCCAGAACGGCGCCTCGAACAGCTGCCCGAGGATATGGCCGGCGTACGCGATGACGCCGACGAGGAGACCGAACACGACCCAGAGGCCCCAGCGTCCGCGGTTGATGATCGCGCCGAGCAGCCAGAACCCGAGGAAGAACACGACGACAGGCGTCCAGTATCCCCACGTGAGCAGAGGCGCGAGCGCCGCTTCACCGATGTTCTCGCCCGTGACATCACCGGCGACCGCGCCGAATCCCAGCGCCGCGCCCAGGTAGAGCACGGCGAAGACGAGGGTCGCGAGCAGACCGATGAGCCCGGCGGTTCCGCGGTTGCCGCGATCACGCGGCGGCTCCGGAGCCTGCACGAAGATCGGCTGCGGCTGGGCCGCGGCCGCACCCGCGCTCGCGGCGACCAGCGGCTCCGACGGGACGACACGGGTGTCGGCCTCATCGCCATACTGCGCGTAGGCACCCCCGGCCATGCCGGACTGTTCGTGGCCGAAAGGTGCGGGCTCGGCCACGACCGGTTCAGGGAAGAAGGAAGCACTGTCGGCGTCGGCCTCAGCGCGGACATCGCGCACGTCGGGGTTCGACGCGGCGGCCGGAGTCGCTGTCGCGGCGGGGGGCGGAGGAGCGAACGTGCCGGGGTGTTCCCGCTCGGCCTCTTCGAAGGCGGCGAGGTCGGGGTCGACGGGCGCGGCGACGGGGTCGACGGGGCCGTCGTCCACGCTGTCGTTCGCGCCGGGAACATCCGCGCCCGCGGCGGCGGCGTCTGCGAGACCGGCGTTCGCGCTGCCGACGACGTCGTCGACGTCAGCCGGCTTCTCGGGCTGGGGGCCGTCGGGATCACTCATGGGGTGCGCCTCTCATCGGATATGTGCATTGCGAGGGTACCGCCGCGTGAACGGCCGCTCACGCAGGCGTGCCGACGTGTCGCCATGCGGGTGAGGACGGGCCGGTCGCCACCGCTCAGGGGAGGGCGGTGCGCAGGGCGTCGCCCGCGAACGCAGCCAGCACGGGAAGGATCGGGAGGGACAGCCAGACGAGCGCCCCGATGATCGCGGCACAGACGACACCGGCGAACCAGCTCATCGCGATGCTGCGCCCAGCCACTCGTGCCATAGCCCCACGCTACGACGGGCAGGGCGAACTCGGGGGCCGCAACGCCGAGCGAATACGCGGTCGCTGCACGGTCTCACGCGGCGGTGCGCCCCCGCAGCCTCCAGAGCAGCCAGAGGCCCGATGCGGGGATGAGGAGGAAGCCGAAGAGGAGCAGGAGGTGCCAGATGCTGAGACTCGGCACCAGCGGATTGTTCGTGACGTCGTCCGGCCCGGGACCGGACCCGGAGGAGCTTCCCGAGGAGGCGAACTCCACGAAGCTCATGAACTGCAGGAGCAGCAGCGACAGGGCGCCGAACACGAACGGCACGACGATGGAGACGACCTTCTCCCACGTCTTCCACAGGGCGCTCAGCGAGACGAGCACCGCTCCGACGAACCACCCGAGTACCGGGACGATGAATCCGCCGAAACTCAACGTCAGTGCCGCCGTGATCGCGAACCCTCTCGTCGACGTCGATGGGCGGCGCGGCGCCGGCGGGGCGGAGACCGGGGCGGCGACCACGATCCTCGGGTTGTCCGGGACTTCGTCCTGGGCCTCGCGCGCGATCGCGGCCGGATCCCCCAGCCGCGCGATCCGTGCGGCCATCGCTTCGGCGTCGAGCCCCTCGAGCTCTTCGACGATGCCGCCGCGGATGTCGGAGGCGACGCCGTGCGGGAGGTCTCGCATGGCCTCATCGAGCCGCGTGAGGTAGTCGTCGCGCAGTGCGTGTGCGTCTGTCTGTGTCATGGTCGTCCCTCTCCGACGATGCCCGTGACGACACGGGCGAACGGTGTCCATTGGGCGCGGAAGCGCGCGAGCTGCTGCACACCCGCCTCCGTGAGCCGGTAGTACTTGCGCACCGGACCGCTCTCGGACGGCTGGTCGAACGTGCTGACCCAGTCGGCGTCGCGCAGCCGCCCCAGAAGCGGATACAGCGTGCCGATGCTGGCGATCAGTCCGGCGCGCGTGAGTGCGTCCGCCAGCTGCCAGCCGTACATCGGCTCGCGCGCGAGCAGGCCGAGCACGCAGTACTCGACGACCCCCTTGCGCATCTGGGCGCCGACATCAGCTGTCATGCATCACAAGATAGCATGCGACACAAGCTACCGCGACCGGCGGATATGCGAGGCGGCCCGAAGGAGGTCAGCCCTTGGTCGCGCCCGCCGTCAGTCCGCCGACGATGTACTTCTGCAGGAACAGGAACAGGATCATCACCGGGATCGCCGCCATCACGGCACCGGCAGAGAACGCCGACCAATCCGCGTAGCGCGGGTTGGCCACGAGCTTCGTGAGCCCGACGACCAGGGTCTGCTGGTCGACGTCGACGAGCATCACACTCGCGATCACATATTCGTTGACGGTGCCGATGAAGGACAGCAGCCCGACGACGGCGAGGATCGGCGCGACCAGGCGCAGGATGATCGTGAAGAAGATCCGGGCATGTCCGGCGCCGTCGATGCGGGCGGCCTCGTCGATCTCCTTGGGGATCGTGTTGAAGAAGCCGTACATCAGATACGTGTTCACGCCGAGTGCGCCCCCGAGGTACACCAGGATGAGTCCCGTATGGGTGTTGAGCCCGATCGCCGGGAACCAGTCCCCCAGCGTCGACATGAGCAGGAAGATCGCGACGACGGCGAGCAGCTGCGGGAACATCTGCACCACGACGATCGTGACGAGTCCGACGCGGCGCCCGGCGAATCGCATGCGGGAGAACGCATATGCGGCGCACGCGCCGATGAAGACCGTGACGGCGCCCGTGACGACCGCGATGAGCAAGGTGTTCAGGAACCAGGTGCCGTAGGGGTTCTGCGGATCACTCAGGATGCGCACGTAGCTGTCGATCCCGATCGCCGAGAACAGCTGATTCGATCCGGTGAGCGTCCCCTTCGGGTTCAGCGAGGCCGACACGACGTACAGGAGGGGGAACAGGGCGAACACGCTGACGACGATCGCGACGAGGTGACGCCACCCGGTGTCGGCGAACCAGGCGCCGAGAGTGCGTCGGCGCGCGGCGGGGGCGTGTGCGTCGGTGGCGGGGCTGGCGGTGCTCATGTCAGTTCAGCTCCTCGAGGGCCTTGGTCTTGCGGAAGCTGATGATCGAGATGGTCGCGACCACGATGAAGATCAGGATGGTGAAGGCGGAGGCGAGGCCGTAGTCGCGCGTCTGCCCGGTGAAGGCCACCTTGTACACCATCGAGATCAGGATGTCGGTGTGTCCCACGGGGATCGACACGTCGCTGAATCGCGGCCCGCCCTTGGTGAGCATGTAGATCAGGTTGAAGTTGTTGAAGTTGAACGCGAAGGACGAGATCAGCAACGGCGCGACCGTGACGAGCAGCAGCGGGAGCTTGATGCGCCGGAACACCTGCCAGGGGTTCGCGCCGTCCATGACGGCCGCCTCGTTCACGTCCTCCGGGATGCCTTGGAGGGCACCCATGCACACCAGGAACATGTACGGGAAGCCGAGCCACAGGTTGACCAGCAGGACCGACACCTTCGCGAGCGTCGGATCCGTGAGCCACGGGATCGCCGCACCTCCGAACAGGACCTGGTTGATGAAGCCGAAGCTCTCGTTCATCATCCCGGCCCAGACGAGTGCGGAGAGGAACGCGGGGAACGCGTACGGCAGGATCAGGATGATCCGGTATCCGTTGCGGAAGCGCATCCGGGTGTTGTTGAACACCAGCGCGAGCAGGAGCCCGAGGAAGAACGTCGACGCGACCGAGATCACCGCGAACGCGAACGTCCACAAGGTGACCGAGATCAGCGGCCCACGGATCGAGGAGTCGGTGACGGCACGGACGAAGTTGTCGAAGCCGACGGTCGTCTGCCACCCGGGCAGCAGCTGCTCCCCGTCCGCCGCGGTGAAGGCTCCGTCACCCTCGTCGGAGTAGACGGTGCCGGTGGTGGTGTCCGTGATCGTGTCGGCAGCCGCGTCGTACTCGAGCGTCGAGACGTACAGATACCCCTTCTGGCCGTCCGGAGCCCGCAGGCTGCCGTCGTTGGGGTCATCGCTGAACGGGACCGAGAGCTGCTCGAGCTCTTCCGAAAGCGTGAAGACGGTCGCGAGCGGGAGCGTCGTCCAGCCGTCGACCGCGATGGCCTGACCGCCCGCGAACTCGGCGTCGACCTCTTCGAGCGGCTGCTCGGATGTGCCGAGGAGGGCGTCGCCGGACTCCGGGTCCGTCACGAGGAACCCGTACGTCCCGAACTGCTCGACGACGGTGACGGGGTAGGTGGGCGAGTCCTCGACCCGCTCCTGTGCCGAGGCGAGGAGCGAGGAGATCGCCTGCTCCTTGGTGCCGTTGTGGCCGGTGCCGTAGTTGGTGAAGCCGATGTACCCGGTGTAGAGGAGCGTGAACACCTGGAACACGACCAGGAAGATGATGCCGGGGGTGAGGTACTTCGCTGCGATGCGCTTGCGCGAGAAGTAGATGTAGTTGACGAGGACGGCGACCGCGACGACGATGCCGAGGATCAGCCACTCCTGGTTCGCGAAGAGCACGACCGCGGCGTAGAGCGCGATCGCATCGACCACCGCCAGCAGGAGGATCTTCAGCAGCATCCAGCCGATCGGTCCGGATGCTGCCTCCGCGATCTTCGCGGCCTGGCGCTGACGTCGGGTCGGAGGAGCCGTGCGCTCGTCGGTGTCTGTCATGTCGTCCTCGTCATGATCCTGCCGGGGCGGGCGGTGGTCGCCGTCCGCCCCGGCAGGGCCCGTGTGATGGCTGTTACTTGATCGCTGCAGTGACGTCGTCGACGAGCTTCTGCCACGTCGTCGTCGGGTCCGCACCGTTGATGATCGCCGCCTCGGCGACACCCCAGAACTGCCAGACCGAGCCCATGGCCGGGATGGCCGGCATCGGGACGGCGTCGGCACCGACGGCCTGGAAGCCGGCGATGATCGGGTCGGATGCCGCCGTGTCGGCGGCCGCAGTGAGCGCGGGCAGAACGTTGCCGGCCTTGAACAGCTCGAGCTGGACGTCTTCCGTGCCGAGGTAGTTGACCAGGAAGTCGTTCGCCGCGACCTTGTTCTTGGACTCGGAGCTCACGAAGAAGCCCTTGACGCCGGCGAACGGCGATGCGGTCTCACCGGTCGGGCTCGGGATCGGGTCGATCGCGACGTTGATGCCGGCGTCGGTGGCCGCCCCCACGTTCCAGGGACCGGTCAGCCAGAAGGCCGCGGTGCCGTCGAGGAACTGCTGCTTGGCGATCTCACCGTCGATGTCGGTGTTCAGCACGCCGGCCGCACCCTGCACGCCGAGCCAGTCGGCGAAGGCGAAACCGCCCTCGCTGCCGAGCTGCAGGTCGGTGGCGTCGTAGCTGCCCGTGTCATCCGTGCCGAAGACCGGAGCGCCGAAAGCCGTCTGGAAGGGGTACAGGTGGTAGGGGTTGCCCTCGGCGCCCTGCTCCACGACGAACGTGCCCTGGGCGATCATGTCGTCGAAGCTGGTCGGGGCGGTCGGGACCAGGTCGGCGTTGCGCAGCACGGCGATGTTCTCGACGGCGTAGGGAAGCATGTAGACGGTGCCGTCATACGTCGCGGCCTGCAGCGCGACCGGGAGGTAGTCCCCCGCGCTGTCGCCGAGCTCGATCGGAGCGACGACGCCGTTCGTCGACAGCTCCCCGAGCCAGTCGTGCGCGCCCATGACCACATCGGGTCCCTTGCCGGTCGGCACCTGCTGGATGAAGTCGTCCTTCATGTCGTCGACGGACTTGCCCGACAGCTCCACCGTGACCCCGGTCTTGTCCTCGTACGCGTCCGCCGCCCCCTGCAGGGCGTCGACGCGCTCGGCGTCGACCCAGACGACGAGCGTGCCGCTGTCCTCGGAGCCGGAGGTGTCATCGCCGCTGGTCCCCGTGGAGCAGCCGGCGAGCGTCAGAGTCGAAACGATGGCGATCGCGCCCGCGGCGGCGATGCCCCTCTTGTTCACCTTCATTGGTGTGTGCCTCTCTCAGTGCTGGGTGGCCTGCACAGACTGCAAGCGCTTACAGTATGCATCGAAGCAAAGGCGATTTGCAACGAAGAGAGCGGGTGATATCAACCTGTGACCGGGGTGAACTCGCAACATCGGAGTGAAAACGCTTCCACGACGGCAGGAAACTGGGAGGTAGCGGCACGACGCGATACCGTCGAGAGATGCGGAAAATCCGACGCTCATGGCTGCTCGGCGGTATCGGACTGATCTCGTGCGGCATCGTCGGCATCGCGCGGAGCTCCGTCTTGGGTGCTCCCGGAGCGGACGTCATCCTCGCGCTCCTCAGCGACCTGCTCTGGGCCGGCGCGATCCTCCTCCTGTCCATCGGCCTGAGTCGTGAGGCGAGCGTCGTCGCACGAAGACCCTTGGGACTGACCGCCTCCGCGGTCGTCGCCCTCTGGCCCGTGACGGCCACTGTCCTCGGCCCGCTCGTCCTCCCCCAGGAGCCGACGGCGACGGGAGCATGGCAGACCTGGGCGTATCTGTCGGTGCTGATCCCGCTCATCTCCGGGGTGATCGCCGCGATGCAGGTGGCCCGCGCGCGTACGGTCCCAGCGCCCTGGAACGGGGCTCCGCTCTGGGCGCTCGGTGTTCAGACGATCGTGTGGGTGGTTCCGCAGGCCATCGGCGCCAGCTCCCCGCGCGCGCTCATCGAGATGGCCGCCGTTCTCCCCGCGCTCGGGCTCCTCGGCTTCTTGGCAAGCACTCTCGGGCTCGGCATCGTGGCGGTGACGCTCGCCGGCCACCGTCGGGTCAACACGGTGCCTGTGTTCGAATCAGCGGGTCCCGACACACCCGTTGCCTAGAATTGCAGAATGGCAAACGACTCTAGCTTTGACATCGTCTCGAAAGTGGATCACCAGGAGGCTGAGAACGCCGTGAACCAGGCCCGCAAGGAGGTCGAGCAGCGCTACGACTTCAAGGGCACCGGGGCGTCGATCGCCTGGAGCGGCGAGCAGATCCTGATCACCGCGAACACCGAGGAGCGGGCGAAGGCCGTGCTCGACGTGTTCCAGTCCAAGCTCATCAAGCGCGGCATCTCCCTGAAGAGCCTCGAGTCGGGCGACCCCTTCGCCAGCGGCAAGGAGTTCCGCATCGTATCGACGCTCAAGGACGGCATCTCCTCGGAGAACGCGAAGAAGATCGGCAAGATCATCCGCGACGAGGGACCCAAGGGCGTCAAGAGCCAGATCCAGGGCGACGAGCTGCGCGTCCAGTCGAAGAGCCGCGACGACCTCCAGGAGGTCATCGCGCTCCTCAAGGGTGCCGATCTCGACCTCGATCTGCAGTTCATCAACTACCGCTGACCCCGGCGGCGGGTACGCAAGAGGGGGCTGGATGCCACGGTATCCGGCCCCCTCTCTGCGTATGTCTCCGAATGGATGCAGATGTACTGCTCGTGTTGGCGCGAGGGTGGAGATCTTCGGGATCCACGCGACCTCCTGGTGCAGTGGCCCTCCGAGCCTGAACGTCGGGTGCTCGGGACACAAGCGTACGGGGAGCGCATCCATGCGGAACATCGGATCGACATCGACGGGCATCGGTGAGAGCAAGCAGCTTCTGGCGGAGGAGGTCTTCCGGCACATCGGCACGCAGATCGTCACGGGCACACTGACGGAGGGCGAACGCATCCGCGACGTCGACGTCGCCGAGGAACTGCACGTCTCGCGGACACCGGTGAGAGAGGCTCTGCAACGTCTCGAACGGCTCGGGATGGTGATGATGTATCCGAGCCGGTACACCGAGGTCACCTCCGTGACGGCGGAGACCGAGGCGCAGTCCCTCGTGTTCGCCGGCTGCCAGGCCGGCATCGCCGCGCGTCTGGCGGTCCCCCGGCTCACCGCGACGCAGCGCGCACACGTCGTCCGCCTCGTGGCGGCGATGTACGCCACACTCGACGACGGCGCGAAGACGTCCGACGCCCGCTGGGCGGTCTTCTCCTACCTGGGTGAGCATTGCGGCAACACCCAGCACCGGGCGCTGATGGAGGACGCGAGCATGGCTCTCCTCCGCAACCTCCGGAACTGGAAGATCACGCCGACGGACCGCGACCGCATGCGGCAGATCTACCTCGACTTCCGCGACGCCGTCCTCGACGGTGACGGGGGACGCGCCGAGCAGCTCGTCCGGTCGATGCACTACCTCTGAGGAAACTCCGTACCTCTGAGGAAACTCAGTCGGCCGCTCGCCAGCCGGTGACCCATCGGTCCAGCCGCCGGTACGCGTCTTCTCGTGCCTCGTGACGTGAGAGGAAGACATCGTGCAGAGCTCCGTCGATGCGCTCCACGGTGACCGTCGAGCCCAGGCGGAGAGCCGCACGGGCGATGTCGTCGACCACCAGCACGGAGTCCGCCGACGTCAGCTCCTCGGACCAACGGGTCGGAGGCACGAACCTCGCGGACAGCAGCACGCACACCGGAGCGGTGATCGAGAGTCCCCCGGCGACGGTCTTGTGACCCGAGAGGATCGCATGCAGCCATCCGGCGTAGACCGCCATGGTCTGCACCGGGCGCCAGAGGGGGTTCACCTCCATCGGGTCGTCGGGATCGGCGACCTCCTGCTGTGCGCGGGTGTAGAACCCGAGATCGACCTGCGGTGCGGCCTCCAGCGGACGGATCCGTGCCTGCAACTCGACCATCGGCGCGATCGCCGCCCTGGCGGGGGCGAACTGGAACTCCAACCACGGGCTGTTCAGGATCACCGCATCGGCCACGCCCGGATGCCGCGACGCCCACAGGCTGAGTGTGAGACCGCCGGTGGAGTGCCCGAGCAGGACGAGGCGCCGGTCGGATTCACCCCCGCCTTCCCCGCGTCCCATCTCCGTCAGAGCCGCGGCGATGTCTTCGTCGTAGGTGGCCAGGTCGGCGACGTAGCCGGGCGTCTGCCCCTCGCGGAGGCTGCGCCCGTACTTGCGGAGATCGAGGGCGAAGAAGCGCGCACCCCGCGAGGTCCAGAAGCGCGCGAGTCGCTTCTGGAAGAAGTAGTCCGACCACCCGTGCACGTAGAGCACGTCGACGCCGTCGAGCTGCGGCGCACGGCGGCGCACCCGGTCCCACCACCCCGGCTCCGCGGGAAGGGCGCGCACCAGCGTCGCGACGACGGGCCCTTGGTCGTCCGCGCCGAGATCGAGCGTGAGCTGCTCGAACTCGTCGCCGAGCACGTCGGGCGTCCAGTCGGCCATGCGGTCCTCCCCCGTCATCGCCAGGCTAGCCCAGGCGCGACGCCGAGAGCGGGTCCGGCGCTACTCGCCCCGGGAGACGCGGACCATCTCGTCGCGCGGGACGACCTTGACGCGAGCGCGCTCCTGCGGCGCACCGAGGGCGATCTCGTGCTCGTCGAGGCGGTGCCAGCCGTCCAGGTCGGTCCACTGCACGCCGCGCTCCTGCAGCAGAGCGACGATCGCCTCCTCCGACGGGTCCTCCGGGTGCCACCAGGAGCCCTGATCGTTGATGATGTGCCGCACGGTCTCCATGGCGTCGGACTTCGTGTGGCCGATCAGCCCTACCGGGCCGCGCTTGATCCACCCGGTCGCATAGATGCCGGACACGCGCTCGTTCGAATCCTTCGCGAGCACCTGGCCCTCGCGGTTCGGGATCACACCGTGCTTCTTGTCGAAGGGCACACCCGGCAGCGGCGAACCGAAGTAGCCGATGGCACGGTACAGCGCCTGGAGCGGGACCTCGCGCATCTCGCCCGTGCCCACGGCGCCGCCCTGTCCGTCGGGCCGCGTGCGCTCGTACACCAGCGCCGCCACGCGACCGTTCTCGTCCTTGCGCACTTCGACGGGGCGCGCCCAGAAGTGCAGGTGGAGGCGCCGTGAGGCGGTGCCTCCCGCGTTGTTGACCGAGTCGCGCTTGCGCCAGGACTGCAGGATGCGGTCGATGACCATGACCTGCTTGTTGCTGGCGACCGCGTCTTTCGAGGCCTCGTCGTAGTCGAAGTCCTCGTCGTACACGACCATGTCGACGTCGCGCAGCTCTCCGAGTTCGCGGAGCTCGAGCGGCGTGAACTTGACCTGAGCGGGGCCGCGCCGGCCGAAGACGTGCACATCCGTGACCTCGCTGGCCTGGAGCCCCTCGTACACGTTCTGCGGAACCTCGGTCACGAGCAGGTCCTCCGCGTGCTTCGCGAGCATGCGCGCGACGTCGAGCGCGACGTTTCCGTTGCCGAGGACGCCGACGGACGCGGCATCCAGCGGCCACTCGCGCGGAACATCGGGGTGACCGTCGAACCAGCTGACGTAGTCCGCCGCTCCGTAGGAGGCGACCGCATCGATGCCGGGGATGTCCAGCGAGGTGTCGCGGATCGCGCCGGTCGCGAAGATCACGGCGTTGTAGTGCTTCTTGAGGTCGTCGAGTGTGATGTCCTCGCCGAAGCGCACGTTGCCGAAGAGGCGGATGTCGCCGCGGTCGAGCACGTCACGCAGAGCCGTGATGATGCCCTTGATGCGAGGGTGATCGGGAGCCACGCCGTAGCGCACGAGACCGTACGGCGCCGGAAGCTGCTCGAAGAGGTCGATCGACACATCGAACTTGCGCTCGGCCTTCAGAAGGATGTCCGCGGCGTAGATGCCGGCGGGGCCCGCACCGACGATGGCCAGTCTGAGCTTGGTCATGGAGGTCCTTTCGTATGCCGTCGCAGCGGGCGCGCGGCCCGACGGGCCGCCCGCGCAGATCAGCTGGATCGTTCGGCGAGGGTCTCTGCGAATCGGGTCAAGGCCTCGCGCACCGTGCCGCGCGGCAACGGACCGAGGGCGTCGATGGCGTCCTGCGTCCAGGCGTGCGCGAGCTCGAGGGTCTTCTGCGTCACCGGGTGGTCGCGCAGCTCGTCCAGGGGCTCGTCGAGGATCGCCGGGTCCGCACCATCCGCGATCCGGGCGACCCCGTCATCGATGCGCGCAGCGAGGTCGGCGGACGCCTCGTCGGCTTCGGCTTTGAGCAGCAGATACGGCATGGTCGGGACGCCGGCGCGCAGGTCGGTTCCGGGCACCTTCCCCGTCTCCTCCGGCTTGGCGGAGAGGTCGATCACGTCGTCGAGCAGCTGGAAGGCGACGCCGATCTTCTCGCCGTACATCCGCAGCGGCTCCTCGTACTCGCTCGGGGCGTTGGAGAAGATCACACCGCCCTGCGTGGCCGCGGCGATCAGCGAACCGGTCTTGTCGGCGAGCACCTGGATGTAGAACGCGATCGGGTCGTCGTTCTCCTGCGGGCCGAGAGTCTCGTGCATCTGCCCGAGCACGAGCCGCTCGAACGTATCGGCCTGAAGCCGGATCGCGCGTTCGCCCAGTCGGGACATCAACTGGCTCGCGCGGGAGAACAGGATGTCCCCCGTGAGGATCGCGATGTTGTTCCCCCACACGGCGTGCGCGGCCGGGACGCCGCGTCGGCGGTCCGCCCCGTCCATGACGTCGTCGTGGTACAGCGAGCCGAGATGTGTGATCTCGAGCGCCTTGGCGACGTCGATGACCTCGCGGGTGTTGCCGTCGCCCAGCTGCGCGGCGAGCAGCGTGAGCACCGGTCGGATGCGCTTGCCCCCGGCCTCGTACAGGTAGCGGCTGGCCGCGTCGGCCAGCGGATCGGCGACGCGGACGTCCTCGGCGAGTCCGGTCTCGACCAGCTCCAACCCGTCTTCGATGGCGCGCGCGACGCGGCGGGCGGCGGGGCCGATGAAGACGCGATCGCTGAAGCCGAGACGGCTCGCCAGTCGCGAACCCGGGGCGATGGGGCTCGAAGTCACGTTCCCAGCCTACCTTCGTCGGGTGCCGCGGTTTCGCGCGGAGGAATCACTCCGGCTTGCGTGCTCTGTGCAGGGCGACGATGCCGAACGTGAGATTGCGGTACGCGACGTCCGTCCACCCCGCCTCACGGATCCAGGCCGACAGCTTCTTCTGGTCGGGCCACTCCCGGATCGACTCGTTGAGGTAGTCGTACGCGTCGCCGTTCGTGCCGGCCACGCGTGCGACGCGCGGCAGGACCTGATCGTTGTAGAGCCGGTAGGCGCCACGGAACAGCTTGCCCGGAGGGGTGGAGAACTCGTTGATCACGAGCCTTCCTCCCGGCTTGGTCACCCGGAACAGCTCCTGGAGGGCCTTCTTCGGGTCGTTCACGTTGCGCAGCGCATACGACATGGTGACGGCGTCGAACTCGGCATCCGCGAACGGCAGGGCCGTGGCGTCCGCCTGCACGAACGAGAGGTTGCGCATCGCCCCGTGGCGGCGCTGGCCCTCGGCGAGCATCCCCGGCGAGAAGTCGGCCGCGACCACGTCGGCGCCACTGCGGGCGAGAGAGGCCGACGAAGACGCGGTGCCCGCTCCGAGGTCGAGGATCCGCTCCCCCGGCTTCGGCGCGACCGCGCGGGTCGTCGCCGCCCGCCACAGGATGTCGTTGCCGAAGGTCATGGCCGTGTTGGTGCGGTCGTACCCTGCGGCGACCTGGTCGAACATGCCGCTGACGCGGGCGGGGTCCTTGCCGAGATCGGCGCGGTTGGCTTCGTTCGGGGTCACGGCTTCAGTCTAGGCGCGAGACCCAGGGCTTCGAGGCGGTCGAGCCAGGGATCGGCGGTGGCATCGTCGAACGGGGCGGTCTGCGCACGCACCCGCTCCTCGAGGTCGAGGGCGAGCGCCTCGAGATGCGTCATCACGTCGGCGGGATAGCCGTACCGGGCGCTGTGCTCGGCCCACTCGTCGCGGTCGTCGACCCAGGTCCCCCGCGCACCCGCCACCCGCACGACGTCGAGGTCCATGTCGATGCCGGTCGCGAGCAGCGGGTCGTCGGACCAGCGGATGTCCCACCCCAGGTCGATGTAGATGCGCATCCCGCGGCGGTGACGGCGGTTCACGGTCACCGCATGGTCTCCGCTGGCGGGGATGAGCGTCACGTTGGGGCCGCCCGCATGGAACGCGGCCCCGGGGCGCTCGCTGTGCCACCCCACGGGTTGCCCGAGCCAGTCCCCCCACTCGTCGGCCCCGAGGTAGACGCATTCGTGGCGCCAGTGCGGCGAGCCGTCCCACTTTCGCCACTGGAAGACCATCTCGGTGCCGGGTGCGGGGCGTGCATCACTCATCCGCTCACCCTACGACGGCGCGGATCCCTGCCCCCTGAGCGGCATAGGCTGGAACCGTGCACACCACCCCCCTGGTCGTGGAGACCCGAGAGATCGACCCGGTCGAAGATCTGCTCGCCTACACGGATCCCGCCCGCCCGCTCGCCTGGCTGCGGCGCGGGGACGGGATCGTCGCGGTCGGCGAGACGCTCGCGGAGATCCGCCCTCCGGCGCGTCCCGGCGGATCACGCGTCGAAGCCCTCGCGACGGCCTGGCGGGGACTGGCCGCCGAGGCCGAGATCACCGATCCGATCGGGCTCCCGGGCACCGGGCTGGTCGCCTTCGGTGCCTTCACCTTCGATGAGGCGTCGACGGCTGACAGCGTGCTCCTGGTGCCGACGCGCGTGCTCGGCCGACACGGCGACCGGTTCTGGGAGACCCGCATCCGCCTCGCCGACGCAGCCGTCCACGAGGATGCACTCGCCACCGAGCCGTACGGACCCCATTGGGCCGGCACGGTCGGACCGGGCGCGCAGACCCCTCAGCGCTACCAGGACGCGGTGCGCCGGGCCCTGACCCGCATCGCCGACGGCGAGCTGAGCAAGGTCGTGCTTGCGCGCGACCTCACCGGCAGCATCCCTGCGGGGTCCGACCTGCGTCGCCTCGTGCGCGCCCTCTCGACCGGCTACCCCGACACCTGGGCCTTCGCGGTCGACGGCCTGATCGGGGCGAGCCCGGAGACTCTGGTCACCGTGCACGACGGCACCGTCACGGCGCGTGTGCTCGCCGGCACGATCGGGCGCGGGGCCGACGCCGACGCCGACACCGCGGCATCCGCACGCCTCGCTTCGAGCGTGAAAGACCTCGACGAGCACCAGTACGCGGTGCAGAGCGTGCTCGCGTCGCTGCGCTCCCACACCAGAGCACTGGCCGCGAGCGAACAGCCCTTCCTGCTGAAACTGCCCAACCTCTTCCACCTGGCGACCGATGTCGAGGGCGAGCTGGCCGACGGCGAGTCGGCCCTGGACCTGGTGCGCGTCCTGCACCCGACCGCAGCGGTCGCCGGTACCCCGACCCCGGCGGCGATCGCCGCGATCCGCGACCTGGAGCCCTTCGATCGCGGACGCTACGCCGGACCGGTGGGCTGGGTGGACGCGGCAGGCAACGGAGAATGGGCGATCGCCCTCCGGTGCGCGCAGTTCACGGCAGGCACCGACGCGATCGGGGTGACCGCCTACGCGGGTGCCGGGATCGTGGCCGGCTCCGACCCGGAGAGCGAGTTGCTCGAGACCCGGGTCAAGTTCCGCCCGCTCGTCGACGCCCTGGCCTAGCCTCCGGTCCGCCCTGCTCACAATTCAGGACGAACGCAGAATTCTCGCCCGAAGCTCGCTCGTCGAACGCGTGTCGAGCCGATCTTCCTGAGTTGTGAACGGCCCCGACACCGTCATCAGCTCGCAGCGAGGCGCTCCTTCTCGGCCTCGACGTCGAAGTCGGCGACCGGCCACTGCGGATCGATGTCCTCGAGGGCCGCGAGCAGCAGCTCCTGCACCGCGAGGCGCGCATACCACTTGGCGTTCGCCGGGATCACGTGCCACGGGGCGACCTCCGTCGAGGTGCGGTCGAAGACCCTCTGGTACGCCTCCATGTACTGCGACCACAGGAGCCGTTCATCCACATCGCCGGGGTTGTACTTCCAGTGCTTGTCCGGCCGGTCGAGTCGCTCCATGAGCCGCGCCTTCTGCTCCTCCGGCGAGATGTGCAGCATGACCTTGATGATGCGTGTGCCCGACGCCGCCACCCGCGCCTCGAACTCATTGATCGCGTCGTAGCGGCGCTCGATCTCCGCGGCGTCCGCGAGCCCGCGCACCCGCCCGATCAGGACGTCCTCGTAGTGGGAGCGGTCGAAGACGCCGATGAACCCCGGCTCGGGCAGGCGCTTCTCGACGCGCCACAGGAAGTCGTGGGCGAGCTCTTCCGGAGTCGGGGCCTTGAACGCGGCGAGCGCGACCCCCTGCGGATCGACACCCCCGACGACATGCCGCACGATCCCGCCCTTGCCTGCCGAGTCCATCGCCTGCAGCACCAGCAGCACCGCGTCCTTCGTCACGCCCACCCGGCTTTCGGCGAACAACCGCTCCTGCAGATCGTTGAGCGCGTCGAGCCCGGCCGCGAGATCGCGCACCCCGTGCGACTTGCCGCCGACATAGCCGGGCTTGGTGTCGGGGTCGAGGTCAGCGAGACGGAAACCCTCGTCGACGCGGAGCCGCTGCGTCCAGGTGTGCGCGTTCATACGCACATCCTGCCAGTCAACGCGGCAGCGGCACCTCGATGATCTGACGTCCGCCTCGCGGCGTGGTGAGCGCCTGATCCAGCGCGGTGCGGGTCGTGACCCGCTGGTACTCCCAGCCGTACGCCGACGCCAGGTGTTCCAGTCGCACGGTGTGCGGGGTGTAGAAGGCGCGATCGAGGTCGGCCGGGGGTGCGGAGGCGGCGACTTCCAGCGCGTCGAAGATCGTCCCGCCGCCGTCGTTGCCGACGATGACCTGGAGACGCGGTTCCGCCTCATCCGGCGGCAGCAGCAGGGCACCGACGTCATGCAGGAAGGCGAGGTCGCCCAGCAGCACCCTGGTCACGCCGGGAGCGCCCGCGGCCTGGCTGGCGAGGGCGATACCGGTCGCGGTCGCGATCGTGCCGTCGATCCCCGCGAGACCGCGGTTCGCGTGGACGGGCACCTTCTTGCCCCCGAGCACCTGGTCGGCCACGCGCACCAGCCGCGACGAGCCGAAGACGAGCCGATCGTGCGGCCAGGTGGCCCGCCACACGGCATCGACGAGCAGCTCGCGATCGAGCGGGCGCCGGACCGCGTCGAGTTCGGCCTTCACAGCTTCCCGACGGGCGGCGAAGTCCGTGGAGGCGAGGCCTTCCGGATCCGGGGCGTTCTCGCTCAGGTCGACGGTCTCGGCGGCGGAGGCCTGGAGCCACGCACCGAGCCACGCACGATCGGCGGCACCGGAGGCGACCGTGACGGCCCCGACGGCGCGCGTGCGGTGGTTCAGGTTGAGCTCCTCCCCCCCGCGACGGACGGCCACCACGTCGACATCCTGGCGCGAGAGCAGGGCCGTCGCTTCCCGGCTGAGGGTCGGGTGACCCAGCACGACCACGCGCTCGATACGTCCACCGAGCTCTTCCTGCGCGAGGAGGCGGCGATACCCGTGCACGATCTGCCGACCGAACCGGGCCCCGCTCACGATCTCGGCGATCAGCGGCCACCCACCGGCGTAGGCGATCTCCTCGGCGTCCGGCCCGGCATCGGCACCGGCCAGCACGACGGTGCGCGGACCCCGGGCGAGCTCGAACGAGTTGGCCGCACGCCGGACGGGCGTATCGCCGGGAGTAACCCTGACTTCGGGGAATGCGCCGGAGAGCGGCTCACGCGACGGCAGGTTCACGTGGACGGGTCCTGCGACGCCGGGAAGCGCGTCGACGTCGCGCACGCCCATCGCCGCGGCCACCGAACGCTCGGCGAGCCCTGCCCACTCGCCGTCTCCCGGAACCGGCGCGTCGACCTGATCGCGCACCCAGGGGTGGAACAGACCGTTCTGCAGCGTCGCCTGGTTGGCACCGACGCCCCGCAACTCGGGTGGGCGATCAGCGGTGAGCAGCAGCAGCGGCACGCCCGAGTGGAACGCCTCCATCACCGCGGGCAGCAGATTCGCGACGGCCGTCCCCGAGGTGCAGATCACCGCCGCGGGGACCTGCGTCTCCCTGGCGATGCCGAGCGCGGTGAAACCGGCGACCCGCTCATCGATGCGCACATGCACACGGAGGTGACCCTCATCCGCCAGACGCACCGCGGCGAGCGCGAGGGCCTGCGAACGCGAACCCGGGGAGACGACGACGTCGCGGACTCCATGGGCGACGAGATCGGCGAGCAGGGACGCCGCCGCATCCATCGCCGGCGACGAGCTCACGGGCGCGGGTCCGAGGCGGGAGGCTCGTCGGTCTCCTCGTCCAGGCGCGCGAGCTCCTCTTCGAGACGGCGGATACGCGCATCCTGCTCGGTCTTGTCGATGCTGCGCAGGAAGGCGGGATCGTCATCCGGGGCGATCACCGGGCGAGCGCCGGAGCCGTTGGCCCGCCGACGACCGATCACGAACCAGAGGATCCCCCCGATCACGGGAAGGAGCACCACGATGGCGATCCAGGCGGCCTTGGGCACGCCCCGGTGCCGCGTCGCCGGCTGCACAGCGCAGTCGACGATGCTGAACACCCAGAACACGGCGGCGAGGAAGCCGCCGATGATCAGTAGTCTCGCCACCCCTCCAGTGTAGGCATGTCCTCAGCGTCCGGGGTTCGGAGGAGGCAGAGGCGCCGTTGCTAGACTGCGCGGGAAATGCTGCCCTCATCGCCGGATCGGATGCCGCGAGCACGGGCCGAGCGGACGATGATCGCGCGTGTGGTCCTCGCCGTCGGTCTCGCGCTCCTGCTCGTCGTCGGCGCGTGGTCGACGTCGCGCGGCTCCGCCGAGGTGCACGCCACGCTCTGCCTCGCCTCCGGCATCACGGCGTCGGCGGGCACGGAATCCGGCACCGCGGTGGCTGACGGCGCGACCGCGGTCGACGTCCTCACCGCCGACGCCGGGGTCTGCCTGGTCGTCGCGCTCTGCTGCGCCGCACTGGTGCTGCTGTTCCGGCGTCTCCGTGATCGCGGCACACGGCTGCTCGTCTCGCGCGCCCCGCGCACAGCACCGCCGGCGCGCGCCGGACCGCGTCCTCTCCTCTCCGCACTCTCGCTCACACAGCTCTCGATCTCCCGCACCTGAACACCGACGCGTCCCTCGGGCCGCCTTCGCGCGGCATCCCCTTTCCCGTCGTACCCGTGTGTCTGGAGACCCCATGAAGAACTCTGTCAAAGCGACCCTGATCGCCATCGCCGTCGCCATCGTCCTGCTGATCGTCGCCCTCGTGTTCGCGCTCAACCAGCGCGCAGCCCCCACGCCGCCCGAAGGCGCGGAGCAACAGACCGTCCGCACCGACTCGCACGTACTCGACGACGGGGGCGAGGGCGCCGTGACCGTCGTCGAGTTCCTCGACTTCGAGTGCGAGGCCTGCGGGGCGTTCTATCCCGTCGTCGAAGAGCTCCGGGAGAAGTACGACGGCGAGATCACCTACGTCGTCCGCTACTTCCCGCTCCCGGGCCACGTCAACTCCACCGAGGCCGCCCTCGCCGCCGAGGCGGCGGCGCAGCAGGACCGATTCGAGGACATGTACCACCGACTGTTCGAGACGCAGGCGCAGTGGGGCGAGCAGGGTGAGGAGACGCCCGAGGTGTTCCGCGCCTTCGCCGAGGAGCTCGGACTCGACATGGCCGCGTACGACGCGGCGATCGCGGACCCGGCGACGGCCGAGCGCGTGCAGGCGGACAAGACCGACGGGGAGAAGCTCGGCGTGACCAGCACCCCGACCTTCTTCGTGGACGGCGAGAAGGTCGTGCTCGAGACCTGGGACGACCCGGAGCAGGCGATCGAGAAGGCCCTGAACGGCTGAGTCCTGGCGCCCGTCACGGCAGCCCCGCCGAGGGTGAAGGCCGGACACGAACCCCGATACTCTGAGATCAGATTCAGGGAGAGGGCCCGGACGACGATGGAACTGACTTCGCTTCTGCAGGGGACGCACAACGCCCGGGAACTCACCGGGTTGCCGGTCTCGGGAGGCGGGACCATCGCGTCCGGGCTCTTGTTCCGTGCCGATGCTCTCGCCGGACTGACCGACGATGGACTGCAGGCTCTGACGGATCTCGGCATCGGCACCGTGATCGATCTGCGCACGGATGCCGAGCGCTCCCGTGCAGCCGACCATCTCCCCGCGGACGGCAGCGTGACGCTTCTGCCGTTGCCCATGCAGGGCGGAGCGATGGACGAGATGGTGAAGCATCTGCTCCCCGCGGCCGGAAGCAAGAGCCTGTCGGTGACCCAGGTCGCCCAGCTCCTGAAGCAGGTGCCGACCCTGGAGGAGCTGTACATCGCGATCCTCACGGACAGCGCCGCGCAGTTCGCGACCGTGGCGCGCACGGTGCTCGACGCCGCGCGCACACCGCGCCCCGGCGTCCTGTTCCACTGCACCGCGGGCAAGGATCGGACGGGTCTCGCTGCGGCGATCCTGCTCTCCGTCGCAGGCGTGCCGCGTGAGGCGATCGTCGACGACTACACGGAGACCGAGAAGAACCTCGCGCTCGGATTCGCGGAAGCACTCACCGGCCTCATCACCTCGCTCGGCGTTCCCCTGACCCCCGGACTCAAGACCCTGGCGACCGAATCGCCCGCCTCAGCCATCGAGACGGCCCTGGACTGGATCGACGCGACTCACGGTGACGCCGCGGGCTACCTCCGCAGCGGCGGTCTGACGGACGACGAGGTCGCCGACCTGCGGCGGGTGCTACGCGGCGAGTAGTCCCGCCCCCATATCTCCCCGCATCACCGGAGCCGTCGCTACGCTGATCGCATGACTGAGGAGCGCTCCCCCTCGCTGCACCCGCTGCCGGCGTTCGCGCGGCGGATCCCCGCGACGCTGACGATGGTGGTGCTGATCCTCGCCGTCGGCGTCATCTGGCGCGGCCTGTGGACGCCGTTCGAAGACAGCGACCTGTTCCCGACCGTCGCCTACGGACTGCCCAATCTCGCCGAGGGGAAGTGGTGGACGCCACTGACGGGCACGTTCTTCGTGAACCAGCCGTGGGTCTACGTGTTCACGATCGCCGGGTTCTGGGGCATGGCCTACCTGGAGTTCCGGCGCGGAACGCGCGTCGCCATCGCGTACTACGCGGTCGGCCAGCTGTTCGCGATCTTCGCCACCGCCCTGGTGCTCCTCGTGCTCTCCTCGTTCCCGTGGGCGTGGGCGACCACGCAGGCGCAGGCGCTCGATGTCGGTGCCTCCGGAGGCACCATGGCCTGCATCGCTGCGGCGGTGGGCCTGTTCCGCCCACCGTGGCGGGTGCGCGGGTGGCTCATCCTGCTCGGCTTCGTCTTCATCGCGATGCTGTTCTGGGGCAAGCTCGCCGACCTCGAGCATCTGCTCGCCGTGCTGCTGATCCTCGTGGTGGATCGCACCCTGCGCGTGCGTCACACGACCGTCCGCGAGCAGAGGCTGATCGCGGTGATGGCGATCCTCGTGCTCGGTGCGGTCGAGATCATCACCACCCTCCTGCCGACCGACGGTCCGTTCGGTCCGACCGAGCCCGCCTCGGGCGGCTTCATCGACCTCGCCATCGACCTGGTCGTGATCCTGGTGCTCGTGAACGGGCTGCGTCGCGGACGACGCTGGACCTGGGTGCTCGCCCTCCTGCTCGGGATCCTCAACATCGTCACGGCCGCGCTCGTGCTGACCCTGATCACCGTCTTCAGCCAGGCCCAGGTCGACGTCCGCTGGGACGGCGAGACCGAACTCGCCCTCGCGAACGGCTTCCTCTGGCTGATCATGCTCGTGTACCTGATCTGGGTACGCCGCGCGTTCCATGCCCGTCGGAAGTCGAAGCTCGGCGTGCAGCCCTCCCCCACCGCGGACGACATGAAGCACGAACTGCGCACGCACGGCGGCGGCACCCTCTCGTGGATGACGACCTGGGACGGCAACAGCTACGCGCGTGTGCCCGGCGGCATCGTGGCGTACCAAAGGCGCAACGGCGTCGCGCTCGCGCTCGCCGACCCGATCGGCCCGGCGCATGCCCGTGCCGAGGCGGTGCAGGAGTTCATCCGCACGGCGGAGCTCGCCGGTCTCGTCCCGTGCTTCTTCAGCGCGGACGAGGCCACCCGCGCCGCGGTCCCCTCGACCTGGCGGAGCATCGTCGTGGCGGACGACACGATCGTCGACCTGCCGGGACTCGAGTTCACGGGAAAACGGTGGAACTCGGTGCGCACCTCGCTCAACAAGGCCGGGCGCGAGGACATGACCTTCCGGATGACCCACTTCAAGGCGGAACCGTGGGGGGTGCAGCAGCAGCTGCGGGCGATCTCGGAGGCATGGGTCGGCGACAAGGATCTGCCCGAGATGCGCTTCACCCTCGGCACGCTCGACGAGGCCGAGGATCCCGAAGTGCGGCTCGCCCTCGCGCTCGCCCCGAACGGCGACGTCGACGGCTTCCTCTCCTGGCTGCCCGTGTACGGCGACGACGGCGAAGTGCGGGGCTGGACCCTCGACCTCATGCGCCGCCGCGAGGGCGGGTTCGGCCCGGTGATGGAGTTCCTGATCGGCTCCTCCGCCCGGCAGTTCTCCGACGAGGGCGCACAGATCATGTCACTCTCCGGAGCGCCCCTCGCCCACGACTATCCCCCGGATGCCGGTGTGATCGCAGCGCTGAGCGACCGCCTCGCTGAGGCCCTGGAACCGGTGTACGGCTTCGGTTCGCTGCACCGGTTCAAACAGAAGTTCCATCCCCGCTACGAGACCATGTACCTGCTCTTCCGCGACGAGAGCGACCTCACCCGCATCGGCGGTGCCCTCACCAGGGCGTTCCTGCCGGATGCGACTCTGCGGCAGTTCGCGGGCGCGGGGCTCGAACTCGTCCGCGGCGGCGGGAAGGACTGAGCCCGTGCTCGATGAAGGCCGCCTCCGCTCCATGGCCGACGACCTGGGCCGCGTCCCCGGCGTGCGCGCGGTCGCGCTGGGCGGGAGCCGCGCCCGCGGGACCCATCGCCCGGACTCCGACATCGACCTGGGACTGTACGTGGATGCGGACGTCGACCGCGCCGGTATCGCCCGCGTCGCGAGCGGCTGGACGGGCGAACACGTCGAGGTCGCCGAGCGAGGCGGATGGGGCCCCTGGGTCGACGGCGGCGCCTGGCTGATCGTGGACGGCGTGCCCGTGGACCTCATCCTCCGAGACGTGGAGCGGGTGACGGAGCAGTGCGCCCGCGCCGCCCGAGGCCGGTTCGCCTTCCACCCCCAGCCCGGGCACCCGCTCGGCTTCCTCGACGTCGCCTACGCGGGCGAGGTCGCGACGAGCGTGCCGCTGCGTGATCCGGACGGGCTGCTGGTCACTCTCGCGCGCGGGGTGACCCCGTACCCCGACGCGCTGCGGGAGGCGTTCCTCGCGAACCTCTGGCAGGTCGATTTCCTGCTGAATGCCGCGGTGAAGGGCGCGAAGGCCGGCGATGTCGCCTACGTGTCGCTGTGCGGCACCACGACGACCATGCTCACCGCGCACGGGTGGCATGCTGCCGCCGGCACCTGGGTCACGAACGAGAAGGGTCTCGTCCCGAACGTGGCCCGCCTTCCGATCGACACCGGCGGGTTCAGCGCAGCCGCAGCTGCCGCTCTCGGGAATCTGGGCACCTCCGCCGAGGAGTTGCTCGCGGCAGTCGGCCGGTTGCGGGAGCTCCCGCGCCCCGGCGGCTCTGCAGCCGGCTGACCGGCAGAGGGGCGGTCACCCCCGGGCGCGCTCCTCGAGGTAGCGCTTCTCGACCTCATTGGCGGAACTCGCGGCGGCCTCCGCGAAGCCGGCCCGCGCCGCTGCATGCTCGCCGACCTCATCGAGCAGGTGCGCACGCACGATCCGCGCCCTGCTGGCCGTCAGCGGATCGGAGGACAGCGCGTGCTTCCGGTCGAGCTCGTCGAGCAGGGCCAGCCCCCGCCGCGCGCCGAAGGCACGGGAGACGGCGACCACACGACTGAGCCGGACGACGCCGGTCGGTTCGAGCCGTTCGAGCCAGAGGTAGAGCGCGGCGATCTGCGGCCAGTCCGTGTCGGCCGCGGTCGCGGCGTTCACGTGCACCGCACTGATCGCCGCTTGGAGCTGGAACGGACCGACCTGGCCCCGCTCCCACACGGCCTCGATCAGCCGCGACCCCTCCTCGATGAGCGTGCGATCCCAGGACGCCCGATCCTGATCGTCGAGCACGACCAGGACGTCGTCGATCTGGCGGGCCTCCCTTCGCGCCTCGGTCAGGAACATGAAGGCGAGGAGCCCCTGCGCCTCCGGATCGTCGTCGCCTGCGGCCACGAGCATGCGAGCGAGACGGATGGCCTCGCTCGTCAGATCGACGCGGACGAGCGAGGGGCCCGCCGTCGCCGTGTACCCCTCGTTGAAGATGAGATAGAGGACGCGCTCGACCGCGGTGAGACGGGCATCGAGGTCATCGACACCGGCGAGCTCGAAGCGCGCACCCGCCCTGCGCAGTGTCTGCTTCGCCCGGCTGATCCGGGTGGCCATGGTCGCTTCCGGTACTCCGTAGGCGTGTGCGATCTCTGTGGTCGTCAAGCCGCCGACCGCGCGCAGGGTGAGCGCGATCTGCGACGGCTCGGTCAACGCGGGATGGCAGCACAGCACCAGCAGCTCGAGGCTGTCGTCTCGCGCGACGGGCGTGACGACCGCTCCGGCGACGTCACGGCGACGGGGATCGGAGGCCAGCCACTCGTACTCGCGACGCCGATCCGCGTCCTCCGCGCGCAGGAGATCGATCAGCTTGCGGTAGCCCACCCGGATCAGCCATCCCCGCGGTTCCGCGGGGATGGCCTCGGCCTGCCACGTCCCGTGCGCCGCCAGCAGCGCCTCCTGCGTCGCATCCTCCGCCAGATCGAAACGTCCGAACCGACGGACCAGGGCACCGAGGACCTGCGGCGCCTCCTGCCGAAGGATCTCCTCGATGCGCCGACGGACGGTCGGTGACGTCACGCGAAGTCGTCACCCATGATCGGGCGGATCTCCATCGGCTCCCCGAGGACCGACACCATCTCCGCGACGATCTCCCGCGCCCGCTCGATGCCCGTGCACTCGATCACGGCGAAGCTCGCGAGCACCTCCTTCAGCTCGGCGAACGGACCGTCGGTCGCGACCGCACCCGATCCGGTCGGACGCACGGTGGTGGTCACGGCGGGATGCCCCAGCCCCTCGCTGAGGACGAACTCGCCCGAAGCGCGCAGCGACTCCTCGAAACGCTGATAGGCCGCGAAGGCATCCAGCGCCTCCTGGCTCGGGGTATCCGCCGTCTCGGCGTCCCAGGCGTCGGCGGGTGTATAGCTCAGCAGCAGGAACTTCACTGTTCTCCTCCGGGGTCTCATGTCATCCGATGGTGTCCGATACGTCTCTCCCACCGTACGGGTCATGCCGACCGCCGCACCCGAAGCGCCATCACACTCACCCATCCGAAGGCCACAGCACCGGTGATCGCGATCTGGATACTGGACTCGGTGGGCGACATCGGCAGCAGGAGCACGACGGCGACCACCCCGTGACCGACCGCCGCCGCCCCATGACGCGCGCGGATCTCGCGGATCAGGAGTGTGATGGCGGCACCCGCGAGCGCGAGGAACGACAGCGCTGCGGCGGAGGTGTGCACGATCGAATGCCACGACATCGCGACGACGCCCTCCGGGGCGCCGACCGGGAATCCGTTCTGCGGATCCATCGGGAAGAGCCCGGCGAGGAGGAACGCCGCGCCGAAGATCCCGACGAAGATCGGTACCAGGCGTCGTCCGATGCCCTCGGTCCGCACCCGCCGGTAGGCGATGGCGAGCGCGATCCCGCCGAGGCCGGCGACGGCGAAGGTGAGCATCTGCACCCAGCCGACGGAGCCCGTCGCGAGTTGGCTCAGGGGATGGATGCGGATGTCGAAGCCCTCCCTGGCGATCCCCTGGATGATCGACGACGCATAGAACACAGGACCGGCGACAGCAGCGAACAGCAGCAGCCGTCGCGTCGACGCCTTTCGCGGCGGGCGGACCTGCTCCGGAGCGGGCGCGGAATGGGTGGTCATGGTGGTTTCCTCTCCGATGCCCCGGGCGGCGCATCTGAAGACACCACGGTGCCGACCCGCAGATCTCGACATCCTCGCCGAGGACTTCTCGCCCATCGCCGTGTCGAGATTCCGAAGTCGGCTCCGTCGTGTCTGTGAGCGCGGCATCCGCCGGGCCGATTTCGAACAGGAGAGAATCATGACGGACCAGACGCAGACCGACAGCACACAGCTCGGCGACGATGAGGCCATGGGCGAGCAACCCCAGCCCGATCCCCGGCTGCGCGCCCTCGACCGGCTCGTCGGCGAGTGGGTGGTCGACGGCGGGGCCCCCGGCACCGTGCGCTACGAGTGGATGCCCGGCGGGTACTTCCTCCTCCAGCACGTCGACCTCGTGCAGTTCGGCCAGCGGATCACCGGATTCGAGGTGATCGGCAACCTGCACCCGTTCGGCGAACCCGTCGGCGAGGACGTCGTCTCCCGCTTCTACGACTCGCTCGGCAACACCCTCGACTATGTGTACGAGCTCGAGGGCGACACGCTCACGATCTGGGGCGGGGTCAAGGGGAGCCCGGCGTACTTCCGCGGGACGTTCACGGCGGACGACCGGGTCATGGCCGGCGAGTGGGTCTATCCCGGTGGTGGCGGCTACCCCTCGACGATGACCAGGAAGTGAGCGCAGGCGTTCCCGTCGCACTTTCGATGGCTATCGGGCCGTTTGCGGGCGAAAGTGCGACGGGAGCGCGGAAAGGAACCGCGCAGGTCGCTCCGCGCTCAGGAGTCGCGAGGCGGTCGACGCAGGTTCTTGGTCTCGGTGCGGCGCTGCTTCGCCTTCAGCCGACGCTCCTTCGAACCGCGAGTGGGTGCGGTCGGGCGACGCGGAGGAGCCGGCGGGCGCAGCGCCTCGGCCACCAGCGCGACGAGCCGATCCCGCGCGGCGTCTCGATTGCGCAGCTGTGCACGGTGCTCGGATGCCGCGATCGTGAGCACCCCGTCGACCAGACGCCCGCTGAGCCGGTCGAGCAGCCGATTCCGCTGATGCGGAGAGAGCACCGCCGAGTTCGCCGCATCCCAGACGAGCTCCGCCCGCGAATCCGCGGTGTTGACACCCTGCCCGCCGGGTCCCGACGACCGCGAGAAGCGCCACGACAGCTCGGACTCGGGGATGGTGAGGCCCGACGAGACCCGCAGACCGGGGCGATGGGCAGAAGGCATACCTCCATCATCGGCCCTTGCGAGGCCGCACTCGACGACGACCGCTGTCCGGTTGCTCTGCGGCACCCCCGTCCGCCAGTGTGGAAGCACACCGACCCGTCCTGCTCACCGAGAGACCCTTCGTGTCCGCCCCCGTCTCGCCCCTCACCAGCCCCACACCGCGACGCCTGCAGGGCGGCCGCACGGGGTCGCTCGAACTCGCCCTGATGGTCGTCGCCGTCTTCACGGCCCTGCTCGGAATCATCGTGATCGCCGTCGGCTCCGAGCAGAGTGGCGAGCCGTTCGCCGTGCTGGCTTTCGTCGCACTCGCGTGGATCTGGGCGGGCGCGGGGATCTGCGCGTGGTGGCGGCGGCCGACCAACGGCATCGGTGGTCTGCTCCTGGTCGGTTCCCTTTCGATCTTCCTCATGAGCACCGGCGTTCTCGGCCCTCCCTCGATGAACTGGCTCAACGCGATCTTCGCGACGACGCCGCTCGGCGTCGCGATCCATCTGCTGCTCGCGTTCCCTTCCGGGCGCGTCCGTGGCCGACTCTCGGCGACCGCAGTCGTGCTCGGCTACGTGACCTGCATCGTCTTCGACACGGCACGTGCGCTCACGACCGGCACCCCGGCGTTCGAACCGCTGTCATTCGTGCAGAGCGTGCTCGGCGTCACGGCCATGGCCATGACCGCGGTGGTGCTCGCCCAGCGCTTGCGGTCCGCGGATGCGGCGCATCGGCGACGCCTGCTCCCTCTCTACACGTACGGACTTCTCGCGGTGATCTGCCTGCCGCTCATCCCGAACGTCCTGTTGCCGATGGGACTCGACTTCGACATCGTCATCTCCTTGCAGTGCGTGCTTCTCGCGGGGCTGCCGATCGCGTTCCTCTTCGGGGTCCTCCGCGGCGGTTTCTCCCGCACGGCTCCCCTCGAAGCACTGAGCGAATGGCTTGCGATCCGAGGAGCGAGCCGTCCGGCCGTCGCGCAGGCGCTGGCGACGACGGTCGGGGATGACACCCTGCGGGTCTCCTACTGGGATGCCGCGAAAGGACAGTATGTCGACGAACGCGGTGAGCAGGTGCTCCGTGACCAGCTGCTCTCCGACCGCGACCGCGCATGGCTTCAGGTGAGAGTGGATGACGACGTCGTCGGGGCGGTCGACTACGACGCCCGGATGATCGCCGAGCCAGGACCCGTGCGTCGCGCCGCCGAGGTCCTCGCCATCGCCCTCGATCGCGAACGCCTGACCGCGCAGCTCCTCGTCAGCAACGAAGCTCTCAGCCGGTCGCGGGTCCGCCTCGTCGAAGCAGCCGACCGTGAACGCTCGCGCATCGCGCGCGATCTGCACGACGGGTTGCAGATGCAGCTCGTCCTCCTCGCCATCGAAGCACAGACCATCGCGAACGCAGCCGGCGGATCCGCCGTGACCGGTGACATCGAGAAGCTACGTCGGGGGATCGACCTCGCCGCCGCCGACCTGCGTCGCCTCGTCCACGACGTGCTTCCGGCCGCCCTGCTCGAGCGGGGTCTCCTCGCCGCCACCGAAGACCTGATGGACCGGTTGTCGGTGCCGACGACGCTCGAGGCGGACGTCGACGAGACGATGATCTCGACGTCCACCGCCCACACCGCGTACTTCATCATCGCGGAGGCCTTGGCCAACACCGTCAAGCACGCCGGAGCCTCCCGGGTCCGCATCGCCCTGACACAGCGCGACGGGCGGATCTCGCTCGACGTGGAGGATGACGGGGTCGGCGGCGCGCGGATCGGCGCAGGAGCGGGCCTGCGCGGCCTCGCCGACCGGGTGGACGCGCTCAGCGGCACGATCTCGATCCGCTCGGAGCCGTTGCGCGGCACCCGCGTCCGCGTGGAGCTGCCATGCGCGTCGTGATCGGCGAGGACGAGGTGCTGCTGCGCACCGGCATCGCCCACATCCTCTCGAACGACGGGTTCGATGTGCTCGCCACCGTCGGCGACGCGTTCCACCTCGAACAGGAGGTGGAACGACACCGCCCCGACCTCGTCCTCACCGACATCCGGATGCCGCCGACGCACACCGACGAGGGACTGCTCGCCGCCGTACGGATACGTCGCGCCCGTCCGAACCTCGGCGTGGTCGTGGTCTCCCAGCACGTGCAACGCCGGTACGCCACCGAGCTCCTCGAGGGCGGCGGCGGTTTCGGGTACCTGCTCAAACAACGGATCGCCGATGTCCACACGTTCACGGCCGATCTCCGTCGTGTCGCCGCCGGTGGCACCGCCCTCGATCCCGAGGTCGTCTCGGTGCTGGTGGCACGCGCGAGCCGCGGCGCATCGGCCGTCGCGCGTCTCACGCCGCGTCAGGTCGAAGTGCTCGAGCTGATGGCGCAGGGACGCAGCAACGCGGCCATCGCCGCACAACTCGTGTTGAGCGAGAAGGCCGTCGTGCAGCACACCTCCAGAATCTACGACGCGCTCGGCCTCCCCGTCGACGCGGACGATCATCGTCGCGTGCTCGCCGTCCTCCGCCATCTCCAGGCGGCGCCCCCGCCCGCGACCTGAGACACTGAGCGCGGGCGGACCGAACGGTCCCCTCCCTGCCAGGCCCCAGCCTCACCGGCGCGTTCCCCGGCGGCCATAGACCTGAGTCGCCATTCCGAAGAGGCGACCGGGGTCCATTGCTGCGGGCGCCGCTGTGCACCACAGTGGCTGGGGTGGGCCATCGCCCTCCGAATCTCACGCTGGGAGACCCATGACGCACCGCACCCGACGCCCGCTGCTCACGTCTGCGCGCACGCGCGCACGCACGCGGGCTCCCCGGACCGACGCTGACGGTGCCCGCGCGCGGGCCGTCACCGGTCTCGCCACAGTCGCGATCTTCGCCGTGCTGCTGGCGGGGTGCAGCGGGGCACCGACACCGGCAGCGAGCACCAGCGGCGGTTCCGAGACCTCCGGCACGCTCCGCCCCGCGGCGCCCGAGGGTACGCTGCCCGACGAGACGCAGACCGCGCTGCAGCAGATCGTCGACCAAGCGATGGCCGAGTACGCGGTGCCCGGCGCCGCCGTCGGCGTATGGATTCCGGGCGAGGGCTCGTGGACCTCGGCCTTCGGCCTCGCCGACATCGAGGGCGAGGTGCCGGTATCGCTCGACATGACCTGGCCCCTGCGAAGCGTCACCAAGTCGTACACCGTGACCCTGATCCTCCAGCTCGTCGACGCGGGCGAGATCAGCCTCGACGACACGATCGACCAGTACGTCGACGGCATCACGAACGGTGACAGCATCACGATCCGCCAGCTCGCCGACATGTCGAGCGGCAACGCGGATTACACCACGACCGAGGGCTTCGGCGCGGCCTACAGCGCCGACGAGTCGACGATCTTCACCCTCGACCAGCTCAACGGATTCCTCGTCGACCAGCCTGCGCAGTTCGCACCGGGCACGCAGCGGATCTACACGAATGCGAACACCAACCTCCTCGGTGCGGTCGTCGAGCAGGTCGCAGGACAACCGTTCGAGGCGGCACTCGACGAGCGGATCCTGGAGCCGCTCGGACAGAACGGCACGCGGTACACCCTGGATGCCACGACGTGGACCGAGCATCCGCTCGGCTACGTGATGCTGGACGGCGAGCAGGTCGTGCAGAACGACAACCTGTCGATCTACGGACCGGCCGGGTCGATGGTGTCCACGCTCGACGACGCCCGTGTCTGGGCGGAAGCGCTGGGCTCCGGCCTCCTCCTCGAGCCCTCCACACAAGCCGAACGCCAGGACGGGGCACCCCTCGACCAGGGACCTCCCTACGATCGATACGCCCTGGGCATCGGTGAGACGAAGGGCTGGTGGGGGCACAACGGCGAGGGTTTGGGCTTCACCGCTGCGGTGTTCCACGACCCCGAGACGGGCACGAACGTCGCCGTGTTCATGAACGAATCGAACGTGGTTCCGAAGGCGCATCCTGCGGATCAGACGTTCCGCCGGATCGCCGATCTCCTCGCCGATCGGAACGCCGAATGAACGCCGCGGTCTTCCTCCGGCGCGGCGCCACGGTCGCGGCGGTGTCGGCACTCGTCCTCGCCGGCACGACCGCGTGCACCACGGAGGCCCCCACCGACCCCTGGGCCGTCGACGGCCTTCCGGACGCCGCGCTGGACGTGATGAACCAGGACCGGTACGAGCACGCCACCTGGTCGATCGCCGTGCACGACCTCGAGACCGGAGAGGTGCTCATCGATCTCGGCGCGGACCGGATGGTGGAGCCCGGCTCCTTCGCCAAGACCTACAGCGCCGGAGCCGCATGGCTCGAGTGGGGTCCTGACCACACCATCACGACACCGGTCAAGCGCACCGGCGAGGTCACGGCTGGTGTCCTCGCCGGCGATCTCGTGCTCGTGGGGATGGGCGACCTCACGATGGGTGGACGCACGAAGGACGACGGAGGCGTGGACTTCACGAACCTCGACCACAACGACGCGAACTTCCTCCCCGGCTCGACGCTCACGCCCCAGGACCCCCTCGCCGGGCTGAACGATCTCGCCGCGCAGGTGAAGGCGTCGGGCATCGATTCGGTCGTCGGTGACGTGGTGGTGGACGACCGTCTCTTCACGGGCACGCTCGGCGGGCAAGCGGTGACCCCGACCGTCATCAACCAGAATCTGGTCGACGTGATGGTGCAGCCGACGGAGCCCGGAGAGCCGGCCGGCACGACGTTGACCCCCGCCGTCTCACCGTGGACCGTCACCTCGACCGTCGAGACCGTGGAGGCCGGGGGCACGACCGACATCACCATCGACGAGTCCTCGCACGACGGCGAAGTCGTCCTGTCGGGCACCATCGCGGCCGACAGCGAGCCGCAGCTCAAGGTCTATGCGTTCGACGACCCCGCCACCTTCGCACGCACGGCGTTCATCGAAGCCCTCGGGCGCGCCGACGTCGCGGTGGCGGCCGATCCGCTCGCCACGAACCCCGGGACGGAACTCGCCGAGCGCGCGGAGGTCGACACCATGCCGACGGTCGCGGAGCTGGGGTCGCTCCCCCTCGCGGAGGAGGTCACGTATGTCATGAAGATCAGCTACAACCGCGGTGCGCAGACGCTCATCTGCCGTCTCGCGGTGGAGCGCGGCGACTCGGAATGCGACGCGGGCATGCCGATCGCCGGCGAGATCTGGAAGGACGCCGGGCTCGACGTCACCGGAGCAGCGCTCATCGACGGCTCGGGTCTCGAGGGGAACTACGTGACACCGGCGAATGCCCTGCAGATCCAGACGTTGATGGCCCAGCGCCCTGACGCCGAACGTTGGAAGGCCACGCTGCCGGTGCTCGGCGTCGACGGCTCGCTCGCGATGGTCGAGGCCGACGGTCCGGCCGCCGGCAAGGTGTTCGCGAAGACCGGCACCCTCCTCAACTGGGACGCCTTCAACCAGCGCTTCCGACTCGCCACCAAGACACTCGGCGGCGTCATGGAGACGGCGTCCGGACGCGACCTCGCTTTCACGATCATCGTCACCCAGGGGTTCTTCGACGATCCGGACGGCATCCTCGACGCGAACGACGACGTCGGCGCTGTGACCGCGATCATCCAGCAGGCCTTCTGACGTCGCGCGGTCGTTCCCGACGGATGGGGGTGCTCACTGCACGACGAGCTCGGTCCCCTGACCCGCGTCGACGACGACCCCGATGTACGAGGGCACGGTCTCGGCGATCTCCTCCTTGAGGTCGTCCAGCGGCGGAGTCGAGCCGTCCGGGGTGGTGAGGGAGACCGTGGCCGTCAGCCCGCTCCACTGCACCGGCCCGTGGATGTGCCCGCCGCTCTCGTCTCCGAGCCAGTCGGCCGTCACATTCCGGATGCTGACCGACCAGCGGGCGACCGCGATCGAGGCGATCGAGTTCGCCGCCAGCGGGAGAGCGATGATCAGGGCCAGCGTCACGACGATCGCATAGGCCCGGCGCCGATCGGCGGTGGGCGATGACCCGGGGTCCCGCGCGTACCCTGCCACCGTGAACACGATGCTGCCCGCGATCACCAGCGCGAACACGTTCGAGAGGAAGAGGACGAGAGCACCGAGCGCCTCGGGCCACTGCCCCTGCCCCGCGCACACGCCGACCACGCCGAGCGGCGGCACGAGGGAGATCGCGATCGCGACGCCCGGCATCACCGCGCTCAGGTCCTTGCGGCACATCGCGAATCCGCCGGCGAACCCGGTCGCCAGCGCGGCCATCAGATCCATCAGGCTCGGCGAGGTGCGTCCGATCACCTGCGAGTTGGTGGACAGGCTCTCCGGGGTCGCGACGAAGACCGCGAACGCCAATCCGAGCGCGACGACGATGACGACCCCGCTGAGGACCCACAGGATTGACGAGAGGACCCTCCGCGGATGGCCGGTGACGATCCCCCAGGCGATGCCGAGGATCGGTGTGCCCAGCGGGGCGATGATCATCGCCCCGATCACGGTCGCCGTCGAGTCGGTCAGCACTCCCGCGATCGCGATCACGCCGGAGAGCGTGAGCATGATGAGGAATCCCGTCCGCTTGCTGAGGGCGTCTCCGGCGCCCAGGTTCAGCGCATCGTCCAGGGCCTCGGCCGACAGCCGCTGCGACGGCGGGATCAGAGTCTGCGTCAGTCTCGACATGCCGCGGACCCCGTCTCCGCGCCTCGTGTTCTCGTCATGACCGAAAGCTAGGCACGCGGACCCCTGCGCGCAAGATCCCCTCGCCCGCACGGGAGGAGGTGTGGCGGACCGTCGGGAAGAAGTGGACGCGACGGCGGGAGTCGAACCCGCAACGCCGTCAGGTATGAGCTGAGGCCCGGGACCACCCGGATCGCCGCGATGCGAACGACGTTACCCGGCCGTGATCTTCCTCGCTAGAACCGTTTCCTGGGATGACGCTCCGAGTCTGCGGATGACCGGCGGCTTCCCAGGCGGCTTCCCGTGGGATGCGAAAGCCCAGACGCGGTGTCGGCCCGTCAGCATGTCGTCCCGCGACACACCGACAACCGCACAACGCGTCTGGGTTTCGGCAACGCCCTCGGATCAGGGACGATGAGGAGCATGCTCTGGCCCTTCGGATCGACCTGGCGCCCGGTGCGGTGGAGACGGCGCGACGCCCTCGAGCTGCGCTGGCTCTCGGCCCGCACGTGGACCCGCCGCTGGTACCCGCAGGGCATCGACCTCGGCAGCTGGCGCGGTCGCCCCACGATCGCCGTGAGCTGGTTCCGGCAGCGCCTCGACGGCGTCCATCTCGCCTCCCGCGTCACCCTCGTCGACCGGGAACGCGCGCGACACCTGGACATCATCCTCGTGGTCACCGGGGACGACGGCGAGCTCGAGCCGGCGCCGATCCACGCCGGTGGCCTCGCCTGGTTCGGGGATCGATTGTTCGTCGCGGCGACGGGACGCGGCATCTGGGAGTTCGACCTCTCCGACATCCGCCAGGTCCGCGGCGCCGACGCCCGACGGCTCGCCGGAGCGCGTGCCCGTAGGAGCCGTGCCACCGCGCTCGTGGCCGTGCGCACCGCCGTGCATCCGGTCGCTCTGCGCTGCTCCTTCCTCGGCCGGGTGTTCGACGACGACGGCTCTCCCCTCCGACGCGTGCTCATCGGCGAACACCGCACCGACGGCAGCGGCCGGATCGGCGAGTTCTCCATCCCCGAGGACCCTGAGGACGCCTTCCTCGAAACGGACCGCTTCTCCCCCGACATCGCCCGCATGCAGGGGGCTGTGCGGTGGGGCGACCGCTACTTCGTGTCACAGTCCGACCAGTTGCACCCCGGCGTGCTGTGGAGCGGTCCGCAGTCCGCGCTCACCCGAGATCGCGCGGCACTGCCGGTCGGCTGCGAGGACCTCGCACTCGACCTCGACGCCGAGCTGCTGTGGACGCTGGGCGAACACCCCTGGCGGCGCGTGGTGCGTGGCATCCCCTTCGCTCACCTGGGCATCGGCGACGGAGGCAAAGCACAGCGAACGTAGACTGAAGGGGTGAAGAAGCCCGCCCCTTTCCTCGTCTACACCGTGCTGCGGCTGCTGGCATTCCTGGTGCCGCTCGCCATCCTGTGGTTCTTCCTCCCGATCTTCCGCGAGTTCTGGTGGCTCGCGGCGATCTTCGCCGCCCTCATCGGCATGAGCATCTCGATGCTGTTCCTGCGCACGCCCCTCACCGACGTCTCCGCCCGCTTGCAGGAGCGTCGGGAGAGCCGCTCCTCCGGCGGTCAAGCCGACGCGGAGGCCGAGGACCGGGCCATCGACGATGCGAACGAATCCGTCGACGACGACCCGCGGGTCTGACTCTCGCGCGCCGGGTCAGCCGACGAACGCCCAGAAGAGAGCGCCCGCGTAGAGCAGCGCGGTGAGAGAGGTGAGCGCCAGCGCGGTCACCAGCTCCTTCGGCTGCCGGTACGACCAGATGATCGCGATGGCGGGGAGACCTGCGAGCAACGCCAGCAGCGAGATCCACGCGATCGGGAACAACAGAGCCAGGACGGCCGCGATGCCGAACGGCACCAGGACGAACAGCGTGAACAGCACCTGGGTGGCCCGGCGCCCGATCAGCACGGTGAGCGTGCGCTTGCCGACCTCGCGGTCCTGATCGATGTCTCTCAGGTTGTTGGCCAGCAGGACGGCGCATGCGAACAGGCCGGCGGCGATCGCCCCGAGCCAGGCTTGTTGCGGCAGGTCGAACACCTGCACCCACGTGGTGCCGAGCGTCGCCACGAGCCCGAAGAACACGAACACGAAGACCTCGCCCAGGCCGTAATAGCCGTAGGGACGCTTGCCCCCGGTGTAGAACCACGCCGCGATGATGCACGCGGCACCGACGGCGAGCATCCACCACTGCCCCGTGCGGATCACGATCGCCAGCCCGACGGCTGCGGCGAGCGCGAAGAAGCCGAGACCGATGATCAGCACGGTACGGGGCTTCACCCGTCCAGAGGCGGTGAGCCGCGCCGGGCCGACGCGGTGGGTGTCCGTCCCGCGGATGCCGTCGCTGTAGTCGTTCGTGAAGTTCACACCGATCTGCAGCAGCACCGCGACGGCGAGACAGGCGAGCGCGATGACCCAGTGGAACTCGGGACCGGTGCTGCGCGCCGCCCCCGTGCCGATGACCACCGGCGCGATCGCGAGCGGCAGCGTGCGCAGCCGTGCAGCCCCGATCCAGTCGGATACCGTCACCGGCCCCGCTTCGACGACCGGACGCTTCGCCGGGTTGCCGCTTCTGCGGGTCGGCGTGCGCGGGGCACTCGGGGCCTTCTTCTTGCGCTGGGAGGATGCTGCCACGCAGGGAATCCTACTGGCCGGGACGATGCGCGGCCTGCGCGTGCGGAGGGATCAGGCGTTCGGATTGCTGTCCTTGCCGTCGAGCCACAGGGTGTCGGAGGCGTCCCCGTGGGCGCCGCCCTTGCCCACGTGCTTGTCGCTGATCTGTGGACCCTTCGTGATCACGTGCACGAGCGCCATCGCGTGGCCCTGTCCCAGCTGATAGTCCTCTTTGAGCCACGCGACGATGGGCGCGGCCTTGGTCGTCTGGTCGAAGCCCTTCTCCGTGGCGCGTTCGATGAACTGTCGCGGGGTGAGGCCGGTCTTGGTCTCGATGTTGTCGAGGTATGCCTGGAAGGACATGGGGTCTCCTACGGTGTGTCAGTCCTCGTCGAGGAACGTCTGGATGATGGTGGCGGAGGCGTGGATGCCGATGATCTTGAGGACCCCGTCACCCGCATTGATGAAGCGGTGCGGGATGAAAGCGGGGCCGGTGACCGTGTCTCCGGCCCCGGCGACGAACGTCTCCTCGCCCACCGTGATCGAGGCGACGCCCTCGATCACGACCCAGGTCTCAGGATAGGGATGCCAGTGCAGCCCCGGCCCCTCGCCCGGCTGATTCTCGACGAAGAAGTACGACACTTCGGCGCCGTGTTCGACCCCGACGAATCGGCGGCTGCGACCCGAGCCGATGCGGATATCGGCGCCGGCGACGACCGCCACGGGAAGAGATGTGCTGTTCATGATCCCAGTCTCGACAGCGAAGGACGCACCCCCTAGAGTTTCGATGTGCATCGAAACTCCGGTCCGATCGAGGGCATTGAGCATCCCGATCATCGGGTCGAGTTCCACCTCACCCCCGGCGACGTCGAGGCGGTGCGGTTCGGCATCTCACCCGGTCACGAACTGGCTCACGCGGTACGTGTGCTGCGGCGTCCGGCCGCGCATCCGCTGCAGTGGGGATGGCTGCGGGCGGTTCGCGATCGTCTTCCGCGCGACGACTTCGCCCTGCTCACCACCGTGATCGGAGATGACGGCTACCTGCCCGACTTCCTGACCACCGCTCCACGGTGGGATCTGACGCCCGAGGTCGAGCTCGAGGAGCTGCGCGGCGCACCTCTCGAGCCGATGCGCGTCGACTTCGGGAAGATGGTGGTGCGTTCGACCGGCGCTCGACGACAGGCGCTGCGCGAGATGCAGGATCACCCCGAGCGCGCCCGCGGCCTCATCGCGGACGCCTGCGCCGCTGTCTGGGACGCGGCGCTCGCCCCGGTGTGGCCTCAGCTGGAGCGCCTGCTGCGCGCCGACATCGCCGTCCGCACGCGCGCGATCGCGAGCACGGGCATCGCGGGGATGGCCGGCGACCTGCACCCTCAGGTGACCTGGGGTGCAGGTGCCGTCCGTGTCTCCCTCCGCCGTCACAGCGAGCAGGTCGACTGCCGGGGAAGCGGTCTCGTCCTGGTCCCCTCGGTCATGTCGTCGTGGGGGTGCATGGTGCTCACCGAGCCCCCCGCGCAACCCACCCTGTTCTACCCCGCCCGAGGCGTCACGGCCGGCTGGGCGCGGGACGCGACCGACATCGCCGATGCCCTCGGCGCGCTGCTGGGGCCGGCCCGCGCCGGCATCCTGCTTCGGGCCGGCACCGCCCGCACCACCTCTCAGGTCGCCCAGGAGGCCGACGTCGCGATCTCCACCGCCTCGCATCACCTCGCCGTGCTCCGAGGCGCCGGCCTGATCGCCAGCGAACGCGATGGCGCCAGGATGCAGCACCTGCGCACCCCGCTCGGCGAGGCGATGGTGGGTGCCGTGCTCTGAGTCGCGCGGCTACTCGGTCGAGCCCACCGGGATGATCGGCCGGTGCTCGTAGTAGGTCTGCAGCACCACGGTGGTGCGCGTGCTGACGTTCGCCGCGAGGCGCACGTCCCGCACGAGCTCCTCGAGCGCCCGCGGAGTCGGGACGCGGACGAACAGCATGTAGCTCGCGTCGCCGGCGATGGAGTGGCAGGCCTCGATCGCGCCGAGGTGCTCGAGCATCTCGGGCGCGTTGTCGGGCTGAGCCGGATCGAGCGGCGTGATCTCGATGAAGGCGGAGAGCGGCGTGCCCACCTGCTCGGGGTCGAGGATCGCCCGATATCCGGAGATCACGCCGCGCGTCTCCAGCCTGCGCAGGCGGGACTGCACCGCCGAGACCGAGAGCCCGACGGCATCCGACAGCTGGGAGAGCGTGGCACGCCCGTCGCGGGAGATCGCGGTCAGGATCGCGCGGTCGACAGAGTCATCCATAGCTGTAAGATTATCGTCAGGATTCCATTTATGCAGGAATCTTTCCGTCTAAATCTCTGATCGGAGGTCCCGATGTCCCTTCTTTCCGCCAACAGTTCCGCTGTTCAGGCCATCGTCGGCGAACCCGAGGTCGTCGAGGACGCAGCGATCGCCGAGCAGTCCGCCGCCTGGGCGCAGCTCAAGGACGCCGCGATCGCGATCCGCGAGATGCAGATCAAGGACGGCTCGATCCCCGACGCCGCGCACCACGCCGCAGCCCGCGAGCTCGTCGGTGCGATCACCGGCGCGATCCGCGCACTCGCCCCCGCCTTCCCGCATGACGCCGAGTACCTCGCCGCATCGGTGGTCGACTTCGACCGTTGGGCATCGGAGGACTTCGGTGTGCCGGACTTCCTCGACTCGCTCGTGGCCTTCCAGCCGCAGCAGCACCGAGTCGACGGCATCCGCCACCTCGTCGTGTTCCCGATGTACACGCAGAACGGTTCGAGCGACCGTCTGGTCGAGGCTCTGATCGTCGAGACCATCTGGCCCGAGTTCATCGCCGCTCTCGAGGCCGGCGACTACGGCAACAAGCTGTTCGTCTCGCTGCGTCTGGTCGATTTCACGCCCGGCTACGACACCAACTCGGCCGTGCTGTTCCCCGAGACCGTCGCGATGCGCGAGATCCCGACCTTCACGTGGGGCGCGATCTTCCAGGACCGTGAGGCCGCCCGCTACCGTCGCGTCACCCGTGCCGCGGCCGAGATCACCAACCTCGAGCTGCCGGAGCGCGCGGCCGCGATGCTCGACGACCAGCAGGTGGCGGAGAAGACCTTCGTCATGTGGGACATCATCCACGACCGCACGCACATGCGCGGGGATCTGCCGTTCGACCCGTTCATGATCAAGCAGCGGATGCCGTTCTTCCTCTATTCGCTGGAGGAGATGCGCTGCGACATGACGGCGTTCCGCGAGTCCGTGAAGATCGAGCGCGCGCTCGCAGCCCGCATTGCCGCCGGCGAGGAACTCACCGAGACCGAGCAGGAGATGCACGACTACGCGCACCTCGTGCAGTACGCGGTGATCTTCGACCGCATCTTCCGGTTCGCCATCACGGGCACCCGCACCCGCAACTACGACGCGGTCGGCGGCCAGCTGCTGTTCGCCTGGCTGCACCAGCGCGGTGTGCTGCACTGGACCGACACCGCCCTCGCGTTCGACTGGGACAACGTGCCCGATGCCGTGGTCGCTCTGGGAGATGCGATCGACGACCTGTACTGGCACTCGATCGACCGCCCGAAGGTCGCGCACTGGCTCGCCGCATACGAGCTCGTCCGCGGCACGCTCACCCCGCACCCCGCCTCGCAGTGGGCGCGCGGTCTGTCGGACGAGATCCTCGCCGGCGCACCGAAGGGCTACACGGACGCGGTGATGGACGACGAGTTCCCGCTGTCGATGTTCTTCGAGACCCTCCACAAGAAGATGAAGCCGATCATCGAATCGACCGTCGGCATCCGCGGCACGGACGACTGATGACCACGCGCGCACCGCGCGCGTTCCGAGTGTGACGCTGGGGCGCACCGCGCTGCGGCCGGAACCTGTTCTGCGGATTCTTCCGCGGGTTCCGGCCGCAGAAGCCCCTCCGACGCGGAAGAGTGGAAGACATGGCTGAACAGACCGAATCGAGACTCTCCGGCCGCAGGGTCGTGCTGGCGGGAGCGACCAGCACTGCGGGTCTCGCGGTCGCGCGTGCCCTGCACGGAGCCGGTGCGCACGTCATCGCCACCGGTCGCTCCGCCGACAGACTGCAGGAGCTCGCCGATGCCGGCGCCGAGGTCGTGGTCGCCGATGCGACCTCCCTCGCGGAGATGGCCGCACTCGCCTCCCGGTCGGGAGCCGTCGACGCGGTGATCCCGCTGGTGGGCGGCTGGCGCGGCGGCGGCGGCCTCGCCGGCCAGTCGGACGAGGACTTCGCCGCATTGCTGCCCGCCCTCGAATCCGTGCGCGCCACGAGCCGGGCCTTCGACGCCGCGCTACGCGCCTCCGAGGCCGGACGATTCGCGATCGTGTCGTCGACCGCCGTCGCACGACCCCTCGCCGGCGGAGCGAACTACGCCGCCGTCAAGGCCGCCAGTGAGGCCTGGGCGCGGGCGGTTGCTCAGGGGTACGCCAAGGCCGCGCGGGAAGCCGGGGAACCGTTGCGCACCGCCTCCGTCGTGTTCCGTGCCAAGGCGCTCGACCCCGAGGCTCTCGCGACCCGGATCCTTTCCCTGTGGGACGCGGACGCCACCGACCTCAACGACCGGGTGTTCGACCTGGAGTGAGTCCGGACGGGATCCCCGCCGCGCTCAGCGGGGTTCCGGCGGTATGCCCGGCACGACGGGCGGAGCCTCCACGTGCCGGACCTCGGCGTGCTCTTCCGGCTCTTCTCCCTCGCTCGCGTCCGGGGTGTGCGGCGCCGACCCCTCGGCGTCTCCCTCGGGCGTCGGGATGTCCTGCTCCGGCGCCTGCGCATAGAGCTCGGTGAGCTTGCGGTATGAGCGGGTGAAGAAGGCGAGCGTCGCGGCCACCACCATGATCAGTCCCGCGAAGAGGCAGATGAGGGCGATGCCCCGGGCCTCGCCCTCGCCGAGCAGCCACCCCCACTGCTGCTGCCCCTCGGCGGTGTTCATGTACGGGATGATCAGGAACTCCGCGATCGGGGCGATCAGGAACGCGGTGATCGGCGCTGCCGCCGCTTCCATCGCCGCCGCGACCCCGAACACCCGCCCCTGTCGCTCGAACGGGACGACCTTCTGGATCACGGTCTGCTCCGCGGCCTCGACCGGCGGCACCAGTGCCATGTACACCCACATGCCGACCACGTACAGCGGCCACCACTCGCGCAGCATGAACACCGAGCCCAGCAATCCCATCGCGATGACCACGAGCAGCATCGTGCGCATCGGCTTGGGGCCGAGGCCGAACTTCGCCACGAGCGCACCACCGATCAAGAAGCCGGTCGACGCGAACGCCAAGGCGAAGCCCCAGGTCTGCGCGTCGAACAGGGTCAGCCCGTACGGATCCATCAGCGCCATGTAGACGCCGCCGATGAGGTTGTTGAACGTGGAGAAGATGATGAGCGCGAACAGCCCGGGGGCGAGGCGGATCGCCTTCACACTGCCGCGGAAGTCGAGAGCGCTCGACGCCTCGGGGTCGGGCTTCGGCGTCCCCTCGGGGATGCGGATGAAGATCAGGTGCGCGAAGGTGAGCGCCATCGCAGCGATCGCGATCGCGAGGGTCCAGCCCATGCCGAGGAACCCGATCGAGAGCCCCGAGAACACGCTGGTGACCAGGAAGGCGATGCCCTGCACGGTTCCCACGAGGCCGTTGGCGTTGGCGCGGCGGTCTTCAGGGATGAGCAGGGTGACGGTGGTCGAGAGGGCGATGTTGCGCAGCTGCTCGATCACCCCGCCGAACAGGATCACGCCGGAGAACAGCCAGAACCACGGGCCGCCCAGATCGAGGAGCGCTGCTTCGGGCTGCCACAGGTACAGAGCGCCGGCGACCAGGAAGGCGGCCGCCGAGATGACGCTCGAGATGACCATGACCGTGTGCTTGCGGTTGCGGTCGACGATGGTGCCGAACGCCATCGCGAAGAACGCGATGAAGAGCATGTACGCACCACCGATGATGCCCGTGGCCAGCACGGACTGCGTCTCGATGTAGACCCAGAACGTGAGCGCGAACCAGAGGAAGCTCGTCGTCACGTTCGCAATGAGCGTGTTGACGAGGACGTTGCCGAAAGCCCTCTTGGCTGCGGTGCGCTCCATGGGTTAGAGGGTAGGGCGGGGCGGGGACATTCGGTAGGGCGATTAGGCTTGAGCGGTGAGCATCCAGCATGATCCCGCGATCCGCGGCTTCGCCAGTGACAACTACTCCGGCATCCACCCCGACGTCCTCGCGGCGATCGCCGCGGCGAACGGCGGTCACCAGAGCGCCTACGGGGAGGATGCGTACACCGCCCGCCTGCAGGAGGTCTTCCAGGCGCACTTCGGCGACGGCGTGGAGGCGTTCCCCGTGTTCAATGGCACGGGTGCGAACGTGACCGGCCTGCAGTCCATGCTCCCGCGCTGGGGCGCCGTGATCGCGGCGTCGACCGCGCACATCAACGTCGACGAGGCTGCCGCCCCGGAGAAGATCGGCGGCTTCAAGCTGCTGACGGTTCCCACCGACGACGGCAAGCTCACCACCGAGCTGATCGACCGCGAGGCCTGGGGCTGGGGCGACGAGCACCGGGCGCAGCCTCTGGTGGTCTCGATCACGCAGAGCACTGAGCTGGGCACCCTGTACACCGCAGAAGAGATCCGCACGATCGCCGATCACGTGCACGAGCGCGGTATGAAGCTGCACCTCGACGGCGCCCGCATCTCCAACGCCGCCGCCGCCCTCGACCTGCCCCTGCGTGCTTTCACCCGGGACGTCGGCGTCGACGTGCTCACGTTCGGCGGCACCAAGAACGGTGCGATGCTCGGCGAGGCGATCGTGGTGCTGAACCCCGACGCCGCCGAAGGCCTCAGATTCTCGCGCAAGTTCAACATGCAGCTGTCGTCGAAGATGCGCTTCGTCTCGGCCCAGCTGATCGCGCTGCTCGAAGGCGACCTCTGGCTGCGCAACGCCCAGCACGCCAACGCCATGGCGGCCCGGCTGCGCTCCGAGATCGAGGCCGGCATCGCCGAAGGATCCATCCACGGCGTCGGCTTCACGCAGCCGACTCAGTCGAACGGTGTGTTCGCGACGCTGCCCGACGGCGTCGCGGACCAGCTCCGCGACTCGTTCCGTTTCTACGACTGGGATGCCGCCCGCAAGGAAGTCCGCTGGATGTGCGGCTTCGACACCGAGGAGGCCGACGTCGACGCGTTCGTCGCCGAGCTCTCCCGTCTCACCCGGCGCTGACCCGGGCGATCTCGGCGCGGTGCAGGGCTCGGAGCAGCGGGTACGCCCCAGACCCCCGTTGCGCGCCGAAACCCCCTGCTACTGACGCGGACAGGGCGGGGTCTCGGCGCGCAGGCGGGGTCTCGGCGCGCAGGCGGGGTCTCGGCGCGCAGGCGGGGTGCCGCGCGCGCAGGTCTCGGCGCGGGGGTGCTAGCGCAGAAGACCCAGGCTCGCGAGAGCCTGACGGATCAGCGTGCCTCGACCGTTCTCCATCTCGGCCGCGACCGCGTCGGATCCCGCGGCCTCCGGCGAGAACCAGGTGACCTCGAGCGCATCCTGGCGCGGCTCGCACGTTCCGGTGACGGGCACGACGAAGGCCAGCGACACGGCGTGTTGCCGATCGTCATGGAAGGCGCTGACGCCGGGGATCGGGAAGTACTCGGCCACCGTGAACGGCAGCGGCTGCGGCGGGAGCAGCGGGAAGGCCATCGGGCCCAGGTCGTTCTCCACGTGTCGGAAGAGCGCCTCGCGGATCGTCTCCCCGAAGCGCACACGTCCGGAAACGATCGTGCGCGTCATCTCCCCCATCGGGGTGGACCGCAGCAGGATGCCGATCTCGGTCACCTGGCCGGAGCCGTCGGTGCGCACGGGGATCGCCTCGACGTAGAGCATCGGCAGTCGCCGCCGCGCCTCCTCCAGTTCGAACTCGCTCAGCCAGCCGGGATTCGCATCCGGAGCCGGCGGGTTCGCGTCTCGGAAAGCGCCGAGACCTTCGTCTTCGGGCTCCGGGTCGGGATCAGGTGTACGGACCGCCATGTGTCCTTTCTACCAGCCGCCTCCTCGGACCGACACCGGCCCCTCTCCACCGCACGCTTCCCGCGTGCGCTCCCCCGCGCGCCTACCCCGTGCGTGCGGCCCGACGTGCACCGTTTCGCCGGCCGACACGCCAGATGTCGGACGTTGCCCACTCCTCGGTCCCACATCTGGCGTGTCGGCGGGGATCGTGTGTCGGCGGCTGCTGGCAGGATGACGGTGTGAGCGAGAACCTGACGATCGACGACACCGCGACCCGATGGTCGTCCCTCGACCGCGGACGGATGCCGCTGCTGGTCCTTCTGCACGGCTACGGGGCGGACGAGCACGACCTCTTCGGGCTCACCCCTTATCTGCCGGAGGGCATCGCCGTGGCTTCCGTCGCTGCACCCCTCACCCCTCCGTGGCCGATGCCGGGCCGCTCGTGGTATCCGATCGAGGGACTCGAAGGGCGCGCCCCCGAGGCCGTGACCGCTGCCGGGGAGGCCTTCCTGCAGTGGCTCGCCACGGCCGTCGGAGATGCCCCGTCGGTCGCTCTGCTGGGCTTCTCGCAGGGCGCCGCGGTGGCGCTGCAAGCGCTGCGACTCGCGCCCGAGCGCATCGACGCCGTGGTGGCGCTGAGCGGATACGCCGCACCGGGCGAGCTGCCGAACGACGAGGCGCTGACCGAACTGCGCCCCTCCGTGTTCTGGGGCCGCGGCACGAACGACGACGTCATCCCGACCGCACTGATCGACCACACGGCACAGTGGCTCCCCGCGCACTCCGAGCTTTCCGGACGGGTGTACACGGGTCTGACCCACAGCATCTCCGAAGAGGAGCTGGTCGACGTGCATCGGTTCCTGGAGAAGTGGCTCGAGCGGATCCCGTCGCCCTGATCAGCGCGGGGGCCGATCCCCGTCGGCATCCGGCTCGCCCGGGAGAGAGTCCCCGTCCTCGGATTCCTCGTCCGCGGACTCACCCTCGGCAGGGCGGCGTGACGTGCCGCCGGACGTGATGGCGACCGAGAGCGCGATGCCAATTGCCATCCCGATCCCGATGCCGAGCGCCCAGTTCTGCAGCGCGGAGCCGAGGGACACGCCGATCGCCATTCCGAGTGCGAGGCCGACGCCCAGCCCCATCCGCGAACGGGACTCCTGGGGACTCGGACCTCGATCTGCCATGCCTCCACGCTACGCATCCCTGCGCACGACGGCATCCCCCGCGCGACGGATGCGCGACACGCCCGGGTTGCGCGGCACCGACACGCCCGGGTATCGTCGGGGAGTCCTGTCCGCCGTGTCTGGAAGTCCTTTGATCTGATCCGTCGCCTCCGCGCCTCTCTTCCCGCGCGCTGACCCGACGATCGCCGACTCCACGGCAGACCCGCTCCTCCGCGACCTGTGACTCCACACGTCCGGCCGGTGCTCGGTGTCAGTGCACCCTCGCACTCGACAGGAGACACCCATGTCAACACCCACTTCCCTTCACGCGTCGGTCACCCTCGACCGGCTCGCCTTCGCCTGGCCGGACGGCACGATCGCGCTCGACGGCGTCTCCGGCAGCTTCGGTTCCGGTCGCACGGGCCTGGTCGGTCGCAACGGCGCCGGCAAGTCCACACTGTTGCGGCTGATCGCCGGCGAGCTCGACCCCACCTCGGGCATCGTCACGGCGTCCGGCGATGTCGCGTATCTCCCGCAACAGCTGACGCTCGATGTCGACCGTCGGGTCGCGGAGCTTCTCGGCGTCTCCGCGGCGCTCGACGCCGTCCGGGCGATCGGCGCGGGCGACATCGATCCCGCGCACTTCGACGCCGTCGGCGACGACTGGGACATCGAGGCGCGCGCCGAGGCCTCGTTGGCGGAAGCCGGCCTCGCGCCGGAGTTCCTCGATCGCAGGGTCGGCGAGCTGTCCGGCGGCGAAGCGATCCTGGTCGCGATCGCCGGCATCCGCCTGCGCCGCGCGCCGATCACGCTGCTCGACGAGCCGACCAACAACCTCGACCGTGACGCCAGGGCGAAGCTCGGCACGATGGTGCGCGCCTGGAAGGGCACGCTCATCGTCGTCAGCCACGACCTGTCCCTGCTCGAGTTGATGGACGACACCGCGGAGCTGTACGCCCAGACACTCAGTGTGTTCGGCGGACCATACTCGCAGTGGCGCGCCTGGCTGGATGCCGAGCAGGATGCGGCGAAACAGGCCGAGGTCACCGCCGCCCAGGCGTTCCGCAAGGAGAAGCGCCAGCGGATCGAGGCCGAGGTGAAGCTCGCCCACCGCGCACGCACGGCGAAGAAGGCCGAGATCGAGAAGCGGGTCCCGAAGATCATCGCCCACGGCCGCAAGATGGCTGCCGAGGTGTCGGCCGGCAGGCTCCGCACCGAGGTCGGGGCGAAAGAGGATGCCGCACGGTCGGTGCTCGACGACGCCGGGAGACGCGTGCGCTCCGAGGCGTCGATGAAGATCGAGTTGCCCGACCCCGGGATGTCGCGCAGCCGCCGGATCGCGACGATCGGCGATCACGAGCGGGCCTGGGTGATCCAGGGCCCCGAGCGGGTGGCGTTGATCGGGCGCAACGGTGCCGGGAAGACGACCCTGCTGGAGCGGTTGGTGGCCGGCGGGGTTCACAACTCAGGAGAAACGGCTCCCCTCGAGGCGCCGAGGGCGGAGGAAGACGGATCCGAGACGGAAGTCCTGAGTTCTGAACGCCCGAGCCTGCATGCCGAGGCCCACACCGACCTGGTCGGCTACCTGCCGCAGCGGGTCGACGGTCTCGACGAGAAGCGCTCGGTGTTCGAGAACATCGCCGCCGCGGCGCCGCACGTACCGGAGAAGGAACTGCGCAACCGCCTCGCCCGGTTCCTCATCCGAGGGGCCACCGCGGACCGTCCGGTGTCGGCGCTGTCCGGCGGCGAGCGCTTCCGCGTCGCGCTGGCGACGCTGCTGCTGGCCGACCCGGCACCCCACCTCGTGGTGCTGGACGAGCCGACGAACAACCTCGACCTCGACACGGTCGACCAGCTGGTCGACGCCCTCCGCGCCTACCGCGGTGCGGTGCTCGTGGTGAGTCATGACGACGCGTTCCTGCGTCGGCTCGACCTCGACCTCACCCTCGAGATCGACGGGGACGGCGCGCTGCGGGAGGTCTCGCTGGAGCCGTGACGCGCGGGAGGACGGCCCGGATGTCCCCGGCCTCGACGAAGATGGAGACATGAGCGATGTGCTCGACCGCTTCACCCCGGCCACACAGGACTGGTTCCGGGGTGCGTTCCCCGCGCCCACCCCGGCCCAGGCGGGTGCGTGGGAGGCGATCTCCGCCGGGAAGCACGCTCTGGTCGTGGCGCCCACGGGCTCGGGAAAGACGCTGTCGGCGTTCCTGTGGTCGATCGACAGCGTCTTCCGAGAACGCACGTCCGAGGCCGCGCTCCCGGCGAAGGGCGAGCCTCGAACCCGCATCCTCTACATCTCCCCCTTGAAGGCACTGGGCGTCGACGTCGAACGCAATCTGCGCTCCCCGCTGATCGGCATCGGCCAGTCCGCGCGCCGCCTCGGTGTGCCCGCGCCCGCAGTCACGGTGGGAGTGCGTTCGGGCGACACCACGTCGAGCGACCGCCGCAAGCTGGTGTCGGATCCGCCCGACATCCTGATCACCACCCCCGAGTCGCTGTACCTCATGCTCACAAGCCGCGCGGGCGAGACGCTGCGGGGCGTGCACACCGTGATCATCGACGAAGTGCACGCCGTCGCCGCCACCAAGCGCGGCGCGCACCTGGCCGTGAGTCTCGAACGCCTCGACGCACTTCGCCGCACGAACGGCATCGAGACACCGGCACAACGGATCGGCCTCTCGGCCACCGTGCGTCCGATCGACGAGGTCGCGCGGTTCCTCGGCGGGTCGGCTCCGGTGGAGATCGTGGCACCGCCGGCGTCCAAGACCTTCGAACTCGGGGTCGTCGTACCGATGGACGACATGACCAATCCGCCGCCCCCGCCCGGTGTCGCGGGCGAGACCGGGGATGCGGAGTACACCGAAGTCACCGGCTCGGTCTGGCCGCATGTGGAGGAGGCGATCGTCGACCGCATCCTGCAGAACAACTCGACGATCGTGTTCGCCAACTCGCGGCGCCTGGCCGAGCGGCTCACAGGTCGTCTCAACGAGATCCACTCCGAGCGGATCGGCGTCGAGCTGCCCGCAGCGACCGTCCCTGCGGCAATGATGGCGCAGGCCGGAGCCACGGCCGGCGCCGACCCCGTGCTCGCCAAGGCACACCACGGATCGGTGTCGAAGGAGCAGCGCGCCCAGGTCGAGGAAGAGCTCAAGTCGGGCGTCCTGCGCTGCGTCGTCGCGACGAGCAGCCTCGAACTCGGCATCGACATGGGTGCGGTCGACCTCGTGATCCAGGTCGAGGCCCCGCCGTCGGCGGCTTCCGGCCTGCAACGCGTCGGACGCGCAGGACACCAGGTGGGCGAGATCAGCCGTGCCGCGCTCTTCCCCAAGCACCGCGGCGATGTGCTGCACACCGCGATCGTCACCGAGCGGATGCTGGCGGGGAAAATCGAGGCGATCCAGGTGCCGCGCAATCCGCTCGACATCCTCGCCCAGCAGACCGTCGCGGCGAGCGCCCTCGGTGCGATCAGCGTGGAGGAGTGGTTCGAGACCGTCCGTCGTTCGGCACCGTTCCAATCCCTCCCGCGTTCTGCGTACGAGGCCACGCTCGATCTGCTGGCCGGACGCTTCCCGTCCGATGAGTTCGCCGAGCTGCGTCCGCGACTCGTCTGGGACCGCGACGCGGGGACGCTGACCGGGAGGCCCGGCGCGCAGCGCATCGCGGTGACCAGCGGCGGGACGATCCCCGACCGCGGACTGTTCGGGGTCTTCGTGGCCGGCGAGACCACCGGCGCCCGCGTGGGCGAGCTCGATGAGGAGATGGTCTACGAATCGCGGGTGGGCGACGTGTTCACGCTCGGCACGACCAGTTGGCGGATCGCCGAGATCACCCACGACCGTGTCAACGTGATCCCCGCCTACGGACAGCCCGGCAAGGTGCCGTTCTGGCACGGCGACGGCATCGGCCGGCCGTTCGAGCTCGGCGAGGCGCTCGGCGCCTTCGCGCGCGAGGTGTCGACGGCACCTCCCGAGAAGGCGGCACAGCGACTGATCGATGCGGGCCTCGACGAGCAGGCTCGAGCGAACCTCCTGGCGCACCTCACGGAGCAGCGCGAGGCGACCGGCACGCTTCCCACCGACCGCACGCTCACGGTGGAGCGGGGTCGCGACGAGGTCGGCGACTGGCGGGTCATCCTGCATTCCCCGTACGGCATGAAGGTGCACGCGCCCTGGGCTCTGGCGATCAACGCCCGCGTGCGCGAACGCCTGGGCGTCGAGGGATCGGCGGTCGCGAGCGACGACGGCATCATCGTGCGGATCCCCGACGCGGAGGCGGAGCCACCGGGCGCCGAACTGTTCGTGTTCGAGCCCGAAGAGCTGGAGCACATCGTGACGGAGGAGGTGGGCGGCTCGGCCCTGTTCGCCTCCCGCTTCCGCGAGTGCGCGGCACGCGCGCTGCTCATGCCCCGCATGAACCCGAACAAGCGCACCCCGCTGTGGCAGCAAAGGCAGCGGTCGGCGCAGCTGCTCGAAGTGGCCAGGCGCCACCCCACGTTCCCCGTGATCCTCGAGACGCTGCGCGAGGTGCTCCAAGACGTCTACGACCTCCCCTCCCTGCGCGCCCTCGCGACGTCGATCGCCGACCGCCGGATCCGCCTGGTGGAGACCGAGCCCGGCCAGCCGTCGCCCTATGCCCGCGATCTGCTGTTCGGCTATGTGGGCGCGTTCATGTACGAGGGCGACTCGCCCCTCGCCGAACGCCGGGCAGCCGCGCTGTCGGTCGACCCTGCGCTCCTCGGCGAGCTGCTGGGCACGGTGGAACTGCGTGAACTCCTCGACCCCGAAGTGCTCGTCCAGTTCGAGCGCGAGGCCCAGCGGCTCGACCCCGACCGTCGCGCGCGTGGCATCGAGGGCGTGGCCGATCTGCTGCGCATGCTCGGGCCGCTCGATGCAGAGGAAGTGGCCCTGCGCCTCGACCCGGAGAGCGTGCCCGGCGCAGCGGGAGGCACCGTCGGGGCGGATGCCGCCGCCGCGCTGCTGGGCGACCTGGTCGCGGCCCGGCGCGCGATCCCCGTGACGGTCGGCGGGATGAGCCGTGTCGCCGCCATCGAGGATGCCGGGCGACTGCGCGATGCGCTGGGCGCCGCACTCCCGACGGGGATCCCGGTCGCGTTCCTCGAACCCGTCGCCGATCCGCTGGGCGATCTCATCGCCCGGTATGCCCGCACGCACGGCCCGTTCACGACGGACGCCGTCGCCACCCGGTTCGGACTCGGCGCCGCGGTCGCCCGTCATACGCTTCAGCGCCTGGAGACCGCGGGGCGCCTCACCAGCGGGTATTTCCTCCCCGAGGCCGCCGGGAGCGGCGACGCGATCGAGTGGTGCGACGCCGAGGTGCTCCGCCGACTCCGCATGCGCTCGCTCGCCGCGATCCGCGGATCCGTCGAACCGGTCTCCCCCGAGGCCTACGCCCGTTTCCTCCCCGACTGGCAGCACATCGGTCGGCCTCTCGAAGGCGTCGACGGCGTGCTCACCGTGATCGAGCAGTTCGCGGGCGTGCCGATCCCTGCGAGCGCGTGGGAATCGTTGGTGCTGCCCTCTCGCGTGCGCGACTACACGCCCGCCCTTCTGGACGAGCTCACGGCGGCCGGCGAGGTGATCTGGTCCGGCCACGGCACGCTCCCGGGACGCGACGGCTGGGTGTCGATGCACCCCGCCGATCTCGCGCCGTTCACGCTGCCGGAGCCCGATGCCGAGATCGCCTCCGATTCCTTGGAGTCGCGGATCCTCATCGCCCTCGACGTCGGCGGCGCGTACTTCGCAGGGCAGCTGAAAGACATGGCGGCCGCCGAGAACGAGCAGTCCGTCCTCGAAGCGCTGTGGTCGCTGACCTGGTCGGGCTACGTGACCAACGACACCTTCGCGCCGATCCGCTCGCTGCTCGCCGGCGGCTCGCAGGCGCACAAGGTGAAGCGCCGCGCCCCCCGCGCCCGCACCTACCGCGGTGTGTCCTTCACCGGTTCCGCCGCGCCGAGGCCGCCGTCGATCGGAGGCCGATGGTCGTTGCTGCCTCCCGTCGAGAAGGACGCTTCCCGCAGGGCCACCGTGACCGCGGGCCTCCTCCTCGATCGCTACGGTGTCGTCACCCGCGGTGCGGTCCAGGCGGAGGGCCTCCCCGGCGGCTTCGCCCAGGCGTACCGCGTGCTGGCGGGCTTCGAAGAGGCCGGGCACTGTCGTCGTGGCTACGTGATCGAGAAGCTCGGGGCCGCCCAGTTCGCCGCGTCCGGAACGGTCGATCGTCTGCGCACCTATGCGGGACTCGCCGATCCGCCCCCACGCGATGCCGTGACCCTCGCCGCCACCGACCCCGCCAACCCCTACGGTGCCGCTCTCGGCTGGCCCAAGCTCGACGGGGTCTCGCACCGCCCGGGGCGCAAGGCCGGCGGGCTCGTGGTCCTCGTCGACGGAACACTCGTCCTCTCCCTCGAGCGCGGCGGACGCACGGTGCTGGCCTTCAGCGAAGACGGCGACGTGCTGCGGGCCGCGGCCACCGATCTCGCGGCGACCGCACGCGCACGCCGGCTCGACACCCTCACGGTCGAGAAGATCAACGGCGAGGGCGTCTACGGCACCGAGCTCGCTCTCGCCCTGCAGGAGGCGGGGTTCGTGGCCACGCCCCGCGGCTACACCCTCCGCAAGGTCACCTGAACGATGCACCTACGCTGGAAGCCATGATCCGAGAGTTCGCCACCGGCGTCCGTACGCTGTTGCACGGGTTCGGGCTGTGGCGCACGCGCCCCGGGCTCATGATGCTCGGTCTGATCCCTGCGATCATCGCGGTCCTGATCCTCGCCGCAGCACTGATCCCGCTCGTGATCGGCATGCCTTCGGTCTCCGCGTGGCTCACGCCGTTCGCGGAGGGATGGATCGAGCCGTGGAAGGGCCTGTTGCGCGCGGCCGTGGGCTTCGTGGTCGTCGCAGCCGCCCTCGCCCTCGCCAGCGTGGTCTTCAGCGCACTGACGCTGACCATCGGCGACCCGTTCTACCAGCGCATCTGGCACGCCGTCGAGGTCGATCTCGGTGACGCTCCCCCTGCCGACGGCGGCAGCTTCTGGACCACGATCGGCGAGGGGCTGCGTCTCGTGGTGCTCGGCATCCTGATCGCGATCCTGGTCCTCCTGATCGGCTTCCTCCCTGCCGTGGGGGGATTCCTCGGCGCGATCGCGGGTGTGGTGCTGACCGGCCGACTGCTGGCGCGCGAACTCACCGGGCGTGCCTTCGACGCTCGTGACCTCAGTCCGGCCGACCGTGCCGCCCTGTTCTCGGGCAGCCGGGCGCGGGTGCTCGGTTTCGGCGTCGCCACGCAGCTCTGTTTCCTGATTCCCGGTGGTGCCGTCGCGGTCATGCCGGCTGCGGTCGCCGGCAGCACCGTGCTGGCGCGCGACATGCTCGCTCGGGCCGCCGTCACGGCCTCCCCTCACCCCCCGCTGCTCCCGCCTCCACCCGCGCCGTCCGAGGCTCCCTGATGCCCGAGGGCGACACGGTCTTCCGCACGGCGCGACGCCTCGACGAGGCTCTGGCCGGGTCCGAGGTGACCCGGTTCGACCTTCGTGTCCCCCGCTTCGCCACCCTGGATCTGACCGGTCAGCGGGTGCACGCGGTGGTACCCCGGGGCAAGCACCTGCTCGCGCGCATCGGCGACAGCACCCTGCATTCCCATCTGCGCATGGACGGGGCGTGGTTCGTCTACCGCCACGGCGAGAAGTGGCGGCATCCGGCCTTCAAGGTCCGCGCGATCATCGGCACGGCCGACCGTGAGGCCGTCGGTGTCGATCTCGCCGAGATCGAAGTCGTCCCGACCCGCGACGAGGAACAGCTGGTGGGCTATCTCGGCCCGGACCCGCTCGCCGATGACTGGGACGCAGACGAGGCGAACCGGCGGCTCGGTGCCGACGCCCGCAGTATCCACGTCGCCCTCCTCGACCAGCGCAACGTCGCGGGATTCGGCAACGAGTACGCTGCAGAGCTCCTGTTCCTCCGGGGGATCCTGCCGACGACGCCGACGCCGGAGGTCGATGTCTCCGCGCTTCTCGACCTCGGCGTGCGCACCATCCGCGCCAACCGCGACCGCCGCAGCAGGACCTTCACGGGCATCGATCGACCGGGTCAGGGCACCTGGGTCTACGGCCGCGCCGGGCGCCCCTGCCGCCGCTGCGGCACCCTCATCCGACGCGGCGAACAGGGCGCGGATCCGACACGCGAACGCGTGACCTTCTGGTGCCCGTCGTGTCAGCGCTAGTCACTCGCCGTCGCTGACGAGCACGGGCCTGGCGTTCGGCGGAGGGGTTCCGACCTCCGCAACGGTATGGCCGCTGCAGGCCGCGCTCGTCAGGGTCGCCTTCTCGATGTTCGACACGACGAACCAGCGCATCGCGTCGCGCAGCAGGCACCACCCGACGAGGTACCACTGCCCGTTCGTGGAGGCGAACATCACGGGCTCCACTTCCCTCGTGGTCGTGGCCCCGACGCGCGACGTATAGCGGATGCGGACCGTACGCTGCGCGGACATCGCCTCCTCCAGGACCGATCGGACGGTGCGTGAGGACGAGGGCGCCCCCGCCACCCAGATCCGACGTGCGAGGTCGGCCGCGCGGCCGCGCGTGGCGGGATCGAGGACGTCCAGGATCTTCCGGACCCCGGCCGAAGCCAGATCGGCGTACGGGGCGTCGGACGCCGCGGAGACAGCCGCCAGGAGCGCCACCGCCTGGGCCGGCGAGAGGGTGATCGGCGGCAGATTCGCGCTCGGAGCCAGACCGTAGCCTCCTCCGGGCCCGGGTCTCGACCAGACGGGCGCGCCACTGCTCGCCAAGGCGGCGAGGTCTCGCTTTACGGTTCTGACGGACACCTCGAACTCCGCCGCGAGCCGCTCGGCCGGGTAACCCCTGGTTCCGCCGCGACGCAGCATCTCGGACAGCGCATGAAGTCGTTCGCTCCGCCTCACTCCGCACACTCCGATGAATTCATGACAGAAATAGTGCCATACAGCTGTCCGCACGCAGTGCGAGCATCGGGTCATGACGACAGCATCGAATACTCCGACCATCATCCTGATCGCGGGCCACTGGCTCGGCGCATGGGCCTGGGACGAGGTGCGCGCGCACCTGGCGGCGGACGGATCGGACGCCATCGCGCTCACGCTCCCCGGCCTGGACCCGGATGACCCCGACCGTTCCTCGCGGACCCTCGACGAGCAGGCGGCGGCGATCGAAGCGGCCGTCCTGCGCTCCGGAGCCACGGCGGAGCAGCCGGTTGTGCTCGTCGGGCACAGCGGAGCCAATGCCCCGGTCAGCATCGTCCTCGATCGGCACCCCGCGCTCGTCCGCCGTGTGGTGTGGGTCGATTCCGGCCCGGTCGCGCCGGGAAGCGTGTTCGCACCGGACCTCCCGGAGACGGTGGAGGCGCTGCCCCTGCCACCGTTCGACGTTCTCGGACAGCAGGCCAGCCTCGAGGGCCTGAGCACCGCGATGCTCGACCGCTTCCGCGAACGCGCGGTCCCCGAGCCGGGACCCGTGCTCCGCGATCCGGTGCCCCTCTCCGACGATGCGCGCCGCCGGACACCCACCACCATCGTCTGCTGCTCGATCCCGAGCGCGCAGCTGCAGGAACTCGCCCACGCCGGACACCCCATGTTCGCCGAGGTCGACGCACTCGAGAATCTGGAGCTCGTGGACCTGCCCACCGGCCACTGGCCCCTGTGGAGCCGTCCCGCGGATCTCGCAATGGCGATCCGCGACGCGGCCTCGCGCGTGGGCTGAGCACCGCGGACACCGAGGACATCCATCCGAGGGAATGAATCCACCCCTGCCGTGGTTGTTGATATATCCGGAAGAGACTCCGGAGCACGGGAGGAATCGTGGGTAAGAACTACGTCGACATCGAGAACGACCAGGGAGCGACGCTGCGGTACCGCAAGCACGCGAACGGTCGGGGTCTCGTCGCGCATGGCGCGAAGGTGCATCCGAAGGCGCACATCGAGGCGGGTGCCTACATCGAACCGGGCGCGCGCGTCGGCGCCGGGGCGACCATCGCCCGCGGCGCCTGGATCGACGAAGACGCCGTGGTCGGGGAGGGCGCGTTCGTCGACGCGCACGCGCACATCGGCCAGGGTGCCGCGATCGGCGACCACGCCTACGTGGGGGTCCGCACCGATGTCGGCGCCGGAGCGCGCATCATCCGCGGCGCCAGGATCGGCGACGACGAGACCGTCGCGGCCGGGCTCACCATCGCGACGGATCAGAAGGGGCTGTGGCTCGCGGCCTGACGGGGTGACAGCCGGGCCGTCACGACTACAGCAGGCGGCGCTCCGACGCCCACGCGGTGAGTTCGTGGCGGGAGGAGAGCTGCAGCTTGCGCAGCACGGATGACACGTGCGTCTCGACCGTCTTGATCGAGATGAAGAGCTCCGAAGCGACCTCCTTGTAGGCGTAGCCGCGGGCGATCAGCCGCATGACCTCCTGCTCACGCGCGGAGAGGCGATCCAGTTCGTCGGTCGCCGTCGCGGTCTCACCGGCGACCGCTCCGAAGGCGTCAAGAACGAACCCAGCGAGCCGCGGTGAGAAGACCGCATCCCCGTCCGCCACGGCGTGCACGGCGCTGCTGACCTCGATGCCCGATGACCCTTTGGTGATGTAGCCGCGGGCGCCCGCCCGGATCACGCGCACGACGTCGGCGGCAGCATCCGAGACGCTGAGCGCGAGGAACCGCGCCGCCGTGGCCGACCCGCGGATCACCGCTTCTCCGCCCGCGGCATCGTCGCCACTCCCACCCGGCAGGTGCACGTCGAGCAGGACGACGTCCGGCTGTGTCTCCGCGATCACGGCGATCGCGGACGGCACGTCCGCCGCCTCGCCGACCACGTCGACACTCGCATCGAGGTCGGCACGCAGGCCGGAGCGGAAGATCGAGTGGTCGTCGACGATCACGACGCGGATGCTCTCAGGCATGGTCGTCCTCCCGGGTGGGGATCGTTCGCCCCGCCGCTCGGTCGTACGGCGGGACCGCCAGAATGCTCAGATGCACTTCGGTCCCGTTCGCGTCGCTGCGGACCGCTCCGGTGCCTCCGGCACGACGCATCCGGCCGATGATCGACTCCCGTACCCCGAGGCGATCGCTCGGCACATCGTCGAGGTCGAAGCCCTCACCGCGGTCCCGGATGAAGACGTCGACGCCCGCGGCGCTCCCCTCGATGTACACCGAGATGTCCCCGCCGGCATGCCGCGCGGCGTTGAGGATCGCCTCTCGGGCCGCCGCCGCGAGTTCCCCGCTGGCGCGCTCGGTGGAGAGGCCCGCCGACACGACGTCGATGCGCACCGGATAGTCGAGCTCGAGGGCCCCTGCGTAGTCACGCAGATCCGTCGGGAGGTCGCTGTCGGCCGGTGCGTCGCCGTCGTACAACCATGCGCGCAGCTCGCGCTCCTGCGCCCTGGCGAGGCGGGCCGCCTCGCTGGAGGCTCCTGCCCTGTTCTGGATCAGCGCCAGCGTCTGCAGCACGGAATCGTGCAGGTGCGCGGCCATCTGGCTGCGCTGCTCCTCACGGATGCGGCGCACCCGCTCGCCGGACAGTTCGCGCCATCGCGGGATGAGGGCCGAGGAGATCACCGCAGCGAGCCCGGCGAGAGGGAGGAGCACGAGCGCCACCCCCGAGCGCGCGATGGGCCAGGAGAGCAGCACGGTGAACAGCAGGGCGAGCAGCACGAGAGCCAGGATCCGGACGGTCATCGTGTGTCGCGGTCCGCGCGCGGTGTCGGTGCGATCGATCAGGGTCGCCCAGAGCCCGGCGCCCGTCGCGAAGCCCACCGTGCCACCGACGACGACCGCGGCGAGATCGGGCGGGATCGATCCGCTCAGCCAGTCACTGCCGCCGCGCCAGGCCAGCACGATGAGGATCCCGACACCGGCGGGAGCGAGCAGCAGCCAGGCGACCGGTACGCGTCTGGTCGGGGCCTCCTCCCCCTCGCTCCACGGCGTGAAGGCCCAGCACCAGGCGTAGAGGAGGATGCCGGCGCCGCCGCACAGCGTCAGCGCGAGGAACAGCGCTCGCACCAGCCCCACCCGCACGCCCAGGTGTCGCGCGAGGCCCGCACTCACCCCGGCCACCAGGCAGTCGCGATCACGGGTCAGCGGCGGGCGCGGCGCAGCGATGGGCGCTGATCGCGCGGGAGCGTGCGCCGAAGAGGACATGTCGCCCATCCAATCATCCGCATGGGCGCTCCGGGTCCTCCCCTGGCCAGAATCAGGGGCCACTCAGGGGTTCCCCCCATGGCAGGGGCCCGACGGATGACGCCAGGATCGAAGCATGACGATTCCGACTGCACCCCCGCCTCCTGCCGACCAGGCCGCTCCGGCCGTCGGCGCACCGGGCACCGGCATCCCCCGCGGAGCCGAACGCTTCCTCCTCTGGGTCGCCGGCCTCGGCGTCGCCCGGTCCGAGGGCTGGCTGGGCGGTGTCGCCGCGGGGATCGCTGCACGGCTGCGCATCGATCCGCTGATCGTCCGCGGGATCCTCGTGGTCGCGGCGCTCTTCGGCCTGCCGGTGATCTTCCTGTACGCCGCGGCCTGGGCGCTGCTGCCCGACATCGACGGACGGGTCCACCTCCGCGATCTGTTCCGCCGCGACTATCAGCCGGCGCAGTGGGGCATCCTCGCGATGGCCGTCATCGGTCTCTTCCCGACCGCACCACTGGCCGGACGTCTCTTCGGACTCGGCTACGACGGGTGGTCGGCCCTCTCCGTCGTCAGCTGGATCGTCGGGCTCGTGCTCGTCGCCGGTCTGCTCTTCCTGATCGTGCGCGCCATGCGCCGCACCCCGGGTGCTTCCGCGCCGGATCTGCCGATGGCTTCCGCAGATTCGGCGGCCCCGGGCGCATCCGACCCCCTCAGCGATTCGGGTACCGCTGAGGGGGCGGATGCCACTCTCGCCGATGAGGTCTCCGACACCGCGCTCGCCTTCACTCCCCCGGAACCGCCCGCCCCCCTCCCGCCCGGTTCACAGGACCCCACCGCTCTCGAGGCCTGGCGCGCCCAGCACGCGGCCTGGAAGGAACAGGATCAGGCGTGGCGCCGCCAGCAGCAGGACATCGAGCGTGCCGCCCGCGACCAGCTGCGTCGTGAACGCCAGGCCGAGGCTGCGGTGTTCGCGACCGAAGCCGCGGAGCGCCGACGCCTCCGCCGTGCCTCGAACCCCCGGGCCGGCTTCGCGTTCGCCGCGACCATCATCGGCCTCGCGATCATCACGGGCTCTGCCGTCGGTCTCGTCACGGGCGGTGAGGCCCTCGGCGGCGCCCTGGGACTGCTCGCGGCGGCGCTCATCCTGGCACTCGGGATGATCGTGGCCGGGGCGTTCCGTCGGCGCAGCGGGTTCCTGGCCTTCGCGACCGTGGTGACGCTCATCGGCGGACTCGTCGCCGGCGCTTTCTCCGCCTTCCCGGGCGTCACGCTGGGCTACGTCGCGCTCGGCAACGACGAATCTGCGCACGTCCGGCAGCCCTTCGGCGATACGTTCCTCACGCTGAATCCGTTCGAGGACGGTGCGCGGTCGATCGTCGTGGACAAGGGATCCGGCAACACCTACATCGACGTCCAGTCGGGCGTCGAGCTCGATCTGCGCGCCGTCGTCGGATCGGCGACCGTTTCGTGGACCCGAGTGGATGAGGAGACCGGCCAGATCACTGCGCACGGCACCTGGACTCCCGTGCGCAGGAACGGGGAGTCGATCGTCCTGCAGAAGGTCGCCGCCGAGGACACCGAGCCCACCCTCGTGCAACCCGTCACGATCGATCAGACCAGCGGAGTGATCTCCGTCACCCTCTACGAGCCCGCGAAGGAAGACCAGTGATGAGTACGCCGACGATCGTCGAAGCCCCCTCCCCTCCCCGCACGCGCTGGGCCGCCATCATCTGGGGCCTCCTGTTCGCCGCGATCGCCGCGGTCGCCCTCTGGATGCTGGCCGACGCCGACCGGAGGGACACCGTCGCCGATGGGCTCCTCGCTCTGACGCCGACCACGATCGTCACGATCCTCCTCCTGACTGTGGGCGTGCTGATCCTGGTCGGCGGAGCCGCAGGGCTCATCCGCCGTGCGCAGCGGAAACTCGCGACGGCGACGGACCCCGTCGCCGTCGCGGACGTGCCCGTCTCCCCCGCCGAGTAGCCTGGACCCCATGGCGAATCAGGGAAGGCGGCCCGGGAAGGGCGCAGGTCGAGGTACCCCTGTGCGTCGCAACAAGGCCGCCCCCGCCGAGCGCTTCCCGCCGCAGAAGCCGAAGAAGAAGACGGCCAAGGTCGTCTTCGATGCCCCTCAGCCCGAGCCCGAGGCACCGCGTACCTTCCGTCTGGGCGCGGTGCCGGGCGCGACACCGGGCAAGTGGATCGACGCGTGGAAGCAGCGCATGCCGAGAGTGCCGCTCGAGCTCGTCCCGATCGAGGTCGCCACCCAGCGCGAGGCGCTCGACGCGATCGATGCGGCGCTGGTCCGTCTGCCGCTCACGGACGAGTCCCTGCACATCATCCCTCTGTACGACGAGGTGCCGGTCGTGATCGCCGCGGTCGACTCGCACCTGATGGCGGCCGAAGAGCTCTCCGCCGCGGATCTCGAGGGCGAGGTCGTGATCGGGCTGTCCGATGACGTGCTGGGCCCGCTCGACCTCCCCGGCACACTCCCGGCCGCCTTCGCCGCACTGCCGACCGGAGAGGCGATCGCCACGGCGGCCTCCGGCGTCGGCATCGTGATCGTCCCGATGTCGCTGGCTCGCCTGCACCACCGCAAGGATGCCGACCACCGCGTGCTCGTCGGCGGTCCGTCGTCCACGGTGGCGCTGGTCTGGCCTCGCGATCGCACCACACCCGACGTCGAGACCTTCGTCGGCATCGTCCGCGGCCGGACCGCGAACTCCTCCCGGTGACCGCGTCGGCCCGGCTCCGCGCGCTCGTTAGAATCTCCTGATGGCCTCGCTTCTCTACGTGTGCGTGCGACCCGAGATCGGGGCGGCGGACGCCGAGCATGCGTCCTTCCGACGGGCTCTCGGCGTCGACGTCGTCGATCGACTCGACCTGCTGCAGACACCGCTGCACATCGAGCGTCTACGCGGATACCGCGGCGTCGTGGTCGGGGGCTCGCCGTTCAACGTCTCCGACACGGTGAAGTCCGCGGAGCAGCTGCGGGTCGAAGCCGACCTCCGCACACTGGCCGACGCGGCGATGGCCGGCGAGATCGCGGTGTTCTTCACCTGCTTCAGCATCGGTGTCGTGACCCGCATGCTCGGGGGCGAGGTCGTGACGGACACTCCCGAGCCCGCGAGCGCCACCGTGATCGATGTGACCGAAGCCGGCGCCGCCGATCCCGTGTTCGGGCCGAGCGGCCCCGCTCTCACCGTGTTCACGGCACACAAGGAGAGCTCGGCGAGCACCCCGCCCGGCGCGGTGCTCCTGGCGACCAATGGGGCCTGCCCGGTGCAGGCCTACCGCGTGGGCACGCACCTGTATGCAGCGCAGTTCCATCCGGAGCCCACCCCCCGCGACTTCGCGGACCGGATGACGTTCTACCGCACCACCGGCTACTTCGACCCGGAAGAGTTCGACGCGGTGCAGCAGCAGGTGCTCGCCGCATCGGTCACCGAGGGCGCCGCGCTTCTGCGCCGCTTCGCCGAGACCTTCGCCTGACTCAGCCTTCCGCCGAATCCCGCAACAGGGACACGCGCTCACGCAGGTATGCCTCCAAGGGCATGAACCCGCCGGCCGCGCTCCACCGCACCGAGGGGACGCCGTCGACGAGCGCCAGCGGACCGGAGGAGCCGCCCGCATCCACGGCGTCGACGTCGATCACGCTCCATCCCACGTGGACGACGTCACCCTCGTCGAAGCCACCCCGCAGGGCTTCGGCACGACGTTCGGCGCGTGCTCTGGCCGACTCGGCGGTGTAGCCGCGGCGTCCGGGATCGGCCGCGCGGAGCACCTCGGCCGTGGCCAGCGCGTGCGTGTCGGTCAGCAGCAGCACACCCAGATGCCATGCTTCGCCGACCCGCACGATGCGGCGCCCGCGCCACCGGGAGACGCGCTGCTCGCCGAGCCCTTCCTTCGCGATGCCGTCGAGGCTCTGCACCGTACGGGTCAGGAGCACCGACGCACTCGTCACAGCTCCCCCTGCACGGCGTCGCCCGCACGCGCGGGCCCGACGACGTCGGCGCGATCCCCGCGCAGGGTCATCCCGATCAACGGATAGAGCAGCACCGAGAGCATGCCCGCTCCGACCAGTGCCGCCGCGGTGCCGGTGTCGAGCATCTTCTCGTCGACGCCGATCGCGGTGACCGCGACGATGATCGGCAGTCCGGTGGCGGCGAGGAGCCCGAGGGCCGCACGGTCGCGGACGCTCATCCCCACCGGGGCCGAGAGCTGCGCGGCCGCCCCGCGGATGGCCAGCAGCGCGATCAGGAAGATGGGCACCAAGGCGAGGGCCGTCGGCGAGGTGAGCAGGGCCTGCAGGTCGAAGGTCACGCCCGTGTAGAGGAAGAAGATCGGCACGAGGAATCCGAATGCGATCGCCTCGATCTTGCTCTCGACCTCCTCGGCGGATTCCTTCGGTGCCCGCGTCATGATGATGCGCCACACCGCTCCCGCGACGAAGGCTCCGAGCAGCATGTCGAGGTCGAGCATCACGCTCAGGCCGACCAGCGCCGCGATGAGCAGGATCACGAAGCGCACCCCGAACTGGTCGGACGTGTGCAGCGTCGCACGGACGATGCGGTGCAGCCGCCCGTGCGGCACACGGTGCGCGAGCAGCACCGCGAGCCCGGCCAGCACCACGAACGTCAGCAGGACGGCCGTGGCGATCGGTGTGGTGCGCGTGCTGAGGAAGATCGAGATCGCGATCAGGGGCAAGAACTCGCCGACCGCGCCGATCGCACTGATCGCACGACCGAACGGCGTGTCCAGCTCGCGGGCGTCGCGCAGGATCGGCATCAGCGTGCCGAGCGCGGTGGAGCTCAGCGCGATGCCGATCACGACCATCCCCTCGCCGGGGGCGAAGAAGAAGCCCAGGCCGATGCCCAGCAGGACGCTGAGGAGCCAGCCGAGGGAGGCGCGGGCGAGCGGTTTGCCCGCCACGGTCTTGAAGTCGATCTCGGTGCCGGCGACGAAGAACAGCAGCGCCAGACCGAAGTCGCTGAGCTTCTCCAGCAGGGGGCCCGGTTCGACCCAGCCGAGCACCGCCGGCCCCACGAGGATCCCGAGCACGAGTTCGAACACCACGATCGGCACCCGCACCGCCGGGCGGACCCCGCGGGCGAGCAGGGGCGCGGCGACGGCCAGCAGGGGGATCAGCACCAGGCCGAGATCGCTCGCTTCCACGATTCTCAGAGTAGCGAGTCGCCTCCCGCGATTCGCCCCCGGTGTGCATCCACGGCAGAATCGATGCACACCCTCGAGGAGCCTCCATGTCCCAGCCCGATACCGCCCGCCTGCTCATCGCCTGCGACGACCAGCCCGGGATCGTCGCCGCCGTGGCGGGCGTGCTCGCCCAGCACGGTGCGAACATCATCTCGCTCGACCAGCACTCGACGGATTCCGAGGGCGGACGCTTCTTCCAGCGCACCGTGATCCACCTCGATGGACTCGCCGCCGCACGCCCCGCGCTCGAAGCCGACATCGCCGTCGTCGCCGAACGCTTCGGCATGGAGTGGTCGCTGCACGACGTCGCCCGCCGCAAGCGCGTGGCGATCTTCGTCTCGAAGTACGACCACTGCCTGATGGAGCTGCTCTGGCGCACACAGCGCGGCCAGCTCGACATCGACATCACGATGGTCGTCTCCAACCACCCCGACCTTGCCGAGTCGGTCCGCTCCTTCGGCGTGCCCTTCGTGCACATCCCCTCGGGCGACAAGGCCGCCATGGAGGAGCGACAGCTCGAACTGCTGCGCGGGAACGTCGACCTCGTCGTGCTGGCGCGCTACATGCAGATCCTCACCGACGACTTCATCACCCGCCTCGAGGCGCCGGTGATCAACATCCACCACTCCTTCCTGCCCGCGTTCATCGGGGCGAACCCCTACGCCCGCGCCAAGGACCGCGGCGTGAAGCTGATCGGCGCGACCGCGCACTATGCGACCGCCGACCTCGACGAGGGGCCGATCATCGAGCAGGACGTCACGCGCGTGACCCACTCCGAGTCAGCGGCCGAGCTGCAGAGCCGCGGGGCCGATGTCGAGCGACTCGTCCTCGCCCGCGCCGTGCAGTGGCACGCCGAGGACCGTGTGATCGTGCACGGCAAGTCCACCGTCATCCTCTAGGCCCCGACGCCCCTTGGGCCCTCCTCCGGTCGCGGGGCGCAGGCGGTGAGCGGTCAGGAGGGGCGCGGCACGCCGGCGGCCAGCTCCGCGAACACCTCGGCGGCGCTGTCATGGCGTGCGAGCGGCGCCGCCTGCCCCATCCACAGCGACTGGAGCTCCCCGAGATTCTGCTCCCCCGCCGCGGCCCGGAAGCGTCCGGTGAGCCAGTTCTGCATCGGGAACGGTGCGATCGTGCCGCTCGCCTCGATCGCCCGCACCGCACGGTTGCGGGCGCCCCGGGCCAGGCGACCGCTCATGGCACGGGTGAGCACCGTCTCCTCGGCGGCGGTCGCACGGATCGCGGCGCGATGCGCGGGCGTAGCCACGGATTCCGCCGTCGAGAGGAAGGCCGTCCCGATCTGCACGCCGGTCGCCCCCAACGCGAACGCCGCGGCGACTCCCCGTCGCTCGGCGATGCCCCCTGCCGCGATCACCGGCACGTCCACCGCATCGACCACCTGCGGGACGAGCGCGAACGTGCCGACGAGCGAGTCCTCAGCCGGACGGAGGAACGACACCCGATGCCCGGCCGCCTCGGCACCCGTGGCGACCACCGCATCCACCCCGGCGTCGGCGAGCGCGACGGCCTCGGCGACGGTGGTCGCGGTACCGACGATGCGGATCCCCCGGCGCTGTGCCGCCTGGACGACCTCGGCCGACGGCACCCCGAACACCGTGCTGAGCACCGCGGGCCGGATCTCCCAGATCGCGTCGAGCTGCTCCTCGAGCGACGGGACGTACCGCTCCGGGCGCGCCGGGACATCGATGCCGACCGCCTCGTAGAAGGGTTGCAGCGCCTGCGCGAACACCGTGTGCTGCGGATTCGGCTCGACCTCGTCGCCGGTGGGGAGCCAGATGTTCACCGCGAACGGACGATCGGTCGCCGCCCGCAGCGCCGCGCCGGTCGCACGGATGCGGTCGCCGTCGTAGCCGTAGAGTCCGAACGAACCGAGGCCGCCCGCAGCGCTGACCGCAGCCGTGAGGGCGGTCGAGGAGAGCCCGCCGAACGGGCCGAGGATGATCGGTTGCTCGATCCCGAACAGGGCGCGAAGGTCACTCATGCTTTCGACCGTACGCCCCGCAGGCTTCCGAATCGTGCACTGTGCGGCATAAGTGGCCGGGAGCGCACCATTCGCGCGATTCGAAAGCGGTGGCCGCCCCCGGTGCTACCCTCACAACAGGAAGGGAGCGCGCATGAGCGAGTGGTTCGGGCAGATGCTGAGCATCGTCGCGACCGCGCTCGGCCTCGTGTCGATGCCGGATGCCACGGCTCTCGGCCTCGCCGTCGCCCTGCTCGCGGTGACCGCACTCACCCTCGCGATCGTGCTGAGTGTGCGCCCCGAGGCCTCGACCGGTGCCCCGCATCCGTTGCGCGCCATCGACGTCGGCACCCTCCTCACGCAGAGTGATCCTGATGCCGCCGGGCATCCGCGCCCTCGGGCGCCGGGAGTCGCGACCGCCGCGTAGTCCGCTCTTTCGACGGGACCGCGCGGCCTTCGCCGACCCTTCCCGACACCTCGAACGGACACTTCCATGGACCCCTTTGCCTTTCCACCCCTCGCCGCCCTCCTCGACGCCGCCTACAGCGCGCTGACCGGGCTCTCCGACCTGCTCACCCCCATCGTCGGTGCCTCCGCCGCCGCTCTCGCCGTCGTGCTCGTCACACTGCTCGTGCGGGTACTGCTCATCCCCGTCGGCATCTCCCAGGCCAAGGCCGAGCAGACCAGGGCGCGTCTCGCGCCGAAGCTGCGCGAGCTGCAGCGCCGCCACAAGAAGAACCCCGAGCGCCTGCAGAAGGAGACGCTGGCGCTGTACCGCGCGGAGAACACGTCGCCGTTCGCGGGGATGCTCCCGGTGCTCGCACAGGCCCCCGTGGTCGGCATCCTCTACACGCTGTTCCTCCGGCCCGAGATCGCGGGACACCCGAACGAGCTGCTCGCGCACGACCTGTTCGGCGCACCGCTGGGCACGAGCCTGGTGTCGGCGCTGTTCGGGGGCACCGCGACACCCGCCACCTTCCTCGTGTTCGGGGTGCTGCTCGCGGTCATGCTCGCCGTCGCCGAGATCACCCGCCGCGTGTTCCGCCCGACGCCGGTCGATGGGGACGACTCACCCCTGAACTCCCCCACCCTGCTGCGCGTCGTCTCGGTGATGCACTACGCGACCGCGGTCTTCGCCGTGTTCGTGCCTCTCGCCGCTGCGCTCTACCTGACGGTCACGGTGGTGTGGACGCTCGTGCAGCGCGTGATCCTGCGCCGCCGGTACCCGCTGCCGGTCCCCGCGGTCAGTCGGGCAGCGGTATCGGTGCAGTGAACGGGCCGGAGGGACCGTCGTCGCGGCGTTCCCTCCGCACCCCGAGCGTGGTCCCGACGCTCGCGGCGATCACGAGGGCGACGGCGAGCATCCGCAGCGGCGTGGCGTCCTGGCCGAGGATGAGCCAGCCGGCGAGCGTCGCGAACGCCGGTTCGAGGCTCAGCAGCACACCGAACACGCGCTGCGGCAGACGGCGCAGCGCCGCGAGCTCGAAGCTGTAGGGGATCACGGACGACAGCACCGCGGTGATCGCGGCGAGCAGGAGCAGCTGCGGATCCATCGCCACCGTCGACGCGGCCGGGATGCCGACCGGGATGAGCAGGACGGCAGCGACCACGAGTCCCATCGCCAGGCCGCTGCTGCCCGGGATGAGGGAGCCGACGCGGGCGCTCATCCGGATGTACATGGCCCAGAAGCCCGCTGCGATCAGGATGAACAGCACACCGAGCGGATCGAGCGGCTCGGCACCGATCAGGCCGTCGATGCCCAGCACGATCATTCCGAGGAGAGCCACTCCGACCCAGACGAAGTCCGTGACCTTCCGGGTGAGCACGGCCGCGAGCACGAGTGGTCCGAGGAATTCGATCGCGACGGCGGGGCCCAGGGGGATGCGGTCGATCGCCGCGTAGAAGAAGCCGTTCATCGCGGCCAGCGAGACGCCGAAGAGCACCGCGGCGGACCACTGCGGGCGGGTCCACTTCCCGGGCCGCGGGCGCACGATGACGACCAGGAGGATCGCGGCGATCGCGACGCGCAGTGAGGTCACCCCCCACGGACCGAGCACCGGGAAGAGCTGGGCCGCGACGGCGGCGCCGAAGGGAAGCGAGAGGCAGGAGCCGATGACGAGCGCGACTCCGACGAGGGGACGGGACGCGGCCGGCTTCTGCACTCCCCAAGCTTAGGCGGCGGCTCCCCCTCGGTGCCGCCGCCTGAGCACGTGTCAGAGGCCCTTGCCGCCGGTGACCGCGATGACCGAGCCGGAGGTGTACGAGGATTCCGCCGATGCCAGGTACACGTAGGCGCCGGCCAGTTCCGCCGGCTGACCCGCCCGCCCCAGCGGAGTGTCGGCACCGAAGGTCGCCAGCCTCTCGGCATCCCATCCGGTCGCGGGGATCAGGGGTGTCCAGACCGGTCCCGGCGCGACGGCGTTGACCCGGATCCCGCGGGGTCCCGCCTCCTCGGCGAGCGCTTTGACGAACGCGATCTGCGCCGCCTTGGTCATGGCGTAGTCGATCAATCCCGGTGAGGGGTTGTAGGCCTGGATGGAAGCCGTCACGATGATGCTCGCTCCGGGCTGGAGGTCGGGATAGGCCGCCCGCGCCGAGAACAGCATGCCCGCCAGGTTCGTGTCGAACACCCGACGCATGCGGTCCGTCTCCAGACTCCCGAAGTCGTCGATGTCGTGCTGATAGCCCGCGTTGAGCACGAGCACGTCGAGCCCACCCAACTCACTCCGCGTCTGGGCGACGATGTCGGTCGCGAACGCCTCTTCTCGCAGGTCGCCTGCGAAGCCCACACCCGTGCGCCCCGTCTCGCGGACGAGGGCGAGCGTGTCCTCCGCGTCGTCCTGCTCCTCGGGCAGGTGCGCGATCGCGATGTCGGCGCCCTCCCGTGCGAAGGCGATCGCGACGGCCCGACCGATCCCGGAGTCACCGCCCGTGATGAGAGCACGGCGACCTTCCAGGCGCCCGTGGCCGACGTAGGTTCCTTCGCCGTGATCCGGTTCGGGGCGCGTCCGCTCGGTCAGCCCCGGCTGGTCCTGGTGCTGGTCGGGAAAGCCCTCTTCGCGGTGCGCGTGCCGGGGGTCGGTGGTGTCGTCGGTCATGGCCGATCCTCCTCGTCTCGTCGAACGAGGCCCACACTTCCATCCTTGCCCGCCCGTGGTCAGGGGCTTGACATCCCGGGCTCGGAGCCGCGGTCCCGGCTCAGAGCGGAGGGGTGACCGGAACCTCACCGGCACCGGGCTCGTCGCCGGCCTCGGCGGGTTCGGGCACGAGGTACAGCCCGCTCGGCGCGTTCGCGGTGAAGGCGAGTGCCTCGATCCACGCCCGGTTGATGGACGGCTGACGGCTGCCGAAGTACTTGAAGACGAGCGAGCTCCCCGGCTGGATCCACACCGTGGTGCGCCCGCCGCCGACGCTCGCATCCTCACGCCAGCTGAAGGGGAAGGGCTCCCCGCGGCGCAGCTTCGCGGTGATGACGAGCTGAAGGTGGGTGAGGGCGCGATCCTCGATCTCGGTCTTCACGCCGCCTTCGTAGACGAATTTACCCATGGGTGGTGCTCCTTGGTCGCTGCCGGGCCGAGACGACGGCTCACCTCATTCTCCCGTACTCGGGAGAAGGTTATCGCCTCCGGGTGCGGTCGACCGCGCGCTGGCGACTCGCTGCACCGAAGTCAACCCCCTTCGGCGGAGCGACGGCAGGACCCTAGCCTCGGGACACGCGATTCGAGGAGGACTGCCATGAACGACCGACACATCGACGACCGCCCGGATGACGGATACACCCCCACGACCACGCATGCCGAATGGGGCGCGGGGAACCCTCGATTGCGCATCAGCCGAGACGACGAACGCACCGAATTCGCGCTCGAGGCCGACGTGGTGCGGATCGGGTCGGCCGAGGGCAACGAACTGCGCCTCCCCGAGACCGACCCCGTGCACGCGACCATCACGCACGACGACCGCGACGAGTACGTGCTGACCTTGAACGGCGAGGGCGAGACCAACGCGAGCCTGGGTGTGGACGCGACTCACGCCGACGAGTCCTCCGAGACGCTGCGCACGGGCGCGCACTTCACGGCGGGGCCCTGGACGTTCGTGTTCGCACGCGACGAGTTCGCCGACCACGGACGTCCGTACGGGGGGCGCGCGGGTGGGGAGTACTCCGATCAGCCGCTGCAGCCGCCGCGTCCGGACTACGACGAGAGCGAAGAGCGATGACCACCACGCGCGACCTCATGACGCCGAGCCCGCGCTGCATCGGCGTGAACGATTCGCTCCGCATCGCCGCATCCGTCATGGCCGAGCTCGACGTCGGCGCGCTGCCGATCTGCGGAGAGGACAGCCGCCTCAAGGGCATGCTCACCGATCGCGACATCGTGGTCGGTGCGGTCGCTCTGGGGATGGATCCCGAGACGACACCGGTCGAGGCGCTCGCGAAGGGGAAACCCGTCACGGTGGGCGCGGACGACGACATCCGCGTGGCCCTGGAGCGCATGCAGGAGAACCAGGTGCGCCGTCTGCCCGTGATCGCGGACCGCCGCCTGGTCGGCATCGTGAGCCAGGCGGACATCGCCCGATCACTCTCGGCCGCCACGACGGGCAAGACCGTGGAGAGCATCTCCCGCTGAACCCAGACCCCGGATCCCTGACCCCGGAGGCCGGTGCGCCGGAGGTCAGCGCCCCGGGACCAGCCCGATCCGCAGCGGTGCCCCTGGCTCGGCGGCCTCCTCCAACGCCTTGTCGATCTCGAGGAGCCCGCGGACCGCGCCGACGGCGTCACCGAAGGGATAGGCGCGACCGCGTCCGGCCAGGAAGCCGACCGCCTCCGCCAGCTCGGCACCCGTGTAGTTGTGGACACCGGCGACCGTCACGAGGCGCCGCACGATGCTCTCGGCGTCGAAAGGTACCGGATCCGCGGGGAAGACGCTGCCGACGAGCACGACCGTGCCGCCGACCGCCACGCCTTCGAGCGCGTCGCGGACCGCGTGACCGGACGCCTCGATCACGACATCGGGTTCGCGGTCCACGACGGTCGCGCCGAATCGTGTCGCGAGCGCCCTGCGCTCCGGGTTCGGGTCGAGCACCTCCACCGTCGCGCCCTGCTCGACGGCGATGGCCGCGGCGGACAGCCCGACCAATCCCGCGCCGTGGATCCGCACGGCGGCGCCGTCGAGGTCCCGTCCCTGGGCAGCCCTGGCCACCGCTGCCCAGGCGGTCGCCGTGGCGCACGAGGCGGGAGCGAGCACTGCTGCGGGGAGTGCCTCCGGCACGCGGACGATCGCGGTGCCGGTGCGCAGCTGCACGTGACTCGCGAAGGCGCCGGTGAGGTCGCCGTGGACACCGACCCGGTCGTGACCGTACTTGCCGAGGTCGCGGCACTTCTGCGGTATCCCGCGCAGGCAGCGGTCGCAGCTCCCACAGGAGACGGTCACCGACCACACCACGCGATCGCCGATGCGCAGCGGGGTGCCGTCGACCCCGCTCGCCCCGGCGTCACCGGTCGCGATCACACGCCCGACGCTCTCGTGCCCGAGCACCAGCGGCACCGGAGCGGAGCGGCGCCCCTGCACGGTGTGGACATCGGAGCCGCAGATGGTCGACATCTCGACCGCGACCAGCACGTCGCCATCGGCGAGCGCCACTCCCGGCACCGCGATCGTCTCGTGCGGGTGTCCGGCGCCGATCCAGACCATCGCGGTCGCCGCCGGGCGCAGCGCGACGTCTCTGCGGTGCCCTGCGGGACGGATCAGCAGCGTTCCCATGTCACGGTCTCTCAGGAGGTCGTGATGAGCGGAAGCAGCTCGCGCTGGGCGAGCACTCCGCGCAACGCGGTGACGTCGGCGAGCACGGCATCGGCGCCCGCTGCGCTCAAGGCCGGCCGATCATGGGCACCGGTCAGCACACCGGCGACGAAGCCGGCGCCGGCCCGGCGTCCGGACTCGACATCGCTGACGGTGTCGCCCGCGACGGCGACTGCGGAGACCGACGAGGTCTGCGTGCGCAGCAGCGCCGTGAGCACGAGGTCGGGAGCGGGGCGACCGCGTCCGGCATCGATCGGCGACAGCGCGAGGTCGACGAGGCCGCGCCAACCGAGACCGTCGAGCAGGGCTTCTCGGGTGATCGGAGCGAAGCCCGTGGTCAGCGCGACCCGCAGTCCGGCGTCTTTGAGGCCCTGGATGGCGTCCGCCGCACCGGGGATCTCGGAGACGCCCTGCTCGGTGATGATCTCGGCGTAGGCGCCCTCGAAGGCCGCGGTCGCCCGTGCCGCGGCGTCGGCATCGCCGCCGGAGAGGTGCGTGAAGACGTCGATCTTCGACTGCCCCATCGTGGCACGCACGTGGTCGAGTGCCTCCGCCCACGGCATCCGATCCGCGACGCCCGTGCGCTCGGCCGCGCGTTGGAACGCCTGCTCCACGACGCCGTCGTCGAGCACCGTGGTTCCCGCCATGTCGAGGACGACGAGTTCGAGGGGAGTGGTCATGTTGTTCCTTCCCTTGTTGCCGCCCATCCGCAGGCGGCGGTGAGATTGTGTTCCGCGAGACCCAGGCCCGTGGTCATCCCGATCCCGGTCGTGGCGGCGAGCACGAGCACACCGTCGTCGCCCCGATCGATCAGGAACTCCTGCCGACCCTTGGCGTACACGCCCTGCCAGCGTTCGATCACCCGCGGCGCCGGCGCATCGAACAGCGCTTCCGCCTCGGTGAGGAACGCGGTGAAGGCAGCCTCGGGCTGGAACGGCGAGGGAGCCGCGGCGGTCGCGTGCGAGTCCCCGATGATGAGCGTGCCGTCGGGGAGCTGTGTGTACATCTGGTTCAGGTCGAGCGCGGCGAGATCAGGCCGTTCGGCGTGGAGACGTTCGCGCAGCACGGCGGCCTCCGGTCCGTCGGAGAAGCGCCCGTACCGCACGAGCGACCATCCGGTGAGCAGGGGCGCCGCGAGCGGATGCCGGAACGACACGGCCGCCCGCATCATGTCGAGGGCGCAGCGGACGATCCCGTGCCGTTCGGCCACTTCGGGCAGCAGCTGGTCGATGTCGTGGTTCGCGGCGACGACCACGCTGCCGCAGGTGAGGGGCCCGCGGGTGGTGTCGACCCGGCCGCGCCCGACTCCGGTCACGCCGGTGCGGAAGCGGAAGTCCACGCCGAGGGCTGCGAGGTGGCGGGCGATCGCAGACGCCGCCGTGCGCGGATCGGTCTGCAGGTCGCTCTCGATGTGTGCGCCGCCGACCAGGCCCTGGGCGCGCAGCGGTGCGAGTTGCAGGAGCTCGTCGGCCTCGAGCATCCGGATCCCGCCGTCGCGAGCGGCCGCCTCGAGCACCGCGATCTCGTCGTCGTGGCGGGCGGCGACCAGCGTTCCCGACTCGCGCAGCCAGAAGCCCGCGTCCTGGGAGAGACGCAGCCACAGCTCGCGCGAGGCGTCGGCATACCGCCGGGCCTCGCCGCCCTGCGCTCCGATGCAGAGGTGTCCGAAGTTGCGGATCGTGGCACCGACCGGTGCATCGGTGCGGTCGACCACCATCACCCGCAGCCCGCGACGGACCGCCGCGTAGGCCGCGCCGAGACCGACGATCCCGGCCCCGACCACCACGACGTCCGCAGAGTTCACAGAGCGATCCGGGTTCATCGGAACACCTTCCGCATCCACATGGCGAGGCCTTCGACGACGAGCACGGTGGCGAGGATCATCAGCACGATCGCCGTCACGGTCTCGTAGCGCGAACCCTGGCTCGCGTTGAGCAGGTAGTAGCCGACCCCACCGCCACCGACGATCCCGAGGATGGTCGCCGCACGGATGTTCGTGTCGAGCATGTAGAAGCTGTGACCGATCAGCGCCTGGGTCCCCTGCGGCACCGTGGCCGAGGCGTAGGTCTGCAGACGCGTCGCCCCGACGGCCCGGAGCGCGCGCTCGGGGCCGCGATCCACCTCTTCGAACGAGTCGGCGATGAGCTTGCCGAGGAGTCCGATCCCGCCGATCGCGAGGGCGATGACGCCGGCCTGCGCGCCGAGTCCCGTGATCACGACGAGCACGATCGCCAGGATCAGCTCCGGGATGCCGCGGATGCCGACGAGCAGGAGTCGTGCCGTCCCCCGTGCTCCGGAGTTCGGCGCGACGTTGCGGGCGGCGAGCGAGCCGAGCACGAGCGAAGGGACGAGGGTGAGCACCGTGGCGGCCAGCGCGATCGCGACGGTCTCCCGCATCGCCTCGAACATGGCGCTCGCGTCGTAGTTCCCGAAGGAGGGCGGCCAGAACAGCGCGGCGACCTCGGGCAGCTTGGCCCAGAAGGTGATCAGGTCCATCCAGTTGATCTGGCTGACCACGATGCTGCCGATGACGACGAGCACCGCCACGACGCCGGCGACGGTGTGGCGCACGCGTCGGGCGGTCCAGGGGCGACGCACGGCGGTCTCGGGGCTCGTGGCCCAGGCGGGGCGACCGACCGGCGCGGCTACGGTGTTCGCTCCGAGGCGCGGGTGGAGGATCCGGTCGATCCACGAGCGGGTGTGCTTCTGCTCGCCCAGCATCGCGCCGCGAACCATGCTGGAGATGACCTCCATCGCGATGCACAGGAGGAAGATGACGAGCGCGATGCCGAGGCCCTTGCCGTAGTTCAGCGACTTGAAGGCGTACGACATCTCCAGGCCCAGACCGGCCACCCCGACGTATCCGAGCACGACGCTGCCTCGCAGGTTGATGTCGTTGCGATGCAGCACAGTGGCCACCCAGCTGGGCAGCACCTGCGGGAGGATCCCCGCAGAGAACTCCTGCATCTTCGAACCGCCCGCGGCACGGATCGCGAGGCGGGGACCCTCGTCGATCTGCTCGATCGCATCGGCGAACATCTTCGAGATCATGCCGATCGAGTGGATGCCGATGGCGAGGATGCCGGGAAGGGTGCCGAGCGAGAACATCAGCACGAACGCCATCGCGAGGACAACATCGGGGAGCGCACGGGTGAGCACGCCGATGAATCGAGCGGCGGCACGCCAGCCGTTGCCCGGAGTCGTGTTGGACGCGGCGAGGTAGGCGATCGGCACCGAGAGAACCGCGGCGAGCAGGGTTCCGACGAGCACGAGACCGACGGTGAGTGCGATCAGCCAGACGAGATCCCCGGGCGCGGGGAACGTGAGTCCGCCGATGCGGGCCATGAAGTTCTCGGCGTTGCCCCAGCTCTGCACCATGGCGGGGATCGAGATGTCGACGTCACGGACGGCGAGGATACCGAGGACCAGGAGCGCGACAAGGGTGAGGGATGCGGCGATGCGTTCCGGGGAGACCACCCGCTTCGGGGCGCGCTCCCTCACCTGTCCCGCCTGCCGAGGAGCCGCGCCGCCGCCCCGCGTCGAGGAGCCCGTCGACGCGTCGAGAGCCGTCATGATGCCGCCACCTGCGCCGCCGCTTCGACGAGTTCTTCCTGGACGGCACGGATCTCGGCGGTCGTGGTGGCGACGCGGCCATAGATCTCCATGACCTGGGCCTTGGTGAGGTCGCCGGTCGGGGTGTCGAGCACGACCTCGCCGTGGCGGAGTCCGACGATGCGGTCGGCCCAGCTGATCGCGAGGTCGACCTGGTGCAGGCTGCACACGACGGTGAGTCCCTCGTCGGCGGCGATCTCGCGGATCAGTGCCATCACCTGTTCACTCGACTCCGGGTCGAGCGAGGCGACCGGTTCGTCGGCGAGCAGGATGTCGGGCTTCTGCATGAGGGCGCGGGCGATGGCCACCCGCTGCTGCTGTCCCCCCGAGAGGGTGTCGCTGCGCTGGTACGCGCGGTCGAGCAGTCCGACCCGGTCGAGGTGTTCGAGTGCGGTGACCTTCGCGGCTCGCGAGTACCCCCAGAGCCCGAGGCGCGGTCCGCGCAGGTCGGAGAGCGAACCGGTGAGGACGTTCTCGAGCACCGTGAGCGAGGGCACGAGCTCGAACTGCTGGAAGATGAAGCCCACCCGGCTGCGGAGGTCGCGCAGCGCGCGTCCCTTGAGCGAGGGAACGTCGGCTCCCAACACCTCGACCGAGCCCGAGGTGGGGATCTCGAGGCCGTCGAGGTGGCGCAGCAGGGTCGACTTGCCCGAGCCGGAGAGCCCGAGAAGCACGACGATCTCGCCGCGGGACACCTCCAGGGAGGCGTCCTTCAATGCAGTGGTCGTCCCGAAGGTCTTCGTCACGCCGTCGAGGCGGATGAGGGCGTCGGATGCCGAGGCGGTCATGTCGTGGCTCCTGTGGTGTGGTGAGTCGTGCGGTGGTGCCCTCCGTCTCGTCCGTGCGAGGCGGACGGGACGGAGGGCGCCGATGAGGCGAGGTGGTCAGGCCGGGCTCAGGCCTTGCACTGCTCCGCTTCGGTCTCCTTGCAGATGTCGCGGATCAGGTCGTAGTACGCGTCGTCGACCGGCTTCGTGGCGTAGAACACACTGCGGAAGGAGTCGGTGTCGGCGCTGTCGATGCCTGCGGCGATGATGTCGTCGATCGTGATCTCGGAGAGTCCGTCGATGAGCTTCTTCGAGACGTCGTCGGGGAGCGTGGACGAGTAGACGAGCGGTGCACCGGGCACCATGGTCTCGTCGATGACCTTCACCTTGTCCGACTTCTCGACTTCGGAGTCCTCGGCGAAGCCCGCCTCGCATTCGACGCCCTCGCCGACCTTGGTGACGCTGACGTCGTGCTTGCCGGCGAAGACCGGGGTGATGTCGGTCTTCGGGTCGATGCCGGCCTCGAGCAGGTTGTACGACGGGAACAGGTAGCCCGAGGTCGAGGACGGGTCGACGAAGCAGACCTTCTTGCCCTTGAAGCCGTCGATGCTCGTGATGTCACTGTCTGCGGGGACGATCGCCTGCGAGTAGTAGCCCGGCTCCTGGCCCTCTTCGGTCACGATCGAGGAGATGGGAGTGAGCTTGGCGCCGTTGTTGGTGGCGGTGACATAGGTGAAGCCCGAGAACGACGCCACGTCGACCTTGCCGGCCACGGCCGCCTCGATGAGCGCGGCGTAGTCGGTCGATTCGTGGTACTCGACGGACTTGCCCGTGAGGTCGGCGATGTAGTCCATCAGCGGCTGGTAGTTGGTCTCGGTGTCGACCGAGTCGGGCACGACGCCGAAGACGAGCGTGTTCTCGTCGACCGCGAATCCGCTCGCAGAGGACGACCCGTCGGCGCCCGAGGCACCAGTCGCCTCAGCCGAGCCCGAACAGGCGGCGAGACCGAGCGCGAGGATCGCGACACCGGCGAGGGCGGGGAGAGCGCGAAGCTTCATGAGGACCTTTCAGAGTGGGAGGGGTGATCCACGGAAGACTCTGACAGGTGCCGCACTGAGATATGTACCTAACTCGGAAGAGTTCAGAACTCGTTTACCGGCCATTCGCCTGGATGAACGCTCCTGGAACGCGATCGCGTGGGTGGGCATGACGAAGTAATGTACCTATGTGGCTGAAGCTGTGTACACCCAGATCGCTGACGACCTCCGCGCTCGGATCGCCGACGGCGGGTTGCGCCCGGGAGACGACGTCCCGACCGAGGCGGAGCTCGCACAGAGGTGGCAGACCTCGCGCGGCCCGATCCGCAATGCGTTGGCGGCTCTGCGCGCAGAGGGCCTGATCGAGACGACGCGCGGCCGCCCCGCGCGCGTGGTGGCGCGCAAGGCCAATCAAGCGGTGGACGTGTCGGTGCCGTTCACACGTTGGGCGCGCGAACTCGGGGTCTCGCCCGGCGCCCAGACCCAGGAGCTGAGCCTGCGGCGCGCCGGTACCCTGGGGGCTGCACTCGGCGTCGATGAGAGCGACACCATCGTGAGCGTCGTACGGCTGCGCTTCCTTGACGGACGCCCGACCATGCTCGAGCGCCTCAACTACACCGAGGTCGCGGGGCGTCACCTGTTCGAGGTGAACCTGGATGAGGTCTCGATCACCGAGTATCTGTCGTCGGTGGGACACCCCATCGTCACCCTGGAGCACGTGATCGACGCGGTCGCAGCGGATGACCAGGATGCCGCACTCCTGCGCGTACCACGCGGCACGCCGATCCTGCGCCTCACCCGCACCTCGCGGGACGCGGAGGGACGGATCTTCGAGGCGTCGGAGGACCGCTACCTGAGCGAGGTCGTGCGTTTCACCGTCGCCGCGTCGGGAATCTCCACCGATGGGCACTACATGCGAGCGGTGGGCGCGTAGCCCGGCGCCAGAACGGGGCCGGAAAATCGCCCGTTAACGCAGATGGCGATCGCGAGCGCGCAAAGTGTTTCAGAAGCCAGAAAGACCGCGCTCGCGATCGCAGCGCTGGGGACGCTTTATCTGGGGAGCCTCCAGAATACGGAGAGGCTCAACCCGAAACGTAGGGCCGAACGTCGAGGTTTATCTAGACCTTTGTCCAGATTTTGCGGTCATCGACGAAGCGTGCTCACACACTCTAGAGCATCAGACGACCGGAAGGCGGGCCGACACGACCCAGGATCCTTCCTCTTCGCCGGCACTGAACTGTCCGCTCGCTCCCATCACACGCTCCGCCATGCGGGTGAGACCCGTACGGCTCGAGGAGAGCTCCCGGCGCGGGGTGGTCGGGAGAGGACTCCGGAGGATGAGATGCGCGACCTCGTCGTCGACCGCGAGGTGCATCTGCACTTCGCCGGGGCCGGCGTACTTGAGGATGTTCGTGGCGGACTCGCGCGTGATGCGCGCGAGGACGATTTCGACCGCACGAGGGATGCGCTCGTCACGAGGATCTCCCACGCGGTCCACGGAGTGACCTGCAGCCTCGAATTCTTCTTGGGCCTCGTCGATCGCCGCAGCGAGGTCACCGGTCTGCACGCTCGAGGATTGTGGTCCGTCGTCGGCGAGTTCGATCACGAACCGGAGATCGGTCATCGCCTTGCGTGCGGCGACGCGAATCGCCTCTTGCGAATCTGTACTTGTCTGGGGGTCTTCGAGCATCTGCACGTGCAACGACACCACCGTGAGGTGGTGAGCGATGCTGTCATGCAACTCACCGGCGATCCAGCGCCGCTCGGCGAGTACTGCTTGGCGCTCCTGTTCGGCCGCCGCCTGGAGTTCGCGCTCGAGGCGGCTGCCACGGGCGAACGCGAGCCGAAGGGCGAACCCGACAGCTCCGGCCACCGTGGCGAAGACGAGGAAGAGACCGACATTCACACCGGCGTCAGCGTCGCCGTAGGCGACGACTGCTGTCGCGATGAGGAACGCACCGGTGTAGGCGAGGATCAGGGAAGTCCACCCCAGCCTCATGACCAGACCCGACGCGACTGCGGCGGCGGTCAGAACCTGGGATTCGGTTCCCACGAGAAATGATGACGCGAACACGACGCCGAGGGCGCATGTCGCGAGGAGCGGCTTCCAGAGATAGAGGGCGAACGCTGCAGTGGATGCGACGCTCACCACCAGGGCGGCCGGGTTCACACCCGGCGTGGTGAAGAAGCCTATGACGTCGGTGGCGATGGTGATGCCGAGTATGACCAGGACGACGATCCGCTCGATCGTGCTGAGCTTCTCGCCTCGACCCAACCGGAACGAATCCGCAGATCGTCGGGGGGACTGGTCGAAGGCCATACTTCACTATCTCCTATTCGCCAGGTACGCTAGCGGACGAGACCAAAAAACTTGCCAACCTGCTGCCAGAAAGTCATTGCGTTCACCTCCATTATGTAGTCGTTCGTCGATGTCTGTATTCATCTTCTCGGTGATCTTCCCGGGGCACATCTGCCTCAAGTCCAGACCTTTTTAGCCAAAGGTCTACATGCGGTCGTCGAGCCGCTCACGCCGTTAGGCTTCCCCCTATGCAGGAAATCCGTGTCCTGATCGTCGACGACGATCCGCTGGTCCGCTCGGCGCTGTCTCACTTCGTCTCCCGTGACCCCGAGATCACCGTCATCGCCCAGGCGGAGGACGGGCTCGAGGCGATCGCCACCGTCGAGCGCGAGCAGCCCGACGTCGTGATGATGGACGTGCAGATGCCCGAGATGGACGGCATCGAGGCCACGGGTGTGATCGCCGAACGCTGGCCGCACGTCCGAGTGCTCGCCGTGACGACGCTGGACGGGAGCGACACGGTCCTCCCCATGCTGAGCGCAGGCGCCTCCGGCTACCTCCTCAAAGACTCCAGCGCCGAAGAGATCGTCATCGGTGTGCGCGAGGTGCACAGCGGAGCGAGCTCGCTCTCCCCGCGGATCGCGTCGATGCTCATCAAGCACGTCCGCGACTCCACCCCCGCGACCGCCGATGTGGATGCCCTCGAACCTCTCACCGAGAGGGAGGCGGAGGTGCTCCAATGCCTCGCGAAGGGCATGTCGAACGCCGAGATCGCCAAAGCACTGATCGTCTCCGAGGGGACGGTGAAGGCCCACCTCGGACGCATGATGTCGAAGTGGCACCTGCGCGACCGGGTGCAGATCCTGGTCACGGCCGCGCACGCCGGCCTCGTCAACTTCCGCTGAGAATCAGCGCGTCCCTCCCCTCGACACTCGGTCGACAGGAGGGACGCGGGGCTCAGCGGCGAGTGGCGTCAGCCGAAGATGCTGACGGTGTCGCCGCCGGAGCCGCTGGACGCACCGATGAAGGGGCTCAGCGAACCCGCGAAGGCCTCGACGTTCCGGGTCTGCATCAGGACGACGCCCGGCCCCGTGAAATGCGCGACGAGTCCTTCGGCCGAGGTGACCGAGCGGAACAGGCTGCTCGCAGCCTTCTTGGTCTTGTACTTCAGGGTCGAGTCCCAGGCGACCACGTGCCCCGTGTCGACGATGTACTCCTCGCCCGCGGCAAGCTGCTTCTGGTGGAGCGCTCCGAACGCCGTGAGGAACATCACTCCGGAGCCGCTCGCACGCAGGATGAACAGGCTGTTGCTACCGAAGAAGCCCGCCGAGCCACCCCACCGGGTGTCGATGTCGATCGCCGGTTCGCTGGCCAGATAGCCGGAAGCCGCGATGAGGTACTCCCCGTCGAGCCGTACGGGGACGACATCGCCGAGGGTGGCCGGTGCGAGGACGACCTCGCCGCCTTGCGATCCCGCGGTGAAGGTGGAGACGAACGCCGAGCGGCCCGCGGCGGAGCGCTTGATCGCCCCCATGATCCCGCCCTCCATCTTGGAGGTGAGTTCGACGGAAGCGCTCATCGACACCATCGCCCCGGCCTGGGCTGCCATCGACGCGCCGGCGGCAAGACCCACGGTGGCCATGGGGAAGGCGGGGCGGTAGTCGACGCGGTAGCCGAAGCCGGTCGCGGCACCCTCGTTCGGAAGAAGTTCAAAGCTTGACATGCAGCAAGGATAACTGCTATGGAGCGTGCAAAATGAGGGATTTGGCGATATACCGGAATGCGTTCTTCCGCGACGCCGATCGCTGAGAGACCGGGGTCACTGAGCGAGGCATGTCCCCGCAACGCTCGACAGAACCGGACGATGGGGAGCGCGCCAGCGGCGCCCCGGATCCCACCACGCGGGACCGCGGATCTGCGGAAGCCCCCCGCTCATCCTGATCTCCCATCCGGAGGTCTCCAGCGAACGATGATGCCACCAGCACAACGGCACGCCGTTGTCGGTCTGGGTGGGACCACCCCGGGCATGTTCGACCACGTGGTGGATCTCGCACCAGGACGCGGGAACGTGGCACCCCGGAATCAGGCACTCCCCGTCGCGCGCGACGATCGCGCGCCGCTGGTGCACGGTGAACACCCGATCGCTGACCGTCACGCCGATGATCCGCCCCTCGTCGGTGAGGACACGCTGGATCGCTCCCGCGCACGCGACCTGCGAAGCCATTCCGAGAGGGACCGGCGCCTGCGTGTTCGCGATCGTGGCCCATCCCGTGCCGGTCGCCACGGTTTCGGCCCCCACCTGCACGACCAGAGTCGGGGCGGCGCCGCCCAGGCTCGGCATCTCGTCATGGCGCGCTGCGACCCCCAACGCGGCGGTCAGCGCATCATGTCGCTTCTGCGCCGCGGAGCGCCCGTCGACCACGTGCCTCGGATCCGTGTTCCACGGCTCAGCGTTCGGCGCTTCTCCCTCGGAGTCGCGGAAGACGACCCCGGGCGGAACCGGACCGCCGGTCTTCGGATTGCACTGCGCGTCGAGGATCAGCTGCAGCTGCGCCGCGGCATCCGGCAGCAGATTGCCTCGCAGCGGATGCACCCCGTCGCGGAGGCGCCCGACCGTCACGAACCGCTGCTGCTGTGCCCGGAGGTCGGACGACTCAGCGCCATCCGGATCGAGCGTCATGGCCAGCACCTGCGCGAACTGACGAAGGTCGTCGGGTGTCGCGGGCGGCGCGGAGTCGGCATCCGCGATGTCGTCCGCAGCGAGGCAGCCGCGGGCGATGTCTGCCAGCGCCGCGTCGGCCACCAGCCGCTCCGCGGCGCCGATGCGATCGCCCGCCTGATCGATCGGGGTCGTGGCCGCGAGGACGCCGGTCACGCCGATCGCACCATCGAGGAGTGCCTCACGCAGCGCGGGGTACCGAGCGGGCAGTCGCTCCCCCGACGACAACGACACCTCGCGACGCACGGCGGAGGCTGCCTCCACGACTCGCGAGGCCCCCGGCGCGTCGAGCCGCAGCACCCTCTGCAGCAGTTCGTTCAGTGAGCGGCACCCGAAGTCGTCGGAGAACCGCTGGTCGGTCGATGCAACCGCCTCCACGATCACCGCCTCCACTCGCCGCAGCGCTTCTCCTGCGGTGCGGAGCACCTCCATCCGCCCGGCATCGGTCTGCCCCGCCAACCCTCCGCCGGACAGCACGCGATCGAGGTCGGTGACCAGCTGATCGAGAGAGTCCAGGAGCGGGTGCATGCCCTCATTCAACGCCCGACCACTGACATTTCGAGCCCGAAACAGGGCTGTTCAGGAGGTATTTCGCGATATCCCGGAATGCGTTCGGCGGGGAGCGGACCACGACGCTCAGAGCGCGAGCAGCACGATGCCTGCGACGACCACGAGCGATGCGGCGATCCGCCATCCCGGACGCGATTCCCGCAGGACGAAGACCCCGAAGAGGCTCACCAGCACGACGCTCACCTCGCGCAACGGTGCGACCAGCGCGACCGGGGCGATCTGGATCGCCGTCAGCACCAGGATGTACGACAGCGGGGAGAGGATCCCGAAAGCGAGGATGCGGCGCCACTGCGTGCGGCCGAGCGCCCACACCGCATCCCAGCGGCGACGAACCGCGATCGAGTAGAACGGCACTTGCAGCACCGTGGTCCCAACCATGAACGCGACGGGTGAGAGGCCCCACGTCCGCACCGCGTGAGCGTCCCAGATCGTGTAGATCGCGATCGCGACGCCGGTGAGCAGGCCGAACACGATGCCGGGATCGATCCGCCCCGTCCCCGCCCTTCTGCCCCGATCGACGAGACCGACGGCGACGACCCCGACGATCACCGCCGCCACGCCCACGAGCGCGACCGCAGACGGGCGCTCCCCCAGCAGCAGCACGGCGACGATCACGGAGAGGAAGGGGCCGGTGCCGCGGGCGGTCGCGTAGACGGTGGAGAGGTTGCCTCTCTGATATCCGCGCTGGAGGACCGCCATGTAGCCGACGTGAAGGATCGACGAGACGACGACCCCGAGGACGAAGGACCCCACATCGTCGGTACCGAGGCCGCCCGTGAACGGCACGGCTCCGGCCCACACGACGGTGCTCCCGACGGCACCCCACCACAAGAACGGCGCTCCGGCCCTGCTGATGCCGTGCGCGATGATGTTCCACGCCGCGTGGGCGATGGCGGCTCCGAAGACCAGGACGAAGGCGAGAGGCGACACGGCGAGACCCTTCCGTCCGACGCACGGCGCGACGAACAGGGTCCTCCGGGCTTTTGTCCTGTCAGATGACGGCTCTCCTGCGGAGGAGTGCCGTGGCGCCGCTCGGACCAGACGGGCGCGAACCCCGGAACCCTAGGCGCTATCGAGAAGACCCTACCGCGCCGTGGTGAACACCCGGGAACGCGAAGCGCCCCGCTCGACGGCGATTCCGAATGCAGACCCCGGACTACGCTCGAAGGACCGCACACCCGAAGGAAGGTCACGACATGCCTGTCACCCCCGCCGCGCTCGCCCACGCCGAGGATCTCGCCGACTTCGTCGCCGCTTCTCCGTCGAGCTATCACGCGGCGGCGGAGGTCGCTCGACGCCTGGAGAGTGCAGGGTTCACCCGGCTGCGTGAGGAGGACGCCTGGACCGCACCCGCGGGCGGGCGGTATGTGGTGGTCCGCGACGGCGCGGCGATCGCCTGGACGGTGCCCGCGGATGCCACCGCGACGACACCCGTGCAGATCTTCGGCGCCCACACTGACTCCCCCGGCTTCAAGCTCAAGCCGCAGCCGACCACGGGGTCACGCGGCTGGTTGCAGGCCGCCGTCGAGGTCTACGGCGGCCCGCTGCTGAACTCCTGGCTCGACCGCGAGCTGCGTCTCGCCGGACGCCTGGCCCTCGCGGACGGACGTGTGGTGCTCGCCGACACCGGCCCTCTCCTGCGCCTGCCGCAGCTCGCGATCCACCTCGACCGCGGCGTCAACAACGGCCTCGCCCTCGACAAGCAGGTCGAGACGCAGCCGGTGTGGGGCCTGGGCGACGCGAGTGAAGCCGACATCCTCGCCGAGCTCGCCGCCTCCGCCGACGTGGCGGCCGCCGACATCCGCGGATACGACGTGGTGATCGCCGACAGCGCACGCGGCGCCGTGTTCGGCAAGGACGACGCCTTCTTCGCCTCTGGCCGTCTCGACGACCTCGCCTCGGTGCACGCCGGGGTGGTCGCGCTCGCGACGCACGAGCCGAGGGCGGGCGGCCCCATCGCCGTGCTCGCCGCCTTCGACCATGAGGAGCTCGGTTCCGAGTCGCGCTCCGGAGCGGCCGGCCCGTTCCTGGAGGACGTGCTCGAGCGCCTGTACGCCGGGCTCGGCGCCGATGCCTCCGAGCGGCGCCGAGGGTACGCGTCGTCGTGGTGCCTGTCGAGCGATGTCGGACACTCCGTGCACCCCAACTACGCTGCCAAGCATGACCCCGTCGTGCAGCCGGTGCTCGGGTCGGGGCCGATCCTGAAGATCAACGCCAACCAGCGGTACGCGACGGATGCCGTCGGCACCGCGTCCTGGCTGTCCTGGTGCGAGCGGGCCGGGGTGACGGCCCAGGAGTTCGTGTCGAACAACAGCGTGCCCTGCGGCTCGACGATCGGCCCCATCACCGCGACGCGCCTCGGCATCCGCACGGTGGACGTCGGCATCCCGATCCTCTCGATGCACTCCGCCCGCGAACTCGCCGGGGTCTCCGACCTCCACGACCTCACGCGCACCGCCCAGGCGTTCTTCGCCGGCTGAGCCTTCTGGCGCGGTTCGACCGCAGAAGTCCGCCCGGCGACGGGGCGGCAGTGCCAGGATGTCAGCATGACGGACATCAAGCCGGCTCTCATCGAGCGCGCGGGCATCGAGATCATCCCCGAGTCGGAGCGCACCGCGCGACCCCGCGACCTCTTCTGGCCCTGGTTCGCGGCGAACGTGTCGGTCTTCGGGATGTCGTACGGGTCGTTCGTGCTCGGCTTCGGCATCTCGTTCTGGCAGGCGACCCTCGTATCGGTCCTCGGCATCGTGGTGTCGTTCCTGCTCTGCGGGCTGATCGCGATCGCCGGCAAGCGCGGTTCGGCGCCGACCATGGTGCTCTCGCGCGCGGCCTTCGGCGTGCAGGGCCAGAAGGTCCCGGGCATCGTCTCGTGGCTGACCTCGATCGGCTGGGAGACCTTCCTCGCGATCATGGCCGTGCTCGCGACCGCGACCGTGATCACCCAGCTCGGCGGCGACGGAGACAGCATCGGACTCAAGATCGTCGCGACGGTGATCGTCGCGGCGCTGATCGTCACGGCATCCGTGCTGGGCTATCACACGATCATGCGGATGCAGTCGGTGCTCACCTGGATCACCGGCGTCGTCACCGTGCTCTACATCGTCCTGGCGGCGCCGCAGATCGACCTCGCCGCGGTGCTGGCCCGCCCGGACGGCGGCATCGGCCAGATCATCGGCGCACTCGTCATGGTGATGACCGGATTCGGACTGGGCTGGATCAACATCGCCGCCGACTGGTCCCGCTACCAGAAGCGCACAGCGTCCGACGGGGCGATCGTGGCGTGGAACACCATCGGCGGTTCGGTCGCGCCGGTCATCCTGGTCGTCTTCGGCCTGCTGCTCGGCGGCTCGAACGAAGAGCTGATGAATGCGATCGCCGCAGACCCGATCGGCGCCCTCGCGTCGATCCTGCCGACCTGGGTGCTCGTGCCCTTCCTGCTGACAGCGGTGCTCGCCCTCGTCTCGGGGGCGGTGCTGGGCATCTACTCCTCGGGGCTGACGCTCCTCAGCCTCGGCATTCGCATCCCCCGTCCGTCCGCGGCGGCGATCGACGGAGTGATCCTCACCCTCGGCACGGTCTTCGTCGTGTTCTTCGCCACCGACTTCCTCGGGCCCTTCCAGAGCTTCCTGATCACACTGGGTGTCCCGCTCGCATCCTGGGCGGGCATCCTGATCGCCGACATCCTGCGCCGCCGGAAGGACTACGACGAGGATGCCCTGTTCGACAGCCGCGGCCGCTACGGCGCCTGGGACTGGACCTCGATCGGCACCATGGTCGTGACCAGCGTGATCGGATGGGGGCTGGTCGTGAACAACTTCGCCGAGGATGCCGCGTGGAACAACTGGCAGGGCTATCTGCTGTTCCTGATCGGCGGCAGGGACGGGGACTGGGCCTACGCGAACCTCGGGGTGTTCTTCGCGCTGGTGCTGTCGTTCCTCGTGACGTACTTCGCCCGGGCCGGGAAGATCCGGCGCCAGGAGGACGCGTGAGTGCGGGCCCGCTCGACGACGCCTGGCTGGTGGTGATCGATCCGCAGGCCATCTTCGCCGCGCCGGAGTCCGCCTGGGGGTCCCCCTTCTTCACCGAGGCGATGCCCCGCATCCGCACCTTGGCCGACGCCTTCGGTGACCGCGTCCTCGTGACCCGCTGGATGCCGACCGCCGACCGGACGACGTCGTGGGGTGCGTACTTCGACGCCTGGCCGTTCGCGGATCAGCCGCCGAGCGATCCGCTGTTCGCGCTCGTGCCCGAGGCGGCCACCGTGAGCACCCACCCGACGATCGACCTGCCGACCTTCGGCAAGTGGGGGCCCGAGCTCGAAACCGTGGTCGGACGCGGAGGCCGCGTGGTGCTGGCCGGCGTCTCGACCGATTGCTGCGTGATCTCGACGGCGCTGGCCGCCGCGGATGCGGGTGCCCACGTCACGATCGCCGCAGACGCCTGCGCCGGATCGACGGCGGAGAACCATGAGGCCGCATTGCAGGTGATGAGGCTCTATCCCCCGCAGATCACCGTCAGCGACACGGACACGATCCTCGGCTGAACCGGGGCGTCGCCCGCTCAGGCCGCCCGCACGGCCGCTGCGATCTCGGACGGCGTTCCCTGCCACGGGGCGCCGTGCCCCGGCAGCACCCAGGAGGCCGACACCGCGGCCAGGCGATCGAGCGAGGACAGAGCGGTCTCCGGCTCATCCGTGAAGGGCGCGGGTTGTGCGCCGGTGCGGCCGGTGAGGACGTGCCTCGTCGTGAGCGCATCCCCCACGAACACGGCGTCGACGACCGGGACGTGCACCGTGATGCTCCCCGGCGAGTGACCGGGCATCCCGATCACGACGGGAGCGCCCGGCAGGTCGAGCACGTCGCCATCCGCGACCTCCGTCACCACGGAGACGTGCGGTGTGCGCAGGGCGTTCTTCCGGAGGGCGTAGGCGAGGAATCCGAGCGTCGGCCCGAGCCTCGCAGGCCCCATCGCCGTCTTGGGCTTCTCGCCCGTGCGCACGCGGTGGCTGTCGGCCGCGTGGATGAAGACCGGCACCCCCGCCTCGGTGCGCAGCCGCTCGGCGAAACCGATGTGGTCGCTGTCGCCGTGGGTGAGGACGAGGCCGCGGATATCGGACAGCGGACGGCGGATCAGCTCGAGCTCGCGCTGGAGGTCGTGCCAGTGCCCGGGAAGACCCGCATCGATCAGGGTGATCCCCTCGGGCAGGTCGATGAGGTAGGAGGCGACGATGTCGTTGCCCAGTCGGTGCAGGTGGGGTGCGAGCTTCATGGCGGATCCTCTCGGGGCTGTTGCGATAGCTACGATACGTAGCTATCATGGCTAATGTCAATAGCCATCCAGGAGGACCGATGCCGACCCCCGAACGCACGTCCATCGCGGAGATCGTCGCCGCCGGACGGGAGATCCTCGAAATCGCCGGACCCGCGGGACTCACCATGCAGGCGGTCGCGGCTCGCGTCGGCGTCCGTGCCCCCTCGCTCTACAAGCGGATCCGCGATCGGGACGCCCTGCACACCGCGGTCGCCGTGTCCACGATCGACGCCCTCACCGCACGGCTCGAGGAGGAGGGCGACGACCTCGCCGGCCTCGCGCACGTCTATCGCGGCTTCGCGAAGGAGAACCCCGAGGGATTCCGGCTGATGTTCACGATCGCGGCCCCGCAGGATGCCCTCGCGCGCTCCGCCGCGCCGGTGATCCGCGCGTCCTCCGCTCTTGTCGGCGACGACGACGCCCTCGACGCCGCCCGTCTCTTCACGGCCTGGGCGACCGGCTTCCTGCAGATGGAGCTCGCCGGCGCCTTCCGCCTCGGCGGCGACGTCGACCGCGCCTTCGAGTACGGGCTGACGCGACTCATCGCCGGCATGGGCGGCTGATCTCCCGCCCCCGGCGCCGTCCCGCCGCCGTATCCGGTACGGATGTCGGGAGGAAGGACGGATGTCGGGAAGATCGGGCCGACTCCCCCGACATCCGGGAATCCTCCCGACATCCGGCACGGCCATCTACTTCATGGTGTCGAGGATGCCGGTGAGGTCTTCGAAGGTCGTGAGCGGGTTCAGGATGGCGAAGCGCGTGTTCGGCCGCCCGGCGTGCGAGCTGGGCACGACGAAGGCGCGCTGGGAGTCGAGCAGCTCCGCCGACCAGCGGTCATAGTCGGCGCGCTCCCAGCCGTCGCGCTCGAACACCACGACCGACAGCTGCGGATCCCGCACGAGGCGCAGCTCCGGGCGGCGGGAGATCTCTGCGGCGATGCGCTCCGTGAGGGCGATGGTCGCGCCGATCGCTTCACGGTAGGCATCCACCCCGTAGGTCGCGAGCGAGAACCACATCGGAAGCCCGCGCGGGCGACGGGTCAGCTGGATCGAGTAGTCCGAGGGGCTGAACTCCTCGGCGTCGGTCAGCGTGTCGAGGTACTCGGCGTGCTGGGTGTGCGCGCGGCGGCCCTGGTCCGGCTCACGGTAGATCAGCGCGCAGCAGTCGAACGGCGCGAACAGCCACTTGTGCGGGTCGACGATCACCGAGTCGGCACGCTCCACACCGCGGAAGCGGGAACGCGCGGCAGGCGCGAGCATCGCGGTGAGCCCGTACGCACCGTCCACGTGCAGCCAGAAGTCGTACTCGTCCTTGAGCGCGGCGATCGCCTCGATGTCGTCGACGATGCCGAAGTTCGTCGAACCCGCGGTCACGACGACGGCGCAGATCTCGTCGCCGTGGGTGTCGAGCGCCTCGCGCACCGCGTCGGCACGCAGCATGCCGTCGTCGCCCGCGGGCACGAGCACCACGTCGGCATCCATCACCCGCGCGGCGGACTTGTTCGAGGAGTGGGCTTCCGCACTGCACACGATCTTCCAGCGCGCCGGAAATTCCTTGCCCTGGGCGACCAGCCGAGCCTTGGCGGCCTCCCGCGCCGCGACGAGCGCCGACAGGTTGCCGATCGTGCCACCCTGCACGAACACACCGCCCGCGGTGTCCGGCAGCCCGAACTCCCCGGCGAGGAACGAGAGCACCTCGTTCTCGGCATGCACGGCGCCTGCCCCTTCGAGCCAGCTCCCGCCGTAGAGCCCGGACGCCGAGACGACGAGGTCGAACGCGATGGCCGCCATGGTCGGAGCGGTCGGGATGAAGGACAGGTAGAGCGGGTGGCTCGTGGTGAGACAGGCCGGCGCGAGGATGTGCTCGAACACGCTGAGCGCGCGCTGGGCTCCGAGCCCGGCGTCGGTGATCGTCGCCCCCACGAGGCGGTTCAGCTCCGCCTCGGTCTGGGGCTTGTCGAGTGGCACGTCGGCGGCGAGCATGCGACGGCGCGAGTAGTCGAGCACGGCATCCACGATCGCCGTCGATTCGGGCGAGGCCGCGTGCATGCGCACAGCATCCATGAGCGTTCCTTTACTGGTCTTCGGTGCGGGGTTCGGTCGGGGAAGCGAGGGAGATCGCGTGGGGTGCGGCGCTGTCGAGGACGGCGGACAGCGCGCGGCGGGCGAGGTCGGCGCGATCGCTCGGCGCCCACTTCACGAGCGAGTGCGCATTCATGCCGTCGACCATGGCGAGCAGGAGCCACGCGGCGGTGTCGGAACGGCCGTCGGCGATCACTCCCGCCGCCGCCGCTCGGACGAAGATCTGCTCGAGAGCGCTCTGCCACCCGTCCATCTCGGACCGCACGCGGGCAGCGAGGATGTCGTTGCGGGCACCGAGCGCCCAGGCCTGCACCCAGATCAGTGTCACGTCGTCGCGCTCGCCGTCGAGGAGGGTCTCGATCAGGTCGTGCAGACCCGCGCGGATGTCGCCCACGCCATCGAAGGCCGCGATCACCTCATCGCGCTCGGCCGCGACGATGTGCCCGAAGATCTCGGCGACGAAGGCGTCCATGACGGGCCGATAGTGAGCGACCAGGGCCGGGGTGACACCGACGCGCGCCGCCACCGCACGCACGGTGAGCACCTCGAGTCCGCCCTCGCGTGCCAGGGCGATCGCGCCGTCGACGATCGATCGCTCGCGCTCCTCCGGGGGCATCCGCCGCGGCGCGGTGCTTCTTGACGTGATCTTCATCGCGGGCTACGGTATCACTCGTTGATCACGTGTTCAACAGCGGATTCCGTCCGCCCGAGATCGTCGACGAGGAGATCACGATGAGTTGGCGCATGCCCGCCGAGACGGCACCTCACGAGCGCACCTGGATGGCATTCCCCGCGGAGGGCGAGACGCTCGGTGCCACGGATGCCGAGCGCGAAGAGGGGTACGCGACCTGGACGGCCGTCGCCCACGCCGTCGCCGACTTCGAACCCGTGACGATGCTGGTCGACCCGAGCGAGATCCCGCGGGCCCGACGCATGCTCGGTGCCGGCATCGAGATCCTGGAGGCACCGGTCGACGAGTTCTGGATGCGCGACTCCGGCCCGACCTTCGTCGTCGACGACGAGCGCCCGGGCGTGCTCGGCGCCGTCGACTGGATCTTCAACGGCTGGGGCGCTCCCGACTGGGCCGAGTGGCGCAAGGCCGCTCAGCACGCCCGCATCGTGGCCGGCGCCGTCGGGGCGGAGCTCGTGAGCTCGACGCTCGTGAACGAGGGCGGCGGCATCCACGTCGACGGCGAAGGCACGGTGCTGCTCACCGAGACCGTGCAGCTCGACCCGCGACGCAACCCCTACGCCGACAAACAGCGGATCGAGGCCGAGATGGCCAGGACGATCGGCGCGACGAAGGCGATCTGGCTGCCGCGCGGGCTCACTCGCGACTACGACGACTTCGGGACGAACGGCCACGTCGACATCGTCGCCACGATCGTCTCCCCCGGCCGGCTCCTGCTGCACGACCAGCAGAACCCGCAGCACCCGGACCACGCCGTCTCCCGCGACCTTCGCGCCCTCCTCTCCGAGCAGACGGATGCCGCCGGTCGCCGCGTGGAAGTGATCGACCTGCCCGCGCCCTCGACGCTGAGCGACGACGAAGGGCCCGTCGACTGGAGCTACGTCAACCATCTCGTGACGAACGACGGCGTGGTCGCGTGCGGGTTCGGCGACGAGAAGGCGGATGCCGCGGCCCGCGAGATCCTCGCGGACGCGTACCCCGGACGCCGCGTGGTCACGGTCGACGCGCGCCCGCTGTTCGACCGCGGCGGCGGCATCCACTGCATCACGCAGCAGCAGCCTTCCGTGGACGGGTCGCGCTGATGTTCGACGTCGTCGAAGCCTCCATCGCCGACCTGCGGCGCGCGCTCGAGAGCGGCACCACGACCGCGGTCGACCTCGTCGACGCCTACCGGGCTCGCATCGCCGCCTTCGATGCGCCGGGCACGCCGACCGCCCTGAACGCGGTGGTGGTCGCGAACCCCGACGCACGCGCCGAGGCTGCGGCCTCCGACGCACGCCGTGCCCGAGGCGAGGTGCTCGGCCCCCTCGACGGCATCCCGTACACGGCCAAGGACAGCTACCTCGTGCGGGGGCTCACCGCCGCAGCCGGAAGCCCGGCCTTCGCGGATCTGATCGCCCAGCGCGACGCCTTCACGATCGAGCGCCTGCGCGCGGGCGGAGCGATCTGCCTCGGGCTGACGAACATGCCGCCGATGGCCAACGGCGGCATGCAGCGTGGGGTCTACGGCCGAGCGGAGAGCCCGTACAACGCCGCGTTCCTCACCGCACCCTTCGCGTCGGGCTCCTCCAACGGCTCCGGCACCGCGACCGCCGCGAGCTTCGCCGCCTTCGGGCTCGGAGAGGAGACCTGGTCCTCCGGCCGCGGGCCTGCGACCAACAATGCCCTGTGCGCCTACACCCCCTCCCGCGGCGTGATCTCGACCCGGGGCAACTGGCCGCTCGTTCCCACGATGGACGTGGTGGTGCCGCACACCCGCACCATGGCCGACCTGCTCGAAGTGCTCGAGGTGATCGTCGCCGACGACCCCGACTCCCGCGGCGACTTCTGGCGAGCACAGCCGTGGATCCCGATCCCTTCGGCCGCCTCGGTCCGACCGGACTCGTATGCGGCCCTCGCCACCGGCACCCCGGCAGCGCTCGACGGCATGCGGATCGGCATCCCGAAGATGTACATCAATGCGGATCCGGATGCCGGAAGCGCGCAGGCCCCGGGCATCGGCGGCCCGACAGGTCGGCGCATCGAGACGCGGGCGAGTGTGATCGAACGGTGGGAGGCGGCCCGCCGCGACCTCAGCGCCGCCGGCGCGACCGTGGTCGAGGTCGACTTCCCGGTGGTGTCCAACTACGAGGGAGACCGCCCGGGCGCCCCCACCCTCCCGACGCGCGGACTGGTGTCGCCCGAGTACCTGCGCCGCGAGATCGTCGACCTCTCGGCGTGGGCGTGGGAGGACTTCCTGCAGGCGAACGGCGATCCGGCTCTCCGCACGCTCACGGAGGTCGACGGGGCCACGATCTTCCCGCACCCGGAAGGCACCCTCCCCGACCGCTACACCGGCTTCGACGACGACATCGCCGAGTATCCGGACTGGGTGCGGAGCCACCCCGATACCCCCTTCACGGACATGCCCGAGCTCGAACACGGGTTGCGGGGGCTGGAGGAGACGCGTCGCCGCGACCTCGAGGAGTGGATGGATGCGCTCCACCTCGACGCCGTGGTCTTCCCCGCGGTCGCGGATGTGGGTCCGGCCGACATGGACGTGAACCCGGCCTCCGCCGACCTGGGGTGGCGTAACGGCACCTGGATCGCGAACGGCAACCTCGCCATCCGACACCTCGGCATCCCGACGGTCACGGTTCCGATGGGGCTGATGAGCGACATCGGCATGCCGATCGGCCTGACCTTCGCCGGACGCGCGTACGACGACACGACGCTGCTGCGCCTGGCCGCGGCGTTCGAAGCCACCGGCGCTCCGGGCACGCGACGCACTCCCCCGCCGCGCACACCGGCCCTGCCGTCGGACGGCTGATCCGGATCGAGAACATTTCACCTCTGTGACGCTCGCCACAGAAGTGATATGTTCGGCGCATGAGCACCGAGAACGAACGCGCCCTCGAATCCGGGATCGTCACCGATCTGTCCGGCCGGATGACCTACGGGTCGTACCTGGCGCTGGACCAGCTGCTCACGGCACAGCACCCGGTGAGCGAGCCGCAGCACCACGACGAGATGCTGTTCATCATCCAGCACCAGACCACCGAGCTGTGGCTCAAGCAGCTGCTGCACGAGCTCTCGTCCGCTCGGGAGCTGCTCGCCCGTGACGACCTGCGCGAAGCACTCAAGCGCATCGCCCGGGTCAAGCGCATCCAGGACGTGATGACGCAGCAGTGGTCGGTGCTCGCCACCCTCACGCCCACCGAGTACGCACAGTTCCGCGGAGCGCTCGGCAACTCGTCCGGGTTCCAGTCCGTGCAGTACCGGGCGGTGGAGTTCGCCCTCGGCAACAAGAACGAGAAGATGCTGAACGTCTTCGCCGACCACCCCGCGAACCTCGCGCTGCTCACGGCCGAGTGGGAGAAGCCGACCCTGTACGACGAGTTCCTGCGGTTCGCCGCCCGGCGCGGACTGCCGGTCCCGTCCTCGATCCTCGACCGCGACGTGCGCGAGCCGTACCGCGAGACCCCGGAGCTGGTGCCCGCGATCCGCGAGATCTACCAGGACCCGAACCGGTACTGGGACCTGTACGAAGCGTGCGAAGACCTGGTCGACCTCGAGGACAACTTCCAGTTCTGGCGCTTCCGGCACCTCAAGACCGTCTCCCGCACGATCGGCATGAAGGTCGGCACCGGCGGATCCAGCGGCGTCGGCTTCCTGCAGCGCGCCCTGGATCTGACGTTCTTCCCCGAGCTCTACACGGTGCGCACCGAGATCGGCAGCTGATGCACGCCGCGACGTTCTTCGACGGGGTCGGCTGGCGCGAGGGCGTCGTCGAGCTCGTCGACGGGCGGGTGCGGCTGAGCGATGGGCACTCCGACGCCGGCCTCCCCCGCCTCGACGGCGTCGTGCTGGGCGGGTTCACGGACCACCACGTGCACCTGCAACTCGTCGACCGCGCGCAGTTGTCGGGTTCGCGCCTGGGACGTGTGGTCGACCTCGGCGGCAACCCGGGCGTGCTGCGCCGACTCGCGGGTGGCGGGATCAAAAACGCGCCCGCGACCCGCGATTCCGGCACGTTTTCGATCCCGCACCTGCACCCACACCCGCACCCGCGCGCGCACGCGCTCGTGGTCGAGTTCGCGGGGGCGTTCGTCGCCGCCCCGGGTGGATACCCCTCCGACCGCGAGTGGGCACCGGAAGGCTCGGTGCGCGAGGTCGCGGATGCGCGAGCAGCCGCGAACGCGGTGGCCGAGATGGCGGATGCCGGGGCCTCCTGTCTCAAGGTCACGAGCAACAGCACGGCCGGACCGGTCTTCTCGGACGACCTGTTCCGCATTGTCGTCGGCATCGCCGCGAGCCGCTCCCTCCCGGTCGTCGCCCACGCCGAAGGACCGGGTGAGGCGCATCGCGTCGTCGCCCTCGGCGCCGCCCGCCTCGCCCATGCCCCGTTCACGGAACGCCTCGACGATGAGGAGATCGCACGGCAGGCGGCCTCGGCGTCGTGGATCTCGACCCTCGCCATCCATGACGGCCCCGCGCGCGTGATCGCGATCGACAACGTCCGCCGTTTCCACGCGGCAGGAGGGACCGTGCTCTATGGCACAGACCTGGGCAACGGGCCGATGCCGAACGACCTGAACGCCCGGGAGATCGCCGCCCTCCGCGAGGCCGGCCTCCACGCCGATGCGCTCCTGCACGCGCTCGCCCCGATGGATCCGCTCGCCCCGTCAGCGACGCTCCTGTTCCTTCCCGGTGCCTCTCCCGCGACCGCCGACCCGCTCGCCGCCCGCCCCCTCATCCCCGCAGACCTGAAGGTGTGACATGACCGACCCCCTCGACCGTGCACTGCTCGACCTCGCCCGCACCCTCGACGCCGCCGACCCGCTGCGTGCGCACCTCGACGCGTTCGCCGACGCCCCGGGCGTCACGGCCTACCTCGACGGCAACTCCCTCGGCCGTCCGCTGCGCGACATCCCCGAGAAGCTCGCCGCGTTCGTGCGCGAGGACTGGGGCACCCGGCTCATCCGCTCCTGGGACGAACAGTGGATGGCGCTGCCGATGGAGTTGGGCGACCGCATCGGACGCGTAGCACTCGGAGCCGGCGCGGGCCAGACCGTCGTGGCCGATTCGACCAGCGTGCTGATCTACAAGCTCATGCGTGCCGCCGCGGCAGCCGATCCCACCCGGACGGAACTCGTGATCGAGGCGGGGAACTTCCCCACCGACCGCTTCCTGGCCGAAGGCGTCGCCGCCGAGACCGGCCTGACCCTGCGCTGGCTGGAACCCGACCCCGTGGCCGGCGCGACCGTCGCCGACGTGGCCGCGGTGGTCTCGGAGCGCACGGCCCTGGTGTCGCTCAGCCACGTCGACTACCGATCCGGAGCCCTGGCGGATATGCCCGGCATCACGGCCGTCACGCACGAGGCCGGCGCGCTGATGATGTGGGATCTGTGCCACTCCGCCGGCGTCGTGCCGATGCAGCTCGACGACTGGGGCGTGGACGTCGCGGTCGGCTGCACGTACAAGTACCTGAACGGTGGCCCGGGATCCCCCGCCTTCGCATACCTCCGCCGCGGGCTCCACGGAGTGCTGCGGCAGCCGATCCAGGGGTGGTGGAGTGCCGCCGACATCTTCGCGATGGGCCCCGAGTACGTGCCGTCCGGCGATATCCGCCAGCTGCTCAGCGGCACGCCGCCGGTCACATCGATGCTCGCGATGCAGGGGATGCTCGACCTGATCGAGGAGTCGACGATCGAGAGCGTACGTGACAAGTCCCGGTCTCTGACCGATCTGGCGGTGCGCGCCTACGATGCCGTCCTCGCGCCCCTCGGGGTGCGCTTGCTCAGCCCGCGCGACGCCGAACTCCGGGGCGGACACGTGACGATCGGCCATGCCGACTTCCGGGACGTGACGCGGAAGCTGTGGGCGGAGGGAATCATCCCGGACTTCCGCTTCCCCGACGGCATCCGCCTCGGCCTCTCCCCGCTGAGCACCTCGCACGTCGAGACGATCACGGGTGTGCTCGCCGTCCGCGACGCGCTGGAGTCCGGTGACTTCTGACTTCCCGGACGCGCCCGTCCTCGACGACATCGATGCGCGTCCCGGCAGCACGGCCTCGCTGCTGCGGACGTTCATCGGCGTCTTCCTGCGTCCTCTCGGCGGATGGATCTCGGCGGCGGACCTGGTGGCGCTCGCGGGAGACCTCGGCATCCCGCCCACGCAAGCCCGCACCGGCATCACCCGCCTCAAGCAGAAAGGGCTGCTGCTCGCCGAGCGCGACGACACGATCGGCTACCGGTTGAACCCGGCCGCGATCCCGATGCTGGAGCGCGGCGACCGTCGCATCTTCGAGATGCGCGAGATGACGGATACCGACCCGTGGTGCCTGGTCTCCTTCTCGATCCCGGAGAGCGCGCGCAGCACCCGTCACCAGCTGCGCCGCCGACTGCAGTGGATCGGTGCCGGAGTCGTGTCGCCCGCACTGTGGATCTGTCCCGGGCACCTCGAGGACGAGGCCCTGCAGATCCTCCACGAGCTCGACGCGCGGCGCTGGGCGACGCTGTTCCTGGCCTCCGCCCCTGCCCCGGCCGGCACGCTCGTCGAGGCGGCCGCCCAGTGGTGGGACCTCGACGCGCTCCGCGCCGAGCACCTCACCTTCCAGGCGTCTCTCGCGACGTTGCCGACGGAGCCCTTCGCGGCATCCGTGCAGCTGATCGACCGCTGGCGGGTGCTGCCGTACACCGACCCGGGCCTGCCGCCGTCGATGCTGCCGACGGATTGGCCCGGTCGGCGCAGCTTCGACGAGTTCGCCCGCCGGTCGGCGGCTCTGTCCGAGCCCGCGTGGGAGCACGTGCGCGCCCGGATCACCGAGCGCGCACGTTCCGTCTAGTCCGCGCGCCCGCCGACTTCGGCGAGGAATCCCGCCACGTGTTCCTGCAGGCGCAGGATGCGCAGGTCGCGCGCGAACTCCCGGTCGAAGCCCTGATAGGCCAGCGGCGGCAGGATGCGCACGTTGCGGTTGCAGCCGAACTCGGCGCACGTGAGGACGCCCACGGAGTCGCCCTTGCGCCCCGCAGGTCCGGCTTTGCGCGCGACGTACAGCTGCACGTCGTTGCGGAGCGTGACGTCTTCGCACCACGAGCACTGGGCGCGGGCGAGCACCCGCTGCTCGGCGCGCTGCAGGAAGACGCCCACCACGGCGTCGTCGACCCAGGTGACGACGTAGGCCCGGCGGGGGATCTTCGGGTCGACCCAGCCGAGGAAGTCGAGTCGCTCGAAGTCGATCTCGGCGAAGCCGGGCGGGAGGGACAGGTCGGAGACCTCCTTGCGGGAGGCGTTGAGGAAGGAGGCGCGGATGGCGCGCTCGTCGATGGGACGCATGGGAGCAGTGCTTTCAGGTTTTCGCCGCGACGGGCGAGTCGATCGGAGTGAGGAGCCCGGACAGGGAAGCCGGGTACGACGCGACACCGGCGACGGGGTTCCGTCTCCGGCCGGTCCTCAGCCTCTGCCTGCGGCGCGAGGGGCGCCTGCAGCTCCGCTCTGCGCCCGAGGGGCGCTCATCGACGACAGCACCCGGCGATTCTACACCCGTATGTTTCGCCGCATGTCGGGCCGTCTGGCCCGGGATCGGCGGGCGACCTACTCTTTTCGGAACATCGATCCGAAGGAGACCACCGTGTCCACGCCGCTCAACCGCTTTTCGCCCGTCCCGGTGCGTGAGCGTGCGGCGTGCATGTGCAGCAGCGGCGGCCGCTGCTCGTCCTTCGCTCCGGGGCACGCTCTGCACCTGATCCAGGCGCGCATCGCTTCGGCGACCTCCGCGGAATGGGTCGACGGCATCGTGGAGGCGTCCGACCCGGTGGCGGGCGACCTCATCGTGCGCACGCTCGACGGCGCCGTGCACGCGCTGTGGAACGCCTCGGGCGCGGCACTCGAGGCGGGGCCCGGAACACCGGTGGCGCTGCACGCCCGCTACGCGGTCCTCGCGGTGGGACGCACGCAGTTCAACGTCGCCGCCGTCTGAGCCGACCGCGGCTCAGGCACCCGCCATCATCATGTCCTTCATCGCCGCGCACGCGTCCATGCACGCCTGGCAGGCCTGAGCGCACAGGCGGCAGACCTCGCTCATGTCGGCGTGCTCCATGCACTCATCCATGCAGGTCTGACACATGGCGATGCACGCATCGAGCATGGCCATCATCGAGGCCGGCGTCATCCCCTGCATCCGCAGCATCGATCGCATCATCGTGCTCGCCATGTCCGCGCAGTTCATGCAGGCCGGAGAACAGTCCATCATCTGCGTCGAACACACCGTGCAGGCCTGTTCGCACGCCGCACACGCGTCCATGCACGCCTGCACCACCGACATGTCCATCATCTGCATGTCCGGCATCGACTCCATGTTCTTCGACATGGCGCCCATCATCATCGAGTCCATCGCACACCGCTTCCTCGGTCGGGTCGACGGGCAGGACCACCCGCCTGGCGCCAGGCTAGTCCTCCGCGCCCGCTGCGTCGATGGGTGGCAGGACGTTGACACGACCCGCCTCGATTGTCAATCCCGTAGCTGCTTCCGCGCCCGCGTGGAAAGGTCGGAGCCAATCGAATCCGCCCACGAGAGGAGCAGAACATGAGTGCTGCAGACGACATGAAGCACGCTGCCGAGAAGGCCGCCGGAAAGGTCAAGGAAGGCGTCGGAAAGCTCACCGACAACGAGCGACTCGAGGCCGAGGGCCAGGCGGACCAGGTGAAGGCTTCGGCCAAGCAGGCCGGCGAGGACGTGAAGGACGCAGCCGGCAAGGCCGGAGACAGCGTCCGCGACGCGTTCGACAACAAGTAAGGCACCGGTCCCCCGGACACCGAAGAGGTGAGGTCCGCCGAAGGGCGGGCCTCACCTCGATGGGTCAGACGTTGTGAGTCGTCAGACCTTGCGGCTGCCGCTGATCGCTCGGATCAACCAGGCGATCACAGCGATCGCGAGGAGGACGAGCCCGACCCACAGGAGGAACTGGAGCGACTGCACCAGTCCTCCGGTGATCGCAAGGATCACGGCGACGACGATGACGATGATCAGGAGGATGTTCATCGGTCTTTCCCTTCTTTCGGCAGGCGCGGACGCCCGACTGCGGTGCCCTCACGCTAGCCCGAGAAGACCATCTGTCCGAGGGGGTTGACTTCCACCCTCCGAGTGCGCGAAGGAGACGAGCACATGCCAGGAAGACGCGAGAACTCGCTGAAGGATCCCGAGCTGTACGAAGAGCTTCGGAACGACGGGGCATCCAAGGAGAAAGCCGCGCGCATCTCGAACGCCGCCGCGAAAGAGGGCCGCAGTGCGGTCGGGCGCCGCGGTGGGGAGCACGGCGACTACGAGGACTGGACGGTCCCCGAGCTGCGCAACCGCGCCAAGGAGCTGGGTCTGACCGGCTACAGCGGCAAACGGAAGTCGGAGCTGATCTCCGCGCTCAGGGATCACTGAGGCTGCGGATGACGCGCTTCGGCATCGAGGAGGAGTTCCTCTTCGTCGATGCGCACTCGCTCACGCCGGTCACCCTCGCCGCAGGGACCCGCGAGCGCATCACCCGGCTGCGGACGGGCGGTGAGGTCACGAAGGAGTACCTGACCTCGCAGATCGAATGCCTCACGGAGCCGGTGTCGACCGCCGCGGATGCGGAGGCGCAGTCGACCCATCTCCGCGGCCTGATCGGCTGGCACGCCCGCGAGCAGAGCGCGATCGCCGCGGGTACCGGTACCCCCTTCGCGACGACCCGCTCCTCGGCGGTGTCGCCCTCCGCGCACTACGACGACGTCGCGTCGTGGCTCGGCCACCTCACCCGCGACCACGAGGTGAACGGCCTGCATGTGCATGTGGAGGTGCTCGACGACGAGGAACGGGTGCGCGCACTCAACCGGGTGCGGGGCTGGCTCCCGGTGCTGCTCGCCCTCACCGGCAACAGCCCCTTCGCGGGCGGACGCGACTCGAGCTTCTCGAGCTGGCGGAGCATCCTGATCCGCCGGTTACCGGGATCGTGGAGCCCACCGCGGTTCCGCGACTTCGACGACTACCGCACGCAGGTGGAGCGGCTGGTCGACCTGCGGGCGATCACCGACCCGGCGGCCCTCTCCTGGGCGGCGCGGATCTCGGATCGCTTCCCCACGGTCGAGCTTCGGGTCTTCGACGCGCAGCTGACCGCGGAGGATGCCGTGTTCGCCGCCGTCCTCTCCCGCGCCATCGTCCTCACCGACGAGCAGCCGCACGGGGATGCCGGGATCGACGGCCTCGACGCTTCATTGTGGACGGCCGCCCGCCACGGGATGGACGCCCGCATCATCGATCCCACGACCGGAGCGGTCGCCGCCGCCTGGGCGGTCGCCGATCGGATGCTCGCCGTCATCGCCCCCACTCTCCGTGACCTCGGTGACGACGAGCGGGTCCGCGAAGGGATCGCCCGATTGCGGGCCGTCGGCACCGGCGCCGACCGGCAACGTCGGGCCCTCGACCAGGGCGGGACGCCGATGCTCGCCCGGCTGCTCGCCGCGGGCACCCCGGCGCCGGTGGCCTGACCCCCACCGCCCCGGGGTCCGTCACCGGGAGTAAGGTCGGCCTGTGGCATCCTTCGCCCCTCTCCAGCGCCTCGTGATCTCGATCGCCGTGCTCGCCTCGTTCGTGACGTTCCTCGATGGCACGGTCGTGAACGTCGCACTGCCGGCGATCAGTCGTGAACTCGGCGGCGGCATCACCACACAGCAGTGGGTGGTCGACGCGTATCTGATCACTCTCAGCGCCCTGATCCTGCTCGCAGGCTCCGTCTCCGACGCGTACGGACGCGTCCTCGTGATGCGCATCGGCCTGATCTCCTTCGGCATCGCCTCCATCGCGGTCGCCGCCGCCGTCGACCCGCTGATGCTGATCGTCGCCCGGGCTGCACAGGGTGCCGCCGGAGCACTGCTGGTCCCGAGCTCGCTCGCGCTGATCACCGCGACCATGCGCGCCGACGTCCAGGCCCGGGCCATCGGGGTGTGGACCGCGTTCACCACGGGGGCGCAACTGGTCGGGCCGCTGCTGGGCGGCTTGTTCGTCGACTTCATCTCCTGGCGGTTCGTCTTCCTCATCAACGTCGTCCCCATCGCGATCACCCTGTTCCTGCTGGCCCGTCTGCATCTGCCCGAGCATCCGCGCGGCATCAAGGTCGACTGGTGGAGCGGTGCCCTGTGCGCGATCGGGCTCGGCGCCGTGGTGTTCGCCCTGATCGAGCAGCCCAACATGGGATGGCAGTCGCCCGCCATCTGGATCCCCGCCGTCGCAGGTGCCGCCCTGTTCGGGCTGTTCCTGTGGCGCCAGCAGCACTCCGCCTCCCCGCTCATGCCGCTGTGGCTGTTCCGCGTGCGCGACTTCGGCTGGGGAAACCTCGCCACCCTCTTCGTGTACGCCGCCCTGTCGCTCAACGGCTTCGTCGTGGGTGTCTATCTGCAGCAGGGTGCCGGGCTGAGCGCGACGGCCGCCGGTCTCGCGAGCCTGCCGATGACCATCCTGATGATCCTGGTGAGCTCGCGCGCCGGTCGCTGGGCGGGCAGGTGGGGTCCGCGCATCTTCATGACGGTCGGACCGCTGATCATGGCCGTCGGAGCACTGATGCTCTTGTCGGTCGCCGACGATTTCGACTACTGGTGGCAGGTGCTGCCCGCGATGATCGTGATGGGTCTCGGTCTGTCTCTCACCGTGGCCCCGCTGACCGCCGCGATCCTCGGTGCGATCGATGAGAACCACTCCGGCATCGCCTCGGCCGTCAACAACGCCGTCTCCCGCGTCGCCGGACTGCTCGTGGTCGCGATGCTCTCCACCATCGTCGGCGGACAGCTCGACCTCGACGGGTTCCACAGTGCGGCGTGGGTCACCGCGATGCTGCTCGTGATCGGCGGGGTGGTGTCGTGGATCGGCATCCGTCGCAATCCGGCCGAGCCCGTCCCGGCGGACATCGCGGCCTCCGGCACGGATCCGCATTGACGCTGTCGAGCGGCCCGCGCAGACCTGACGGCCGGACGCGCCGGGGCGCGCTGCTCTCCGCCGTCGTGGCACTGGTGCTCACGCTCGGAGGGTGTGCAGCTCCTCCGGCGACGCCCGAGTCCGAGCGCGCCCCTGCGCTCCCACCGGCCGGCGCTGTTCCGGACTATCAGCTCGGTGGTGCCTATGATCCCGCGCCGGAAGTCGGCGTCGTGGGGCGTGACCGTGGTGCCGATCCCGCACCGGGCGTCTACTCGATCTGCTACGTCAACGGTTTCCAGACCCAACCGGCTGAGCTCGGTTCCTGGCCCGACGACCTCTTGCTGCGGCACGACGGCGAGGTCGTGTTCGATCCGGATTGGCCGGATGAGGCCCTGCTCGACACGGCGAGCGCCGAGCGCCGCGCGCGGATCGCCGACACCGTGACCGCGTGGATCGCGGGCTGCGCCGAGTCCGGTTTCGATGCCGTGGAGTTCGACAACCTCGACTCGTACTCGCGGTCGGACGGCGCACTCTCGCTCGAGGACAACCTCGCGCTGGCGACTCTCTACGTCGAGGCCGCCCACGCGGCGGGGCTCGCTGCCGGACAGAAGAACGCCGCGGAAGACGCTTCCACGCTGCACGAGCGAGCGGGCTTCGACTTCGCGGTCACCGAGGAATGCGCGGTGTACCGGGAGTGCGGCGTGTACACAGCGGTCTACGGAGAGCACGTCATCGACATCGAGTACACGGATGAACTCCCCCGCCCGTTCATCGAGATGTGCGCAGACGGCGACGCGCCCTCCTCGATGGTCCTCCGCGACCGTGATCTCGTCACGCCCGGTGACGACGGGTACGCGTTCGAGACCTGCCCTTAGAGAGGCGTCGGAGCCTCCGCGTCAAGTCCCTGTACCTGTCACGGGTTTGCGCACAGGATGCTCCTGTCCCCATCGTCAGGAGCCCGACCTATGACCGCATCCACCCTCGTCGCCCCCACTGCCCTCGCCTTCCGCGATCGAGGCCCGCTGAGCCGCGCAGTCATCGCACATCTCACGGAGGGCACCGCGTCCGACCACACCGCACTCGCCGCCGACGCCGTGGCAGCGAGCACCGACGTCGTGCGCGACGACGACATCCAGCTCGCGCTGTTCGTCCTCTACGCCTCCGCCTACGGATCGCTGCCGCAGCTGGACGCCGACCTCGAGTGGGACCCCGCGCTCCTGCGGACCAGACAGGTCCTCGAGGCGGCGTTCGAGAGGTCACTGCGCGCGCGCATTCCGACGCCCGACTTGCCGGACCCGACCGTGGATGCCGTCGGCCGCGCCCTCTTCGCCCTCGCCGAGGCCGACACCGGGCCGAGCCTCTCGCGCTACTTCGTGAAGAAGGCGACCGAGGAGCAGGCGCGGGAGATGCTCATCCAACGTTCGGCCTACACGCTGCGCGAGGCCGACCCGCACTCGTGGGCGATCCCGCGGCTGGACGGTCGCGCCAAGGCAGCGCTGGTCGAGATCCAGTCCGACGAGTACGGAGGCGGGCGTCCACAGCGTGTGCACGCCGCGCTCTTCGCTCGTGCGATGACGGCCGCGGGTCTCGACGCGACCTATGGCGCGTACATCGACGATCTGCCCGCGCTCACCCTCGCCTCGCTGAACATGATGTCGCTGTTCGGTCTCAACCGCCGCCTGGTGGGAGCGATCGTCGGACACCTGGCGGCCTACGAGATGACCTCCTCCATCCCCTGCCGCCTGTACGCCGACGGCTTGCGTCGTCTGGGCTTCGACGCCGCGGTCACCGCGTACTTCGACGAGCATGTGGAAGCGGATGCGGTGCACGAGCAGATCGCCGCCCGTGATCTGGCGGGAAGCCTCGCCGAAGATCATCCGGAGTTGCTCCCCGACATCATGTTCGGGGCCGCCGCCTGCCTGACGGTGGACGGCTGGGGTGGCACCGCCACTCTGGAGGCGTGGACGGCGGGGGCCTCCGCGCTCCGGCAGCGGGCGGGCGTATGAGCGCCGCACGGGAGCCTGTGACGATCACGCCGTACCCCGACGGCCCGCTGCTGGTGCGGGGCGACATCGAGGTGCTGACCGTCGAGGGGGATCCGATCGCGCCGCACCGCCGGACGGTCGCCCTTTGCCGCTGCGGCCTCTCCGCCCTCAAGCCCTTCTGCGACGGCACGCACAAGGCGGCCGGCTTCCGCACCGACGACTGACCGGTCAGTCGCGCTCGTCGACCTCCTTCCCGAGCCGCTGTGAGATCCACACCGGGATGAAGGACGCGACGATGACGACCGTCGCGACGACGTTGACGACGTTGGCCTCGTTGGGTCTCGCCATCTGGTTCATGATCCACAGCGGCAGGGTGTCGACGCCCGGCGGAGCCGTGAAGATCGTGACGTACACCTCGTCGAAGCTGAGCGCGAAGGCGAGGATCGCTCCGGCGATCAGCGCACTGCGGAACTGCGGGAGGGTCACCAGCAGGAAGGTCTGCCACGGGCTCGCACCGAGGTCCTTCGAGGCCTCTTCGATGCCGGGGTTCATTCGTCGCAGCCGGGCGAGCACGTTGTTGAACACCATGACGATACAGAAGGTGCCGTGCGCGATGATCATGCCGTAGAAGCCGACCTGGATGCCGATCGGCTCGAGGATCTGGTTGTACGTGTTGTTGAGGGCGACGCCGGTGACGATGCCCGGCAGCGCGATCGGCAGCACCACCAGGAGGTTCACGGCGCGCTGTCCGAAGAACGAATACCTCTGGAGGGCGAAGGCCACGAGCGTGCCGAGGATCACGGCGATCACGGTTGCGCCGGAAGCGACCAGCACGGAGTTCAGGAGCGCCGCGCGCACCGGCTCGCTGGTGAACGCCTTGCCCCACCACTCGAGCGAGAACCCGCTCACGGGCCAACTCACGATGCGCGCGGCGTTGAACGAGTTGAGCACCACCAGCGCGAGCGGGATGTACATGAAGGCGAGGACGACCGCGACGATGACGCCGAGCACGACCTTCGAGGTGCGGGACAGTCTCAGCATGCGACTCACATCCTTTCGAGAGCACCGGTGCGCTGCACGCTCACCAGATAGATGACGACGAACGCGATGGGGACCAGCGAGTACGCGGCCGCCAGCGGCGGGTTCAGATTGATGTTCGACGCGATCACGCTGCCGATCATCTGCGTGTCCCCGCCGACGAAGCGGGCGACCAGATAGTCGCCGAGGCTCAGGGAGAACGTGAAGACGGAGCCGGCGATGAGGGCCGGCTTGATGATCGGCAGGACCACCGATGCGATCGTTCGCCATGATCCGGCACCGAGGTCGGCGGACGCATCGAAGAGGTTGGGCGGCACCTGGCGGATCGCGGTGTACACCGGGACCGCCATGTACGGCAGCCACAGGTAGGTCAGGGTGAGCACGACGGTGAGCACGCTGAACCCCGGACCGGAGATCCCGAACGGTGCCAGCAACCAATTCGCGAATCCCTGCTCGGTGAAGGTGATGCGCATCGCGAGCACCTTCACCAGGTACCCGGCCCACAGCGGCAGGGTGATCGACACGGCCAGGAGCGCCCGGAGCCACGGCGACGCGATCTTGGCCATGAAGATGCCGAGAGGCACCGAGATGAGGATGGCGAGCACCGTCACCGCGAGCGCGATGCCCAGCGTCCGCATCGATGTCGACAGGTAGGCGGGATTGACGAGGAGCTGCTCGAAGTTGCGCAGCGTGAACCCCGGCTTCACCTTCGAGGTGAAGGGGTCGGTGATCCAGAACGCGGTCACCAGGAGCATGACCAGCGAGAAGATGTAGATCCCGATGAGCCAGGTCATCGGAAGGGCCAGGAGCCCGGCGATCCGGAGGCGGCGCTTCATGTCGATCCCGTTCGTGGTTGCGGAAGATGCGGGCGGATGAGGGGATGGGCCTGCCGACCCACCCCCTCGAGGCGGCTCAGCCCTTGACCGAGAGCCAGGCGTCCGTCCACTGCTGGAAGTTGGTGCAGGTGACGTCGGTGCGGCCGTCGATGCACTGTTCGATCGGCGTCGTCCAGAACCAGACGTTCTTGAAGTACTCCTCGTCCGTCGCGTTGAAGTACTCGCAGTGCGCCTTCGCCTCCTCGCTGGTGTCGCAGAAGGCGGCGTTGGCCGGCGCCATGCCGAAGTTCATCGCGATCGCGCCGTTCACCTCCGGGGAAGACGAGTAGTCCATCCATGCGTACGCGCAGTTCGGGTTCTTCGATTCTGTGGCCAGCATCCAGGCGTCCGACCAGCCGGTCGAGCCCTCTTCGGGCAGCACGCTCTGGAACCTGTCATCCTCCGTGAGCTTGCGCAGCACCTCCCACGATGTGCCGAGCACGGTGGTCCCGCCCGCGAAGGACGTGATCTGCGCCGCGGGGTCGGACCAGTACTCGGAGACGATCTCGTTCTGCTGCCTGAGCAGGTCGATCGCCGCCTCCAGTTGTTCCTCGTCGAGCGCGTACGGGTTCGTGATGCCGAGGTCGGGCTCGTGCGCCATCAGGTACACCGCGGCGTCGGCGATGTAGATCGGAGCATCGTAGGCGATGACCTTGCCCGCATACGGGCTGTCCTTCTCCCAGGCGACGTCCCAGCTGGTGGGCTCCTCGGTGACGATCTCGCTGTTGTACTGCAGGATGTTCGCGCCTCGACCGATCGGGATGCCGTACGACTTGCCGTTGATCGTGTCGTAGATCTGGCCCTTCATGCCCTCGACGATGTCGTCGCCGAAGTTCGGGATGAGCTCCAGGTTGAGCGGCTGCACGTCGCCGCCGGCGATCAGACGCAGGCTCGCATCCCCCGAAGCGGAGACCAGGTCGTAGTCGCCGGTGCGCATGAGCTGGACCATCTCGTCGCTGGTACCGGCGACACGACGGTTCACCACACAACCGGTCTCGCTCGTGAAGGCGTCGCTCCACGCCGGCTCGACGAATCCACTCCAGGCGACGATGTTCACCTCTCCCTCGTAGTCGCCGAGGGCATCCTGCATGGCGATGTCGGGAACGTCGATCTGGAGTTCGCCGGAGCCTTCGGCGGCCTCACCTCCGGTGGTACAGCCGGACAGGGCGAGGACGGCGGCGGCTGCCATCGCCGTGGTGGCCAGGATCTTCTTACGCATGGATCGCTCCTTCGTGATCAGTGCTGCAGGTGTGCATCGGGTGTTCGGTTGTTGCGTTCTTCAGGGAAGCCGAGCCGCCTGGTCGGGAGACCAGACGACACGGACGTGGTGACCGCGGGCGAGGTCGTCGGCGGCGGAGTGCCGGGCATTGGGACGTTCGGCGGTGACGTCCATCCCCGCGTCAGTCGCGATCAGGTAGCGGGTGGCCGGGCCGGTGTAGACGATCTCGGTGATCGTGCCGTCGAGGAAGACCTCCCCCGGGGAGAGCGCCGCATCGCGGCCCGTCAACCGCATGCGCTCCGGTCGCACGCTCATCGTCTGCCGGTCGCCGGTGAGGGCCTCGGCGAGTTCCCCGCCGATGAGGTTCGAGAGGCCGAGGAAGCGCGCGACGAACTCCGTCTCCGGTCGCTCATAGACATCTCGAGGGGCACCCACCTGTTCGACCCGGCCGCCGTTGAACACCGCGACCCGGTCGCTCAACGTGAGCGCCTCCTCCTGATCGTGGGTGACGAAGATGAAGGTGATTCCGACTTCGCGCTGGATCTGCTTGAGCTCGATCTGCATCTGCTCGCGGAGCTGCTTGTCGAGTGCGCCGAGCGGCTCGTCGAGCAGCAGCACCTGCGGGCGCAGGATCAGCGCTCGGGCCAGGGCGATGCGTTGACGCTGGCCGCCCGAGAGCTGGTGGGGCAGTCGGTCGGCGACATGGTCGAGGCGCACCTGCTCGAGGGAGGTGTGCACCCGGGCGGCCCGGGCGGCCTTGCCTTCGCCGCGCACGCGGAGCCCGTAGCCGACGTTGTCGGCGATGGTCAGGTGCGGGAAGAGCGCGTAGTCCTGGAAGACCGTGTTCACCGGGCGCGAATGCGGTGGCGTACGCGTGACGTCCACCCCGGAAAGGAGGATGCTGCCCGCGGTGACGTCTTCGAAGCCGGCGATCATGCGCAGCACCGTGGTCTTGCCGGAGCCGGAGGGGCCCAGCATCGACAGGAACTCACCCGACGCGACCTCGAGGTCGAGGTCGCGGACGGCGGTGAACTCGCCGAAGGACTTGGTGACGCCGCTCAGAGTCACCGTCCCGTCTGGGCGTGTGCCCTCGGGTGTTGTGGGTGCTGCGGGTGCCGTGGCGATCATCTCGCGCTCCTCAGATCGTCGTCGAACTCGGAAGATTCACCAAAACATATAAACCCATAGGTAATATGTCAACAGGAACTTCTTGGGTATCGTGATCACGGAAGGGAGAATCGCAGGATGGGATCGAGCTCGACGACGCACCCGACGCACGCCTCTGCGGAGCTCTCCCCCGGACTCGAAACAGAGACGGAGCATGCGCAGCCGCATCGACTCCAGGGGGCGTTGTTCCAGCCGATCGGCGACGAAGGCAGGGCGGAACTCGTCGAGCGTCGCCTGGTCGATGCGATCACGCGGGGGCACCTCCGCGCCGGCGAGAGACTCCCATCGGAAGCAGACCTGAGCAAGAGCCTCGGGGTCGCCCCGGTGACGGTACGTGAAGCACTCCTCGCCCTCCGGGGCCGCGGCCTCGTCGTCACCCGCCGCGGGCGGAACGGAGGCAGCTTCGTCGCCGCGCACGCCGATCCGCTCACCTTCGCCAGAGAGGCCGTGCGCCGCACGTCGCGCCTAGCACTGCGAGACCTCGGTGCCCACTACGCCGCCATCACCGGAGCATGCGTCCGACTCGCGGCGAGGCGCGCCGATCCCAGCGAAACACAGCGGGTGCGTCGCCGGCTGGAGCGGATCGAAGACCTCGACCCCGAAGCACAGCGCCGCCTCCTCGACGACGTGCAGATCGAGATCGTCGCGTTGAGCCAGTCGGCGCGACTCACCCGCGAGCAGATGAAGCTGCAGGCGGAGCTCTCCCCCTTTCTGCGCCTCGTCGCCTACGAGACCGAGAACCTCCGACGGCAGGCCGCTCACCTCGCCGCCGTGATCGACGCCGTGGAGGCCGGAGACCCCGATGCCGCCGGGGCGAGAACCGAGCTCATGGCGGCGGAGACCATCGATGCCCTGATCCGGCTCCAGGCCACCACCGGCTAGAACACAGCCCCCATCGACGTGCACAGGAGGACGCGATGATGAACACAGCAACCGACACCGCCATCCAGGCCGCAGCGGCGATCGTGGAGGACTACTTCACGGCGCCCGTGCGCACGCTCCTCGACTGGGTGGACCCGTTCGCCGCCCAGGTCTCCGAGGCGAGAGCGACCGGCCCGCTCACCCGTTCGAAGATCGACACGCTCGTGGAACCCCACGCCCTGATGACTCTTGCCCTGCAGGAGAGACCCGTCTATGGAGCAGGATTCATCGCGGCGATCGACCTCCTCACCGACGCGCACAGTCACCTCGCCTGGTGGCAGGGCGAGGATCGGAGACAGCTCGTTCTCGCCTCCCAGTCGCTGAACAAGGAGAACATCGACTACAGCGCGCTGGAGTGGTTCCGGGTGCCGATGGCCACCGGAGAGCCGCACGTCGCGGGCCCCTACGTCGACTACCTGTGCAGCGACGAATACACGATCACGATCGCGGTCCCCGCCGAGGTGGACGGAGCGCGCATCGGAGTCGCCGGACTCGACCTGCTGGTGTCGGCCGTCGAACAGGACCTCACTCCGCGTTTCGCCGCACTCGGATGCGAGGTGACCTTGACGAACGGCGTCGGTCGGGTCGTGGTATCGACCGATCCTCGATGGGCCACGGGAGACTCCGTGCGCGGCAGCGGTCTCGCCGCTCTTCCGCGCGTCGGCTGCGAGGGAGTCGCGCTCGACGTGATCGTCGAGCCCGGCGACGAACGAGGTAGCGCCCTTCGATCCGGATAGCCCTCGTCGGAGCCCCCGTGCACGATAGGAGCATGACCGACGGCTACGACCCGGACTTCCTCGGCACGCCACTGCCACTTCCACGTCCCGCGCAACCGAGCCGTGAACTCCCCTACCCGCGCTTCACCGTGCTGCTCGACCCCGCACGCAGACTGGCGGCGGTGACGGCGGTCAACATCGACGGTGCCCGGCTCCGGGAACTGCCCCGCACGGGCGAGTGGCGGCTCGATCCCCGCATCCCCGCCGATGAGCAGACGGGACCGGCGGTCTATGCGCGCAACGATCTCGATCGGGGCCACTTGGTGCGGCGACGCGACCCGGGCTGGGGCGAACTCTCCGAGGCGAGGTCGGCGGCGGAGGCGACCTTCTTCTATCCCAACGCCGCACCACAGGCGGCGGCGTTCAACCAGTCCAAGGAGCTCTGGCTCGGCCTCGAGGATCACGTGCTCGCCTACGCCGAGACCACAGACCAGCGCGTGTCGGTCTTCACCGCGCCGATCCTCGCCGACGATGACCCGCCCTACCGGGGTGTCCGGATCCCGCGCCGCTTCTGGAAGATCGCCGCGTGGCGCAGCGGAGACGAGCTCACTGCGGCCGGCTTCGTGCTCGATCAGTCCGCGCTGATCGACACCCGTGAGACGACACTCGTCGTCCCACCATTGGCGGCGTTCCGCACGTTCCAAGTGCCCATCTCCGACATCGCCACCCTGACCGGGCTCGACCTCGGGCCACTGCTCGCCTCCGACGTGCTCATGCAGCCGGGAGCACGGGAGACCGGATGGCGACCTCTCGACACGGCCGGTGACATCGCGCTCTGACGACCGTCGTCTGCTCACATCTCGTAGACCTCACGCCGGTGAGCCACCCAGAATGCGGCGACGATTCTGTTGATCCAGCTTGCGGACCTCTTTCGCGGCCGCCGTCGTGAACTCGACCCGATACGCAGTCACGCAACTTCCGAGCGCAGTTCATCCAGCGTGACGCGCTGCCCATCATCGGCCGTGCGCGCCGCGGCGAACTCTGCCGCATCGCGGGCGGCCTCGAGCTCCTCAAGTAGCTCGAGGTCGTCCACACTGATCACCACGGCAGTGAGCTTTCCGTGACGCGTGACGCCCACGCGCTCCGAACCGTAAGCGACGCCCCCGAGGACGTCAGCGAGGCTGTCGCGGAGATCCTTCGATGGGACACTGCGGCTGATCGTGTTCATAGGGAAATTATACAACTTATGTACATAAGTTACGTAAAGTGCATTGATTCCGCGTGCTTTCGTTCGTCGACGTCCGCCGGGAACCGCGGGTCAGGCTCCGACGCGCACCGACTCCAGCGACGGGTAGTCGGTGTATCCCTCCGCGGTCCGGCCGTAGAACAGCGCGGGGCGGGGTTCGTTGAGCTCGGAGTCCTGACGCCAGCGCTCGATCAGGTCGGGGTTGGCGATCACCGGACGCCCGGCAGCGACCGCATCGGCGATGCCGTCGGCGACGAGTGCCTCTGCGGCGTCCCGCGTCGTCTCGATCGCGAAGCCGGTGTTGACGATCAGCGGGGCGCCCGCCGTGCGGCGGATGTGCTGCACGAGCTCGCCGGCAGGATCGGCGTTGAGCACGTCGATGAAAGCGAGGCCGAGCGGCGCGAGCCCGTCGGCGACGGCCGTGTAGGTCGCGTGCACGTCGGCGGCGTCCTCTTCCAGCACACCCTGGATGTTGTGCTGCGGCGAGAGACGGATGCCGGTGCGATCGGCTCCGACGGCGGCAGCGACGGCCGACACGACCTCGATCGCGAAGCGTGCCCGGTTCTCGGGAGACCCGCCGTACGCGTCGTCGCGGACGTTCGACACGGGTGAGAGGAACTCGTGCACCAGGTAGCCGTTGGCACCATGCACCTCGACGCCGTCGAAGCCGGCGGCGATCGCGTTGCGTGCGGCCTGAGCGAACTGCTCGACGACCTCGGGGATCTCCTCCAGCGTGAGGGCGTGGGCGATGGGCAGATCGGCCTTGCCCTCGGGTGTGTGGGTCTGTCCCGGTGCGGCGAGCGCGCTGGGAGCGACGACCCGGGGCTCCCCCGAGATCGCGGGGTGACCCACACGACCGCCGTGCATGAGCTGCATCACGATCGTTCCTCCCTCAGCGTGGACCGCCGCGGTGATCGACTTCCACGCCTCGATCTGTGCGGGCGTGACGATGCCCGGCTGCCCGGGGTAGGACTTGCCTTCAAGAGCCGGCCAGACACCTTCGGAGATGATCAGTCCCTGCCCTGCGCGCTGCCGGTAGTACTCCGCCATCGTCGCGGTCGGCACACCGTCGTCATCGGCACGCGTGCGGGTGAGCGGCGCCATGACGACGCGATTGGTCAGCGGGAGGGCGCCGAAGCGGGCGGGTTCGTAGAGATTCACAGTGGGAGGTAAGGCCCGGAGCGCTCCCCGTATTCCCTCAGTTCCCGCCGAGCGCCGCGAGCAGGTCGGCGAAATGGTCGAGGTCGGCTGCCGTCCACCTGCGCAGCCGCTCCCCCATGCGCCCCTCGTACTGCGACCGCGCGAGCGCGACCCGCTCCTGGGCGAGGTCGGTGGCCACGAGGACGCGCGCCCGGCCGTCCTCCGGATCCGGGATGCTCTCGACGAGTCCCAGTTGTTCGAGCTGGCGTACCTGGCGACTCACGGCCGACTTGTCGGTCTGCAGGCGTTCGATGATCGCCCCGGCCGAGGTCGCCTTGCCCGTCGCGATGGAGGTGAGCACTTGGTAGCCGAGCGGCTGCAGGTCGGGGTGCACGGTGGCCGCGGCCTCACGCCAGCTCACCCGGATCCGTGCGAAGAGGCGCCCGAGTTCCTGTTCGACCCTGGTGATGGCGTGGTCGATCTCCGCATCCCCCAGCAGTTCCGCGTCGGCGTCGGATTCGGGGGTCTCGGCGGGGGCGTCGGAGGAGGCGCTCATGCTCGCCAGTGTACGGCGAAGCCCCGCTGTCGATCATGACAGCGGGGCTTCGTCTCACACTTCTGCGAGCAGCCGGAAGACCTTGGACGCGGCGCGGATCTCCTCGGGGGTGAGCTCATCGATCACGGCTTGGAGGCGGGAGCCGTACTCGCGGCGGACCTCCGCGAGCGCCGCACCCGCACCGGCCGTGACCGTCAGCACCCGGAGTCGTCCGTCGCGCTCATCCGGTCGTGACTCCAGAAGCGCCAGCTCCTCCAGCATCCGCACCTGGCGACTGATGACCGACTTGTCCATCTCGAACCGGTCTGCGAGCTCGTGCGCGTTGGCCGTACCCGCTCGATCGATGAACGTCAGCAGCTTGTAGCCGGCGACCTGCAGCTCGGGGTGGACCCGAGCTGCAGATTCCTTCCACAGCGACCTGGTCCGCGCGAAGATGAGGTTCAGATGCGCTTGCAGGTCGCCGAGCGCACTGTCGACATCCGTCGAGGCGACCGCTCCCGGGGACGACATGTCAGCGCTCCTGGTCCCGATCTTCGCGTTCGAGCACTCCCACCGAACCGGTCTTCGGAGTCGCGGACTCCCCGCCGTCGATCCGGATGGCTCCGGTCGAGAGCGAGGCGCCGACCTCAGCCTCGGAGACCTCGATCACCGACTCCTCCGCCTGCTCGAGCATCTGCTCCGCGGCGTTCTTCGTCGACAGCGGCTTGTTCTTGATGAACGCGATGGCGATGATGGCGATCACGGCGAGCGGAATCGCGACGATGAAGGCGTCGGCGATGCCGTGACCGTAGGCGCTCTCGACGATCGAGCGGATCGTGTCCGGCAGCTGTCCGACCTTCGGGACGTCACCCGAGGCGAGGTGCTTCAGGGCGTCGACCTCTTCCTGCGAGGTCGGCGTGAAGCCGGAGAGCCCGTCCGTGACGTACGTGCCGACGCTGGTGGACAGGAGCGACCCCATCACGGTCACGCCGATGGTGCCCGCGATCGTGCGGAAGAAGTTCACGTTCGACGAGGCGGCCCCCAGCTGCTGCGGGGCGGTGTCGTTCTGCACGATGAGCGTGAGGTTCTGCATGACCATGCCGAGTCCGGCACCGAGGACGAACATGTACACGGCGACCAGCGGGAACGGGGTGTCGTAGCGCAGCGTGGACATCAGGCTGACGCCCACGGTCGCAAGGACCGACCCGGTCAGCATCCAGCCCTTCCACTTGCCGAACCGGCTCACGAGCTGGCCGATGATGATCGACGCACCCATCTGACCGATGATCATCGGGATGGTCATGAGACCCGACTCGGTGGGCGTGGCGCCGCGCGCGAGCTGGAAGTACTGCGCGAGGAACACCGAGGTGGCGAACATCGAGACGCCGATCGCGATCGACGCGACGACCGACAGCGTGAAGGTTCGGTTGCGGAACAGCGACATCGGCACGATCGGTTCCTTGACGAAGAACTCGACCGTGATGAATGCGGCGATGGCGACGCCGGCCGTGACGGCGAGCATGATGCTGGTCGAGGATTCCCAGTCGAACTGGTTGCCGCCCATCGACACCCAGATGAGCAGGGTCGAGACACCGACCGCGAGCAGCACGATGCCGAAGTAGTCGATCGACACCTTCGAGTCGCGCTGCGGCTTGGGCAGGTGCAGGGTGAACTGCAGCAGCACGAGGGCCAGGATCGCGAAGGGCACGCCGACGAAGAAGTTGGAGCGCCAGCCCCACACGTCGGTGAGGAGTCCGCCGAGCAGCGGGCCGCCGATGGTGCCGAGGGCCATGATGCCGCCGACGACGCCCATGTACTTGCCGCGCTCACGCGGGGAGATGATGAGAGCCACCGCGATCATGACCAGCGACATCAAGCCGCCGACGCCGATTCCCTGGACGACGCGGACGGCGATGAGCATGTTCGTGTCGGTGGAGAAGCCGGCGATCACGGTGCCGACGGTGAAGAGGATGAGGGAGATCTGGACGAGCACCTTGCGGTCGACCAGGTCGGCCAGCTTGCCCCAGATCGGGGTCGAGACCGCGGTCGCCAGCAGGCTCGCCGTGATCACCCAGGTGTACTGCGACTGCGTGCCGCCGAGGTCGGCGATGATGACCGGCATCGAGGTCGACACGACCGTGCCGGAGAGCACGGCGACGAACATGCCGACGACGAGCCCGGAGATCGCGGTGAAGACTTCGCGTGCCGAGCGTGTCTCGGATACTGCGGATGGGGTGTGTGCCAAGGGGAAATGCTCCTGCGTAGAAAGTTGATCGAGGTCAACCATACGCCTTTAGTTGCCAAAGTGCAACTAAAGGCTCCGGTGGGGTGGTCGCTGAGAGAATCGATCCATGACCGATTCCTTCGAGGCACTGATCGAAGCCGGAAGGACAGCCGACGTGACCGGATGGGACTTCGGCTGGCTGGACGGAAGAGCCACCGAGGAGAGACCTCCGTGGGGCTACGCCCGCCTCCTGTCCGAGCGCCTCGGCGGTGCGTCCGCGTCGCTCGACATCCAGACCGGCGGCGGGGAGGTTCTCGCCGAGGCCGCGGCCTTCCCGCCCGCCGCCGTGGCGACCGAGTCCTGGCCACCGAACGTGCGTCGCGCGACGCGGCTCCTGCATCCTCGCGGCGTGGTGGTCGTCGCGGACCCCGACGAGCCGCCACTACCGTTCGGCGATGAAGCCTTCGACCTCGTCACCAGCAGGCATCCGGCGACGATCTGGTGGTCGGAGATCGCACGGGTGCTGACGCCGGGCGGAACCTACTTCGCGCAACACGTCGGGCCAGCGAGCGCGTTCGAGCTGATCGAGTTCTTCCTGGGCCCCCAGCCGGAAGCGCGCCGCGGACGCCACCCCGACGACGAGGCCGACGCCGCACGGGCTGCGGGGCTCGAGGTCATCGATCTGCGAACCGCGAGGCTTCGCATCGAGATCCACGACGTCGCCGCGGCGGTCTACCTGCTCCGCAAGGTGATCTGGTGGGTGCCCGGGTTCACGGTCGAGAACAGTCTCGACCGGCTCCGTGACCTGCACGACAGGATCCAGGCCGACGGACCGTTCGTCGCGCATTCGACCCGTCACCTGATCGAGGCCCGACGCCCGTAGCGGCGCCTCGGGGCTCGGGGCTCGGCGTCTCAGCAGTACACGGTCCCCATCGCCTCACGCACCTCGTCCAACGTCGTTTCCGCCTCCGCATTCGCACGCTCGTTCCCCCGGCGGAGAACCGAGCGCGCCAGCTCGCCGTCTGCGGCAAGACTCCGCCGGCGCTCACGCATCGGCGCCAGGAAGTCGTTCACCGCAGCGGCGGTCACGGTCTTCAGCGCGTTGCTTCCCGCGTCACCGACGTCGTCCGCGAGCTCGGCGGGCGTGACATCCAGGCATAAGGCAGCCGTCGTCAGCAGTGCGGAGACACCCGGACGCGCTTCGGGATCGAACGTGATCCGCCGTTCCTGGTCCGTCCGTGTTCGGCGGATCGCCGCGACGGTCTCCTCCGGTGTCATCGAGAGGGAGATCGCGTTGCCGTAGCTCTTCGACATCTTCCGTCCGTCCAACCCCGGCACCTCCGGTGTCGCCGTGACGAGCGCATCCGGCACAGGGAAGAGCTCGCCGTAGCGCTCGTTGAACCGTCGGGCGATCACCCGGGTCATCTCGACGTGCGGCAGGTTGTCCTTCCCGACCGGAACGAGGTTGCCCTTGCAGAAGAGGATGTCGGCCGCCTGGTGCACCGGATACGTCAGCAGCAGACCGCTCAGCGCGCGGCCGGACGCCGCGTACTCCGACTTGACCGTCGGGTTCCTGTGCAGTTCCGCCTCTGTGACGAGACTGAGGAACGGCAGCAGCAGCTGATTCAGAGCAGGGATCGAGGAGTGCGTGAAGATCGTGGTGCGCTCCGGGTCGATTCCGGCGGCGAGGTAGTCGAGCACGGCACCGTGGACGTTCTCACGGACGTTGTCCGTCGTATCGCGGTCGGTGATGACCTGGTAGTCGGCGAGCACGAGAAATGTCTCGACTCCGGCTTGTTGCAGCCGGACGCGCTCCCGTATCGTCCCGAAGTAGTGGCCCAGGTGCAGCGGTCCGGTCGGCCGCTCCCCCGTGAGCACTCGGAACCGCTCCGGGTGTCGGTCCACGGCGGCCGCGACCTCCGCCGAGCGCTGCGCCGTCGCAATGAAGGACTCCATCGGTCTTTCTCCCATCGATAGGGAGCCACACGGAGTCCTCGCGTGCTGCCACGAGCTGCCGTGCAGCCCGTGAACACACTTCAACCGGCCGCTAGTGCAGCCACCACCATGCGGAGAGGTTGAAGTTCATGGAGTCGATGCTAGCGCGCAGCCTCGCCAGCTCCACGCCTCGGCCGCATTCTCACCCGGACGGGCCCGCGATCGACCGCACCTGCGGGCCGAGCCTCGCCGACGAGCACCGCCGCCACGCCCACCGCGCAGAGGAGGAAGCCGAGGAGTGTCACGATCGTCAGCGGCTCGCCGAGAAGCACGGCACCCGCGAGTGCCGTCGTCGGCGCGATCAGGAAGAGCAGGGCGTTCAGCGCCGTGATGCCGACCCGACGCAGCAGCCACCAGTACAGGCCGTACGCCGCAAGTGTCGGGAACACGGCCGCGAATCCGGCGGCGAGCCAGAAAGAGGCGGATGACGGCGGTGCGAGCGCCTCGAAGGCCGCAGCGACCGGCACGAGCACCGCGGCAGTGACCGTCACGTGGATGGTCAAGGTGACGAGGGTGCCCGTCCGTGGTCGGGACCGACGCTGGAGGAACGTGCCGATGATGAGGCAGGCCATCGCCGTCGCAGGCCACAGAAGCGCGGCCGGATGCGCGGCGGAGCCGTCAAGCTGCGTGCGCACGATCAGGAGGACCCCGACCGCGCCGACCAGGAGTCCGGCCCACTGCGCCGCGCGCACCCTCAACCCGAGCAGTGGGCCGACGAGCACCGCGACGATGAGCGGCTGCACGGCATCGATCAGGGCGGTGGTACCGGTAGCGACACCGGAGGCGATCGCTCCGTAGACGGCGACACAATAGCCGAACTGGGCGAACAGGCCGATGAGCGCCTGACGCCGCACGTCGGCCGCGGAGAGACCCCGTGCCGCACCGGTGAACCCGACCACGGCCAGCAGGATCACAGCGAGAGGCACGAACCTCCACACCAGCAACCTCAACGGCGAGATTTCCACCGCGGCGAGCGCGGGCACGAGGAAGCCGGAGCTCCAGGTCACGACGAACGCCACGGAGGCCGCGACTGTGACACCGATGTGAAGTATACCGATCTGTTTACTCATCTGCTCGACTATACAGGTTGGTATACTCGGTGTCATGGCCGTCCCCATCCCTGAGCTCGCTCCCCTCACACCGGGTGCCACCCGCGTGCTCGACGCCGCATCAGCGCTCTTCTACGAACGCGGCATCCACGCCGTCGGAGTCGACACGATCGCGGAAGCCGCCGGCGTCACGAAGAAGACGCTCTACGACCGGTTCGGTTCGAAAGAAGTCCTGGTCGTCTCCTACCTGCAACACCGCGATGCGCGCTGGCGCGCCCACGTCGCCGAGCACCTCGCTCGCGTCCCGGATCCGGGCGCGGAGCGCATCCTGGCCATCTTCGACGCCGCGATCTCCTGGTCGGATGCCAACAGCCCGAAGGGGTGCAGCGCGATCAACGCGCGCGCAGAGATCGGCGACGGCCACGACGGCCACCCCGTCTTCCCCGAGGTCGCTCGGCAGAAGAGCTGGTTGCTCGAACTCTTCGCCGAACTGTGCCAGGAAGCGGGCGTCTCGAACCCGGAGAAGATGTCGCAGGCCATGATGCTGCTCTACGAGGGGGCGATCGTCACGGTCGGCATGGAGACCTTCGACCGACCATGGGACTCGGCCCGCAGCCTCGCCCGGATGATGCTGGAGCAGGACCGGGCGCACTGACCGGCCCGCGCATCTCCCGGCGCGCGCTCCGCCCGCGCACCGGAGCGCGGGAGTACCGTGTCAGCGTGTCGACGGATTCGCGAAGTGAGCGGGCAGCCGGATCCGCCGCCGCGCTCGATGCCGCGATCGGTGACATCGATTGGACGATTCCGCCCGCCGGCTCGGTGAGGTCGTGGTTCTCGGCGCCGAGTGGTGAGCTGGCCGTCGTGTCGCTCGGTGATCCGACGCATCCTCGTGCGGTCCTGGTGCCGGGTGCGACGGGATCCAAAGAGGATTTCGCGCTGATGCTGCCGCTTCTGGCACAGGCCGGATACTTCGTGCAGTCCTTCGACCTCGCCGGCCAGTACGAATCGCATGCCGCCGGCGCGGACCGGGCCTACACGTACGACCTGTTCATCGACGACCTCGTCGCGTTCCTCGAGGCAGGTGCCCCGGCCCATCTGCTGGGCTATTCGTTCGCGGGCACGATCGCGCAGTCCGTGGCGATCCGCCGTCCTGAGCTCGTCCTCTCGCTCGCCCTTCTCACGACTCCCCCGGGCGCCGGCAACGTCTTCGCCACCATGAAGTGGTTGGGTCCGATCGCCCCGATCGCGAGCCCGCGGCGCGGTGCCGGCCTGATGATCTGGGGCATCGTGACGAACAAGAACCGGGTGCCGCCCATGCGGCTCGAGTTCGTGCGATCCCGGTTCGCCCTCACACGGAGGCGCAGCGTCGACGAGATCATCGGGCTGATGATGGCGACGCCCGACCTGCGCAGCAGCGTGCGCGCACTCCCGGTGCCCAAACTCGTGGTCGCCGGCGCGCACGACCTGTGGCCGCTGGCCGCCCACCAGAGGTTCGCCCGCGAAATCGATGCCGATTTCCGTGCTTATGCGACAGGGCACAGCCCGAGCGAGACCACGCCACACCAGCTGACGGCGGATCTGCTCGACCTGTACGCTCGCGCCCGCGGCTGACTCACCGGCCGCGCGCCGACGCCTCCGCCCGCCGCCGGGCCTGCCGTCGCCGATACAGCGCCTCCTGCGGCAGATGCAGCCGCACGGTCGGAAGCACGTAGCTCAGCCGACGTCGAAGCGAAGCCCAGTCCTGGAACGGCCGTGCCGAGACCTCGACGACGAGACGACGGTCACGCAGCACGGTCATCCCGGGTCGGATGTGGAACGACAGGTCGAAGTCGTCGTGGATGTTCTGCGGCTCGCGGTGCACCTCACCGCTCAGGATCCGCCAGGTCTCGGCCCGCATGGCCATGTTTGAGCCGAAGAGGGGCGCGTGTCCGAGCAGCGGAGTGAGGGCGGCGTACATGCCACCGATGTAGAGGCGTTCTCCCACCCAGTGCACGAGCGGCGTCGAGCCGTAGAAGCGCGGGTCGCCTGTGACGAAGTCGAGGTCGTCGCGTTCGCGGAACGTCCGCTCGATCCGCTCGATCCAGTCCGGTCCGGGGCGGGAATCAGCGTCCAGGCGCGCGATGATGTCGCACGACGCCGCGTCATAGCCGGCCGACGAGGCGCGAGGGATCCCCTGCACGGGTTCCGACACGACGCGCGCTCCGTGCCGTTCGGCGACCGCAACGGTGTCATCCGTACTGCCGTTGTCGACGACGATGACTTCATCGGCTCTGCGCGTCTGCCGCTCCAGGGCGCGGAGACACTCTTCCAGGAGGAGGGCGTCGTTGCGCACCGGGATGACGACGGAGACGGAACGAGGGAACACGGTCGTCATCGCTCTCCTGTTCTGCACGTCTCAGCACTCAGTGACAGTCTCCCCTCCTTCCCCCGCAGGTACGGGGATTGAGAGAGGATGGACGGATGATCCGTCCCGTGCTGTCCGACGCGCGCCGGAGGATCCTCGCGGCCGCTGCGAGCGTCGCCCTCCTGGCGGGCACCATCGCTGTGATGTATCGAAGGATCATGTATCCGCCGGTCCCCCGCCTCAGAGAAGACCGGATCCGAGTCGCCGCCGTCGGCGACAGCAACACGTACGGCGCGGGCGTGCTGTTCCGAGGCCGGGCGCGGCGCGCGTACCCCGGCCGCCTCCAGCAGATCCTCGGCGACCGATATCAGGTGCTCAACTACGGCGTGAACCGGCGCACCCTGCAACGCGACGGCGACTGGCCATACGACGAGAGTCCGCACGCCGCAGCATCGCTCGAGTCCCAGCCCGACATCGTGCTCATCATGCTCGGCTCGAACGACGCGCGTGGCGACAACTGGAATCCGGACCGATACGCGTCGGAGCTGGCCGACTTCGCCGAACGCTACCGCGCACGGGGAGCGACCGTGTTCCTCCTGACGCCGCCCGTCGCCTTCGAGAACCGCCGCGGCGTCGATGAGCGGATCATCACGAGCGAGGTCGCCCCGCTGGTGCGACGCGTGGCGAGCGACCTCCGCATCGACCTGATCGACGTCTTCGAGGTCACCGCCCGGACCGTGACGAGCCACCGCGACGGCATCCACCTCGGCGCCCGCTCCAGCGCGCTCGTCGCTGCCACGGTCGCCGGCGCGATCCGGCTCAGCCGCAGAACGCCGACGCCGACTCCTTGAGCTGCTCGACCGCTTCGATGGCCTCGGGTGCCCGCAGATCGGTCATCCCGCTGATCTTCTCGGCACCGGAGCGGATGGCATCGCCCAGCGCCCCGTCGACACCGTCCGCGAGCCCGTCGAGCGACGCGACCAGTTGATCCCGCGCCGCATCCGCCTGCTCCGCCGACACCTCGCCCTGCTCGAGCAGCGCCTGGTACTGACCGTAGGCATCGTCGATCGTCGCGCACGTCGCCTGCACGTCGACGCCGAGAGCATCACCGGCCAGCTGCGTGACCTGCGAGCATCCGGCGACGAGGAATCCGGCAGCGAGCACGAGGGGCAGAACGAGGAGACGGCGCATGTCACCGAGGGTAGCCGGGGATGCTGGGGTGGGCATGGGAGCAGGGTTCCGGCAGTCGGGGGGGGGGGGGGGGGGGGGGGGGGNCGAGGAGACGGCGCATGTCACCGAGGGTAGCCGGGGATGCTGGGGTGGGCATGGGAGCAGGGTTCCGGCAGTCGGCGGATGCGGGGCGATGGGCACCCCGCATCCGCCGACGCGACTACCCGGCCGTCACGGTGAAGCGGACCGTCGTCGCGTTGCCCGCGACGTCGTACACGACCAGCGTGTTCGCGCCGGCGACGGCTCCGAAGGCACCGGGCTTCACGGCGTTGAGATCGGACCACGCGTTGTCCGTCAGATCCTTCGCCACCCCGTTGAGGGTCAGGCGATCCACCTTCCCGGCATCGTGGAGCTTGAACGACACCAGACTGTACGTGCCGTTCGCACCGACCGTGAAGGAGCCGCCCGTTTTGACCGTAACCGTGGGAGCCGTCGCATCGAGGGTGAAGCGGACGGTCGTCGCGTTGCCCGCGACATCGTACACGACCAGCGTGTTCGCGCCTTCCACCGCGCCGAAGGCGCCGGGCACCACCGCGTTCAGATCGGACCAGGCGTTGTTCGTCAGATCCTTCTCGACGCCGTTGAGCGTCAACCGGTCGACCTTTCCGTCATCGTGGAGCGTGAACGACACCTTGCTGTAGACGCCGTCCCTCCCCACGGTGAACGTCGCGCCGCTCTTCACGGTCGCCGTGGGCGCGGTGGTGTCCGTCGCCGCCATGGTGACCGACAGATCACGGAGGCGTCCGAAGTTGTCGAATGAGCCGAAGCCCACACGCCCCTCGGTGAACGTCTTGTCGTTCGCCGTCATCAGCGGTGTGTCGATCCCGTCCACGAAGACGGCGATGTCACCGCTGTCCGCGCATCGGAGCAGCCGCACCTCGTGCCACTCCTCGTCGGTGACAGCCGGTGGCGCTCCGACCGTTCCATCCCACTGGTCGTCGATCCGCTCGCGGTCGGCACCATTGACCTTGAAGATGCCGTTGTGGGCATAGATGGAGTTGTCCTGCGAGAGGTGCGCGTAGTAGTACTCCGTGTCGGACTTCCACCCGAAGACGATGATCACATCGCGGTTGTTGACCGACGCCTTCTCGTCGAGGCGCACCTGGCCGGTGAGATCGAACGAACCGAGCTCCGGGCCCTCGGTGAGCACGGCGTACTCGAACGGACGGCGGATCCCGTCGTTCGGGTTCGTCCCCGCTTCCGTGAGGATGACCTGGTCACCGGGGAAGTCCCACTTGGCAGGGGTCTTCGGCTCCCAGTCATCCTGCGACATCACATCGGTGATGACGGTGCCGTCCGGCGTGCAGGTCGGCGGCGTCGGAGGCTCGACCTCCGGCACGTCGTACAGCGCATACTGCGCGGCCACCTGCTCGGCCGTGGGCACCGTGTCGAGCAGCATGATGTCGTCCATCCGTCCGTTGAACGGATTGGCCTCTCTGGTGTTCTGCGGGAAGCTCCCGCCGATCTTGATGCCCGCAGGCGCGGTGTCGGACGTCGAGCCCTCACCCCACGGATTGGCTGCGGTGTACTTCCCCGCGAGCTCCTCGCCGTTCATGAAGAGCTTCATCTCGCCCTTCCCGAAGTCGAAGGTCGCCGCCAGGTGCACCCAGTGCCCCTTCTTGAGGATCTCGTTCCAGGGCAGATCGGCCGCGAACGTCCACGAGCCGGCACCGTCGACGCGTCGCCCGAGCGCGACGAGCTTGAGCTCGCCCCCGACCGTGATGACCTCGAGCAACGCGCGCACCGCGTGTCCGTCCGACGTTCCGGTCAACACCCCCGCGAGACCGATCGCGTTGTACACGTCGTCCGGATTCGTCGTGCCCGAGTTCAGCGCCGGGTGATCGCCGGTGGGCTTGAACCAGCCCATGACGGACGCCTTGTCCGTGCCGGCGAACCTGTCCAGCGACTCGACACCGTCGGCGTCGTAGATGCCCGCCTTCCAGTCGTCGTTCGACGCCGTCCGCGGACTCATCTGCTGCGTCTGCAGCGCCTCGCCCGCGCCCGGATAGGCACGATCGGCGACCCGCATCTCGATTCCGCCGTTGATCAGGGAGATGTCGGTACCGGAGCGACCCTGATCGGTCTCGATGGTCGGCTTCGCCGCATCGGGGTGATCGAAGTCGTAGTGCGTGACGAGGTTCGGAGCGAGCGCCGGGAGCACGAACGGTGACGAGGGCTCGTCGACGGTCCGCGCACCGGTGACCTTCCAGATCTTCCCGTTCGCCTTCGACACGAGGTAGAGCTCGCCGTCGGCGTCGGAGCCGAATCGCAGATCGACGCGCTTGTCGCCGACCAGGTCCTGGAACGTCGTCTCCTCGCCGTCTGCGAACACCCGCAGCTCCTCGATCGTGGCGAGGTCACCGATGTCGCCGTCGTTGCGGATCATCTCCTCCGCATCGGTGGAGAGCACCCACCCGCGCACCAGATCGGTGAAGAGGTAGCGCCCCTGCAGCTCCGCGATCTCGCCGCGGTAGACGAATCCGCCGTTCACGGCCACTCCCGCGTCGCCGGTCTGACCGGGATCGCGATTGTGATCGTAGGCCGCGACGGGATAGGTGAAGCCGTTCTCCGCATCGTCCTCCGGAAGCGGGAAGATCTGCCGGTTGTCGGCCACGAAGGATCCCTCGCGAACAGACCAACCGAAGTTGTCCCCGGGTTCGACCGCGTAGATCGACTCGACCTGCCATTCGCCGATGTGGGCGAGGTACATCGTGTGGTCGCCCTCGGGGTCCCAGCTGATGCGGTGGGGGTCCCGCATGCCGACGGCGAAGATCTCCGGAAGGGCATCTGACTCGTCGACGAACGGGTTGTCCGTCGGCACACCGTATTCGCCGTTCGCGCTGTCGTCGCCGGTCGGGTCCACCCGGAGGATCTTGCCCTGCGGTGTGGCGAGGTCTTGCGGATTGCCGTTGCCGACCCCGTTGCCGCCGTCGCCCACGAGCACGTACAGGTTGCCGTAGTCGGCGTCACCGGCCGAGACGGTCGGGTTGAAGGCGATCTGCTGCACGGTGTGGACACGACCGGCGAACGGGATCCTCATCACCTCGCGGTGTGTGCCCGCGAAGGTCTCCGCAGACGGGTCGTCGGCCTTCCACTCGGTGATCACGCTGTGGAAGGCGGTGTTCCCGAAGGCGGGGAAGTCGGGAGTGTCCTCCGTGAGAGCCGATCCGCCCTCGGTGTGCACCGTGTAGAAGAGCCCGTTCTCGGCGAAGTCGGGGTGGAACTCCGCCGACCCCAGACCGGTGCCGAGGCCTGCGCTGTTGTGGAAATTGTCGATGAACTCGTCGCGGACGTTGAGGTAGGGAACGTACTCGCCCGACTCCTTGTCGACCAGGTACAGGATGTCGTTGTTGTCCGGCACCATCAGCCGACCGGAGCCGTCGGGCACCTCGTCGAGGTGCGTGATCCGGTTGTGGCGCACGAGGCGCTGGTCCTGCGTGGCCGGGGTCGTGTGCGACTCCGGCAGCTGCGCCAGCTCGGTCACCTCGATTCCGAGGTCGGCGAGCGCGGGATCGGGGAGCGGGTTGAGCAGGGGTTCGGTCGCGGTGCCTCCGGGTGCGCAGTCACCCGGGTTCCCGGTGGCGATCGCGAGGTTCTCCCCCGTGGTGTCGACAGCCACGTCGTCGAGCAGCAGTCGTCCTGTGCTCGATGCGCCGTTCTTCCAGAAGAATCGATCGAGTGCGCCGTTCACCGCCTGACGGAAGCCGAACTGCTGCTCGGTGCCCTCGGGCAGGCGGGTCCTCTCTTCGTACGCACCGCCCTGGCTGTAGACGGTGACCTTGTCGGCCGCATTGTCGGCGACGATCCAGACGCACTGCCAGGCGTCACGAGACCAGACACCGGCGGGCTTGAACGCTCCGCCGTCACGCACGCGAAGGATGTCGTCGTTCTGATTGTTCACGTAGGCCCGGCTGTGCACGTAGTCGTTCGGCGCGTCCACATCGGTGAGGCCGAACGAGGTGTCCACGCTCCCGGTGCGCAGGAACCGGAAGAACAACGTGCCGGTCTCTCCCTGTGCGATCGCGGGGATCTCCCGGTACGACTGCTGCCCTCCGCCGACGGATTCGACGACCTGGTTGTTGCCGTTCAACGGGTCGGCGACCACACGCGGGGCCGTCGAGGCCACCCACCCGTCCTGCCCGTTCAACGCGACCCGTTCATATGCCTCGAAGTCGATCAGCTCGGTGAAGGGTTCCGCGGCGGCCGCAGGAACCGCCGTCAACAGGGCTCCGGCCACGGTCGCCGCGGCCACCACGGCTGCAGACCTTCGAAGTCTTAGGGAGCGCGGAGGCGCATCCGCTCGGGTCTCGCGGTTCGCCGGTCGCAGGGTTCGTTCGTGCATCACAGACCTCTCAACGTCATCGTCGTGCGGTGTCGTGCCGATAAGTGCCGTGCGTCTCCTCCGGGGCGGCACTGCAGCGGAGGAGCAGGAACGAAGGGCCTCAGCCCGCGTCGGTGACCGAGGGCTTGCCGCCCAGGTACAGAGCGGCGAGTGTCGGATCTGCGAGAAGCTCGGAAGCCGGACCGGAGATGTGCACGCGACCGAGATCGAGGACACAACCGATGTCCGCGGTCTCAAGCGCCCTCCGCGCGTTCTGCTCGACGAGCAGAACGGCGGTGCCGGCATCGCGCATCCGCACGATCTGCTCGAACACCTTCTCCGTGGTCTTGGGATCGAGTCCCATCGACGGCTCGTCGAGCAGCACCACCTTGGGGCTGACCATGAGCGAGCGTGCGAACTCGACCTGCTTCTGCTGACCGCCGGAGAGGAGACCCGCGAGCTGCTTCCACCGTTCCCCGACAATCGGGAACAGGTTCTGGACGAACTCGATGCGCTCCTGGATGACCGTCTGGTCCTTCAGCGTGAACGCACCGAGCATCACGTTCTCGCCGACCGTCATCTCACGGAACACACTGTGCCCCTGGAGGACGTGTGCAAGCCCGTGACGCAGCATCGACTGCGGTCCTTCACCGGTGATGTCGCGGTCATCGACGCGGATGCTTCCGGACCGCGGCTTGAGCATGCCGCTGGCCACCTTGAGCACCGTCGACTTGCCTGCTCCGTTCGGACCGACCAGACAGACCACCGACCCGGGCGGCACCTCGACCGTGAGACCGCGGAGCACGAGGGCCGCACGACCGTATCCGGCCTCGATGTCGCGCAGCTCGAGCAGATTCTTCGCTTCAGACTCCAAGGTAGGCCTCCAGGACTCGGGGGTCTTGCTGGATGATCTCCGGGGTTCCCTCGGCGATCTGGCGGCCGCGGTCGAAGACCACGACGTGGTCGCACAGGCTCATGACCATCTCCATGTTGTGCTCGACGATGATGAACGTCTTGCCTTCTTCGTTGAGCTCGCGCACGAGCGTGGCGATGCGGCCGATGTGCGCGGGGTTCACCCCTCCGGCGGGTTCGTCGAGCATGATCGTGTCGGGCTCGCCCATGAGCACACCTGCCAGCTCCAGGAGCTTCTGCTGTCCGTAGCTGAGGTTTCGCGCCTCGGCGTGCTCGAGGTGGTCGATTCCGACGCGTCGAAGCCAGTTGCGCGCCCGCTCGAGCTCCTCCGGATCGTGCGCCGAACGGAGCTGCTGACGGATGTTCGTGCTGCGCACCGCGACGAGCAGGTTCTCCATCACCGTCATGCGCGGGAACACCCGGCACAGCTGGAAGCTGCGCCCGATGCCGGCGCGCGCGATGCGGTCGGGCGACTTGCGCGTGATCGCCTGCCCTCGGTAGCGCACCTCTCCGGAGTCGGGTTTGATCATCCCGGTCACGCAGTTGAAGAAGGTGGTCTTGCCCGAGCCGTTCGGCCCGATCAGACCATTGACCTTGCCTTCCTGGAAAGTGACCGTGGCGCCGTCGACCGCGGTGACGCCGCCGAACGACTTCGTCATCGAGACCGTGCTCAGGCTTTCGAGTGTGGTCATGGGCTGTGCCGTGGGGGCGTTCATGACGACGTCTCCTTCGTCGAAGCGTCCGCTGTTCGCGTCTTGTTCTGCTCGAGCAGCTCGCCGGCGGTGACCTCACGGATCGAGGCCGCGTTCGACGAGCGGGTGAAGAGCCCCTTCACGGCCGGGATGATGCCGTCCGGCATGAAGAGCACGACGATGCCGAGCAGGATGCCGGTGGCGATGAGGTGGAACTGCGTGTCTCCGAACTCGAGCTTGAAGTACTCGAGGGCGACCCCGACCACGACGGCGCCGAGCAGCGGGCCGAAGAGGTTCCGCACCCCGCCGAGCAGCGCCATGAGCACCATGTAGGAGCCGATGAGGATCGAGAACTGGAAGATCGGATCCAGGTCGCCGAACCACAGCGCGTACAGACCACCTCCGAGCGCCACGAAGAGCGCGGACAGGACGTAGGCGATCAGCTTGTACCGCGTGGTCGGAACACCGAGCGACTGCGCCTTGTCCTCGTCCTCGCGGACCGACTTGAGCGCCGTGCCGAACTTGGACCGATCGATGATCCACCACACCACCAGCGCGAACGCCAGGAGTCCCGCGAACAGGTAGTAGAAGATGCGGTGGTGCTCCGGCCGCAGAACGTCGAACGGACGCGGGACGTTCAGGCCCTCGGATCCACCGGTCACGTCGCGCCAGCTCTGGAACACCAGCAGCATGATCAGCACGAAGGCGATCGAGACGATCACGAAGGAGGCGCCGCGGACGCGAAGGGCGGCGATGCCGATCGGGATCGCGATGATCGCCACGATCACGGCTGCCACGATCCAGGCGAGGAATCCGGGAAGGTCGAGGAACTTGATCAGCAGACCGGTGCCGTAGGCGCCGAGCCCGAAGTACGCGGCGTGTCCGAGGGAGATGTATCCCGTGAACCCGCCCATGAAGTTCCACCCCGTCGACAGCACGGCGTAGTTGAGGATCACCACGCCCGCCGAGAGGATGTACGGGTTCGGGGCGATCGTGGGGAAAGAGAGGACGAGCGCGGCTCCGACGACGAGGAGGACGAGTTTCACCCACGTCGTCGACCTTCTCCGCACGGGAGCGGGTGGCGCGATCACGACCGTCTCGGTGGCGATCGGCTCTCTGCTAGAAACGCTGGGCAAGACGACCTCCGAAGAAACCTTGCGGGCGGAACATGAGCGTGGCGAAGAGCGCGACGTAGAAGACCGTCTGCGCCCAGGTCGGCCCCAGCGGAAGCTGGAGCAGGCTCTGCGCGACGCCGAGGATGAGCGCCGCGATCGCGGCACCGGGGATGCTGCCGAGCCCTCCGACGACGATGATCGCCATGAGCGGTCCGATCCAGTGCCAGTGGAGCGAGGGGTAGATCGTGGCGTCGAGTGAGAGCGCGGTTCCGCCGATCGCCGCCGTCGCCAGTCCGAGACCGAACCCGTAGCCGGCGACACGATCGGTGTTGATGCCGACCAGCCGTGCGGCTTCCGGATGCTGGATGGTCGCCCGCAGCGCCTGACCGAACTTCGTGTACTTGAGCAGCACGAAGAGGAGAGCGAGGGCCACGGCCGCCAGACCGAAGGCGATGAGCTTGACCACCGGCACCTGCGCGCCGAACACCTCGAGGCTGGCGCTGGCGTACGGCAGCGGGATGCGCCGCTGGGTACCGGTGAAGAAGAACCCGAGCGCTCCCTCGATGATCAGCGCCACCGCGAACGTGAGCAGCACCGACATCATGGTCAGCGTCAAGGGCTTGAGCCTCGACACCAGCAGCCGCTGCATCACGACACCGGTCACGAAGAACAGGGGCACCGTGACGACGAGCGACACGAGCGGATCGATCCCGGTCTCCCTGTTGAACCACCACGCGAGGTAGGCGGCCAGGATGAGGAAGGCCGAGTGCGCGATCATGACCACGCGCATGATCCCGAAGTACAGCGTGAGCCCGGCCGCCAGGAGGGCGTAGAGCCCTCCCAGCAGGACACCGAGGATCAGGCTTTGCAGCAGCAGTGCTCCACTCACGATGTGCGGATCACCACGTCGGCTTCGGGTAGAGGAACTCGGCTTCCTTGACGTCCTCGGGGAGGACGATCAGGATCTCGCCGTCGATCCACTGCTGGATCAGGTGCGCACCCGTGGGCTTGCCGGTCTCATCCCAGCTGAGTTCTCCGACGACCGTGTCGACGGAGTTGTCCCGCAGCCAATCGATGAGCTCCTGCTGGCAGTCCCCCTGCTCGGCGCAGCCGACGGCCTCGACCGCAGCCGCGACGACCTGACCGGTCGTGTAGGCATTGGCTTCGTCCTCGGACGGCGGGTTGCCGTGCATCTCGGTGTACTTCTCGACGAACTCGATGTTGCTGGGGAACTGGGACTTCGGCGAGTACCCCGTGGGGGCGAGGATGCCTTCGGTCGCACCACCGATCGCGGCGGCGAACTCCGGATTCGTCGGAGCGGTCGAGAACGCCGCGAGCTCCGGCTGATAGTTCAGCTGCTGCAGCGCGATGATGAGGTTGACGGCATCCTGATACTGCGTGCCGCCGATCACGATGTCGGCATCCGACTGCGCGATCTTCGCGGCGATCGTGGAGAAGTCCGTGGTGTTCGGCGGGTAGACCTCGTTCACGAGGATCTCGACGCCGGCCTCTTCGAGCTTGTCCCGGAGTCCGTAGGCGGTGCCCTGGGCGAAGGGGTCGTCCATCGCCGCGACCGCGGCCGTCTCCGGCCTCTGGTCCTCAGGAAGGGCCAGCAGATAGTCCGCGAGGTTGTTGTAGTGGTCGTTCGCGATGGCCGGTGCCGCGTAGAAGAGATTGTCGAAACCCTGCTCGAAGACCTCCTCGGCAGCGCCGGCCGGCTCGACGAACAACATCCCGTACTCCTGCGCGACGCGCGCCGAGGGCACGACCAGTCGCGTCGAGAACGGACCGAACACCAGGTCGACGCCGTCCTGGGCGATCAGCGACTCGTAGTCCGAGACCACCCGGTCGGCATTGGACTGATCGTCGAGGATCTTCAACTCGACCTGACGGCCCAGGAGACCCCCGCTCTCGTTCACGATGTCGCGCCAGGCCTCGTAGCCTCGCTCGACACCCTTGCCCGGTTCGGAGAAGTCGCCGGTGAGCGGCAGCGAGATGCCGATGACGATGGGATCGTCCGAGCCACCTCCCTCCGCCTCATCGCCGGGGGCCGAGCAGGCCGAAACCGTGAGCGCGGCGATCGACAGCGTCCCGATCGCCGCAGCGATCCGTCGACCGTGTCTGGGTGCAGTCATCCGAGTCTCCTACGTCATCGTAGCGAAAGCGCTTTCGTAAGCGCTTCCGCCACTATAGTGGGATCGAAGAACGAAGAGCAACCTACCTCGCAATCAGCGTTGATCTTGCTCCACAGGGGGAGGTTTCGTGAAGCGTGAAGGCGCGCCACGACTCATTGATGTGGCCGAAGCCGCAGGGGTCTCCCTCGCGAGTGCGTCGCGGGCGATGACGGGCGGACCGGGGATATCGCCCGAGGTCGCCGAACACGTGAGAACGATCGCCAATCGGCTCGGCTACGAACCGAACATGCACGCGCGAGGACTCGCCGGCGGCCTCGTCCCGACGATCGGCCTCGTCGTGCACGAGATCGGCGACCCCTACTTCTCGGACATCGCGAGCGGTGTGATCCGCAGCGCGACGCTCGAGAACCGCTCCGTGCAGATCGCACAAGCCGACCGCACGCCCGACAGCGAGCTCGCTCAGGTCAAATCCCTGCTGCGCCAGCGCGTGGGATCCATCATCATCGCCGGCTCCGGCTACGCCGACCACCGCCGCGAGCTGGGCATGTCCGAAGCCCTGTTGGACTTCACGCTCGCCGGTGGCCGCGCCGCCGTCATCGGTCGACACCACCTTCCGGTCGACGCCGTGCTCCCCGACAACCACCGCGCCGGTATCTCCGTCGGCCGTCACCTCGCCGAGCTGGGACACCGCCGCATCGGCGTCGTCGCCGGGCCCCTGGACCTCAACACGGTCGCCGACCGCATCGCGGGTCTGCGCGAAGGCACCGCCGACACCGACGTCGAACTCACCGTGGTCTCGCAGGAGTTCACCCGGGAGGGCGGCATCGCGGGGGCCAGAGACCTGCTCGATCGGGACGTGACGGCCATCGTGGGCCTCAACGACGCCATGGCCATCGGCATTCTCAGCGAACTGCGCCAGCACGGCATCCGCGTGCCGGAAGAGATGTCGGTGGTCGGCTTCGACGACATCGCCGTCGCACCGGATGTCGCCCCCGCGCTCACCACCGCGCGGATCCCGATGTTCGAGATGGGGCAGCATGCGGTCTCGCTCATCCTTCGCCCGGCGAGCGATGAGGCCCGTACGATCACGACCGCGCACGAGCTCATCATCCGTCAGTCCTCCGGCCCGCCCCGGAGCTGACCCCCGCTCCGCCCCACTCCGGTCGCTCCGGTCGCGATATGACAGCCTCCGGGCCATTTCTGGCTGCCATATCGCGACCGGAGCCTCGCGGGAGGGGGCTCAGGAGCTGCCGGCGGTCGACGCCTCCAGCTTCTCCATGACCTGGTTGATCGTGAACGACGCCGATTCCTGCCGGGCCGGGAATTCCGCGAGGGTCTGCAGCATGCGCGCCACATATGCCTGCGCCGGCACGAACAGGAAGATCCGGTCGAGCACCCAGTCCCAGTAGGTGTTCGACGTGATGTCCGCCCGCTCGTAGGGATCCGTGCGGAGGTTGAACAGCTTCGGGAATCGCAGCTCGATGTACGGTTCCTGCCAGATCTGCAGGGTCCCGGAGGCGCGCTGCTCGAGGAACACGAGCTTCCAGTTGTCGAAGCGCAGTGCGGTGAGGTCGCCGTCATCCGAGACGTAGAAGAAGTGTCGGCGCGGACTCTGATCGACGGCACCGGTGATGTAGTCGAGCTGGTTGTTGCCGTCGAGGTGCACCGTGAACTCGGTCCCGTGCAGGTCCGTGCCCGACTTCAGCCGCTCCGCGATGTCCGTATCGCCGACAGCCGCGAGCAGGGTCACGAACCAGTCGTTGTGGCTCACGATCCCGTTGAGCGTCGTCCCGGCGGGGATGTGCCCCGGCCAGCGGACCATCGCGGGCACGCGGTAGGCGCCCTCCCAGTTCGAGTTCTTCTCGTTGCGGAACGGCGTCATGCCGGCATCCGGCCAGCTGTTCATGTGCGGACCGTTGTCGGTGGAATACATGACGATCGTGTTCTCGGCCAGTCCCAGCTCATCGAGGAGGTCGAGCAGACTGCCCACGACGCCGTCGTGATCGATCATCGTGTCGTGGTACTCCGACTGCCAGCGTCCGGCCTGCCCCTTGCTCTCTTCCTTGGTGTGGGTGCGGAAGTGCATGTGGGTGGAGTTGAACCAGACGAAGAAGGGGGTGTCGTCGTCCGCCTGCGTGCGGATGAAGTCCGCCGCCGCATCGCGGAACTCCTCGTCGACCGTCTCCATGCGCTTCTTGGTCAGCGGTCCGGTGTCTTCGATCCGCTGCGTTCCGTCGGCGTTCGCCCAGCTGTGGAGCACACCACGCGGGCGGAACTTCTCGCTGAAGCCGGGGAACTCCTCGTCGGTCGGGTAGTCCGGGTGCTCGGGCTCCTCCTCCGCGTTCAGGTGGTAGAGGTTGCCGAAGAACTCGTCGAAGCCGTGCGCGGTGGGCAGGTGCTCGTCTCGATCTCCGAGGTGGTTCTTGCCGAACTGCCCCGTGGCGTAGCCGTGATGCTTGAGCGCGTCCGCGATCGTGGGGTCCTCAGGCTGGAGGCCCAGCTTCGCGCCGGGCATCCCCACCTTGGTGAGTCCGGTCCGATAGGGGTTCTGGCCGGTGATGAACGCCGCACGTCCCGCCGTGCAGCTCTGCTCGCCGTAGTAGTCGGTGAACTTCACGCCCTCATCGGCGATCCGATCGATGTTCGGCGTCCGATAGCCCATCAGACCGTCGGAATACGTGCTCAGGTTGCTGATGCCGATGTCATCGCCCCAGATGATGAGGATGTTGGGCTTCTCGGCCATGGGTGACTCCTTGCTTCAACCGGTGAGAGGGGGCGGATGCCCTCGGTCGAAGCCAAACAGGTCCACGGGCCGAAACCCAGGACGCCTCACTCGGAGCGGGTGAGGCGGAAGCCGATGTGCGACATCCCCGTGTCCTCCGCCTGCGGCGAGCGCGCGGCAGGCCGGAACCGCAGGCAGTAGTCCGGCGAGCACAGATGGGATCCACCTTTGAGCACGCGACGGGGGATGCCGGGGAAACCCTCCTGCGCGCTCGCTGCGGCCAGGAGGTTCGTCCGCTTCCCCGCATCGACCGGGGTGTCGGAGAGCCGCAGGTGCCGCGGGGTGTAGAAGTCGGTCGTCCACTCCCACACATTCGCGATCATGTCGTACAGGCCGTAGCCGTTCGGCGGATAGGAACCGACGGGCGCTGTGCCGCCGACACCCTGGTTGTCGTAGGGGAAACGACCGAGCCAGGAGTTCGCTTGGGCGACGCCGCCCGGGTACGGCTCGTCCCCCCACGCGAACGGCGCGCCTTCCAGGCCGCCGCGCGCCGCGTACTCGTGCTCGGCTTCCGTGGGCAGCCGCATCCCGACCCAGTCCGCGTACGCCACCGCGTCCTCGAAAGCGACGTGCACGACCGGATGCTGCATCCGGTCCTCGATCGAGGAGTCCGGTCCGAAGGGTCGACGCCAGAAGGCTCCCGGCTGCCAACGCCACCAGTTGCGCCAGTCCCCGAGATTCGTCGGTCCCGACGTCGGCGTGAAGACCATCGCTCCGGGGACGAGGTCGGCAGGGTCGGCGCCCGGAAACGCGGCCGGATCGAGCTCCCGTTCGGCGACGGTCACGTACCCCGTCGCGTCCACGAACTCGGCGTACTGCGCGTTGGTCACCTGATAGCGGTCGATGAAGAACGAGGCGACCTCACGCTCGTGCACCGGGCGTTCATCGGGGTAGAAATCCTCGGACCCCATCAGGAACGTGCCGCCCGGGATGTGGACCATGTCGCGCGAGTTCGTCACGTGACTCAGCGTAATGTCCGACTCTCCGCGGCTGCAGGGTGTTCTCGGAGGGGGTGTCAGATGACGCGGGCGGTCGTCCACGCGAGTTCGGCGGCACCCAACAGCAGGCGGTCTGCCGCGAGGGAGGCGGGGAGGATGCGCAGACCTTCTGCGTTCTCGGTCATCGCTCGAGCTGCCACGTCCGCGGCGAAGCCCTCCGCGTCGACGCTCTCGAGGAGGGCGAGGAATCCGCCGAGGACGACGACGGAGGGGTTCAGGATGTTGACGGCGTCGGCGATCGCCTGCGCGAGGAAGGCCCGCTGGCGGGAGCACTCGGCGCGGACGGCATCCTCATCGGCAGCCGCGGCGAGCGCGCTGGCGAGCGTCGCCTCGTCTGCGACCGCGAGACCGAGCGCCGCCAGCAACCGCGCCCTGCTGACGACGTCTTCCAGGACCGCATCGGAGGAGACGTCGACGCGGTTCTGGCCGAACTCACCGGCGAATCCGCCCACACCGCCCACCGGCGCCCCGTGCACGATGATCCCCCCGCCGATGCCGGAAGGGCCGCCGTTGAGGTAGACGAGATCGTCCACGCCCTGGGCGGCACCGAACAGGTGCTCGGCGAGCGCACCGAGACTCGCATCGTTGCCCACCGCCACCGGGAGCCCGGTCGCCGCGGCGATGGATGCACGCAGCGGCAGATCGGTCCATCCCAGGTGCGGCGCATTGCGCACGAGTCCGTCCGCGGCACGCACCAGACCGGGCACCGCCACCCCCACCGCGATCACGCGCATCCCTGCGAGCGCACCCCGCGTCCAGCGGTCGATCACTCCGGCGATGAGGGGCGCCACCTCATCCGCACCGAGCACTGAGGTCGACTCGATCCGTTCCCGCACCGCGATCGTGCGCGCGAGGTCGATCGCTGCGATCTCGACCGCGTCGACCTCGGGGTTCACGGCGATCACGACCGTCGTCGGAGCTGCGGCGACCACGGGCGACGGGCGCCCCACCCGGCCCACCGGTCCCGGCTCGCGCTCGACGACCCAGCCGTCACCGGCGAGTTCTGCGACGAGGTCCGCGATGGTCGAGCGGTTCAGTCCGGTCGCGGCGGTCAGCTGGGCGCGCGACTGCTCGCCGCCCAGATGGACGAGACGGAGCACACGGGCGAGGTTGCCGGCACGCACCCCGCCGTTCGCGTCCTTGGCGGCGGCGCCCTCCCCGGGTTCGGTCACGTGGTCCTCGCATTCCCGCTCGGTGTCTCAGTCTAGGAGGCTGGACATCCTGCTCTTCTCCGTATAAGTTGCTGTCAACAACATATACGCGCACGCCGCCGTGCGCCCGTGCGAAGGAGCATCATGAGCCTCACCCCGACCCGCGCCGACAAGTTCTCGTTCGGTCTCTGGACCGTCGGATACAACGGCTCCGACCCCTTCGGCGGTCCGACGCGTCCGGCCCTCGACGTCGTGCACGCCGTCGAGAAGCTGGCGGAACTCGGCGCCTACGGTCTCACCTTCCACGATGACGACCTCTTCGCCTTCGGGTCGACGGATGCCGAGCGCCAGACGCAGATCGACCGCCTCAAGGGCGCGCTCGCCGACACGGGTCTCGTCGTGCCGATGGTCACCACGAACCTGTTCAGCGCCCCGGTCTTCAAAGACGGCGGCTTCACCTCGAACGACCGCCAGGTGCGCCGCTTCGCGCTGCGCAAGGTGTTCCGTCAGCTCGACCTGGGCGCAGAGCTCGGTGCGCGCACGTTCGTCATGTGGGGTGGCCGCGAGGGCGCGGAGTACGACTCGGCGAAAGACGTGCGTGCCGCGCTGGAGCGCTACCGGGAAGCCGTCAACCTGCTCGGCGACTACGTGACCGACAAGGGCTACGACATCCGGTTCGCGATCGAGCCGAAGCCGAACGAGCCGCGTGGCGACATCCTGCTCCCCACCCTCGGCCACGCGATCGCGTTCATCGACTCCCTGGAGCGCCCCGAGCTCGTCGGCGTCAACCCCGAGGTCGGACACGAGCAGATGGCGGGTCTCAACTTCACGGCCGGCATCGCCCAGGCTCTGTACCACGGCAAGCTCTTCCACATCGACCTCAACGGCCAGCGCGGCATCAAGTACGACCAGGACCTCGTGTTCGGCCACGGCGACCTGCACAACGCCTTCTCCCTGGTGGACCTGCTCGAGAACGGCGGCCCGAACGGCGTGCCCGCCTACGAGGGACCCCGTCACTTCGACTACAAGCCCTCGCGCACGGAGGACGAGACGGGGGTCTGGGACTCGGCTGCCGCCAACATGCGGACCTACCTGCTGCTGAAGGAGCGTGCTGCGGCCTTCCGCGCCGACCCCGAGGTGCAGGAGGCGCTGGCCTCCGCGAAGGTCGCCGAACTCTCGACGCCGACGCTCGACGAGGGCGAGTCCTACGACGCCTTCCTGGCCGACCGCAGCGCCTACGAGGAGTTCGATGCCGACGCCTACCTCGGCGGCAAGGGCTTCGGGTTCGTCCGCCTCCAGCAGCTCGCGACCGAGCACCTGCTGGGCGCCCGGTGATCGGCTGATGGCGCTCGTCCTCGGCGTCGATTCGTCGACGCAGGCATGCAAGGTCGTCGTCGTCGACGCCGAGACGGGAGCGGTGGTGCGCAGCGGTCGCGCCCCTCATCCCGACGGCACCGCGGTCGATCCTGAAGCGTGGTGGTCCGCAGTGACCGCCGCGATCGAGGCTGCCGGGGGTCTCGACGACGTCACGGCGTGGGCCATCGGCGGACAACAGCATGGGATGGTGGCGCTCGACGCCTCGGGCGCCGTCATCCGCGATGCGCTGCTCTGGAACGACACGCGCTCCGCGGAGGCAGCGGCCGACCTCGTCGCCGAGTTCGGTGCGCAGGAGCTGGCCGAGCGCACGAACGTGGTGCCGGTGGCCTCGTTCACGATCTCGAAGCTGCGCTGGCTGCGCGACCACGAACCCGAGAACGCGGCTCGCGTGGCGGCGGTCGCCCTCCCCCACGACTGGCTGACGTGGCGACTCCGCGGCTACGGACCGGCAGGCGCCGAAAGCGCGCCTCTCGGACCCGCGCTGGATCAGCTCGTGACCGACCGCTCCGATGCATCCGGCACCGGATACTGGAGCCCCACGACCGGAGGCTACGATCGCGAGCTGCTGATCGCAGCCCTCGGACACGACGTCCTGCTGCCGCGCGTGCTCGGTGCGGACGAATCCGTGGAGGATGCGAGCGGTCGCCGGGTCGGGCCGGGGGCAGGCGACAACGCGGCGGCTGCACTCGGACTCGGCGCGGGCCCCGGTGACGTCGTGGTCTCGATCGGCACCAGCGGCACGGTCTTCGCGGTGAGCGCGGAGCCCTCCGCCGACCCGTCCGGCATCATCTCGGGGTTCGCCTCGGCCGACGGCCACTTCCTCCCCCTGGTCTGCACGCTCAATGCGGCGCGGGTGCTCGACGTCACGGCGGCCCTGCTCGGAGTCGACCATGACGAGCTCAGCAGGTTGGCTCTGTCGGCGTCGGCCGGAGCAGCAGGGCTCTCGCTCGTCCCCTACTTCGAGGGTGAGCGCACCCCGAACCTGCCCGATGCCACGGCGACCCTCAGCGGTATGACCCTCGCCTCGACCACGCGCGAGAACCTGGCGCGCGCCGCGGTGGAGGGCATGCTCTCGGGGCTCCGCGCAGGACTCGACGCCCTGCGGGAGGCGGGAGTGCCGCTGCGGCGAGGGCTGCTGATCGGCGGCGGGGCGCAGTCGGAGGCCGTGCGGGAGATCGCGCCGCAGGTGTTCGGCATCCCCGTCGAGGTGCCGGCCGCGGGTGAGTACGTCGCCCTGGGCGCTGCCCGTCAAGCCGCCGCGCTGCTCTGACCCGCCCTGTCACGTTCGCTCCCCGTCCTCCACGGCCGATCCGCATCCTGTCCTCCACAGCCGATTCCGCATCCCGTCCTCCACAGCCGGTTTTGTCGGCGCACGCACCCCACGCTCCGGTCGCGATCTGGCAGCCAATTCGCCTCCCAGAGCTGACATATCGCGACCGGAGGAGGAGCAAACCTGGGGAGAGCCGTCCACGCGGCACGCGTCCGGTGCCAGCGTCGAGGGATGGGACGCACACGAGACCCCCTTCCTCCGAACCTCGGCGACAGTTTCAGTCTGCGAGCCGCATATCGCGCGGGGGTCGGACGAGGCCGACTCAGCGCCGACGATCTGGAGCGCCCGTTCCCGGCCGTACGGCGGCGACTCCCTCCAGACCGCTCAGAACAGCCGGACCCGTACCGACGCCAACGGGATGCGCGTGTCACCGCCGCCCGGGCCTACGCCCACCGCATGCACGAGCGGCAGCACATCAGCCATGAATCGGCGGCTGCGCTCTGGGGTGCTCCCTTGCCCCTGACCCGCACCCTGGAGGGGGCTATCGCGGAGGCGGACGCGCTCGGCGTGCATGTCACCACGATCGGCACGGGCCCACTATCCCGGGTCCGCGGCGTGGTCAGGCATCGCGGGAAGGAGGATCGCACGGCCACGACGCACCTCGAGGGCATCCGTCTCTCGGGTCCCGCGACCACCTGGGCCGCTCTCGGCCGACTGCCCATCTTCGATCTCGTCGCACTCGGCGACTACTTCTGCCGCGCCTGGCGCTCCGGTCATGGTCGCCCTACTCCGGGACGGGCACCGCTAACGACGATCGCTGAGCTCGAAGCTGCCCTGAGCACAGGCCGCCGCGTCGGAATCCGCAACCTGAGGGAAGCGCTCCCGCTGATCCGCGAGGACTCCTGGTCGCCGCGTGAGAGTCGGGTGCGCTGCCTCCTGGTCCAGGCCGGACTGCCGGAGCCCGAGCTCAACGTCGACATCTTCGAGGATGGTGTCTTCCTGGCCTGCGGTGACCTCGTCTACCGCCTACACCGGGTGCTCATCGAGTACCACGGCATGATGCACGGCGCGCAGTGGGCGGCGGACGTCGAGCGTGCCGCGGCGCTGCGTGCGGCGGGGTGGACGGTGATCGAGGTGACGGCGCCTCTTCTCGCTCAGCCCGAGGTGCTCGTGCGTCGCGTACGTGCCGCCCTTCGCTCCGGTCGCGGAATGGCACCGAATTGAGCCGGGAGCCATGCGTTTTCGCGACCGGAGGCCGCCCGGTTCTAGATCCCGAAGATCCGCCACGAGGCAGCGTGCGCCTCGCCCGGCGCCAGGGTCACCAGGTCGACACCGGAGTTGAAGGCATCGGGAGGACACGTCATCGGTTCGACCGCGAGTCCGATGCGATGGGTCGACGGAACGGCGGGGGTGTCGGCGGTATGCACCTGCACCCACGGGCACCGCCGGTCCCACGCGATCCCGACGCCCTCCCCCGTAGCCGCGACGACGCGGACCTCCGCGATCTCGTCGGCACGCGCGAGCGAGGTGAACGCGTGGTCGATGAACACGTCGCCGATCCGCCTCGCCTCGCGGAAGTCCCATTCCGGGTGCTCCGTCACGGACTCCACGGTGACCGGGCTCAGCCGCTCCGGGGTCACCGTCAGCACCTCGGATGCCGGAAGGGTGAGCGTCCAGTCATCCACGCGTCCGGGCCCGGCCACGAGGTAAGGATGCGGTCCGGTACCCCACGGCGCCGTATCCGCACCGAGGTTGCGCGCCGTGACGGTCTGGTGCAGCCCATCGGCATCGAGGCGATAGTCGACCTCGACCTCGATGCGGAACGGGTAGCCGGCCTGAGGCTCGATCACAGCGGCCAGTGAGACGCGATCCTCGCTTACGAGGCGATCTTCGAACTCCACCCAGACGAGGAGTCCATGGAGGGCTTGGCCGCGCTCCGGTTCGGTCAGTGCCAGCTGGTGCTCGGCACCGGCGAACCGGTAGCGTCCGTCGACGATGCGGTTGGGCCAGGGAGCGAGTGTCGCCCCACGATAGGCCGGGCGCACCTCATCCGCATCGAAGGGGACAACCAGGTCGCGCCCGTCGAAGGTCAGCGTCCGGAGAGTAGCGCCGACGCTCGCGATCTCCGCCGCATAACCGTGGCCGGTGAGACGCCGTTGTCGACCGGAGCGAGGCGCCACCATCAGAGCCCCTGCGCCAGGCGGTAGTACGCCTGATTCCAGCGCACCTGCTTCTGGAACTCCGGCAGCGTCGTGCTGTCGTCGATCACCAGCAGCTCGACCTCTGCCATCTCGGCGAAGTCGCGGAACGCCTCGATGCCGACCGCGGTCGACATGACGGTGTGGTGTGCGGCTCCCGCCGTCAGCCACGCGGCGGCGCTGGTGGTGAAGTCCGGTTGCGGCTTCCAGACAGCACGCCCGACCGGGAGCTTGGGCAGCGCGGCGCGCGGCGGCACGTTCTCGACCACGTTCGCGGTGAGACGGAAACGGTCGCGCATGTCGCTGAGGGCGACGACGACCGCGGGCCCCGGGTCCGCCGTGAAGACGAGTCGCACCGGGTCGTCCTTGCCGCCGATGCCGAGCGGATGGATCTCGAGCGTGGGCTTCGCGGTGGTCAGCGACGGCGAGACCTCGAGCATGTGGGCGCCGAGGATCAGCTCGTCGCCGGGCGTCATGTCGTAGGTGTAGTCCTCCATCAGGCTCGCGCCACCGGGGAGGCCGGAGCCCATGACGTTGGCAATGCGCACGAGCACCGCGGTCTTCCAGTCTCCCTCGGCGCCGAAGCCGTAGCCCTCCGCCATCAGTCTCTGCACGGCGAGACCCGGCAGCTGCGTCAGGGCGCCCAGATCTTCGAACGAGGTCGTGAAGGCGCTGAAGCCGCCCTCCTCCAAGAACGATCGCAGCCCGAGCTCGATCGCGGCACCGTCGCGCAGCGAGGAGTGCCGGTCGCCGCCGCGCCGGAGCTCGGGGGCGACCTCGTACAGTTCCTCGTACTCGGCGACCAGCGCGTCGATCTCACCGTCGGATGCTGCCGCGACGGCATCCGCCAGCTCGTTCACACCCCAGGTGTTGACCTGCACGCCGAAGCGCAGTTCCGCCTCGGTCTTGTCGCCCTCGGTCACGGCGACGAATCGCATGTTGTCCCCGAAGCGTGCGAGCTTCAGATCGCGGGATGCCGCCAGCCCGGCGGCCGCACGCTGCCAGGTGCCGAGCTCCCGGCGCACGCGCGGGTCGGAGGCATGCCCCACGATAGTCTTGCGCGGCACGCCCAGGCGCGTCTGGATGTATCCGAACTCACGGTCGCCGTGCGCGGCCTGGTTCAGGTTCATGAAGTCGAAGTCGATGTCGGCCCAGGGCAGCTCGACGTTCGCCTGCGTGTGCAGATGGGCGAGGGGCTTGCGCAGGGCGTCGAGGCCGGCGATCCACATCTTCGCGGGGCTGAAGGTGTGCATCCAGGCGACGAGACCGATCACCCGATCATCGGCGTTGGCTTCGAGCGCGGTCCGCTTGATAGCCGCCGCATCCGTGAGCACCGGCTTCCAGACGATGCTCACCGGGATCTCGGCGGACTCATCCAGCAGCCGGGCGATCTCCTGGGACTGCGCCGCGACCTGCGCGAGCGTCTCGGGACCGTAGAGATGCTGGCTGCCGGTGAGGAACCAGACTTCGTAGCCGTCGAGCGAGGTGGTGAGAGCCATGGGGCGTGCCTTTCGAGTGAAGCGCAGATGCGTCAGAGGGATGCGACGGCCGCCGCCTCGACGGCCAGACCCGCGCGGTAGCGATCGAGGTAGGACGAGAAGCCGGCGACGTCCGCCGGATCGGGGTCGACGACAGCGACGGATGCCGAGGCGAAGACCCGCTGGTCGAGGTAGTCCCCCAGCGTGAACTCGTCGGCCGCGGCGAGGTAGGAAGCGAGCACCGCGATGCCCCATGCCCCGCCTTCCGAGGCGAGGTCGCCGACCGCGACCGGAGCCGCGAGGGCCCCGGCGAGGAACCGCTGGGCGACCCCGGCTGTGCGGAACATGCCTCCGTGGGCGAGCATCCTGTCCAGCTCCACGCCCTCCGCGGTCAGCACCTGCATACCGAGGGCGAGGGTGCCGAACACGCCGTACACCTGCGCACGCACGAAGTTGGCGAGGTGGAAGTCGCTGTCGGGCGTGCGGACGAACAGCGGTCGCCCGGCGGCGAGCCCGGCGATCGGCTCTCCGGCCAGGTGGTTGTAGGCGAGCAGCCCGCCGGCGTCGGCTTCTCCTGCCAGTGCCTCGCGGAACAGCACGTCGAACACGGCGTCCTCGTCGAGAGGCTGCCCCGCCGCTGCGGCGAAGCGTCCGAACAGCCCCGCCCACGCGGCGAGCTCACTGGCCCCGTTGTTGCAGTGCACCATCGCCACGGCGTCTCCCGCCGGGGTGGTGACGAGGTCGAGTTCGTCGTGCTGCTCCGCCAGTGGCCGCTCCAGCACGACCATTGCGAAGATGCTCGTGCCGGCACTCACGTTTCCGGTGCGCGGAGCCACGGCGTTCGTCGCCACCATCCCGGTTCCGGCGTCCCCCTCGGGAGGGCAGAGGGGGATGCCCGACCGCAGCGCTCCGGTGGGGTCGAGGAGGGCAGCACCGTCATCGGTGAGCGTCCCTGCCGCGGCCCCCGCCACCCGCACCGCCGGGAGCAGCGCGGTCAGCGAGGCGGGAAGCCGATCGCCCGCGAGCTCGGTGTAGGACCGCAGCATCCCCGCGTCGTAGTCGGCCGTGGCCGCGTCGATCGGGAACATGCCCGAGGCATCACCCACCCCCAGGACGCGCTCGCCGGTCAGTGCGTGGTGCACGTACCCCGCGAGCGTCGTGACGAAGTCGAGGCGGGGCAGGTGCGGTTCCGCATCGATCACGGCCTGATGCAGGTGCGCGATCGACCAGCGCAGCGGGATGTTCACCCCGAGAGCCGCGCGGAGCTCGGCGGCGGCGGGCCCCGTGTTCGTGTTGCGCCAGGTGCGGAACGGGACGAGCAGCCCACCGTCGGCGTCGAGGGCGAGGTAGCCGTGCATCATCGCCGAGATGCCGATCGCCCCGAACGTCTCGGGGCGGAGGCCGTGCCGCCGCTCGACGTCGTCCACGAGCCCGGCATATGCGGCTCGCAGCCCGGTCCAGACGTCGTCGAGCGCGTAGGTCCACAGGCCGTCTTCGAGGCGGTTCTCCCAGGAGAAGGTTCCGGTGGCGAGCACCTCGGCCGGGTCGGAGCCGACCAGGCAGGCTTTGATCCGCGTCGACCCCAGTTCGATGCCGAGACTCGTGCGGCCGGCGGCGATGTCGTCGCGCGCGCTCATCGCCGGGAGTCCGTGCTCTGGCCGTAGACGTGCTGGTAGCGTTCGTAGAGGCTGTCGATCGCTGCCTGCGGAATCGGGATCAGGGGCCCCGCCTCCCGGGCGAGATGCACGGTGCGAGCGACGTCTTCCACCATGACCGCCGCCTTCACCGCATCCTTCGCGTCGGCGCCGATGGTGAACGGCCCATGGTTCTGCATGAGCACCGCCCGCGACCGATGGCCGCTGAGGGTCTCGACGATGCCACGACCGATCGAGTCGTCGCCGATGATCGCGAACGGCCCGAGCGGCACGGGGCCGCCGAACTCGTCGGCCATGGCGGTGATGACGCAGGGGATCTCCTCGCCGCGCGCCGCCCAGGCGACCGCATAGGGCGAGTGCGTGTGCACGACTCCGCCGACCTCCGGCATGTGCCGATAGACGTAGGCGTGCGCGGCGGTGTCGCTCGAGGGCGAGCGTTCACTGCCCTCGGTACCGGGGATCACGTTCCCGTCGAGATCGCACAGGATCATGTTCTCGGGCGCGAGGTCGTCGTAGCTCACCCCGGACGGCTTGATCACGAAGAGATCGGCACCGGGGACGCGCCCGGAGACGTTGCCTCCGGTCCAGACGACCAGCCCGTAGCGGACCAGTTCGCCGTGCAGGCGGGACACATCCGCACGGACGGTGGCGATCGCCCTCTCGATGTCGGGGGCGAAGGTGGGGGCGTCGTCGCTCACGGCTACCTCGATCGTCGTGACCGGTCACTGTGACCGGTCACGGAATTCTGTCACGGCTGCTCGGCACCCGTCAACCCGCCGCCCCCGGCGAGCACAGCACTCAACGCGGAGGAGCGATGGAGGCGCGCGAGACCAGCACCGGCGCCACGGCGGCGAGATCGGAGGGGGCCGCGGCTCCGTCCCCGATCACCGCAGCGACAGCCCTCCGGGCCAACTCGTCGAAGTCCTGCCGCACGGTCGTGAGCGCGGGCCAGTAGTAGGCGGCGTCGGGAGTGTCGTCGAACCCGACGACACTCACGTCATCCGGGACGTCGAGCCCCGCCTCGTGCAAGGCGCTCAGCAGCCCCAGCGCCATCTGGTCGTTGGCGGCGAACACCGCGGTCACGCCGGACCGTCGCACCGCTTCGACCGCGGCATGCCCCGACCCGGCCGACCAGTCCCCCGCGATCACGGGGCCGGGCGTCAGGCCACGGGCGGCGAGCTCCGCGGCGAATCCGTCGGCGCGCGACTCCGCCTCCAGCCAGTCGGTCGGCCCGGCGAGGTGCGCGATCCGCGTGTGCCCGGCGTCCGCGAGCGCGGCCACCGCCAGTCGCGCACCCGCGACCTGATCCACCGACAGCCCGGTCTCACCGAGCCCGGCCGAGTGCAGGGTCACGACGGGCACCCCGATCCGGAGCGCGGCGAGCGCCTCGAGCGTCTGCGCGTGCGGGGCGACGACGACGATCCCCTCCACACCCTGCACGACGAGGTGATCGACCGCAGCGACCACGGCCTCCGCATCCGCCGCGTCGGCGAACGCGGCACTCACCCAGTAGCCGGCCTCCCGCGCCGACGCCTCCAGCGCGGCAAGACTCCGCGATGGACCGTACTGCAGGGCGTCCGACGCCAGCACCCCGAGAGTCCGGGACCGTCGGGTGCCCAGCGCCCGGGCGGCGTTGTTCATGCGGTACCCGAGCTCCGTCATGGCCGCTCGCACGCGCTCCTGCGTCTCGGGAGCGACGTCCGGGTGGTCGTTCAAGACGCGCGACACGGTCTGACGGGACACCCCGGCCCGGGCGGCGACGTCACGGACGCCGATGGATCGGCCGCGGCCGTTGCTCGTGTCACTCACGCCGACGAGTGTACGGCGTGGGCGTCCGCCACTCCGTCGGCATGGCACCCTGGTGACATGCGCATCGCTCTCACCGGTTCAACGGGCAAGCTCGGACGCGTCGTGGCACGGGAACTCCGTGCGAGCGGCCACGAGGTCATCGGCATGGACGTGGTGGGGGCCCGAGAGCCGGACTTCGTACAGGTCGATCTGACGGACTACGGCCAGGTCGTCGACGCGTTCGCGGGGGTGAACGACACGCACGACGGCATCGACGCGGTGGTGCACCTCGGAGCGATCCCGGCCCCCGGCATCCGCACCGACGTCGCCACGTTCCACAACAACATGCCGGCGACGTTCAACGTGTTCTGGGCCGCCGTGCGGCTCGGGATCCGTCGCATCGTCTACGCCTCGAGCGAGACGGTCCTGGGGCTGCCGTTCGATGCGCCGCCTCCCTACGTGCCGGTCGACGAGGAGTATCCGCCGCGTCCGGAATCCGTGTACTCGCTCGTGAAGACGCTCGAGGAGCAGCTGGCGACCGAACTGGTGCGGTGGCAGCCGGAACTGTCGATCACGGCCCTGCGGTTCTCCAACGTGATGGTGCCGGAGGACTACGCGGAGTTCCCCGACTTCGACACCGACGCGCGGCGCCGCAAGCGGAACCTGTGGGGCTACATCGATGCCCGCGATGGCGCCCAGGCGATCGAGCGGGCGCTCGAGAACGCGCCGGTGGGCTTCGATCGGTTCATCATCGCGGCGGCCGACACCGTGATGTCGCGGCCCAACGCCGAGCTGCTCGCCGAGGTCTTCCCCGACGTGCCCGTCACCCGCGCGGTGGCTCCGAACGAGACCCTGCTGTCGATCGACAAGGCCCGCCGCGTCCTGGGCTACGCCCCGCAGCACTCCTGGCGCGACCACGTGTGAGCGGACGGCCGTCCGGCCGACGCCTGTGCTCCGGTCGACGCCCGGTGCTGCGGTCGCGATATGGCAGCGAGAAACGCCGTTTCGGGTGCCATATCGCGACCGGAAGCCACGGGGACCGGACGGATCGGAGCGCGGGGGCGGGACGCGAGCGGACTAGAGGCCGAGCCGCTCCAGGTAGGGGTTCACCAGGCGGCGGTCCGGGTCGTAGCGGGCGGCGAGCGCGGCGAAGTCGTCTCCGCGCGTGTATCGCGAGCGCGTCTCGGCGCCGTCGAGGGTGAACACCTTGCCCCAGTGCGGACGCGCCGTGGCGGGAAGCGCTGCCTCGATCGTCGGCAGCAGAGCGCGCACGGCCTCCTCATCCGGCTTCCAGGTGAAGTGGAGACCGACCGCATCCGTCCCGTACGACGGGCTGAGCCACAGACTGTCCGCGCGCACGGTGCGGATCTCGTTCACCAGCAGCAGGGGCGCGATCTGCCCCGCGAGGGTTCGCACGGCTTGGATCGCGGCCACCGCATCCTCACGCGGCACGAGGTACTCGCTCTGGATCTCGGCGCCGGCCGAGGGGGTGAAGTCGAGGCGGAAATGCGGCAGCCGCTCGAACCACGGCCCGGCGACCCCGAGCTGTTCGGTGCAGGCGATGGGGTCGACGCCCAGGATGGGATGCCGCTTGCTCACGGCAGCGACGGCTCCGAGCCGTTCGAAGAGGGACACCCGGGCGGCCTCGCGCGCCTCGGGCAGACGCTGCTTGACCCAGATCTGGTCGATCACATCGGTGCGCTCCCACGTCGAGAACAGGCTCACACTGGTGCCGATCGAGGTGACCTCGTCGAAGTCGGCGAGCACCGCGTCCCAGTCCGGATGCTCGAAGACGTGCTGAGCGATCTCGTAGGTCGGCTCGACGTCGAGGGTCACATCGAGGACTGCACCGAGAGCCCCGAGGCTCACGACCGCGCCGTCGAAGTCGGCGTCCCCCCGCTCCAGCCTGCGGGTCTCGCCGGAGGGCGTGAGGATCGTGAGGCCTCGGACCGCGCTCGCGAGCGAACCGATGGCGTCGCCGGAACCGTGCGTGCCGGTGGCCACCGCTCCGGCGACGGAGATGTGCGGGAGTGAGGCCAGATTGGCGAGCGCGAGTCCCTCCGCGTCGAGCAGGGGCGCGATGTCGCCGTAGCGCGCGGCACCGGAGACCCGCACGGCCGTCCGGTCGGCGTTCACCTCGAACACCGAGGGCAGACGGTCGAGCGCGAGGAGCACGCCTTCGGTGTCGGCGATGTCGTTGAAGCAGTGCCGTGAGCCGAGCACGCGCACCGGCCCGCCCTGCCCGAGCACGGCGCCGAGTTCGTCGACGGACTCGGGGTGCGCGACCGCCGAGGCCCGGTACGTCAGGTTGCCTGCCCAGTTGCGCTCGCTGCTCATTGCGCCATGATAGCCACCCATCGATCGACTACATCGATGTACTCCGCGCATGCCAGTCTCGGCGCTAGGCTGACCGGATGACAGCGCTGCCGCCGCCCCGCGCCACCATGAAGGACGTCGCGGCCCTCGCCGGGGTCTCCCCCAAGACGGTGTCGAACGTCGTGACCGGCACGGTTCCCGTCAATGAGAGCACTCGGGCCAAGGTCGAGTCCGCGATGGCGCAGCTCGACTTCGTTCCCAACCTCAGCGCGCGGGGACTGCGCAAGGGGCGCTCCGGGATCATCGCCGTCGCCCTCCCCGATCTCGCGACCGCATTCTCGGCAGAGCTCGTGCATCGCATCGTCGAGGCTGCGCACGGCAAAGGCCTCGCCGTGCAGATCGAGGAGACGGCATCCGAGCCCGAGCGTGAGAAGGAGTTGGTCTCCCGCGCCCGCGCGCACCTGGTCGACGGCCTCATCCTCAACCCGATCCGCCTTGAGGACAGCGTGCTGAAGTACGCCGACCGCCTTCCGCCGCTGGTGGTGATCGGCGAGGTGGAGCAGAACCGTGCCGACCATGTGCGCATCGACAGCCGACAGGCTGCCGCCGACGCGACGCGGCATGTGCTGGCCCGCGGCGCGACGCGGGTCGCGGTGGTCGGCGCCGACGACGATCCGTCGATCGCGACGGCCACGAGCCGGCTGCGCCTCGAGGGCGTGCACGATGCGCTCCGCGAAGCGGGCATCGCCCGGGATACTGCCCTCGAGATCAATCGTCTGCCCTGGTCGATGGCCGGTGGCGCGGAGGCGGTGCGTGTCCTGCTCGATCGCCGTGTGCCCTTCGATGCGATCGTGGCATTCACGGATTCGCTCGCGCTCGGGGCTCTGCACACCCTGCACGACAACGGCATCCGAGTGCCGCACGACGTCATCGTGACCGGCTTCGACGATGTCGAGTTCTCGCGGTTCACCTCCCCGGCACTGACCTCGATCGCGTTCGATCGACAGGCGTTCGCGATCGCGGCACTCGGCCTGTTGGAGTCCCGCATGGACGACCGCACGGCTCCGCCGCGGGCACTCACCCTCTCGCACCACCTCCTGGAACGCGCGAGCACGGAGGGCCGCCCGGCCGGCTACCGCCCCTGACCTCCGCCGGCATCGGAGCGCGATCGATGCTTGCACATCCGATTACATCGATGTAATGATGAGTCGTCCACCCGCCCTGTCACGAAGGAGTGACGATGACGCCCCCGCTCGATCTGTCCAGAAGGCAGTTCCTCGCTGCCACCTCCCTCGCCGCCGGCGCGGCCCTGCTCAGCGGGTGCGCGCCCGGTGCGGCATCCGCCACCGGCCCGCAGACCCTGCAGTTCTGGCACCTGCTCAGCGGAGGCGACGGTGTCACCATGTCGCAGCTGTTGGATGAGGTGAACGGTGCACAGAGCGCCTTCCGCATCCGCCCGACCGTGCTCGCGTGGGGCACTCCGTACTACACGAAACTCGCGATGGCGGGTGCCGGTGGTCGCGCCCCCGATGTCGCCATCATGCATGCGACCCGCACCGTCGGCTGGGCCCCGGGCGGACTCCTCGACCCCTGGGACCTCGACCGCCTCTCCGAGCTCGGCGTCGACAGCTCGACCTTCCCCGCTCCGATCTGGGAGAAGGGCTTCGTGGGCAGGGACATGTACAGCGTCGCCCTCGACGCCCACCCCTTCGTGATGATGTTCAACACCGACATCTGTGATGCCGCAGGCGTCCTGGACAGCGACGGGGCATTGGTACAGACGTCTTCTCCCGAGGAGTTCCTCGACCAGTTGCGCGCAATCGGGGGCTCTGCCGAGGGGCATGCGCTGTCCTACGGCTACCTCGGCGACGGCGCCCAGATGTGGCGCCTGTTCTACACCTTCTACTCGCAGCACGGCGCGGCCATGGAACTCCCTCCGGGCGGGCCCGCGACGATCGACAAAGACGTCGCCGTCGAATCACTGTCTCTGATGCGCACCCTGCTTGACGGGGAGATCGCCCTGGCACAGGCCGACTACGGCAGCGCCATCGCCGAGTTCGCCACCGGCAAGAGCGGCATGCTGTTCACCGGGGTCTGGGAGCTCCGCACCATGCAGGCCGCCGGGATCCCGTTCGACGCGACGATGATCCCCACGTTGTTCGGCACACCGGCGGTCTACGCCGACTCCCACTCGTTCGTGCTCCCGCATCAGTCCCACGCCGACCCGGTCCGACGCGATCTCACCTACGAGTTCGTGGCCGACATGCTCAAGAACTCCTTCGGGTGGGCCGAGGCCGGGCACATCCCCGCATTCCTCCCCGTGACCGAATCCCCGGAGTACGCGGACCTGATCCCCCAGGCGAACTACGCCGACGCGGCCCAGCACGTCGTGTACGACCCGACCGCATGGTTCACCGGGTCCGGTTCGAACTTCCAGTCCGAGTTCGGCGCGGCCGTCCAGGGTGTGCTGCTCTCGGGCGACGACCCGGCGACCGCGATCGACCGCTTCGAGGCGCGGGTCAACACCCTGCTCCGACAGCCGAACCCGGCAGACCCCGAAGGGACGTTCGGATCATGACCGCGCTCACCGATTCCACGCGCACCATCGTCACCGGGTCCCGCACCACCCCGCGGGGTCGCCGCGCCGGCTCGCGCAACCGCGAACAGCTCATCAGCTGGGCCTTCCTCGCGCCGTTCCTCGTGGCCTTCGTCCTGTTCCTCGTCTGGCCCATCATCCACGGCATCATCCTCAGCTTCACCGACCAGTCCCTCACCGGGGCCGGCGGCGCGTTCATCGGCTTCGCCAACTACGCCGAGGCGTTCGGCGACCCGAAGATGTGGCAGTCGATGGGCAACACCGTCTGGTTCACGCTGCTCTCCACGGTGCCTCTCGTCGTGGTCGCCCTCGCGATGGCGGCTCTCGTCGACCGCGGCATCCCGGGACAATGGCTGTGGCGCCTCTCGTTCTTCATGCCGTTCCTGCTCGCCTCGACCGTGATCTCGCAGATCTGGGTCTGGATCTTCAACCCCCAGGTGGGCGCGGCCAACAACATCCTCGAGTTCTTCGGTCTCGAACCGCTCGCCTGGCTGCAGAATCCCGACACGAACATGCTGTCGATCGTGATCGCCACCGTGTGGTGGACGGTGGGCTTCAACTTCCTGCTGTACCTCGCCGCGATGCAGAACATCCCGCCGCAGCAGTACGAGGCCGCTTCCCTCGACGGCGCCGGCGCCTGGCGACAGTTCTGGTCGATCACCCTCCCCCAGCTCGGCCCGGCGACCGTCCTCATCCTGATCCTGCAGATCCTCGCCTCGCTCAAGCTGTTCGACCAGGCGTATCAGATGCTCGGCGGGGTCGCGAGCGACACCACCCGCTCCATCGTGCAGTACATCTACGAGGCCGGTTTCGTCAGCTACCGGTTCGGCTACTCGGCCGCCATCTCCTACGTGTTCTTCGCCCTCATCGTCATCCTCGGCGTCGCGCAGGCCCTGATCACGCGCCGCCGGAAGGAGCAGCTCTGATGTCCACCGCCACCGCATCCCCCGTCGTCCCCACTGCCACCGAGACGATCACGACGGCATCGTCCCGTCGTCCTCGGCGGCCGCGTCTTCCCGGCCAGAATCCCTTCGGCCCACTCCGCATCGCCGCTTTCGTCGTGCTGCTGCTCCTCGCGGTCGGCTGGCTGCTGCCCTTCCTCTGGGCGGTCGCGACCGCGTTCAAGACCGAGACGGATGCCGCCTCCGGCGATCCGGGCTGGATCGGCGCCAGCGGACCCACGATCGAGGCGTTCACGGCGATCCTCTCGCAGGGCAACGTCTACGTGTGGGCTCTCAACAGCCTGCTCACGTCCGTCGCGATCACGGTGATCACGCTGGCCATCTCCGCCCTCGCGGCCTATGCCTTCTCCCGCCTGGACTTCACCGGTCGCAAGTGGTTGTTCGTGGCGATCATCGCCTCTATCGTCGTCCCGCCCCAGGTGCTGATCATCCCGCTGTTCTACGAGATGCTCGCGTTCAACCTGGTCGACACCTACGCGGGGCTGATCCTGCCGCAGGTCGTGGCACCCGCGATGGTGTTCATCCTGAAGCGGTTCTTCGATGCCATCCCGATCGAGCTGGAAGATGCGGCACGGGTCGACGGCGCCGGACGGTTCCGGATCTTCTGGTCGATCGTGCTCCCCCTGTCCCGTCCGATCATGGCGTCGGTGGCGATCTTCGTGTTCATCAGCGCCTGGAACAACTTCCTCTGGCCGTTCCTGGTCATCAACGACACGACGCTCATGACGCTGCCGGTCGGCCTGCAGACCGTGATCAGCGCCTACGGCGTGCAGTACGCACAGGTCATGGCGCAAGCCGTGCTCGCGGCGCTGCCCCTGATCGTGGTCTTCATCATCTTCCAGAAGCAGATCGTCAAGGGAGTCGCGACCAGCGGCTTCGGCGGTCAGTGATCCCTGCCCTCCCGCACCACCCCACCCGCAGAGCCAGACCCGAGGAGAACAATGTCTCAGGCCCGCATCACCATCGACCGCGACTTCACGATCGCCGACGTCCCCCGGAGACTCTTCGGTTCGTTCGTCGAGCACATGGGTCGCTGCGTCTACACCGGCATCTACGAGCCCGGTCATCCTCAGGCCGATGAGCGCGGCTTCCGCCGCGACGTCCTCGCTCTGGTGAAGGAGATGGGACCGACCGTGGTCCGCTACCCCGGCGGCAACTTCGTGTCCGGATACCGCTGGGAAGACGGTGTCGGCCCCGCAGAGGACCGGCCGGTGCGTCTCGACGGTGCCTGGCACACCGTCGAGACGAACGCGTTCGGCCTGCACGAGTTCATGGCCTGGGCGAAAGAGGCCGACGTCGAGGTCATGGAGGCCGTGAACCTCGGCACCCGCGGCGTCGAGGAGGCTCGCGCCCTCGTCGAGTACGCGAACCACCCCGGCGGCACGTACTGGTCGGACCTGCGTCGCAGGAACGGGGCGGAGCAGCCGTTCGACATCAGGCTGTGGTGCCTCGGCAACGAGCTCGACGGTCCCTGGCAGATCGGGGGCAAGACCGCGGCCGAATACGGGCGGCTCGCGCAGGAGTCCGCCAAGGCGATGCGACTGGTCGATCCTTCCATCGAGCTCGTCGCGGTCGGGTCGTCCGGCCGCTCGATGCCGACGTTCGGCACCTGGGAGCACACGGTGCTCTCGCACGCCTACGACGAGGTCGACTTCGTCTCGATGCACGCGTACTACCAGGAGCACGACGGAGACGCCGAGTCGTTCCTCGCCGAATCCACCGACATGGACGCCTTCATCGAGGGCGTCATCGCGACGGTGGACGCGGTGAAGGCCGCGGGCAAGCACACGAAGCAGATCGACATCTCGTTCGACGAGTGGAACGTGTGGGATCAGGTGAAGTACAACGACGTCGAGGCGAAGGAGATCGAGAAGGCGGGGTGGAGGCAGCACCCTCGACTGATCGAGGACACCTACAACGTGACGGATGCCGTCGTCGTCGGGACGCTGCTCAACAGCCTGCTGCGGCACGGCGACCGTGTGAAGATCGCCAACCAGGCGCAGCTCGTGAACGTGATCGCACCGATCCGATCCGAAGAGGGCGGAGCGGCCTGGCGCCAGACGAGCTTCTGGCCTTTCGAGCGCATGGCGCGTCTCGCGAAGGGCCGCATCCTCCGACTCGCCGTCTCGGCGGCGCAGATCGAGACGAAGCGCTACGGCGGCGTCGACGCGGTGGACGCCGCCGCCACGTGGGACGAGGCGACCGGTCGGGTGGCCGTGTTCGTCGCGAACCGCTCGCTGGACGAATCGAGCGACCTGACGATCGACCTGCACGGGCTCGGCGACCTGCGCGTGGTGGAGGCCGAGACCCTCACGATCCCCGAGGGCGGCGACCGCCACACGTCGAACCTCGAGACCGCTCCCGACAGCGTCCACATGGTGCCGCTGGGTGCGGTCGAAGTCGTGGACGGTGCGGTGCGCGCGACCCTGCCCCCGCTGTCCTGGTCGGTCATCCAGCTCGAGGTCGCTCGCGCCTGACCCCGGCCTACGTGCGGGCGATCGCCGCCGTGGTCGCCCGCACGACCAGCCTCGTCGGCAGGGTCACGTTCATCTCCTCGATGGGCTCGCCGGCGAGCAGCGCGAAGACCATTTCCGCGGCCACCGCCCCGAGGCGACGCATCGGCTGCTGGATGGTGGTGAGCGGCAGGGCTCGTCGGGTGGCCTCCGGCACATCGTCGAACCCGACCACCGAGAGGTCCTGCGGCACCCGGAGCCCGAGCTCGTGCGCGACCTCGATCACGGCGATGGCGGAGAGGTCGTTCGCGGCGAACACGGCCGTCGGCCTCTCCGGACCCGCCAAGAGGATCCTCGCAGAATCCCGCGTCGTCTCCAGCTCGTAGCGCCCCGCGCGGATCAGGTCGGGATCCACCGGGATGCCGGCGTCGGCGAGCGCACGCCGATAGCCGGCGTCACGCAGTCCCGCGGAGCGGAGGTCGGGACGACCGCCCAGGAAGCTGATCCGGCGATGGCCGAGCTCGAGGAGGTGGCGGGTCGCGGTGAGAGCCCCGCCGAAGCTGTCCGACTCGACCGTCGGCAGGTCGGCCCGGCCCGTGTGCGGGTCGATCGCGACCACGGGAATCTCGGCCGAGGCCCCCACGACGGTGGGCGTGACCATGATCGCGGCATCGATGAGCGTTCCGGAGAGGCGGCTGAGCGATCGGCGCTCCCACCCCTCCCCCTGTCCGTGCCGCGACCCGCTGTACGCGAGCAGATCGAAACCGGTGCCGTGCACCGCTGCGCCGACGCCCTTGAGTATCTCGGCACTGAACGGCTCGAAGTCGGCGAGGAGCACCCCGATCACGCCGGTGCGTCTGGCGCGCATGCTGCTGGCCACCAGGCTCGATTCGTAGCCGAGCTCCTGCACGACGTCGAGCACACGTCGGACCGTCTCATCCGCGATCCCGTAGCGTCCGTTGACGGCTTTCGACACCGTCGACACCGAGACGCCCGCCGCCTTCGCGACATCGTGGATCGTCGTTCTCCCGCTCATGATCGCCCAGCGTATCCGGCTGCGCGCCCGCCATGGAAACTGTTTTCGAAAACGTTTGACGAAAGTTCTCGACGACAGCAGACTGCAACGCGACGCGGTCGCACCTCCTGCCACCGCGGCGCCCGCAGAGACGCGCGGCGCAACTCTCGATGAGGAGAACGATCACATGAACAGCACACGGCGCTCCCTCGTGTCCCTCGCCACGATCGCCACGGTCGGAGCTCTCGCGCTCAGCGGGTGCACGGCCGGCTCGACCGATGACGGCGGAGACTCGGCGATGACCCTCTGGCACAACTCCACGACGGGACCGGGGGTGGAATTCTGGGAGCAGACCGTCGCCGACTTCGAAGAGGCGAATCCCGGCGTCACCATCGACATCCAGTCGATCCAGAACGAGGATCTCGACGGCAAGCTCCAGACCGCTCTGAACTCCGGCGATGCCCCCGACATCTTCCTGCAGCGCGGCGGCGGCAAGATGGCCGCGATGGTCAAAGCAGGACAGCTCAAGGACCTGACCGACTCGATCACGGGTGCCGCCGCGGAGGAGATCTCCGATGCCGCCTACTCGGCGAGCAGCCTCGACGGCAAGATCTACGCGCTTCCCGTGGCCGTCCTCCCCGGAGGGCTCTTCTACAGCCAGGACCTGTTCGACGAGGCGGGCATCGCCGAGAACCCGACCACGCTCGACGAGCTCGAGGCCGCGACCGAGAAGCTCAAGAGTGCGGGGATCGATCCCGTCGCCCTCGGCGCGAAGGATGCCTGGCCCGCAGCGCACTGGTACTACTGGCTGGCCCTGCGCGAATGCAGCTCGGACACGCTCGCCCAGGCTGCCGATGAGATGAACTTCGACGACGACTGCTGGGTGCGCGCCGGTGAAGACCTGCAGGCCTTCGCAGCCACCGAACCGTTCAACTCCGGCTTCCTGACCACGACCGCGCAGCAGGGCGCCGCCAGCTCGGCCGGACTGATCGCCAACCACAAGGCGGCCATGGAGCTCATGGGCGCCTGGAACCCGGGCGTGATCGGCTCCCTGACGCCCGACCAGAAGCCGCTTCCCGACCTCTCGTGGTTCCCCTTCCCCGAGGTGGAGGGCGGCGAAGGCGAGCTGGGCTCGATGATGGGTGGCGTCGACGGGTACTCGTGCTCGGTCGATGCGCCGGATGCCTGCGTCGACTTCCTCAACTACCTGGGCACCTCCGAGGTGCAGACCGCCTACTACAAGGCGTTCAACGCTCCGCCGGTGAACACCGTCGCGCAGGAGGCCGTGACCGAGCCGTACCTGCAGGCCATCCTCGAGGCCTACAACGCCGCACCGTACGCCACGCAGTGGCTGGACACCGTCTACGGACAGAACGTCGGCAACGCCCTCAACGTCGCCGTCGTCAACATGCTCGCCGGTCAGGGAACCCCGGAGGACATCGTCAAGGCCGTCCAGGATGCCGCAGCAAAGGCATAGGGTCTCCGCCCGGCTGGAAGTGATCCTTCTGGCCGGGCCGGCCCTCCTCGTCTTCCTCGCCTTCGTCATCTTCCCGGTGCTGATGGCGGGCTACTACGGGTTCTTCAGCTGGCAGGGCTACGGCCCTCCGACCGACTTCGTCGGCCTCAAGAACTACCTCACGATCCTGCAGGATCCGCTGTTCCACGACGCGCTCGCGCACAACGGGTTCATCCTGGTCTTCTCGCTCGTCTTCCAGGGGCCGGCGGCGATCCTGCTCGCCCTCCTGCTCAACCGGCGGATGCGCGGTCAGTCGCTGATCCGCGTCCTCATCTTCATCCCCTACGTGATCTCCGAGGTCGTCGTGGGAACGGGATGGAGCCTGATGCTGCAGACCAGCGGTGCGTTCAACGACCTGCTGGAGAAGATGGGCCTCGGATTCCTCGCGAACGACTGGCTCTCGAATCCGGACATCGCGATCTGGACGCTGATGGTGATCATCACCTGGAAGTACGTCGGATTCGCGGTGATCCTGTTCCTCGCCGGGCTCCAGGGCATTCCCGAGGAGCTGCACGAAGCCGCCGCGATCGACGGCGCCTCGTACTGGCAGATCCAGTGGCGCATCACGCTGCCCCTGCTGGCTCCGACGCTGCGCATCTGGGCATTCCTGTCGATCATCGGCTCGCTGCAGCTGTTCGACCTGGTCTACATCATCTGGGGGCAGTACATCGCCTCCACCGCCGGGACCTCGACGATGGCGACCTACATGGTCTCCGAAGGACGCAACGCCGGCAACTTCGGGTACGGCAACGCCGTCGCGGTCGTGCTGTTCCTGATCTCGCTCGTCGTGGCGCTGGTCTACCAGCGCGCGGTGCTACGACGCGACACCGACGGCGCCCTGACCGGCGCCCCTGCACGGAAGAAGAGGACGACGCGATGACCGCCACCTCGCTACTCGTCACCCAGCGGCCGGGGCGCGCCCCGCGCGCGCGACTGCCGTGGGCCAACCCGACCGTCTACTTCGTCGCACTGATCGTCGTCGGATTGATGCTCGCTCCGATCGCGTACATCATCATCGGCGGTTTCCGCACGAACGCCCAGATCACGACGGACCCGTCAGGGCTGCCGAGTCCGTGGCTCATCCAGAACTACCTCGACGTGATCACGGGCGGCATCTTCTGGCGCCAGGTGCTCAACTCGACCATCGTCGCCCTCGCCACCACCATCGGTGTGGTCGCCCTGGGACTGATGGCGGCCTACGTGCTCGCCCGCTACCGGTTCGCCGGACGCGGAGTGCTCTACGCGTTCTTCGCCGCCGGCCTCATGTTCCCGCTGACCGTGGCCATCACGCCGCTGTACATCGTGGTGCGGAACCTCGGCCTGATGAACTCCCTCGGTGGGGTCATCCTGCCGCAGATCGCCTTCGCCCTGCCGACGACGATCATCATCCTGGTGCCGTTCCTCCGGGCGATCCCCGACGAGATCCAGGAAGCCGCGTTCATCGACGGATGCAGCAGGATCGGCTTCTTCTGGCGCATGGTGCTGCCGCTGTCGATCCCCGGCGTGATCACCACCGGCATCCTCGCGTTCATCGGCAGCTGGAACGGGTACCTCCTCCCGTTGTTCATCCTCAACGATGCGGCCTCGTTCACGCTCCCCCTCGGCGTGCAGTCGTTCGCCTCCCAGTACTCCGTCGACACCGCGAAGGTGCTGGCGTTCACCTCGCTGTCGATGATCCCCGCCCTGATCTTCTTCAGCTTGTTCGAGCGTCGGATCGTGGGCGGACTGACCGGCGCCGTCAAGGGTTGACGATGTCGACCGAAGTTCCACAGAAAGAGATGGATGTGCTCTCCCCCACCCCCCGCCCTCAGCTCTCCGCACGCGTGGCGAGCCTCCTGGACCAGATGACGCTGGAGGAGAAGCAGGCACAACTCGTCGGCTTCTGGGTCGACCAGGGCAACGAACTCGTCGCCCCGATGGCCGGCGAGAAGCGGACGTCCACCCGCTACGAGGAGGCGACCGCTCACGGGATCGGTCACCTGACCCGCGTCTACGGCACGCGCCCCGTCGAGCCCATCGAGCGGGCGAGCTGGTTGTGGGGTGAGCAGGCGCGGCTGCAGCGGGAGACCCGGCTGGGGATCCCCGCTCTCGTGCACGAGGAGTGCCTGACCGGGCTCGCCGCGTGGAAGGCCGCGACCTTCCCGACGCCGCTCGCGTGGGGAGCGTCCTTCGACCCGGATCTGGTCGAACAGGTCGGGCGAGCGATCGGATCGTCGATGCGTACCCTCGGGATCCATCAGGGTCTCGCGCCGGTGCTGGATGTGATCCGCGACCCGCGGTGGGGACGCGTCGACGAGTGCATCGCCGAGGACCCGCTGCTGGTCGGAACCGTCGGAACCGCCTATGTGCGCGGCATGCAGGCGGAAGGCGTGCACGCCACGCTCAAGCACTTCGTGGGCTACTCCGCCTCTCGCGCCGGCCGCAACCACGCTCCGGTGTCCGCCGGTCGTCGCGAGGTGGAGGACGTGCTCCTTCCGCCGTTCGAGATGGCGGTGCGGGAAGGCGGCGTGCGCAGCATCATGAACTCCTACAGCGATATCGACGGCGTGCCGGTCGCCGCGGATCCGTACTACCTCGATGAGGTGCTGCGCGGACGCTGGGGGTTCGACGGAGTCGTGGTGTCCGACTACTTCGCCGTCGACTTCCTGCGCACCATGCATCATGTCGCCGCCGACTCCGCCCAGGCGGCCGCGCTCGCGCTCACCGCCGGAATCGATGTGGAGCTGCCCTCCCCCGACGCGTACACGACGCTCGCCGCACAGGTGCGCGACGGGTCTCTGCCGGAGAGCATCCTGGATCGGGCCGTCGGGCGCGTGCTCACGCAGAAGGAGGAGCTGGGCTTGCTGGACGCGGACTTCACCGATCCGCCGCGCGAGGTCGACCTGGATTCGCCCGAGCATCGTGGACTCGCCCGCCGTCTGGCCGAGGAGTCGCTCGTCCTCCTGAGCAATGACGACATCCTCCCGCTCGACCCGTCCGCGTCGCCGCGTATCGCGGTCATCGGACCGAATGCCGACAGCGCCGAGGCGTTGATGGGGTGCTACTCCTTCGTCAACCACGTGCTCGCCCACCACCCCGAAGTACCCGCCGGCATCGCGCTGCCGAGCGTGCTCGACGCGCTCCGGGCGGAGCTCCCCTCGGCGACGATCACCCACACCGTCGGCTGTGAGGTCGACGGCGAGGACCGCAGCGGTTTCCCCTCGGCGATCGCACAGGCCACCGAGGCCGATGTCGCGATCGTCGTGATCGGTGACCGTGCCGGGCTGTTCGGACGCGGCACGGTCGGCGAGGGCAACGACGTCGACTCCCTCGACCTCCCCGGCGTGCAGCGCGCACTCGTCGAGTCGATCGTCGCCACCGGCACCCCGGTGGTGGTCGTCGCTCTCACCGGCCGCCCCTATGCCCTGGGCTGGGCACTCCCGCCGCGGGCGACCGCCGCCGGGACGAACGCGGGTCTCGGGTCGGTCAATTCCCCCGCGCCGGCCGGCCGGACATCGCCGACGGAGCAGGCTCCCCTGCCGGCCGCCGTCCTGCACGGGTTCTTCCCCGGGGAGGAAGGAGGCGCGGCGATCGCCGCCGTGCTGAGCGGACGCGTGTCCCCGTCCGGTCGCCTGCCGGTGTCCCTCCCGAGATCCGCCGGCGCGCAGCCGTACTCTTACCTGCACGCTGCCCTCGGAGGACGCACCGATGTGACGAGTGTCGATCCGACGCCCGTGCGTCCCTTCGGATTCGGGCTCGCCTATACGACGTTCGAGCACTGGGACCTGACGGCTGACGAGGCCGTGACCGCGGGGCAGACGTTCCAGGTCACCGTGCGCGTGCGGAACGTCGGCTCCCGCGAGGGCACCGACGTCGTGCAGCTCTACGCGCACGACGAGGTCGCGAGCGTGGCCCGCCCCGTCGCGCAGCTGGTCGACTTCCGCCGGGTGTCCCTGGCACCGGGTGCGGAACAGGTCGTCGAGTTCGCGGTCCCCACCGAGCGCCTCGCCTTCACCGGCCTGGACGGCGTGCGACGCGTGGAGCCGGGGCGCATCCGACTCTGGGTCGGGTCGGCCTGCGACGACGTCGAGACCTCCGCCACGATCGACATCACCCCTGCTCCCTGACGGGCGGGCGGTCCGATCGCGGCGCGCCCGTGACGGATCGCCTCCCGGCCGGGAGAATGGAGACATGTCCGCGAGATCCCGCCGGCCGCTGCTCACGTCGGTGCGCCGCCTGCTGCACACCGATCCCTCGGCCGTCGCGGCCACCGAGGCGATGCCCGTCATCGACGAACGCACGGTACCGCGGGTGCTGGACCTTGCGACCCGTATCGGCGAGTCGATGTTCGCGGTCGGGGCCTCCGCGCACGAGGTGACGCTCGCGATCATCCGCGTATGCGACGCGTATGGGATGAAGGGCGTCCAGGTCGACGTCACCTACAACTCGATCACGGTGTCGTTCCACCTGAGCGGCGAGGTCTGGCCGGAGACGCTGGTCCGCGTGGTGCGGGTGACGGCTCCGGACCACGCGAAGCTCCAGCGGGTGCAGGCCCTGGTGGCGGACATCGACGACGGACTCGACCTCGAATCCGCGCGCGCGACGTTCCGGGCGATCCGACGGGTGCCCTTCCGCTATCAGCAGCCGGTGGTCATCGTCGCGCGGGCTCTGCTCGCCGTCGGGGTGAGCATCATGCTCGGCGCCTCCCCGATCATCGTCGCCCTCACCTTCGTCGCGGCGCTCTGCGCGGCGCTGACCCAGGCGGCTCTCGCCAGGATCCGGGTCCCGTTGTTCTTCAGCCAGATCGCCGGTGGCTTCGTGACGACCGGGGTGGCGGTCGCCGTGTCGGCTCTCGGCGCCGCGGGGGTCGAACCCTTCGTCGGCATCCGCCCGTCCATCATCGTGGCCTCGGGTATCGTGCTGATGCTCGCCGGACTCACCGTGGTCGGGGCGGCGCAGGACGCGATCGACGGGTTCGCGCTCACCGCCGGCGGACGCATCCTCGACCTCACGATGCAGACGCTCGGGGTCGTGATCGGGATCCTCGTGGGCCTCGAGCTGGGCAGTGTCCTGGGCTTCACGATGGATCTCCCCGACGACCCCGCGCCGTTCGGCCCGCTGCTGAACCAGTTCGCCGGTGCGATCATCGTCGCCATCGCGGTCGCCGTGTTCAACGGCGCCGGGATCCGGATCATCCTGGTGAGCGCACTGCTCAGTGCCGTCACGCTCGCGGGGTATTCGGCATCCATCGCCCTGAACCTGCATCCCGCAGCGGCGAGCGCGGTCGGCGCACTGCTGGCGAGTTTCCTCGGCATGCTGATCGCCCGCAACCTGCACGTGCCGTCCGTCGCGGTGACGACCGCGGCGATCGTCCCCCTCGTCCCCGGTGTGGCCGTGTTCCAGGGTCTGCTCGAGATGGTCCACGCGGCCGGCACCTCGACCGGGATGCTGTACGCCGGAGGTTCGCTCATCGATGCTGCGGTGATCGGCATCGGTCTCGCCTCCGGAGCCTCCCTCGGGTTGTACCTGGGCACTCCGTTGCGCGCGACCCTCGCCAGCGTCGCGAAGACGCGCGCCCGCGTCCGCCGCTGATCCCCACTCGTCTGGCAACCCGAGCCGAACGGCTCACCGCTCCGCGCGGAAGTTGACCCCGACCCGCTCGCCCTGCGCGAAGTAGTGCCGGAACGTGTAGTACATCGGCTTCCAGGCATCGACGTCGACGTAGGAGGTCCCCGGCACCGCCAGCGCCTGATGCACGTGTGTGCGCAGGACTTTCGCATGGACGATGGTGGCATCGCCTTCCTCATCCAGCGGCGTCAGGTTCGTGACACGAGCCTCCATCTGCACGGGGCACTCGGCGATCCGCGGGGGCCCGACGATCCCACTCGGCCGTGGAGTGAACCCGCCGAGCGTCCACTTGTCCGGCTCGAATCGGTATTTGTCCCGCTTGGGTGCCGGGACGTCCGCAACCCCCGTCGTGTCGGCGATCCTCTCGATCGACTCCCACAGCCGAGCGTCGGGAAGGTTGATCACGAGTTCGCCGTTGTCGCGGAGATTGCGCATCGCCTGGCCCCCGTTGCTCAGTCCCAGGACGTAGGTGTCGTCCAATGCCCATGCGGACGAGATGGGCGTGATGTTCGCGGTTTCGTCGCCGGCCTTCGCCGTGGTGAGCAGGGCCACAGGGGTGCCGAAGTAGAACACGGAGGGTTCGATCGCCAGAGTCGAGTTCATGAGGGCAAGTCTGTGGCGCGAACCGTTCGGGCTGGACCGAACGGTGCGGGCGATAAAATCCTCGACATGGAGGGGACGAGCAGCCCGGAGTTGGCGGCGACGGCCGCCGTCTTCGCCAACGAGGCTCGCGCGTCGATGCTGTTGCTCCTGCTCGATGGAAGGGCATGGACGCTCACGGAACTGTCCAGGGCCGCCGACATCGCTCGGTCATCCGCGAGCGAGCACGCCGACAGACTGCTCGATGCCGGTCTCGTCGAAGAAGTGCGCCAGGGACGACACCGCTACCTCAGACTCGCCGGCACCCGCGCCGCTGACCTGGTCGAGGCACTCGCCGCATTCTCCGGTCGTGTCCGGCCCGCCACGCCGTCGCTCGACGCCCAGCACCGTGACCGCGCCATCAAGGAGGCTCGTACCTGCTACCGCCATCTCGCGGGCACGCTCGGTGTCGCCCTCGCTGACGGCATGCGCGCGACAGGCTACATCGAGTCCGATTTCTCACTCACCCCGGCCGGACGAACCTGGGTGGCGTCCCTCGGGGTCGAACTGCCGACGCATCCGAGGCGCGCTCTCACCCGCCCGTGCCTCGATTGGACGGAACGACGCGAGCACCTCGCGGGGCTGGCCGCGGACATGCTGCTCGCGACGTTCACGGAGAACGCCTGGATCGAGCGCGTTCCCTCCAACCCCCGCGCCGTGCGTCTCACCGCAGCGGGGAGCGAAGGTCTCGCAGACCTGCTTCCGGGAGCCCCCTTCCGCCGCGTTCCCTAGCCGAGCTGATCGAGGACGAGCTCGCCCCGGGCGTTCAGGTTCTCCATCATGCGTTCGATCCGCTTCGAGTCGATCGCCGGCATCTCCGCGTGGTCGAACGCGAGGCTCAGCGGGATGCTGGGGTGCATCCAGATCGTGAGCCGGCCAGCCGGGTTCTTCTCCTCCGGCAACCAGGTCATCATGAAGCTCTCATGACGGCGAAGCTTCGTCCCGATGACGATCTTCAGATGCGCCAGCGTCTCGTCGTCGACCACGATCGGAGGACGAGAGCTGTTGTACTCGAGGGTTCCCATGACCTGAGACTACTCGTGTCGACCGACACGGACGCCCCGGCGCGGTCAGGGAACCGGCACGGTCTGCGCGGCGAGCCGCAGCCAGGTCTCCACGACGGTGTCGGGGTTGAGTGACATCGACTCGATCCCCTGCGAGACCAGCCACTCGGCGAGATCGGGATGGTCACTCGGGCCCTGACCGCAGATCCCGACGTACTTCTCCGCACGGCGGCACGCCTCGATGGCCATCGAGAGCATCCGGAGCACGGCCGGGTCGCGTTCGTCGAAGGTCGAGGCCACCAGTCCGGAGTCGCGGTCGAGTCCGAGCGTGAGCTGGGTCATGTCGTTCGAGCCGATCGAGAAGCCGTCGAAGTACTCGAGGAACTCCTCGGCGAGCACGGCGTTGGAGGGGAGCTCGCACATCATGATCACGCGCAGTCCGTTCTCGCCCCGCCGCAGGCCGTTCTCGCTCAGCAGTTCCGTCACGGCCGCCGCTTCACCGAGGGTTCGCACGAACGGGACCATGATCTCGACGTTGGTGAGACCCATCTCGTCCCGCACGAACCGCAGCGCCTCGCACTCCATGTCGAAGCACGCACGGAAGTCCGGAGAGATGTAGCGGGAGGCGCCGCGGTAGCCGAGCATCGGATTCTCCTCCTGCGGCTCGTAGAGCTCCCCGCCGATGAGGTTGGCGTACTCGTTGGACTTGAAGTCGCTCAGCCGCACGATGACGGGTTCCGGCGCGAAGGCCGCGGCGATCATCGACACCCCTTCCGCGACGCGGCGGACGAAGTACTCCCGAGGAGACGAGTAGGCCGCGATGCGCTCGGTGATGTCGGCACGCAGGGACGTCGGCAGCGACTCATGGTCCAGGAGCGCGCGCGGGTGGATGCCGATCTGCCGGTTGATGACGAACTCGAGTCGCGCGAGCCCGACGCCGCGGTTGGGCAGTTTCGCGAAGGCGAACGCCTGATCGGGAGTGCCGACGTTGAGCATGATCTTCGTCGGGCTCGCGGGCATCGCATCGAGACGCGTGATGATCTCCTCGAACCCGAGCATGCCCTCGTAGACGAAGCCGTTGTCCCCCTCGGCACAGGACACCGTGACCCGCTGCCCGTCGCTCAGAACGGTGGTCGCGTCGCCCGTGCCCACGACGGCGGGGATGCCCAGCTCGCGCGCGATGATCGCGGCGTGACAGGTACGACCACCGCGATTCGTGACGATGGCGGAGGCGAGCTTCATGATCGGCTCCCAGTCGGGATCCGTCATATCGGCGACCAGCACGTCCCCGGGCTGGAAGGCGTCCATCTGCGCGAGCGACGTCATGACCCGCACCGGTCCGGCTCCGATCTTCTGCCCGATCGCGCGCCCGACGGTGATCACCGTGCCCGATTCCTCGAGCACGAACCGCCGCATCTCCTTGCCGTCGGCGCGGGAGACCACCGTCTCCGGGCGGGCCTGGAGGATGTACAGCCGTCCGTCGATGCCGTCCTTGCCCCACTCGATGTCCATCGGGCGCCCGTAGTGCTCCTCGATGACCAGGGCCTGCCGTCCGAGTTCTTCCACCTCGGCATCGGTGATGCTGAAGCGGACGCGCTCGGCGGCGGGGACATCGGTGAAGACGGTGCTGGCGCCCGCGTGCGTGCCGTCAGCGTAGACCATCTTCACGGCCTTCTCGCCGACCGAACGCTTGAGGATCGCCGGCCGTCCCTCACGCAGGGCGGGCTTGTAGGCGTAGAACTCATCGGGGTTCACCGCGCCCTGCACGACCGCCTCGCCCAGACCGTAGGAGCTGGTGATGAACACCGCACGATCGAATCCGGATTCGGTGTCGACCGTGAAGAGCACGCCGGAGGCCCCGACATCGGAGCGGACCATGCGCTGGATCCCCGCCGACAGCGCCACGTCGTGGTGGTCGAATCCGTGATGCACGCGGTAGGCGATCGCCCGGTCGTTGTAGAGCGACGCGAACACGCTGCGGATCGCGGCGAGGATGTTGTCGATGCCGCTGATGTTGAGGAACGTCTCCTGCTGGCCGGCGAAGGAGGCATCCGGCAGGTCCTCCGCCGTGGCACTGGATCGCACGGCCCAGGAGACCGACGCGGGCTCGGGATCGGAGTCGACGAGCGTGGTGTAGGCCGCACGGATGTCCTGCTCGAAGGCGGCCGGGAGCGGCTGCTGCTCGATCCACTCGCGGACGGTGGCGCCGACCCGCGCGAGTTCGGCGACATCCGTGACGTCGAGCGCTTCCACGGTGGATCGGATGCGCTCGTAGAGTCCTCCCTCGGCGAGGAAGTCCCGGTAGGCGTCGGCCGTGGTCGCGAAGCCGCCGGGCACGCTCACCCCGGCTCCGGAGAGGTTCGAGACCATCTCGCCGAGGGAGGCGTTCTTGCCTCCGACCTGGGCGACGTCGGCCATGCCGATCTGCGTGAACCAGAGGATGTTCGTCATGTGATCTCCAGAGAGTGGGGCGTCGTGTGCGAGGGGTGGAGACCGCGATCAGCTGCGCAGGCGCATGGACTGCATGATCACGGCGGACATCTCCTCCACGGATTTCGTGGAGGAGTTGAGGAAGGGGACGCGGTTGCGCCGATAGAGGTCTTCCGCGCGGCGGATCTCGAGCGTGCATTGAGCGAGGCTGGAGTACACCGTGTCCGGCCGCCGCTCATGACGCACCTGACTCAGCCGGAGCGGGGTCGTCGTCAGCCCGAAGCACTTGCTCGCGAACCGTTCGACCGTCGCGGGCAGCCCGTCGGACGGGAAGTCGTCGTCGGTGAGCGGGTAGTTCGCCACCAGCAGTCCGTACTGCAGGGCCAGGTACATGGTCGTCGGGGTCTTCCCGCACCGAGAGGGCGCGATGATGATCACGTCGGCGATGTCGAGCGCCCGCATGCTCTGGCCGTCGTCGTGCTCGATCGCGTACTCGACCGCCCGCATCCGGGCGAAGTAGCGCTCCATGTCGCCGACGCCGTGATACTGGCCCAGTTGCTCGGAGGCCGCACTGCCGAGCGAGACTTCGAGCTCCCGCAGATGCCCGCCGAGGAGGTCGATCACGACCGCGCCCGACGCATGGAACTCCGCGAGGATCTGCGCGGACTTGACGGTCGTGAAGACGATCGGAGCAGCGCCCGCCGGGCTGACCCGGAGATCGCCGATCACGGCGCGGGCGCCGTCCACCGAGTCGACGAAGGGCACGGTGTGGCGGCGGAAGCGCGCGCCGGGGAAGTTCGCCAGAAGGGCGTTCCCCAGGGTCTCGGCGGTGATACCGGTGCTGTCCGAGACGAAGTACGCGTCCCGGACCTCGGCACCGGAGTCATCTCCGAGCACGCCGGCCGGAAGCACGGGCGATGAGGGCTGGCTGGTCGAAGGGTCGGACACGTTCCTGAGCCTAGGAAAGTAACCACCTTCATCATGAGGTCTTCCCGAGAAAGAATGAGCGAATTTACTCGGAGGGCAAGCCGGATCCAGGGATGCGGAATACCCCGGATGGGTATATGGTTATGGTGATCCAGTACCCCATAGGGGTACGCCAGAGAATGGGAGAGGCAATGACGACCAACGAGTACCAGGTCACCGGGATGACGTGTGGGCACTGCGAGATGTCGGTCCGCGAAGAAGTCGCCGAGGTTCCCGGGGTCGACGCGATCCAGGTCAGCGCACAGACGGGCAAGCTCGTCGTCACGAGCACCGACGGCGTGGACGACGCTCAGATCCTCGCCGCTGTGACGGAGGCGGGGTACGCGGCCGTGCGCACGGCGTGAAGGCCGACACCACGGGCACAGCCTCTCGCTGAGCCCACCGACGACGATCAGGAGAAGGATAGGACCATGAGCACATCAGCACTTCCGAGCATGGGATCGGGCGTCGAGCTCGAGATCGGCGGGATGACCTGCGCCTCTTGCGCCATGCGCATCGAGAAGAAGCTGAACAAGCTCGACGGCGTCGTGGCGACCGTCAACTACGCGACGGAGAAGGCGAGCGTCTCGGTCCCGGAAGACTACGACGCAGCGCTCCTGATCGCCGAGGTGGAGAAGACCGGGTATTCCGCGGTCGTCGCTGCCCCACGGGGGACGAGGAAGGACGCGGCCACAGGCGGCGACACCGACGACACCGATCCTGAGCTGCTCTCGCTGCGCAACCGACTGATCGGCGCGATCGTGCTGACGGTGCCCGTGATCGCGATGGCCATGATCCCCGCGCTGCAGTTCACGTACTGGCAGTGGGCCTCGCTCGCGCTGGCCGCCCCGGTGATCACGTGGGCGGGCTGGCCGTTCCACAAGGCCGCGTGGACGAACCTGCGCCACGGAACGGCCACGATGGACACGCTCATCTCGATGGGAACCTCGGCCGCCTTCCTCTGGTCGCTGTACGCGCTCTTCTTCGGCACCGCAGGCATGCCGGGGATGACGCATCCGTTCGAGTTCGCTCTGGCTCCCTCCGATGGGGCGGCGAACATCTACCTCGAGGTGGGTGCCGGCGTGACGATGTTCGTCCTCGCGGGGCGCTACTTCGAGAAGCGGTCGAAGAAGCATGCCGGCGCGGCTCTGCGCGCGCTCCTCGAACTCGGCGCGAAAGAGGTCGCCGTGCTGCGCGGCGGTGCAGAGACGAGGATCCCGGTCGAAGACCTCCAGGTGGGCGACGAGTTCGTCGTGCGACCGGGCGAGAAGATCGCGACCGACGGCCTCGTGATCTCCGGGACGTCGGCCGTCGACGCCTCGATGCTGACCGGTGAATCCGTGCCGGTAGAGGTGGCCCCGGGCGACAGCGTCACCGGCGCGACCACGAACGTCGGGGGGCGGCTCGTGATCCGCGCGACCCGGATCGGCGCGGACACCCAGTTGGCACAGATGGCCAGACTCGTCGAGGACGCGCAGACCGGGAAGGCGGAGGTGCAGCGTCTCGCCGACAGGATCTCCGGGGTGTTCGTCCCGATCGTGATCGTGATCGCCCTCGTGACGCTCGGCGGCTGGCTCGTCGCGGGTTTCCCCGTCGCCGCGGCATTCACGGCGGCGGTGGCCGTCCTCGTGATCGCGTGCCCGTGCGCGCTGGGGCTTGCCACGCCCACGGCCCTGCTGGTCGGGACCGGTCGAGGGGCGCAGATGGGCGTGCTCATCAAGGGCCCGGAAGTCCTGGAATCCACCCGCCGGGTCGACACCGTGCTGCTCGACAAGACCGGAACGGTCACCACCGGCAGGATGACCCTGGTCGATGTCATCGTGGAGCCCGGCACCGACCACGCGACGCTGCTGCGGCTGGCCGGGGCGGTGGAGGATGCCTCGGAGCATCCGATCGCGCAGGCGATCGCCGCGAGTGCCACCAGGGAGGTCGGCGCACTGCCCACACCGGAGGAGTTCACGAACCTCGAGGGAAGGGGCGTGCAGGGCGTCGTCGAAGGCCATGCCGTGCTCGTGGGACGCGAGTCGCTCCTCGCCGAGTGGTCGCAGACACTGAGTCCGGGCCTCTCCTCGGCGAAGGTCAAGGCCGAGGGCGAGGGCAAGACCGTCGTCGCGGTCGGCTGGGACGGACACGCACGCGGCATCCTCGTCGTTGCGGACACGATCAAGCCGAGCAGCGCCGAGGCGATCGACCACTTCCAGGCGATGGGGCTGACCCCCATCCTGCTCACCGGGGACAACGAGACCGTGGCACGGCAGATCGCGGCGGAAGTGGGGATCACGGAGGTGATCGCGGAAGTCCTCCCGAAGGACAAGGTCGACGTGGTCGTCCGGCTCCAGCGCGAGGGCAAGACGGTGGCGATGATCGGCGACGGTGTCAACGACGCCCCCGCCCTCGCCCAGGCCGACCTCGGACTCGCGATGGGCACCGGCGCGGACGTGGCGATCGAGGCATCGGACATCACGCTCGTCCGCGGTGACCTCCGCAGCGCGGTCGACGCGATCCGCCTGTCGCGCAAGACGCTCGGAACGATCAAGACCAACCTGTTCTGGGCCTTCGCCTACAACGTCGCCGCCATCCCGGTCGCGGCGCTCGGCATGCTCAACCCCATGCTCGCCGGTGCAGCGATGGCACTGTCGAGCGTGTTCGTGGTCGGCAACAGCCTGCGCCTGCGCGGGTTCACGAACGTCACGCGACGAGGACGCTCCCGTCGAGCCACCCGCCCCGCTCTGAGGAAGGATCACGCATGAACGAGCCGCACGCGCACCAGCATGCACAGGCCCCCACCGCCGTCGACTCCGGGCACACGGGGCACGAGGCCCCCGAGGGACACGGAGGGCACGGCGGACACGGAGGGCACGGCGGTCACGCGGGGCACGGTGATCACGTCGGGCAGTTCCGGCGCCTGTTCTGGATCAACCTCGTCATCGCGGTGCCCGTGGTGGCGTTCTCTCCGATGTTCGCGATGCTCTTCGGGTACGACGTCCCGGGCTGGGCGCAGTTCGTCGCTCCGGTGCTGGGCACCGTCATGTACGTCTGGGGCGGCTGGCCGTTCCTGACCGGCGCCGTCAGCGAGCTCCGGACCCGCACGCCGGGCATGATGCTGCTCATCGGACTCGCCATCACCGTGGCCTTCTTCGCATCCTGGGGCGCGACGCTTGGACTGCTCCACCACGAGCTCGAGTTCTGGTGGGAGCTGGCGCTCCTGATCGTCATCATGCTCCTCGGACACTGGATCGAGATGCGGTCGCTCGCGCAGACGACGTCGGCCCTCGACTCGCTCGCCGCCCTGCTGCCCGACGAGGCCGAGCGGGTCGAAGGGGACACGACCGTCACGGTCTCCCCCGCGGAGCTCGCCGTCGGCGATGTCGTCGTCGTCCGTCCCGGTGGGAGCGTCCCGGCCGACGGCCGCATCATCGACGGGACCGCCGCGATGGACGAGTCGATGGTGACCGGCGAATCACGTCCCGTCACGCGGTCCACCGGCGACACCGTCACCGCGGGCACCGTCGCCACCGACTCGGGCCTTCGGGTGGAGATCACCGCCACGGGCGACGACACCGCCCTCGCCGGCATCCAACGGCTGGTGACGGAGGCACAGAACTCCTCGTCCCGTGCGCAGCGCATCGCCGACCGCGCCGCCGCGCTGCTGTTCTGGTTCGCGCTGCTGTCCGCCGCGCTCACCGCCGTGGTGTGGACGGTGGTGGGGAATCCAGACGCCGCCGTGGTCCGCAGCATCACCGTGCTGGTCATCGCCTGCCCCCACGCCCTCGGGCTCGCGATCCCGCTGGTGGTGTCGATCGCCACCGAGCGGGCCGCACGTGGCGGCGTGCTGATCAAGGACCGACTCGCGTTGGAGAGCATGCGCACGGTCGACGCCGTCCTGTTCGACAAGACGGGCACTCTGACCAAGGGCGCTCCGACGGTCACGGCGATCGAGCCGACCGGTGAGGTGGACGCCGATCGGCTGCTCGTCCTCGCCGCCTCCGCCGAAGCGGACAGCGAGCACCCCCTGGCCCGGGCGATCGTACGGGCAGCCGAGGAGAAGAGCCTCACGCTCGCTCCTGCATCCGGATTCACCTCGTCCCCGGCGGTGGGTGTCACGGCGTCCGTCGACGGTGCAGAGGTGCGTGTCGGCGGCCCGAAGCTCCTCGATGAGATCGGCGCGCAGGAGATCGCCGCCGCGGACGTGTGGCGCGAAGAGGGAGCCATCATCCTCCATGTCGTGCTCGACGGCCGCGTGGTCGGCGGACTGCGACTCGCCGACGAGATCCGCCCCGAATCCCGCGAGGCCGTGGACGCCCTCCACCGTCGGGGCGTCGAGGTCGTCATGATCACCGGGGATGCGCAGGCTGTGGCCGAATCGGTGGCTGCCGAGCTCGGCATCGACCGGGTCTTCGCCGGGGTGCGCCCCGAGGACAAGTCCGCCAAAGTCGCGGAGCTGCAACGCGAGGGCAAGAAGGTGGCGATGGTCGGCGACGGCGTGAACGATGCGCCCGCACTTTCGCAGGCCGACGTGGGCATCGCGATCGGGGCGGGGACCGACGTCGCCATCGCCTCGGCCGGCGTGATCCTCGCGAGCTCCGACCCCCGCTCGGTGATCTCCGTGATCGAACTGTCGCGCGCCACGTACCGCAAGATGAAGCAGAACCTGTGGTGGGCGGCGGGCTACAACCTCGTGTCGGTGCCCCTCGCCGCCGGAGTCCTGGCGCCGATCGGATTCGTCCTGCCGATGTCGGTCGGAGCGATCCTGATGTCGTTGTCGACGGTCGTCGTCGCGCTGAACGCCCAGCTGCTGCGTCGGATCGACCTCGCCCCCGACGCGCACACCCGGTCCGTCGGCGACCGCTGATCCGTCCGGGGGACGCCACGAAGCGTCTGACGAAGGCAACCCGCGGGCGGATCATGCACCCCGCCCCGGCGTCCGCCGCGGGGTCAGCCCTCCACGTACACCTGGCGGACTTTGCCTTCGGTCGCCAGCTCGATGTATCCGAAGTCATGGTCGGAGTTGAGGATGACGGCGTCGTTGGCGACGGCGTACGCGGCGATGAGACAGTCGAACACTGCTGCGGCGCGCACGAGCCCCCTCTTCCACAGTGCCTGCTGGATATCGAGGACATCCTGCTCGGGGGGATGCTCCCATGCGGGAAGCAACCCCTCCATGTCGCGGCGCAGCTCCGCATACTCTTCGGCGCTGCGCGCTGAGTGGCAGTACTCGAGAACCTGTGGCGGGCAGGTGATGATGAGGTTGTTCGGTGAGAGAGACCGTAGTCGGTCCGCGATCGTCGTGCTCTTGCCCGCCTTCTGCCAAATGCTGTTGTCGACGAGATAGGTGGTCACCGCGCCGAGCGCTTGTCTCGCGACACGGCAGCGGTCGGCGTGATGGTGGGTGCATCGATCTGATCGTCATCGAAGTGGCGCCCGATGATGCGCTCCACGGCGGCGGGCTGACGGCGCACGGCGATCAGCGTGCGCAACGCGAGATCCACGGTCTCCCGGTTGGAGGTCGTGCCGGCGAGCTGCTTGGCCTGCATCAGCTCGTCGGGGTCGATGTCGATGGATGTGACGGCCATGGTGCCTCCTCTGTTCTCGACTCTTATATAGATCACTATATAGTGTCTCGCTGGAGCGCGGCGGAACAGTCCGCGCTCCGGACGTGTTCACTTCTGCATGACCGACGGATCCCGTGAAGTGGCGCCGGAGCGCGTCGTGGCCGTGTTCGACGTATTGGGCACTCTGGTGAATCAGGCGGAAGGTCTCCGAGGCCGAGTGGAGGCGACGACCGGCCTCGACCGCGAGGAGACGACCGCGATCGTCGACGAATGGCTGAGCGGGGTGGCCGAACAGGAACGGGCCATCGTCCGCGGTGAACGCGTGTTCGCGACCAGCGACCAGCTCGACGCCGAAGTGCTGGAGCGGCTCGCCTCCCGAAGCGTCCTTCCCGTCACAGCCGTCCCCGCGCTCGTCGGCGCCTCCGCTTTCAGCCCGCCCTGGGAGGACTCCGCCGCGGGTCTGCGCTCCCTCGCCGAGGTCGCCACCGTCGTGGGATTGTCGAACGCGAGTCGTCGGGTACTGACCGGCTTGAGCGTCCATGCAGGTTTCCGCTGGCATCAGCTGCTCTCGGCGGAGGACGCCGGCACCTACAAGCCGGCCGCGGAGATGTACGAGCTGGCGATGGCGAGCGTCCCGGCGAGCGGTCGTCCCCCGTTCATGGTCGCGGCCCACGCGTGGGACCTCAGAGCGGCGCGGGATGCAGGCATGCGCACGGCCTACGTGCCTCGGCCCGACGCCGAACCCCCTTCCCCGGGCGAGCGGTTCGACATCCACGCCACCAGCCTCGCGGACCTCGAGAGGCGCCTGCGCGCGAAGACGGAGTAGTCCGCTCAGACCACTCGCCCGCGCTCCAGCCGGATGACACGGTCGGCGGCGAGCACGGCAGCGTCGTCGTGGGTGATGGTGCACACCGCGACGCCGCGAGCGGCTTCCTCCCGAAGGATCTCCTGCATCCGGGCAGCACTCTCGCGATCGAGACCGGCAGCCGCTTCGTCCAGCAGCAGGACGTCGGGCTGACACACGATCCCCTGCGCGAGGAACACCCGCTGCCGCTGCCCGCCGGACAACTCCGCCAACGGGCGGCCCGCGAGCTCCGACATGCCGACACGATCGAGAGCCCGCTCCACCGCTCGACGCGCGGCGACACGGGACGGGCGTCGCCCGCGCTTCCACGTCCCGATGCGCACCACATCCGCCGCCGACACGGGCAATGCATCCGGCACGGCAGGACGCTGCACGACGAGGGCGAGGGTCCCCCGGCGGCGCACCGCACCCCGCCGGGGGACCTTCACACCGGCGAGGATCTCGATCAGTGTCGACTTGCCCGACCCGTTGTGCCCGGCCAGCGCGACGACCTCCCCGGAATGGACATCGACCGTGACGGAGTGCAGCACGTCATCGTCGAAGTACCCGAAGCACACGTCACGCGCGGACAGCGCAGAGCTCTCATTCACAGCCTCAGCCTAGCAATTGATAATCATTCTCATTCTCATATAGAGTCTCCTCTCGTGCCCTTCCTGCTCGAACCGTTCGCCGTGGAGTTCTTCGTCCGTGCCCTGTGCGGCGGAATGCTCGTGGCCGTGATCTGCGGGGTCGTGGGCACGTGGGTCGTGATCCGCGGCATGGCTTTCCTCGGCGAGGCGATCGGCCACGGAATGCTGCCCGGCGTCGCGCTCGCCACCGTGGTCGGCGCCCCGGTCCTGCTCGGCGCGGCTCTGAGCGCTGCCGCCATGAGCGCCGCGATCGGCCTCCTTCAGCGACGGGGGCGGCTCTCGTACGACACGAGCATCGGTCTGCTGTTCGTCGCCATGCTCTCGCTCGGCGTGATCATCGTCTCCCACTCCCGCAGCTTCGCCACGGACGCGACCGCTCTGCTGTTCGGCGACATCCTCGCCATCCGCCCCGACGACATCGCGATGCTCCTCGTCGCCGCCGTCGTCACGGTCGGTGTCGCGTCCGCATTCCATCGCTCCTTCGTGGCGACGGCCTTCGATCCGCGCATCGCCCGCACGCTCGGGTTGCGCCCCCAGCTCGCGCACGTGGTGCTCGTCGCCCTCGTGACGCTCGCCGTCGTCGCGTCTTTCCAGGCCGTGGGCACGCTCCTCGTCGTCGGTCTGCTCCTCGCCCCCGCCGTCGCCGCCCGGGCGTGGACGACGCGGATCCCCACGACCATGCTCGGGGCCTCCCTCGTGGGCGCCGCAGCCGTCCTGATCGGGCTCTTCGCCTCCTGGCACTTCGCGGTGGCCGCGGGGGCCTCGATCGCCGCCGCGGCCGTGCTGCTGGCCGCTCTCTCCGCAGCCGCACGTTCGCTTCTGACCCGCGCCGTTCGTCGGCACCATCCCGTCGAGCACCCCGAATCCGCATCCTCGCGACCCGCATCGCCCGATGCTCCTGCCGTCGCGCTCCCCGAAAGGACCCGATGATTCCCCGCCCCCTCCGGCTCCTCCCCGCCGCCCTGACGATCGTCGCGCTCAGTGCGTGCGCCTCTGCTCCGGAGAGCTCACCGCCCGCGACCCCGGCGTCCGGAGACGGCCACGGCGCGATCGCCGGCGCCGAGGAGGTCGCCGAGCCGCCTCTGGGTCTGCTGTCCATCGATGCCGCGGGGAACGCGGCCGTGCTCGACCTGCGGACCGAGGAAGCGACCACCCTCGACCGCACGGCAGCCCCGTCGGCGCTCGCGAGCGATGGACGCTACGGGTTCGTGACCACGGAAGAGGGCGTGGAGGTGATCGACTCGGGCCGATGGAGCTGGGATCACGGCGACCACTTCCACTACTACCTCGCCGAGCCCGCACTTCTGGGCACGGTCGCCGGCGAGGGCGTCGCCACCGTCGTGACGGGCCCGCTGTCGACGGCCGGGGCCACCGGCGTGTTCTTCGGCGGCAGCCGCGAGGCGGTGCTGCTCGACAACAAGGCACTCTCCGAAGGACGGCTCGATGAGCTGTTCCGCATCGAGGTGAACGCGGACACCGGCCTGGTCGCCCCGATCGGAGAGGGCGCACTCGTGGCCGTCGACGACACGCTCATCTATCACGACAGCGACGGCGAGCCCGCGGAGTCCCCGGTCGACTGCGCCGACCCCTCGGGAGCGATCACCACCCGCGTCGGACTCGTCGTCGGCTGCGCAGACGGTGCGGTCCTGACGGCCTGGCAGGACGCGGGCCTCACCGTCGAGCGCATCCCCTACCCGTCAGGCGCCGTCGAGCGCGCCCTGTCGTTCGACGGCCGGAAGGGTCGTCCGACGGTCGCCGCCGTCGCGGGGACGACCGGCCTCTGGCTGCTCGACTCCCGGGCGCGCACCTGGGCCCTGGTGCCCACCGAACGTCCGCTGACGCACGTGGTCGCCGTGGACGACGCCGAGGGGCATGTGGTCGCCATCGACATCGACGGGCGGATCGTCGTGCATCTCGCCGACGACGGCGCACTCGTCGGCGCCACTGATCCTCTGCTCGCCGACGGCGGCGCCGCTTCCTCGCTCACCGTCGACGAGCAGCGGGCCTACGTCAGCGACCCGGCCGCCGGCGTCGTATACGAGGTCGACTACGCCGATGCCGCCCGCGTCGCTCGTTCCCTCGAGACGCCCACGGCTCCCGCATTCGTCGCGGAGGTCGGGCGATGAGGCCGCTGCGTGCGTCCTCCCTGCTGATCGCGACGACCGTGGTCCTTGCCGGCCTCGCGGGGTGCACCGGCACGGCGGCATCGGATCGACCGCAGATCGTGGTCACCACGAACATCCTCGGCGACGTCGTCGAGAACCTCACCGGCGATGCAGCCCAGGTCACCATCCTGATGAAACCGAACGCGGACCCGCACTCGTTCGAGATCTCCGCCCAGGAGGCCGCACGGATGGATGGCGCCGACCTGCTCGTGACGAACGGACTGGGCCTCGAGGAGGGGCTCCAGCAGCACATCGATCGCACCGCTGCCGCGGGAGTCCCGACGGTCGTGGCCGGCGACGTGATCGACGTCCTGCCCTACAGCTCCGAAGACGCGAACGGGGCGGACGATCCGCATTTCTGGACCGATCCGGCGCGCATGGTCGATGTCGTGGACGCGGTGGAGGAAGCGCTGGCCGAAGTGGACGGGATCGACGTCGCGCAGGTCCGCAGCAATGCCGAGACGTATCGCGGCGAACTCGCCGAGCTCGACGAGGAGATGTCGGCCGCCTTCGCCGCGATCCCCGTGGAACGAAGAGCACTCGTGACGAACCACCACGTCTTCGGCTACCTCGCGGACCGCTTCGACTTCCGCCTCATCGGCGCCGTGATCCCCGGGGGCACGACCCTCGCCGCGCCGAGCGCTGCCGACCTGCGCGATCTCACCGATGCGATCGACGAGGCAGGAGTGCGCACGATCTTCGCCGAATCCTCGCAGCCGGACCGACTCATCCAGGTGCTGGCCGCCGAGGCCGACGTCCAGGTCGAGGTCATCGAGCTGTTCACCGAGTCCCTCACCGAGCCCGGCGAGGGCGCCGACACCTACCTGACGATGATGCGCGCCAACACGGACCGCATCGCCGACGGGCTGACCCCATGAATGGACCCCGACCGGGGCCCGATACGAGAGGAAACACAATGAAGCGACACATGAGGATGAGTGCCGCTGTCGCGGCGCTGGCAGGCGTCTCGCTGCTCGCCACCGCCTGCGCCGGCGGTGCGGGCGGAGCAGGCGACACCGCGCCCACGGACGAGAAGTCAGGCACCACCGCGAGCGAGATGGGACGCGTCGCGATCTCGTACCCCGGAGGGATCGCGGTGCTCGACCCCGAGACGCTCGAGGTCGTCGACGAGTTCGAGACCGAGGAGTTCACGCGCCTGAACCCGTTCGGCGACGGCCGCACCATCGCCGTCACCACCTCCGCAGGGTTCCAGATGCTCGACACCGCCGAGCCCGCCCTGACCGACGCACTGTTCGAGGCGACCGCGGCCGGGCACGTCGTCATCCACGGCGAGGACACCGTGCTCTTCGACGACGGCACCGGAACGACCACGATCGTGCCGACCGACGGCTTCGCCGACGGCTACGACGCTCTTCCCGAGACCACGACGTACACCGCCGATGCCCCGCACCACGGTGTCTCGATCGTGCTCGAGGACGGTGCGCTGCTCACCACGGTCGGCGACGAGACGTCGCGCACCGGGGCCAAGGCCTTGCACGCACACGACGACCACTGGGACGAGGCCGCCGTCAACGCCGAGTGCCCCGGCATCCACGGGGAAGGCACCGCGGCCGAGGAAGCCGTGATCTTCGGTTGCGAGAACGGTGCGCTGCTGTTCAAGGACGAGGCCTTCACGAAGCTCGCGGCACCGGACGCGTACGGCCGCATGGGCAACGCCTTCGTCTCGGAGACCAGCCCGATCGTCGTCGGCGACTACAAGAACGACCCGGACGCGGAGGGCTACCTGCTGAATGCCGTCACGCTGATCGACACCGCCGCCGAGACCCTCGATGTCGTCGAGCTGCCTGCCGAGGTGCAGTACACCTTCCGCGACATCGCACGCGGCCCCGGCGACCTCGCTTACATCCTGTCGACCGACGGGCAGATCCACGTCCTCGACCCCGAGACGGGCGAGCTCACCGAGTCCTACCCCGTGATCGAGGCGTGGGAGGGTCCGGCCCAGTGGCAGGACGCGCACCCGGCGATCAAGGTCGACGGCGACATCGCGTACATCACCGAGCCCGCCGCGAACAGTGTGCACGCCGTGGACCTCACCACCGGGGAGATCGTCGCCTCGGTCGAGCTCGACCACACCCCGAACGAGATCGCGGTGGCCATCGGCTGACCCCCGCGTTCGCGCGCACCGGCGGGGGGGGGGGGC
>NZ_JBMJAF010000002.1:635624-666587 GCF_049099505.1 Microbacterium sp. IO18
CACCGGCGGGCAGGGCGTCCTCATCGGACGCCCTGCCCGCCTCGTCATTCCTGGCGCTGAGATGTTCCGGATCGCGGGCGGCCGAGGCGGGCTCCTACGCTTTCTCGAGCTCGTTCAGGAACGAGCGAGCCCCTCCGGCCGCGTCAGCGCGGAGCTGATCGCGAGTCGCCGTGTCACCCGTGATGAGCATCGTTTCGGCGAACACCCCCGCCCATGCCCCAGACGAATCCAGGTAGCGCTCCATCACACGCCGGATTTCCACCGGATCCGACGACTCGTCCGTGGCGGCGAGCTGGCGGGCGACGGCACGAGCGGCTTCTCGCGGGCCGTGCTGATTGTAGAGGATCACGTACATCAAGTCGTACTTGTCCTTATCGAGCATCCTCGAGTGCGCTGCCGCTGCTTTGGCGAGGAGATAGCCGCCGAGATTCGCGAAACGGAGCATCATCGTTTCGGGCGCGTCGCGCATGAATGTGCGCACGCTTGAGGAAACCGCGAGCCGACGCTCCACCGGGTCGTGAAGCGCAGCAGCGGGGCCGGCGATCTTGCTCGCCACAGCGAGAGCTGACCCCGGGAGCGGGACCGTGTCCTCGGTGTGATCCCAGACGTCGCAGAGGAACTCCAGACGTATTCTCGCGTCCCCCGACATCGCGTCCCAGCGCCATCCGTTCGTCGATGCGAACCCTCCCGCGTCGAGCGCGGTGTCCACCCAGGAGAAATCCGGAGCGTTTGCGACGCGGTCGAAGCCGAGAGCGAAAAGTAGATCGATGTCAGTCGTCCCCTGGTGAGGGACGGGTGCGCGGGTCGCCAAGAAGTCGGGATTGAGCCCACCGATCACGACATAGTCCCGCGCGTGCTCGCCCGCGAGCAATGCGAACCGAACGAGAGCGTCCTCCGCACGGACGCGGGCCTCGCGACTGCGAGTCTCAGAATCCAATGGCGACCTCCCTCAGGTGCTCCGCCGCATCGACCGAGCGACCCCGATCGCGCAGAAGGTCACCGTAAACACGGACGGGCGACGCGACGCGAATGCCCCTCTGGTCATCTGCGAGACCGAAGAGGTACTCATCAGCGGTGAACACGCGCACCCGCCCTCCGCGTTCCACTTCATGCACGTCTTCGTGGCTCGACAACGTTCGCCGGACCTCCGCCAAGGTACTGAACGGTACGGCCACGTCCACGGTGGGAATGCTGGTGAGGAACGGGGCGATACGATCCGCCGCCGCGGCACCGGTCAGCGCCCAGTCCAACGCGCTGAGGGAAGAGGCGATCAGCGACAGGGTCTGGGCGTGGTCGCGCCAAGGAACATGGAAGTCCGCCGCCGGAGCCCTGTCCTTCAGCGCGTACTGCCCAGCCCAGTCACTCAGCATGCGCCCTGGATCACGCAGCTCACGTGTCGCGGTGCTCCCACGCTCTGCACCAGTTTTCGCCGTGTACCCCTGTTCGTCGAACTGTCGGAGGACTCGCGCCGCATGGGCGACGGAGACATCGGCGGCTTCCGCGATCGCGCCGACCCGGCCGATCGAGTCAGGAACGTTGCTACGGTGTCGCACTCTCCAGGTGAGGAGAGTCTCCGCGACAGCCCGCGCGGCCCCCGACCATGTGAACGGCCGCCCCGCATCTGCCGGCACCGGGTCGAGTCGTGCGAGGTACACTTCCCCGGGAATGACGATACTCGCGCGCCCGCTCGCATCCACCCACGAAAGCTGCGATTCGTCGAGGAGCTCCCGAGCTCCCGAGCTCATTCGGCGAGCTGCGATGACAGGGAGCCCGTGTACCCCCGCGGGTCCGTGTAGGACGTCGTTCCGGATGCGACGGATGTCGGCGGGGAGGCCTTCACCTGCCCAGATCGGCTGAAGGGCCCAGTGGCGCGTTCCGAGGGAGACATCCACCGCGTCGGCCCGCGGCTCGACGTGAAACTCTGGCGGCAGGACACGCAACAAGATTGCGATTGCGGAGTTTTCTCGCGATGCCATAGTTATCTCCTCGATTGATATTTACTGACTATTCTCAATTTAACCTAGTAAAACTCACTCGGGGAGAAAACAACTCTAGCGGCCAGTCACGGTGAATCCATCGAGTCTGCGAACATTGTCCACGCCGATGACTTCACCGCAGGGGCGAGCCTCGGTCACCACGACGCAGATCCGAAATATCGCGTCTGCCAGAATCACCCCATGAGCTCCCCCGCGCTTCACGTCCGTCCCCGCGTCTGGATCGGTTTCGCGATCTGGATCGCCTACGTCCTCGTCGTCTTCGGCGTGCAGGTCGCGAGCGGGATCCCTTATGACGAGTGGGGTGACAGCGGGAGCAATCTGTTCCTCGGTGGCGGTCTCTCGCTGATCGTCGCCACCATCCTCCTCGCCATCACGACATCGGTGCTCGGATGGTGGCGACCGGCGCTGTTCGAGGATGCCCGGAGCCATCACCGGTGGCCCGTCTTCGTGCCCATCCTCCTCGCGCTCACCGCGATCCTCACCCTCGCCGTCACCGACTGGGCATCCTACGACGGCGCCTTCTTCGCGGCGTCGCTCGTGCTGCTGCTCGTCGGCTTCACCGAGGAGATGACCTCCCGCGGTCTCATGATCGTCGCTCTGCGGAGCCGCCTCTCCGAGGTATGGGTGTGGTTCCTCAGCTCCGCGGCCTTCGGCCTGATGCACTTCATGAACTTCTTCCTCGGTCAGGATCTGGTCCCCACCCTCATCCAGGTCGGCAGCGCCTTCGCGATCGGGACCGTGTTCTACATCCTGCGTCGCACGACCGGGACCCTCATCTGGGCGATGGTGCTGCACGCCGTGTGGGACTTCTCCGTCTTCGCCGTGGGCCACGGCAACCCCGGGCCTCTGGCGAATGCGCTCGGCGTGCTGCAGATGACGATCGGAATCCTCGCCATCGCCGTCGTCTGGTTCACGTTCCGCAGCACCGACACCGCTGAAGGCATCACCCGGTGAAGTCCGAGGCGGCCCCGGGTCGTCGCAGAGTTCACCCGGACGCCGTTCGATAAGGTTCTCGGTGTGACGACGCAGACCGCCCTCAGCGCGCCCCTCTACGGCGCCTCGTTCCCGCAGGCGGTCTCGCGCTTCTTTCGCAAGTACGCGACGTTCAGCGGGAGGGCCAGCCAAAGCGAGTATTGGTGGTGGGTGCTGGCGAACACGCTTGTCGCCGTGGCGTTCAATGCCCTCGGACCCGTGACCGACCCGCAGTGGGACTCTCGACCCGTCAATCTGCTGTCACCGTTCGCAGCGGGAGGTTCCTTCCCGTTGGCGAGCCCCGTCGGCGTGGCGTTCCTCATCTACGCGACGGCGATCCTCATTCCCGCCCTCGCGCTCACCTGGCGACGACTTCACGACACGGATCGCAGCGGTGCGTGGTTCTTCATCGTCTTCGTCCCGATCATCGGCGCCATCGTGCTGTTCGTCTTCACCGTGTTGAGCGCGCGCCCCGCCGGCGCCCGGTTCGACCGCTAGGGCGCGAGGATCGAGCACGTCATCGGCCGAACTTGGCGGACTCGCTGACGACCGCGCGACCGACCGCTATTTGCCTTCGGCCTCGCGCGAGACCGGGGCCCACTCGGCCCACTCGTCGAGGCGCTGCTGATAGATGTGCGGCGCGATCTGGGTGGGCTGTTCACCGAAGAACACACGCAGCGGCGCCTTCTCGGCATCGACCACCTTGAGGATCGCCGATCCGAATCCGACGGGCTCGGGGCTCACGGTGCCGGCCATCCGCGCCGCCATCGCCTCGTGGAGCGGTGCATACGCAGGAAGCGCGTCGGCGGACACAGCGGAAGATCCTGCCCAATCCGTGGCGAACCCACCGGGCTCGACGAGGGTGACCTTGATTCCGAAGCCGGCGACCTCCTGGGCGAGGGACTCCGTGAGACCTTCGAGCGCCCATTTCGATGCGTGGTAGCCGCCGAGAGACGGGAACGCGGCGACGCCGCCGATCGTGGAGATCTGGATGATGTGTCCCGATCCCTGCTCGCGGAGAAGCGGGAGAACGGCCTGCGTGACATGGAAGACGCCGAAGAGGTTCGTCTCCAGCTGGTCGCGCAGCTGCTGCGCGGTGATCTCCTCGACCGTGCCGAAGAGCCCGTACCCTGCATTGTTGATCACGACGTCGAGCCGACCGAACGATTCCTGGGCGGCCCGGACTGCGGCGAAGACCTGGTCCCGATCGGTGACATCCAGCTGAAGCGGAAGGACGGCATCGCCGTACTCGTCCACGAGGTCCTGCAGTGTGTCCGTGTTGCGCGCCGTCGCGGCCACCCTGTCACCTCTCTGCAGCGCCGCGACGACGAACTCCCGGCCGAAGCCCTTCGACGAACCGGTGACGAACCAGACCTTGCTCATGATGCTCCTCGATGTTCTTCGACGTCTTGTGACGCCATGTGCAACTATATGCCTGTTTTGACACCGGGTGTCAAGTACGCCCTCGGTGCTAGCATGGAGACATGAGCGAGGACACGCCCCTGCCGATGCGCGCTCGCACACGGAGGCTCGTGCAGACCGAGCTGACGTCGGTGGCGCAGGATCTGTTCGTCGCCCAGGGGTACGACGCGACCACCGTCGATCAGATCGCCGCAGCGGCGGGGATGTCCAAGCGCACGTTCTTCCGCTACTTCCCTTCCAAGGACGACCTGGTGATCGGCAAGTACGACCTGTTCGCCGATCGCATGGCGGAAGCGCTGGACGACCGCCCCGCCGAGGAACCGGTCTGGGTGTCGCTGCGTCGCGTCTTCGACATCACGCTCGACTACGTCCAGGACGACCGGCAGCGTGCGCGCAACGACGCGATGGACGAGATCGTGCGCAGCTCTCCGCAGCTGAACGCTCGATACCTCGAGCGGATGCAGCGCGTGCAGCAGCTCCTCATCGGACGCGTCGCCACCAGGCTCACCGGCCAGGATCCGGACCCCGCAGACCCCACCGCCGCCGCACTCGTGGGTGCCGCCTTCGCCTGCATGCAGGCCGCACGCAGTGCCTGGTTCGCCTCGGACCGGAGCGCTCCGTTCGGCGACTACCTCGACACGGCCATGGCCGCCTTCCAGACGATCCGCACGACGACCGACCGTGGCGCCGGCCCCCACTCGGGCTGAGTCGACTCCCCGACGACGAAACCGGAGGATGCGCCACCTTCTGGAGACTCGGTCAGGGCGCGGTCCGATCCGCCATGTACTTCGCGCCCGACGAAGACGTGAACCCGCCGTCGACGGGGATCTCCGCGCCCGTGATGTACCGACTCGCGTCCGACATCAGGAACGCCACGACACCGGCGACGTCCGCCGACGTCCCGAACCCTTCGAGTGGCGTCAGCTCCCGCTGAGCCTCTCTCATCGCAGCGGGTGCGTTCGCCGTCATCGGCGTCTCGATGAATCCGGGGTGGACGATGTTGACCCGGATGCCGCGCGCGCCGTACTCGGTGGCGGCAACGTGCGTGAGGCCCCGCAGCGCCCACTTCGACGTCGTGTACGCCGCGGGGTAGTGCGCGTTCAGTCCGGCGGAGGAGCCGATGTTCACGATGGAGGATCCTTCTCCCATCATCGGAGCGAGCGTACGGATGCCGAGCATCGCGCCGGTGACGTTGATCGCGAGAACGCGGTCCCACTCCTCCCGTGTCGTCTGCTCGATGCGTGCCCGATACGTTATCCCCGCGTTGTTGACGAGACCACTCACGGGGCGCGCGGCCACGGCACCGGCGAGCCGCGCCCACCCCTCTTCATCGGCGACATCGAGACGGTGGTATTCGATCCCGGCCTCGACGATCGTGTCGGGCGCGTCATCGGCGATATCGGTGGCGATCACGGCCGCGCCACGCGACGCAAGGAGCAAGGCCTCCTGCAACCCTTGACCGCCGGCCGCTCCCGTCACGACGATGACCCGTTCGTGAAGATCCTGCTGCACTGCGCCGGACATCGGGACGCCTCAGTCGGCCGTCCGTGATCCGACGTGTGCGGCGAGCGCTCTCGCTCCGCGCACGGCGATGGCGACGCTCATCAGGGTCGGGTTCATCGTGTTCGCGGTCGGGATCAGGCCGTTGCCACCCACGACGAGGTTCTCGAACCCCCAGACGCGCGAGTACGGATCCGCGACCGACACCGCGGGGTCCGTGCCGCAGCGCACGGTTCCCATGTAGTGCAGGCTCGAGCCGTTCGGCAGGAGGCGCGGTTCGGCGACGAACGCGCCCAACGCACGGCCTGCGCGACGCAGGCGTTCAGTGGCTTCGGCGATCTCCGCCTCTTCGACCTCGGTCAGGGCGTACTCGATCGTCATGTTGGGAAGCCCGCGGTAGTCGAGCTCGTCATCCGAGAATGAGACGCCGTCCTCGATACGCGGGTGCTTGCGCACGCCGTACCCCATGTTCACGTAGCCCCACCGGTTGCCGGCCGCGGGATGAGCCGGGTCGAGTTGGAAGGGCGGGTTCTCGGCGTACATCACCTGCAAGGAGAACGGATGGTCGGGCTCCGAGAACGGAATGCGGTTCACCGCCGCCACCGGGTCGGCGGGGTTCATCGCGCGTCGTGCGAGCTCTCCCTCCAACTCCTCCTCCGTGACGAGGTCGGCCATGCGCGGAGCGTCGAGCGCGATCGTGGTGATGACGACGTGGTGCTCGGTGAGGTACCTTCCGAGCGGCGCTGGACGGATGCCGGATGCCCACAACAACTGCGGGGAACGGAAGGCGTCTGCCGCGATGACGACCGCGTCTGCGAAGAGGACGGACTGCTCGCCCGTACGGAGGTCTTGGATCGTCACGCCGCTGACCATCCCGTCTTCGTGCTCGATCCGGCGCACGAGGGTGAGGTCGCGCAGCTCGAACCGGGAGGCGAGGTCACCTCCCTCGGTCAGGAGGGGGCCGAGCACGGTGTCGGCGCCGCCCCACAGCATCGAGCCGTCCGGCTGTGGATCACCGGCGACCGGCAACGTGCTCACGCCGTATCCGTCGGGCAGTTCCGCCCCGAACTCGCCCTCGAGCAGCGATCGGATGGCGGCCCCGATCGGTGAGGCCGAGAACGCAGCGCTCTGCTGGTGCAGGAGCCCCTCGGCGGTGGCGATGAGATCCTCCCACTCCGCGTCGTCGATGAACGGGAGCTTCTCGCTGAACGCCGGGCGCGGGATCGCGCACGTCCAGTGCGCCCCCTGGCCACCGACGTTGGTCGCAGCGGCAGCGGCCGGGAACGTCGCGGCGTGAGCGGATCCCTCTCCCCCGAAATCGAGCAGGTGGGTGCCCTGGCGTGCCGTGAACATGCCCTCCACCACGGCTCCGGCCGGAATGCCCAGCGACTCACGGAAGGCTCCGGCCTGCGGACCCTGTGACATCTCCCGCGCCCTCGCCTTCTCGTCCGGGTCGACGATGTTGCGCACGCTCGAGCCGGCAGGCGTGGTCACCTGCGGGCCGGCCTCGAGCATGATCACGCGCGCCGTGGGCGACTGCTCGAGGATCGTCCTCGCGTATGCGGACCCGATCGGGCCACTGCCGACGACGGCGATGAGGGGTGAGTCGGTCATGGTGCTCTCCTTCGAGGCGGTCAGATGGCGGACGTCGACGCCGACGTGACGTCGGTCGGGACTGAGGACGTAGGGGCCACCGACGGAAGCTCGTCCGAGAGCCGCCCTGCCGGCAGCCGGACCGCGGCGATGATGCCGAGCGCGTAGACGGCGGCGAGCGCCGCGAAGATCGGGGCATAGAGGTCGTGGTAGATCACGGCGACCGTATCCTGCACGGCGTCCGCAGCCGTGTGGACCAACTGCGGCGTGAGCGTCGACGGGTCGAGCGACGAAGGCAGCAGCATCGCGACGCCGAAGCCGATCACTCCGCCGATGGCTGCGGTTCCCAGGGTCGAGCCGACCTGGCGGACGAGGTTGCTCATCGCCGTCACGGATCCGAGCTGATCCTGCGGTGCTGCGCTCTGCACGACGGCGACGATCAAGTTCATGAAGGCTCCGGTGCCCAGACCGACCACGCACATCAGAGCGGCCGGCGCCCACAGCGGCACACCGAGCGGCAACGCCGCCATGCCGAGCATTCCCGAGGCGCCCAGGATCGTGCCGATGATCGGATACACGCGATACCGGCCGGTGCGTGCGACGAGGTAGCCCGTGAACAGGTTGCCCACCAGCATCCCGAGCACTGTCGCGATCGGCACCACACCGGACAGTGTCGCACTGGTGCGGAACGCCATCTGGAAGTAGGTGGGAAGGTACGAGGTCATCGCGAAGAGTCCCGCGCCGATGATCGCGGAGAGCCCGAGGCACGCGGCGATGGTCCGATCCCGCAACAACGGCAGCGGAAAGAGGGGAGCCGCGGCCCGCCGCTCGATGAGGAAGAGCGCTGCGAGTCCGCACACCGCGAGAACGAGGCAGACCAGCGACACCGACCGGAGCGTCGCATCGCCGTACCAGGTGACGGCGAGGACGAGAGCCACCAGCGAGAAGGTGAAGACCACAGCGCCCGGGATGTCGAAGCGCGGGCGGGCGCCCCCGGGGAGCGCCGGCACCGCCGTCATCGCGATGACGAGAGCGATGAGACCGACGGGAACGTTCACCCAGAACACCCACTGCCAGCTCAGGTAGTCGGTGATGAGGCCGCCGAGAAGAGGGCCGACGACGATGGCGACCGGGAACGCTGACCCGACGATCGCCATGAATCGGGGACGCTCACGCGGACTCGTGACCCTGGCGATGATGGTCTGCGACATCAGCTGGAGCCCGGCCGAGCTCAACCCTTGGGCGATGCGGGCGCCGACGAGCCATTCGATGCTCGGCGCGAACCCGCAGACGGCGGAGGAGACGATGAACAGCAGCAGCGAGACGAGGAACACCCGGCGCGGCCCCACGACGTCGCCGAGTTTGCCGAGCACGGGGAGCATCACCGTCGCTGCGAGCGTGTACCCGACCATGATCCAGCTCATCTGCTCGAGCGCGCCCAACCCACCGCCGATCGTGGCGATCGAGGTAGAGACGATGGTGTGATCGAGTGCGCCGAGGAAGGACACGACGAGAAGGGATCCGACGAGGAGCCGGAGGCGGAGAGGAGACAGAGTCATGGCGTGTGCACCCGTACGACCGGGTGATCGACGCGACCTGGTGTGCCGCTGCGGCGACCATGCCGAGCGAACGGACTCGATGAGCCCCGACGTCTGCTCCAGCATATCGCTACTTTCGTCGCTTTTCAACCAAAGTTCTCCATGGCACGCGTGCGCCTGCGAGTGCGCACACGAGCGCGAGGGATGGGAGGGGCGGGCACCCGTGCACCGACCGTGTTGACGATCTCGCCGACGCCTTCGATGAGCATCCGCACGGTGTCCCCCGGTTCGAGCGGTGGTGGCGCGGCATCCGGGTTCCGCCCCCAGAGTTCCCCGAGGCATCCGCCGTTTCCGACCGTGCCGGAGCCGAGCACATCGCCGGGAACCACGATCGAATTGCGCGAGGCGTAGGCCACCAGTTCCGGGAAAGGCCAGCCCATGTTCGAGACGAGGTCCTCGCCCACGAGCTCGCCGTTGATGTGCAGCTCCGCACGGATCGCGAGGAATCCCTCCTCGTCCACGAACGGTGAGAGTTCGTCGGCCGTCACGATCCACGGCCCGAGAGTGAGCGCGAAGTCCTTCCCCTTCGCGGGCCCGAGGCGCACCTTCATCTCGCGAGACTGGAGATCGCGGGCGGACCAGTCGTTCATGACCGTGTAGCCGAAGATGTGCGCGGTGGCAGCGGCGGTGTCGAGGTTCTCGCCGGTCGATCCCCGCACCGAGCCGATCACCGCCGCGAGCTCCAGCTCGACATCGAGACGACGCGTCTCCGGCACATCGACCCGCTCCCCGGTCGCGCGGATCGTGTGCGGGTTCGTGAAGTAGAAGGTCGGCGCGTCATACCACTCCGGCACGACCTCGCTCTTCCCGTCGACCGCGGCGCTCACCCCTTCGACATGCTCCTCGAAGGCCACGAAGTCGCGCACCGAGGCGGGAACGAGCGGCGGGAGCAGAACGACGTCCGCGAGCGGCCTCCCCGGACGCGATTCGAGTTCAGACCGCCTGATCAGGGCCGGCTCGAGTCCGTCGGCCAGGAGCGACGCGACCGAGACTCCGTCCGGGAAGGCCACGACCGCATCACCGACGACGACGCCCTCGAGGACCGAGTCGTCGACCGCCCACCGCGCGAGCCTCACGCGCGCACCTTGGCGTCGAGAAGCGCGCGCGCGTTGGCACCGACGATGCGATCGACGATCTCGTTCGGCAGATCCGCCGAACGTACGAAAGCGAGGGGATCATCCAGCCCCATGTCGAAGGGGTAGTCGCTGCCGAGCAGCACTCGCGCACCGCCGACCGTCTCGACCAGGCGCCGCAGGGCGATCGGGTCGTGCACCACGGTGTCGAACCACAGTTTCCGCAGATAGGTCGACGGCGGATGCTCGCATCCCCGCGCCTCCGGCCTGGCCGTCCATGCGCGGTCGGATCGTCCGATCGACAGAGGCAGGTATCCGCCCCCGTGCGCGACCAGGAGCCGCAGACCGGGGTGCCGGTCGAGCACGCCCGAGAAGATCAGGTGCGAGAGGGCGACGGCGTTCTCAGCCGGCTGCCCCACCGTGTTCGACAGGTAGAAGCGGTCGAGTCGTTCGTCGAGCGAGCAGCCGAAGGGGTGCAGGAACACCACGCAGCCGAGTTCCGCAGCGCGCGCCCAGAACGGCTCGAGACCCGGGTGGGAGAGTTCGACGTCGCCGGCGAACGAGGAGATCTCGACGCCCGCCAGCCCGCGCCCGAGCACCGCATCGTCGAGATACTCGACGATGCGGTCGGGATGCTGCAGCGGCACCAGGCCGAGACCGATCAGTCGGTCCGGGGCGTGCGCGACGTGCTCTGCGATCAACCGGTTCGCCTCACCGGCCGCCCAGACGGCGATACCCTCCGGCGCCCACGGGTAGAAGTGGTTCGGCGACGCGCTCACCCATTGCGTGTCGACGCCCTGCTCGTCCATGTCGGCGAGACGAGCGTGGATGTCGGTGAGCTTCCCGATCCGCGAGCCGATCATGCCGCCATTGGTCTTCAGGCTCTCCGCGCCGTTGCGCCGCAGCTCCAGCGCCGCCGCCTCGGCGACCAGCTCCGGGGCGCGCTGCTCGACCCCCGCCTGCAGCGACGGCAGCAGGACGTGCGCGTGCACGTCGACCGTCACCGAACGCTCGGCGCTCATGCCGGCTGCGCCGTGAGCTGAGCGACACGGAACATGAGCCCGCCGGTGTCCGCATCCCGCACGCCGTCGAGTTGCCACTGGCCGAGCTGCACCGACGCGTCGACGATCGCCGAGGCGCGCGGGACGCGGCGCGCATGGAACTCGGCCCACAGCGACTCGTCGATGACGTCGTGGTCGACGAGGAGTTCGGTCAGCACGATCGCGTCCTCGAGTCCCTGCGCGGCGCCCTGCGCGATGGTGGGAGGGCAGCTGTGGGCGGCGTCTCCGATGATGACGACACGTCCGCGGTTCCAGTCGCCCTCGACGAGATGGCGCGTGAACCAGGTGTAGTTCGCGCTGGCACCCGCCTCGATGTCGGCGCGGATGGCGTTCCAGGGACCGTCGTACGCGCGAGACTGCTCGAGCATGATCCGGCGCGATTCGTCGGCATCGACCCCGAACCGGTCCTGCGCCTTCTCGACGAGGAACGCGTACATCGTGTCGTCGCCGGTCGGCGTGTAGCCCGCGATGTACATCGGCCCGCCGTAGTACAGCTCGCTGCGCTCGACGTCGGTCGGGAGTGAGACGAAGGTTCGCCAGATGCCCATCCCGGTGGGCTCCGGTTTCGCGTCGATGCCGATGAGGCCGCGCACGGCGGAGTTGAGGCCGTCCGCACCGATCACGAGGTCGAAGGAGCCGGCCGGTCCACTGTCCAGCACGAGCTCAGCCGCGTCGGCCGTCTGCTCGATGCCGGTCGCGGTCGCACCGAACGTGACGTGCGCGCCGGCCCGTTCGGCGGCGGCGAGAAGGATGCGAGCGAGGTCGGGCCGCGACATCCCCATCGTCGAGGGGTAGTCGGGACCCCCTGTCTTCAGATCGGGCAGCGACGCGACGATCGGGGCACCGGGGCCGGGGGCGCGGAGGTTGAGCCCTTCGAACGCCCTGCCCGCTGCCTCGATCTCCGCCCAGACCCCGAGTTGGTCGAAGGCACGGAGCGCGTTGCCCTGCAACGTGATGCCGGAGCCCTGGGCGCTGAGTTCCGGTTTGGCCTCGAAGACCTCGACCGTCACCCCCGCGCGGGCGAGTTGGATGGCGGCGGCGAGTCCGGCGACTCCGGCGCCGACGATGGCGACGCGGTTGACTGCGGTCATGACAGAACCTCTCTGTTCTGGGGCTGGTGGGTGGCGGCGGTCAGAGGATGGCGACGGGGTTGATCGGGGAACCGACCGCGCCCGTGATGGGCAGGGGCGGGGCCGAGAGGAGGAACTCCCAGCTTCCTCGCTCGAGGCAGGCGTCCGCGAGCTCGTCGAGGTTCCACATCTCACCGATCGTGAGGCCCATGTTCGGGATCACGACCTGATGGAGCGGCTGGAACGCCGGAGCATCGAACTCGTTCGGACGCACCTCGAACCCCCAGGTGTCGGTCGCGATCGCGGCGATCTCGGTGCGGTGCAGCCAGCCGGCCGTCGTGAGCGAGAGCCCGGGGGCGGCACCACCGGCGTAGTCACCCCACCCCTCGCGGCGGGTCCGGGCGTACTGCCCGGTGCGGATGAGCACGATATCGCCTCTGCCGACGTCGACACCCTGCGCGCGGATGCACGACTCGATGTCGGCGACCGTGATCGCGTATCCGTCTGCCAGCTCGCCCGTGTCGGGCTCGAGGTGTCGGCCGATGTCGAGCAGCACACCGCGTCCGACGATGACGCCGGCCGCGTGTTCGATACCGGTCACGAGATCACCGTCGCTCGTGACGACGTCTCCCGCCCGTCGACCGTTCCACGCCACGCCGTGGTCGAAGATGTGGCCGAGGCCATCCCACTGCGTCGAGCACTGCAGCGGCATCGCGATCACGTCGTCTGCACCACCCATGCCGTGCGGGAAGCCCTGGTTGGCGCGCTCGGCGTCGGTGCCGGTGTCCGTCATCGTGTGCACGGGGTTCGTGCGTCGACGCCAGCCCTTCTGCGGACCGTCGGTGTCGAAGCTCTGTGCGAGCGAGACGACACGCCCGCTCGAAACGAGCTGTGCCGCGCGAACCCTCGCCGCGTCGTCGATGAAGTTGAGGGTACCCAGCACATCATCCTCGCCCCAGCGTCCCCAGTTCCGATACGCCTCGGCTCTGCGGGCGATCTCCGCGGCGGGGTCGGTGCGGTCGAGGCCCCTCGGGTCCTCATCGGCGGCGCTCACGAGCGGACCTCGGCGACACAACGCACGATCTGGGCGCCGAGACCGCTGATGGCTCCACGCATCTCATCGCCGTCCCGGAGGAAGCGCTTCCAATGCTGACCGTTGCCGGCCGGGCTGCCCGTGAGGAGGAGGTCGCCGGGGAGGAGCGGCATGGTCTGGCTCGCCGCCGAGACGAGAGCGGGCACGTCGAAGAGCAGATCGTTCGACGAGGAGTCCTGCTTGGTCTCGCCGTTGAGCTCCAACGTCACGCGGACGGCGGAGGGATCGATCAACCCTGACGGAACCAGGAACGGCCCGGTCGGGAGGAACCCGGGGGCGTTCTTGGCGCGGTACCAGTCGGTGCCGATCTCTTTCATGTCCTTGCGGAAGACGAGATCGCGCGTGGTGACGTCATTGACGATCGTGTAGCCGGCGACGTGGTCGAGCGCCTCCTCCCGGGAGACGCGGAACGCCTCGCGACCGATCACCACCGCGAGTTCGAGTTCCCAGTCGTGCACCTCACTGTACGAGGGAAGCAGGAGGGGCTCATCGTCACCGACGACGCATGCGGGCAGCCCGATGAAGAAGTAGGGCTCGCCGTTCGCGGCCCGCTCATCCATCATGTCGGCCGCGAACGCTCTGGCCTCCTCGGGAGTGCGGTCCGTGTTCTGCGTGAGACCGGCGGCCACGAGTTCGATCACGTGCTGGCGGTAGTTGGCGCCGGTCTGCAGCACCTGGCGCGGCTCGACGGGGGCGGTGAGCGTCACGTCCGCGAGCGACCGCCACGGACCGTCGGCGTCGACGAGGGCTGCGAGCCGCTCCCACCCCGCGAACGCGTCCGCGAGGAAGGCGTTCAGGCCGTCCGCACCGAGTTCAGCGGGTCCGACCGGACGGATGCGGTCGCCGGCGACGAGGCCGAGACTCACCCCGTCTCCGTCGCGGAAGCGTGCGAGTGCGAAGCGGCTGTCGAGTTCTCTGCGGGACGTCATCGTCATTCCTTGATCGTGCGTGTCGAGCGGAGGGAAGGGATAGGGATGCCGGTCGCCCTCCCGCGACCGGCATCCTGCTCTCGTCAGCCCTGTCCGTGCTTGGCGTAGGGGTTGAAGAGCGCTTCCTTGATCTCGTCGGGAACGCCCTCCTCGGTCGCCGAGGGCCCGTCCGCCGGCGGGAACGACTCCGTCATCGACATCGGCATCGCACCGTTGCGGTAGAAGTTGTTCGAGCCGAGCGAGGGCTTCCAGGTGTTGGCCTCCCAGTCCGGGACGTAGTTGCGGTACCCGCCGGTGTTGAGCTCGATGCGCAGCGTCGACGGCTCGCGGTAGTAGAGGAACGTCTGCTCGCCGATGCCGTGGATGTTGGGGCCGTACTCGATCGGGACACCGTTCTCCATCAGGGTGTCTGCGGCGATGAGCAGCTCCTCGCGGGTGTCGACCCAGAAGGCGTAGTGATTCACGCGACCGGCGCGGGTCGACCCGTCGAGCACGACGCCCAGGTCGTGCGATTTCTCGTTCGTCGTGAGCACCGAGAACACGGAGATGGGCGCTTCATCGAGAACCGTGCGGGCCATGAAGCGGAATCCGAGGACGTCGACGTACCACTTCACGAAGGCGTCGACGTCGGAGGTCGCGACGGTGACATGGTCGAGCTGACGCGGTGCGCCGGCGATCTTGCTGCGCTTCTCCGGCCGGTCGGGGTAGATCGACGCGGCATCGGTCGTGGACACGTGACGCTCGACATCCCAGTGCAGGGTCATGTCGTGGCCGAACGGGCCGGTGAACCGGTACGCGCGTCCGATCTTGAACCCGTCGATCCACTCCCCCTGGATGCCGGCCGCCTCGACGCGCTTCGCGGCCTCCTCGAGAGCTTCGGCACTCGAGGTGCGCCATGCCATCGTCTCGAGGGCGGGCTCGTCACCGGGGACGACGACGACGGAGTACGCGTAGTAGTCGCCCCAGCAACGGAGGTAGACGCGACCGTCTTCGCGAGCGACCTCGGTGAGGCCGACCTGGGTCTTGTAGAACTCCACGGATGCCTCGACGTCGGGCGACGTGATCGCCACGTACGAGAGGTGGGAGAGAAGCTTGATCATCATCGATCCTTTCGATACCGGCCGTGTCATCCGGCCGCGTATCCACTATCGCCAGCCGAGGCTCATCAGGGAATCCGTGGTTGCCGATCCCCGTCATCACCTTCACTTATGAGCTGAAACAGTTGGGCAGCGATCGACGAATCGCTCACGTACTCGTCGAAGTCGGCGACGACCGCACCGGATCGGCACGCCTCGACGGCGCGGCGCAGGGCGACCCGGGCGGGATCCTCCCATCGCATCGGCAGCAGGAGTTCGCCCGCTTCATCGGCCACGCGAACCCGCGGCGTTCGACGATCGTCATCGATGCGGATCTCGACCCGGCGAGGCCCGATGCCGGCGACCCTCAGCACCGGCGTGCCCGTCTCCCGCTGCCGGATCTGCAACGTCACGACCGCATCGCCCGCGCGCGCTTCCGCGATCCCCCCAGCACGCGTCGCGGCACCGACACCGGGTCGCAGTTCGGCATCGGCGAGTGTCCGAACCCACGCCACCACATCTGTCAGCACGGTGTGCAACTCGCGGGCCGGCGCCGTCACCTCGACCTCGATGCGCGGAAACCATCCGCGCTCCCCCACGAGGTCCTGCGCGACGTCCGTCCGGAACCACGCACGATCGATCACGACGGATGCCGCGGGTGGGTCGATCGGCACCCCGCGACCGGCGGACAAGAGCACGAGCTGGTCGCCTCTGCTCTTCGACCTCCGAGACCCGATCACGATGTCCGCGTCGTGGATGTCCGAGGCGACGACCGCCGATGCGGTGAGCTCGGCCAGTGCGATGCGATACTCGTCGTCGGCGGCGAACACGCGCACACCGGTCACGATGCTGCTCCGTCGCGGATCCATGCCGCTGCGGCGTCGGCGATGTCGACCGCGTAGTGCGCGTCCGCCCTGATCTCGTCATACTCGACCGCCTCTTCCCCCGAGAGGAGGGCAGCCAGACCACGCCACTCGGCGACGTAGCCGTCCACCGGCTCGCGGCGATGCTCGGTGCGACCCCCCTGGAGCGCGCGCACCTCGACGCCGGCGCTACCCGCGTGCACGAAGGCCGGGGGGAAGGACACCTCCACCTCGTCGGCCTGTGTCAACACGCGCAGCACCCAGGCGGCATCCGCCCCTCCGGGGAGCATGACGGCGGTGAGCGAGATCGGGATGCCATCGGCGATCAGACCGATCGCATAGCCGATGGGTGGCACCGGCCGCGCGTACACGATCCGCTCGAACCGCGGTGCGAGGTCCCTGATGAGGGGGAGGTCGTGAACCGCGAGTCCGAGCACGAGACTGTGCACCACAGCTGAGGCGAACCCGGGATCATTCCAGTCGGGAGCCGGGCGCGCGGCATTCGACGACGCCGCTGTCTCCTCGCTGACGACCGCGTGGTATCGGTCGTTGGGAGGGAGCGCGAGGCTCACGGTGATCGAGTCGATGCGGCCCCCGTGCGCGAGCAGATGCTTCTTCGCCCTGGTCCACGCGGGGTCGTAGACGTGGTTCGTCCCGACGACGAGGGCCGCCCCTCGCGCGCGGCACTCGTCGATCACGGCATCCACGTCCTCGTGCGTCAGTCCGATCGGCTTCTCGCAGAGGATCGAACGCTTTCCCGCGTCGAGCGCCGCGAGGATCTGCGCCGCGTGGTGCTCCGGCGGGCTGCAGATGACCACCACATCCACCTCGGGGTCGCCCAGAAGCGACTCGGCCCCGGTGGACGAGCGTGCACCGAATGAGTCGGCGAGCCGACCGGCGGCACCGCTTCCGGAGTCCGCCACGTGCACGACGGCGAAGGTGTCACCGAGGCGGGCGAGCGTCGGCGCATGCAACGCCCGGGCGCCTGGGCCTGCGCCGATGATCCCCACCCCGTACGGCTTCTTCGCCATGCGTCGATCTCCTCGCAGAAGGGGCTAAACTTCCCACTTAAGCCGAAAGCCTACATAAGATGCGGCGATCTCGACACTTCGCACATCAACGGGGCACGGACTCTTCTTCATGTCAGGATGTGCCATGGCCAGCGAATCGACCCTCCGCTTCTCCGCTCAGACGGACGAGGTGACGAGCCTCCTCCGCATCGTCAACATGGTCCGCACGGGCGAAGCGATGACGCGGCCCGAGATCGGACGCATCACCGGCTTGGGCCGAGGGGTCGTCACCCAGCGCATCGACCAGGCGATCGAGATGGGGTTCCTCGCGGACAGCGAGCTCGCCCCCTCGACCGGAGGCCGCTCGGCGCGAACCCTGCGCTTCCGCAGTGAGCAGGGGCTGATCATCGTCTGTGCGCTCGGCGCCCTGCACATCCGCGTGGGCATCGCCGATCTCGACGGGACGCTCATCGCACACACGCACGAGCCCTGGGACATCGCGAGCGGACCGGAGAAGACCCTCGCCCGCACGATGGAGCTGGCCGATGCCCTGCTGACGAAGCAGGGGGAAGCACCGGTCTGGGCCGTGACGGTCGGCCTTCCCGGCCCGGTGGACTTCGCGCACGGACGACCTGTCGCGCCGCCGATCATGCCGGGGTGGAACGGTTTCGACGTGCGCGGCGCGATCCAGGAGCACTTCGACGCCCCCGCCTGGATCGACAACGACGTCAACCTGCTCGTCTTCGGTGAGCGCGCTCGACGCGACGCCGCAACCGACGACCTGATCTACTGCAAGATCGGATCGGGGATCGGGTCCGGCCTGCTCTCCCAGGGGAGGGTGCATCGCGGCGCGAACGGTGCCGCCGGTGACATCGGCCACGTGCGGGTGAGCGGCTCGGAGGAACCGTGCCGTTGCGGCAAGGTCGGCTGTCTCGAAGCGGTCGCCGGCGGGTGGGCGCTGGTGCGCGATGCCCGTCGCGCGATCGAGAACGGCGCCACCGGCCAGCTCGCGGAGGCCGCGCACACCGGCGGACAGCTCACACCGGAGGCCATCGCCAGGGCGGCCGAGAACGGGGACAGCCTCGCCATCAGCCTCGTGCAGCACTCCGCGCGCGTGGTGGGGGAGGCGGCGGCGACGCTGGTCAACGTCTTCAATCCGAAGATCTTCATCATCGGCGGCGCGGCGGCCGCGGCGGGCGAGCTCTTCCTCGCCGAGGTGCGGCAGCGCGTCTACGAGCTCTCGCTCCCCCTCGCGACACGCGACCTCCAGATCGTCCCGTCGGTGAACGATGCGCAGGAGCCGCTGCGTGGCGGCGCTGCCCTCGCGATCGAGACACTATTCGTCACCACCTTCCCCCGCTGGTTCTCGGGAGGACGCCCGACGGTGCACGTCACGTCACCCGCCTGACCACTCCCTTCCACTTCTTCCCGAATCAGGCATAAGTCGGTAGCTTATGTTCTGAAGAAGCACGAAGGAGTGACATGACTCTGGCCATCCTGCGCGAGGACGCCCTCACAGCCGACGGCGAGGGGTCCGCGCTGCGACTCTCGCTTCCGTGGATACGTTCTCTTCCGCTCGCGTGCCTGCGAGGGCTCCGGCTCGAGGTCGACGGCTCCCCCGTCGACGACCTCCGCATCCGACTCGCCGACGGCGACCTCGCCCCGCAAGAACTTGAAGGCGTTGACCGGTGGTGGTTCGTGCAGGATCGCATCGTGCTCGTCGGCATCCCTGCCCTGAACCCCGGCGCGCACCTCCTGGCGGTCTCGTTCACCCTGCTCATCCCCTATCTCCCTGGCGGACCGGACACCCCGCTCGCCCTCCCCTTCCGCGAAGAGCGCGCGTGCGCTGTCGACGTGCGGCTCCCCCGACCCGACGTGTCACGCGACGCCGCGTGACCCGCCCGCCCCGATCGAATGCGAGTGCACCCATGACCGACCCCGATGACTGGACGCTCACCGCCAGTGCGTTCAATTGGACGCCCGACGTCATCCGCGCCGAGCGCACCGCCGCGGACATCGCCGTCGACATCGTCGCTGACGGCGTCGCCTCGGCGATCGAGGTCGAGGCCGGCCAGGTCTGGCGCGGCTTCCCGGCGCCGACGGATACCGAGGCGCGGGAACTCCGCGAGCGACTGGCCGCGGTCGGCGGCCGGATCAGCATCGTCGGCGCGAGCATCGATGACTGGACACCCGACGGACGACGGCGCACCGATCAGGAACGCTACGACTTCCTCCTGCCGCAGTTGCGCGCCGCCCACCACGCCGGCGCCCTCGGCGTGCGGGTGCCGATCGGGCAGCCGGGCCGGGAGCTGCTCGAGCGGCTACTGCCGGTGCTGCACGATCTCGACCTCGTGCTGTTCGAAGAGGCCCAGGGGCAGCAGACACCGCAGGCTCAACCCGACGCGTTCGACGCGATCGCGGCGCTCGACGACCCGCACGTCCGCGTTCTCCTCGACATCAGCATGCTGATGCCCTCGCTGCCCGAGAGCTACATCGACGTGCTGCGACGCGGCGGCGTGGACGAGGCGCTGGTGGAACAGCTGAGCACGGCGTGGCGCGCGCCCGAGACACACGACGCGGTCCTCGCCGCAGTGCGGGGCGGCACCGTGCCGCCGTCCGTGCACACCATGTTCATGAATCTCATCGTGCGATTCGGCCGATCCGACGCGAGAGACCTCCGCGGGGTGATCCCCCTGGTCGCCGGCGCACACCTGAAGTTCTGGGACCTCGACGACACCGACGGTCGGATCTCCCGGCCCATCGCTGACCTCGCTCGCGAGCTGCGGGTGGCCGGGTTCGCCGGCACGCTCTGCAGCGAGTGGGGCGGACACGAGTGGATCGCGGATGTGACGCCCGCGGATGCCACGCGTCGGCATCTCGACCTCGCGCGAGCAGCGCTTGCCGGCATCTGACCAGCGTCACCTCCGCACCCACGCGGGTGCGGAGGCGTCGACTCAGCCCTCCTGGTTGTAGTAGGGCCAGGGCAGGAACCGCCGCTCGCCGCGACGATCCGGACCGGTGAGGGAGATCTCGCCGGTCGCCGCCCACTCCACACCGCGCGGGAACATGCGGATGAACTCGATGCGACGGAACGTGTCGATGTCATGACCGATCGTGATCGTGAAGCTGCGGCCGGCACCGTACTCGTTGATCCACGCGACGGGCTGGTGCGTGTTCACGCCGATCATCCCGCTGAGCCCCTCATCCGGGATGTCCACCGGGTAGTGCTTCATCGGCCAGACCGGTGCGTTCTCATACGACTCCAAGTCATCGAAAACGCTGAGCAGCACCTGCGCACCGTCGTACATCTCCACGCCCATGAGGATGTCGTCACCCGTGACGGTCCACGTCGCGCTGATGCCGTCGGTGATCTCGTGGCGTGGCTCGGCCGTGTGCACGAGCGCCTCACCCCAGGGCCGCGGGCGCAGACCCGTCGACAGGTTGAGTTTCGCGCCACGCATGACGTTGTACTCCTCGGGATAGCCCCAGTCGTCCTCCTGCACGGAGGAGCCGTGGAACCACACGATGCCCTTGCCGTCCTCCCGCACGAATTTCAGCAGCGCGGCGTCGGTCTCGGCACCGAAGCCGACAGCCTTGTCGAAGAAGCCGTCGCGTCCCTCGAAGACCACGATCACGACGTCGTACTTGTCGATGATGTCGGCGCCGAGACCGCGCGGGTCCTCGATGACGCGGACCCGGAACCGGCCGGTGTCTTCGAGGAGGGCCGTGATCCACTCGTTGTGCTTGCGGAAGCTGCGGAACTCGTTGTCGTGCTCCCGAGTCATATGACCTGAGAGGATGAGGGCGTTCAGCATGTCCGCCATGTCAGTGCGATCCGTCGGTGTGGGTGGAGAAAGCCGAGTCGAACTGCGCGTGCGGCGGGGTGATCTCGGCGAGCTTGCGGACGAAGGCGAGCGCCTCGGGTCCGCCGACGAGACGATCCATGCCCGCGTCCTCCCACTCCACGCTCGTCGGGCCCTCGTAGCCGATGGAGTTGAGGGCGCGGAAGATCGGCTCCCACGGCACCGCTCCGTGGCCGGTCGACACGAACGTCCATCCCCGGCGCGGGTTGCCCCACGGCAGGTGCGAGCCCAGCCGGCCGTTGCGGCCGTCGAGGTAGGTGACCGACTCCTTCACATGGACGTGGAACACGTGCTCGGCATAGTCGAGGACGAAGGCGACCGGGTCGAGCTGCTGCCACACGAAATGCGAGGGGTCGAAGTTGAACCCGAAGCTCTTGCGGTGGCCGATCGCCTCCAGAGTCGCCTTCGCGGTCCAGTAGTCGTACGCGATCTCCGAAGGGTGCACCTCCAGCGCGAACCGCACGCCGACCTCCTCGAACACGTCGAGGATCGGGTTCCAACGGTCCGCGAAGTCCTGGTATCCGGCGGCGATCCACTCCTCGGATGCCGGCGGGAACATCGCCACGGCCTTCCAGATCGACGACCCGGTGAAGCCGGTCACGGTGGATACGCCGAGCTTCGCCGCGAAGCGCGCGGTGTCCTTGAGCTCCTCCGCCGCGCGGAGACGCACACCCTCCGGTTCGCCGTCGCCCCACACCCTGTCGGAGAGGATGTCGCGGTGTCGGGCGTCGATCGGATCATCGCACACCGCCTGGCCGGCGAGGTGATTGGAGATGGTCCAGACTTTCAGACCGTTGCGCGCCAGGATTTCCTTGCGGCTCTGCACGTAGGCCTCGTCGTCCCAGCGCGAGACATCGATGTGGTCGCCCCAGCACGCGATCTCGAGGCCGTCGTAACCCCACTCGCCCGCGAGCCGTGCCACCTCCTCGAACGGCAGATCGGCCCACTGGCCGGTGAAGAGGGTGATCGGTCTGGACATCGTCGTCTCCTTCTGGGTGTGTCCCGTCGTGGCGGGTGTCTATGGGGGCCGCTCAGGTGGTGTCGGCCCAGCGGCTCCCGTCGTTCGAGCTGGCCTCGACGGCCGCCAGCACACGCTGGACCTCGAGCCCTTCCTCGAAGGACGGGGAGGGATCCTCGCCGGCGGAGACCGCCTCGACGAAGTCCTTCGCCTGGTGCACGAAACCGTGCTCATAGCCGAGCATGTGCCCGGCGGGCCACCATGCGGACAGATAGGGATGCTCGCTCTCGGTCACGAGGATGCGGGTGAATCCCTGCAGCGCCGGATCGGCGGTGCGGTCGTAGAACTGCAGGACGTTGAGGTCTTCGAGGTCGAAACGGAGCGCACCGCGATCGCCGGAGACCTCGAGCGACAGGGCGTTCTTGCGCCCGGTCGCGAAGCGCGTGGCCTCGAAGGAGACGAGCGTGTCGTCGGCCAGGCGCCCCGTGAAGATCGCCACGTCGTCGACCGTGACTTCGCCGCGGCCCTCCGCCGCCGTCCCGCTCAGACCCGAGCCCTCTCCCTGCAGCGGACGGGTCTTCACGATCCGGTCGACCGTGCCGGAGACCCGGACGATCTCCTGCCCTGTGACGAATCGCGTCATGTCGATGATGTGCGCGCCGATGTCACCGAGCGCGCCGGATCCGGCATGCTCCTTCTGCAGCCGCCACGCGAGCGGCATCTCCGGGTCGACCAGCCAGTCCTGGCGGTACGCGGCGCGCACCTGCTGCACTCGGCCGACCTTGCCCTGGGCGATGAGATCCCGTAGCAGGGTGACGGCCGGCACCCGGCGGTAGGTGAAGCCGACCATCGAGCGAACACCGGCGGCACGGGCCGCGGAGGCGGCCTCCGCCATCTCCTCCGCCTCAGCCACGGTGTTGGCGAGCGGCTTCTCGACGATGACGTGCTTGCCGGCGCGCAGCGCGGCGATGGCGATCTCCGCGTGCGAATCCCCCGGGGTCACGATGTCGACGATGTCGATGTCGTCGCGGGCGATCACCGCACGCCAATCGGTCGCAGCCTCCTGCCATCCCCACTGTCGGGCCGCCGCCGCCACGGCCGTCTCCGTGCGCCCGACGACGACGGCCATCTCGACCGCCTCCGGGAGCTCGAACACGGCTGGCGCCTGTCGCCATCCCACCGAGTGCGCGGCTCCCATGAAGCCGTACCCGATCATCGCGACCCGCAGGGTCATGCGAGCACCAGGGTTCGTTCGACAGGGACGCGGTTGGTGACGTAGCGTCCGGGGCCGCCGTCGGCGCCCGGCATGATCTGCATGTAGAGCAGACGCATCGTGAGCACGACCTCGACCGTGATCTCGGCACCCGCCGCCGGCGGCGCATCGAGGTCCACGAGCACGTCAGGGCGATCGGAGAGGAACCACAGCGTCTCGGACTGCTCCGGCAACTCCTCGACGCGGTACTCGCGTCCCCCCAGCGAGAAACGGATGTGGTCGCGGTCGATCGCGGTGCCGTTCACCCGCACTTCGACATTGTCGACGGCCGAGAGCCAGAGACTCCGGTACCAGGGGATCTGCAACGAGACCGAGATCCCGGATGCCGTACGGTGCACGTCCGAGTCGGCGAACAGTGAGTTGTGAGTGGCCATGACGGCGCTCCTTTGAAGTCGTGCTGATCGTGTCGGTGAGGAGGACCGGTCAGACCCGTGCGGTCCGAGCGGCGTCCTCGACAGCGGCACGCATGAGGGCGTGCTGCTTCTGGACGAGGTCGATGGGGTCGGCTTCGCCGAGGTCGCTGAACGCGTGCCCCTCCCACTCGCTGGAGAGGAACCCCTGATAGCCGCCCTCGACGAACTGCCGCACGATGCGCGGGATGTCCATCGCCGGCTCCTCCCCGTCTGCGCCGATGTCGTAGAACTTCGCGTGCACGTGGAAGATCTGGGGCATGATGTCCAGCCACTCCTCCGCGGGCACCAGGCCGTGCATGTTGAAGGCCAGACGGGTGAACGGGCCGAAGCGGAGCGGATCGACGCCCTCGCCGATCAGGTAGTCCTCGAACTTCTGGTTGCGCACATGCATCGGAGTCGGCTCGTGCCAGATCTCGTCCATCACCGGGAAGTGCTTCTCGTCCATGCCCATCTGGCTGAGCGTGCGGAGCAGGGTCGGCGAGAGGCTGTGCATGGTCGACGAGAAGTCGGCCGTGAAACCGAGACGGTCGCTGCCGAGCTCATCGTAGAGTTCCCGGATGCTGACGACCTTGGGATCGTTCGGTCCCTGCGGCGCGTGGATCTCGTAGCCCAGGTACTGGTCATACTCCTCGGCGAGCGGAAGGAGGCTGCGCAGCAGCTCCTTGCCCGCAGAGCGGATGACGACCTTCCGGAAGCCGAGAGTGTTCGCGGTCTTCAGCTGCCGCGCGAGGAAGTCATGCTCCTCGTCCGGCGTCATGTCTCGGTCCTTGCGTCGCCCCATGTCCAGGTTCGTCCCGACTGCGCTGGGCTCGAGACCATGCTCGTCGAGGGTGTCGAACCACAGCTTCACGAACGCGTCGTCCACGTCGGGGTAGGTGCGCAGCAGCTGGGCGATGTTGAACTCGACGCCGGGGCCGATGCCGTTCTCCGCCACGGCCGCGATGAGGGTCTGCGGTGTGTACTGTCCCGCGGCGAACTCACTGGTCAGCGAATAGAGCGTGGTGCCGAGGCGGATGCCGGTGCCGGCGATGCCGTTTTCTTCAGTCATTCTCTGGGTCCTCTCAACTGCGGACGGTCATGGCCTGGTGGCCGGCGTGGTGGGCGGCGAGCACGGAACGCGCTTCGGCCGGGTCTGTGATCATGCGGGACCCGGCGTCCTCTGCGGCGGCGCGCTGCACGGCCTGCTCACCGGCGATGATGTCGAAAGGGCTCTGCCAGTGGTTCCAGTGCCAGCCCTCGTACTCGCTGGAGATCGCCCCGGAGTAGCCGTTCTCCACCAGCAGTCCGATGAGTTCGCGCACCGGCACGGACGGCTCTTCGCCGTTCTCGTCGATGCCGAAGAACTTGCCGTGCACGTGCCGCACCCAGGGCATGATCTCGAGCCAGTCGTCCACGCGCGCCGGGCCGAAGAGACCCGTGCCGTTGATCCCGAAGTCGATGCCGAGGTCCGGACGTCCATGTTGCGCGGCGAGACCGATGAATCGGCCGAAACGTTGACCGTGCTCACCCTGATCCGCGGGCGGACCCTGCTCGTAGAATTCGTCCCACAGGGCGACGACGGCGGCGCGCAGCTCGTCGCTCGCACCGCGGCGACGGTACGCCTCGAGCAGGGACGGAGCGAAGCCGGTCACCGTCGCGCCCCAGTCCATGGTGAAGCCGAGGAGCGGCGAGCCGATCTTCTCGTAGCGATCCCGGAGCGCGAGGATGCGCGGGTGGGACGCGTACTGGTCGGCGTGGACCTCGAGCGCGAGGGTGACGCCGAACTTCTCCGCCACGGGCACGAGCTGCTCCATCGAGTCCGGCGTGATCGAGATCTGCACGCGGGCGACCGGGAAGCCCAGGCGCGCGGTGGCCTCGATCTGACGGCTCATGTACTCGATGAGCTCCTCCTGCGTGAGCAGGCGGTCGCGACGGAGGCCGATGTCGGCGTTGACGGCGATGGAGGTCGGGACGAGGTCGACCTCCTGAAGCAGGTCGCGGAACGATCCGATGAAGCGGTCGTCGAGATCGGGGAAGCCGCGGAAGCTGGAGAATCCGATGATCTCGATGCCGGGGCCGTACCCGTCCGCGGCCACCTTGCGCACGAGGCCGTCCAGATCGTACTCACGCCCGTGGAAGGCGCGGGTGAAGCTGTAGAGGGTGACCCCCTGAAGGGGCGTTCCGAGCTGAGCAGTCATGCCGCCACCGCTTTCATGGTCTTGATGTCGCGCTCCTCGATGTGGAGCACCTCGCTGTCGCTGATGACGATGTAGGGGATGTACAGGGTCAGATCGACGGCGACTTCATGGTCTGCGTCTGCCGAGATCGGCAGCTCTCCGGAGAGCACGGCCGAGTCGGCGGGGAACCACCAGCTCTCCACGTTCGTCGCCAGCTCGTCGAAGGTGAAGATCGCACCGTTCATCTCCCAGCGCAGCGACTCGGTCGGCACGGGCGTGCCGTCGATGGTGAGGCCGGCCTGGCCGATGCAAGAGGCCGGCAGGGCGCGGTACCACGGCACCCTCACCTCCACCGCAACGCGCGTGCCATCCGTCGTGAGCGTTCCCTGCTCGATGATGCGGTCGGGAATCACCGGGACCTCCTCGTCCTGAGAGCGTTGCCCTCTTCTTTCGTATTCCTACACACTAATGTCTAAATCAGACGGAAGCAAGAGATGTCGTCGCCTTACAGGTGAGCGGCGAGTGCGCGCGCCCCGCGCACCGCGAGCGCCACCGAGGTGAGGGTCGGGTTGCACGCGGTGGACGTCGGGATCACTCCGTTGCCCGCGACGTAGAGCCCGGAGACCCCCCAGACCTCGCTGTTCGGACCGCACACGCTCTCCCCGTCGTCGACCGCTCCCATGCGCGTGGTGCCCTGATAGTGCAGCGATGCACCGAACGGCAGCGTGAACGGGCGCTCGCCCAGCGGCTCGCCGACCGCAGCAGCGAGGCGGACGATCTCCTCGCGCGCCCGGTCGAGCACCTCGTGGTCTCGAGCGGTGAGCCGGTAGTGGATCTGCGGCGCCGGCAGCCCGTATCCATCGAGCCGCTCGTCCGAGAAGTCCACACGGTCCTCGCGCTGTAGATCTTTCGCGCAGAAGAGCCCGAGCCCGACGATCGACCCCGGCACCGCGGGGTCGTCCTCTGCGAGCGCGATCGGAGACGCATCGAGCTGCATGACCTGACCGTGGAAGGGCTTCGCGTCCGTGTACGGCACCCAGGTGACGCCGCTCGTCGCACCGATCCCCGCGGCCGGGGGCGCATCCGCACCGCCTGCAGCCCCCATACCCGCAGCCGCGATGTCCCGGATCCGGGTCGCATAGACCACCTGGGTCTGATCGTTCAGGTATCGCCCCAGGGCATCGGGACGGATGCCGGATGCCCAGAGAATCTGTGGAGTGCGCAGCGCGTCGGCCGCGATCACGACCGCCCGCGCCCGGACCTCGTGCTCGTCACCCGAGCGCCGGTCGTTGACCCGCACTCCTGCGGCATGGCCATCCTCGACGAGCACCGCCGTCACGAGGGAGTCGTCGAACAGAGTGAAGTGGGGATTGGCCCGGGTCTCGTCGCCGAACACGACGTCCGCGCCCGACCAGACGAGCGCTCCGTCGTCGCGACGATGCACCGCGAGCGGCATCCTCTGCACGCGTGCGTGCGGCTCCCGACCCTCGTCGGCGGTGGTCGCCAGACGCTCACGCACCAGGTCGCTGAACGGCGCGCCCTCGAAAGCGTCCGTCGTCACGCCGAGGAGACGGTCCGCCTCGGCGAGGAGCTCGTCGAGGTCGTCGATGAAGCCGATGCGCTCCGACTCGTTCGGCCGCGGACATGCGCCCGTCCAGTGTGCCGACATCCCGCCGACGTTGCTGGACATCGCGAGGACCGGAAGACCGTCCTCGCCATCTGCGGCGAACCCCTCCTCGAGGAGGAAGGTACCGGGCCGTCCGCGTCGCTCACCGCTCTTCACCGCGCCGGGCGAGGCCACTGTGGCAGCGGTGCCGCCTCGTGGCCCTTCCGAGCGTCGCTGCGCCTCCGCGCGGAGCGACGGGTCCGCGATGTTCTTGACGTGGGCGCCGGGCGGGTCCGTGACCGTCGGACCCACCTCGAACAGGGCGATGCGAGCGTGGGGTGCACGCTCGGACAGCACCCGTGCATAGGTCGCACCGGCAGGGCCGCTGCCGACGATGACGACGTCGACCTCGGCAGGATAGGAGCGTGTCATGCGCGGGCCGCCACCTCGACGATGTGCCGGACGGACGCGGCGCTTTCGATCGTCGGGTAGTACTCGAGCCCGATCGGCCCGTCGTATCCCGAGGCGCGCAGCCATCCGAGACGCTCGCCCCAGTCGATCGAGCCGGCGCCGGGCTCACCGCGGCCCGGCGCATCCGCGAGCTGGACGTAGCGGATGAGATCGCCCGCCCCCGCGAGCTCGGCCCGCATGTCCTCGCCTTCGACAGCGGAGTGGTAGATGTCATAGAGGACCCCGAAGGACGGCGAGTCGACCCCCCTCGCCACGTAGACCGCCTCGCTCGTGCGGTCGAGCAGTGATCCGGGGTGGTCAACGCGGACGTTGACGGGCTCCAGCACGAGGGTGACCCCCGAGCCGTCGATCTGCGCGATCGCCTTCTGGTAGATCTCGATCAGCTTGTCGAGCTGCACCTGACGCTTCCATCCCCCGAAACCGGTGCCGCTGCCCACGACGATCCGTGGCGTGCCCAGTTCCCGCGCGATCTCCACGCCCTCATCGAGCTTCCGGAAGAACTCGGAGTGGTCCCACGGCGGGATCATGAACTGCGTGCGAGGTTCGGCGAGCTGCGCCTCGAGAGTGGTCCCGGTGTCTTCCAAGGCGGCCTTGAGCGCCGGAAGGTCCTTGGGCGTGCTGGGTGCATCCACGCCGGTCGGGCCCCACATCTCGACGGAGGAGAATCCCGCCGCAGCAGCCGCCCGGACGCGGTCATGGTAGTCGCCTGCCTCGGTGAAGAGGAGCTCGATGTTGGGTGCCAACTGGTACATGATTTCCTTCGGTTCAGAACATGGGGTGGTCGTGGACGGATGTCTCGGGCACGGGTTGCAGGACATCCCAGTGCTCGACGATGACGCCGTCCTCGAATCGGTAGATGTCCGCCACCGCGGCATCCGGTGCGCCCGACCGGAAAGCCCTGACGTGGACCATGGCGAGATCGCCGTCCACGATCATCCGCTGGATCTCGAAGCGCGCATCGGGCGAGCCGTCGAACTTCGGGGTCAGCATCTCGATCGCCGCGGCCGGTCCGTCCGGCACGCTCGGATTGTGCTGGCGGTAGTCGGCGGAGACGAGGAACGCGAAGGCATCGGCCACGCGCTTCTCGGTGTAGAACAGACGGCAGAACTCCTCGAAGGAGGCGCGGTTGTCGTTCGGCATCCGTTCAGCCCTTCAGTCCGCCGGCGAAGCCCTGGATGAAGCGCTTCTGCGCGAACAGGTAGAACGCGAGGATCGGGATCATCGAGACGATGACGATCGCGAAGATCTGGTTCCACTGCGAGACCAACGAGCCGATGTAGTAGTACATCGCCACGGGGAGGGTCTGCACGCTCGATCCTCCGAGGAAGATCAGCGACGTGAAGAAGTCGTTCCAGACGATGAGACCGACGAAGATCGCGACCGTGCCGGTGGCGGGTCCGACCAAGGGGAAGACGATCTTGAAGAAGACCTCCGTGCGGCTCGCACCGTCGATCGTCGCCGCCTCCTCGTACTCCGTCCCGATGCCCCGGAAGAAGTTCGAGTACAGGAAGATCGACAGCGGCAGCATCATGCCCGTGTAGAGGATGATCATGCCCCAGATCGAGCCGGTGAGACCGAGGCTTCGAGCGCCGATGTAGAGCGGCACGGTACCCAGCTGCGTCGGCAGGACGATCGCGATGAGGAAGAGCGAGAACGCCAGCTTGCCCCAGCGCGTCGTGCTTCGGGCGATGACGTATCCGGTGAGGGCCCCGAGGATCACGAGGGCGACGATGCTTCCCGCGGTGATCAGGACGGAGTTGAGCAGTCCCATCAGCACGTTCGAGTTGCCGGTCGCGGTGAGGACGTTGACGAAGTTGTCGAACGTCGGAGCCGTCGGCGGCGCCAGCGGAGACGTGCTGAAGACCTCGGCATCCGGCTTCAGAGCGATGATGATGAGGAAGTAGAACGGTGCGAGGAAGACCAGGGCGAGCACCCAGAGACCGATCTCCCGGAGCAGCGTGAGCTTGGTGTAACGGAACATCTCAGTCCTCCGGGGCCTGGGTGATGCGCTGCTGAATCGCGGCGAAGAACAGGATGATCACGGTCAGGATCAGCGCGAGCGCCGCCCCGTAGCCGAAGTTGCCGAGCGAGAACGCCTGCTTGTAGACCTGGGTCGCGAGCGTCTCGGTGGCGCCGGCCGGACCGCCGCCGGTGAGGGCGATGATCTGGTCGAAGATGCGCAGTCCCTGCACGATGCCCAGGGTCGTCGCGATGGCGATCGCCGGGCGGATCGACGGGACGGTGATGTGCACGAAGCGCTGCCAGAGACCGGCACCGTCGATCGCCGCGGCCTCCTCGATCTCCACCGGCACGGACGCGAGGCCGGCCATGTAGATGACCATCGCGAATCCGGTGGTCTGCCACACGACCACCAGAAGCACCGACCAGATGGCGAAGGTGGGGTCGGCGAGCCACGGTCGCACCCAGCTCTCGAGGCCGACGGCCTGGAGCGCGAGGTTGATCGGTCCGTTGAACTCGAAGATGAACTTCCAGATGTACGCGGTCGCGAGCGGGCTCAGCACCACGGGCATGAAGAACAGGACGCGGAGGGCGTACCGGGTCTTGATCATCCGGTTGAGGCCGAGGGCCAGGGCGAGTCCTGCGACGTTGGAGAGGATGACCGAGAGGAAGGCGAGGAAGAGGGTGTTCCCCAGAGCCAGGAGCTTCGAGGGGTCGGTGAGGATCTTCGCGAAGTTCTCGAGGCCCAGGAACTCGAAGGCTCCGAGTCCCGTCCAATCGGTGAAGGCGAAGAAGCCGCCGACGCTGGTCGCGACGTAGTGGATGCCGATGACGAGCACGACGCCCGGCAGCGCCCACCACCAGTGACCGAATTTGAGAAGGCCCGGCCGCCGTGGTGTTCCGCCGCGCCGCTGCGGCGATTGCCGCGGCACGACGACGGCCTCTGTCTCGGAAGATTGCATCGTCGCAGTCATTTCACTCTCTCGATGGTGAAGCGGGGGGGGGGG
>NZ_JBMJAF010000002.1:666692-959385 GCF_049099505.1 Microbacterium sp. IO18
GGTGGCCGCCGCGAACGGCGGCCACCGCTGGTCGTGTTTACTGCTCCCAGGCCGCGTCGAGCGACTCGAGGACCGAGTCCACCGTGGACTGACCGGTCAGCACTCCCTGCACGCCCGTGGCGAGCGCCTCGTAGACCGCGGCGTTCGGCCACGACTGGTTCGGCAGAGCGGTGAACTCACCGTTCTTGAGCAGATCCTGGACGGGCGCATAGACGGTGTCGGACAAGTCGACGTCGGCGATGCCGGTGATCGGAAGACCGCCGGAGACCTCGGCGAAGAGACCTGCCTGCTCCGGTTCCGCCACCCACTCGAGGAAGTCCGCCGCTGCATCCTTCTTCTTCGAGGATGCGGTGATCGACAGGGAGTACGTCGGGCTGGCGACGCCGAAGGCCTGGTCACCGGAGCCCTCGGGCGGGAACGCCTGCGCCACGAACTCCTGGTCGGGCGCTGCCTGCATCAGCTCGGAGGCAGAGCCGAGCGGACCGAAGAAGCCGAGCCCCGCACCGCTCGTGATGCCGTTGGTCAGCACATCGAAGCCGCCGCCGACAGCGCCGTCCTGGATGCAGCCGGCCTCGTTCAGGTCGATGATGGCCTGGAACGTGTCCTTCCATCCCTCGGTGTCGGCGAAAGTCGTGTCGCCGGCGATGCGGTCGGCGTTCCAATTCGGGTTCTCCGCGTAGACCCGAGTCGCCGAGATGTTCATGGCGAGCATGCCGGCGTTCGGCGCTGCCGCTCCCGCGACGAGAAGAGCGGTCTTGCCCTGGTCGCGCATGTCCTTGCAGAGCCCGATGAACTCGTCCCAGTCGGTCGGGAAGCCGTCGACGCCCGCGTCATCCGCGGTGGTCTGGTTGTAGATGAGCCCGGTGTACTGCAGGACCAGCGGCTGACCGTAGGTCTCGCCGTCGACGACGAACATCGACTCGCCCCCGTCGGGGATGAGGTCCTGCGCATAGTCGCCGAGCGGCTCGAGGAAGCCGCCCTCACCCAGCGGGATGATCGAGCGGGTCTGCCCGCTGCCTGCCTCGGTCTGGATGACGTCGGAGGCGTTGCCCGCCTGGAGCTGCGTGCGGAGGGTGTCTCCGTAGGTGTCGTTGGGAACCGGGTTGAGCGTGATCGTCACGTTCGGGTGCGCCTCTTCGTACGCCTCGGCGAGCGCCTCGAAGGGGCTGTCCAGGTTGTTCGAAGTGGAGTAGGCGAGAGAGAACTCGACCTTGTCGCCGCCCGCGTCATCGCCACCGGCGTCGTCACCGCCCGAGCACCCGGCCAGGGCGAGGGCACCGATCACGGGGACCGCGACAAGAGCTGCGCGACGCCGCCGAACAATATGACCGTGCTGTGTCATGATCAGCCTTTCTGACTTCATCGTCGGCGTCTCGTCCATTGAGCCGCCTGCTGTGAAATTCAGTATGACCTCGATAAGCCAGAAACACACATAAGTCTTCTCGATGTGGAGCATAAGCGAAGTCGCGCTCCCCTCGATGCACCGTGCCCCGTCGACCTCGGTCATAGTCGAGGTCGATACCCAGCGGCGACCCCATCGCTCCGATTGATACACTCCGAAGTGGACCGCACCCGCTCTCGGCCCGGAGGATCACATCGTGGTGACCGATCATGCCCAGCTTTCCCGACTCGACCTGAACCTGCTCGTGTCGCTCGACGCCCTGCTCACCGAGCGCAGCGTCACGCGCGCGGCCGAACGTCTGCATCTGAGCCAACCGGCACTGAGCGCATCGCTTTCGAAGCTGCGCATCCACTTCGGTGATCAGATCCTCGCTCGTCGAGGCAACAGCTACGAACTCACCCCTCTCGCCGTCCGCCTCGCCGAGCACACCTCGACCGCGCTGGAGTCAGCCAGACGCGTGTTCGAGACGCAGGCCTCGTGGTCCCCCTCGGAATCGACTAGGGAGTTCTCGATCTACGGTTCCGACTACGGATTCGTGACGATCGGACGGGCGGTGTCGGCCCTCGCCGCCGAGCGTGCCCCCGGTGTGCGATTCCGCTACATGCTGCACAACCCGACGATCGTCGACGATGCCCTCACTCGACTGCGCTCCGTGGACGGCATGGTCATCCCGCACGGACACGTCACCGACATGCCGTACACGGACCTCTGGCGTGACGACTGGGTGGCGATCGTCGACGACGACCACTTCGGCTCGGAAGAGCTCACGATGGCGCGCATCGCGGACGCGCCGTGGGTGCTGACGTTCCAGTCGCGGACGGCCTTCACCTCCGCGGCGAGGCAGATCCAGCAGATGGGCGTGGAACCGCGCATCGCGGTCGTCGTCGAGAGCTTCCTCTCGCTCCCGCACTTCATCGTCGGCACCGACCGGATCGGGCTCGTGCAGTCGGCGGTGATCCCGACGATCTCCGCCGTCCCCGGCATTCGCGTCGTCCCCCTGCCGTTCGCCGCGACGCCGATCGTCAACGCGCTGTGGTGGCACCCCGTCCACGGCCGCGACCCCGAGCACGCCTGGATGCGCGAGCTGTTCGCCGAGGCCGCGCGCACGCTGCCCTCCGTGGACTGAGTGAAGACGAGCCGTCAGCCTGCGACGGACGCACTCCGCATGCTCGCGCGGATGAGGTCGTGCTGGCGGCGCACCAGCAACAGTGGGTCGACCTCCCCCAGCTCGGCGAAGGCGTGTCCCTCCCATTCGCTCGACCAAAATCCGCGATAGCCGCCCTCGACGAACACCCGCACGAGCTCGGGATAGTCGATCGCCGGCTCCTGTCCCGCCTCGTCGATGTCGTAGAACTTCGCGTGGACGTGCATGATCTGCGGCATGATGTCCGCCCACTCGGCCGGCGCCACATGACCGTGCATGTTGAAGGCCAGATGGGCGAAGGAACCGAGCCGACCGGGATCGAAGCCGCGTCCACGGAGGTACCCGATGAACTCCTCCTGGCGCTCGCGCATCGTGGCGTCGGTGGCCCAGATCTGCTGGAGCGTCTCGAGCGCGTCGTCGTCGAGTCCGGCGCGCTGCACCCCGCGGAGCAGGGTGGGAGACATCGCGTGCATGGTGGACGAGAAGTCGGCGACGAAGCCCAGCAGCGGGGAGTCGAGCTCAGCGTAGGTCTCGCGCACCGCGAGGATCGGCTCGGCGTTGGGTCCGAGCGGCGCATGGATCTCGTACGCGAGCTTCAGTTCGAGCCTCTCGGCGACGGGGAGCAGGCGACGCAGCAGGTCGGGTTTCGCGCTCTGGATACGCACGAGCGGGAAGCCGAGCTTCTTCGCCCCGTGGAACATGAGCTCGCTGAACTCGAACTCCTCATCAGGCGTCATGTCGCGGTCACGGCGACGCCCCATATCGAGGTTCGCCCCGAACGAGCTGGCGACGAATCCGTGCCTGTCGAACGCGGCGCGCCAGGTGCGCAGGAAGTCATCGGACACGACCGGATAGGTCGGCAGCACCTGCGATGCGACGATCTCGATCCCCGGGCCGATGCCGAGGGCAGCGACGCGGTCGAGAAGTCCGTCGAAGTCGAACCAGCCGGCTCGGAACTCGGCGCTGGCCGAGTAGAGCGTGAGACCGAGTCGGAATGGGTCCTCCTCCGTGGCGGGAGGCGGCGGCGCATCGGCCGCCACCATCGCCGGCGGGGCCGCCGGACCATCGGTGACCGTGAGATCGAGCGATTGACGCACGATGTTGGGCACGTAGATGCCCGGCCCACCGTCCTGACCGGGGGCGATCTGCATGTAGGGCAGCCGTAGGTCGGCGGCGACGTCGACCCGGTGCACCTCACCCAGGACGACGGGCTCGTCGCGCGCGATCACCAGGAGCGGGTGCTTCTGCAGGTACCAGAGCGTCTCGCTCTGGTCCGGGAGTTCGTCGATGCCGTAGCTCCTGCCGTCCAGCTCGAAGCGCAAGCGCTCGGACGGCAGCTCGACGCCGTCGATGGTCACCGCGATCGTGCTCACGGAGGACAGCCAGAGGCTGCGGTACCAGGGAAGGGTGAGGGCGAGGGCTGCGCCATCGGGATGCACCCGCAGGCTGTCCTCCTGGATGAGTCCGTTCGGCATGATACGTCCTTTCGCCGGTGCGCGGTCGGTCAGTCGAGGCCTGCGACGACGCGTCGCAGAAGGGAGTGCTGGCGGCGGATCTGCTCGATCGAACGCCACGGATCGCGCACACCCTCGTACTCGCTCGAGAGATAGCCACGGTATCCGGCATCCTTCAGGGCGCGGAGTACCGGTTCCCACGGGATCTGCAGATCGTTCAGGTTCTCGTCGATGTCGTGGAACTTCGCCTGGATGAACACGACGTACTTCGCGATGTCGGCGATGTCGGCCGGATCGACGGCGATGCCGTCCATGAAGGCGGGGCGCTGACCGGGCAGCTCCCCCGGCTTCAGCGCGATCGGCCGGTCCTGGAAGATCCCCGTGTCGAGCAGGATGCCGAAGTGCTTCGTTCCCGTGCGTTCGATGAGGTCGACGTAGTCGTCGACGACCTCGTGCTTGATGGGGGTCGGGGAGTGGATCTCGGGCGCGATGATGACGTCGAGGTCGGCGGCGAGGTCGAGAGACCGCTCGACAGACTCCGTCCATGCCGGGTGCGGAACCAGATCGCTCGTGACCACGCCGATCTTCGGACGGACGAAACGGAATCCCAGCTGCTTCGCGAGCCGGAGGTCGCGCTGGAGGAGCTCCGCGCCCTCGACGCCCGTGAGATCGCGGGCGTTCGGACCGCTCGAGTGCAGGCGCGTGTCGATCCAGGAGCCGTAGTTGGTGGGCTCGAGCGCGTGAGCGTCGAGCAGCTCATACCAGCGGTCGAGCCACGCGGTCGTCGGGTTCGGGTAGCCCGCGATATGCCCCTCGCCCAGGATCTCGATGCCCGTCGCACCGACGGAGGCCACGTGTGCGAAGGCCGTCTCGAGGTCGAGCACGGTGCCGAAGTCGGTCATGTAGCTGTACAGCGAGACGCCGTACCGGAAGGGCCCGCCGTCGAGTTCCGAAGTGAGCGTGATGTGCCGGGTCTCCCGGTACGTCGACGGCTGGTGCTCGATCGGGATGTACGACATGCGCAACCGCAGCTCGATCGAGACCTCATGGATACCGTCGGGCAGGCCGCCGGGGAACGGCACCGTCACCACGGCGGCCTCATCGAGCGGCCAACGCACGCCGTCGCTGTCCCAGAGCTCCTGCAGCGTGTACGTCGTGCCGCCGAGAGTCCACAGCGGCACCTCGGCGGGGACGTCGACGACCGAACCGACACGGACGGCGACGCCGTCGATGAGCGACGCGGCCATTCCGCGGTACGACGGCATCCGCAGTCGGATCTGGAAGCCGGTGATCGCTCCGTCGCCGTCACGGACGTTGCGGAATCCGGTGGCCTGCAGAATGTCTCGTTCGAGAAGCATGAAGTGGTGACTCTCCTTCGTGGGTCGCGTCGTCGCGACCCCCTCAGGCTATCGCCCTTATGCCTGTAATCAGCATAAGTGTTGTCTATCTCCGCATAAGCAGAATCGAAGAGCGCGCGATCAGCGTTCGAGCACCAGCGCGATGCCCTGACCGACGCCGATGCACAATGCCACGACGGCCACGCCGCTCCCCCGTCGGCGGAGTTCGTGGGCGGCACGCGCGAGGACACGCCCGCCAGATGCACCCAACGGATGCCCGATCGCGATCGCACCGCCGTGCACGTTCACGATCTCGGGATCGACGTCCGGCCATCCCGCGAGGCACGCCAGCGACTGGGACGCGAACGCCTCATTCAGCTCGACCAGGTCGACCTCGGACCAGGTGCGCCCCGCACGGGTGAGCGCACGGTTCGCGGCCTCGACCGGTGCGATGCCGAACACGTCGGGGTCGTTGCCGAACACGCCGCGACCCGCGATGCGCGCGAGCGGCTCGGTGCCGACGGCCCCTTCGCTCCCGAGCAGCACGGCGGAGGCACCGTCGCTGATGGGTGACGAGTTGCCGGCGGTGACCGTGCCCTCGGTCGCGAACAGCGCACGCAGCCCGCCGAGCTTCTCGAGGGTCGAGTCCTCGCGGATGCCCTCGTCGCGGGTGAGCGCAGCGCCGGGCACCTCGACGATCTCGTCCGCGAAGACACCGCGGTTCCAGGCCTGCGCTGCACGCTGGTGGCTGCGCAACGCGAAGGCATCCTGCTCGTCCCTCGAGATCCCGAACATCGTCGCGAGCTTCTCGGCGGACTCCCCGTTGGAGATCGTCCACTCCTTCGGCAGAGCGGGGTTCGTCATCCGCCAGCCGATCGCCGTGTTCCACATCTGCTGGTTGCCGACCGCCGGCCACGGCTTCGCCGACTTCTCTACGACGAACGGCGCGCGACTCATCGACTCGACGCCCCCGGCGAGCACGATCTCGGCATCGCCCGACTCGATCGCCCGCGACCCCTGGATCACCGCCTCGAGGCTCGACCCGCAGAGCCGGTTGACCGTCGCGCCCGGCACCGTCGTCGGGAAGCCGGCGAGGAGCGCGGCGAACCGGGCGACGTCGCGGTTGTCCTCGCCGGCCTGGTTCGCATCGCCCAGGAGCACGTCGTCGATGCGTGCGGGGTCGATGCCCGTCCGCTCGACGACGGCGCGGAGCGTCACGGCGGCGAGGTCGTCGGGGCGGATCCCGGCGAGCGCCCCGCCCGCGCGCCCGAACGGGGTGCGGACGGCGTCGTAGACGAAGGAGGCGGTCATGAGAGTTCCAATCCGGTCAGAGCGCGGAGCGTCTCGAGGGTGTTCTCGCCGAACGTCTCTCGCACCGAGAACCCTGCCGGCGTGACGTCGAAGATCGCGTGATCGGTGTAGACGCGTGTGACGCACCCCACTCCCGTGAGCGGGTACGTGCAGTCGTCCACGAGCTTGGATGAGCCGTCCTTGGCGAGCAGATCGGTCATCACGAACACCTGCTTCGCACCGATCGCCAGATCCATCGCTCCACCGACCGCCGGGATGGCTCCGGGTGCCCCCGTCGACCAGTTGGCCAGGTCGCCGTTCTGCGCCACCTGGAACGCTCCGAGCACGCAGATGTCGAGGTGCCCGCCGCGCATCATCGCGAAGGAGTCGGCGTGGTGGAAGTACGAGGCTCCGGCGAGGGCCGTGACCGGTTGCTTCCCTGCGTTGATGAGGTCGGGATCGATGCGATCGGATGCCGGCGCCGGCCCCATCCCGAGCAGCCCGTTCTCGGTGTGCAGGACGATCTCGAGGTCGTCCGGCAGGAAGTTCGCGACCAGCGTGGGGGCGCCGATACCGAGGTTGACGATCGCACCCTCGGGGATGTCGGCAGCGATGCGCGCCGCCAGCTCGTCGCGGGTGATCCGGGTACTCATCGTCCACTCTCCGCTCCGGTGGCCAGCGGGCGCCCTTCGATGTCGACGCCTCCGGTGAAGCCGTCGCCATCGAGCCAGGCGCGTCGTCCGACCGCGACGACCCGATCCACGAACAGCCCCGGCGTCACGACGGTTTCAGGGTCGAGGGACCCGAGGGGCACGATCTCGTCGACCTGCACGATCGTCGTGGTCGCAGCGGTGGCCATGACGGGTCCGAAGTTGCGGGCGGTCTCCCGATAGACCAGGTTGCCCCAGCGGTCGGCGGCCCGTGCGCTGACGAGGGCGACATCCGCGGAGATCGGGTACTCCAGCACGAAGCGACGGCCGTCGATCGTGCGCTCCTCCTTGCCCTCCGCGAGCTGCGTGCCCACGCCCGTGGGAGAGAAGAACGCCCCGATACCCGCGCCCGCAGCGCGGATGCGCTCGGCCAGGTTGCCCTGCGCGACGATCTCGAGCTCGATGTCCCCCGCCCGGTACAGACCGTCGAACACCCAGGAGTCGTGCTGACGCGGGAAGGAGCAGACGATCCGTCGCACCCGGCGTTCCGCGAGCAGAGCCGCCAGACCGATGTCCCCGTTCCCCGCGTTGTTCGCGACGATCGTGAGGTCCCGCGCTCCCTGGGCGATGAGCGCGTCGATGAGCTCGACGGGCTGTCCTGCCCGGCCGAAACCGCCGATCATCACGGTCGCGCCGTCGGCGATCCCTGCCACTGCCGTCACGGCATCTGGAACCGTCTTGTCGATCACGAGCGGCCCTCGCCGTCGTGATCACCGGGCTGTGCCAAGAAGACCTCGCCGGCGATCCGGAACGCGGTGTTCGCGGCGGGGACACCGGAGTAGACGGCCGACTGCAGGATCACCTCGCGGATCTCCTCGATGGTGAGACCGTTGCGCCGTGCGGCGCGCAGATGCATCGCGAGCTCTTCGTGGTGCCCGTGCGCGATGAGCGAGGAGAGCACGGCGATCGATCGCGACCGGCGGTCGAGTGCGGGACGAGACCAGACATCTCCCCAGGCGACCCGGGTGATGAAGTCCTGGAAGTCCGCGGTGAGGTCCGTGGTCGCGGCGATCGCGCGGTCGACGTGCGCATCGGAGAGCACTTCGCGGCGCACCGCCATCCCCTGCGCTCGGCGCTCGTCATCGGTGAGTCCGGTCATGATCGGCCTTCCTTCGTGAAGAACTCGGTCAACAGCTGCCCGACCGCGACGGGATCGTCGACCGGCGCGAGGTGCGAAGCCTCCGCGATGCCGCGAGCCCGACCGTGGCGCACGCCGTCGGCGATCTCGCGGGCTGAGGTCTCCGGCGTCACCGCGTCATGTGCGCCCCAGACCGCGAGCACCGGCGTCCGGATCTCGCCGAGGCGGTCCCGGACGTCGAATTCGGCGAGCGCCTCACAGCACAGGGCATAGCTCTCGTCGTCGGTGTCCTGCAGCACGTGCAGCAGCCGTCCGGTGATGTCGGGGTGCGCGGCGACCGAGCCGGGCGCGAACCAGCGCTGCGCGGACCCGATGATCAGCGACGACGTCGACTGCGCGCGCACCTGGGCCGCCCGGTCATGCCAGCCCTCCGGCATTCCGATCGCGGCGCCGGAGCAGAGGATCGCGGCACTCTCGACGAGTTCAGGATGCCGGAGCATGATCTCCAGACCGACGGCGCCGCCGAGGGACACCCCGGCGTAGCGGATGCGGTCAGCCCCGACATCGGCGACGGCATCGGCGAGATCCGCGACGGAGAAAGGCGCATCCGCCGGGGGCGCCGCCCCGTGCCCCGGCAGATCCCAGAGGACCACGCGGTGAGTCCGTGCCAGTGCGGGGACGACGCCCTCCCAGACGATCGCCGACGTGCCGAGCGAGGGGCCGAGCACGAGGAGCGGGGCATCGGCGGGGCCGACTGGGTCGGTGACGGCGATCGTGATCATGACTGGTCTCCGAGCTCGCCGGTGTAGGCAGCGGGGTCGATCAGGTCGGCGATGTCGAGGTCGGCGGCCTCGGGGAGCGCGCGCAGCAGCGAACCGAGGTCCGCCCCCGCGTCCGCCTCTCGGATGAGCGCGTCGAAGCGGTCGCGCCCGATCAGCGGAAGGAGCACGAGCGCCAGACGTTCGCTGACCAGCAGGCCACCGGTGAGCGCGAGGTTGTGCGCCGCGGCGCCGGCGTCCACCCGGAGGTTCTCGGACAGTGAGACGGCATGGGCCGAAGCGCCGAGCGCCAGGCGCAGGAGTTCGCGCAGGGTCGGCCATTCCGCATGCCAGGAACCGGCCGGGCGCTCGTCCGCGGCGAGCGCGGCCGCGAGGTGAAGCGTGGCGCCGAGCTGCGGGGCACGGAGTGCTGCCGAGCGGATGAGGGTCGACGCGACCGGATTCTGCTTCTGCGGCATGGCCGATGATCCGCCACGCGTGCCTTCCCTGAGCTCTCCGATCTCGGTGCGGCTAAGGGTCGCGACGTCGCCGGCGATCTTGCCGAGCGCATCGAGCGCCTGCACGAGCGCATCGCCGAGTTCGGTGACGGGCCACCGGGTGACCTGCCAGGATTCCGGGGCGTCGTCGAGGCCGACCCGCGCGGCGAACGCGGTGACGAGAGCCCGGGCGTCGACCGCGGATCCCGTGATCTCGAGGAACGAGGCGCGTGTTCCCGCGGCACCGGCGAGTTGGACGGGGAGGGTGAGCGCGTCCAGGCGCACGAGGGCGCGATCGATGCCGCGCCGCCAGGTGGCGATGCGGGCGCCGAGGGTCATCGGCACGGCGTGCTGCGTGAGCGTCCGTGCCGCCACCACGGTGTCGCCGTGTCGCGTGACGACGTCGCCCAGGTTCGCCGTGACTCTGCTCAGCGACTCCCGCAGCCGGTCGACGGCGGCGCGGGCGGCGATCATGAGTGCGGTGTCGATGATGTCCTGGCTGGTGGCGCCGCGGTGCACCCACACCCGCTGATCGGCGGCGACGAGGGCCCTGAGCTGACCGACCAGGGGGATCACCGGGTTGCCGCCCGCGACGGCATCCGCCGCGAGCGCGTCCGCGTCGATCACGTGGTCGAACACCGCGTCGATGATCGTATGCTCGTCGGACGCCAGCATCCCGATGTCCGCGTATGCCGCGACCAGCGCCCGCTCGGCGGCGAGGAGCGCATCGAGCACCGCCCTGTCGCCCACGAGGCGATCATGCCCGACCGTGAGCGGGGAGAGCAGTCCGAGGTCGAAGGAAGTCATCCGTGTCCTCTCTCCTGCACGGCGCGGCTCATGCGTTCAATAGACAAGGAACACCGTCTCCCCCTCGCCCTGCAGGCGGATGTCGTGCTGCAACCCTCCCTCGTCGGTGCGGATCGCGATCAGGGTGTTCCGCTCTTCGGGGGTCAGCGATGAGAGCAGCGGATCGGCGGCGAGCGCGGCGACGTCGTCCGGCAGGTAGATACGGGTGTGCAGCTTGTCGGGCAGACCACGCGCATAGATGATCGCGGCGAAGAACGGCGCACGCCCAGGGGAGGCACCCGGGTTCCTCGTCCAGAACTCGTAGTGACCATCGTCGTTCGCGAAGGCCCGGCCGAAGCCGGTGAAGGAGTGGTCGTCGCGGCGGAAGGCTCCGCGTACACGGGGCACTGCGCCGTCGGCGTCCGCTCCGAAGATCTCGATGAAGGCATCGGGGATCGGGTTCCCCGCTCCGTCACGCACGGTGCCGCCGAGCAGGATGCTTCCCGGCGCGTGCGGGAACGCGACCTCGTGCATCTTCGGATACTCGACGCCGTAGGCGAAGAACGGGCCGACGGTCTGGCCCGGTGTGGGCCGGTGGGTCCTCGCGGGCACGGTCATGCGTCGTCCTCCTGTTCGAACCAGGTCGCATCGGGACCGTCGACGACGATGTCGAAGCGGTAGCCCGTCGACCACTCCGGCGATGTCAGGTCGTGGTCGTACACCCCGACGAGGGCGTCGCGGTCCTTCTGCCGCCAGATGGTGTTGTAGATCGGATCGAGCGCGAAGAGCGGGTCTCCGGGGAAGTACATCTGCGTCACGAGGCGCTGGGTGAAAGAAGAGCCGAACACCGAGAAGTGGATGTGCGCGGGGCGCCAGGCGTTCACGTGGTTCTTCCACGGGTACGGGCCCGGCTTGATGGTGGTGAAGAGGTATTCGCCGTGGTCGTTCGTCACCGCTCTTCCCGCGCCCGTGAAGTTCGGATCGAGCGGAGCAGGGTGCTGATCGCGCTGGTGGATGTATCGACCGGCCGAGTTCGCCTGCCAGATCTCGATGAGCTGGTTCGCGATCGGGCGCCCCCACGAGTCGAGCAGTCGCCCGCGCACCGTCATCCGTTCGCCGAGGGGCTCACCGGAGTGCTGGATCGTGAGGTCCGATTCGATCGCCGCGACATCGCGCTGTCCGAACGCGGGCGAGAGCAGCTCGATGGTCTCCGGGTCGACGAGCTGGGGGTTCTTGGTCGGATGCCTCAGGATGCTCGACCGGTACGGACGGAAATCACGGATCGTGGCGGGAAGCCGCTCCCCCGTCGCCGCGCGGTCGGCGAGCGAGGCGTGCACGTCGGCGATCTCCTGTGTGATGCTGGCCTGCGTCACCTGGTCCGGTGAGGCCAGCAGCGTCTCGGGGGCCGCGACGGCGGTTCCGGCTGCAGAGGTCATGGCGTCTCCTTCGACACGGCGGTGACAATGACAGCATCCTGTTCCCTCCCGATCAGCATCGGTGGCACATTCCCACTGAATGGGAGTCGATACTTTCGGGTGTGGCATGATCTCGGCATGGCCAACTCCCCCTCAGGCGATTCCGTGACGGAGCGTCTGATCCGCGTCCTCGAGACCTTCACCCCGGCGCGCACGGTGCAGACCGCAGCCGATATCGGCAGGCGCGCCGGCCTCCCCGCCTCCAGCGCGCATCGCATCGTCGGCGAGCTGGTGGACGCGGGGATGCTGGAACGCGATGATGACCGGCGCATCCGCATCGGCATGCGGCTGTGGGAGCTCGCCACCCGGTCGTCGCACGCCCTGCGGCTGCGACAGGCGGCGATGCCGTCGATGGAGCGTGTGCAGTCGCGGGTGCGCGAGCACACACAGCTCGCGATCCTCGAACAGGACGAGGCGCTGTTCCTCGAGCGGTTGAGCAGTCCCGAGTCCGGATCGAACGTGACACGCATCGCCGGGCGCCTTCCGCTGCACGCGTCGTCCTCCGGCCTCGTGCTGCTCGCCTACGCGGATCGCGCGCTGCAGGAGCGGGTGCTCTCGGGTCCGCTGATGTCGGTGACGAGCGAGACCATCACGGAGCCGTCGCTCCTCCGCCGCAAGCTCGCCGAGGTGCGCACGATCGGACATGCCGTCGCCCCCGGCTACATCGAGGCGGTATCCACGGGCGTGGCCGTGCCTGTCCACGACGAGACCGGTGACGTGGCGGCCGCGCTCTCGGTCGTGCTCCGAAGGGATGCACCGACCGAACCCGCGCTCCGTGAGCTCTTCGCCGCCGCACGGGAGATCGAGCGCGCACTCGGCGGACGCCGATGACGCAGAATCCCATTCAACGGTAGAGCGTGAGTCCGGCTCCACGGAGTCGCCCACACTGACTGGCGAACATCCGTCGAAGGAGACGCCATGACCACCACCGTCCGCACCCGTGTCGCGATCGTCGGCGCAGGGCCCGCAGGTCTTCTGCTGTCACACCTCCTCGCCGAGGCCGGAATCGAATCGATCGTGCTCGACCGCCGGAGCCGTGCGGAGATCGAGTCGACCATCCGCGCCGGCATCCTCGAACAGGAGACCGTCCGGGTGCTGAGTGAGTCCGGCGCGAGCGAGCGGGTGCTCGCGGTCGGCACCCGCCACGACGGTATCGAACTGCGCTTCGAGGGCGAGGGACACCGCATCGACTTCCCGTCACTGACGGGGCGGAGCGTCTGGTTGTACCCGCAGCACGAGGTGCTCAAGGACCTGATCGCCGCGCGGCTCGCGGCTGGCCAGGACCTCCGATTCGAGACCGAGGTCACCGGTGCCGGCGACGTCGAGACCGATCGGCCGTGGGTGACGGCGACCACTGCGGACGGCGACGCGGTGCGGATCGACGCCGACTTCGTGGTCGGCGCCGACGGCTCGCGCAGCGTCGTCCGCCCCGCGGTCACCGGTTCGTCGACCGGCGGCTATTTCCGGGAGTACCCGTTCGCGTGGTTCGGCATCCTGTGCGAGGCCCCGCCGAGCGCGGACGAACTGATCTACAGCAACTCCGCCGAGGGTTTCGCACTCATCAGTCAGCGCAGCGCGACCGTGCAGCGCATGTACTTCCAATGCGATCCGGACGCTGCCCCGGACGCCCTGTCGGACGAGGAGATCTGGGAGACCTTGCAGGCGCGGGTGCCGGGCACCGCCCTCGCGACCGGACCCGTCATCCAGCGCGACGTCCTCCGGTTCCGTAGCTTCGTGGCGCACGAGCTTCGGCACGGGCGCGCGGTGCTCGTCGGCGATGCGGCCCATACGGTTCCGCCGACCGGGGCGAAGGGCATGAACCTCGCGGTCGCCGACGTCGTGCTGCTCGACCGCGCTCTGCAGGCGCTTCTTCTCGAGAACGACGCCCGCCTCATCGACGCCTTCGCCGAGACGGCACTGCAGCGCATCTGGAAAGCGCAGCACTTCTCCTGGTGGATGACGAGCATGCTGCACACCGCACGCGATGCGAGCGACTTCGACCGTCGGCGCCAGATCGGCGAGCTGCGATCGGTCGTCGAGTCGGAGGCGGGGCAGACGTTCCTCGCCGAGGCGTACACGGGTTGGCCGCACGAAGGTTCGCCCGGGCGCTCGTGAACGGCTTCGCGGCGAGGACATACTTGCGCGCACCCAGCGCGGCATAGTGATGCACCGCACCCCGGACACGCTGTTCGCGAGCGCACCGGCAGTCGCTACGGAGCGTGGCAGCAAGGCAACACCGTCTGGCGATATCAGGAGTTGTCGTTGACGGCGGGCGCGAGCGCCCGTGCGATGACCCCGGACGCGGGAATGTGGCCGACGGCGAGGACGACAGCAGCGGCGGCGATCCACGGATTACTCAGCCAGGCAGCAGCGCTGAGGAACACGACGACCGGGAGGGCCGCCATCGGCACGGGAACCACCCACCACGGCCGATAGAGTGTCGCCCCTTCCCGCCCCGTGAGCAGGTAGCGGGACCATAGTGCGTAGTAGCCACCTAGGCCGCAGAACGTGGGGATCGCCCACCAACCGGCGAGTTCGCCCTGCTGGGTGATCGCGGGCACCACCAGGCACAGGGCCTGACCCGCGCGTTCGATCCATCCGAGCGCGCGTGGCACATGTGCGACGGGCGGCGGGGTCTGTGGCGGGAACAGCACCAGCAGCAGGTTGGGGGCGAGCACAGCGAGGCTGATGATCAGGCCCAGGGTCGAGAATCCCACACCCGGAGGCTACCGCCCACGGGGTCCGCTTTTCAGTGTTGAACATTGAGGGCTCGCACAGCTGCGCCACACCCCACGTCGCACATCATTGCCGAAGCCGCTCGGGGCTCACGCGTTGAGGTCGGATTCCGTCGCGATGATCGCTCGCATCTCCCATCTGCCGTCGGTCGGCCCTGCCTGCACGATTCGCCACAACGAGGGTGATCACCGAGGTGAGGACGAAGATGGCGGCAACGGCGATCGCTCCGACCGTCGATGCGATTCCATCGGCCGCGAAGGACACGATGGCCGCGACCACACTCGCAGCAAATCCGACCCAGATCGTGAGGGACGCGGATCGGTGAGCGGCTGTCCAGGCGGCATCGCTCTGCATGGTGGCAACGGTACGGATACCGGCAAGACGGTTGCGACGTAGTAACCCCCGCGCGGCGAGCTCAACGACCGCCCCGGTCACGAGGAGCAGGCCGGAAAACACCGCCGCGATCACTTCCATGGTCGCAGCCTACGAAACCGCATCCGAGCGTCCGGCACGAGCGATCCGATGATTGTGCATCGCCAGTACGGTGACTGCTGCTGCGGGACCGGCGATGACGATCATCATCACCCACTGCCAGCCGTAGCCGCTGACCAAGACCGCGCCCAGCACGATCAGTCCCGCTCCGATGCCGCGCATCACTGCGGATCCGCGCGGAGACGTCCGCGGGCGTTTCCCGAACGGGATCGGCGTGCGCTCGTTGGCTCGAACGGTTCGGGAAAGCGCTACGTGGAACAGCACGATCCCTGTGACAGCGGCGACGATACCGACGACGAACATGCTCTCGACGGTATCAGCGGGCCTCCGCACACTCACGAACTCCTCCGACTCGGCCCGGCTGCTTTGCGACGGCGCAGATCCCGCGATCCCGCTCGACGGCTGCTCAGACGCCGCACACCAACTCAGCCCCTACTCACTTCCCTGTCTGGCCCTTTACCGACGATAAGACCACTTATCGCAACTATTCAGGGGACCCATCCGATCGGAAGTCTGCCCCTCAAGGGCCATAACTCGCGTCGGTATCGAGAGCCAGCTCGCGTTCTCAACGAGTGCGGGTCGGAACACGGCGTCCGGCAGCATATGCCCGGAGAATCCCCGCTCATATTGCGGATAAGAGAGTCTCCACCGCCCGTCGGACACGAGCCGTTCGCACCTTGTCCGGGTCGAAGTCGCCCATGAAGACATTGCCGAGGGCGGCCGAGAGGGTGGCGTCGGCGGCGAGCTCGCGAGCTGCCGCATCTGCGTGCGGATACTGCGACGCCGCGAGCTCCGCCAACCTGGACCGCGTACTGCCATATGCCTCGGCGAGCACCTCGGCGATCGCCGGGTTGGTGCGGGAGAGCTCGACGAACCCCAGTACGACGGCATTTTCGGCGTCGGACCGGGTGAAGTCCTCGCCAAACAGGTAATCGAGCGCGTCGGTGAACGACTCGAGGGTCGAGGGGAGGATGGTCAGGGTGCCCGTCTCGTCGGAGAACACATGACGCGCCGTTTCGGCGAGCAGCTGATCGCGGTTGCCCACGAAGTGGCGCACATGCCCGCGCGACATGCCTGCAGCTTCGGCGATGCGATCGAGTGAGGTTCCAGCAATTCCGTGCTGTGCCACGGTCTGCAAGGTGGCTTCGATGATCTGATCGCGTCGTTCTGCGGCCACGGTCGGACGTGCCATCATTCCCCCTTTTCCCTGCGTCCGCAGGATACATAGATGTTACAAGTTTTTAGTCTAGTCAGACTTGACTATTAACTTTGGCGGACTTAGGTTGTGATTCATCGAGCACCGCGGTCTCCCCGGCGCCGAGGTTCTGAAGGAGAGTCATGACCCGCTACACCCGCATTCCGCCGGAGCCCGAGAGCGATCTCGCGCGCCCCGCCCGCGTCCGGATGCGAGACGGCGTGCTGCTCGCGGCCGACGTCTATCTCCCCGCCGACGGAGGCGAGAGCGCCGGCGACACGATCCTCATCCGCCTCCCCTACGACAAGAGCGGCAGCTACACGTACATCCCGCTGATCGCCGAATACCTGATGTCGCACGGCTACCGCGTGGTCGCCCAGGACGTACGGGGCAAGTTCCGCTCCGAGGGCGAGGCGCTGCTCTTCGTGAACGAGGTTCGCGACGGCGAGGACACGCTCGATTGGGTCGTGCAGCAGCCGTGGTCGAACGGTCGGGTCGCGATGTGGGGCGACAGCTACTACGGCTACACGCAATGGGCGGCCGCCGCCAGCGGACATCCAGCGCTCAAGGCGATCTCGCCGCGCGTCACCGGCACCCGCCTCGGCGAGCCCGTGCGCCGAGCGCCCGGCGAGCGCATCTCCGACGTCGAATGGGCGATCACCTACCTGTATCCCGTGAGCCACTTCCATGGCAACGACACCTTCATGTGGGAGCCGGACTGGACCCGTCGCGACTTCGCCGCCCAGGTCGAGGAGTTCCTCGCGGAGACCGGAGAGCGATCGATCTCCTACGATCAGTGGTACCCGCGTCCGGTGCATCTGCCCCGCTTCCCTCTCGGCTCGCCCTTCGCCGCCCGCTCGGTGCCGGCGCTGCAGACGATCGGCTGGTGGGACAACTGCTCGCCCCTGTCGTGGGCCGACGTCGCCGACATCGCGAAGAACCCGGCGTGGGCCGCGCACCACCACCTGCGCATCGAATCGATCGACCACGAGGGCTACGAACTGCTCAGCGACCCGGCTGATCGCGTCGCCGAGCGCACCGACGAGCAGCTCCGCGCGCTTCTCCCCCGCACGCTCGATCCGACGCTCGAGTTCTTCGAGGTGTACCTGCGCGGCAACGGCGCTCCCGCCGACATCCCCGCCGTGCGGTGGAATCTCGCCGGAACGAACGAAGAACGAACGGATGCGGTGTGGCCGCCCGCCGACATCCGCACCCTCGCACTCGTGGCGACCGCCGAGGGAGCGCTGACCACGGATGCTGCAGCACAGCCGACCGAGCTGACGTGGACCCACGACCCCGACGACCTCGTTCCGTCGAGCGCCGAGGATGCCTTCTCGTTCCTCCTCGAACTTCCCGACGAGGCCCCGATCGGCACTCGCGACGACGTGCTCGTCTTCACCTCCGCTGCGGTCGCGACAGACGTCGACCTCGCCGGCCCCGTGACCGCCACCGCGACCGTCCGCTCGGACGGGCCTGTGATGGATCTGCTCGTCCGACTGCTCGATGTCGCACCCGACGGCACCGCACTGCGCATCGCCCGCGGGCAGCGTCAGATCGCCGATGCGACGACCGCGGCGACCCTCGACCTCGATCTCGGTCAGGTCGGCTACCGGCTGCGCGCCGGGCACCGCCTTCGGGTGCACGTGTCGAGCAGCGACTACCCCGAATTCGTCCCGCAGACCGGAACGGGCGCCGACCCCTGGGCCTGGGGCCCGACGGCGACGAACGCGCAGCACCTCACCATCGGTGGATCCGATGGCCTCACGATCCACCTTCCCGTCCTGGATGGAGAGCTGTCATGACCGCACCCTCCGCTCTGCCCGAGCCGATCCTCGAGTACGCCTTCGAGATCCGTGTCGACGTCGACACGGACATCCACCTGGGCCGCGGCCCGCACGAGGTGCTCGCCTTCACCCCCATCACCGGCGGCACCGTCGACGGCCCGCTGCTGCGCGGCACCGTGATCGCCGGCGGCGGCGACTGGTCCGTCGAGCGTGACGGCACCTTCCAACTCGAAGCGCGCTACCTGCTGCGAGCCGACGACGGCGCGGCCATCGACATCCTCAACCGCGGCTACTACCGCGAAGAGCCAGACGGCACGTCGTACTTCCGCACCGCGCCCGTCTTCCAGACCGACGCACCGGCGCACAGCTGGCTGAGCCGGAACCAGTTCATCGGCCTCGCCCGCGACGAGGACGAACAGATCTGCATCCACGTCTACGTCGTCAGATGAGCCGCAGCACCCGCACCACCTGAATCACCCGCACCATCCGCTCCACCAGCACTGCCTGCACCACCTACTCCCGGCGGGGTCGACGACGCCCCCGCTGCACGCACCTGAGAGGACCTGACATGCCCCGCACCATCCGACGCCGGTTCACCGTCGCCGCCGCCTTGGCGGCAGCGACTGTTCTCGCCGCCACCGCCTGCGCCCCGCGCACCGGCACGACCGACTCCTCGCCCGAGAAGATCGATGCCTCCTCCCTCGTGACCTCCCTGCCGGCGGCCACCACCGCCGTCGACGAGGTCACCTGGGCGGTCGTCGAGGGCGAGCCGCAGACGCTCGACCCCTCGTCGTCGGCCAACATCATCATCCCGAACCTCTGCGACAGCCTGCTCACGGTCGAACCCGACTTCACTCTGGAGTCAGGCATCGCCGAGACGGCCGAGTGGGTCGATCCGGTGACGTTCGAGATCACGGTCAGAGACGGCGTCACGTTCTGGGACGGCACCCCCGTCACCGCCGCCGATGTCGCCTACAGCCTCGAGCGCAACCGCACTCCCGCCTCTCAGTGGTACGCCGCCTTCGCCCTCATCTCGAGTATCGAGACCTCGGGCGATGACACCGTCATCGTGCACTTCACCGCACCAGACACCACGTTCCGCGATGCGCTCGGAGGCGGAGGCGGCGCCGTCATGAGCAAGGCCTTCGGCGACACCGTCGGCCAGGATCTCGGCACCTCCGGCGGCGGCCTGATGTGCGCCGGCCCGTACGAGCTCGACGGCTGGAAGCCCGGCACCGAGATCTCGGTCACGGCGAACCCCGACTACTGGAAAGGCGCCCCGCTCACCGACCGCATCCGCTTCGTCTTCGTCACCGAGGGCGCGACCCTCACCTCTGCTCTCACCTCCGGCGAGATCGACGGCGCTTTCAACGTGCCTCCCGGGTCGCGTCAGAGCTTCGAGGCCGAGGACGGCGAAGGACGCCTGATCGCCGGGCCTTCCACCGCGTCATACAGCTTCGGGCCCGCCTCCTCCGACAGCGCGGCCGCCGACCCGAGAGTGCGCCAGGCGCTGAGCCTCGCGATCGACCGCAGCGTCTACATCGACACCGTGCTGCAGGGCCTCGGCCAGGTGCAGAAGACGATCGTCCCTCCGTTCGTATGGAGCGGTATGGAGGCGAAGGACACCTACCAGGATGCCTACGACGCCCTGCCCACCCCCGAGGTCGATCTCGACGCGGCCAAAGAGCTGATCGCCGAGTCCGGCATCGACAGGTCGGTGCCGCTGGTGCTCGCTGTTCCTGCCGGCGCCAAGGAGTTCTCGCAGACGGCATCCATCGTCCAGAGCGCGGCGAAGGACATCGGCCTCACCGTCACGATCGACGAACGTCAGCCGGCGGACTTCGGAGCGCTCTTCTACACTCCCGAGCTGCGCGACGGCATCGACTTCGTCGCCACGACCGGCTACCTCGAGGTTCCCGGCGTGCTCGGCTACCCGCAGCTGTTCATGCTGCCAGCCGAGATCGGCGGCATCTTCAACTGGTCGGGCTACGCGAACGACGAGGTGACGGCCGACCTCCAGGCGGCACGCACCGCTACGGATGCCACGACCGCCGCCGACGCCTTCGTGAGCGCTCAAGAGATCTTCGCCCCCGATCAGCTTCAGGTGACCCTCGCCGGGGCGTACCAGCTCACCTACCTGTCCGACGACCTCACGGGCATCACCGCCTCTGTCGCGAGCTACAGCTCCCCCTGGGCGCTGCCCCTCGGCGGCGAGTGAGTCGTCTGCGACGACGGAACGGATCCCCTCATGATCAGGACGGTGCTCGGCAAGCTGGGCGGACTCGCGCTCACGCTCTTCCTCGCCAGCGTCATCATCTTCTCGGCGCTGCTGCTCACGCCCGGAGACCCGGTGTCGACGCTGGCGGGCGGAGCACGTCCTACCCCGGAGCTCATCGCGGCGATCCGCGCGGAGTACCGGCTGGATGAACCGGTCTGGCTGCAGTACCTCCACTGGCTCGGCGGTGTCATCACCGGCGATTTCGGCCGGTCGTTCGTCTACAAGACGGATGTCGCCGAGCTCGTGGGGGCGCGGTTCGCGGTGACGTTCGAGCTGGTGCTCTTGACCACCGTGCTCATCGCGGTGTTCGGCCTGGGCTCCGGCATCCTCGCCGCCGTCAGCGGCCGCCGCACCGACATGGTGGTGTCGGTCACGACATCACTCGGCATGGCGCTGCCGACATTCATCGTCGCGATCCTGTTGATCTGGATCTTCGCCACCTCGCTCGGCTGGTTCCCGACCTTCGGGGCGGGTGACGAAGGACTCGATCGGCTCTGGCACCTGGTACTGCCTGCGGTCTCGCTCGCGCTGATGTTCATCGCGTACATCAGCCGGGTGACCCGCAGCGCCCTGGTCGCCCAGTTGCACTCCGAGCACGTCGAGACCGCCCGCGTCCGAGGCATCCCGTGGGGCCGCGTCTTCCGCCGGCACGTCTTCCACAATGCGGCGCCGCAGATCCTGGCGATCTCGGGCACGACGATCGCCGGGCTGTTCGCCGCCTCGGCCATCGCCGAACAGGCCTTCGGGCTCGGCGGCATCGGATCGTTGCTCACCGAGGCCGCCGCCCGCAAAGACCTGCCGGTCGTGCAGGTCGTCTCACTGCTGCTCGTCGCCCTGTTCGTCGTGCTCAACGCGATCGCCGACCTACTGGCCGCTGCCATCGACCCCGACAGCACGGGAACCCGGAGGAACGCATGAGCGTCGGTCAGCTCGCTGCGGGTCGGATGCCCGCAGCCACACGTCGACTCGCACGACGCGACCCACTCCTGGTCGTGGCGGTCGTCGTGCTCGCGGTTATCGCGGTGATCGCGATCGCCGGCCGGTGGCTCGCGCCCTACTCTCCCGATCTGCTCTATGCGGGACCCACCAACGGCCCCGCTTCGCTCGACCACCTGTTCGGCACCGATGACCTCGGCCGCGACATCCTGTCTCGCGTGCTGGTCGGTGCGGCCGCGAGCGTCACGGCGCCGGTGATCGTCGTGGCGCTTTCCACTACCCTCGGGCTGACGCTCGCGATCACCTCGGCCTGGTTCGGCGGTCTCGTGCGCGGAACGATCGCCCGGGTGATCGATGTGATCTTCGCGATCCCCGGCCTCGTGCTCGCCGTGCTCGCGGTCGCCATGTTCGGCAAGGGCCTCGTCGCCCCCGTCGCCGCGCTGTCGATCGCGTACATCCCCGTCGTCGCGCGCCTGACCCAGACGGCCGCCTCGCGGGAACTGGGCCGGCCGTACATCGCGGCGCTGCGGGTGCAGGGCGTCTCGAGCGCCGCCATCTGCTTCCGCCACCTGATCCCCGCGCTGATCCCGGTGGTCGCAGCCCAAGCCACCATCGGATTCGGGTACGCGATGCTCGATCTCGCGGCGATCTCGTTCCTCGGCCTCGGCGAGCAGCCGCCCGCCGCCGACTGGGGCTCGATGATCGCCGGCGGGCAGGCCGCGATCCTCGCGGGCGCTCCCGAGCAGTCGCTGTTCCCGGCACTGCTGATCGTCATCACCGTGCTCGCCGTCGGCATCATCGGCGCCCGCACCACCACCTGGGCAGAGGAGAAGGAACGATGACGGCACCGGTGCTTGAGCTGCGGGGTCTCGAGATCGGGATGCCGACGCCCGACGGCCCGCGCACCCTGGTGCACGACTGCACTCTCGACGTGGCCCTCGGCGAATCGGTCGGCCTCGTCGGAGAGTCGGGGTCGGGGAAGACCCTCAGCGTGCGCGCGATCGCCGGCCTGCTGCCCGAGAGCTTCACCACGGCGGGCACGATCCGCGTCGAGGGAAAGGATCTCGCATCCCTCGACGAGCGAGGGCGCCGCGAGCTGCGGGCGCTGCGCATCGGCATGGCGTTCCAGACGCCGCGTGCACATCTGAACCCGCTTCGGACGATCGGCGACTTCCTCACCGAGGCGCTGGTCTCCATCGCAGGGCTCACCCAGGAGGCCGCTGACCGCCGCGCCGTCGAGCTGCTCGACGAGGTGGGAGTGCCCTCTCCTGCCCGACGGCTTCGACAGCGGCCCGCCGAGCTGTCGGGCGGGCTGCTGCAGCGGGTGATGATCGCCTCGACGCTCGCGATGGATCCTCGACTGCTGCTCGCTGACGAGATCACCACGGCCCTCGACGTGACGACGCAGGAGGAGGTCATGGCCGTGATCGGTGATCTGCGCCGCCACCGCGACCTGTCGCTCCTCTTCATCACGCACGACCTGGCCCTCGCCGGTGCCGTGTGCGATCGCGTAGTCGTCATGAAGCAGGGACGCACGATCGAGACGCTGCATGGTGCGAGCATGCGAGCGGATGCTCGCGAGGACTACACGCGCATCCTGATGTCGGCCTCGCTCGACGCCGTGCCCCTGGCGCCTCCCGCTCCCGCGTCGGAACCGACCGGGGTGGCCGACCCCCTGCTTCGCGTCGAGGGCTTGAAGAAGTCCTTTCGCGTCCGGGCGGCGCACGGCCGCAGTCACGACATCCTGACCGCGGTCGACGACGTGTCGTTCGCGCTCGCGGCGGGAGGGTCCCTCGGCATCGTCGGCGAATCCGGCTCCGGCAAGTCGACCACCGCCCGCGTGATCTGCGGCCTCGAACGCGCCGACACCGGCACCGTGCGGGTCGACGGCGCCGACTGGAGCACGCCGGCCGGTTCGGGTGCCGAACGTCGCACTCGCGCGAAGACCGTCCAGATGGTGTTCCAGGATCCGTATCAGTCGCTCGACCGGCGCCAGACCGTGCGGCAATGCCTCGTCGAGGCGATCCGGGTGCACCGCCGCGACGACGACCGCGCGGCCCTCTCGGCACGGGTGTCGGCGCTGATGGAGTCGGTGCACCTCGATGCCGCCCTGCTCGACGCACGACCCCGGTCGCTCTCGGGCGGCCAGCGACAACGCGTCGCGATCGCTCGAGCACTCGCCGCCGAACCGCGCATCCTCGTGCTCGACGAAGCAGTGTCGGCCCTCGACGTCACCACCCAGGTCGAGATCCTGTCGCTGCTCGAGCGCATCCGGCTCGACACCGGCGTCGCCCTGCTGATGATCACCCACGACCTCACCGTCATCCGCCGCCTGTGCGACGAGGTGGTCGTGATGCGCAACGGGCGCATCGAGGAACGCGGCGATACCGGCTCCGTACTCGACAACCCCCAGGCTGAATACACCCGCCTGCTGCTCGACTCCATCCCGGGCGACGGCTGGGTGCCGCAGCGACGCATTCCCGTGCGCACGACCCCGATCCCCACGATCGGGCTCGACCGACCGACGAAGAGGAGACGGCGATGACCGACACGGATCTGATGACCCCCGCGTTCGAATACTGCTTCGAGCTGCGCGTCGACGTGACCCCGCCGCAGCGGATCGGGCGCGGCGAGGGCGGCGAGCTGCATTTCACCGCGATCACCGGCGGCGTGCTCTCGGGCCCGCGCGCCGAAGGGCGCGTGGTGCCCGGCGGCGGCGACTGGTGGGTGGATCACGGTGTGACCACCCAGCTCGACGCGCACTACCTGATCGAGATCGACGGGCACCTCGTCGACGTCGTGAACCGCGGCTACTGGCGCGCGAACGAGGCTGCGATCGCGCAGTTCGAGGCGGGCGGGCACCCCACCGAGCGGGATCTGTACTACCGCACCGCGTTCGTGTTCCAGACGGATGAGCACTCGCTGCGCTGGCTCGCAGAGTCGCAGTTCGTCGGCTACGCGCGCCCCGGAGACGACCAGGTCGTCATCCGCGTGTTCCGAGTGGTGTGACGAGATGATCGACGAGCAGAACCCGAGCGGCGCAGCCGCACCGACGAGAGGCACGACCATGACCCGCACTTCCCTCGCCGACGTGTGCATCGTCGACGGCCGCGTGTTCGACGGACGCGTGGGCACCGCCGACACGGCCGTCGCGATCCGCGGCGAGCGCATCATCGCGATCGGCACGGATGCCGAGATCCGCGCGCTCGCGGGCCCCGACACCCGCATCATCGAGGCGGCGGGTGGCGGCATCCTGCCCGGGTTCGTCGACGCGCACATCCACGCGGCCTTCGCGGGTGTCGAGCGGCTCAGCTGCGACCTGACCACGGCCACGAGCGTCGGCGAGACGCTTTCGCTGATCGTGGCCGCAGCAGACGCGACGGATGCTGAGTGGATCACCGGCGGCGGCTGGAGCCATGAGCTGTTCCCGCACCCGACCCGGCAGATGCTCGACGCGATCGTGCCCGACCGACCGGTCGCCCTGAGCGATGCCGGGCACCACACGCTGTGGGTCAACTCGCGCGCGCTGGAGCTCGCCGGGGTCGACCGCGAGACGCCCGCGCCCCCGAACGGGCACATCCATCACGACGAGCAGGGCGACCCCACCGGGTACCTCAATGAGACGGCGGCCGAGCTCGTCGGGCGGGTGATCCCCGCGACGACGGATGCCGAGATCGCCGCCGGACTTCTCAACGCGCAGAAGTTCCTGTGGACGCTCGGCATCACGGGCTGGCACGAGGCGATCCTCGGCGAGTACAACGGCAAGGCGGACTGCACGGCGGCGTACCGCGCGACGATCGCTGACGGGACGCTGCGCAGTCGCACGTCCGGTGCGCTGTGGGTGCCCCCAGGCACGACGGCCGCGCAGGTACCGGAACTGGTCCAGCGCTTCGTCGCGCTGCGCGCCGCGAACGCCGCGGCCGGATTCGACACGTCGACCGCGAAGGCGATGGTCGACGGCGTGCCTCATGGCGAGACCGCGGCACTGCTCGAGCCGTACTGCAGCCATGCGGGCAGCGGAGAGCTGCACATCGACGCCGAGGCGCTGGAGGCGCTCGCGGTCGGGCTCGACGCTGAGGGCTTCGCGATGCACCTGCACATCATGGGCGACCGCGGAGTGCGCGTCGCACTGGCTGCCGTCGAGTCGGCACGCCGCGCCAACGGCACCGGTCAGCGCCACCACTTCGCGCACCTGTCGATGGTGCACCCCGATGACGCCCGCCGCTTCGGCCCGCTCGGCATCACCGCGAACATCCAGGGGCTGTGGGCATCCGTCGACCCGGCCGTCGTGCCGATGATCGGCGACGCCCGCATGCGCGCCGGCTATCCGTTCCGTGCGATCGCCGATAGCGGAGCTGCGATCGCCATGGGGTCGGACTGGCCCGTGTCGCCCGCCGACCCATGGCTCGCGATCCACGTGGCCGTCAACCGCACGCTCCCCGGACCCGATGGCACGCCGAGCGAACCACTCGATGCCACCCAACGCCTCACCCTCACCGAGGCTCTCGCCGCGTACACCAGCGGCTCGGCCGAACTCGTGCTGAGCGGAGGAGGGATGCTGCGCGTCGGCGCCCGCGCCGACATCGCCGTGTCGACCGTCGACCCGTTCGCGATCCCGACCGAGGCGCTCATCAGTGTCGGCACCGCCGTCACGGTCGTCGGCGGCACCGTGGTGCACTCGCGCGACTGACAGCTGGAACACCCATACACCTGCTGCAGATGGCAGCAGAGATCAGGAGAGATCGATGAAGATCATCATCATCGGCGCAGGGATCGGTGGACTCGCCGCAGCGATCAGCCTGCACGAGGCCGGGCTGACCGGCGTCACCGTATACGAGCGCAGCACCGCGATCCGCGGCCTCGGCGTGGGCATCAACCTGCTGCCGCACGCCCTGCGCGAGCTGACCGAGATCGGGGTCGCACCGCGCATCGCCGAACTCGGCGTGGAGCCGCACACGCTCGCGTACTACAACCGGCTCGGACAGCCCATCTGGAGTGAGCCGCGCGGCACCTCCGCCGGGTACCGATGGCCGCAGCTGTCTGTGCACCGCGGTCGGCTGCAGCTGGCCCTGCGCGACCTCGCCGCCGAGCGGCTCGTCGAGCCGATCCGCCTGGGCCACCGACTGATCGGTGTCGACTCGAACGCCGACGGCACCGAGACGGCGCGTTTCGCGACCGAGGACGGCACCGTCGACGCCACGGCGGATGTGATCATCGGCGCTGACGGCATCCACTCCGCGCTCCGCGCACTGAGATACCCCGCCGAGGGGGCGCCGCCCTGGAGCGGGCTCACGCTCTGGCGCGGAGTCACGCGCATCCCCGCATTCCTCGACGGGCGCACGATGATCATGGCGGGCGACGGCGACCAGAAGTTCGTCGCCTACCCCCTCGAGCTCGCCGATGCCGACGGGCGGATGCTGGTGAACTTCATCGCCGAGCGCCGCGTGGGCGGCACCGGCGACGCGGACTGGAACCGCACGGTCGACCCCGCGCCGATCGCCGAGCTGTTCCAGGACTGGCGCTTCGACTGGCTCGACGTGCCCGCGGCGATCGCCGCCGCCGATGAGATCCTCGAGTACCCGATGGTCGACCGCGACGCCCTGCCGCAGTGGACTTTCGGCCGCACCACACTCCTCGGCGATGCCGCCCACGCGATGTACCCGAACGGCTCGAACGGCGGTTCCCAGGCGATCCTCGACGCGCGTACGCTCGCCTTCCACCTAGCGACGGCTGCAGACATCGACGAGGGTCTCGCGGCCTACGAGCAGGCACGGCGGCCAGCGATGACCGCGCTGCTCGCCGGGACGCGCGCCACGGGACCGGAGCGCGTGATGCAGCTGGCGCGCGAGCGCGCTCCCCATGGCTTCGCCGACATCGAGGATGTGATCCCCTTCTCCGAGCGCGAGCAGATCGCCCGCGAGTACAAAGCCGCCGCGGGATTTCTTCCTGAGGCCCTCAACGAGCGCCCGACGCTCACGCCGACGGTATGATCCCCGCCGACCCCTTCGTCCCCGGGCTGCGGGCGCATGACGTCCTGCCCGTGCCGTCGCTGGAGTCCGCGTTCGACGTGGTCGTCGAGCTGGGAGCACCGGAGGACCACGGCGACACGAGCGTCGGCCATCGCCGAGTGGTCCCCATCCGTGGCGGACGGATCCTCGGCGCCGTGAACGCGGAGATCCTCGAAGGCGGTGCCGACTGGCAGATCCTCCGCCCGGACGGCACCTTCGAGATCGACGGCCGCTACTCCGCTCGCTCCACCGACGGCGACCTGCTTCTGCTGCATGCCAGGGGCCTGCGGACGGGAGCACCCGACATTCTCGAACGACTCCGTCGCGGTGAGAACGTGCATCCGGGTTCGTACTACTTCCGAACCACGCTGCAGGTCGAGACGGCATCGCCGGCGCTGAGCCATCTGCAGCGTGCGCTGTTCCTCTGCGCTGCCGAGCGACAGGCGAGCACCGTGCGGTACCGCGCCTACCGCGTGACCTGAGCCGGCTCAGGCGGCCGTGAGCGCAGTCGACGAAAGGCGGTGCGCCGACGAACTTTTCTAGACGTCTGTCTAGAAACAGATGTACGCTGGATGCATGATGCGCGGCGCCGTGACGGCAGACATCGCAACCGTCCGAGACTCGATCCGTGCTTCGTCGGACCCCAGGGTCGCGGCGACCCAGACGCGGCTCTCCGACGCTGTGAGATCGTTGGCGCTCGCGGGCCGGGCGATCACGGTGAGCAGTCTCGTCGCCGAGGCGCGAGTGAGTCGTGCCACGTTCTACACCCACTTCTCGGGCATCGACGATCTCGCCCTCCATCTGCAGGAGCAGGCGTTCCGCGACATCGCGGCCGAGACCCGAGCGCACGGCATCTCGGCCTCGACCGACGACTCCGCGATGGCGCGGTCGCAGCGCGCGCTGATCGAGCACTACGCGACGTACCGTGCGCTCTACGCGGCAGCTTTCAGCGTCGCGGTGCCTCGGGGTGCGGAGTCGCGCGTCGCGGAGCTGATGAAGGTCGAGATCCTCGCGCACATACGCGAAATCACCTCGCCGCCGCCCGGGATCGATCCGGACATCGCCGCCACCTACATCGCGCACGCCGCGACCGGGCTCATCGCGTCCTGGGTCCTCGACGACCTCACGGCACGACCCGACGAGATCGCGGAGCACCTCACGCAGCTCATGCCGCGCTGGATGATCTCCGGCCAGCCCACGTCCGCCGGAGACACCGACGGCCCCAGAAGAAAGAAGAACCAGCAATGAAGGCAACACTCGTCCGCGAGATCGGCGCAGGATTCGTCAGTGCGGACATCGACATCGCCCAGCCCATCGGTCGCGAAGTGCTCGTCGACGTGAAGGCATCCGGCCTCTGCCACACCGACCTCACCATGTCCCGCTTCGAGATGGGCAACCCTCTACCCGGCGTCTTCGGACACGAGCTCGCCGGCGTCGTCGCCGCGGTCGGTCCGGACGTGACGGACATCGCAATCGGCGACCATGTCGTCGGCTGCCTCGTGCAGTACTGCGGCGCCTGCGAGAAGTGCCTGTCCGGCAAGGTCTTCCAGTGCCTCCACCCGGAGAAGACCCTCCGCGCACCGGACGAGGCGCCGCGGCTCAGCGAGAACGGCGCACCCGTGGGGCAGGCCTTCGGGCTGGGCGGGTTCGCCCAGCAGGCTCTCGTGCACGAGAATCAGCTCGTGACGGTGCCGGACGAAGTTCCGTTCGCCCAGGCGGCACTCCTCGGCTGCGGCGTCGTCACCGGCGCAGGCTCCGTCCTCAACACCGCGAACGTGCAGGCGGGCGACGCCATCGTCGTCATCGGCGCCGGAGGGGTGGGTCTGAACGCCATCAACGGCGCGGTCATCGCCGGTGCGACCACGATCATCGCCGTGGACATCGCCGACGACAAGCTCGCGAAGGCGAAGGAGTTCGGGGCCACTCACGCCGTGAACTCGACGGAGGTCGACCCGGTCGCCGCCGTGCACGAGATCACCGGCAACGGCGCGGATGCGGTGTTCGACTTCGTCGGCACGAAGACCGTGGCGGAACAGGGGCTGGAGATGGCCGCGCCCGGTGGTGGCCTCTACCTCATCGGTGTCATCGATCCCACCTCGCACATCGACGTGCATCAGGTCGGACTGATCGGTTCTCAGAAGCGCATCCAGGGCGTCTACATGGGCTCGACCACGGCCAAGCGAGACATCCCGATGTACGCGAAGCTCTACCTCGAGGGCCGGTTCGAGCTCGACTCGCTGCTGTCGAAGGAGATCGCGCTCGACGAGGTCAACGAGGGCTACGACGCTCTCAAGGACCCGAGCGTCACGCGCGTCGTCATCACCTCGCTCTGACCCGACCTCGTGCGTGGGAGGACGCCCATCGGGCGGCCTCCCACGCACGGTCGACCCGCATCAGGGACGACGACGGGAAAGCACGGCGAACGCGGTCTCAGGCCACGGGGTCCCAGCGAGCTCAGGAGATTCCATACCGAGATTTTCTCCTTATTACTCAAGTTTGCTAGGTCCAAAGTTGAATAACGAGAGTGCTATTCCGGGAAAAGTCGGAAGGACGCGCATCGCAGGCGTGGCGTCCAGGCAGGCCGTTCTCGACACTGCTGACGCGTGGGGCGCGCGACATCGCACCTCGCGCATCACGGGACGGCTCGCCGAGAGTCCTTGCAAAGCATGCCATCGGGACACCGACGAGATCTGCACCACAGATGCACCACACCCCACCCCGGATACGGAAAAACCCCCGATTTCTCGGGGGGTTTCCATGGCGGTGACGGTGGGATTTGAACCCACGGTAGGGGGTTACCCTACACAACTTTTCGAGAGTTGCACCTTCGGCCGCTCGGACACGTCACCGCGGAATAGCTTACGCGAGAGCGGGCGAGCGCGCGAATCGGGCACCCAGAACGTTCACCAGGCGGCGGCGACCTCTGCGTGTGTGCGCAGGATGCCCTCGGTCGATCCCGCGGGCGCACGACCGATGCCGCACTCGGTGGCGACCCCGAACCGTTCCGCGAACGGGCGGGCGGCGGCGACACGGCGCCCTGCTCCTTCCGCGCCGTCTTCGCGGTGGACGAGTCCGAGGTACAGCTCTTCGACGGGGGCGAGGTCGGCGAGAGGGGCGAAGTAGCCCTCGTCGTCGCGCTCGATCGGCACCGGCAGGTGCAACCACGTGAGGGGACGCGCCGTCGCCTCCAGGACCGCGTTCGCGTAGCGGACCAGGGTCGCGGAATCGGTCGGCTCGATGAAATGCTTCTCCCCCGCGTCGCCGTAGCAGAGGTGCACGCCGACCTCCACGCCTGCCGGCACGGCGTCGATCAGTTCGGCCAGCCGCGCGACGAGGCCGTCGAACGGATCACCGGGCCACCAGGCCTCCATGACCGCTCCGTAACCGGCTGCTCGCTCGATGATGCCCATCTCGCTGGCCACATCCCACTGCACAGCAAGGTCATCGTGCGGGATCGCCTCGAGGATCTCCTCGAGCTCACGCAGGATCGCGGCGGTGTAGACGGGCTCGATCGCCGCCCGGTCGTCCCCACGGAAGAAGGAGGAGATCACAGCGAGCGGTGTCGGCAGCGACACCTGGAACCGCACCTCGGCCGGCACGAGCCCCTCCGCACGGAGGCGCGTGAACACCGCGTACGACTCGATCGCGGCCGCCGCGTATCCGAGCGCGGGAAGTTCGATGCCCGCTGCGTCCACGCCCTCACAGATGCGCAGACCACGGGCGTCGATCCCGGCCGGGAACGGGATGGGTTCGTCGCCGATGCGCTCGATCCCCTCGGCCTGGCCGATCACATCGGGCTGGAACATGATCCAGTGGAATCGTTTGCCGACTTCGCCGTCCGGGATGCGCCGGAGGCGGGCGCCGAGCACATCCACGGCTGTGCGGATCGTCGTCTCGGCATCGTCGAAGTTCACACTGCCCACGAGGAGGGCGCCCTGCGGCTGAGTCATCACCCTAGGATATCGGCGCGGAATTCCGCGCTTTTCTCCGGCCGGCCACCGGGCGGCGGGACGCCCGAAGAGTTAGGATGTCCTAAGAACCCGCCGCCTGTGGGGGCAGCGATGACGGGAAGGGTACGCAGTATGGGCTTCATCACCTCGGAGGCGCTGGCCGACACCGGCTACGTCGTCCTCGACGATCACTCCGCACCGGGCGACCCCGCCGAATGGCTCGACCTGGAATACGTCCGCTGGCGCTCCTCCGGCGTCACGCGCTTCGCCCCGCTCGCCAGCTACGCGGGCGACGTGGACTGCAACGGCTTCTGGAACCACACGCCGCCGCGCACCGACAAGGACGGCGTGTGGATCGATTCCCAGGTGGCGATCGCGCCCACCCTGCAGCGTCGCGCACTGGAGCCCGGCGCGGGCATCGGACGGTGCCGCGTGATCGAGCTGCAGCCGAACGAGTACGCCGATGCGATCTACAACCTGCATCAGGACGACAACAACCGCCTCAACGAAGAGGGCACCGGCTGGGTCGTCCGCGGATTCTTCAATCTGTCCGACGACACCGAGTCGATGCTGATCTTGCGCGCCGACCGCTTCGACCCGGCGACCGAGGTCCGGCTGCCGCTCCGCGCCGGCTCGCGCATCATCGTCGACACCCAACGCTTCTGGCACGCGGTCTGGCATCGCGGCACCGCACCCCGCTACGCGCTCATCACCTCCTGGACCAGCGGCCCCGAACTCGACGCGTACATCGCCGCGAACCACGGCGACCCGCATCCGCCCACCGTCGACCTCGATCCGCAGTTCGTCGATGAGGCACAGGTCGAGTTGCACCGCCGCATCGAAGAGCGCCGCCGTGCCTTCGAAGCGCAGGGCATCGTGATGGAACCGCCCGTCGACATGAACGCCTGACCCGCGAGGGGTCCTCACTCAGAGCGTGCGTCCGCCGTCGAGTCGCACCACGCGGTCGACAGTGCCCGCGGGCGGCACCACGTGCGAGATCAGCAGCATGGACTGCGACCCCGCAGCCGCCAGCAGATCACGCAGCAGCGCATCGGACGCCTCGGGGTCGACCCCGGCCGTCGGCTCGTCGAGCACCAGCACCGGGAAACCGCGCAACAGGGCCCGGGCGAGCGCGATCCGCTGCGCCTGCCCGCCGGACACGAGTGCGCCACGGTCGCCGACCCGCGCATCGAGACCGCCGCGCTCCCGCGCCCACTCCCCGAGCCCCACCCGGTCGAGCACGGCGAAGAGTTCCTCATCATCCGCGGTGTCGCGCGCGAAGAGCAGGTTCTGACGGATGTCCTCGTCGAACAGCTGCGGGCTCTGCTCGCACAGGCCGATGACCCGGCGCAGCGTCGGACCGGACAACTCCGACGCGTCGCGGTCCCCGATCCGGTACTCGCCCTCCACGCGGAGGAAACCGACGAGGGCCGCGGCCAACGAGCTCTTCCCGGCCCCGCTCGACCCCGTCACCAGCACCCGCTCACCGGGTCGGAGATCGAGGTCGACGCCGGAGAGCGCCGGGGCTCCCCCCGGCCAGGACGCGCGCACGTCGCGCATCCGCACCACCGGCGTGCCGTCGACCTCGACATCCTCGCCCGCGTCGGAACGCAGCTCCTGCGGCATCCGGTCAGGGAGCACGTCGACGATGCGCTCCGCACTCGATCGGACACTCCGCCACGACGCCGCAGCGATCGGCACGGCGCCGAAGATCTCGAACACCACCATCGGCACCAGCACCGCCACGGCCAACCACGGCCCGTCGATCGCCCCGTCGACGAGGCCGGGCGCCGCGGCGGCGAGCGCCCACACCGACGCCGCTCCGGCGACCGCGGAGACCACCCCGGCAGCGACGGCCTGCGCCAGCGATGCGCGGGAGACGAGCCGACGCAGCTCCCCGTCGGCGACGGTGATCCGTGCCCGCGCCTGCTCCTCCGCCCCATACGCGAGGAGGACATCGAGGCTCGCGAAGTAATCGACCAGCGCCGCCGAGAGCTCAGCCCGACGCGCGGACACGAGTGCTTCGGCGCGAGAGCCGAACACCCAGCCGAGTCCGATCGCCGCGGCCGCGGCGACCAGCAGGCAGACGGCGAGGGTGAGGGCGGCGGGCGGCGAGACGAACGCGATGAAACCGACGGCACCCACCGCGACGAGCGCAGCGACCCCCAGCGGCTGCACCACCCGCAGCGGGAGGTTCTGCAGGTTCTCGACGTCGTCGACGAGGGCCGTGAGCACTTGACCGCGGTCGGTCGAGCCGAGTCCGGCCGGCGAGAGCGGGATCAGTCGACGCACCATGTCGGCGCGCGTGGAGGCGAGCTGACGCAGTGCCGCATCATGCCCGCTCAGACGTTCGAGGTAACGGGTGACGGCGCGCGACACAGCGAAGAACCGGACGCCGACCACGGCGATCGACAGCGGAACCAGCGAGTCGACGATCGAGGCGCTCACGATCAACCAGCCACTGACCGCGAGCAGGCTCACGGCGGCCGCCGCGGACAGCACACCCCAGACGAGACCGGGCACGAAGCGTCCGACCGACGGCTGCGCGAGCCGGAGGATGCTGCGGACCCGCTGTCCGCGCGTCAGTCCGGTCATGCGTCCACCCCCAGCGCCACGACCTGATCCGCGATGCGGCGCGCCGACCGCCGGTGCGACACGAGCAGGATCGTCGCTCCGGCATCCGCCCGCGCGCGCAACGACTGCCACAACCGCTCCTCGGTCTCCGGGTCCAGCGCGCTCGAGGGCTCGTCCAGGGCGAGCACGCGTCCGGGATCGGTCTGCTGCCGGTAAAGCGCGCGCGCCACGGCCACCCGCTGCGCCTGACCGCCCGAGAGCCCACTCCCCTGCACACCGAGTTCGAGTGCCGCGTCGATGCTCTCGGCGCGTGCCTCATCCAGTGCTGCACGGACGCGGCCGGCATCCGGTGCCGGGTCTCCGAGGGCGACGTTGTCTGCGACCGTGCCGCGCATCAGCCCCGGTGCTTGCCCTGCCCAGGCTAGCCACCCGGCCGGAGCGAGCCCGCGAAGACTCTGCCCGGCGAACACGGCCGCCCCCTCGTAGTCGGCAGCACCCCGCAGTGCCGCGAGAAGCGACGACTTGCCCGAGCCACTGGGTCCCTCGATCAGCGTGATCGTCCCCGGCGTCGCGGTGAAGGACACCGGGGGCAGATCGCGCACCTGCACCCCCTCGACCACGAGCGCCGCGCCTTCCAGTCGGTCCACCTGCAGGACGGATGGGCGGATGTCGGAAGCTTCGACGGCGATTCGTCCGGCATCCGTCGGAAGCTCCTGCATCCGTGCACCTGTCCGCGCCGCATCGAGCACCTCGAACACGTCCTCGGTCGCGGCGACGCCCTCGGCCGCGGCGTGGAACTGCACCCCCACTCGTCGGATCGGCAGGAACGCCTCGGGCGCGAGCAGCAGCACGAACAGCCCCACCTCGAGCGTGAGGTCCCCCGACAACAGCCGGAACCCGACCGACACGGCGATCAGGGCGACCGCGATCGAGGCCAGCAGCTCCATCGCGAACCCGGACAGGAACGAGAACCGCAGCACCTTCATGGTCTCGCGCCGGTACTCGTCTGCCGTGACCTCGATACGGTCCGCCGCGCGCCGGTCGCGCCCGAAGAGCCGCAGCGTCGAGAGTCCCTGCACCGTGTCGGCGAACCGGGCCGCGAGCCGCTGCAACGTCTGCCACTGGCGCTTCTGCACCGTGCGCGTCGCCATCCCGATCAGGATGAGGAACAGCGGGATCAGCGGCAGCGTGATGAGAGCGGTGAGACCGCTCGGCCAGTCCTGCCACCACATCACCGCGACCAGCACGGGCGTCGCGATGACGGTCAGCACGAGCTGAGGGATGTAGCGTGCGAAGTAGGCGTCCAGCGCTTCCAGACCATGGCCGGCGGTCACCGCGAGTTCGGTCTGGTTCCGCTGCGCCAGCCACCCCGGCCCGAGCCGACCCACCGCCGCGATCAACGCGGATCGCAGCTGCATGCCGGTCTTCGCCGCAGCACGGGTGCCCGCCGCATCGGACGCGGCGATGAGCACACCGCGAAGGGCTGCCGTGACCAGCAGCCAGAGCAGGGACGCCGTGACGTCGCGCCCGGCGATCGCCCCGGTCACCGCATCCGTCAGCAGCCAGGCGAACACGATCACGACCGCGGTCTGGACCACGCCGATCAACGCGGATGCCGCGAGGAATCCCCTCGCGGCACCCGCGTAGCGCAGCAGTCTCGGATCGACGGGTTTCACGCGTGCGCCGGTGCCCCCTCGATGGACTTCCGGGTGACGCGCTTGCGGAAGACCCAGTACGTCCAGGCCTGGTACGCGAGCACGAGCGGCATCGCGATCAGGGCCGTCCAGCTCATGATCTGCAGCGTGTACGGGGTGCTGGATGCGTTCGCGATCGTCAGGCTGTACGCCGGATCGATCGTCGAGGGCATCACGAACGGGAACAGCGCCGAGAAGAGCATGACCACGGCGAACATCACCGTGAGCATCCCGGAGAAGAAGGCCCACCCGTCACGTCGGACGAGCGAGAACCCGACGGCCGCGATCAGGCTGACCGCCGCGAGCACCCCGGTGCCGATGACGAGCCAGAGCAGCGGAGCCTCGCGGCCCATCGCGATCGCCACCGTCCAGATCACCGTCCCGGCCGCGACGAGGATCGTCGGCAGAGCAGCCTTCTTCGCCAGCTTCTGCGCATCCTCGTGAACCTGGCCATCGGTCTTGAGAGCGACGAACAGCACACCGTGCAGGAAGAACAGCAGCAAGGTCGTGACGCCGACCAGTAGCGCGTACGGGTTCAGCAGCGAGAAGAAGCCGCCGACGTAGATGTGGTTCTCATCGATCGCCACCCCCTGCACGATGTTGCCGAAGGCGACGCCCCAGAGCAGAGCGGGAACGGCGGACCCGATCACGATCATCCGGTCGAATCCGGCCTTCCACTTCACGCTGTCGCGCTGGTGCCGGTACTCGAAGGACACCCCGCGCAGGATCAGCGCGAGCAGGATCAGCAGCAGCGGCAGGTAGAAACCGCTGAACAGGGTGGCGTACCACTCGGGGAACGACGCGAACAGCACGGCACCGGCGACGATGACCCACGTCTCGTTGAGGTCCCAGACCGGACCGATCGTGTTGATGACCTGACGGCGCGAGACATCGTTCTTGCCGAGGAACGGCAGCGACATGCCGACGCCGAAGTCGAACCCGTCGAGCACGAAGTAGCCCACGAAGAAGAACGCGACGATGAAGAACCAGAGTGTTGCGAGATCCATGATGCTCCTCCCCTCAGTAGACGACCGACGGCAGCTGGGCCGTCTCGTCATGCGGTTGTTCTTCGGTGTCCGGGCCCTTCTGCGCGGCCTTGACGATGAGTCGGACCTCGACCACGGCGAGGGCCGCGTAGATCGCGGTGAACGCGATGAGCGATATCAGCACCTCGAGTCCGCTGACGCCCGGCGAGACGCCGTCTTGCGTGGTCATCAGCCCGAACACGATCCAGGGCTGTCGGCCCATCTCCGTGAAGACCCATCCCATGATGTTGGCGACGAGCGCGAGCGGGAACGACCAGATCGCGAGCTTCCACATCCACGGCGCCGGGGGCTTCTTGGCGCCCTTGCGGGTGAGCCACAGGCCGGCGACGGCCACGAGCGCGGCGGCCATGCCCAGGCCGATCATCCAGCGGAACGCCCAGTAGGTGACCCACAGGATCGGGGCGAAGTCCGTCAGACCGGTGGCGGCGTAGGTCTGGGCGTACTCGGCGTTCAGGTCGTTGATGCCGTGCACGCACGCGTCGAGCGTGTGCGTCGACAGCAGGGACAGCAGGTAGGGGACGCGGATCGAGAACAGTTCGGAACTGCCGTCCGGGGTGCCGAGGGTGAACAGGCTGAATGACGCGTCCGGTCCGCACACCGTGTTGAAGGTCGCTTCAGCCGCTGCCATCTTCATGGGTTGCGCGGCGTACATCGCCAGGCCGAGCTGGTCACCCGTGAGCACGACACCCGCGGTCGAGACGATCATCGCCCACAGTCCGAACTTCAGCGAGATGCGCATGGTGTCGAAGTGCTGTCCGCGAGCGAGGTGCCAAGCGGAGACCGAGATCACGACACCGGCCGCGAACATCAGCGCGCCGAAGATCGTGTGCGGGAACGCGGCCAGCGCGACCGGGTTGGTCAGCAGCGCCCAGAAGTCGGTGAGCTCGGCTCGGTTGGTTTCGGGGTTGAACGTGTAGCCGACCGGGTTCTGCATGAACGCGTTGGCCGCGATGATGAAGTATGCCGACAGGATGCTGCCGATCGACACGCACCAGATGGTGGCCAGGTGCAGCTTCTGCGGGAGCTTGTCCCAGCCGAAGATCCAGAGACCGATGAAGGTCGCCTCGAAGAAGAACGCCAGCAGGCCCTCGAAGGCGAGCGGAGCACCGAACACGTCGCCGACGAAGCGGGAGTAGTCCGACCAGTTCATGCCGAACTGGAACTCCTGCACGATGCCGGTGACGACGCCCATCGCGAAGTTGATGAGGAAGATCTTGCCGAAGAAGCGGGTCAGGTGCAGGTACTGGACCTTGCCGGTGCGCACCCACGCGGTCTGGAAGATCGCGGCGACCAGCGCCATGCCGATCGTCAGGGGGACGAAGAGGTAGTGATAGACCGTGGTCAACCCGAATTGCCATCGGGCGAGCGCGAGCGGATCAAGCCATTCCATGCACGACTCCTGTTCTGTGCTGCCGCTGCCTCGTGCTGTCACGCAGCTGGACGGTGCAGTCCGATGCGAGGACGGCATCGCGGACGCACTCGGCTTCGAGGGGTCCACCGGCCTCGTTCAACACGCTCTGCATGAGCTCGAGGTGCACACGGCAGAGCATCGGGCGGTCTTCGGAACGGCCCGCCGCGTGCGGGCACGGGCTGAGGTCGACCGTGAGCCGGCGGTCGTCGACCACGGGCTCGAAGCCGCTCTCCTCCAGGTGCTCCACGAGCGCGTCGAGCTGATAGGTGGCTTCACGGCCGAGGTCGGGCGCCGAATCCGGCAGCATGCTGCGCATCAGGTCGCCCCGACGAGCAGCCGCCTTGGCCTTGTCACGCGCGACCGGGCTGGAGGCACCCGGGGCTCCGGTGGCCGCGCTGTACAGCGTGCGCGGACGCCCCCGCGTGGTGCGGTGCTCGATCGTCGGGATCACGTACCCGCCTTCGATCAGGCGCTGCAGGTGCTCACGGACCGTGTTCGCGTGGAGTCCGGTCGCCTCGCACAGCTCCGCGATCGACACAGCGGCTCGGGTCTGCGAACTTCCCGCTTCGAAGAGCAAGTGCAGGATCTGCACCCGGGAGTAGCTCGAGATCGGCCCGCAGACGGGCCCGCCGTTGGCCATGTCACCAGTATTCCGTGAGATCGCAGGTTTACCCAGAGGTACGGGCCGTGAATAAACACCTGGCCGATAGGGATGTCCGATCCCGCCGATAGCCTGAGAGCATGGCCACCCGAAAACCCGCTCCTCCTGCCTACGTCTGCACGGAATGCGGCTGGACGACCGCGAAGTGGGTCGGACGCTGCGGGGAGTGCCAGCAGTGGGGCACGGTGCAGGAACAGGCGGCGCAGACCGGCATCCTCCGCCGCGTGGGTCCGGTCGCACCGAGCGCCGAGCGGACGGCACGACCGATCACGCAGATCACGACGCAAGACGCACCGCGGCGCTCGAGCGGGGTCGGAGAGTTCGACCGCGTGCTCGGCGGTGGCGTGGTCCCCGGCGCCGCGATCCTGCTCAGCGGCGAGCCCGGCGTGGGCAAGTCCACGCTGCTGCTGGAGGTGGCCGCCCAAGCAGCCCGCGGCGGGCGACGGGTCCTGTATGCGAGCGCCGAGGAATCTCCGGGGCAGGTCCGCCTGCGCGCCGAGCGCACCGGAGCGTTGCACGACGAGCTGTACCTGGCGAGCGAGACCGACCTGGCGACCATCCTGGGGCACATCGACGAGGTGAAGCCGCAGCTGGTGATCGTCGACTCCGTGCAGACCATCTCCTCGTCGCTGATCGACGGCGCGGCCGGTCAGCCGAGCCAGGTCCGCGAGGTCGCCGCGACGCTGATCCGCGTGGCGAAGGACCGCGATCTGCCGATCATCATCGTCGGTCACGTCACGAAAGACGGCCAGGTCGCCGGCCCCCGGGTCCTCGAACATCTGGTCGACGTCGTCTGCCACTTCGAAGGGGATCGGCAGACGTCGCTGCGCTTCATCCGCGCCCTCAAGAACCGCTTCGGTCCCACCGACGAGGTCGGTTGCTTCGAGATGACGGGCGACGGCATCGCCGAGGTCCCCGATCCCTCGGGGCTCTTCCTCTCTCAGGGCGCGACCGAACCCGGAACCTGCGTCGCCATCTCGCTCGAGGGCCGCCGCGCGCTCCCCGTCGAGGTGCAGGCCCTCACCGTGCCCAGCAATGCTCCGAACCCGCGCCGTATCGTGCACGGCCTCGACTCCTCGCGCGTGGCGATGGTGCTGGCCATCCTCGAACGCCGCGCCGGAATCCCCACCGGGACTCTCGACGTCTATGTGTCGACCGTCGGAGGCGTGCGCTTCACCGAGCCCGCGGCCGATCTCGCCATCGCGATCGCCGTGGCCGGCTCCATCCAGCAGATCGCGGTGCCGCGCACCGTCGCAGCGGTCGGTGAACTCAGCCTCGCGGGCGAGATCCGCCCGGTGACCCAGGCCGCGCAGCGGCGGTCCGAGGCGGCGCGACTCGGATACGAACAGGTCGTCGACGACCGTTCGAAGACCCTCCGTGCCGCGCTCGGCGATGTGCGGGCGCGCAACACCTCACGCCGATCCGACCGCGACATCCCGCCGTTCTGATCCGCCCGGGAGCCGATCTGGTCCGCCCGGGAGCCGATGCGCCTGCCGCAGACCGTCTCAGGCGTCGAGCGCCTTGAGCAGCTCGGCGGGATCGGCCTGCATGGGGTGCGGGCCGGCAATGTCCAGGAACACCGTCGTGATCGGGTGCGCGGAGAGGAACTTGCGCAGCCAGTCCGCGGTGTAGATCCCGACGCCGGGCGGCAGGTTGGCCGGCTTGTTCTTCGCATCGCTGAACAGCAGCAGGGCCAGATCACCCGTCTTCGGGTCGCGGTACGTCCATACCTCGCCGCTGTCGAGCGGGTTGTCGCGCGCGCCCGGGGTGATCAGCGGCACGACCGTGGTGCCGTGGCGCAGAGCGAGGGCGACCGCAGCGACATCCTGCTTCTCGAGAGCCTGAGCCAGGGCATCCGAGCGGAAGTCCTCGGGTGCGGGCTTCTTCTTCGAGGTCTTCGCCTTCTTCGCTGCCATGTCTCCAGCTTATTCACGGAGGAGGGCGCGACGCGCGGAATCGACCGCGGAGACGATTGGGGCCCTCTCGAGTCCCACATTGGGGACTGGGGTACTCGAGAGGGCCCTCGGACTCTCGAGCGGCGATGTCGAAGCGCTGGGGACGCTGTAGTTCGACGCCACTGGGGATGGCTTGTGCCGCATGATGCGGAGAGTCACCTCAATGGTATCCCAAAGATGAGCACCTGTCAGCATGATGCGGCGAACGATGCGCACATCGCCGTGATTCGCACCCCACAGGGCAGAAGACGACGCATTTCGAATGCTTCCCGTCGAGGTCGCTTCGAAGACGGAGGCCGCTAGTACAGCAGGATCTGCACGGTGCTGGGGCTCGTGAAGCCGCCGATCGACACCTCGACATGGTACGAGGCTCCCCCACCGGGCGCGCGCTGACGATTCTCCTGGTCGCAGGTCTCGACGCTCGAACGCGTCCGATCCCATGTCACCGGATCCTTGCTCGTGACGGTCGTCCCGGCGGTGAGCGTCGCGATCATGCTGCTCGGGTCCTTCTGGCAGTCGGTCGAGCGCCACCACACATCCGAACCGCTGGACACCGTGAACACCTGCGTCGTCGATCCGACGTCGATCGTGCAGTCCTTCGTGCTCTTGTTGGTCAAGGAGATCGAGAGCTTCGGCAGGACTCCGGCGGCATAGGTCTCCGCATCGGCCACCGCGGCGACTTCGACATCCTTCGCCTCACAGGCGACGATCGCGGGTGTCTGCGAGGCCGATGGATCCGGAGAAGGAGACGCCGTCCCGGGCGACGGTGAGGGCGTGGAGGTCTCCGAGGAGGACGCCGACGGCTTCGGACCGGTCTCGGCGGAAGCCCACGGCTTCGCGATCAGCAGCCACACCCCGACACCGATGGCCGCGAGGAGCAGGACGAGCCCGCCGATGACGACCAGTCGCCGACGGCGGTAGACGGCAGCGGAACGACGGGGCATATCTCCAGGCTAAGCGATCGCACCTGCGCAACCCGGGAGGCCGACGGACGGTCGTCGAGCAGGAGGCACCTCAGAGCACTTTGAGCATGCGTGTGTTGCCGAGCGTGTTGGGCTTGACGTGGGCGAGGTCGAGGAACTCCTCGACACCGGCATCACCGCTGCGCAGCAGTTGGGAGTAGACGTCGGGGTCGACGACCTGCTCCCCGATGGGCGTGAAGCCCCGACGGCTGAAGAACTCGACCTCGAAGGTAAGGCAGAAAAGGCGGGAGAGCCCGAGCATCCGCGCCGTCTCCTCCAGCCGGTCGACGATGGCCCGACCGACTCCGTGATGCAACCAGTCGTCGCGCACGAGCAGGGTGCGCACCTCGCCCAGATCCTCCCAGATCACGTGCAGCGCACCGCAGCCGATCAGCACCCCGTCCGCCTCCGCCACGACGAACTCCTGCACGGATCCGTAGAGCACCGCGAGGTCCTTGCCGAGCAGGATGCGCTGCTCCACGAGGGGCTGCAGGAGGTTGCGGATGCCGATGACGTCGGCGCTGCGCGCCGGCCGGACAATGTACTCGCTCACGGCACAAGCCTATGACCCATGCCCCTGCGAAAACCCAGACGGTTCGCTCGCGGTGCGGCGCGTCGTGAGTATGACGCGCCCGGGCGATCGCACCCCGTCTGGGTTTTCGCAGGAGGGACCGGGACACAAAAAGGGGCGGATGCCGCAGCATCCGCCCCTTCTGTGGTTCTGTCTGACTTACTCGCCGCTGGCGACCGCCAGGTCGGGAGTGCCGGCGATCGCACCGCCACCGGTGTTGACGCCGACCGCGACCTTCTCGCCGCGCGGGCCGTGCTCGAACAGGAACTGCCCGTCCTTCGCATCGACCTTCACGTGGTCACCCGAGTTGAGCTCGCCGTGGAGGATCTTCTCGGACAGACGGTCCTCGACCTCGTGCTGCATCGCGCGACGCAGCGGTCGGGCGCCGAGCGCCGGGTCGAAGCCGATCTCGATCAGACGCTCCTTGGCGGCCTGCGACAGCTCGATCGTCATGTCGCGGTCCAGCAGACGCTCGCCGAGGCGCTTGGTGAACAGATCCACGATCTGCACCAGCTCCTCCTTCGAGAGCTGCGGGAACACGATGATGTCGTCGACACGGTTCAGGAACTCGGGCTTGAAGTGCCGCTTGAGCTCTTCGTTCACCTTGCCCTTCATCCGGTCGTAGCTGGTCGAGTCGTTGCCCTCGATCTGGAAGCCGACGGGGCCGCCTGCGATGTCACGGGCACCGAGGTTGGTGGTCATGATGATGACCGTGTTCTTGAAGTCCACGATCCGACCCTGACCGTCGGTGAGCCGACCCTCTTCGAGGATCTGCAGCAGCGAGTTGAAGATGTCGGGGTGGGCCTTCTCGATCTCATCGAAGAGCACCACGCTGAACGGCTTGCGCCGCACCTTCTCGGTGAGCTGGCCGCCCTCTTCGAATCCGACGAACCCGGGAGGGGCGCCGAACAGACGCGAGACGGTGTGCTTCTCGCCGAACTCGCTCATGTCGAGGGAGATCAGCGCGGCCTCGTCGTCGAACAGGAACTCGGCGAGGGCCTTGGCGAGCTCGGTCTTTCCGACACCCGTGGGGCCGGCGAAGATGAACGAGCCCGAAGGACGCTTCGGGTCCTTGAGACCGGCACGCTGACGGCGGATCGTCTTGGAGAGAGCGGCGATCGCCTCCTCCTGACCGATGACGCGCTGGTGCAGGGCCTTCTCCATGAAGACGAGTCGGCTGGACTCCTCTTCCGTGAGCTTGAAGACGGGGATGCCGGTGGCCTGAGCGAGCACCTCGGCGATCAGACCCTCGTCGACGACCGCGGAGGTCGCGACGTCGCCGGCACGCCACTGCTTCTCGAGGCGGAGACGCTCGGCGAGGAGGCTCTTCTCCTCATCGCGCAGGGAGGCGGCCTTCTCGAAGTCCTGCTCCTCGGACGCGATCTCCTTCTGCTCGCGCACGGCGGCGATCTTCTCGTCGAACTCCCGCAGCTCGGGCGGGCTCGACAGGATCGACAGACGCAGGCGTGCGCCGGCCTCGTCGATCAGGTCGATGGCCTTGTCCGGAAGGAAGCGGTCGGAGACGTAGCGGTCGGCGAGGTTCGCCGCGGCCACGATGGCGCCATCGGTGATCTGCACCTTGTGGTGCGCCTCGTAGCGGTCGCGCAGCCCCTTGAGGATGTTGATCGCGTGCGGCAGCGTCGGCTCGTTGACCTGCACCGGCTGGAAGCGACGCTCGAGCGCGGCATCCTTCTCGAAGTGCTTGCGGTACTCGTCGAGCGTCGTGGCACCGATCGTCTGCAGCTCGCCACGGGCGAGGAGCGGCTTCAGGATGCTGGCCGCGTCGATCGCCCCTTCGGCGGCACCCGCACCGACGAGGGTGTGGATCTCGTCGATGAAGACGATGATGTCGCCACGCGTGCGGATCTCCTTGGTGACCTTCTTCAGGCGCTCCTCGAAGTCACCGCGGTAGCGGGAACCGGCGATGAGCGAGCCGAGGTCGAGCGAGTAGAGCTGCTTGTCCTTCAGCGTCTCGGGCACATCGCCCTTGACGATCGCCTGGGCCAGGCCCTCGACGACGGCGGTCTTGCCGACGCCGGGCTCACCGATCAGGACGGGGTTGTTCTTGGAGCGCCGGGAGAGGATCTGCATGACCCGCTCCGCCTCCTTCTCGCGCCCGATGACCGGGTCGAGCTTGTTGTCGCGTGCGGCCTGCGTGAGGTTGCGTCCGAACTGGTCGAGCACGGCGGAGCCGCCCTGGGCACCGGCCGGCGAGTCGTTCGTCTGCGCGCCGACGGAGGCCGGCTCGCGCCCGGGGGCACCGGAGAGCAGCTGGATGACCTGCTGGCGGACCTTGTTGAGGTCGGCACCGAGCTTGACGAGCACCTGAGCGGCGACGCCCTCGCCCTCGCGGATGAGGCCGAGCAGGATGTGCTCCGTGCCGATGTAGTTGTGGCCGAGCTGCAGGGCCTCGCGGAGGCTGAGCTCGAGCACCTTCTTGGCACGAGGGGTGAACGGGATGTGCCCGGTCGGCTGCTGCTGACCCTGGCCGATGATGTCCTGCACCTGCTCGCGCACGGCGTCGAGGGAGATGCCGAGGCTCTCGAGGGCCTTGGCGGCGACGCCTTCACCCTCGTGGATGAGGCCGAGCAGGATGTGCTCGGTCCCGATGTAGTTGTGGTTGAGCATCTTCGCCTCTTCTTGGGCGAGGACGACCACTCGACGGGCTCGGTCCGTGAATCTCTCGAACATGCTGTGACTCCTTATTCGCACGGGGCGAAGACGCGTGAAGCGCTTGTACATCGAGAGTAACCACCACATCGGGCGCGTATGCCCGTGTTCGCCGTGGGCATACCGGGGGTTGACCGAGTTATCGACAGTCGTTATGTTAACGAATGTCGATAACAACCAACGTCAAGGAGACAGCGATGCTCACCAGACAAGGACGCCCCTCACTCGCCGACGGGATCGCCCTCGGACTCATCGCCACCGGCGCCGTGAGCGTCGGGATCGGCGCGATCTTCGCGGTCGCCTCCGCCGCGTTCGAGATGTTCGGCGCGGCGCCTGCGGTGCTCATGCCGGTCCACGACGTCGACCTGACCGCACTCGATGACGTCTCCGGTGTGAGCGCGGCAACGGTCGACTCCGCCCTCGTCACGTTCTCGACGATGACCACCGGCGCCCGCTGGATGCTGCTCCTCGAGGTCGCACTCCCGGCACTCGCCACGATGGCACTGTGCGCGGGCGTCTGGTGGCTTGGGGTGTCCCTCATCCGCTCGCGACCTTTCCGTGCGTCGCTCGGGTGGATCTTCGGCCTCGCCGCCTGCCTGATGCTCGCCGGAGCGCTCCTCGGGCAGCTGGCCGGCGGGATCGGGCGGGCGATGGTCGTCCAAGACCTGGCCGCCGCGGATCCCGGCGTCGAGGACGTGCTGTGGACCCTGCTGGTGCAGTTCGACCTCGCCCCGGTCGGCTGGGCGTTCGCCCTCGCCCTCATCGCCGGTGTCTTCGAGATCGGTCGGCGCCTCGAACGTGACACGGAAGGACTCGTCTGATGCTCAGCACCGCCACCCCCACCCGCTCCGAAACGGCAGATGCCATCACCGTGATCGTCTACGCCGCCGCGGCGCTCATCACGGTTGTCATCGCCACGGTGCTCCGCATCGGCAGCACTTTCCGCGACTCCGGAATCGCGTGGTCGATCCCGATCGACGAGCAGCCGATCTCCGCGACGACCGACTCCGGCGCCCTCTCCATCGAGGGCATCGCGCAGGATGCGATGGTCTTCGCGACCGATGTGAACGTGGTGTCGGTCACCGCCATCATCGCCGCCATCGCTCTGTGGACTCTCGCAGCTGTCCTGATCATCGCGCCAGTGACGCTGGTCGCCTGGAACTTCCTCCGCGGACGCTTCTTCGTTCGCGGAAACGCACGTGCCTTCGACGTGATCGGCTGGACACTCGTCGCCGCCCCCATCCTGATCGTCATGCTCGAGACGATGGGACGCAACGGCGTGACCACCGCGCTCGGCATCGGTGACGGAGAGCCCGTGCATCCGATCGAGTTCTGGACCATCGCGCCGATCTTCGCCACCGGGGTGACCGTCGGCCTGATCGCCGTCGCGTTCCGCCGCGGCATCCGTCTCCAACAGGAGAAGGCGGCGCTCCAGAAGGAGACGGAGGGACTGGTGTGAGCCCGGCGGAGAGCGACGACGAGTTCACCGGCATCCACTGCCGGCTCGACGAGCTGCTCGCCGACCGAGGCATGACCCTCACGGAGCTCAGCGCCACGGTCGGGGTGAGCATCGTGAACCTGTCGGTGCTCAAGAACGACCGCGCCCGCGCCATCCGCTACTCGACCCTGCGGGCGATCTGCGAAGCGCTCGACTGCGAGGTCGGCGACCTGCTGGTGCTCACCTCGCGCTGACCCGAGCAGATGTCTGCGCACACGCGTATGCTCATCTGTATGCGCACCACGTTGAATCTCTCCGAGGCACTCGCGACCGAAGCCAAGGCACGCGCAGCCGCAGAGGGCCTGACCTTCACGAGCTTCATCGAAGAGGCCCTCCGCGAGCACCTGGCGAAGCGTCCATCCCCTGCGCCCAGCGAGCCCCTGCCGACCTTCGGCGACCCGCGCACATCACGCTTCCTCGTCAACATCGACGACCGTGACGCTCTGTGGGACGCACTGGAAGAGACCTCGATCCGATGATCGTTCCCGACGTCAACATCCTCGTCTACGCATTCCGCGCCGACTCCGCAGAGCATCAGACCTACGCACCCTGGCTCAACCAGACCCTGACCCGCGAAGCGATCGGCGTCTCCGACACGATCCTCAGCGGATTCGTCCGCATCGTCACCCACCCCCGGATCACCACCGTGCCCGCACCGATCGACGCCGCGATGGCCTTCGCCCACAGCCTCGTCGCCGCTCCGCGCACCCACTGGCTCACGGCCGGCGCACCGTCCTGGAACCGGCTCGAAACTCTCACCGCGGTCGACCAGGGCATCCGCGGAAACCTCGTCCCCGACGCGTATATCGCCGCGTTGACTCTGGCGAACGGTGCACGCCTCGCCACGCGTGACCGCGGATTCGGCCGGTTCCCCGACCTCAGGTGGTTCGATCCGGCGACGGACGCGCGTGCCGACGGTCCCCGCTGAGCCGACGATCATCGGAAGGAACCGCGTCATCCTTCGTCATATCCACCCAGGGAATTCCCAGGGAGTCCTAGCGTTGAGCCTCATGGCGCGCACCCGGCGCACCGCGATCCTGGAGTCCCCACCCCATGAGCACCACCGCACGCGCGCAGAAGGCGCCTGACACCCGCGGACCGGTCCGGAAGCTGCTGACGTCGTTCGGCTTCCAGATCCTCGCCGCCCTCGTCCTCGGCATCGCCGCCGGTCTGATCGGCCGCCAATTCGGCGCCACCGCCGAGAACCCGACCGGCCTGTCCGCGACCCTCGACACGATCGGCAGCTCGTACGTCACGCTGCTGCGTGCCGCCGTCGTCCCGCTGATCTTCACGGCGATCGTCGCCAGCATCTCGAACCTGCGCCGGGTGCAGAACGCTGCCCGCCTGGCCGGTCAGACGATCCTCTGGTTCGCGATCACCGCCTTCATCGCCGTCATCATCGGTATCGTCCTCGGCCTCGTGATCCAGCCCGGCAACCGCGCCGGTGACGGCCTCGAGCCCGGCGACCCGTACACGGTCGGCACCTGGTGGAACTTCCTCCTCGGTCTGATCCCGCAGAACTTCCTCGGCCTCACCGTCAGCACCTCGCCCGGCGCTGTCGAGGGCACCTTCTCGTCGAACGTCGGCTTCAACATCCTGCAGGTCATCGTGGTGGCGGCCGTCGTCGGCATCGCCGCTCTCAAGGCCGGCAAGAAGGCCGAGCCGTTCCTCATCTTCACCGAGTCGCTGCTGAAGGTCATCCAGCGCGTGCTGTGGTGGATCATCCGCATCGCCCCGATCGGCACCTTCGGCCTCATCGGCTCGGCCGTGATCAAGTACGGCTGGGAGAAGCTGGCCTCCCTCGGCTGGTTCGCGGCTGCGGTCTACATCGGCCTCGCGCTGGTGCTCTTCGTCGTCTACCCGGTCCTGGTGCGTACGCACGGCCTGTCGATCAAGCAGTACTTCTCCGGTGTCTGGCCGGCCGTGCAGCTCGCCTTCGTCAGCCGCTCGTCGATCGGCACGCTGCCCCTCACCGAGCGCGTCACCGAGCGCAACCTCGGCGTCCCCCGCTCGTACGCGTCGTTCGCCGTCCCGCTCGGTGCGACCACCAAGATGGACGGCTGCGCGGCGATCTACCCCGCCATCGCCGCGATCTTCGTCGCCCAGTTCTTCGGCATCGAGCTGAACTTCGTGCAGTACCTGCTGATCGTGATCGTCTCGGTCGTCGGCTCCGCAGCCACCGCCGGCACCACGGGCGCCGTCGTGATGCTCACCCTGACACTGTCGACTCTCGGCCTGCCGCTCGAGGGCGTCGGACTCCTGCTCGCGATCGACCCGATCCTCGACATGGGCCGCACCGCGGTCAACGTGGCCGGCCAGGCACTGATCCCGACGATCGTCGCCAAGCGCGAAGGCATCCTGAACGAGGAGCTCTACAACGCTCCGCGCGAAGGCCTCCCCTTCGCCGACGACTCCGGAGACGACTCCGGAGACGACGAGGGCGCCCCGGAAGCGGACACCTCCTCCGACAAGGAGCCGGTCGGCGCCCGCTGACCGCGGTTCCGCCTCACGCAGAGCGCCCCGCCCCCCTCCGGGACGGGGCGCTCCGTCGTCCGGCACTCAGGCGCGGCTCTGCGGACGCGTGGCACCCCGGGTGTCGAGCGCGAGCTCCTCGGCATCCATCGCGGCGATCAGCTCGCGCATGACCTCCTCGTCGAGGTTGCCCGCATCCCGCTCGGCGAGCAGGATCTCGCGCCGCACCTGCAGCCAGCCCTTCGTCAGGGCGACGAGGTCCTCGTGCGAGGGCCGACTCGCGGAATCCTCCACCTTCTGCACCTCGTCCGTGTCCTTCTCGACCCGGGTCATCCGCTTGGTGAACGCGTCGAAGATCCCGAGGTCGACCTCGCCGTACTTCGCCTCCCATTCGACACGCTTCGTCGCGAGGTAGGCCTTGCCGGCCTCGCGACTCTTCTCCCGGACGGCGGCGAGCGCCTCCCGGTCCTCTTCCTCGTCGACGTCGCTCGCGATTCCGAGACCGCGGATCAGCAGCGGGAGGGTGAGCCCCTGGATCAGCAGCGTGCCGACGGTCACGATGAAGGCGACGACGACGATGGCATGCGACGCCTCGGTGTCGAGGGTCGCGAGGTCGGCGGCGGCGACCGCGATCGCGAGGGTCACCACACCGCGCATCCCCGCCCAGGAGATGACGGCACTGTCCTTCCAGCTGAGCTGCAGCCCTGCCATCCGCTCGCGCACGATATGGCTGCGCAACTCGTCGGTGGAGTAGTCCCCCCAGCGACGGGACTTCTTGTGTCGTTTCTCGAACTGCTCGGTCTCGACGCCGCGATCCCAGCGTTCGAGCCGTCGGCGATCCTGGAAGTTCGCCCATGCGCTGGTCGGATAGATGTAGAGCGGTCGCACGATCAGCACCACGAGCAACACCGCTCCCGACAGGAGCAGGATCCGCCCGACCGACTCGCTGCTCAGGTCGTTGAGCACACGCGGGAACTGCAGACCGATGTAGGCGAATACGAAGCTCTCCAGCAGCAGGTCGGCCGAGAGCCACAGCGGCTTCTCCTGCTGCCGCGTGGTGTAGTCGGTGCGCGGCGAGTTGTAGCCGACGTAGAGCCCCATCGCGACGACCGCGAGCACCCCGGATCCGAGCAGGTGCTCGGCGATCGCGTAGGCACCGAACGGGGCGAGGAGCCCGAACGTGCCGATCACCACCGGGTCGCTGATGCGGGTGCGCAGCTGGTGCAGGACGACTCCGAACACCAGACCGATGCCGACGCCGACGCCGACCGCCAGGAGGAACTGCCAGATGCCGTCCCAGACCGTCAGCGTCGCACCGGCGAGGATGGCCGCGAACACCCGGTAGAGCGTGAGGGAGGTCGCGTCGTTGATCAGGCTCTCGCCGGAGAGCACGGTCATGATGCGCCGGGGCAGTCCGAGGCGACGGCCGATCGCCGCGGCCGACACCGCATCCGGCGGAGCCACGATCGCACCGAGCAGCAGCGCGCCGGGAAGGGTGAGCGAGGGCAGGAGCCACCACGCCACGAACCCCACGGCGACGGCGGTGAGCAGCACGAGCCAGATCCCGAGCCGACGGATCTGCGGCAGGCTGCGCCGGAAGCCGACGAACGACACGTCGAGCGCGGCTGAGTACAGCAGTGGCGGCAGCACCAGGCTGAGCAGCAGGTGTCCGTCGATGTCCAGCTCGGGCACGAACGGCAGGAACGACGCGGCGAGCGCCACGACGGTCACGAGCAGCGGTGCCGGCCATCCTCTCCAACGCGCGAACGCGGCCACGGCGACGGACCCGACGAGGACGTAGAAGATGCCTGCTTCCATACGGCAACGCTACCGGGGGGAATGACGCCACCCCGCGAGACGTTGCAGGAGAGGATGTCCGCTACAGCTCTCTCCGTCCTCGATCTCGTCCCGGTGCGCACCGGCCAGACGAGCGCCGAGGCCATCGCCTCCTCCCTGTCCCTCGCCGAGACCGCCGACCGCCTCGGCTACCGCCGCTACTGGTTCGCCGAGCACCACAACATGCCGGCGGTCGCGTCCACCACACCCCCGGTGCTGATCGCCGCTGCGGCGACGCGCACGACGCGCCTGCGACTCGGATCCGGTGGTGTGATGCTGCCCAACCACGCGCCCCTCATCGTGGCCGAGCAGTTCGCGGCGCTCGAGGCCATCGCCCCGGGACGCATCGACCTCGGCCTCGGTCGCGCCCCCGGCAGCGACCCCGTGATCACGCAATTGCTCCGCGGCTCCGGCACCACGAGTGACGTCGAGCAGTTCCCCCGTCACGTCCAGGACATCGCCGCGCTCCTCTCGGGCGACGGCGCCACCGTGCGGTTCACCTCGGGCGGCGAGTACACCGTGCGCGCGACCCCGGCGGCGACCGGGTCCCCCGAGGTGTGGCTGCTCGGATCGAGCGACTACTCCGCCCAGCTCGCGGCTTCCCACGGACTCCCCTACGTCTTCGCGAACCACTTCTCGGGACAGGGCCTCGAGCGCGCGCTCGACCTGTACCGCACGGGCTACCGTCCGAGCGAGGAGCGCCCGGAGCCCCAGACCTTCCTCACGGTGAACGCGGTCGCCGCGCCCACCTCGGAGGAAGCGGAAGCTCGTGCGCTCCCGCAACTGCGGATGATGGCACGGCTGCGGCTGAACCAGCCCCTGGGAGCGCTCGAGACCGTCGAGGAGGCACTCGCCGCGGAGACAGACGCCACCACGGATGAGGTCGTCCAAGCCGCCCGCTCCCGCTGGTTCGTCGGCACCGGAGAGAGCGTGGCCGCAGAGGTCCGCGGCTTCGCCGAGCGCCACGGTGTCGACGAGGTCATGCTGTCCCCGGTCGCCGGTGCGTACGAGTCCGAGCCGAAGGACTCCCCCCTCGGCCGAGCCCAGTCCCTGGAACTCATCGCCGCCGCCTGACCCGTCCCCCGCTCCCCCCGTCCCCCCCGTCCCCCCCCGTCCCCCCCCCCGCTCGGTTGCGGGATCAAAAACGCGCCTTCCCGGGCACCCGGAGGCGCGTTTTTGATCCCGCAGCCGGAGCGGGCGCTCTCCACAGGCGACAGTTGTCCACAGATGCCGGAGCGCAAGGCTGGAGGGCGGGACGGAGCGGAAGCTCGCGAGCGACCATGGGCGGATGCGACACCGGATCCCCCTCCCCGCCGAGCTCGGCGCGCACTTCTCCGTCCGCGATGCCGAAGCGTCCGGAGTCGGGCGCAAGCGGCACTCCGCGCGCGATCTCATCCGGCCGTATGCAGGTGTCCGCGCTGCGGAGGCGCCCGCCAGCTTCGTCGAGCACGTGGAGTGCTACGTGCCGCGGTTGCGACCGGGCCAGCGTTTCGCCGGACGGACGGCGCTGCGGCTCTGGGGAATCCCCTTCCCGGTTCGCTGGACGACGGCCGAACCCTTGGACATCGCAGTGGACACGGGCCACTCTCCCCCACGCACCGGCGGCATCCGCGGTCGTCGCATCGCGTCGGGGCGAGCACACTCCTGGGAGATCGGAAGGGTACCGGTGGTCGACCCCGTGGCTGCGCTCTTCCTCTGCGCCGCGGAGCTGACCCGTGTGCCGATGACCGTCGCCCTGGAGGCCCTGATCACCGCGGCCGACAACTACCCCGGCCTCCACGAGGGCAGACCTTCGGTGGACGTCGAGAGGATCGAACAGCGCCTCCACGAGTGGGGGCGCTTCCCCGGGTGCGGGCGCATCCGCAGGGCTCTCCCCCGAGTGCGCGGAGGAGTCGAGTCACCGAAGGAGACCGAGACCAGGATGCTGCTGGTCGACGCAGGGCTTCCCGAGCCGGAGATCCAGCACGTCGTCCGGGCCGCCGGACGGGCGATCGCCCGCGTCGACCTCGCCTATCCGCAGTGGCGCATCGCGATCGAGTACGAAGGAGACGGACACCGCACGAGCCGCGAGCAGTGGCGCACCGACATCCGTCGACAGCGCGACCTCGAAGCCGCCGGGTGGATCGTGATCCGCGTCACCGAGCTCGACTTGCGGGACGACGGCGCCGCCCTCGTCTCCCTCATCCGCCGGGCGATCTCCTCGCGCTGACACCCGCGTCCTCCCGTGCGGGATCAGCAACGCTCCTCGACCGGCCAGCGGAGGTGCGTTATCGATCCCGCAACCGCGCCGCGGATCCCGTCAAGGGGTGTCGACAACACACAGATCGGCGTACCCTGACGGCAGAAAGGGGGTCCGAGGATGAGCACCACCAAGACGCTCGCACTCTGGGTCGCTTACGGACGCAACGGAGTGGTCGGCAGCATCCGGCACGACGACGACGGATACCACGTCACGATGGCGGAAGCGGATGCCGAAGCCAGCACCTATCCCAGCCTCGCTTCCGCGAAGGGCGCCCTGCACGCGCGCATGGCTCCCGGCAGCGACTGGCCACGCTTCCAGGAGCATTGATCCCGAGTCCCGCTCGTGCGGGATGAAAAACGCGCCTCCGTGACGTCCCGGAGGCGCGTTTTCGATCCCGCAACAGCCTCACTGGTGCGGGGGTGCGGGGGTCAGACCTCGGGCTCGCCGGAGAGGATGCCGCGCAGCCAGTCGCGCGCCTCGACGAACACGTCGTCCGAGTAGCGGTCGGGGTACTGCACGATCTGGCGATCCGCACGCGGGTAGGAGCCGAGGAACACCACGCGCGGGCTGAAGCGCCGGATGCCGAGCAGCGCGTCGGCCATGCGCTCGTGCTCGATGTGTCCGTCCGCGTCGATCACGAACCGGTAGCGACCGAGTTCGTCGCCGATCGGCCGCGACTCGATGAGCGAGAGGTTGATCCCGCGGGTCGAGAACTGCTCCAGCATCTCGAGGAGCGAACCGGGGTGATCGTGCGGGAGCTCCACGATCAGGGAGGTCTTGTCGGCGCCGGTGGGCTCGGGGGAACGGGTCGTCCGGGTGACCAGCACGAAGCGGGTCACGGCCTGCGCGTTGTCGCCGATGCCCTCCGCGAGCACGTCGACGTCGTAGTGGCTCACGATACCCGGGGCCGCGATCGCCGCCTGCGCGGCGAGGGTGCCGTCGAGGACGCCGATCGCCGACGCCACGTTGCTCGAGGCCGGCACGTGCGAGTGCGAGGGCAGGTGCTCACCGAGCCAGCCATGACACTGCGCGTAGGCGACGGGGTGCGCCGCGATCACCTCGACGTGGTCGAGCGTCGTGCCACGCGGGGCGACGAGCACGAAGTTCACCCGCACCAGGTACTCACCGATGATGCGCAGGCCCGGCAGGGTCGCCAGCGCATCCTGCGTGGTGGAGACACCGCCCTCGATGGAGTTCTCGATCGCGATCATGGCGGCATCGCTGCGGCCCTCGAGCACGTCGGCCAGCGCCTCACCCACGTTGTGCACGGGGCGCCAGGTCTGGCCGCGAGCCTCCGCCACCTGATCGAGCGCCGCCTCCGTGAAGGTTCCGGCTGGGCCGAGATAGCTGTAGGTGCGGCGTTCAGTCACGGGTTTCACCTTAGCCCTCGCCGCGACGACGGAGATACGCATGACTTCTCGGGTGCGATCCCGCCCATCAGGGGGCAGACTGAGAGGATGACCAGCCGTGCCGGCCTCCCTGCGGAGGAAAGTGACCTGATCGACGTCGACGAACTGATCGCCGCCTACTACGACCGCACACCGAACCCCGAGGTCGCGGCCGAGCGCGTCGTCTTCGGGACCAGCGGGCATCGCGGTTCCTCCCTGTCGAACAGCTTCAACGAGAATCACATCCTCGCCACGACGCAGGCGATCGTGGACTACCGCGCAGCCCAGGGCATCACGGGTCCACTGTTCCTCGGTCGGGACACGCACGCGCTCTCCCTGCCCGCCGAGCGCAGCGCCATCGAGGTGCTGCTCGCGAACGGTGTGGACGTGCGGGTCGATGCCCGCGACTCGTGGGTGCCGACCCCCGCGCTCAGCCACGCGATCCTGACCTACAACCGCGGACGCGCAGCCGACGACCCCGGTCGTGCGGACGGCATCGTCGTGACCCCGTCGCACAACCCACCCCGCGACGGCGGCTTCAAGTACAACCCGCCGCACGGAGGACCCGCCGACACCGACGCCACCGGATGGATCGCCGACCGCGCGAACGCCCTGATCGCCGCGGGGCTCGAGGGAGTGAAGCTCGAGCGCTTCGCCGACATCGACTGGGATGCCCTCACCGGCTACGACTTCCGCGAGGAGTATGTGCGGGATCTGCCGTCCATCATCGACCTCGACGCGATCCGCACGGCCGGGGTGCGCATCGGCGCCGACCCTCTGGGCGGAGCGTCCGTGGAGTACTGGGCGCTCATCGCCGAGATGCACGACCTCGACCTGGACGTGGTGAACCCCGAGGTCGACCCGACCTGGCGCTTCATGACCTTGGACTGGGACGAGAAGATCCGGATGGATCCGTCGTCACCGTCGGCCATGGCGTCGCTGGTCGCGAAGAAGGGCGACTACGACGTACTGACGGGGAACGACGCGGATGCCGACCGGCACGGCATCGTCACCCCGGACGCCGGGCTGATGAACCCGAACCATTACCTGGCCGTCGCGATCGACTACCTGTTCTCGCATCGGCAGGACTGGCCCCGCGATGCCGCGATCGGGAAGACGCTCGTGTCGTCGATGATCATCGACCGCGTCGCCGAATCGCTCGGTCGCCGCCTGCTGGAAGTCCCGGTCGGGTTCAAGTGGTTCGTCCCCGGACTCCTCGACGGCTCGGTCGCGTTCGGCGGCGAGGAGTCGGCCGGAGCGTCCTTCCTCCGCAAGGACGGCTCCGTGTGGTCGACCGACAAGGACGGCATCCTGCTGTGCCTGCTGGCCGCCGAGATCATCGCCGTCACGGGCAAGACGCCCTCGGAGCGGTACGCCGAGCTGGAGGAGGCCTTCGGCGCCTCGGCATACCAGCGGGTCGACGCCCCCGCGACACCGGAGCAGAAGGCGACGCTCGGAAAGCTCGCCCCCGAGTCGGTGACGGCCACCACCCTCGCCGGCGAGGAGGTCACGGCGAAGCTCTCACACGCGCCCGGCAACGGTGCGGCGATCGGAGGTCTCAAGGTGCAGACGGAGCACGCCTGGTTCGCGGCGCGCCCGTCCGGCACGGAAGACGTCTACAAGCTCTACGCCGAGAGCCTGCGCGGCCCCGAGCACCTCGCGGAGGTCCAGGCGGAGGCACGCGCTGTCGTGTCGGCCGCACTCGGCGACTGACCCACGCGGGCGACGTCTCAGGCTGCGGCGGAACGGGCCAGCACGGCGCCGGCCTCGCGCAGCCAGCGCGCCGGTTCGGCGAGGGCCGCGTCGGACGAGCCGGCCAGCTCGGTGAGTGAGGCGGATGCCGCGAACAGCGCGGTATCCGCATCCTCGGTGATGCGACCGGCCGCGACCATCGCGCGTGTCCCGGCCTCAGCGGCGAGACCCGCGAGGTAGGAGGGCACCTTGCCGTCGCCGGACTGCCCGTCGTAGGACCCCTCCCCGGTGATGACCACATCGGCATCGGCGATCGCCTCGGCCAACCCGATGAGTTCCGCGACCTCGGATGCGCCGGGAGCGAGGACTCCGCCCCACACCACCAGGGCGGCACCGGTCCCTCCGGCCGCGCCGTTCCCCGCGCCGTCCGGATCGACGCCGAGCAGTGCAGCGAGCCGGCGCAGCCCGTCGTCGACGAGGACGATGTCGTCGGGGGTGCGCAGTCCCTTCTGCGGGCCGAACACCGCGGCGGCCCCGCGCGGACCGACGAGCGGGTTCGTCACGTCGGTGAGCACGCGCACCTCCGGAGCCGGGCGCAGTCCGGACAGGTCGACCGCGGCGACGTCTCCGAGTCCCCGTGCACCCGGAGCGACAGGAGCGCCCGCGGCATCGAGGAACCGCGCCCCCAGTGCCGACAGCATGCCGGTGCCGCCGTCGGTCGATGCGCTCGAGCCGATCCCGACGACGAGGCGCGAGACCCCGTGATCGAGTGCGGCGGCCATGGCCTGCCCGAACCCGGCGGTGTCCGCGTCCCAGGGGCGCAGCTCCGTCAGCAACTCGATGCCCGATGTCGAGCCGAGGTCGACGACAGCCGTCCCCGCGGGAGCATCCTCGGTCGGGGGAAGCAGCAGCCAGGAGGTATCGATCCGGTGCCCCGCAGGCCCGTCGACCGTGACCGGCATCCGCACGGCCCCCGGGACCGCGGCCTCGAACGCCGACACGGTGCCCTCGCCGCCGTCCGCCATGGGCCGGTGCACGAACTCCGCCGCGGGGTCGACGGACGCCCATCCTGCGGCGAGCGCCACCGCGGCATCGGCTGCCGTGATCGTGCCTTTGAAGCTGTCCGGGGCCAGCACGACCCGGGTCACCGCGGGACTCCCGGGGTGCTCGCGCGCACGACCACGTCGAGCGGCAGCGGCGCCTGCTCCCAGTCCGCATCCACCGTCGCACGGAAGGCCTGGTAGCCGACCTCGCTCAGCGGCACACGCACCGTCGTCAATGCCGGGGAGACGTCGCTGCTCGCGGGCACGTCGTCGAAGCCGCAGACCGCGATGTCGGCGCCGATCTCCCGACCGGCGTCGCGGATCGCGGACATCGCGCCGATCGCGACGACATCGGTGATCGCGAAGACCAGGGTGCCGGTGGGCACACCATCGGCGAGCGCCGCGGCCATACTCTCCGCGCCTGATTCACGGAGGAAGCCGCCACGCAGCGTGCGCACGACAGCTCCTCCTGAAGCCTCGAACCCGGCGCGGAACCCGGCCAGACGATCATCCGAGGTCCACACGCCCTCGGCAGCACCGAGCGCGATCGCCGAGCGATACCCCCGCTCGGCCATCCGTCGACCCAGCGCCTCGGCTCCGGAGCGGTTGTCGATCTCGATACTCCGCTCCACGCCGGAGCCCGGCCCGAAGGCGACCACCCTGCCACCCAGACGCGAGAACTCGGCGAGGTCGTGGGCGACATCGGCCTCGATCGGGTCCTGCGTGCCGGAGGCGGCGAGGATCAGGCCCCGCGGCCGCTGACCCCGCAGAGCTCGGACGATGCGCGCCTTCCGGGCCGGGTCACGGTCGGTGATGGCGACCGTGACGACGAGCCCGTGCTCGTCGGCACCGCGCGCCACCCCCGAGGCGATCAGACCGAAGTAGGGGTCGGCGATGTCGGCGACGAGCAGGGCGATGACGGGCGAGGTGCCACGGGCGGTCGCCTGGGCGGAGACGTTCGCGGTGTAGCCCAGTTCCGCGGCCGCCGCTTCGACACGCTCACGGAACGACTCGGCGACCTTGCGCTCCGATCCGTTGAGCACACGGGAGGCGGTCGCAAGCGATACACCGGCCTCGCGAGCCACGTCGTGCAGGGTGGGTGCGGGTCCCCGCGTGTGACGCTGGGCCCTGGTCGGCGCCGGCCGCTCCGCCGACGATGCGGGCTCTGTCATGCCCCAGATCCTACTTCCCCGCCCGGTACCGCGCCGACCTCGGGGGTCACGGGTGGCCCGCCGACGCACCGACGCCCCATGCACGGATGTCGGGCCGATGCATGGATGTCGGACGGAAAGCCGCCCGTGCGCCCTGCATCCGTGCGCGCTCCCGACAGGTGGTACGCCGAACCTCCGGATCGGACCTCATGCGAGGTGCGGAGAGACGGCAGCCGCAAATGTCTCCGCCGTGCGGCGCACGACGCTCTCCGGGGCATCCGCCCAGATCTCGGCGTTGAAGATCTCGACCTCGATGTCGCGGTCGTACCCGGTCGCGACGACCGCGCGGGTGAGTGAGCCGAAGTCGATCACCCCGTCTCCTGTGTAGTGCCGGGAGAGCAGCACGTCGGCGGCGAGGGGCGTCTTCCAGTCGCACACCTGATAGGTCGCGATCCGGTTCTCCCTGCCCGCCCGCGCGATCTGTTCGAGCACCTGCGGATCCCACCAGATGTGGAACGTGTCGACGGCGGCCCCGACCACCTCGGGCGCGAAGTCAGCGGCGATGTCGAGTGCGTGCCCGAGCGTCGAGATGACGGCGCGATCCGACGCGTACATCGGATGCAGCGGCTCGATCGCGAGCGTCACCCCCGCCGCCTCCGCCTCGGGAGCGAGGCCACCGATCGCATCGCGCACCCGCTCCCGCGCTCCGATCAGGTCGCGTGATCCCGCAGGCAATCCGCCCGCGACGAGCACGAGCACGGCGGTCGAGCCTTCCGCACCGGCCGCGGCCAGCGTTGCGGTCTCCTCGATCGCCCTGCGGTTGTCATCCAACGCCGTTTCCCGGTCCGCACCGGCCGGCAGGGTGAAGAAGCCGCCCCGGCAGTGGGTCGAGAAGCGCAGGCCCGAGTCGGACAGCATCCGCGCGGCGACGTCGAGGCCGACCGCATGCACGGGCTCCCGCCAGAGGCCGATCGATCGCACCCCCGCGTCGGCCGTGACCCGCAGCGCGGTGGCGAGATCGGCATGCTTGATCGTCGCCTGGTTGATCGACAGGCGCGGGTCGGGGGTCTGCGAAGAAGGGCTCATGCGTCCACTCCGTTCACGCGCAGCATGCGGTGCCACCGTTCCTGCGCGAGGTCGGGCTGCTCCAGCGCGAGCGAGGTGTTCGCAAGCTCGACGATGCGACTCAGATGCGGCAGGCTACGCGCGGAATGCAGGCCACCGACCATCTGGAACGCGGGCTGATGCCCGTTCAGCCAGGCGAGGAAGGCCACGCCCGTCTTGTAATAGAACGTGGGGGCGGCGAAGATCTGCCGGCTGAGCGCTTCGGTCGGGCCCAGGATGCGCAGATACTCCTCCTGGTCACCGGCGTCCAGAGCCTGGATCGCCGCCGAAGCCACCGGGGTGATCGCCGCGAACGCGCCGAGGAGGGCGTCGGAGTGCATGTCGTCGCCCGGCGTCATCCCTTCCGCTGTGCCCCCGATCAGACGGACGTAGTTGAAGTCGTCGCCCGTGAACATCCGCACGCCTTCGGGAAGCCGTGCGCGCACCGAGATCTCGGACTCCGCGTTCAACAGACTCATCTTCACTCCCGCGATCTTCCCCGGGTTCTCGGCGATGATCTGCAGCAGCACCTCGGACGCCTCCTGCCAGCCGTCTGCCCCGAAGTAGCCGGCGAGCTCAGGGTCGAAGGCGGTTCCGAGCCAATGCAGCACGACGGGGGTCGTCGCCCGGGACAGCACCTCGCGGTACACACGACGGTAGTCCGCGGCATCCGTCGCCGCGCGGGCGAGGTGCCGGGATGCCATCAGCACAGGACCGGCCCCGTGCTCCTCGGCGAAGTGCAGCTGTTCGGTGTAGGCCGTGATCACCTGGTCGAGGGAGATCCTCGACTCGGCGATGTGGTCGGTGTTGACGCCGACCACCACCGAGCCGCCTTCCTCGCGGGCGACTTCTGCACTGCGAGCGATCAGTTCCCGCGTGGCCGCGGCGTCCAAGCCCATGTTGCGCTGCGCGGTGTCCATCGCATCGGCGACGCCGAGCCCCCAGGAGAACACGTTGCGGCGGAACGCGAGCGTGGCGTCCCAGTCGATGTCGGCGGGCTGCCCGGGGGTGTTGTCGGCGTGCACCTTGGGCACGACGTGTGCGGCGGCGTATGCGACGCGGCTCCGCAGCGGTGCGGTCGGACGCGTGCAGGCACCGACATCGTTGAGAGCGACGTCGGTGGTCGCGCCTGTCGGGTGCAGGAGTCGGAGCGTGGCCATCGTGCGCCTCAATCCAGGGTCAACGACTCGAGGGCGATCTTGCGGCCCTCGGCGCTGGAGGTCAGACCGGCCTCGGCGAACTGCACTCCACGGGCGCCCGCGAGCAGGTCGAACGGGTAGTCGGTGCCCTCGACGTACGACACCAGATACTCCTCCCACTGCTGGCGGAAGCCGTTGAGGAAAACATCGTTGGTCGGCACCTGTTGCCAGTCCGCGTCGTAGTCGCGGGTGTCTTCGAGATCAGGGTTCCACACCGGCTTGGGGGTGGCGTTGCGGGGCTGGATCTTCGCGCCGAACAGCCCGACCACCGCGGATCCGTGGGTGCCGTCGACCTGGAACTCGACGAGCTCGTCCCGGTTCACGCGCACGGTCCAGGAGGAGTTGATCTCGGCGATCACGCCGCCCTCGATCTCGAAGATGCCGTAGGCCGCGTCCTCGGCCGTCGCCGTGTAGTACTCGCCCTGCTCGTCCCAGCGGTCGCCGATGTGCACGGCCGCCTGCGCGTAGACGCTCTTGACCTCGCCGAAGAGATTCTCCAGCACGTAGTTCCAGTGCGGGAACATGTCGGTGATGATGCCGCCACCGTCTTCCGTGCGGTAGTTCCAGCTCGGGCGCTGCGCGGGCTGCCAGTCGCCCTCGAAGACCCAGTACCCGAACTCGCCGCGCACCGAGAGGATGCGACCGAAGAAGCCCGAGTCGATCAGACGCTTGAGCTTCTGCAGGCCCGGCAGGTAGAGCTTGTCATGCACGACCCCGGTCTTCACGCCGGCTTCCTTCGCGAGGCGCGCGAGTTCGAGTGCTTCCTCAAGCGACTCGGCGGTGGGCTTCTCGGTGTAGATCGCCTTGCCCGCGGCGATGGCCTTGCGGATCGCGGAGGCGCGCGCCTTGGTCACCAGGAAGTCCGCGTAGATCTCCCACCGGGGGTCAGCGAGCGCGGCGTCGAGGTCGGTCGTCCAGTCCTCGATGCCGTGCTTCGCGGCGAGCTCGGCGAGCTTGGACTCGTTGCGGCCGACGAGGATCGGCTTCACGGTGATGCGGGAGCCGTCGGACAACTCAATGCCGCCCTGATCGCGGATCGCGAGGATCGAGCGCACGAGGTGCTGCCGATAGCCCATGCGCCCCGAGACGCCGTTCATGATGATCCCGATCTCGCGGGTGTTCGCCTGTGCCATGGTGTTCCGTTTCTGTCTCGGGCGGCTGGTCGTGGTTCCGATCCGAAGGACCGGAAAGCGCTTTCCGAGATCATGTCATGAGCTTCCGCCCGAGTGCAACCACGCAATCCGACCCGGCGGCCCCGCGCCCCGCTCCGGTTCGGCAGCCCCGCGCCTCGATCCGGGATCCCGGCCCTGCCTCACCACTTCCGTCGACGCCCCCCGTGCGCGCCGAGACCCCCTCGCGCGCACGACATCAGGAGGGGGCGTCGACGACAGGAGGGGGTCTCGACACAGGAGGAGGTGTCGGGAGGAGCGGGAGGGGCGGGGAGGAAGGGGAGGAGGGAGCAGGGACGCGTCAGCGCGAGGATGTGCTGGCGCGCTCGACGAGCTCCGTCGGGACGATGACCGACACCGCATCTCCCGCAGCACCCTCGATCGCCGCGACGAGCGACGACACGGCCCGGTGTGCGAGAGCCGCGAAGTCCTGGCGGATCGTGGTCAGCGGAGGACGGTAGTTCGCCGCCTCCGGCACATCGTCGAATCCGATGACCCCGACGTCGTCCGGCACGCGTCGCCCCGCTTCGGCGAGCGCGCGCAGCAGGCCGAGCGCCATCTGATCGTTGGCGCAGAAGACGGCGGACGCCGCCCGCAACTCCCCGCCCGCTGCATACCCCGAGTCCGCACTCCAGTCGCCGCGGACCACCGGGGGCGGGCGGACTCCGGCGATCACGAGGGTCTCGCGCCATCCGCGCTCACGCTCGATTGCGGCGAAGGAGTCGGCTGGTCCCGCGAGGTGGTGCACCGTGTCGTGGCCGAGAGCGAGCAGTCGGGCCGTGGCAGCGGAGGCACCACCGGCATGATCGCTGTGCACGGACGCGAACCCGGCTTCGGTCGGGGCGTCCACCACGACCAGGCGCAGTCCGGCGGGCGGCTGTGCACCGGGGACGAGCGCCGAGGCCTCGTTCAGCACGATCGCACCGTCGACCTCCTGCTCGGCGAGTCGATCGAAGGCCTCGGCGACATCGGCGGCAGCGGTCACGAGCGTGAGGGCGTACCCGCGTTCGGCCGCGGCTTCGGCGGTGGCCTGCAGCATCCGTGAGTTGCCGACCGTGGCGAGGGTGGTGACGACGAGCCCGATGGTCTGCGAACGGCCGGTGCGCAACGCCCGAGCGGCGCGGTGGGGTCGATAGCCGAGTTCCGCCATCGCACGCTCGACCCGGGTACGGGTGTCGGGGTCGACCCGCGGGCTGCCGTTGACGACGCGCGAGACAGTCTGTCCCGAGACCCCGGCGCGGACGGCGACCATGGCCATCGACACGCGCCCCGTGGAGGGGCGCCGCCGATCGGCCCTGAGGCCCTCGACCTCGCCGCGCTCGCTCACCCTGTCTCTCCGTCCACCGGTTCACAACTCCGTCATGTTGACGTTATCACGGCCCTGCGCGTACCATGTTTACGTGAACACGCACGATCTTCCTGAGTTGCGCACCGAGGCCCTCGGCGCCGGCGTCGTCAAACGCACCACCACCCTCGCCGACGGCCGCGACCTCTTCTACTACGACGAACCCGGCACGACTCTGGGCGCCGAGCGGGCGGTCGACGCCCGCGTGCTCGACCCGCGCCCCGACACCGCGACCATGCGCCTCGACGTGCTCACCGGCGACTGGATCACGGTGGCCGCGAATCGACAGAACCGCGTGATGATGCCGGGCGCCGACGCCGACCCCCTGGCGCCGCAGACCCCCGGGAACCCGTCCGAGGTCCCTTCGCGATACGACGTCGCGGTGTTCGAGAACCGCTCCCCCGCGTTCGGCCCCGCGCTCAGCGAAGCCGTGGGCGGTGCCCCCCAGGCGCCCAATGCACCACGCGGACGGGACGACCTCTCCGCACTGGGCCTCGGCCGCACCCGTGCCGCCGTCGGACGCTGCGAGGTCGTGTGCTTCAGCCCCGAGCACTCCGGCTCCTTTGGCACGCAGTCCGAGACCCGCGCCCGCACCGTGATCGAGGCCTGGGCGGACCGCACCGCTGCCCTGTCGACACTGCCCGGCATCGAGCAGATCTTCCCCTTCGAGAACCGCGGCGAGGCGATCGGCGTGACCCTGCCGCATCCGCACGGCCAGATCTACGCCTACCCGTACGTGACTCCCCGCACCACCCGCGTCCTGGAGTCGATCGACCGGACGGCCCCCGACCTGTTCCAGCACATCCTCGAATCCGAGCAGGCGTCGGAGCGCGTCGTCCTCCGCGGCGAGCACTGGACCGCCTTCGTGCCGTTCGCCGCCCGCTGGCCGCTCGAGGTGCATCTGATGCCGCACCGCCACGTTCCCGACCTCGCCGAGACGACCGCGGCCGAGCGCGACGAGCTGGCTCCGCTCTACCTGCGCCTGCTGCGCGGCGTCGACGCCCTCTACGACTCCCCCACCCCCTACATCGCCGCCTGGCATCAGGCACCGGTGCACGTCGGACGCGACACCGTGCGCCTGCACCTGCAGCTCACGAGTCCGCGCCGCGCCGCCGACAAACTGAAATTCCTGGCCGGCTCCGAGGCCGCGATGTGGGCCTGGGCCGCCGAAGTCCCGCCGGAAGCGGGGGCTGCTCGCCTGCGCGAGGCCATCGAGCGCGCGTCGCCGACCACCACCGGAGAAGGAGCATCCGCATGACCACGGCCCGCGACGACGCGCGAGCGCTCTACACCGAGCTCACGGGACGGCGACCGGACGGTGTCTGGTCCGCGCCCGGCCGCGTGAACCTCATCGGCGAGCACACCGACTACAACGACGGCTTCGTCCTGCCGTTCGCCATCCCGCAGAGAACCTTCGCCGCGGTCGGCCGCCGCGACGACGACCGCGGCCGCGTGCGGGTCAGCTCCCGTTTCGCCTCCGATCCGGTCGAGGTCGGCCTCGACGAACTCGACCGGCTCTTCCCGACCGCGCCCGGCGCGTCTCCGGCCGTTCCCGAATGGGTGGCCTACCCGCTCGGCGTCGCGTGGGCGCTGCGCCAGGCCGCTACCGGCGACGGCCCGTTCCGTGGTGTCGACATCGCGATCGCCTCCGATGTGCCGGTGGGAGCCGGACTCTCCTCTTCCGCCGCGATCGAGGGAGCGACGGCCTCCGCGCTCGACGAGCTGTGGGGCACGGGCCTCGACGGCAGAGCCCTCGCCCGGATCGGACGACGCGCGGAGAACGAAGCCGTCGGCGCACCCACCGGGATCATGGACCAGATGGCGTCCATGCTGGGAGCGCCCGACACCGCTCTCTTCCTCGACTGCCGTTCGCTCGAGACCGAACTCGTGCCGCTCGGCATCGCCGAGGCGGGCCTCGCCATCCTCGTGATCGACACGCGCGTGAAGCACGCCCACTCCACCGGTGGCTACCGCGATCGTCGCGCCTCCTGCGAGCGCGGAGCCGCAGCCCTCGGGGTGCCCGCACTGCGCGACGTATCGATCGCTGACCTGCCCCGCGCCCGCGAACAACTGGACGAGGAGACCTTCCGCCGTGTGCGGCACGTCGTGACGGAGAACCAGCGCGTAGTCGACACGGTGCATACGCTCCGCACGGACGGCGCGCGGGCCATCGGCGACCTGCTGATCGCCTCGCACGCGTCGATGCGTGACGACTTCGAGATCTCGACCCCCGAGCTCGACACCGCGGTCGACACCGCACTCGCGGCGGGGGCACTGGGGGCGCGGATGACCGGCGGCGGCTTCGGCGGTGCGGCGATCGCGTTGATCGAAAAAGATGCCGTCGAGACCGTGTCCGCAGCGGTGAACGCGGCCTTCGTCGCGGCCCGGTTCGCGGCACCGCACCTGTTCACCGTCACCCCTTCTGCAGGACCTCACCGCGACGCCTGACAGAATGAGCCATCGGGCCGCGAAGATTCCGCGGCAGGAGAGGAATGCAGTGTCCTGGATCGTCACCGGCGGTGCCGGCTACATCGGTGCCCACGTCGTCCGCGCCCTCGCGAGCGCGGGGATGACCCCCGTCGTCCTCGACGACCTGTCCAGCGGGGTCGCACCGTTCGTCCCCGAGGGCGTCCCGTTCGTGCGGGGCAGCATCCTCGACCGCGCACTCGTCGAGAAAGCGCTGCGCGACCACGACGCGGAAGGCGTGATCCACGTCGCCGGGTACAAGTACGCGGGCGTGTCGGTGCAGCGCCCCCTGCACACCTATGCCCAGAACGTCGAGGGCACCCGGATCATCCTCGAGGCCATGGAGGCCACGGGCGTCTCGAACATCGTGTTCTCCTCCTCGGCCGCCGTCTTCGGCACTCCTGATGTCGCGCTGGTCGTCGAGGACACGGCGAAGAAGCCGGCCAGTCCGTACGGAGAGTCGAAGCTCATCGGGGAATGGCTGCTGCGCGACCAGGCGATCGCGACGGCCGACTCCGCACACCCGCTGCGCCACACCTCGCTGCGGTACTTCAACGTCGTGGGTTCGGCCGACCCCACGGTCTACGACGTGAGCCCGCACAACCTCTTCCCGATCGTGTTCGAAGCACTGCTCGAGGGCAGGACGCCGAAGATCTTCGGCGACGACTACGACACCGAGGACGGCACCAACGTGCGCGACTACGTGCACGTCGGCGACATCGCGGCAGCGCACGTCGCCGCCGCCCAGCGCCTCGCCGACGGACGACCGATCGAGACCGCATACAACCTCGGATCCGGCGACGGCCTCAGCGTCACGCAGATCATGGATGCCGTCGCCCGAGTCACCGGCATCGACTTCACCCCCGAGATCGGACCCCGCCGTCCTGGCGACCCCGACCGCATCGTGGCCACCGGGGAGCTCGCCGCGCGCGACCTCGACTGGACCATGCGATACACCGTCGACGAGATGGTGCGCACGGGCTGGGAGGCGCGGAAGGCGGCGTCCCTCTAGGGCTCAGAGGTCGCGGGTGCGGATCGGATAGAGCCAGAAGCACAGCCACGCGAGGGCGGTGAATCCGAGCGGGATGACCGCGAGCATCAGACGGATACCCCCGTCGACGCTTTCGGGCTGGGCATCGCCGAGCGTGGCGTCGAACCCCGAAGCCGTCAGCACCACCGCGGCCACGACCGCCTGCAGTACGACCGAACCGCGCACCACGAAACCGTTCACTCCGAAGTAGGCGCCCTCCCGTCGGTGCCCGGTGCGCACGGCATCGTCATCGATGATCTGCGCGAGCATCACCTCGAGCAGCTGCAGCAGTCCGCCGACGCCGACCCCCACGGCGACTCCGACCAGCGACGCCCCGAGCACGGTCGACGGCGCGAGGTAGCCAAGCACGGCGACGCCGAACACCGCGACGCTCCACAGCACGGCGGTGCGCGGTGACGTGCGACGGACGACCGCGCTCCACAGCACGATCGAGGGGATCGCCGTGACGAAGATCGCCCCGAGGAGCAGACTCCCCTCCCCTTCCTCGGCGTGCAGCGAGTACCGCACGTAGAAGGGGACCGCGGCCAGGATGACCGCGATCGAGGTCTGGACGAACAGCGAGCCCAGCACGTAGGGGACGAACGCCCGGTTGCGGAAGGTGTAGGTCAGCTGATCCTTCCACCGCATGGCTTCCGACGCCGCCTCGGGCACCCGGCGCTCGATCATCCCGCCGAAGAACGACCACGCGAGCAGCACCAGGCAGACCGCGCCGAGCACGAGCGCCATACCCGGCCATCCGAGAGCCCCGTACAGGGCGGGGGCGCCAGCCGTGCCGAGGACCATGCCGAGAATCGCGAAGATCTGCCGGGGGACGTTGCCGCGGGCGCGCTCCTCCGTGGTGCGGAAGATCTCGGGGAACAGTGCCGAGATGTTCAGCACCACGACGACGAAGGCGATGTCGTACACGGCCACGACGACGAGGAACCAGACGATGAGACCGGCGACGGGAAGTTCGGGCGGCATCCACACCAGCGTGAACGCGACGACGAGCGGCACGATGCCCAGCCCGACCCACGGGATGCGACGGCCCCAGGGGGTGCGCAGCCGGTCGGAGATCGCCCCCACGACGGGGTTCAACACCGCGTTCAGGATGCCGTGGGCGATCATCGCCACGGCCACCCACCCTGCCGGCACCGCGAGGTGCGAGACGTAGAAGTAGACGACGAATGCGGAGAAGGTCTGCGCCATGAGCTGCGTCGGGAAGCCGGAGGCTCCGAACGCGATCGCCTGCCGTCGGGTCGGAGCCGCGTCGAGACGGCGGTCGCGCAGGCGCTCGCCCACCGAGGTCATCGGACGCCTGCCCGCTGCACGTCACGCAGGGCGCGCCAGCCGACGCGCACGAGCGCCTCATCCTCGATCGCCTGCAGCACAGCGGGGTCGCGGAGCAGTCTCAGCTCATAGCCGCGCTTCGTCGCGCTGAAGTCGACCGCTGACCGCAGCTCCTCGTCGTCGACCATCGGATGCAGGTAGATCTCGGTCACGCCGGCCGGAACGGCGCGCAACAGGGCGATGAAGCCGTCCCGTACCTGCTCGTAGGTCTCCTCCTCCGGCGTGCCCTCCCCGAGGAGCGGGAACGGATGCGACCACAACCTGTCGATGATCACGACCCCGGATGCATCGGCCGCGGCAGCTGCGGCATCGAGCGTCGCCTGCAGGGCCGCGTCCTCGCCCACGCCGTCCATGCTGCGCGGCAACCGGAACGGAAGCCCGTGACGCGCGGCGAGCTCGAACACCGGACGGAGGAAGTCGCGTCCGGTCACGAGTCCGTAGACGGAGCCCATGTGATTGTCGAGGTGCGTCACATCGACACCGGCATCGAGCGCGGCCTGCAGCTGGGCGGCGAGCTCGACTGCCACGTCCTCCTCCGACGCCGCCTGCTCGACGGACGCGACGTCCATCGGGAAGAAGCCCGCCGCGTCGACCAGGCTCGTGTCCGTGCCGGTGAGCGGCCGCCACCGGTAGCGAGACCATTCGCTCGTGAGCACGAGATGCACACCGATGTCGAGGTCAGGGCGGGAGGCGGCGAAGGCGAGCGCCTCCGGGGACCACGAGCATGGCACCATCACGGTCGCCGAGTCGATCCGGCCGGCGTCCAGGAGGTCGACGATGGCGGTGTTCGCCGCATGGCACATGCCGAAGTCATCCGCGTTGAGGATGATCGCTCGTGCGCCGGGGGCGAGGCCGAGACGGTCGGCGAGGTCGGAGGGAAGGGTCATCGGTGATCCTGTCGGAAAGGGGCGGTGGGGACGGGCGGCGACCCTCAGCGTCCGGGCTTCGCGGCCGGCGTGAGGATGCGGGTGAACAGGGTGCCGCGGAGCGTGGACGCCGCCTCGCCGACGGCACCGACGAGCGGCGCCTCGGGTCCGAACGAGGAGACGAGGAATCGCAGCGGGAGCTGCGCAGCGTATTCCTCGGCGATGCGCTCGATCGCCGCCACGAGCGCGGGGTGTGCTGCCCGGCCGCTCAGGATGAAGGCTTCGGGGTCGAGCACCAGGCCCACGCTGCCGGCCACGAGCACGATGCGTCGTCCGATCTCCTCCACGACCCGGGCCGAGGCCGCGTCCCCGCGCGCAGCGGCCTCGAGGTGCTCCGCCAGGGAGGCGTCGGGGTCGCACCCCTCGTTGAGAGCGAGATCGCGGACGACGGCATCGCTCACGATGGGTGCACCGATCGGGAGCGGCGGCTGCGGCAGGTACATGACCTCGCCCGCCACACCGGAGAATCCGCGGTGCAACGCTCCGTCGACCACGATGCCCGCTCCCAGTCCGTCGTCGAGCAGGAGCAGCGCGAAGCTGGCGAGATCGCCACCCGCACCGGCGGTGAGCTCGGCGAGGGCTGCGAGGTTGACGTCGTTCTCGATCCGGACCGGGCAGTCGAGGGCCGTGGCGAGCGCGGTGCGGAAGGCGCCGCCGTCAGGGCCGAGGTCATCCCGGATGCCGCCATCGGGGGTGACGATGCCGGGGACGCCGACGACAGCGAGGTGGACGGCGTCCTTCGTCGCCTTGACCGCACGACGGCAGCGGTCGACGAGGTCGACGATGTGCGCGACGCGGTCTTCGGTGGACGTGAGCGCAGCGTGCTGCTCGGCGCGCACGGTCCCGCTCGCGTCGACCAGGACGACATGCGCTGCGTGGTGGTCGATGTGCACGGCGGCGGCGAAGCCGAGTCGCGGATGCAGGGCGACCCGTCCGGCTGCGGGTCCGCGGGTCTCTCGATCCACGCCGGCCGCGGCGACGGCTCCTGCCCCTTCGAGCATCCGCAGCACCTGGGTGACGGCGGTGCGGGAGAGACCGGTCGTCGACATCAGCTCCGCGCGGGTCTGCGGACCGCTGCGCGCCAGGGCCTCCAGGATCGCGCGGCCGTTGAGCGTGCGGAGCAGGCCCTGCGGTCCCGCGAGTGGTCTGGACATGCGTTCCGGCGTCTCCCTCGCTCGCGCGTCCTCGACGCGGTGTCCGCAAGCATGCCACATCGCGTCGCACTCGTCGATGGTTCGCCGCTCCTTTCCGCCCTCGATTTGACGCTCTCGGGGTTCGCCGCTTAGATTACAGATCGGTAACGGCGGCATCCGGGGGGATCGCCCGCCACGCACACCTCCCCTCCGGAAGGATCCCGTCACGAATTCCCTGCCGCCCGAGAGCGCTCACGACGCCTCGGAAGCCCCCACAGAAACCTCCGGCACGTCTCGACCGCTTCTGCGGCGTGACCTGCGCCGTTCCGCGAACGCCGCACAGCAGCCGACCCGCACCGCGAACACGCCGCACACGGACACCCCTCGCCCGTCATCGCCGCCCCCGGCATCGCCGGCCGAGTCCCGCCCGCGCGCCGCCCGCGAGCAGCCCCCGACGCCATCCCCGGAACCGACTGAGCAGCCCCCGAGCGCGACGCGGCCCCGTCGGCGGAAGGCCTCGGCCCCGCGGATCCGTCCCCGCAGAGCGACGCGCCCGTGGGCGAAGGCCAAGGCTGTGGGAGCCACACTCGCGGTCGGCGCGATGATCACCGGGGCAGCACTGCCCGCGTTCAACCCGGAGATCACTTCGATCGCCGCCGCCTCCGCCGAGGTCACGACCGCCGCGAGCGACTTCGCGCAGTCGTACACCTCGACAGACGAGATCCGCGCGGAGATCGCGCCTCGAGGGAACTTCGCCGCGACGACGCCGGAGGAGATCAAGGAAACGCGTTCGCGTGCCGTCGCCGCCGCGATCGCCGCCGGCATGCCTCTCGGAAGTGCCATGGAGATCCCCGTCGCCGACCGCGTCGTGATGCCGATGGCCGACGGGACCTACACGTTCACCGACGGCTTCGGCGCCTCCCGCCCCGGCCGGTCGCACCTCGGCCAGGACTTCGCCGCGGGGGTCGGCACGCCGATCAACGCCGCGATGACGGGCTGCGTCTCCCGCTCCACCGAGAGCTATCAGGGCTACGGAGTGACGATCCAGATCGAGAGCATCGTCGATGGCCAGGCCGTGAGCACCGTCTACTCGCACCTGAACTACGGCACCCGCGCGGTCGAGGTCGGCGACTGCGTCGAGGCCGGTCAGTACATCGGCGACGTCGGATCGACCGGGTACGTGTTCGGCTCCTGCCTGCACTTCGAAGTCCACATCAACACGGTCGCGGTGGATCCCATGCCGTGGCTCGAGAAGAACGTGAGCTGAGGCGCACCCCTGCCACGGAAAGCCTTTCGCCCCTCCCCTAGGGTGGACGGATGAGTCCGCTGGTGGTCCGGGAAGCGGGCGTCGACGACGCCGACGAGGTGGCTCGCGTGCACGTACGGTCCTGGCAGGCTGCCTACCGCGGGCTCATCGACCAGTCCGTGCTCGACGGGCTCTCCATCGCCGAACGCGCGACGGGCTGGCGTCGCCTCATCACGGATCCGCTGCCCACGACTCTCGGGCTCCTGGTCGCCGAACGCGACGACCGCATCCTCGGGTGGACGTCGTTCGGCTCCGGCCGCGACCCCGACGGCTTGGCCGACGCCGAGGTGTACGGGATCTACGCGGATCCCGATGCCTGGTCGACGGGCGCGGGACACGCGCTCCTCGGCGCCGCCGAACAGCGCATGGCCGACGCCGGACACGCGCGCGCCTACCTGTGGGTGCTCGACGGGAACGTGCGTGCCGACACGTTCTACGCGCGCCACGGCTGGATCGAAGACGGCGCCATCAAGATCGAGGAGCGCCCCGGGTTCACCCTCTGCGAGCACCGCCGCGTGAAGCTGCTGGCACCCTGATCGCAGGGCCTCCGGCGCGGGTGGGCGTCAGTCGAGGGCGCTCATCACGTGCTTGATGCGGGTGTAGTCGTCGAAGCCGTACTGGGAGAGGTCCTTGCCGTAGCCCGAGTGCTTGAACCCTCCGTGCGGCATGTCCGACACGAACGGGATGTGGGTGTTGATCCACACGCAGCCGAAGTCGAGGTCGCGCGAGAAGCGCATCGCGCGGGCGTGATCCGTCGTCCACACCGAGGACGCGAGCGCGTACGGCACATCGTTCGCCATCTCCAACGCCTCGCTCTCCTCCGAGAACGACTGGACCGTGAGGACCGGCCCGAAGACCTCTCCCTGGACCACCTCATCCTCCTGCCGCACGCCCGACACGATCGTGGCCTCCCAGAAGTAGCCCTGTTCCCCCTGACGGCGACCACCGGTCTCGATCTTCGCGTGCGAGGGGAGGCGGTCGATGAAGCCCTGCACCTGCGCGAGCTGTGCGGCGCTGCTCAACGGGCCGTAGAGGACGCCGTCCTCCCGCGGACCGCCCGTGCGCGCATGGCTTCGCGCCCGCGCGACGAGCGCCTCGATGAGCTCGTCATGCCGTGACTCATGCACCAGCACGCGGGTCGCGGCCGTGCAGTCCTGTCCGGCGTTGAAGAAGGCGCCCGTGATGATGCCCTCCACGGCCTTCTCGAGGGACGCATCCGCGAACACGATCGCGGGCGCCTTCCCGCCGAGTTCGAGGTGCACGCGCTTGACGTCGCTCGCCGCCGACCGCGCGACCGCCATCCCCGCACGCACCGAGCCGGTGATCGCGACCATCTGCGGGGTCGGGTGCTCCACCAGCGCGACACCCGTGTCGCGATCGCCCAGCACGACGTTCAACGTGCCGGCCGGCGTGTGCCGGGCGACGATCTCCGCCAGCAGCAACGTCGTCAGCGGAGTGGACTCAGCGGGCTTCAGCACGACGGTGTTGCCGGCGGCGAGCGCAGGGGCGATCTTCCACACGGCCATGTTCAGCGGGTAGTTCCAGGGCGTCACCTGCCCGATCACACCGACGGGCTCGCGGCGGACGAACGACGTGTGGCCGCCGAGGTACTCCGCTGCGGCTCGTCCTTCGAGACTCCGAGCGGCCCCTGCGAAGAAGCGCAGCTGATCGACCGACTGCATGATCTCGTCGGCCACGAGGCTCGCCCGCGGCTTGCCGGTGTCCTGCGATTCGAGGTCGGCGAACTCCTCCGCGCGGGCTTCCATCTCGTCGGCGATGCGGAACAGCGCGAGCTGTCGGTCGGCGGGCGTCGTGTCGCGCCAGAGCGGGAAGGCCGCGGACGCCGCGGCGTAGGCGGCGTCGACGTCGGCCGCGGCCGAGACGGGCGACTCCCCGTAGATCTCCTCGGTGGCAGGATCGATGAGCGGCATCCGCCCCGAGCCGTTCGCGGGCACGAAGTGTCCGCCGATGAAGTTCTGCAAGGGAGCGGAGGTCTTCAGAAGAGTGCTGGGCATGGCGTCATGCTAGCGCGTCGGGTGCGGAATCTGAAGATGTGGACCGATATTTCAACTGAATCAGTTGCAGATCAGCCTCATAGCTGACAATATCGACACATGAGCTCGAAGCCTGCCCAGCCCGCACTGGATGACATCTCCAAGCGCATCGTCGAACTGCTGCAGGAGGACGGCCGCCGTCCCTACGCGGAGATCGCACGCGAGGTCGGTCTGAGCGAGGCCGCCGCACGGCAGCGCGTGCAGCGGATGACCGAAGCGGGTGTCATCCAGATCGTCGCGGTCACCGATCCGATGCAGCTCGGCTTCCGGCGCATGTCGATGATCGGCATCCGCGTGTCGGGCGACCCCCGCACCATCGCCGAAGAACTCACGACGATCCCGGAGCTGGCCTACGTCGTGGTCACGCTCGGGACGTTCGACATCCTCGTCGAAGCCGTGTGTGAGGACGACGAGCACCTGATCGACCTGATCGCGACCCGCATCCGGACCATCCCCGGCATCGCGCACACTGAGAGCCTGCTCTACGCGGGCCTCTACAAAGACCTCTACAACTGGGGAACGCGCTGAGGCGCACCCCCCTCACATCGGAGTGAACATGGGCACCACCGTCTTCGAACGCCGACGTCCGCCGCAGGGAATCGTCGACGACTCCCTGCGCGAGACGGCTCTCCGCGTGTTCTGGCTCGACGACGTCGATCGGCCGACGCATCCCTCCCTGAACGGGACGGTCCGCGCGGATCTCGCGATCGTCGGCGGTGGGTACGCCGGCCTGTGGACCGCCGTGCGCGCCAAGGAACGCGACCCCGGACGACGCGTCGTCCTGCTGGAGGCGTCGCGGATCGCGTGGGCCGCGTCCGGCCGCAACGGGGGCTTCTGCGAGTCGAGCCTGACGCACGGCCACGAGAACGGTGTGAACCGCTGGCCGGAGGAGATCGACCGGCTCGAAGAGCTGGGGCACGCCAACCTCGACGGCATCGAGGAGACGATCGCGCGCTACGGCATGGACGCCGAGTTCGAGCGCACCGGACAGCTCGCCGTCGCCGTCGAACCGCACCAGGTCGACCGGTTCCGCGAGGAACCCGGATTCCTCGACCGCGAGGCGGTGCAGGCGGAGGTGCACTCGGAGACGTTCCTCGCCGGCGACTGGGACCGCGAAGGATGTGCGATGGTGCACCCCGCGAAGCTCGGCGTCGAGCTGGCACGTGTGGCTGCCGACCTCGGCGTCGAGATCTACGAGCACAGCCTGGTGCGTGCGATCGAGGGCGACGGGTCCAGCCCCATCGCCCTCGTCACCCCGAACGGCCGGGTGGTCGCCGATGCGGTCGCGCTCGGCACGAACGTCTTCCCTTCCCTCCTCAAGCGCAATCGCCTGATGACCGTGCCCGTGTACGACTACGTGCTGATGACCGAGCCGCTCTCCACGGAACAGCTCGCTGCGATCGGCTGGTCGAACCGACAGGGCCTCGCCGACAGCGCGAACCAGTTCCACTACTACCGCCTCACCGCCGACAACCGCATCCTGTTCGGCGGCTACGACGCGATCTACCACTTCGGCGGCAAAGTGCGGCCGGAGTACGAGGACCGCATCGAGAGCCACCGCCGACTCGCCTCGCACTTCTTCACCACGTTCCCGCAGCTCGCGGGCCTGCGCTTCACGCACCGGTGGGCGGGCGCGATCGACTCGTCCAGTCGGTTCTGCGCGTTCTTCGGCACCGCGCGCAAGGGACGCGTGGCCTATGCGACCGGCTTCACCGGTCTCGGTGTGGGCGCGGCGCGCTTCGCCGCTGACGTGATGCTCGACAAGCTCGCGGGCGAAGAGACCGAGCGCACCGAGCTGCGGATGGTGCGGGAGAAGCCCATTCCGTTCCCGCCCGAGCCCGCCGCCTCGATCGGCGTCAACCTGGTGCGCGCGGCGATGGATCGAGCCGACCACAACGAGGGCAAGCGCAACCTCTTCCTCAAGACGCTCGACGCCCTCGGCATGGGCTTCGACTCATGAGCGGCCTCGCTGCGGGCGGCGGAGTGGATGCCATCGCCCTGGACCTCGCGCATGCTCCTCTGCCCGCGGACGAGGTGATCGCCGGGGCTCCGACCACCGCCGTGCACGAGCTCGCGACCCTCGGCGGTGTCGAGGTGGGCATCTGGGAGATGACGCCGGGCACCGTCACGGACACCGAGACCGACGAGGTCTTCGTCGTGCTGTCGGGCCGTGCCACGATCGCGTTCGCCTCGTCCGGGCTGCCCGATCTCGAGGTCGGCCCCGGCTCGGTGGTGCGCCTCGCGGAAGGCATGCGCACCACCTGGACCGTCACCGAGACGCTGCGCAAGGTCTACGTCGCCTGACGCCCCGGTGCGTCGGCCGATGTCAGCCGAGCAGCGGTCGCACGGAGGCATAGGCGTCAGCGACGTCGCGCGTGGGGACGTCGTAGACCCGTGCGATGCCCGCGGCCCCGTGATGACGCGGCCAGCCCGGGTCGCCGGTGGTGATGAAGGCGACGGCGGCCCCGTGCACCTCATCGGCCAGCTCCTGCGGAGGGTTCGGTCCGGCGAGCGGCTCCATGGCCGGACCGTCGAGGCAGTCGAAGAAGAACGGCACGTCGAGGCAGTGCTCGGCGAAGCCGAAGTGTCCGGACGGCCAGGAGAACCGGTACAGCCAGGTCGGCGCGTCACCGCGGTCGGCCACGACCTTGAGCAGCGCCGTGCGGAACATGCGGTCGGTCAGCAGCCGACCGCCCACGCGGGCATTGCCGAGTCCGGTGATGTCGGCGTTGGCGGCCAGGTACGCCCGCCGCGCGCTCTTCGGCAGCCCGAGCCGGTTCAACAGAAGCGACCGCGGCACCCAACGCAGCTTCTTCTCGGCCCCCGCGAACACCATGGTGAACTCGTCATCGGTCGCGCCGAGCACGAGAGGTTTGTCCGCGCCGACACCCGCGGCGATCGACTCCCGGGTAGGACGCACGAGCAGATCGCCGTCGACGGCCGGGCCGAGCGGGAGGCCGTCCTCCACCACGCTGCCGAGAGCTTCGGGGCCGAGCTCGGTGGCCTTCTTCTGCAGTTCGAGGATGCGGTCTTCGGCGAGGGACGAGAACCCGGCCACGGTCGGCTCCACCCCGGCGGACGCGGCGAGCCCCCTACCGAACTCCTCCGCGCGCGCCGGAGCCACATCGGCGAGGGCTCCGGAGATCGCGTAGACCCCGTGGAACAGGTGCTGCGCCTTCTCGATGCCGAGCAGGGTCAGCACGGCCCCACCCCCGGCGGACTGCCCGGCGATCGTGACCCGCGACGGATCCCCGCCGAAGCGGGCGATGTTCTGCTGCACCCACTCCAGGGCGAGCAGCCAGTCGCGCACACCGCGGTTCGACGGCGCATCCTCGATCCACCCGAAGCCGTCGAATCCCAGACGGTACGAGAGCGACACGGTCACCACGCCGTCGCGGTTGAAGTTCCGGCCGTCGTACCAGGGGCTCGCCGGGGAGCCGGCGAAGTAGCCGCCGCCGTGGATCCAGACGAGCACCGGGAGACCGGCCCCCTGCTCGGTGGCCTCCGGGCTCGGGGTGAAGACGTTCACGTTGAGCGTGGAGTCGCCCTCGATGCTCGGCTCGGGGATGAGCGTCACCCCTGGGTCGCCGCGCTGTGCGGTGGCGGCGAACTCGAGCGCGTCCCGCACGCCGTCCCACGGCGCCTTGGGCACCGGAGCCTGGAAGCGCAACGGGCCGGTCGGTGCCTCTGCGAAGGGGATGCCGAGGAAGGCCGCCGTCCGCGGGTTGCCCCGCCCTCCCGTCGTCCGGCGCCAGCGACCACGCACCCGTCCTGCGGTGGTGTCCACCTCGACGAAATCGGCGGCCGTCTCGAACTCGGTATCGGTCATCACAGCATTCTCCCGGTCATTCCTGGTCATCAGCGCACTCCCTTGATCGGTGCGGTCGCGACGGCGGCGAGGATCACGAACACGATCGCGAAGACGAAGAGCATCGCATAGCCCCCGAGGGACGTGATGATGACTCCGCCGATCGCCGGGCTCAGCGCCTGCGGCACGTTGGTCGCGACGTTGAGGATGCCGAGATCCTTGCCCGCCGACACCCCCTCGTTCGGCAGCACTTCGGTCATCAGCGCGGCATCCACCGACATGTACAGACCGAACCCGATGCCGTTGATGACGCTCATCAGGATCATCCCCGTCATGTTCGGCTGCAGCACGGGCATCGCCAGACCCACCACCATCACCGCGGAGGCGACGTAGATGAACACCTTGCGACGACCGACCTTGTCGCTCCACCACCCGGACAGGCCGATCGCGATCAGCGTCGGGACGAACGCCACGAGGGTCAGGGTGACGACGGCGCCCTGCGCATCCGCGAGCGGCAGCCCGATGTAGTCGGTGAGCATGTAGAGCTGATAGGCGCTGACGACGAAGTAGCCGAGGATCAGCAGGAACCGAGCCGTGAACGCCCACGCGAAGTCCGGGTGACGGCGTGGATCGATCCAGAAGCCCCTGAAGAACGCACTCCAGCGGAACGGATCGACCGAAGCGTGCTGCGAGGACCAGTCCCGGTTCACGAACGCGAACAGCAGCGCCACCACGATCACGGCTCCACCGAACACCGCGTAGCCGACGCCGATCTGCGCGGCGAAGGTACCGGCGAGCATGACTCCGACCGTCATGCCGACCTGCGTGCCGAGTCCGATCATCGCGCTCGCTCCGCCGCGCTTCGAGCGCGGGAAGCGGTCGGCGGTGATCGCGGTGAGGGGCGCCTGGAAGAAGTTCAGCGCCACCTGGATGATCACCCAGAGCACCGTGATCCAGAGGATGTCCGTCAGGGACCCCATGCCGAACAGGAAGACACCGCCGACGATGGCGCCGAGCACCATCCACGGCACACGGCGCCCGAAGCGCGAGCGCGTGCGGTCGCTCAAGGCGCCCACGATCGGCTGCGCGAACAGCGTGAACACGAAGGAGATCGTGGTGACGACGGCGAGGTTGCCGACCTTGTTCGCCTCGTCGATCATCAGCACCTGGCTGGGCAGGAGGATCGCGATGAGACCGCCGTAGGTGGCGAACAGGGTGAGCGAGGCGATCAGCAGGCTGGGCAGCAGTCGCCGGTTCGCGGGCGGGCTCGCCGCCGGTTCTCCGGCTGCGGGCGGGGTTGAGCGGATCGTGCCGGTCGGGGCGAGTTCGGCGGCCGGGTCGAGAGGGGGAAGGGACATGTCGGCTCCTCGTTGAGCGGTTGTGTATGAATACCAAACGATGTTCGGTATTCATCGGACATGCTGGCAGATCGGTCACCCCTGCCGCAAGACATTCACGAACGATGTTTGGTTTTCGTGATCCGGACACGACGGATACCCTGGGGCCATGTCGACACGAGGGGCCTACGCCAAGGGCGTGGCGAAGCGCGAGGAGATCCTCGACGCGGCGCTCGCCGTCGTCGCCGAACACGGATACCGGAAGGCTTCCGTCCGCGAGATCGCGGATGCAGCGGGACTCAGCCCCGCCGGACTCCTGCACTACTTCGGCTCCAAGGAAGAGCTGTTCGTCGCGATCCTGCGCGCCCGAGACGACCGGGACCAGCAGCAGTACTCGGCCGAAGACGCCTCCGCAGCTTTCCTCGCGATCATGCGTCACAACGCATCCGTGCCGGGCCTCGTCCAGCTGTATGCGCAGCTGGCCGCGGAGGCCGGAGACCCCGCGCACCCCGCGCATGCCTACTTCCGTGAGCGCACCGACCGCATCGAAGCCTTCACGCGCGCGCAGGTCGCCGCCGACCAGGAAGCCGGTCTCCTCCGAGCCGACCTCGATCCGGCCTGGGTCGTCCGCTCGCTGCATGCCCTGGCCGACGGGCTCCAGACCGCGTGGATGCTCGATCCCTCCCTCGACATGGCCGCCGAGATCGAGCAGTTCCTCGTGCTGCTACGCCCGGTGTGACCCCGCGTCGAGGTGTGTCACCTCGGCGTGCGGCATCCGCGCCCTCATGATCCCGATCGCCTCGGGGTTGTCATCGACGAGCACGGCATCGCGACCGAGCGCCGATGCCACCGCGCCGGTCGTCCCGCTGCCCGCGAACAGATCGAGCACCCGATCGCCCGGGCGGCTCGAGGCCGTCACGATCCGCCGGAGGATCCCTTCAGGCTTCTGCGTCGGATAGCCGGTCTTCTCGCGCCCGGTCGTCGGCACGATCGTGTGCCACCACACGTCGGTGGGGAGCTTGCCGCGAGCCGCCTTCTCGGGAGTCACGAGCCCGGGGGCCATGTACGGCTCGCGGTCGACCTCGTCCGAGTTGAAGACGTACGCCCGAGGGTTCTTCACGTAGACCAGGATCGTGTCGTGCTTGGTCGGCCAGCGACTGCGCGACTTCGCGCCGTAGTCGTACGCCCAGATCAGCTCGTTCAGGAAGCAGTCGCGCCCGAACACCGCGTCGAGCATCACCTTCGCGTAGTGCGCCTCCCGGTAGTCGAGGTGCAGGTAGAGGGTGCCGTCGTCGGCGAGCAGTCGCCACGCCTCCTCGAGCCGCGGCATCAGGAAGGCACCGTAGTCGTCGAAGCGGTCGTCGTAGGCACGGAGGATTCCGCGCACCCGCTCGTAGGCATGGCCGTGGAATCCGTGGCGCACCTCGGTCTCGGGCACGGCGGGCCCCGGTTCAGAACTCCTCAGTTCTGCACTGCTCACACCCTCGGCACCGCCGGATTCCGGACCGGGCTCCGCGACCGCCTCGGATTCCTGCGGAGTTGTGAACGAGCGTCGCACGGTCACGACCTGGCGCTCCTGCGTGCGACCGGTGTTGAACGGCGGATCGAGGTACACGAGCGTGAACGACGCCGACGGCAGAGTGGCCGCGACCACGAGGTTGTCGCCCTCGATGATCGTGACCGCACCGGTGATCGGGGTCGGGAGGTCAGACTCCGGAGCCGTCACGGCACCCGATGCAGCCATGCCTCGGTGGCGAACTTCGAAGCGACGAGGGCCTCGGCGTCGGCGTACTCGTCCGCTGTCACCGATCCGGTCTCCGCGTCGGTCAGCGAGCGGAAGGTGTCCTTGAAGCGCTCGATGATCTCCGCACGCTCGAGCCCGGTCTGCGTGCGCAGCGGATCGACCCGCTTGGCCGCCGACGTGGTGCCCTTGTCGCTGAGCTTCTCGCGCCCGATGCGCAGGACCTCGGTCATCATCTGACCGTCGATGTCGTAGGAGAGGGTGGCGTGGTGCAGCACTCCCCCGTTCGCGAGTCGCTTCTGCGCGGCACCCCCGATCTTGCCGGTCGGGCTGGCGATGTCGTTGAGCGGCTGGTAGACCGCGTCGATGCCCAGTGACCGCAGGGCCTGCAGCACCCAGTCGTCGAGGAACGCGTAGGAGTCGGCGAACGTCATGCCCGCGACGAGGGACGCCGGCACGTAGAGCGAGTAGGTGATGATCTGCCCGGCGGCCATGAGCATCGCCCCGCCGCCGGAGATGCGGCGGACGACGTCGAACCCGTGCTTCGCAGCCCCTTCCGGGTCGACCTCGTTCCGGTAGGACTGGAACGACCCGATCACGACGGCCGATTCGTCCCATTCCCAGATGCGCAGAGTCGGACGACGTCGTCCCTCGCCGACGCGTGAGGTGAGAACCTCGTCGAGCGCCAGGTTCATCCGGGGCGACACGGCCGCGTCGTGCACGATCTCCCAGTCGAAGTCACGCCATCCCGGAGCGGTCACGAGCGCGCGGCGCACCGCGGTGCCGACGGCCTCGGGGGTGAATCCGAGCAGCTGTGCACCGTCGGGCAGAGCTCCGCGGACGGCGGCGGCGATGGCCGAGGCATCCGACTCGGCGGGCATCCCGTTGACGGCGGCGTCGATGTCGTCCAGCGCCGAGTCCGGCTCGAGGAAGAAGTCGCCGGCGAGGCGGAAGCGAGCGATCCGGTCATCCTCGATCTCGAGGTCGACGACGACGAGCTTTCCGCCTGGAACCTTGTATTCACCGTGCACGGTTCCAGCTTAAGGCGCGGAACTCCGCCCGCGGGGCCCGTGCGGGATGGATTTCGCGCCTCGCACCGGCCCCTCAGGCGCGTTTTCGATCCCGCACCGCCGGGGAAGGAGGCGTCAGCGCGCCGGGATGTGCTTGTCGAGCCAGGAGAGCACGTCGGCTCGCACCTCGTCCTGCTGCAGTTCCGCGAAGATCTCGTGGCGCGCGTCCGGATAGACCAGCGTCGTGACGTCGGTGAGTCCGGACCGGTTGCGGTACTCGTCGGCGAGCTTGTGCACGCTGCGGGGGCCGCCCACCGGGTCGTCGCGCCCGACCAGCAGCAGCATCGGGATGTCGTGGCCGAGGTCTTTCGCGGGCCGACCGTAGAGCTTCGCCGCCTCGATCGGACCGAAGAGCTTGAGGAGCGGGACGTCGGTGGTCAGCGGATCCTCGTCGAAAGCGGCCCACACGGCCGGGTCACGGCTGAGCCATTCGAGGCCGGTGGCCCCCTCGCCGGCCCACCGGGCGTTGAGGGGCGCCGCGTTGAGCGACCCCGGCATCCGCAGTGCGGACCCGGAGAGGATGACGGCGTCCCAGGCTTCGGGATGGTCGTTGACGAGCATCTGCGCCAGGAACGAGCCCCAGGAATGCCCGAGCAGCACGAGCGGCAGATCGGGGTTCTCCGCACGGATGATGCCCGTCAGCTGCCAGACGGCCTCCTCGGCCGCGCGCAACCCGCCCTTGCCCAGGCGTCCGAGCTTCTCGGGGCCGCCGTGCTGACGGATGCCGGTGCGGCCGTGGCCCCGGTGGTCATCGGCGTACACGTGGAAGCCGGCGGTGGTGAGAGCCCCGATCAGGGCGCCGTATCTCCCGGCGTGCTCCCCGACGCCGTGCAGAAGCTGCACGACTCCGCGGGGCGTCCCGTCCGCAGGATGGACGTCATAGACGATGTCGACGCCATAAGCATCGGTGAACTCGCGGGTATCCATCACGGTGCGAGCCTATCGAGAGCACGGAGGAGCGGCTACCGCGCGAGCGCATCCCGGATCGCGAACGCGGTGTCGCGGTCGGTCACCTCGTAGCCGCCGACCCCATCGGAGGCCGATCCCATCCGCACGCCGCCGTCTTCGAGCACGGCCCGCTTGGCGGAGAAGTGGAGCGCGTCGACGCCGGCGGCCGCGAGCACGGGGGCGCTGTCGACGTCGACCCCGCTGCCTGCCATGACCTCGATCTCCCCCTCGGCTGCGGCGACGAGAGCACGCAGGGTGTCGATGCCGTCGATCGCGGCGGACGCACCCCCCGAGGTGAGCACTCGGCGCAGACCGAGCTCGCGGGCGCTGCGCAGCGTCGCGACCGGGTCCGCGGTCATGTCGATGGCACGGTGCAGCGTGACGGGGGCTCCCCCGGCCGCGTCGCGAAGCCGCGCCATGGCGAACAGGTCGAGGCGTCCCTCGGCGTCGAGCGCGCCGATGACCACCCCGCTCGCACCAGCACTGATCGCGTGGCGGACGTCGCGCTCGGAGACGGCGAGCTCATCCTCGGAGTAGTGGAAACCGCCGGCGCGCGGCCGGATCAGCACATGAACCTCGGGGCCGGTCTGTCCGGCCGCCTCGACCGACAGCTCGACGGTCGCGGGCGACGGGGTCAGCCCACCGAGGGCGAGGGCCGTCGCGAGCTCGACGCGGTCGGCGCCGACTTCTGCGGCGATGCGCACTCCTGCGGGGTCCTGCACGGCGATTTCGAGAGCGATCGTTCGGGTCACCCCTCCATTGTGCCCGGCCTCGGCCGCACCCGAGCGCCAGAAAATTAGATAGGCTATCTAAGTAATGTCTGCGCCCGATGAATCCCTCCACCTCACCGCCACAGACCTGCGTATGGCCACCTTCCGCCTGGCTCGGCGCCTCCGGTGCGCACGGGCCGCGGACTCGATGAGCGACGCGCAGCTCGCGGTGCTCGCCGACCTGCGCATGAACGGTCGCCGCACGATCTCGACCCTCGCCGAACGCGAGCGGGTGACAGCACCCTCGATGACCAGCACGATCAACGGCCTCGAGGAACAGGGCTTCGTCGTGCGCACCCCCGACGAAGACGACCGTCGACGCGTGCAGGTCGACATCACCGACGCCGGCATCGAGATCGTCGCCGAGACCATCCGGCGGCGCGACGAGCTGCTGGCCGACATGCTGCGCGAGGTGGACTACACCGAAGACGAACTCACCACGCTGCGCGAAGCGAGCGCGTTGATGCGACGGGTGGTGGAGCGATGAGCGCGATGTTCCGTTCCTTCGCGAACATCAACTACCGGATCTGGTTCGCCGGAGCCCTGGTCTCCAACGTCGGCGGCTGGATGCAGGCGACAGCCCAGGACTGGGTCGTGCTGACCGAGCTGACCGACAACGACGCGACCGCGATGGGCGTCACGATGGCCCTGCAGTTCGGGCCGCCGCTCGTGCTGGTGAGCCTCACCGGCTGGGTGGCCGACCGGTTCGACCGACGACACATCCTGTTCGCCACCCAGTCGGCGCTGCTCGCCCTGGCCGTCGCGGTCGGCGTGCTGCTGCTGAACGGCCTGATGACGCTGCCGATGATGTTCGGCTTCGCCCTCGGATTCGGCATCGTGAACGCTTTCGACGCTCCCGCCCGACAGGCCTTCGTCTCCGACATGGTCTCGACCGGCGACACCTCCAACGCCGTCGCCCTGAACTCGGCGTCGTTCAACCTGGCGCGGATGATCGGCCCGGCGGTCGGCGGTCTGCTGATCGTCGCGATCGGTTCTGGCTGGGTCTTCATCGTGAACGCCGCGACCTTCCTCGCGATGATCCTCGCCCTGTCGATGCTGCGCACGGGCCTCCTCGCACCCCGCCTCAAGAGCCGCAGTCGCGGCGGCCTCGCCGACGGCTTCCGATACGTATGGGGCCGCAGCGATCTGCGCGTGGTGTTCGTCACGGTGTTCCTGATCGGCGCGTTCGGCATGAACTTCCCGATCTTCGCCTCGACCATGGCGCTCGAGTTCGGTGCCGGGGCCGACGGCTACGGCGTCCTCAGTTCCGTTCTCGCGATCGGCTCCCTCATCGGCGCACTGCTGGCAGCCCGCCGCGACAGGGCCAGGGTGCGGGTCGTCATCCTCGCGGCCGGAGGGTTCGGCATCGCGGCGTTCGTCTCCTCCGCGATGCCGACCTACGCGTCCTATGCCGTCACCTTGACGTTCACCGGGTTCATGATCGTGACCCTGCTGACGACCGCGAACGGCTACGTGCAGATCACGACCGAACCGACCCTGCGCGGACGCGTGCTCGCCCTCTACATGGCGGTGATCATGGGATCGACGCCCGTGGGAGCGCCGATCGCCGGGTGGGTCGCCGACGTCTTCGGACCGCGCGCGGCCATCATGCTCGGTGGCACAGCCGGATTCGTCGCGTGCGCGATCGGCGTCATCTGGGTCGCGACCTCCGGGCGTCTGCGTCGCGCCGAGAACCGTCGATTCCTGCTCACTCTCGACGAGACCCGTCCGCTGCGGGTCGTCGAGGTGGACCCGATCGAGTTCAGCGACGAAGCCGCCGTGACCACGCCGATTCGCAGCCCGAAGAACCGCGACGACGATCGCTGACCCTCCGCGCCGGGTTTGTCAACGCCCTCCACGGCTGCCCCGGCCGTACGTATCGTCGTCGCATGGATGAGAACACGGAACGCACCCCCCACTCGACGGACCCGGCAGAGGGCGCACCGGAAACCGCCGTCCCGGACGAGGACTCTGGCCAGGGCGACGGCACCGGCGGAGCGATCCAGGGCGACAGCTCCCGGGGCGAGTCGACCGGTGGCGCCATCCAAGGCGACGCAGGTCAGGGCCATCGCTCGGCGCTCGGCGGTGACGAGAACACCGAGGAGCAGCTCGACGCGGACAACGAGGCCGAGGAGGACTCGCTGAAGACGCTCGACCCGGATTCCCCGCCCGCCTGAGCGCGGCAGGGGCTCAGGCCAGCACGAGCTTGAGCTGCTCCACCGCCCAGTCGAGTTCGGTCGCGCGGATCACGAGCGGCGGCGCGATGCGGACCGTCTGACCATGCGTGTCCTTGACGAGCACACCCCGCTCGAGCAGCCTCTCGGCGATCTCGCGGCCGGTACCCTTCGCCGGGTCGATGTCGACTCCTGCCCAGAGACCGGCGATGCGCACGGCCGTCACACCGTGGCCGATCAGCGGCTGAAGCGCCTGATCCAGGTGAGCGCCGAGCGCACGCGCCCGCTCCTGGAACTCGCCGGTCTGCAGCATCTCGACCACACGCAGGCCCACGGCCGCCGCGAGCGGATTCCCGCCGAAGGTCGAGCCGTGCTCGCCGGGCCGGATCACGCCGAGCACGTCGGCGTCGCCGACCACGGCCGAGACCGGGAGCAGGCCGCCGCCGAGGGCCTTGCCGAGCAGGTACAGGTCGGGGACGACACCTTCCCGGTCGCACGCGAAGGTCTCCCCCACCCGTCCCAGGCCCGCCTGGATCTCGTCGGCGATGAACAGCACGTTCTTCTCGTCGCAGATCTCACGGATGCGGCGCAGGTAGCCCTCCGGCGGGATCACGACACCCGCCTCGCCCTGGATCGGCTCCACGAGCACGGCCGCCGTCTCGTCGGTGATGGCCGCGGCGATCGCGTCCGCATCCCCGTAGGGCACGACGTCGAAACCGGGCGTGTACGGACCGAAGTCGTCGCGAGCCGTCTCGTCGTCGCTGAAGCTGACGATGGTGGTCGTACGACCGTGGAAGTTCCCGGCCGCGACGATGATGCGCGCCTTGCCCTCGGCGATGCCCTTGACGCGGTATCCCCAGGCGCGGGCGACCTTGATGCCGGTCTCCACGGCCTCGGCCCCGGTGTTCATCGGCAGCACGAGGTCTTTGCCCGCGAGTTCGGCGAGTGCCGCGGCGAACGGTTCGAGCCGGTCGCTCTGGAACGCGCGGCTGACGAGCGTGACGCGTCCGAGCTGTTCGGTGAGCGCCGCGACGAGGGCCGGATGCCGGTGGCCGAAGTTCACGGCGGAGTACGCAGCGAGCAGGTCGAGGTAGCGCTTGCCCTCCACATCCGTCACCCAGGCACCCTCGGCGCGGGCGATGTTCACCGGCAGCGGGTGATAGTTGTGCGCGACGTGCGGCTCGGTGCCCGCGGTGGTGGTCTCGTCGAGGGCGGTCACTTCGCACCCCGCAGTTCGAGCGTGCAGCACTTGATCCCGCCACCGCCGAGGAGAAGCTCGGACAGGTCGATCAGGATCGGGTTGTATCCGCGCTCACGCAGCTGCTTCTCGAAGCCCTTCGCACGCGGCGAGATGACCACGTTGTAGCCGTCGCTCGCAGAGTTGAGGCCGAACACCGAACCGTCCTCATCCGAGACGAGGATCGCGTCGGGGAATCGCTCTTCGAGGATCGCGCGGCTGGCGTCGTCGAAGGCACCGGGGAGGTACGCGATGTTCGCGCGCTCGGGGCCGCCGTTCTCCGTGCCCTGCACCGGATCGAGCACGGCGATGGCGGTGTCGAGGTGGTAGAAGCGCGGGTCGACCAGGGTGAGCGAGACGACCTCGCGGCCGAAGACCTCGCCGACCTCACGGTGGCTGTCTCCCGTCGACCGGAAGCCGGTGCCCGCCAGGATCACGTCGCCGACGAGGAGGAAGTCCCCCTCACCCTCGTTGACCTCCTTCGGCATCACGGTGTCGAAGCCCGCGTCACGGAACCAGTCGGCGAAGGCCGGGGACTCGCCCTGACGCTCGACGAAGCGGAACTCGGGCACGTAGGCGCGACCGTCGATGAGGAACCCGCCGTTGGCCGTGTAGACCATGTCGGGGTATCCGGGGAGCGGATCGATGAGCTCGACCTCGTGGCCCAGCTCGATGTACAGATCGTGGAGCTTCTGCCACTGCGCGACCGCGTTGGCGGTGTCGGTCGGCCTGGTCGGCTCCATCCACGGGTTGATCGAGTAGTTGACCGTGAAGTGCTCCGGCTTGCACATCAGGTAGCGGCGGTGGTGCGCGGTGCGGGCGGGGGCGGGGGAGACGGCGGCTTCAGGCGTCGACATGGGTGCTCTCCTCGGAGGACGGGCGCGGCGGACGCTGTCCAGGGGCCCGGCGGTCCTTCGACCCTTCGCTCGTTCAGAGCGGGCGTCGGGGAAGATGCGACTCGGGCACGCCGGGGTCCATTGTGTCACCCGCCGCCTGTATGCCGCCAGAGCACCGCGCGGGTCGGATCAGGAGCCGGTGACGACAAGCTTGCCGACCGTATGACCGGCCGCGATGCGGGACAGGGCGGTGGCGGCCTCCGAGAAGGGGTACTCCTGTTCGACCACGGGAACCACACGTCCGTCGGCCACGAGTTCGAGGAGCTTCGCGAGCACTTCCGGACGCGGAGTCGCGGCGAGGGGACGGATGCTCCGCGATCCGATCGACAGGAACACCGCGCGCAGCATCCGGGGGATCGGGCCGAGCACGTGTCCGCCGTCTCCCGTGACCAGCACCACGGTGCCTCCGGGAGCGACGAGGCGCTTCAGCTCCCGCAGCGGCATCCCCCCGGCGATGTCGACGATCGCGTCGAACCGTCCAGCGGGGAGGTCGGCCAGCGGGGACTCCCGGTGATCGAAGGTGCGAACGGCGCCCAGCCGCTCGACCAGCGGTGCGTTGCGGGCACGGCAGGTCGCCCAGACCTCGGCCCCACGGAGCGCCGCGAGCTGCACGGCGAAGGTACCGACACCACCCGAGGCGCCGATGATGAGGACGCGCGGCGTCCCGGCATGCGCGAGCCCCACCCCGGCGAGGTCGAGCGCCTGCCACGCAGTCCCCCCGGCCACCGGAAGGCACGCGGCGGACTCGGGCGCGATGTCGGGCGGGATCGGCACGAGCCGTGAGGCCGGGACGCTCACGTATTCGCCGAGGCCTCCGCCGCCGACGAGCTCTCCGACGACGTCCTCCCCCAGCTCCGCGCCCACGACATCGGGCCCGAGTGCGACCACGGTGCCGGCGACCTCCATACCGCGCACCGGATGCTTCGGACGGGTCAGGCCGTACACCGGCCGGACGAGCAGCGGATCACCGAGGAGGAGACGCACATCGCCCGCGTTCAGGGCTGTGGCGCGCACCCGCAGCAGCACCTCCCCACGACCGGGCGTCGGGACGGGGATGCTCTGCAGCGTCACGCCGTCGGCCGCCCCGAAGGTCTCCCGGGACCATGCCTGCATCGACCGGTTCATGCGGATGCTCCTGACGTGTCGGGATACTCGAAGATGTCGTCGAGGCCCACACCGAACGCGCGGGCGATCTGGAAGGCGAGCTCGAGCGTCGGCGAGTACTTCTGCTGTTCGATCGCGATGAGCGTCTGGCGCGTCACACCGACCGTGCGTGCGAGTTCGGCCTGGGTGAGTCCTGCCTGTTCGCGGTGCACACGGATGGTGTTCGAGACGCGGGTGGGCTTGACCATCAGACGAGTCCTCGCCGGTAGGCGATCACCCGCGCGATGCCGCCGACGAGCGCCGACACCGCGACGCCCGCGAACATGGTGTTCGCGATCCAGAAGACGTCGGCTCCGACGGCGCACAGCGCGATGACTCCGAGTCCCGCGACCACGACGAAGGCCTGCTCGACCCGTCCGCCCATGCGGCTGATGTCGCGGTCGCGGATGTCCGAGCGACCCACCCCGTCCGGATCCGTCATCCCGGCGATGATCCCCCAGACGATGCTGAGGACGATGGTCGCGACGATTCCGCCACCGATCACCCACAGCATGAGCGGGAACCAGTCGACGTCGGTGAGCGCTCCTCCTCCGGCCTGCTGAAGCACCAGCACGACGTACACGACCATCACGATCGGGCTGACGATGAGCCCCGACCAGGCATTGCGTTCTTCGTAGACCATGACGCCTCCGATGTAAAAGATTCTTGACACACTCAGCGTACGTCCGAGAGGCGTAGGTGTCAAGAATTCTTTACATCCGGGCGATCCCATGCCGCGGGTGGAGCGCTGCGTGCCGGGGTCAGCCAGGAAAGTCCCGACCGGGGCACGCCGCTTCCCACCCGGCGAGCAGAGCCTCGTCCATGCCGTAGTTCGTGAAGAGCACGATGCTCATCCCCGCCATCTCTTCGTCATCACAGAGCGCGATCAGCTCCGCTGCGACCATCTCGAGGATGCCCTCATCGGCGAGATAGTCCGCCGTCTCGACATCGACGCTCTCCCGCACTGAGAGGTCGACGGCGGCGATCGTCTCCTCGAAACGCACCTCGGGGTCGCGCGCGGGATCGCCGAGCAGCGAACATCCACTCAGAAGCAACGCCCCCAGAAGAGCGACCGGGGCCAGAAGACGACGCATATGACGAACCTAGAGCACTACGGCATCGGCGGCGCTGCCGATCCCGCCGAGTGTCGCGCGGGATCAGCGTCGGACGATACCTTCGCGCACTCAGATCACGTCGCTGCTCCACGGGTCGAGGTTGCCGTAGCGGTGCGCGGTGATCGAGATCGACTGCTCGTGCACGAACGGCAGCAGCTCGATGCGGGCCGCGCCCGTCACCTCGCCGTCGTACACCGCGAGGTCGGGATCGCCGGCGGAGGCCGTGGCGAGCTTCGCGCGCAGCGCGGCCACCCCCTCACGACCGCCGACCAGCCGCACGCGGTCGGCCACCGGAAGCGCGACGCCCTCGGGACCAGCGTCCTGCCGCTGCAGGCGCTGCAGCCACTCGTCGTCGCTCTCCAAGAACACGGGGGCGTCGAGATCGCCGAGCGCGCGACGCACATCGGCGGGCAGCCCGACCGGAGTCGAGAGGACGAACGCCGCTCCGGCGCGCACACCGGCGATGACGACGCGCAGCAGCTCCTGCAGTCCCGCATCCGCCGTCGCGCGGACCTCGACCGGCACCGGACGGTAGCGGAACAGGTTCCGCTCGACATCGAGGTGCGACACGTCGCGCACCTGCCCGAACTCGCGGTCCCAGGCCAGCGCATCGGACAGCGCCGATCGACGCAGCCACTCGAACGACTCGTAGGCGAGCGAGGACTGCGCCGACTCGATCAGAGCCGTGATGCGGGAGTCGAGTCCGCGCAGGTGCAGCGTGCTGGACGCCGGGCCGCCCGCCTGCGAGCGCCACGACCCCAGTCCGATCAGGTAGTTCGGCCCGCCCGCTTTCGCGCCGGGACCGACCGAAGACCGTTTCCACCCACCGAACGGCTGCCGTTGCACGATCGCGCCCGTGATGCCGCGGTTCACGTACAGGTTCCCGGCCTCGACCCGATCGAGCCACAGGGCGAGATCGTCCGGGTCCTGCGTGTACAGCCCGGCGGTGAGGCCGTAGGCGACGGCATTCTGCATCTCGATGGCCTTCGCGAGGGTGGGAGCATGCATGACCCCCAGCACCGGGCCGAAGAACTCCTCCGTGTGGAAGCGCGACCCCGGCTGTACTCCGACGCGGATACCGGGCCGCCACAGTCGTCCGCTGCCGTCATCGCCCTCGGCGAGCGCAGGCTCGATCAGCCACTGCTCCTCCCCCTCGAGCTCGCTCAGCGCCCAGGCGAGCTTGCCGTGAGGTCGCTCGATCACCGGCCCGACCTCGGCCAGCGGATCGGTCGGCGGACCGATGTGCAGCGAGCGCACGGCATCCGCGAGCTGGCGCGCGAACCGCGGGGACCGGCCGACCGGGCCCACCAGGATCGCCAGCGAGGCGGCGGAGCACTTCTGACCGGCGTGGCCGAAGGCACTCTTGACGAGATCGGCGACCGCGAGATCGAGGTCGGCGGACGGGGTGATGATCATCGCGTTCTTGCCACTGGTCTCCGCGAGCAGCGGGAGGTCCGGACGCCAGGAGCGGAACAGCGCCGCCGTGTCCCACGCCCCCGTGAGGATCACGCGATCGACCGCCTCGTGCGTGATGAGGTCGCGACCGAGATCGCCCTCTTCGACGTCGACCAGCGCGAGCAGATCACGAGGGATGCCGGCCTGCCACAGCGTCTCCGCGATGACGGCGGCGCAACGACGTGCCTGCGGGGCGGGCTTGAAGACCACGCCGGAACCGGCGGCGAGCGCGGCGAGCACCCCGCCCGCCGGGATCGCGAGGGGGAAGTTCCACGGCGGGGTGACCACGGTCACGGATGACGGCACGAAGACGGCCCCGGCGATCGCGTCGAGCTCGCGTGCCTTCGCGGCGTAGTAGCGGGCGAAGTCGACCGCCTCGCTCACCTCCACGTCGGCCTCCGCGAAGACCTTTCCGGTCTCCGAGGCAGCGACCTCGATGAGATCCGCCCGCCGCCCTTCGAGTGCTGCCGCCGCGCGGAGCAGCACCTCGGCCCGCTCCGCAGCGGGTCGTCCGCCCCAGGCGGGAGCGGCGCGGCGGACGCCCTGCACGATCCGGTCCAACGCCGCGGCATCGTCGACCCGCCCGGCAGCGACCGTCGCGGTGCCGAGATCGGACCCGGGGATGCGCTCGCGCACCTCGCGCGCCCAGTCGCGGTTCGCGGGGAGAGCGGGGTCGGTGTCGGCCGTGTTGACGAACCCCGGAGCGCCGCCCGCGTCGTGCTCCAGTTCGCGGGCGGAGTACACGGCCGTCTCGAGGAAGGCCTCCCGTCCGCCGTCGTCGGATCCGCGGGAGATGCCGAGCACCGCCTTGGTGAGGTCGGTCTCCGGGGCGGGAACCGACGGAACGGGCCGCACGGACTCGTGCACGGGGGCGTGCCGGTCCTGGGTGCGACGCGGTCCGGTGCGGAGAGTCGGATCGGCAGCGCGATCGAGTGCATCGAGGAACCGGTCCTGCTCGCGCACGAACAGGGACTCGTCCTCGCCGAGCCGGAGCGCCGCGGAGAGGAAGTTCTCCGCAGAGGCGTTCTCCTCCAGCCTCCGCACCAGGTAGCTGATCGCGACGTCGAACTCGGCGGGCTCCACCACGGGCACGTAGAGCAGCACCGGACCGACTTCGCGGGAAACGGCCTGCACCTGCCCCTGCGCCATCCCGAGGAGCATCTCGAACTCGACGGCGTCCCGGACACCGCGCTCACCGGCGAGGAGCCAGGCGTAGGCGATGCCGAAGAGGTTGTGTCCGGCGACACCGATCTTCACCGCCGCCGTGTGCTCGGGTCGCAGTGCCCAGTCCAGGCAGCGCAGGTGGTTCGCATCGGTGTCGAGCTTCGTGTCGTAGGTCGCGGATTCCCAACCGTGCATCCGCGCCTCGACCCGCTCCATCGCGAGGTTCGCACCCTTGACCAGCCGCACCTTGATGCGGGCCCCGCCGTGCGCGACGCGATCCTGCGCCCAAGCGGTGAGCTCCTGCAGGGCGGGCAGCGCATCGGGGAGGTAGGCCTGCAACACGATCCCGGCTTCGAGTCCGGCCAGACGCGGATCTTCCAGGAGGCGCGTGAACACCGCGATGGTCAGATCGAGGTCGCGGTACTCCTCCATGTCGAGGTTGATGAACGTGCCGTCCCCCGCGGCCGTGAGGTACAGCGGCAGAAGCCGTTCGACGACCTCGTCGACGACCTCGTCGAACGCCCACATCGACAGGTGACTGACAATGGCGGACACCTTGACCGAGACATAATCGACGTCCGGTCGCTGGATGAGCTCGTGGATGCCGTCGAGACGACGCCGCGCCTCCGCTTCGCCCAGGACCGCCTCGCCGAGCAGGTTGAGGTTGAGCCGCGAACCGTCCGCGGCGATCCGCTCGATGGCGGCGCCGAGCTTCGCGGGGCGGGCGTCGACGATGAGGTGCCCGACCATGTCGCGCAGCACCCTGCGGGCGATCGGCACGACGGGTGCAGGGAGGAGGGGGGCCACTCCCCCGCCGAGGCGCACCACGGAACGCAGGTACCACGGGAGGAACTCGGGCACGATCGGAGCGATCCGGCGCAACTGCGAGGCGGCAGCGGTCAGGCTTTCGGGGCGCATCACGCCGTCGACGAAGCCGAGCGTGAACGGGAGGCCGTTCGCGTCCTGCAGCACCCCCGCGAGCCGGGCGGCCGCGGGGTCGGGTTCGACGGCCGCGGCCTCGATCGCCCACCGCCGAGCGAGCTCGACGGCGCGGTCTGCGAGGGGTGCGGATGCCACGGCATCCGGCGGGGTGTCGGCCATGGATTTCAGCCTAGGTCGGGAGCAGGATCCCTCGGCCGTTCGAATCGCGCAATCGGTCGCTTTTCCCTCTCGGATGGCGTCGATCGCGCGATTCGAAACCGAGGTCACAGCGCAGCGATGATGTCCTCCACCCGCTGCTTGGCATCACCGAACAGCATCGAGGCGTTGTCGCGGAAGAACAGCGGATTCTGCACCCCCGCGTAGCCGGCGGCCATCGAGCGCTTGAACACGATGACGTTCTCGGCCTCCCACACCTTGAGCACCGGCATCCCGGCGATGGGGCTGCCCGGGTCCTCGGCCGCAGCCGGGTTCACGGTGTCGTTCGCCCCGATCACCAGCACCACCGAGGTCGACGCGAGGTCGTCGTTGATCTCGTCCATGCTGAGAACGATGTCGTACGGGACCTTGGCCTCGGCCAGCAGCACGTTCATGTGACCGGGAAGGCGCCCGGCCACCGGGTGGATGCCGAACCGCACGTCCACCCCGCGTTCGCGGAGCCTGTGGACCAGATCGGCCACCGGGTACTGCGCCTGAGCGACGGCCATGCCGTAGCCGGGCGTGATCACGACGCTGCCCGCGGCGACGAGCATCTCGGCCGCCCCCTCGGCGGTGATCTCGCGGTGCTCGCCGTACTCGGTGTCGTCCGCGGACGGTGCGGCGATCCCGAAACCGCCCGCGATGACGGAGAGGAACGAGCGGTTCATGGCCTTGCACATCACGTACGACAGGTAGGCACCCGACGAGCCGACCAGCGCACCCGTGACGATCAGCAGGTCGTTGTTGAGGAGGAAACCCGCCGCGGCGGCCGCCCAGCCCGAGTAGCTGTTGAGCATCGAGACGACGACCGGCATGTCGCCACCGCCGATCGAAGCGACCAGATGCCAGCCGAGGGCGAACGCGAGCACGGTGACCGCGATCAGGAGCCAGAGCTGCTGGTCGTTCACGAACCACACGGTGAGCGCGACGAAGGCGACGAGCGCGCCGACGTTCAGGCCGTTCTTGCCGGGGAGCATGAGCGGCGCGGACGACATCCTGGCCGATAGCTTGAGGTAGGCGACGATCGATCCGGTGAAGGTCACGCCGCCGATGAAGATCCCGATGAAGACCTCGGCGTTGTGGATGCCGACGAGCTCGGGGGCGAGCTCCGGGTGCGCGAGGTAGCCGTTCCAGCCGACGAGCACGGCTGCCAGACCGACGAAGCTGTGCAAGAGCGCGATGAGCTCGGGCATCCCCGTCATCTCGACGACCCTGGCCCGCCAGAGCCCGATGGCTGCGCCGACCAGCACGGCGGCCACCAGCAGGCCGAGACCGAGGAACGCGCCGGTGCTCCAGGCGTCGGCGACGGTGAGGGCGACGGTCGCGACGAGCGCGATGGTCATGCCGGCGATGCCGTACACCACCCCCGCGCGTGCCGACTCGTGGCGGCTGAGGCTGGCGAGACTCAGGATGAACAGCAGGGCGGCGACGATGTACGCCGCTCCGACGAACGCGTCGATGGTCATTTACGGCCACCCTTCGCGGAGTTCCCGAGGGTGAACATCGCGAGCATCCGGCGGGTGACCGCGAATCCTCCGAAGATGTTGATGGATGCCAGCAGCACGGCGATCGTCGCGAGCACCTGCACGACCGGGATCGGTGAGGTGACCTGCAGCATCGCGCCGACGACGATGACGCCGGAGATCGCGTTCGTCACCGACATGAGCGGGGTGTGCAGCGCGTGGTGCACCTTGCCGATCACGGAGAAGCCGATCACGACCGAGAGCACGAGCACGGTGAAGTGCTGCGGAAGCGGCGCGGGTGCGAACGCGTTCACGGCGAAGAGGGCGGCGATGCCCAGCACGATCAGGGTCACCCGGCGCGCCGTCGACATCTTCTTCGGCGGGGCGACCTCGACGGGATCCGCGGCCGCTCTCGCAGCGGGCGCGGCGGCGACCTGCACGGCGGGCGGAGGCCAGGTGACCTCCCCGTCGCGGACGACGGTGACCGAACGCTGCACCACGTCGTCGAAGTCGATCACGAGCCGTCCGTCCTTCGCGGGCGTCAGCAGGGCGACCAGGTTCGCCAGGTTCGTGCCGTAGAGCTGTGATGCCTGGGAGGCCAGGCGTGACGCCAGGTCGGTGTACCCCAGGATGATCACACCGTTGTCGGTGACGATGCGTTCGCCCGCGACGGACCCTTCGACGTTGCCGCCCTGCCCCGCGGCCATGTCGACGATCACGCTGCCGGGCTTCATCCGGGCGACATCGGACGCCGTGATCAGGCGCGGTGCCGCACGCCCGGGGATGAGGGCGGTCGTGATGATGATGTCGACGTCGGCCGCCTGCTCGGTGTAGATCTCGGCGGCCCGCCGGTCGTAGTCCGCGCTCGTCGCCTTCGCATAGCCGTCGGTGGACGCGGCGACCTCGACGTCGACCGGGAGGTACGTTCCCCCGATCGAGGTCACCTGGTCGGCGACTTCGGGGCGCGGATCGGTGGCGCGGACGACGGCTCCGAGGCTCGACGCCGCACCGATGGCCGCGAGCCCCGCGACTCCGGCTCCCGCGACGAGCACCTTCGCCGGAGGCACCTTGCCGGCGGCGGTCACCTGGCCCGTGAAGAAGCGGCCGAACTCGTGGGCGGCTTCGACGACCGCCCGGTATCCGGCGATGTTCGCCATCGAGCTGAGCACGTCCATGGACTGCGCCCGCGAGATGCGGGGCACCGCGTCGAGGGCGACCGCGGTGATCCTGCGCTGGGCGAGAGACTCGACCAGGTCGGGACGCAGTGCCGGCGACAGCAGGGCGATGAGGGTCGCCCCGTCGGCGAGGAGGGCGATCTCCTCCGGTCCGGGCGCCGTGATCGCGAGCACGATCTCGCTCCCCCACGCCTCCGCCCTGTCCACGAGCACGGCACCGGCGGCTTCATAGTCCGCATCGGGGAACGACGCCGCCGCTCCTGCTCCTCGTTCGACCCTGACCGTGTGTCCCAGCCTGCCGAGCGACGCGATGGTCGCCGGGGTGGCCGAGACCCGTGCTTCGCCCGCAGGCTCCCGCACGATGCCGATGACTGCCACTGCTTCCTCCTCCACCCGTCTGCGTCGACGGGATCACCGGGGCGTCCGCGCCCCTGACTTCCCGCTCAGAGTACTGAGAGGGCGGTCGGGAGCAGCCCTCTTTCGGCTCTGTGACGGGGAAAGAAGCGAGGTTCTTACGGAAAGCAGAGGAGGAGATCGCGGCGAGAGCGGCTCAGCCCCAGACGCTCGGAGCCTTCACGCGCACGGGCGGGAGGGCGGATGCCGCGGCCCAGTCGTGCACCCAGGCGTCGATCTCCGGCACGCCGTCGGGCTTGCCGACCGCGGCGAAGAGCTCTTCGTTGCTGACGGTGCCCCCGGTGCGACGCAGCATCCGGGCACGCACGATCGCCCGGGCGTAGACCTCGCCGTCGACCACGGCCCGGTGCTCCAGGAAGAGGGCCTTGTCGTCGTGCCCGATGAAGCGCGACTGCACCTCGAACCGCTGCCAGAGCTGCAGCGACTTGCGGAACGTGACCGTCTCGCTGGAGACGACCGCGTACCAGCCGCGGTCCTTCATGGCGTCGAACAGCCCGGTGCGGATCAGCTGGTCCCAGCGCCCGAGGTCGAACAGCGACAGGTAGCGACCGTTGTTCATATGGCGCAGGATGTCGAGGTCGGTCGGCAACGTCGTCAGGGTGATGCTGCCCACCGCCGTCGGGTCGAGGGTCTTCCCCCGTCGCACGCGGCGACGAGCGCCGAGGATCACCAGAAGGGTCCGCCAGATCACGTTCACGAGGATCGATCGTAGCCAGACGCGCACGAATCACGAACATCGTTGTGCGAACCCTCCATCCTGTGACGCCCCGTCTCCGTGGGCCTCCGCTCGATTTCCTGTTCGCGGACGCCGCGCGTAGAGTCACGAACATGAGCGCCGAAGCCCAGCCTGAAGTCATCGTCCGTCCGGTCCGTGATGTGGATGCGGAAGCCCTCGGTCGCGTGCACGCCCAGTGCTGGCACGAGACCTACGACCACCTGATCAGCAAGGCAGCGCTCGAGAAGGTCTCGCCGCGGCGGATGGCCGAGCTCTGGACGCACTGGGCCTCGCAAGGCCCCGACTTCAAGATGAACGCTGCGCTCGTCGACGGCGAGATCGTCGGCTTCGTCGGTTCGGGACCGGCCCGCGACAAGGATGCTCCGGCGTTCCGCGAGCTCTACTTCATCTACCTGCTCGACGCGTGGCACTCGACCGGCATCGGCCAGAAGCTGTTCGACGCCGCCGTCGAGAAGGACGAGCCGCTGTACCTGTGGGTCGCGGAGGACAACCCCCGTGCGCACCGCTTCTACACGCGCAACGGCTTCCACCTCGACGGCGCATCACACACCGAGCCGTTCCTCGGTGAGACGCTGACCGAGGTCCGCTTCGTCCGACCCTGACGCGGCGGGCCCGTGCGGGATCGATTTCGCACCTCGCACGTCCCTCGCAGGCACGTTCTTGATCCCGCATGCAACAGGTCAGAGGCGCTCGATGATGGTCACGTTGGCGACGCCACCGCCCTCGCACATCGCCTGCACGCCGTACCGCCCGCCGGTGCGCTCGAGTTCGTTCAGCAGCGTCGTCAACAGCCTCGTGCCGGTCGCCCCGATCGGATGACCGAGCGCGATGGCTCCCCCGTTGACGTTGACCCTCTCATGCGGAGCCTCCAGCTCACGCATCCAGGCGAGCACCACGGGGGCGAACGCCTCGTTCACCTCGAACAGGTCGATATCGGCGACACCGAGGCCCGCACGCTCCAGAGCTCTCCGGGTCGCCGGGATGGGCGCGGTGAGCATGAGCACGGGGCTCGCGCCCCGCACCGTCATCTGATGGATGCGCGCGCGAGGTGTGAGCCCGTGTTCGCGGACCGCCCTCTCGCTCGCGATGAGTACGGCGCTGGAAGCATCGCTGATCTGTGATGAGACAGCAGCGGTGATCCGCCCGCCCTCCCGCAACGGAGCGAGTCCCGCCATCCGCTCCAGACTCGTGTCCCGGCGCACGCCCTCGTCGTGGTCGAGCCCGTTCAACGGCGTGATCTCATTCGCGAAGCGACCCTCGTCCTGCGCGACGGCTGCGCGACGGTGGCTCTCGAGGGCGAACTGTTCCATCTCCTCGCGGGAGATGTCCCATTGCTCGGCGATCAGCTCCGCACCGGCGAACTGCGAGATCTCCTGATCGCCGTAGCGCGCCCGCCACCCGGGGGACTCCGCGTACGGCGTCGTGAAGCCGTACGCCTCACCCACGGTCGCCGCGGCGGTCAGAGGCACCTGCGACATGTTCTGCAAGCCGCCGGCGACCACGAGGTCGCTCATCCCGCTCATCACGGCCTGCGCCGCGAAGTGCACAGCCTGCTGGCTCGAGCCGCACTGGCGATCGATCGTGACCCCGGGCACGTGCTCAGGGAATCCGGCGACCAGGGCGGCCGTGCGCGCCACGTTCCCCGACTGCCCGCCGATCGCATCGATCGCACCGAGCACGACGTCATCGATCGCGCCGGGGTCGATGCCCGTGCGTTCGACCAGCGCGGTCAGACTGTGTGCGCCCAGATCCGCCGGGTGGATTCCGGCGAGCGATCCCCCGCGCCGACCGACAGGCGAGCGGACCGCGTCGACGATGAATGCCTCTGCCATGGATCTCCTTCCGTCGTGCGGCGACGCCGCTGCGTCAACGTCGTCGTGTCAGCGCCCCGAGACCTTTCCGAAGACCTTCGCGATCGGAGCGAGCACCAGCGGACGGGCGGCCGCCCAGCCGATGGCGATCACGACGATCGAGACGACGAAGACCCAGAATCCCGTCCAGGTGGCGGCATCCTGCGCGGCGAACATGTGGTTCAGGTTGCGCAGGAATCCGGTCAGCATCACCAGCGCCACGTGCGCGATGATGAACGCCACGAAGTACAGCATGATCGGGAAGTGCAGGGCACGAGCCCATTCGACCGGATACGCCTTCGACAGCTTCTCGGCCTTCTTCGGCCACAGCCCCGACATCCGGAAACCGGTGATCGCCGCGAGGGGAGCCGCGATGAACACGGTCGCGAAGTACGCGAGCTGCTGCAGGCTGTTGTAGTTGTTCCAGCCGTTCTCATGCGGCCAGTCGAAGGAGACGTACTGCAGGGCCGCCGACAACGCGTTCGGGAAGACCTCCCAGCTCGTCGGCACGATGCGCACCCAGTGCCCGGTGACGAACAGCAGCACCACGAAGATGACGCCGTTCACGAGCCACAGGATGTCGAGCGCCTGATGGAACCACAGGTTCAGGCTGATCTTGCCCTTCGCATTGCCGCGGGGCGTCCAGAAGACCGTCGGACGCTTCTCCGTGCGCACCTGCAGTCCGGAGCGGATGATGAGCACCATCAGGAACATGTTGAAGAAGTGCGCCCAGTTCACCCACGGCGCGAATCCGGGCGCGACCGCGATAGCCGGCTCGTACTCACCGGGGAAGGCCGCGAGGAAGTCCTGCATGAACGGGAAGCTCAGGAGCGTGCGCACCAGCGCGATGGCGGCTCCGGCGAGCACTCCGAGCGCAGCGGCCCCGAACAGGACGGCGATCGCCTGGGTCCAGGCCGGACGACGACGTGCGGGCTCCGGGGCCGCAGCCACGTGCCGCGGTGCACGGCCGTCCCACACCGTGCGCTTCCACGCCAGCGGCGTATCGACGGTGGCGACAGCAGCGGTCGGGACCGGCACGGCCGCGGAGGCAGGGGGCTCGGCAGCGACAGGAAGCGCAGAAGCGGTAGCAGCAGCGTCGACAGGGGCCGCGGCTGCGGGGACGATCGGAGTGATGCCGGCGGGCGGCCAGGGCTCACCACCGACGACACGAGGCAGCCCCCGTCGAACGCCGGTCGCCGAGGAGGCGTGCGCCTCCGGCGTCGCGGCGGGCGCGGGCGCGGGCGTCGACACCGGCGCAGCAGCGCCCACGGTGTCCGACACGACCGGGGCGGATGCCGCAGCCGAGGCGGATGCCGCAGCCGAGGGTGCCGGCGTGGGCACGGCCTCCTCGGCTGGTTCGTCTGCGATGGGAGCCTGCGCACCACTGGCCGGTGGCCACGGCTCACCCCCGGGCACGCGTGGGAGCCCTCGCCGGATGCCCGAGGAGGAGGCGATCACACCCGCCGTCGCCGCGACGGCTCCGTTCACGGACCCCGCACGCGGTGCGAGCGCGTCCGCCTCCGGCGCGACCTCGGCCGCGACGGGTTCAGCGACCGGCACGGCCGCCTCCGGGAGCGACACGTCCGAAGGCCCGGGAGCGTCGGCCGCTTCCACGGCCACGGCATCCGCAGGGGGCCAGGGGTCCCCGCCCGGCACCCGCGGCAGACCGCGTCGCAGCATCCGCGTCGCCATGATTAGTTCTTCCGCGCCTCGAGCGCCGCGATCACCTGGGGCACCACGGTGAACACGTCGCCGACGATGCCGAAGTCCGCGACCTCGAAGATCGGCGCCTCGGGGTCCTTGTTGATCGCGACGATGTTCTTCGACGTCTGCATGCCCGCACGGTGCTGGATCGCTCCGGATATGCCGAGAGCGACATACAGCTGCGGAGAGACCGAGACGCCCGTCTGTCCGACCTGGTGCGACTGAGGGATGTATCCGGCATCGACGGCGGCCCGGGAGGCACCGACCGCCGCTCCGAGCGCGTCGGCGAGCTCTTCGACGAGCACGAACTTCTCCTTGGAGGCGAGACCACGTCCGCCCGAGACGACACGGGTGGCGCCCCGCAGCTCAGGGCGGGAGGAGGCGACCTCGACCGCTTCGACCGGACCGGCCGTCGCGGCGACGACCCCGGACGGGGTGACATCGAGCACCTCGACCGAGTGCGACGGCACCGCCTCGGCACGCGCATCGACCGCGCCCTGACGCACCGTGATCACCGGGGTTCCGAATGTCGGAGCGGAGTCGACCAGATACGCGCCGCCGTAGACCGAGTGGTGCGCGACGACACCCTCCTCGTCGCGGGAGACACCGACCGCGTCGACCGACAGCGCGCTCTTCGTGCGCACCGCGAATCGTCCCGCCACGTCTCGACCGGAGATCGAGTTCGAGATGAGCACAGCATCGGGTCGCACCTGGGCTGCCGCGGCCTGCAAAGCGTCCACGATCGGGACCGTCAGCGCGGTGGGGTCTCCGTCGGCCGTCAGCACCACGGATGCTCCGGCCGCGGCGGCCTGATCGACCGCCGCAGGACTCCCGCCGACGATCAGGGCCACGGGCGTACCGACCGTCGACGCGGCACCGATCAGCGCGGCCGTGCTGGTCGCCACGTAGCCGGAGGGGTCGACGTCGACGAGGACGAGGATCGGGTTCTCGGAAGAAGTCATCTCACACCAACCTGTTCTGCACGAGGTAGTCGACGAGCTTGTCGGCGGCATCGCCTTCATCGGTGATCTTCACGCCGGCCGCGCGCGGAGGCTTCTCCGACACCGCGGTCATGATGGTTCGCGGCGCTGCGGACGGATCCGCCGAGACCTCGAGGTCGGCGAGCGAGAGCACCTCCAGCGGCTTCTTCTTCGCCGCCATGATGCCCTTGAAGTTGGGGAAGCGTGCGTCGGGGAGTGCCTCGGTGATCGAGATCACTGCGGGCAGCGACGCCGTGATCGGCTGACTGCCGGCATCCGCACCGCGGACCCCGGAGACGCCGTCGTCGGTGATCTCGACCGACGTGAGAGCGGTGGCCTGCGCGAACCCGAGGTGCTCGGCGAGCATGGCCGGGATGACACCGCCCGAGCCGTCGGTCGACAGGTTCCCGGTGATCACCAGGTCGGGGCTCCCGCGGCGGATCGCGGCGGCCAGCACTTCGGCGGTGAGGCCGAGATCGGCACCCACGAGTTCCTCATCGGCGACGTGCACGGCCGACGAGGCGCCGATCGCGAGCGCCCGACGCACGGAAGCGGTCGAGCCGGCCGGAGCCATCGAGAGGGCGACGACCTCGGTCCCGTCGTTCTTGTCGGCGTAACGGAGGGCGACCTCGAGAGCACGCTCGGTGATCTCGTCCAGGACGACATCTCCGGCGGCGCGATCAGCGAGCCCGGTCTCGAGATTCAGTTTGCGATCGCCATAGGTGTCGGGCACCTCTTTGACCAAGACGAAGATCTTCATCGATTGCTCCTCACGACACGCTGAGTCTATCCGCATGGGCCTCTATGTAGCCAAAAGCAGAGGAAACCACGGTCGGGACCCCAGAATTTCCCCGACAATGTATACATACCCCACACTCCGGCTGCGGTATCCCCCACGCTCCGTCCGCCGCACGCCGCCGCCGGTACCGTAGAGAGGTGACCCGACCCCGCCCGCTCCCCGTTGACCCGCTCGCCGAGGCCAAGCGGCAGTGGATCGCGCACGGGTGGACGGATGCCGCCGACGGCATGGCTGTCGTCACCTCGGTCATGCGGGCCCAACAGCTCCTGCTCGCCCGCGTCGATGCGGCGCTCAAGCCGTTCGCACTCAGCTTCGCCCGGTTCGAGGTGCTGCGTCTGCTCGCGTTCAGCCGCGCCGGACGCCTCCCCCTGTCGAGTGTCGTCGCTCGCCTTCAAGTGCACCCGACCACGGTCACGAGCACGGCGGAGCGACTGGTCCGCGATGGGCTCGTGGTGCGGGAGCCGCACCCGCACGACGGTCGGGCCGCGCTCCTCGCCCTCACGGATGCCGGGCGGGAACTGGTCGAACGCGCCACCCGGTCCCTGAACTCCGAGGTCTTCGTCGATCCCGGCATGAGCGGAGACGACGCCGCAGAACTCGTCGCGATCGTCGCGCGGCTCCGCAAGGCCGCGGGAGACTTCGCGGACCCTCGCCCGCATCCCGAGCCGCTCTGACATGCCCCGGTTCGTCCTCGAGACGCTCATCGCCGCACCACCCGCTGCCGTGTTCGCCGCGTCGCTGGACCCTGAGCTGCACGTCCGCTCGATGGCTCGACACGGCGAGTCGATGGTGGAGGCACCGGCGGGGGGATCGTTCACGGAGGGGTCGACCGTGACGTGGCGGGCACGTCATTTCGGCGTCCCGTTCCGGTTGCGTTCCGTCGTGTTCGACATCGATCCGCCCCACGGCTTCTCGGACCGGCAGATCGCCGGCCCGTTCGCAGCGTTCCTGCACGAGCACCGGTTCGCTGCGCATCCGTCCGGCACGCTCATGCGGGACACGGTGACGTTCCGGTCACCCTTCGGTCCGCTCGGCCGGATCGTCGACGCCCTGTTCCTCGGCGCGTACATGCGCCGCCTGATCAGCGAACGCAACACGATTCTGGCCGCCGAGATCGAGGACCCCGGGCGTACCCTGTCGGCATGAGCGAACTGCGTCTGCACACCATCCTCACCGGCCGCGGCCCCGCCGCGGCGATCCTGCTCACGGACGAGCAGGTCGCGTCGTTCGGTGCCGGGAAAGCCTTCCCGGTCGCCGTCACCATCGACGGACGCACCGCCCGCCTGCGACTGGCGCGGATGGGCGACGAGAACCTGATCGGGTTCAGCAAGGCCGTCCGCGCCGAACTCGGGGTGGAGATCGGGCAGGAGATCGATGCCGTGATCCGGGTGGATTCAGCTGAGCGCACCGTCGACATCCCCGCCGAGCTCGCTGCAGCCCTGGACGCCGACCCTGCCGTGCGCGCACGCTTCGACGCACTGTCGTACTCCGTACGCAAGGAGCACGCGCGGAGCGTGGCCGAGGCCAAACAGGATGCAACGCGCGAACGCCGGATCGCGAAGGTCCTCGACGCCCTCTCCGGCTGAGGGCGTTCACAACTCCTCAGGAATCTCCGACGAGCACCGCGCGGAGCGCCGTTTCCCGCGCGACGCACTCCTTTCTGAGGAGTTGCGAACAGGCACCTAGCGGTTCTGGAAGTCCGGCGACCGCTTCTCCCGGAACGCCGACATCCCTTCCTTCTGATCGGCGGTGTCGAACAGCGCCGCGAAGGCCTGCTTCTCGTGCGCGAGGCCGTCGGCCAGGGTCGTCTCCATCGCCGCATCCAGCGCGGCCTTCGCCGCATAGACGGACGGCAGCGACTTCGCGGCGATGGAGTCGGCGAGCGTCGCCGCCTCGGCGAGGAGCTCGGATGCTGGAACGACACGCGACACGAGACCTGCGCGCTCGGCTTCCTCCGCCCCCATGAAACGTCCGGAAAGCACCAGCTCGGCCGCCTTGTAGTAGCCGACCGCACGGATCAGGCGCTGCGTACCGCCCATCCCGGGGATGACGCCGAGGTTGATCTCCGGTTGGCCGAACTTCGCGTTGTCCGCGGCGAGGATGATGTCGCACATCATCGCGAGCTCGCAGCCACCGCCCAGGGCGAAGCCGGAGACCGCCGCGATCACGGGGGTGCGCACCGCGGCGAAGTCATGCCAGACGCCGAAGTGGTCGGTCTCGAGCATCTCCGCCGCGGACATGCTCTCCATCTCCTTGATGTCGGCGCCGGCCGCGAACGCCTTCTCGGACCCGGTCACCACGATGGCGCCGACAGCGTCGTCCGTGTCGAAGGCGACGGCGGCCGCGGTGACCTCCTCCGCGAGTCGGCTGTTCAACGCGTTCAGCGCGCCGGGTCGGTTCAGGGTGATCCACCCCACTCGTCCGCGCTGCTCGACCAGGATCGTCTCGTATTCGGTCATGTCGCCCTCTCCGTCGGATCTCTTTCAGCATTCACCCTGGCCTTCGAATCGCGCAAATGACTCCATCCGCACCGCGAAGAGAACCATTTGCGCGATTCGAACGCAGTGCTCACACGCGATCGTCGCGAATATCCGTGATGATGCCCGAGAAGTCCCGGGTCGCACCGTCACCGGCGGCGAAGGCGGCATAGAGCTCCTGCGCCAGACGGCCCATCTTGGCGTCGGTCGATGTCTGTTCGATCGCCTGCAGCGCGAGGCCGAGGTCCTTCGCCATCAGCGCCCCGGCGAAGCCCGGCTGATAGTCGCGGTTGGCCGGACTCGTGGGAACCGGGCCGGGAACGGGGCAGTTCGTCGTGACCGACCAGCACTGCCCGGATGCCTGCGACACGACGTCGAACAGCGCTTGGTGCTCGAGGCCCAGTCGCTCCCCCAGCACGAACGCCTCGGCCACCGCGATCTGCGAGACCGCGAGCACCATGTTGTTGCAGACCTTCGCCGCCTGGCCGAGCCCGGGCCCGCCGCAGTGCACGATCCGCGCGCCCATGACCTCCAGCAGCGGCAGCGCTGCGGCGAAGTCCTCGTCCGAGCCACCGACCATGAAGGCGAGCGTGCCGTTCTCGGCACCCACCACACCTCCCGAGACCGGGGCATCGATGTTGCGGTGCCCCGCGGCGAGCGCGAGCGCGTGGGCCGCCCTCGCCTCATCGACGGCGATCGTGGACGACTCGATGAAGAGAGTACCCGGACGCGCAGCGGCGAGCAGTTCGGTGCGATACGCCTCGATCACGTGCTTTCCGGCGGGGAACATCGTGATGACGACGTCCGCCTCGGCCACCGCATCCGCTCCACTCGCCGCAACCGGGATCCCCGCCGCCTGCGCCGTCTCGACGGCGGCGGGCACCAGGTCGAAGCCGTGCACCTCATGACCGGCGGCGACGAGGTTCCTGGCCATGGGGAGCCCCATGTGCCCGAGGCCGAGGAAGGCCACGCGAGTCATGACCCGCTCCGCATCTGGTCTCCGCCGCCGCGCTGGAGGGAGGCGGAACCCGCAGGTCGCAGCATCTCGCGACCGACGATGAGCCGCATGATCTCGTTGGTCCCTTCCAGGATCTGATGCACGCGCAGGTCACGGACCACCTTCTCGATGCCGTAGTCCTGCAGATACCCGTAGCCGCCGTGGAGCTGCAGTGCCCGGTTCGCGACGTCGAATCCGGCATCGGTCGCGAAGCGCTTGGCCATCGCACAGCGCATCGTCGCGTCGGGTGCATGCTCATCGACCGCCTGCGCGCCGTCGCGCACCATGAGGCGTGCGGCGTGCAGGTCGGTGCGCATGTCGGCGATCGCGAACAGGATCGACTGCTTCTCGGCAAGCGGCTCTCCGAAGGCCATCCTCTCGTGCACGTACTGCACGGCCTTGTCGAGCGCCCATTGCGCGCCGCCCAGCGAACAGGCCGCGATGTTGAGCCGACCTCCGTTGAGGGCCGACATCGCGATGGCGAACCCACGCCCTTCGTCGCCGAGCATGGCGGAGGCCGGAACCCGCACGCCGTCGAGGATCACCTGGCGGGTCGGCTGCGCATGCCAGCCCATCTTCTTCTCCGGCGCCCCGAAGCTCAACGCCTCGGCGTCGCCCGGCACCAGGAACGCGCTGATCCCCCGCGCGCCCGGCTCTCCGGTGCGCGCCATGACGACGTAGACGGCGGCCTCGCCCGCGCCCGAGATGAACTGCTTGACGCCGGTGAGTACGAAGTCGTCGCCGTCTCGGACCGCGCTCGTCGCGATGTTCGCGGCGTCCGATCCCGCGCCCGGCTCCGTCAGGCAGTACCCGCCGAACTCGGACATCGAGGTGAGCGCCGGCAGCCACTGCCCACGCTGCGCATCGTCGCCGTACGTGTCGATCATCCACACGACCATGTTGTGGATGGAGATGTAGGCCGCGACCGCAGGATCGCCCTTCGCGAGCTCCTCGAAGATCGCGACGGTGTCGAGGCGGCTGAGGCCGGTGCCGCCGAACTCCTCGTCCACGTAGATGCCGCCGAGGCCGAGCTCACCGGCACGGTTCAGCGATTCGCGGGGGAACAGGTGCTTCTCGTCGCGCTCCGCGGCGTGCGGGGCGAGCTCGGTCTCCGCGAACTCGCGGACGGCGCCGATGATCGCCTCGCGCTCTTCGGCGGTGGTGGTGACGGTGGTCATGGTCATCGTGGTTCCTTGTGGGAGTTTCGTGCCGGACGGTGCGGATCAGTGCATGGTGGGGATGACGAAGCTGGCGCCGTCGCGGATGCCCGCCGCAGGCCAGCGGCTCGTCACCGTCTTGGTCTTCGTGTAGAACCGGAAGGCGTCGGTGCCGTGCTGGTTGAGGTCGCCGAACCCGCTGCGCTTCCAGCCGCCGAACGTGTAGTACGCGATCGGCACCGGGATCGGCACGTTCACGCCGACCATCCCGACCTCGACGCGGGCGGCGAAGTCGCGTGCGGCGTCACCGTCGCGCGTGAAGATCGCGACGCCGTTGCCGTACTCGTGCTCCGAGGCCATGCGCAGCGCTTCTTCGTAGTCGGCAGCACGGGCGATCACGAGCACCGGGCCGAAGATCTCTTCCCGATAGATCGCCATCTCGGTCGTGACGTGGTCGAACAGGGTCGGTCCGAGGTAGAACCCCTCTTCGTGACCGGGAACGGTGAAGCCGCGGCCGTCGGCGAGGAGGGTCGCTCCTTCGTCGACGCCCTGCTGGATGTATCCCTCGACCCGTTCCACCGCCGCGCGGGTGACCAGCGGCCCGTAGTCGACGTCCGCCGCGAGAGAGGGCCCGACCCGCAGCTGGGCGACACGTTCGGTGAGTTTGGCGGCGAGAGCATCGGCCGTCTCCTGTCCCACCGGAACGGCCACCGAGATCGCCATGCAGCGCTCTCCGGCCGAACCGTAGCCCGCACCGATGAGCGCATCCACCGCCTGGTCGAGGTCGGCGTCCGGCATCACGATCATGTGGTTCTTGGCGCCGCCGAAGCACTGCGCCCGCTTGCCGTGAGCCGTCGCGGTGCCGTAGATGTACTCGGCGATCGGTGTGGACCCGACGAACCCGACGGCCCGGATGCGGTCATCGGTGAGCAGCGCGTCGACCGCCTCCTTGTCACCGTGCACGACGTTGAGCACCCCGGCGGGAAGTCCCGCTTCGAGGAAGAGCTCGGCGAGGCGCACCGGCACCGAGGGATCGCGCTCGCTGGGCTTGAGCACGACGGCGTTCCCCGCCGCGAGCGCGGGCCCCGCTTTCCACAGCGGGATCATCGCGGGGAAGTTGAAAGGAGTGATCGCGGCGACCACGCCCAGGGGCTGCCGCATCGAGTAGACGTCGATTCCGGTCCCCGCGCCCGTGGAGTACTCGCCCTTGAGCAGGTGCGGAGCCCCGGCCGAGAACTCGATGACTTCGAGACCGCGCTGGATGTCGCCCTTGGCATCGTCGACCGTCTTGCCGTGTTCGCTCGCGAGGAGCTCGGCGAGCGGCGTCATCTCGCGCTGCACCAGGTCGAGGAAGCGCAGCAGCACCCGCGCACGCTTCTGCGGGTTGGTCGCGGCCCAGGCGACCTGGGCCTCCTCGGCGTTGGCGATCACCCGGCGGACCTCCTCGGCCGACGCCAGCGGCACCCGCGCCTGCACGGCACCGGTGCTCGGATCGAACACATCGGCGAAGCGACCGGAGTCGGGAGTGAGAAGCGATCCGCCTACAAAGTGGGCGATGGTACGAGTCATTGTGTGACATCCCTCCGTGCCGTCATTGGCACATTGAGGAGTTTACTCTGGCCTCCGGAGATTTACTAGGACGTCCTAGCATTTTGTCCCGCGTGGGTCTTCTCATCCGTCGGGGTTGTTCGCACCGCGTTCACCGGCCGGCCATCTCCCCCGGGTACAACTGCAGATGCGCGGACAGAGACTCAGACCGGATCGGGTGTCACGTCTACCGCGCGCACGGTGAGCACTCTCGCTCCCGTCGCGGCTCCCACGCCGCGAGACCCCCGCCGAATCGGGTCGGCGGGGGTCCTCTTCGTGGACGCGGCATCCCTGGGGCGTTTCGAATCCCGCAGCCGGTCGAAAAACACCTCAGAATCCGACCGGGTGCGCGATTCGAACGCCGCGAGAATCCACCTAGAATCGACCGTGCGCTGCCACCCTGGCGCATCCGCTTCGACGCCCCGACCCCGGGCGTCCGTTCTCCGAGGACCGCATCATGTCCGAGCCCGTCACCGTGTCCATCCGCCGCGAGGTCGACCCCGGCCGCATCACCGAGGCGACCGCCTGGGTGCAGACGGGGGTGAACCTCGCGACGAAGTATCCGGGCTTCCTCGGCTCCGGCTGGGTGCGCGCCGGCGAGGACTCGCAGGTGTGGCACATGCTCTACCGCTTCGCGAGCGAGGAGTCGCTGGTCGCGTGGGAGCAGTCGGCCGAACGCACCTGGTGGCTGTCGATGGGCGAGGGCTTCGTGCGGAGCGAGCGTTCGAAACGGCGCACCGGCATCGAGGGCTGGTTCGACGAGCCGACCACCGGGACCATCACGCTCCCGTCCTCCGAGGGCGGCACCGCCACGGTCACCGTCGCGCCCGCGCCTCCGCGGTGGAAACAGGCGACCTCGATCTGGCTGGGCTTCTTCCCGGTCAACCTGGCCTTCACCTACGCCCTGAGTCCCGTTCCCGGCTGGGACGGTCTCCCGATCTGGCTGAGGGTGCTCGTGACGACCCTCGTGCTGACCCCCATCATGGCCTACTGGGTGCTGCCCTTCGTGACCCGGTCCCTGCGGAGCTGGCTCACACGCTGACGAGACCCCTGCGCACTCGGAACGCGATCACCCCGGGCCGGCGAGCTCAGCCGAGAGCGATGGCGGACCAGGACACGGGCGGCAGAGTCACTGTGAGCAGTCCTCCTTCGAGGGCGACCGTGTCGTTGTCGCGGACGGTGACGCGCTCCGGGTCGGCGAGCGTGTTCACGGCGTACACGTCGTCATCGCTCAGGGTGTGCGCCTCGCACACCCCGACGTCGCCAAGTCCGGCGATGTCCACGGTGACCGTGATCGCCTCCGTCGTGCTCCGATTCACCAGGAAGACGGCAGAGCGCCCGGTCTCGGAGTCGTGTGTCGCCACCGCGTCGACGAGTGGCACTTCGCCGTACAGTGCGGTGCGGTAGGAGGGCGCGTCGAGCTTGAGCTCGAGCGCGTCCCCCTGGGCCAGGCGCGACGTGATCGAGAAGGGGTAGAACGTGGTCTGCCTCCACGCGGGCCCGCCCGGCTCGGTCATGATGGGCGCGATCACATTCACCAGCTGCGCCAGCGACGCGCTCGTGACCCGATCGGCATGCTTGATCAGCGAGATGAGGAGGTTGCCGAAGACGACCGCGTCGACGACCGAGTACACGTTCTCCAGCAGACGCGGAGCGATCGGCCAGTTGTCGATGCCGGAGATCTTGTCCACGTCGCGGAACCGGTCGAGGTACCAGACGTTCCACTCGTCGAAGGAGAGTTCGATCTTCTTCGTGCTGCCCCGTACGGCCCCGACGTGATCAGCCGTCGCCACCACCGACTCGATGAAGCGATCCATATCGACGGCGGACGCGAGGAACGAGTCGAGGTCTCCGCCCTTCTCCTCGTAGTAGGCGTGGCAGGAGATGTAGTCGACGTCGTCGTAGGTGTGCCCGAGCACGACGCGCTCCCATTCGCCGAACGTGGGCATGTGCCGGCTCGATGACCCGCAGACGACGAGCGTGACATCGGGGTCCATCTGTCGCATGGCCTTGGCCGCCTGTGAGGCGACCTTGCCGTAGTCGTCCGCAGAGCGATGGCCGAGCTGCCACGGACCGTCCATCTCGTTGCCCAGGCACCACATCTCGACACCGAACGGCTCGTCGCGCCCGTTCTCTCGACGCCGCTCACTCAACGCCGTCCCTCCTCGGATGTTCGCGTACTCGAGAAGATCCAGTGCCTCCAGCGTTCCCCGGGTGCCGAGGTTGACCGCCATCATGAGGTCGCTGCCCACCTTGTCGAGCCACGAGGCGAACTCATGGAGCCCGACCTCGTTCGTCTCGGTCGAGTGCCAGGCGAGGTCGAGGCGCCGGGGCCGCTGTTCACGAGGGCCGACCGAGTCTTCCCATCGGAACCCCGAAACGAAGTTGCCGCCGGGATAGCGGATGGTCGAGACGCCGAGTTCTCGGACGAGGTCGATGACATCACGGCGGAACCCCTCCGCATCCGCGGCCTCATGCCCGGGTTCGTAGATTCCGTCGTAGACGTGGCGGCCGAGATGTTCGACGAAGCCGCCGAACAGTCGACGCTGAATGCGCCCGGTGACGAAGTGCGGGTCGATGGTCAGATGGGCCGATGGCATGGGTGCTCTTCCGAGTGAGGACGTGTGCGTCACCAATATACAACGTTGTAAATCTGTCGGCAGGAGCATAACCTGTTCAGCGAAGACAGGTGGAGGCGGAGCAAACGACCCAGTTCATGGAGCATCGACATCTCCGCGCCACCCGAAGCTCCGGCGAGAAACGCCACCCAGGCATGAGTTCGAGGAAGAAAGCTGCCATGACTGATCGAGAACCAGCCCGACGCCCCCACGGCCTCACGAGCACGCATCGCCCGCACGGTGTCGCGCCGCACTGTCAGCCCGTTTACATCGTTGTGAATTCCGGAACGCTGAGAAGGGGTCGCGGCGCATGAAGAAGCTGCTCTACAACCAGCGTCTCGCTCCCTACCTGTTCATCCTGCCCTTCGTGCTCACGGTGCTCGTGTTCTGGCTGGTTCCCGTCGGCCGATCGGTGACGATGAGCTTCCAGGAGGTGCTCTACGGTCAGGCCACGTTCATCGGTACGGAGAACTACGAGCGGCTCTGGCGCGACCAGGTGTTCTGGAAGGCCATGTTCAACAGCATCCGCTACACGCTCCTCACCCTGGTCATCCTCGTCCCGATCCCGATGGTGCTGGCGGCGATCATCAACTCCCGACTGGGCAACAGCCGCATCAAGGACTTCTTCAAGTCCTCGCTCTTCATCCCCGCTCTGACGTCCGTCGTGGTCGCCGGCATCATCTTCCGACTGATGTTCTCCGAGACCGACTCGGGTCTGATGAACCAGGTCGTCGAGTTCTTCGGCTTCGGGCCCGTCCGCTGGCTGCGCGAAGACCTCACCGGTCTCACGGCACTGCTCCTCCTGGCGCTGTGGAGATGGGCCGGCGTGAACACGATGTACTTCCTCGCCGGCATGCAGGCGATCCCGACCGAGTACTACGAGGCGGCGTCGATCGACGGTGCGACCAAGGTCCAGCAGTTCTTCAACGTCACCCTGCCGGGGCTGAAGCCCACCATCGTCTACGTCACCACGATCAGCGTGTACGGCGGTCTGGCCATGTTCCTCGAGAGCTTCATGCTCTACGCCGGCAACAACTCACCGAACAACCAGGGCCTGACGATCGTCGGCTACCTCTATCGCAAGGGCATCCAGGACAATGACCTCGGCTTCGCCTCCGCCGTGGGCGTCGTGCTCCTCGTGCTGGTCCTCGCGATCAATCTCACTCAGCTCATCGCCACGGGCACGTTGAAGAAGGAGTCGGCTCGATGATGTACCAGACCTCCGCGACGCCGCCTCCCACCCGCACACGACCACGGATGTCGCGTCGTACGGCGGGGATGATACGGAGCGGATTCCTGATCCTCATCGCTCTCGTCTCGCTCGTCCCGGTGCTCGCGATCGTCTTCGGAACCTTTCAGGACGGCAACGACGTCATCCGCAACGGGATCTCGTTCTCGACCGACTGGTCGACACTGAGCTTCGACAACTACGTGATGCTCTTCACCGACTCCGGCCTGTACTTCCAATGGTTCTGGAACAGTCTCGTGCTCACGGTCGTGCAATTGGTGGGCACTCTCCTCGTGAGCTCGTTCGTCGCCTACGGGTTCGCGATGTACGAGTTCCGCGGCAAGAGCCTCGGCTTCATCCTCGTGATCATCCTCATGACGATCCCGTTCGAGATGCTCATGCTGCCGCTGTACGTCCAGGTGAACGACATGCGCGCCACGGACCAGTACTGGATCGTCGTCCTCCCGTTCCTCGCCCAGGCGGTCACGATCTTCTTCTTCCGGCAGTACTTCCTCGGCATCCCGAAGGAGATCCTCGAGGCCGGTCGCATGGATGGAGTGTCGGAGTTCGGCATCTTCTTCCGTCTGGTGGCACCGATCGCCAAACCGGCGTTCGCGGCGATGGCGATCCTCAACAGCATGATCATCTGGAACAACTTCCTCTGGCCGCTGCTGGTTCTGCGCTCGCCGGACAAGTTCATCCTGCCCATCGGCCTGAACACGCTGCTCACGCCGTACGGCAACAACTACGAACTGCTGATCATCGGCTCGTTCTTCTCCCTGATCCCCCTCCTCATCCTCTTCCTCGCGTTCCAACGGTTCTTCGTGCAGGGCATGACCGCCGGCGCGGTCAAGGGCTGACACCGAACCTTCCTCTCCCCCGTATCCCCCACACAGTCAGGAGTATGACCATGCGATTCCGAAGGATTCTGACCGCGGCGACCGTGGCAGCAGTGACGGTCGGCGCTCTGTCCGCCTGCGCGAGCGGCACCCCGCAGGACGACGGCGCGAACGCCGACGGCACCACCACACTGGACATGTGGGTCTTCGCCGAGCTCCACGGCCAGGTCTACGAGCAGATGGCCGAGAGCTGGAACAAGGAGAACCCCGACAAGGCCATCGACCTGAACATCACCGTCTACCCCTACCAGGACATGCACGACAAGCTCCTGCTCGCCGTGAACTCCGGGGAGGGCCTCCCCGACCTGGCCGACATCGAGGTGGGCAAATTCGCGAACTTCGTCAAGGGCGACAACCCGCCGTTGGCGGATCTGACGGAGGTCGCCGCGCCCTACACCGACGACATCGTGCAGGCCCGGCTCGACCTCTACAGCAGGAACGGCAAGATCTACGGCTTCCCGACCCACGTCGGCGCCTTCGTGAGCTTCTACAACACCGAACTCCTCGAGAGCGCCGGGATCGACTACACGACGATCGAGACCTGGGACGACTTCGCCGCCGCCGGCACCGAGTACTCCGCGGCGACCGGGAAGGCGTTCGGCGTCGCCAGCACGAGCATCTTCTTCACCGAGCCGCTCGCGATCGCACAGAACGGCGGGCAGCTCTTTACCGAGGACGGGCGGGGGGACGTCGACGTGAACAGCCCCGAGGTCGTCGACACGATGGAGATGTTCCAGGACATGAAGGAGTCGGGAGCGATCTCGACGATCCCCGGTGGCAGCCCGGACAGCGAGGAGGCCTTCGGCGCCATCAACGACGGCGACTACGCCGCCGTCGTCTATCCCGCGTGGTACACCTCGCGTTTCGTCGACTACATGCCGGATCTCGCGGGGAAGATCGCGATCGCTCCCGCTCCGCAGATCGAGGGCTCCGAGGTGCTGACCATCGGTGGCGGTGGCACCGGCACCGCCGTGATGGCCGGCAGCGGGAAGAAGGAGATCGCCAGCGAGTTCGCGGCCTACAGCAAGCTGTCGCTCGAAGCGAACGTGAAGGTGTGGGAGGAGCTGGGCTTCGATCCCGTGAACATGTCGGTCTGGGAAGACGAGAAGGTCACGAAGAACCCGGACAACAAGTTCAACCAGTACTTCCAGACGAACCTGTTCGACGTGCTGAACTCGGTGAAGGACGGGATCGGTCACTTCGAGTCGTTCTCCAACGCGTCCCTTCCCACGGTCGACAACCAGTTCCGCACGGTCACGCTCAACGAGATCTACGAGAACGGCACGCCCGCGGACGAGGCTCTCGATCAGGCGCAGACCGACCTTCAGAACGAGCTCGGTCAGTAGCAGCCGACGATTCGGGTGCGGGCGGGAGAGCATTCCTCTCCCGCCCGCACTCTGCGCACGACGTTAGAGTGAGGGGAGCGCGCTGGCGTGACACACGGCGATTGGTGAGGCCCGATGGATCCGACGATGCACGACGTCGCGCGCCTCGCCGGAGTCTCCATCAAGACCGTCTCGAACGTCATCAACGACTACCCCCACGTGAGCGCGCAGACCCGCGAACGTGTGCAGACGGCCATCGATGAACTCGGCTACCGGCCGAACCTGTCGGCACGCGGCCTCCGCTCCGGCCGCACGGGTGTCATCGGCCTCGCCGTTCCCGCTCTGAGCGAGAACTACTTCGCCGAGCTGGCGGATGCGGTCATCCGTGCCGCCGACGACCGAGGGCTCGGTGTCGTCGTCGAGCAGACCAGCGGCGACAGGGCCCGCGAACTGCAGGTGATCACCGGCGGGCGTCTGCGTCTCACCGACGGACTGCTGTTCAGCCCCGTGGCACTGGGGCAGCCCGATGCCGATGCTCTGGACACGGGCTTCCCCCTCGTCCTCCTCGGTGAGCGCATCTTCGACGGCCCGACAGACCACGTCGCCATGCACAACACCTCCGCGGCCCGAGCTGCGGTGGAGCATCTCCTCGACATCGGGCGCCGGCGCATCGCCCTCGTCGGCGCAGAGGAGGAAGAGACGCCTGGCACCAGCTCGGCGAAGCTGCGACTCGCCGGCTATCGGGAGGCGTTCCGTGACGCCGGCTTCGAGGTCGACCCACGGCTCATCCGCACGAGCGCGCACTGGAGTCGCAGCGGAGGTCTCCTGGCGATCCGCGAGCTGATCAGCGAAGGGGTGGCGTTCGACGGGGTCTTCGCCCTCAACGACGCCCTCGGCCTGGGGGCCCTCCGCGCGCTGGGCGAGGCGGGGTTGCGCGTCCCCGAGGACGTCGCGGTGATCGGGTTCGACGACATCGACGAGGCCAAGTTCTCGATCCCCTCCATGTCCAGTGTCGACGCCGGGCGCACACAGATCGCGGTGGCAGCCGTGGACCTGCTCATCGAGCGCATCGAGGAGAAGGGGGGTCGTCGCTCCCCGCGCACGGTGAAGCCGGGGTTCCGCATCGTCAGACGCGAGTCGACGGGCTTCCCCGGGCGCACCGCTCACCCCGATCCCGCCCCCCTCTGAGTTCGAATCGCGGGCGGGGAGGTGGGTCAGCCCTCGACGTGGCGCTCGTCCGGGCCGTCGTAGTGGGACAGCGGACGGATCAGCGCGTTCGATCCCGCCTGCTCGATCACGTGCGCGGTCCAGCCCGTCACTCGCGCCGCGACGAACAGCGGCGTGAAGGTGAGCGTGTCGAAACCGATCAGGTTGTAGGCAGGGCCCGACGGATAGTCGAGGTTCGGATAGATGCCCTTGCGCGCCACGAACTCCGACTCGAGGGTGTCGTACAGCTCGGCCACGTCGGCGCGATCGTAGTGCTCCACGAGGGTGTCGAGCGCCGCCTTCATGGTCGGCACCCGGGAATCACCCTTCTTGTAGACCCGATGCCCGAAGCCCATGATCTTGCGCTTCTCGGCGAGCGCCTTGTCGAGCCACGGCACGACATTGTCTGCGGTGCCGATGTCGTCGAAGATGTGCAGGACCGCTTCGTTGGCGCCACCGTGCAGCGGGCCCTTGAGCGCGCCGATGGCCCCGACGACCGCGGAGTAGATGTCGCTCAGGGTCGAGGTGATCACGCGTGCGGTGAACGTCGAGGCGTTGAAGGAGTGCTCCGCGTACAGGATCATCGAGCGGTTGAACGCATCCACGACGACGTCGTCCGCTTCCTCGCCGAACGTCATCCAGAGGAAGTTCGCGGAGTAGTCGAGGTCATCGCGGGGGGCGATGAGCTCCTGGCCACGACGACGACGCTGCCCGTAGGCGACGATCGCCGGGAGCGCGGCGAAAAGGCGGATGCTGCGCTCGAGGTTCTGCTCGGGGCTGCCCCCGGCGTCGAGCACCGAGCCGCCGGCGCCCGGGTCGGACGCACCGATCAGGCTCACCGCGGTGCGCACCTCGTCCATCGGGTGCGCGTCGAGCGGGACCAGGTCGATCGCGGCCCTGACGTTGTCGGCGAGCGCGCGGTGTCTGCGCTCCTCCACGCGGAACGCCGCCAGCTCCTCGGGCGTCGGCAGTTCGCCGTTCCAGAGCAGGTAGGCGACCGCTTCGAACGGCTGCGTGTCCGCGAGCTCCTGCACCGGATAGCCGCGGTACAGCAGACTGTTCGTCTCGGGATTGACCTTCGAGATCGCGGTCGTGTCGACGACGACCCCCGCGAGGCCCTTCTTGATGTCCGGCTCGGTCATGGTCACTCCTTCGTGATGGTGAAGTTGAAGACACCGGAGTCGAAATGGTTGTACGACTCGTAGTCGATCAGGTCGTAGAGGTCGGCGCGGTGCTGCATCTCGCCGAGCTTCGAGGTCAGGTGCCCCTCTTCGTTCAGCGTATCGAGCGCACGGCCCGCGGCCCCCATCGAGATGCGCAGCAGCGACACCGGCCAGATGACGAGGTTGACCCCGGCGTCGCGCAGCTGATCCACGGAGAACAGCTCGCTCTTGCCGAACTCGGTCATGTTCGCGAGGATCGGCACGTCGAGTGCCTCGGCCATCGCCTCGAACTCCGCGAGCGTGCGCATCGCCTCGGGGAACACCGCGTCGGCGCCCGCATCCACCAGCGCCTTGGCGCGGTCGATCGCCGCGTCCAGCCCTTCCACCGCCCGGATGTCGGTGCGCGCCATGAGGAGGAAGTTCTCGTCGCGACGGGCGTCGGCAGCGGCACGGATGCGCTTGATCGCCGTGTCCTCGTCGACCACGGATTTGCCGTCGAGGTGACCGCAGCGCTTCGGGTTGATCTGGTCCTCGATGTGCGTGCCCGCGAGGCCCGCATCCTCGAGCTCCTGGATCGTGCGGGCGACGTTCATCGGTTCGCCGAAGCCGGTGTCGGCATCGACGATCGCGGGGAGATCGGTCATGCGGGCGATCTGCTTCGCCCGCCCGGCGACCTCGGTGAGTGTGGTGAGGCCGATGTCTGGGAGGCCCAGATCGGCCGAGAGCACGGCGCCGGAGATGTAGACGCCGTCGAAGCCCTTCTGCTCGATCAGGCGTGCGCTCAGCGGGTTGAACGCACCGGGGAAGCGGAGCAGCTCCCCGCTCGCGAGCCGCTCGCGGAACAGGCGCCGCTTCTCCGACGGGGTGACGGTCGAGTACAGCATCAGCTCTCCTCGGTGAGGTGTTCGCAACTCAGGAAGGATGTGCGTGAACGGGCCGAGCGGGCGGGCGTGCATGCCATTCGCCCCCCATTCTCCTGAGTTGTGAACGGCGTGGACATCAGAACAGCCCCTTCGGGGCGCCGGCGTTCTCGAGCACTCCCGGCTTCGCGACGATCGACAGCTCGCCGACCTCCGCTGCAGTCAGCTCGGGCAGACGCTGGACGAGGTCCAGGAACCGTTCGATCTCGGCCGGCTCGAGCACGGGTTCCGCCAGCAGACGGAACTTGGCGATGTAGTTCTCCCGGGCGAACGGACGCGCTCCGAGGGGGTGGGCATCCGCCACGGCGATCTCGTCCACCACGGTCGACCCGTCGGTGAGGCGGATCTCGACGCGACCGCCGAACGCCTTCTCATCGGGGTCCTCGGAGTGATAGCGGCGCGTCCACTCGGCGTCCTCGGCGGTGGTGATCTTGTGCCACAGCGCGACCGTGTCGGCACGGCCCGCGCGCTCGGGGGCGTAGGAGTCGACGTGGTGCCAGCCACCGTCCTGCAGCGCCACTGCGAAGATGTAGGGCACCGAGTGGTCGAGCGTCTCGCGCGAGGCGGTCGGGTCGTACTTCTGCGGGTCGTTGGCGCCGGAGCCGATCACGTTGTGGGTGTGATGGCTCGTGTGGATGACGATCTGATCGATGTTGGCGGGGTCACGCAGCGCCGGGTTCTCGATCCCGAGCTTGCGGGCGAGGTCGATGAGCGCTTGCGCCTGGTACTCGGCCGAGTGCTCCTTCGTGTACGAGTCGAGGATCGCGCGCTTGGGCTCACCCGCGGCGGGCAGCGGCACGTCGTACGCGGCATCCTTGCCGTCGAGCATCCAGGCGATCACGCCGTCTTCACCTTCGTAGATCGGGGCGGGGCTGGTCTGCCCCCGCATCGCCCGGTCGACCGCTTCGACGGCCATCTTGCCCGCGAAGGCCGGGGCGTGCGCCTTCCAGGTCGAGATCTCGCCCTTGCGGCTCTGGCGGGTGGCGGTAGTGGTGTGCAGTCCCTGCCCGACGGCCTGATAGAGGGTCTCGACGTCGAGGCCGAGCAGGGTTCCGATGCCGGCGGCGGCGGACGGGCCGAGGTGGGCGACGTGGTCGATCTTGTGCTTGTGCAGGCAGATCGCTCGCACCAGATCCATCTGGATCTCATACCCGGTGGCGATGCCGCGCACGAGGGCGCGGCCGTCCTTGCCGGTGTGCTGGGCGACCGCGAGGATCGGCGGGATGTTGTCGCCGGGGTGCGAGTACTCCGCCGCGAGGAACGTGTCGTGGTAGTCCAGCTCGCGCACGGCCACGCCGTTCGCCCAGGCGGCCCACTCGGGGCTGGTGCGGTGGTCGAGGGCGGCACCGAAGAGGTTCGCACCGACGCCGCCCGTCGAGACGGGATGGCTGAACGCCTGCGCCCTGGCCGCGTTGATCGGCGCGCGGGTCAGGGAGGCCGCGGCGACGGAGGCGTTGTCGATGATGCGGTTGATGATCATGTCGACGACATCCTGCTCGACCTCGACCGGGTCGGCGGCGACCTCGGCGATCCTCCAGGCGAGCTGATCCTCACGGGCGAGGTTCTCGTCGCTGCGGTGCACACGGACGTGGTGGGTGACGGTCATGAGAGTCCTTCGGTCGTGGGAGGGGACGAGACGTCTTCGGGGAGGGAGTCGAGGATGCCGGTGAGCGCGTTGTGCAGGTGCACGTGCGTCGCGTGGGCCGCGAGGTCGCCGTCGCGGGCGGCGAGCGCCGCGGCGATGGTGCGGTGCTCCCCCGCGGAGGCGGCGAGCCGGGCGGGGTTGTCCCGCGCCATCCGACGAACCCGCACGAGGTGGGTGCGCACCGTGCGCAGCGCCGACGCGATGTAGTCGTTCGCCACAGCGGCGTCGAGGGCGGCGTCGAAGCGGGCTATCAGCGCATAGTAGGCGTCGCGGCCGGCGACGGCGTCGAGGTCGACGTGGGCGAACTCGTCGGCGAGCGCGGCAAACAGGGAGGCATCGCCCCGGGTGGCGGCGAGGCGTGCCGAGCTCTCCTCGAGCGCGCGGCGGATCTCGAAGAGCGAGCGGATGTCGTCGGCGTCGAGATCGGCGACGACCGTGACCCGCGGTGACTGCTGGACGACGAGGCCGTCGGCGGCGAGCCTGCGCAGCGCTTCGCGCATGGGCGTGCGACTCACGCCCAGGCGTTCCGCCTGCTCGACCTCGCCGAGCACGAAACCTGCCGCGAGCGCGCCGGACTGGATGTCATCGAGCAGCGCCGCATACGCACGGTCACCGGCCGAGGTGCGCTCCACGGGAAGGGTCATGCCCTCAGGCGGGCCGATGATCTCGCTGGACTCGTTTCAGGTATACATTCCCTGCGAGGACTACGGCACCGGTTCGACGAACTCCCGCGCGACCGGCTCCCCCAACTTGACCACGACGACGCCGGCGAGCACGAGCACCCCACCCAGCGCCTGCAGCAGATCGGGGAGCTGCCCGAGGAGCAGCCAGCCCAACAGAAGAGCCGCCACGACCTCGGCGAGCGCGACGAAGGACGCGAGCCGCGGCCCCAGCATCCGCGTCGACGCGATCCCGAGCAGGTACGCGAGGGCGGTCGCGACGACACCCATCGCCAGCACCGGGACGAACCACGGCACACTGCCGAACCGGTACGCGATGTCGTCGGTGGTCCACCGGATCGGCAGCACGCCGATGGCCCCGGCGGCGGTGAGCCCGAGCGCACCGAGCAGCAGACCGCTGCCGGCGAGCGCGATCGGCGGCAGCCCCGTGTCCGCCTTGGCGGACAGCACGAAGTACGTCGCCGCCCCCACCATCGCCCCGAGCGCCCAGAGAATCCCGGCCACGTTCACGTCGGCACCGGTGAGGATGTCGAGCATCAGCACGAGCCCGACGAAGGCGATGGCCGCGCCGATGATGCTCCGACGCGTCGGACGCTCCCCCCTGCGCAGCCAGAGCCACAGCAGCACCGCGACCGGAGCGGTGTACTCGATGAGCAGGGCGATCCCGACATCCATGACCGCGACGGCCTGGAAATAGAAGAGTTGCGTCGCCGCGACCGCGAGCAGACCGTAGGCGAGGATCATCCCCGCATTGCGCCGCAGCAGCCCCCACCGCCCACGCAGGGAGAGGATCGCGGGGAGGAGCAGCACGAGGGCGGCCACCCAGATGCGAGCGGTGACCGCGGCCCCGGGCGTCCACCCCGCATCGATGAGCCCGCGCGCCCAGGCTCCCGACATACCGAACGCGAAGGCCGCGGCGATCGCGAGTGGCAGCCCGAGGCGCACGTCGCGCGCGGGTGCGACCGCCGCGTCCGTCCTCACTTTGCCCATGTTCGTTGACGCTACTCGTGACAGCCCCGGGTTTCGAATCGCACGATTGGTCGCTTCTCCACCCCGAATCCGACCATTCACGCGATTCGAAAGAGGAGGGACCCTGGACGCGACCTGTCATAACAGGTACAGTGAACCTGTCATTACAGGTTGCGCAACGACGCAGCGCCCGTACGAGGAGCACCGATGCCCGAGTTCCACACCCCGCCGATCTCTCCGATGGCGATCGCGTTCGACGCCGAGAAGCTGACTCTCTCGCCCGAAGGGCCGACCCTCACCCGGCGGATGTCCGACCTCGAGGGGCTTTTCCTCGACGCCGAGGCCTGGGCCGACGCATCCGCCGGCGACAACCCCGTGGTCTACACGGTGGTGAGCTCCCCCGTTCCCGAGGTCGACCGCGAGCTGCCGCAGTCGATCACGACGATCATGCCCGGCGACACGTCCGGTGAGCTCTGGATGACCAAGGGCCACCAGCACCCGAACCACCAGGGCGAGATCTACCTGGCATTGAAGGGCCGCGGCGGACTGCTCATGTTCGACGGCGAGCGCACCGAGTGGCTGGACATGCTCCCCGGAACGATCGGCTACATCCCGCCGGGCTGGGCACATCGCTCGGTCAACACCGGCGACGAGCCCTACGCCTTCCTCGCGGTCTACCCGGGAGGAGCGGGGCACGACTACGGCTGGGTGCTGGAGCACGGCATGGGCGCACGCGCCTATCGCGCAACCTCCGGCGTCGACCTGCGCCCATACGCGGAATAGGCTCCGGCCATGATCATCGCGCACGATCTGGGCACCACCGGCAACAAGGCGTCCCTGCACCACGACGACGGCCGTCTCCTGGCCTCGGTCACCGTCCCCTACCCCGCGCACTTCGCCGCGGGCGGCGTCGCCGAGCAGAACCCCTCCGACTGGTGGAACGCGGTCGTCGAGGCGACGCGCAACCTGATCGCCCGCACCGGAACGGCCGCGACCGACATCGCCGGACTCGTGGTGAGCGGCCAGATGATGGGGGCTGTGCTGCTCGACGCCGACGGCGAGCCCGCACGCCCGGCGATCATCTGGGCCGACACCAGGTCGCGCGCCCAGCAGCGCGAGCTCGAGGCCGCGATCGGCGCCGAACACGCCTATGGCATCCTGGGCCATCGCCTCAACCCCACTTATTCGGTCGAGAAGATCATGTGGGTGCGCGACAACGAGCCCGACGTGTGGGCGCGCGTGCGCCGGGTGTGCGTCGCGAAGGACTTCATCGTCCTGCGCCTGACCGGGCACCTGGCCACCGACCGCTCCGACGCCTCCGGCACCAACGCCTACGACCAGGCCGCCGGAACCTGGTCGGACGAGGTCGTGCGCGCCGCACGACTCGACCCGGCTCTGTTCCCCGAGATCCTCGACTCGACCCGGATCGCCGGCACGCTGACGGACGCAGCCGCGGACGCCCTCGGGCTCCCCGCGAGCGTCCGTGTGGTGATGGGGGGCGGCGATGGACCGATGGCCGCCGTCGGCTCCGGCGTCGTCGCGCCCGAGGACGGCGCGTACGTGTGCCTGGGCACCTCGTCGTGGATCTCGTTCGCGGCCGATGCCCCGCTGCACGATCCCGCGATGCGCACTTTCACGTTCGACAACGTGGTCCCCGGCTCGTTCGTCCCGACCGCCACCATGCAAGCCGGCGGGGCCTCGGTGCAATGGATCTCGGAGGCTCTCTCCCCCGACCCCGCGCATCCCGAAACCGGACGGCTGACGGCCGAAGCGTCCGCCGACATCGACACCGACGACCTCTACTTCCTCCCCTACCTCCTCGGCGAGCGCTCCCCGATGTGGGACCCGGACGCCCGCGGCGCCTTCGTCGGCCTCGCCCGCCACCACGGCAGAGCCCACCTCGTGCGGGCGGTGCTGGAGGGTACGGCGTTCAACCTGCTCAGCTGCATCCAGGCCTTCCGTGAGTCCGGGGCCGTGATCGACCGCATCGACGCGGTCGGCGGCGGAGCCCAGAGCGACGTGTACCTCTCGGTGCTGGCGGATGTGTGGGGCGTGCCGGTGCGCCGCCGGACGATCGTGGAGGAGGCGAACAGTCTCGGAGCAGCGGTCACCGCCGCAGTCGGGCTCGGGCTCACGGACTTCTCGGCCGCCCGCGCCCTGAGCGAGGTCACCGCCGAGTTCACCCCGGATGCCGGGCGCCATGCCGTCTACGCCGAGCGGCACGCCCGCTTCGCCGACGCCTACACGGCCCTGGCGCCGTGGTTCGCCGGACGGCCGCGCTGATGGGTGTGATCCTCGTCACCAGCCGCTCCTTCTCGGACGGCGACCTCGACCTGGTGGAACGCGCCGCCCAGGCGGGGCATCGCATCCTCCGTGGTCCGGCGCATCATGACCTCGAGGACTTGCGATCACTCCTGCACGGCGCTGATGCCTGGATCGCGGGCACCGGGGCGATCACGGACGCACATTTCGCCGCGGCTCCGAAGCTCAAGGTGGTCGCCCGGTACGGCGTCGGCACCGAGTCGGTCGATCTGGGCGCGGCGCGCGATCGCGGCATCCCGGTGACCAACACCCCCGGCGCCAACGCCGACGCGGTCGCCGACCACGCGATCGGGCTCATGCTCGCCGCGCTGCGGTTCATCCCGGATGGCGATCGCCGCGTGCGCACGGGCGATTGGGGCGTGCGGCGCGGACGTGAGCTCGGCGCCGCCACGGTCGGCATCGTCGGCTTCGGGCGCATCGGCCAGGGTGTGGCAGCGCGGCTGAGCGGCTTCGGGCCGCGCGTGCTGGCCGCCGATCCATTCCTTCCCGACGAGGTCGTGCGGGCCCGGGGTGCAGAACCCGTCTCGCTCGACGACCTGTTCCGCACCGCCGACGTCATCACGCTGCATGCTCCGGGCGGGCAACAGCTCGTCGACGCCGACCGCCTCACCGGCATGCGGCCGGGAACCGTGCTGATCAACACCGCCCGCGGTGACCTGATCGACGAGGCAGCCGTCGCGCAGGCGCTCCGCGACAGCACCCTCGCCGGCTACGCGGCCGACACCCTCGACGGTGACACGGCCGCGCACCACAGCCCACTGCTCGCCCCGGACCTCGCCGACCGCGTGATCGTCACCCCGCACCTCGGCGCGCAGACCACCCAGGCCGTCGACAACATGGGCGCTCTCTCGCTGGCCGACGTGATCGCGATCCTCGCCGGGGGCGATCCCGCCCATCCCGTTCCCGTCCCGCTCGCCGAGGAGAACCGATGACCACCACCGCCGACACCGTCCACGCCGACGGGGCCTCCACTGCCGCATCCGCCGACTACATGGGTTTCGTCGGGGTGACCACGGCGTCGTCGTCGATCATGAAGGTGTTCCCGCTGTGGGCAGACATCCTGGGTCTCCCGACGCGCACCCTGCTCGGCCACGATCTGCCGATGGACGCCGAGCCGGCACAGTACCGCGCGATGGTCGAGCAGATCCGCGATGACCCGCACCACCGTGGAGCCCTCGTGACCACGCACAAGATGAACGTGTACGCCGCGGCCTCCGACCTGTTCGACGAGCTGGATCCCTTCGCGGTGTCCTGCTCCGAGATCTCCAGCATCTCGAAGCGCGGCCGGGTCCTGTCCGGACGGGCCAAGGATCCGATCACGGTCGACCTCGCGCTGAACGACTTCCTCCCGGCCGATCACTTCACACGTACGGGGGCGGCGGTCGTGATCCTGGGCGCCGGCGGTTCGGGCACCGCACTGAGCTGGGCGCTGGCCGAGCGTGAGGACGCCCCCTCGAAGATCACGGTGACGGCCCGCACACAGGACAAGCTCGACCACCTGCGCGAGGTGCACCGCCAGCACGGCACGCGGGAGGGACTGATCGAGTACGTGGTGACCGCTTCCCCTGCAGAGGCCGATGCCCTGGTGACCGCCGCACCCCCGGGATCCGTCATCGCCAACGCCACCGGGCTCGGCAAGGACCGCCCGGGGTCGCCCCTGAGCGAGACGGCGGTGTTCCCCGAAGGCGCGTACGCGTGGGAGTTCAACTACCGCGGCTCGCTCGAGTTCCTGCATCAGGCGCAGGCGCAGGCGGCCGCGCACGGGCTCCACGTCATCGACGGCTGGCGCTACTTCATCCACGGCTGGTCGCAGGTGGTGGCCGACGTGTTCGAGCTCGACCTGACCCCCGAGGTCGTCGAGCGACTCGCCGAGGCCGCGGAGTCGGTGCGCTGATGTCCGTCGTCGTCCGCACGGTGCTCGGTGACATCGCGCCGACGGCGCTCGGACGAGTGAACTACCACGAGCACCTGTTCCAGGTGTCGCCGCTGCTGCCGGGCGATGAGCTCGACGATGAGACCGCGTCGGGCAAAGAAGCGGCACTGCTGCGGGCGAGCGGGTTCGACACGATGGTGGATGCCACACCGTTCGGACTCGCCCGGGACGCGGAGGCTTTGGCACGGATCAGCGCGACGACCGGACTGCACATTGTCGCGACGACCGGCCGTCACCGTGAAGCCCACTACGGCGCGGACCATCCGATGCAGGTGTGGACCGCCGACCGCCTGGCCGCTCTCTTCCTCGCCGACCTCACACGCGGCATGCCCGTGGACGACAGTGAGATCTTCGAGACGCCCGACATCTCCGTCGCACGCACACCGGGCGGCGCTCCCGTGCGCGCAGGGCTGCTCAAGGGGGGCGCCGACTACTGGCGCATCAGTCCGTTCGAGCGCACGACGCTGATCGCCGTGGCCGCAGCGCACCGCGCGACAGGGGCTCCCGTCATGGTGCATCTGGAGTTCGGCACGGCGGCCCATGAGGTGCTCGACCTGCTCTCCGCCGAAGGGGTGCCTGCCCACCGGGTCGTGCTCGCGCACGCCGACCGCGACCCCGACCCCGGGCTGCACGTGTCCCTCGCCCAACGCGGAGCCCACCTCGGCTACGACGGCTTCGCGCGTCCGCGCACCCGCTCCGATGCCGAGCTGCTCGCCCTGACCGTCGCCGTGGTCGAGCGCGGCGCCGGCGACCGGATCGTGCTCGGCGGCGATGTCGCCCGGCGCACTCGGTACATCGCGTATGGCGGCATGCCCGGACTCGCCTACCTCGGCGACCGTTACCTCCCCCGCCTCCGCGAGGCTGTGGGCGAGGACGCCGTGCACCGGATGCTCGTGACCACACCGGCGCAGCTCCTGGCCTTCTCCGTCTGACTCCCCCTGCTCACCTGTCGGGAGACTGCACGCATGTCGGAAGAATCGCCGGCATCCGCTCCTGCACCCGCGCAACCTCCCGACATCCGTCCCGACACATCTCCGCGGACACGCCGTCCCGACACGAAGAAGCCCCCCGCCCGAAGGCGAGGGGCTTCTTCGTGGATGCGGTGTCACTCGTAGAGGACGGCCGCGATCTTCGGGTCTTCGATGTTCGTGCTGTCATACCAGTACGAACCCGTGTCGTAGAACTTCTCGACCGACTCACCGTTGGCGGCGTCGTACGCGGCCTGCACGACCTGCGCGCCGATGCCGATCGGGTCCTGCGTGATCGCGCCGGCCATGGTGCCGTCCTTGATGGCGTTGATCTGGGCCGCACCGGAGTCGAAGCCGACGATGGTGATCTTGCCCTTCTCGAGGCCGAGCTCGTTCACGGCGTTCACCACACCGATGGCGGAGCCCTCGTTGGTGCCGTAGATGCCCTTGAGGTCGGGGTGAGCCGCGATCAGGGTCTTGGCGATGTCGGCCGACTTGAGGTGGTCGCCGTCACCGTACTGGATGTCGACGATCTCGATGTCGGGGTAGTCCGCCTCGATCTTGTCGACGAAGCCGTCGCGACGCTCGACACCGGTCGAGTTGATCTGCGAGTGGCCGACGATCGCGACCTGTCCTTCGCCGCCGATCAGCTCGGCCATGTGCTCGGCTGCGAGCGCACCGGCGACCTTGCTGTCTGTGGCGGACAGGCTCAGGCCCACGTCGCCGTTGCAGGGGGCGTCGAAGTAGACGACCGGGATGTCCTTCGACTTGGCCTGCTCGAGCGGGGCGACGCACGCCTCGGGGTCGAGGGCGGCGTAGGCGATGGCGTCCGGGTTCTTGTCGATCGCGGCGGTCAGCATCTCCAGCTGCTGCGCGATCTCGGTCTCGGCCGCGGGGCCCTCGAACGTGATCTTCACGCCGAGCTCGTCGGCCTTCTCCTCGGCGCCCTTCTTGACGGCCTGCCAGAACTGGTGCTGGAAGCCCTTCGAGACCATGGCGATGTACATCTCGCCGTCGCCGCTGCCGCCGTCTCCGCCGGAGCCCTCCTCGATCACGTCGCCGCCGCCGGCACAGCCGGCGAACACCAGGGCGGATGCGGCGACCAGCGCTGCGAATGCGGTCTTCTTCCCGAATTTCATGAAAACTCCATTGTTCGTGGGTGGGTGGATGGTGCAGGGATTGAGGTCAGGTGCGCTGCCGGTTGCGGAGCGAGTCGAGGAAGACCGCGAGCAGCACGACCACACCGACGACGATGTTCTGCCACTCGGTCTGGATCGACATGATGCGCAGTCCGTTCACGAGCACGCTCATGATCAGGGCGCCGATCACGGTGCCGAGGATGGATCCGCGTCCGCCCAGCAGCGAGGTGCCGCCGATGATGACCGCGGCGATCGCCTGCAGCTCGTACCCCATGCCGATCTGCGGCTGGGCGGAGTCGAGGCGCGAGGCGATGACGATGCCGGCGACGCCGGTGAACGCCCCCGCGAACATGTAGATGAGGATGGTCCAGCGACGCGTGTTGACGCCCGACAGCCGGGTGGCCTCCTCGTTCGAGCCGATCGCGAAGGTGTAGCGGCCGAGCAGGGTCTTCGACAGCACGAGCCAGGCGACGATCGCCAGCGCGGCGGTGATGAGCACCGCGTTCGGGATGCCGGGGATGATCACGCCGAGAGCGATCTTCTTGAAGTCCGGTGCCGAGGTCGAGAAGTAGATCGGTGCGACGTTCGAGATCACGAGGGCGAGACCACCCGCGATCATCATCATCGCGAGCGTGGCGATGAACGGGGGCAGTCGCAGGAACGTGATGTTCACGCCGTTGACGAGTCCCATCAGCACACCTGTCGCGACGCCGCCGATCACGCCGACCCAGACGGGAAGGCCCATGTTCGTGACGATGACGCCGGTCATCACGGCGCACAGCGCCATGCCGGTGCCGATCGACAGGTCGATGCCGCCGGTGATGATGACGAAGGTCGTCCCGAGGGCGAGGATGCCGATCACCGCGGTCGACAGCAACACCGTGGCGATGTTGCTGAAGGTGAAGAAGTTGGGGCTGGCGATCGAGAAGAAGATGACCAGCACGATCAGGGTGCCGAAGGCCAGCGACTGCTGGAACTGCCGCTTGATGAACCCGACGACATCCCTCTTGTCGGTGTCCTCGTTCACGGCGGTCTGGATGATCGTCGTCGTCGACGATCCGGGCTGCTGCGGAGCGCTCATCAGTCTTCCTCCCCGTGGGCTGCGAGTTGCATGATCTTCTCCTGGCTTGCTTCCTCGTTGCGGAGCGTCCCGGTGATGCGACCGTTGGCGAAGACCGCGATGCGGTTCGCCACACGGAGGATCTCCGGGAGCTCGGATGAGATGACGATGATGGACTTGCCTGCGTCAGCGAGCTGCTGCATGAGGCGGTAGATCTCCTCTTTCGCGCCGACGTCGATCCCTCGGGTCGGCTCGTCGAAGATGAGGATGTCGCAGTCGCGCATCAGCCAGCGGGCGATGACGACCTTCTGCTGGTTCCCTCCGGAGAGGAGCTTGACGACCTGGTTGACCGAGGGCGTCTTCACGCGCAGCTGCTGCACGTATTCCTTGGTGCGGTTCTTCGCCTTGCTGTCGCCCATCCAGCCGATCGCGTTGGCATAGGAGCCGAGCGAGGCGAGCACGGTGTTGAACGTCACATCCTGCTCGAGCATGAGGCCGAGGAGCTTCCGATCCTCGGACAGGTACCCGAGGCCGTGATGCACCGCGTCCGCGGGCTGGGAGATCCGCGCCGGGCGACCATCGATGGTGATCGTGCCGCTGTCGCGGTGGTCGGCGCCGATCACGGCTCGGGCGGTCTCGGTGCGCCCCGCCCCCATGAGGCCGGCGAAGCCGAGGATCTCGCCCCGGTGCAACCGGAACGAGACGTCTTTCAGAAGGCTCTTGGTCGACAGCCCCTGCACCTCGAGGACCACGGGGTCGTTCGCGTGCTCACGGGCCTGGGGACGGGTTCCCTCGTCGATCACGCGGCCGACCATCATCTCGATGATCGTCGGGATGGTGATCTCGGACTTGTCGAGTGATCCGATGTATGTGCCGTCACGCAGGACGGTCACCCGATCAGCCAGGCGGCGCAGTTCGTCCATGCGGTGCGAGATGTAGACGATCCCGGTGCCGCGCGCCTTGAGCTGCTCGATCAGCACGAAGAGCGTCTCGACCTCGGTGTCGGTGAGGGCCGAGGTCGGCTCGTCCATGATGAGCACCTTGGCGTTGAAGGACAGCGCCTTGGCGATCTCGACCATCTGCTGCTCGGCCACCGTGAGCTCGCCGACGAGCTGACGCGGGTTCAGTTGGATGTCCAGGCGCTGCAGCAGCTCGGCGGTCTGCGCGTTCAGCTTGCGCTCCGACAGGAACGGACCCGTGGTGGGTTCCCGCCCCACGTAGATGTTCTGCGCCACGGTCAGATCGGGCATCAGGTTGAGCTCCTGATGGATGATCGTGATGCCGAGCTCCTGCGCCTGGAGGGGGCTCGTGAGCTCGACCTCCCGGCCCTCGAACGTGATCGTGCCCTCGTCCTTGGTGTAGATCCCGGAGAGGATCTTCATCAGGGTCGACTTGCCGGCACCGTTCTCACCCACGAGCACGAGCACCTCTCCGGCGTGCACCTCGAGGTGCACGTCTTTCAGCGCCTGCACGCCGGGGAATCCTTTGCTGATCCCCTCGACCCGGAGGATGGGTCCACTCATGCGCTCACCTGCTTCCTTGAAGGTTCTGCTTCGACGTCGACGGATCATTCCGTCGCAAACATCGGATCAATTCTGCGTCCTACGCTACGGGCAGCGCAAGTTGTACCTAAATGTATCTAATGACGGGCAGATGCGGAAGACCTGTAATGACATCTTGATCTTCCGATCGTCTCGCCGGTGGATTCCGGCTCAGTGAAGGCGGATCGAGTCGACCGCCACGAGCTTGTCGCGGATGTACGCGTTGGCGTGGGTGCCGAGTTCGTCGTTGTCGCTCCAGAGGTTCCGCCAGATGCCGAGCATGCGGCTGAGGTCGGGAGCGACGACCGCCGAGGAGAACGACTCGAAGACGATCGGACCGTCGTAGCCGATGCGGCCGAGCGCCTTGAAGAACGTGTCGAAGTCGACCGTGCCGGTGCCGAGGTACCCGCGGTGACTCTCTCCGATGTGCACGTAGCGCAGGGCGGGAGCCGCGTCGAGGACCGGCGCGAACATATCCGACTCCTCGATGTTCATGTGGTACGTGTCGAGGTGGATTCCGAGGTTCGGCCGATCGACCTCGGCGACGTACCCCAGAGCCTGTCGCGCCGTGTTCAGCACGTTGGTCTCGTAGCGGTTCACGACCTCGAGCGAGACCGAGACGCCGCGCTCGGCGGCGTGGTCGGCGACGCGGGCGATCGCGGCGCGGCTGCTCGCGAGCCCCGCAGCGGTCACCGGCTCCATGTACTTCTTCATGGCACTGTAGATCACCCCGCAGAAGTGCTGGCCCCCGAGGTCCGCGAGCACATCCACGGCCTTGATCAGCAAGGCTTCGCCGGCCGCGACGATCGCAGGGTCGGAGCTGGTGACATCGGTGGCCTCGGAGAGTCCGAGGGAGGCGCTGACGGCGAGGTCGTACTCCTCCAGCGCATCCTTCGCGACGGCGACGTCGAACGAGAACGGATCCATCAACGGGAACTCGATGAGGTCGAAACCCGCGCCCTTGGTCTTGCGCACCGCCAGACGGATGCCCTCGGCATCGAAGTTCCCCGTCCAGACGAGCCCGTGGCATCCGATGTTCATGAGACCTCTCACAGCGGGTGTGCGGCACCGTCGCCGTCCCGGAATTGGCACGTGCCAATTCCGGTGTGCGTGCCACGCTACGTCGCACGCCAGACACTGTCAAGAACTTTCTTGGCACGTTGCAAGTCCTCCGCTATCCTGAGGCGACCGACGCGGTCGCCGTTCCCGATCGACGCGGTCCGACGAAGGAGTTCCATGCCCGCGAGCGTCAAGGACGTCGCCGCCCTCGCCGGAGTCTCCTCCTCCACCGTCTCGAACTACCTCAACCACCCTCATGTGCTCGGATCCGCGAGTCGGGAACGGGTGCGGGCGGCGATCGAACAGCTCGGCTACGTGCCCAACGAGTCCGCACGACAGCTGCGCGCCGGGTCGAGCAAGGCCCTCGCGCTGATCCTGCTCGACGCCTGGCTGCCCTACTTCCACGACCTCTCGCGCGGGGTCGAAGACGTGGCGCGCGAGGGGGGATGGTCGCTGTTCTTCAGCAACAGCGACCGCGACGATGCGCAGGAACGGCGCAACCTCGACATGTTCGAGGCGCACCGGGTGCAGGGCATCGTCATCTATCCGCTCGGCGACGTGGTGCCGCGCCTGGAGGGACTGGCCGACCGCGGTATCCGCTCGGTCGTGGTGGGTCCGATCCGGCAATCATCGAAGGTCGCATCCGTGCTGTTCGACGACCGCGGCGGTGGGCGACTCGCGGGCCAACACCTCCTGGACCTCGGCCGACGACGCCTCCTCTTCCTCGGCAATCCGGCGGTGAGTCAGTCGAACGACCGCCTCGCCGGGCTGCGTGAGGCCATCTCGGGATCCGACACGAGCTTGTCGATCATCGACGTCTCGCACCTGGCGATCGAGGACGGACTGCGTGCGGGTGAGCAGATCATCGCGATGCCGGTCACCGAGCGCCCGGACGCGGTGTTCGCTGCGAACGACATGGTGGCACTCGGGGTGCTCACGCAGCTGCTGCGTCATGGCATCCGGGTCCCGGAGGAGATCGCTCTCATCGGCTTCGACGACGTCGCCCAGGCACACCAAGGGGTCGTGCCACTCACGAGCGTGCGGCAGCCCGGCTACGAGATCGGCCGCGCCGCCGGAGCTGCTCTCCTGCAGCAGCTCGCCGACCCCACGGCACCGCCGCCCGCGACCACACCCTTCCCCGCTGAACTCATCGTGCGGGAGTCCACGGTCGGACGGTGAGCACGGCCCTGCGTCGTTCACAACTCAGGAAGACGACGAGCTTTCCCGTCTCATCCTCGATACTCGGCTGCTTCCGCGCCGACGATCCTGAGTTATGAACGCGACACAGGCGCCGGGTCAGACCGTGGGGATGAGCCCCTCCTCCGCGAGGCTCGCCCACAGCGCCGTCGGGATGTCGAGTGCGGCGTACTCCGCGTTCTGTCGCAGCTGCGCCGGGCGACTGCCGCCCACCACGACCGAGCGCACGACGTCGGACTGCAGCGGGAACTGGATCGCCGCGGCGGGCAGCGGCACCCCGTGGTCGGCGCACACTGCGGCGATGCGGACCAACCGATCCCACAGCTCGTCCGGAAGCTGCCCGTACTCGTAACGCCCGTCGCGGCGCGGCTCGTTCGACGCGAGCAGCCCGGAGTTGAACACGGAGGCCGCGACGATCCCGGTCGAGGTCTCCCGGCACGCGGGCAGCACGTCGACCGCGGCGGGCTGTTCGAGCAGCGTGTACCGGCCGGCCACCATGATCAGGTCGAGGTCGGCGGCACGGACGGCTGCGGCGAGAGCATCCGACACCATCGAGCCGATGCCGATCGCGGAAACCTCGCCGTCGGCCCGCAGCTGCTCCATCGCGGGGAGGGCTTCCGCGAGCGCGAGGTCGAGGTCGTGCCGCTCGGGGTCGTGCAGGTACAGCAGGTCGATGCGCTCGATGCCGAGACGCTCCCGGGACTCGTCGACGCTCGCACGGATGCCCGCCTCCGAGAAGTCCCACACCCGCTGCAGGTCGTCGGGCACGTGGAAGTCGTTCGCGGTGTCGAGGCCGCCGGCGTGGTCGGGGCTCGGTCGCAGCAGACGCCCCGCCTTCGTCGAGAGCACGAACTCGTCCCGCGGCTTGGTCTGCAGGAAGGCTCCGAGCCGGCGCTCGGAGAGCCCCAGACCGTAATGCGGCGCGGTGTCGTAGAAGCGGATGCCGCTCTCCCACGCCGCATCGAGCACGGCCCAGGCCTCGTCGTCGCTGAGCGGTCGGAACAGGTTGCCCACGTTCGCGGCCCCGTAGCCGAGGGCGGGAACGGGAAGACGGTCAGGCCCCGCCAGAGGATCAGGCACCGACATGCGCACCCGTCCAAGCGTAGGTCGCGATGCTGTCGACCTTCATCTCCATGCCCGTTCCCGGCGCGGTCGGCGCCATGTACGAGCCGCCGCGGATGTCGGTGGGCACGACGAAGTGCTCGTGCAGGTGGTCGACGAACTCGATCATGCGGCCCTCGCGGGTTCCGGTGACCGCGACGAAGTCGAACATCGACAGGTGCTGCACGGCTTCGCACAGGCCGACTCCGCCGGCGTGGGGACAGACCGGCACGCCGAACTTCGCGGCGAGCAGGAGGTTCGCGATGTTCTCGTTCACGCCTGCCACGCGCACGGCGTCGATCTGCATGACCGAGATGGCCTCGGCTTGCAGGAGCTGCTTGAAGATCACGCGGTTCTGGGCGTGCTCGCCGGTGGCGACCCGGATGGGTGCGATGCCCCGGGCGATCTCGGCGTGACCGAGCACGTCGTCGGGGCTGGTGGGCTCCTCGATCCAGGCGGGGTGGAACTCGGCGAGCGCGTTCACCCATTCGATGGCTTCCGACACCTCCCAGCGCTGGTTGGCGTCGATCGCGATGGGGAAGTCGGGCCCGCACACCTCGCGCGCCTTGCGGAAACGGCGGATGTCGTCGTCGAGGTCGGCGCCGACCTTGAGCTTGATCTGGGTGAAGCCGTCGGCCATGGCTTCGCGGGCGAGGCGTTCGAGCTTCTCGTCGGAGTATCCGAGCCATCCGGGGCTCGTGGTGTAGCCCGGGTACCCGCTGGCGAGGAGCTGCTGCTCCCTCTCGGCGCGACCGGGTTCGGCGGCGCGCAGGATCTCGAGGGCGTCCTCGCGGGTGAGCGCGTTGGTGAGGTAGCGGAAGTCGACGAGGTCGACGAGCTCCTCCGGCGTCATGCGGGCGAGCAGCTGCCAGAGCGGAAGTCCGGCGCGCTTGGCCTTGATGTCCCACAGCGCGTTGATGACCGCGCCGATCGCCATGTGCATGACGCCCTTCTCGGGCCCGAGCCAGCGCAGCTGCGAGTCGCCGATGATCTCGCGGAAGGTGCCGCCCATGTCATCGAGCAGCGGCTCGATCTCGCGCCCGACGAGGTGCCCGGCGAGCGCATCGATCGCCGCGACCTGCACGTCGTTGCCACGGCCGATCGTGAAGACGAAGGCATGCCCGTCGATGTCATCATCGGCATCGGTGCGCACGATGACGTACGCCGCCGAGTAGTCCGGGTCGGGGTTCATCGCATCCGACCCGTCCAGGCTCAGGGACGTGGGGAAGCGGATGTCGGTGGTGTCGAGGGCGACGATACGGCTCACGGGATTCCTCTCCATGCACGGCTGATTTCTTCCGCGCGGATCTCTTGGAGTGTAAACATCCGATGTCTATACTGTCAACGAGACCAGCCGCGTTGTCGCGGCTTCCCGACCGATCAGGAGAAACATGAAGTTCGCGCGGCTCGGCACCCCTGGCACTGAGATCCCCGTCCTGGTGGAGGGTGACCGATACCTCGACCTCCGCCCCGTAACATCCGATGTGGATGGAGCGTTCCTCGAGAGCGACTTCACCTCCCGCATCGCGGCCGCTCGCGATGCCGGTGAGCTCCCCGAACTCGCGGATGCCGCGTCGATGCGCATCGGCGCCCCGATCGCCCGTCCGAGCGCCGTGATCTGCATCGGCATGAACTACGCCGCCCACGCGGCGGAGTCGGGGTCGGAGCCGCCCACCATCCCCATCCTCTTCCTCAAGACCCCGAACACCGTCGTCGGCCCGAACGACACAGTGACGATCCCCCGCGGCAGCGTCAAGACCGACTGGGAGGTCGAGCTCGGCATCGTGATCGGCACCCGCGCCGCCTACCTCGACAGCCCCGAGGAGTCCATGACGCACGTCGCCGGCTTCGTCGCAGCGAACGACGTGTCCGAGCGCGACTTCCAGATGACCGTCTCCGGAGGACAGTGGTCCAAGGGCAAGATCGCGGCGGGCTTCAACCCCACCGGCCCCTGGCTGGTCACCCCCGACGAGGTCGACCATCAGGCGCTCGGCCTGCGCAGCTTCGTGAACGGCGAGCCGCGGCAGGACTCGAACACGAGCGACATGATCTTCACGGTCGAGCACATCGTGCACCACCTGTCGCAGTACGTGACGCTCGAACCCGGCGACCTCATCCTCACCGGCACCCCGCAGGGCGTGGCCCTCTCGGGGAAGTACCCCTACCTCGCCGCGGGCGACGTGGTCGAGATCGAGATCGACGGCCTCGGCCGCCAACGGCAGGAGTTCGTGGCATGGGAGGCCCGGAAATGAGTGCATTGAACGGACTGGTGGCGATCGTCACCGGCGGAGCATCCGGCATCGGCGCGGCGATCGCGCAGCGACTGCACGCCGACGGCGCGACCATCGCGGTCCTCGACCGGGACACCGCGGCGGCTGACCCCGCCTTCGCCGCCTTCACGGCCGATGTCTCGGATCGAGCGAGTGTCGACGCAGCGGTGGCCGCCGTCGCCGAAGAGTTCGGACGCATCGACATCGTCGTCAACAACGCCGGGATCGGCGCGCAGGGCGACATCGCCGCGAACGACGACGACGAGTGGGCCCGCGTGCTCTCGGTCAACGTCACCGGCATCGCCCGCGTCACCGCGGCGGCACTCCCCTGGCTGCGGAAGTCCCCGTCGGCCTCGGTGTGCAACACGGCATCCATCGCCTCGACCACCGGACTGCCGCAGCGCGCCCTGTACAGCGCCTCGAAGGGTGCCGTCTCCGCCCTCACCCGCGCGATGGCCGCCGACCACCTGCGCGAGGGCATCCGTGTGAACGCGGTCAACCCGGGCACCGCCGACACCCCGTGGGTCGGACGCCTGCTCGACTCGGCGGTCGACCCCGCGGCCGAGCGCGCGGCACTGGAAGCCCGCCAACCCCACGGACGTCTGGTGAGCCCCGAAGAGGTCGCCGCCGCCGTCGCATACCTCGTGAGCCCTGCCGCGGGTTCGACCACCGGCACCTTCATCGAGGTCGACGGCGGCATGGCCCAGCTGCGCCTCCGCGCGGAGTAGCCCCCTCGTTCCCCCGTCGTTCCCTCTCCCCTTGCCGGATCAAATACGCACCTGGGCCCCGGACGCGGGATCAAAAACGCACCTGAACACGCCCACGGAGGAGCGTTTTCGATCCCGCACCCGCCCCGCGCGTCGTGCACCCGCCCCGCGCGCGTCGTGCCCCCGTCCCGCGCGCGGCGGCATCGCCGGTGCGGGATCGAAAAGGGACCGCGTACGCGTGTGGCAGGTGACATATTGCACCCGCAACGCGCGGGACGGGGGCGGGACGGGGGCGGGGCGGGACGGGGGCGGGGACGGGGCGGGGTCAGAGGGAGTAGAAGGCGGCGGCGGTGTCGTGGAAGAGGGCGGTCTGGTCGAGGCCGCGCGAGTGCGCCCACGCGGCGACCGTGTCGAACCACCGGGCACGCGACGATGATCCGTAGCCCGCGCCGCTGACGGCGGAGACCGGCCAGTCGCTTCCCCACATCATCCGCTCCGGCCCGAACAGGTCGGCCGCCACGTCCAGGAACGGGATCAGCTGCTCAGCGCTCCACTCCCCGCGGGCCTCGGCGGGCAGACCGGAGATCTTGCAGAAGGTGAGGGGATGCCGGGCGAGTTCGGCCAGATCCCGCTCCCACTCCGACGGCGGTGCGAGCGGAGCCGATGCCGTCCCGACCGCGGGCTTGCCGAGGTGGTCGAGCACGATCCGCAGTTCCGGGATCGCTCCGGCCAGGCGTGCCACATCCGGGAGCTGCGATTGCCGCACGCACGCATCGAAGGTCCAGCCCTTGGCGGCGACCTCGCGCGCGCCCGTCACGAACGCGGTGGACAGGGCCGTGCCGTCGGGCTCATCCTGCAGGAGGTGTCGCACGCCGACCACGAGCGGCTCGGACGAGAGTTCCTCCAGGTGCACGGTCGTGTCGGTGCCGCCGTCCAGCCGCACGCCCGCCACGATCCCGACCACCCCGAGCTCCCCCGCCTGGCCCGCGACCCAGCGCACCTCGTCGAGGGACTCGTCCTCCCGCGCCCCGGCCTGCACGAACACGGCCGTCTCCTCGGAGGCATCCTCGATCCGCGCTCGCTCGAGCTCGCCGCCGCCGCCGAACCTTCCGGTGAGAGGACCTTCGAGCCAGGTATAGGTCAGAACCTCGGGATCCCACAGGTGCAGATGTGAATCGAGAACGCGCATGCCTCCATCCTGCCGGAGACATCCGATCAATCGCTAGGATGACGCTCATGGCAGTCACCGACGAGGCGATCGAGAAGATCAAGGCGATGATCGTGGCGGGCGAACTCGCCCCCGGCGACCGGCTTCCCCCCGAGAAAGAGCTCTCCGAGCGGCTGGGACTCTCCCGCAACTCCATGCGCGAAGCGGTCAAGGCGCTCGAGGTCATCCGCGTCCTCGATGTGCGTCGGGGTGACGGCACCTACGTCACGAGCCTCGAACCCCACCTGTTGCTGGAGGCCATCTCGTTCGTCGTCGACATGCACGATGACGACTCGATGCTCGAGATCTTCGCGGTGCGCCGGATGCTGGAGTCGCAGGCGACCGGACTCGCGGCGACCCTGGGCACCGACGAGAGGATCTCCGAGCTGCAGACCGAGGTCGATTCGGTCGATGCGGCGGTCACGATCGAGGCGCTCGTCGATCACGACATCCGGTTCCATCGGGAGATCGTCGCGATGTCCGGCAATGCCTACCTCGCGAGCCTCATCGAGCACCTGAGCAGCCAGACCGTGCGCGCGCGTGTGTGGCGAGGCCTCACCGAGGGGGGCGCCGTCGAGCGAACCCTGTCGGAGCACCGGGCCATCGCCGATGCGATCGCCCAGCACGACTCGGCTCTCGCGACCTCGCTGGCCACCGCGCACATCGCAGGCGTCGAGCGCTGGCTGCGTCAGGCCGCGGCGAGCTGACAGCGGCGGCGGGCGCCGCTCATGCCCCCAGGCGCACCATCGCGGCGTCGAACTCCGCCGCGGAGCTGTCGCTCACCTCATGGAAGAGCACGCGGTCGAGCACGTCGGGGGCCGCCGTGAAGTACGGGACGCCGGCCAGGCGCAAGCCCGTGATGTCATCCGGCGAGCGCAGCGACGCGGCGAGCACGTTCGAGTCGCTGCCCGCGCACACCTCCTGCATCCGCGCGATCGTCGCATCGCCGTCGAGCCCGGCATCGCGCATCCGTCCGAGGTACGGAGCGATGTACTGCACCCCGATCGACGCGCACGCGAGCGCCTGCGCGACCGAATACACGGCGGTCACCAGAACGGTCGCACCGTCGCGCACGAGCGCCGATGCCGCGGCGAACCCCGCAGACGTCGCGGGCACCTTCACGGCGACCCGGTCACCCAGCGCGCGGATGCCCTCGGCGTTGCGGAGGAAGGACGCGGTGTCGCCGCCCCAGGTCTGGAAGAAGATCTCCTTCGCCCCCTCCGACTCCCAGCGGGCGTAGAGCTCGGGGATCTCGGCGGCGGTGCGGCCTCCCCGTTCCAGGATGGTCGGGTTCGTGGTCACGCCGTGCACCAGGACCGTGGCGAGCAGCCGGGAGACGCGGTCGACATCGGCGCTGTCGACGTACAGGCGTGGCGCGATCGGGGTCATCGGGGTCTCCTCGCGGACAACCTGTCGTTACAGGTAGGGATTCGGCTAATGTAATGACAGCCACCGCGATCTGTCAAAGCGTCGGCTACACCTGCCGTCGAGGAAGATCAGGAGCAAGATGACCCCCGCACACTCCGAAGACCGCTCCGGTGTCGTCATCGTCGGCAGCGTCACGGCCGACGTCACCACGTTCTCCGGGCGCCTGCCCGCACGGGGCGAGACGATCCTGGGAGACGAGTTCACCCTCATGCTGGGTGGCAAGGGAGCGAACCAGGCCGTCGCGGCCGGACGCTCGGGTGCGCGCACGAGCTTCGTCGGCTGTGTCGGAGACGACCTGTTCCACGACCTCGTGGTCGACGGGCTCACCGCGGCCGGGGTCGACCTCACGCATCTGCGCACGGTTCCCGGCCCCACCGGCATCGCGCACATCCGTGTCGACTCCTCCGCGCAGAACGACATCGTGATGGTGCCGCTCGCCAACGCCGCCCTCAGCGCCCCGCAGATCGACGAGGCGCTCACAGCTCTCGCCCCCACGACCTCGGTGCTGCTCACCCAGCTCGAGACCCCCTCCGCGCTCACCGCGCACATCACCGCGCGAGGACGCGAACTCGGCATGACCGTGATCCTCGATCCGGCCCCGGCCGCCGAGCTGGACGCCGAGATCTGGCGGAGCATCGACATCGTCACCCCCAACGAGACCGAGGCGACGCTGATCAGCGGCATCGAGGTGACGGATGCCGCGTCGGCCGAACGCGCCGGACGCTGGTTCCTCGCGCAGGGAGTCGGCGCGGCGGTGATCACCCTCGCGGGCCAGGGATCGTGCGTCATCACCGCGGAAGGCGCGTCCGTGATCCCGCCGTTCCCGGTGGAGGCCGTCGACACGACCGCGGCGGGAGATGCGTACGCGGGGTACCTCGGTGCCGCGCTCGCCAACGGCAGCACCCTGGCGGACGCCGTGCGCCTGGCCACGGCCGCCGGCGCGCTGACGGTCACGAAGCAGGGCGCGTCGCCCAGCCTTCCGCACCGTGCCGAGGTCGACGCGTTCCTGACCGCACGCCTGGCCGCGCCCGTCGCGAACTGACTTCCTGTACCGGACCTGCGGAGAACCGAGAACACACATGCGCAAGACGGCCACCACCATCAACCCCGCACTCTCCCGCGTGATCAGCGAGACCGGGCACACGGACCTCGTCGTGGTCACCGACGCCGGGCTGCCCATCCCTCCCGGCTCCGAGCGCATCGACCTGGCGTACCGCCCGGGCGCTCCGGAGTTCCTCGATGTGCTCGACACCGTGCTCGCCGAGATGGTGGTCGAGGGGGCGACGGTCTCGGCCGAGGTCGCCGAGAAGAGCCCGGAGGTGCTGGCCGCACTGCGGGAGCGGTTCGCCGGCATGGGGTTCGAGATCGAGCTCATCCCCCACGTCGAGTTCAAGAAGCTCAGCCAGGGCGCTCGCGCGTTCGTGCGCTCCGGGGAGTTCACCCCCTACGCCAACGTGATCCTGCACGCGGGGGTGGCGTACTGATGGTCACCGTCGACGACGCGATCGACCGCCACTCCGCCGCCCCCATGTATGACCAGCTGCGCCAGCTGATCATCGACGGCATCGCCCGAGACGGCCTGCAGCCCGGCGACCCGCTGCCGGGAGAGCACCGCCTCTGCGAGCGGTACGGCATCTCACGCACCGTCGTCCGCCAAGCGCTCGCCCAGCTGGAGCACGAAGGGCTCGTGGAGCGCGTGAAGGGCAAGGGTACGTTCGTCTCCCGCCCTCGCACGAGCGAGAGTCTCGTGCACACGCTGGTGGGCCTGTACGACGACGTCGAGCGCCGCGGCGGACACGTGCACAGCGACGTCCTGCGACACGAACGGACGACAGCCGACGAGGAGGTCGCGCTCGCGCTCGAGCTCCCCGTCGACTCCCCCGTCGTCGTCTTGGAGCGCCTGCGGCACGTCGACGGCGAGCCGTGGTCGCTGTCGACGACGTGGATGCCGGAGGCCACGGGCTCCGTGACGCTCGGCGCCGACCTGACCGAGGGGTCGCTGTACCGGCTCCTCGCCGAACACGACATCGTCGCGACGCACGGCGTGCGCTCGGCGGAGGCGACGGTGGCGACGCACGAACAGGCGCAGTTCCTGGGCGTCAGCGCCGGCTCGGCCCTGCTGCGTCTGCGCAGCATCAGCCGCAGCGCCGACGGTGCACCGATCGAGTACTTCGTCGCCTATCACCGCGGTGACCGGTCGCGCTTCGAGTTCCAGCTCCAGCAAGAGCAGTCGCAGGCCTCCCTGCTGCACGTCGACGGCGATGGCGGGGCCTCCCGCGCCGGGACGGTGGGCTGAGTCGCCCGGTAGTGTCGAGGGCATGAGCGACTGGACCAGCACCGCGATCGCCCTGCTGGAAGCCGATGCCAACCGCAGCGCCGACACGCATCTGCACCTCTTCCCGCTGCCGCCCGAATGGGGCATCGACCTGTATCTCAAGGATGAGTCCGTGCACCCCACCGGCTCCCTCAAGCACCGCCTCGCGCGCTCGCTCATCCTCTACGGCCTGGTCAACGGACGCATCCACGAAGACACCACGCTCGTGGAGTCCTCGAGCGGATCGACCGCCGTCTCCGAGGCCTACTTCGCTCGGATGCTCGGGCTGAAGTTCATCACGGTCGTGCCGCGCTCGACGGTGCAGGAGAAGATCGACCTCATCGAGTTCTACGGCGGCACCTGCCACTTCGTCGACCGCGCCGAGGACATGTCTTCCGAGGCGCAGCGCCTCGCGTCCGACTGCACCGGCCACTACCTCGACCAGTTCACGTTCGCCGAGCGCGCGACCGACTAGCGCGGCAACAACAACATCGCCGAGAGCGTGTTCAGCCAACTCGCCCAGGAGCGGCATCCGATCCCCACGTGGATCGTCACGGGTGCAGGCACCGGCGGCACGAGCGCGACCTTCGGACGCTACGTGAAGTACCGTCGGCATGACACCAAGGTCGCGGTCGTGGACCCCGAGGGTTCGGCCTTCTACGACGGATGGGCCGGCACCGTGGATCCGCCCGCCGGCCGTCCGAGCCGCATCGAGGGAATCGGTCGCCCGCGGGTCGAGCCCTCGTTCGTGCCCACCGTGATCGACGAGATGATCCGTGTCCCTGATGCCGGCTCGATCGCCGCGATCCGCCTGTTGCGCGAGCGCACCCTGCACTGGGCCGGCGGGTCCACCGGCACGAACCTCTACGGCGCGTTCCAGCTGATCGCCCGGATGCGCGCCGCGGGTGAGACCGGCAGCGTCGTGACCCTGATCTGCGACAGCGGCATCCGCTACGCCGGCACCTACTATTCGGACGAGTGGGTGGCGCAGCAGGGGTGGGACCTCACCCCGCACCGCGCACGGCTGGAAGGCTTCCTGGAGACCGGCGACTGGGCGGAGTGACGGTTCAGGTCGACGAGCGGCGCCACCACCGCCGCCGAGGGGCCGCTGGAGTCGACGGCGTCGGTGCGGTCGGACGATCGGGCTTCCGCCGCCGACGGCGCCACTCGTCGACCTCCGCATCCACGTCTCGGAGCGGCGTGACGACCGGGGGCCCGCCCGTCAACTGCATCCGCGCCGCACGGATGCGGGAGTTGAAGTCCTCCACGTGCCGACGCACGTCTTCTTCCTGAGAGTAGGTGTCGAGGACGGCTCGAAGGTTCGCATCCTCCGTGCGCAGCTGGAACACCGGCGGCGCCAGACCCGTGAGGTTCTCCCGCTCGATCTTCTGCCGGATCCACCAGTCGGGGTCGTGAGTGCGGCCGAGATTCTCGATGGGCTTTCCCGCACCGGGCAGATCGTCGAACTCGCCGCGACGGATCGCCATCTGGATGTTCAGCTCGACCGCGGCCCAGCGTTCCTCGGTCGTCGACCATCGTGGCGGGCCCCCGGCACCGGCGGTGTCACCCTCGTCTTCCTCGGCGTCATGCATCAGCAGCCCCCTTCGATGGCGTGCTCGATTCACTGTGGAGGCTACCCGAATCACGGGGGCACTCGGTAAGTTCGCCGACCATCCCCGGACTCCCCCGTACGCTGGCCGCATGACTACTCTGATCCTCACCGTCGCGGGTGCAGACCGTCCGGGCCTCGTCGCCGCCGTCGCCGATGTCGTGGATGCGTACGGCGGAAACTGGGAGAACAGCTCACTGGCCGAACTCGCCGGCACGTTCGCCGGTGTCATCGAGCTCTCGGTCGCCGACGAGAAGGAGGCCGAGTTGACCTCCGCCCTGCGCGGCCTGCAGGGTCAGGGGCTGCTGACCCTGGCCGTGCTCACCGGCACCCCGGAGACCGTCGCCGCAGACGATCGGCTGCTCGAGATCCAGGTGCTCGGCAACGACCACCCCGGCATCGTGCGGGAGATCTCGACCGTGTTGAGCACGCACGCACTGAGCATCGAGGAGCTGGCCACCGAGACCCGGGATGCCGCGATGGCGGGCGGCCGTCTGTTCGAAGCCTCGGTGGTCGCGAAGGTCCCCGCCACCGTCGACCTCGACGCCCTGCGCGCCGACCTCGAGCGCCTGGCCACCGAGATCCAGGTCGACATCACCATCACCTGACCCGAGACCCCCGCACCTCGCCGACGCCCCCGCCAGCACACGTCACTCCGCGGGGGTCTCGACGCGCAGAGGGGGTGTCGGCGCGCAGACGGGGTGCCGGCGCGCAGACTCAGTCCTCGAGGCCGGAGTAGCGCCGCACCCAGTACTCCGTGTACGCGACGTGCGCCGAGGCCGCGGCGCTCGCGGCGACAGGATCCGCCGCCGCCAGACCGCGCAGGATCGCGCGGTGCCCCGCATCCGAGTGGATCTTGAGCTCGGCCGCATCCTCGGGATCGGAGATGCGATACGCCCGCGAACGCGAACGCAACACGTCGATCAGACTGGTCAGCGCCTCGTTCCCCGCCACCCCGGAGATCGCCATGTGGAACTCATGGTCGAGGCGTGACTGCACCTCGAAGTCGGTGGTCGCCTCGATCTCGTCGAGCACGCGGTCCAGGGACTCCACGGTCTCGTCGTCGATGCGGGCGGCGGCGAGCGCAGCGGCATGCGGTTCGAGCACCCGGCGCAGCTCGGTCAGTTCGAGCACCCCCGCCATCGGCAGCAGTCCGACCGTCAGTGACAGGCTGCCGATCAGGTCGGCCGCGCGCAGTTCGCTGACATAGCTCCCCGATCCGTGCCGGGTGTCGAGCACACCGAGTGCGGCCAGCATCCGGATCGCCTCGCGGAGAGACCCGCGGGAGACACCGAGCCGTTCACACAGTTCCCCTTCACTCGGCAGCCGGTCACCCGGCCGCAGCGCACCGTCGGCGATCAGCGCCCGCAACCCGTGCAGCGCCGTGTCGAGTGCGCTCATCGTGATCCTCTCTGACACTCCCCCACCCCTCGTGAAGTCTGGCGGAACTCCCCTCCGCAGGGAACTCGTATGACAACTATGTTTCATCCTTCCGGTTTTCGTGGCAGTTTTCGCGCTCGTGTGGCAAAGTTGTGCAACAACTCGCCCCACTCATCGATGAGGACTGATGCCCGCACCGTTGTTCCCCGCACCGCTCACACTGAACTCCGGTGTGCGCGCCCGTGACGCCTGGCCCCTCGACCCGGCGGTGATCCACCTCAACCACGGATCCTTCGGCGCTGTCCCCTCCGCCGTCGTCGCGCATCAGGACGCTCTTCGCCGCCGCGCGGATCTCAGTCCGGTCGAGTGGTTCCCCCGCATCGCGGAGCGTGTGCAGGATGCCCGCGAACGCACCGCGCCCTTCGTGGGTGCCCGGACGGAGGACAGCGTCTTCGTCCCCAACGCCTCCGCCGCCGCCACCGTGGTCTACAACGCGCTGCAGTTGGAAGCCGGGGACGAGATCCTCGTCACCGACCAGGGCTACGGTGCCATCACCATGGGGGCCGAGCGCCTCGCCCGCCGGTTCGGCGCCCGCGTCCGCACGGTCGCCCTCCCGCTGCTCTCCTCCGACGACGAGATCGTGCAGCTCTTCGCCGATCACTTCTCCCCCCGCACCCGTCTGATCGTGGTCGACCAGATCACGTCGCCGACCGCACGGATGCTGCCCACACGGCGCATCGCCGAGGCGGCGGCCGAGCGCGGGGTGCGCACGCTCGTCGACGGCGCTCACGCCCCCGGCCTCGTCCCGGACGCCGCTGCCGTCGCGGGCGGCGACTGGTGGTTCGGAAACCTCCACAAGTGGCCCTGCGCGCCCCGGGGCTCCGCACTGCTGGTCACCTCCGCCCCCGACCGCGACGAACTGTGGCCACTCATCGACTCGTGGGCGGCGCGCGAACCGTACCCCTCCCGCTTCGACACCCAGGGCACGATCGACGCCACGACCTACCTGGCCACCCCGACCGCCATCGACTTCATCGAGAACGAGTTCGGCTGGGCTGCCGCACGCACAGCGATGACGGAGATCGCGGATGCCGGCGCCGAGCTGATCGCGGAAGCCCTGCGCCCCTACGGGGACGAGGACCCGCTCACCCCGCTCCCCTCCCCTGTGCCGTCGATGCGACTCGTGCGTCTGCCGCTCGGGCTGGGGGCGACACGGGAAGAGGCCGACGCCCTGCGCATGGACCTCCTCGATGAGGTCGGCGTCGAGACGGCCTTCACCAGCTTCCGCGGTATCGGCTACTTCCGACTCTCCGCGCACCTCTACAACGAGGCCTCCGACTACGAGGCCTTCGTGGAGCGGTGCGTCCCGCAGATCCTGAGCCGTGCGGGCATCCGCCGCGCCGACTCCCTCGTCCTGCCCTGATCCGCCCACCGTTCACCCGACCGCAACACCCACCCACCCCAACCGAGAGGCACTTCGTGAAGAACAAGATCTTGACGACAGCAGCGGGATTCGGCACCGTCGCCGTCCTCGCTCTCACCGGCTGTTCCGCGAGCTCCGGCCCGTCGGCCGACGGCACGGTCACCCTGCAGATGGTCGAGAGCCTGACCAACCCGGCCCGCACCGAGCTCATCCGCGGACTCCTCGACGAGTTCGAGAAGGACAACCCGAAGATCACGGTCAACCTGGTCTCCCCTCCCACCGAGCAGGCCGACGCGAAGATCCAGCAGATGCTGCAGTCCGGCAAGGGCGTGGACGTGCTGGAGGTGCGCGACATCACCGTCGGACCGTTCGCGAACAACGGCTGGCTGTACGACCTCGGCCCCGACCTCGAGAAGTGGGACGGCTGGGACGCGCTGACCGACAACGCGCAGTCCGCGTCCGTGGCCGCCGACGGCAAGAGCTACTTCGTTCCGTACGGCTTCTACGGGCTGTCGCTGTTCTACCGCACCGACCTCGTGAAGGACGCGGGCTTCGACGGACCCCCGCACAGCTGGAAGGACCTGCTCGAGCAGGCGTCCGCGATCCAGGACCCCTCGAACAACATCTACGGCTACGCGTTCCGCGGCGGCCAGAACGCGAACAGCAACGTCGTCGCGGCCATCGAGGCCTACACGATCGACGGGCTCGACACCGAGGACGCCTTCCTGATGGAGGACGGCTCGACGATCTTCGCCGCACCCGAGGCGCAGGATGCCGTCGACGACTACTTCGACCTGTTCACGGAGGCCTCCCCGCCTTCCGCCGTCTCGTGGGGCTACCCCGAGATGGTCGCCGGCTTCACGAACGGCACCACCGCGTTCCTGCTGCAGGACCCCGAGGTCATCGCGACCGTGCAGGACTCCTCCCTCACCGAGGACCAGTGGGACACCGCTCCGCTGCTCGTCGGCCCCTCGGGCAAGGCCGCGCAGCCGCTCGCCGTGGCCGGGTGGGGTGTTGCCGAGAACAGCGAGAACAAGGAGGCGGCCGTCAAGCTGGTCGAGTTCCTCTCGTCGGCCGAGCCCGCCACCGAGTTCGCCCAGGCCAACAGCCTGGTGCCGATCATCACGGCTGCAGCGGATGACGACTTCTACTCGTCGGGCCCCTGGACCAGCTACGTCACCATGACGGAAGACCCGGAGACGTACGTCAACGTGCGCCAGCCGCGCGGGGTCAGCTGGTGGACCGAGTGGATCCAGAAGTCCGACCAGGATGTGCAGAACGTGCTGCTGGGCAACATGTCGACCAGCGACCTGCTGGCCTCGTGGGACGCGTTCTGGACCGAGAAGTACGCCGCGGAAAAGGGCTGACCTGTGGCCCGCACCGCTCAGAAGGGAGGCTCCGTCGGCACTGCCTCGCAGCAGGCAGCCGTCGGGGCCTCCCCGGCATCGCGTCGACGTCGTCCGTTCCGAGGGCGCCAGGCATGGACGCTGCTGGCGTTCCTCGCCCCCGCGGTCGTCTTCGTGTGCTGGTTCACCTACTGGCCGATGCTGCAGGGCGCGCGCATGGCCTTCCACGACTGGAACCTGTGGGACCTCACGTCGACGCCGTTCGTCGGCTTCGACAACTTCCTCGCGGTGTTCCGTGACCCCGCGTTCCCGACGGTGGCAGGGAACTCCGTGCTCTGGGTCGTCGGCTCGCTCGTGCCGCAGCTCGTGATCGGGTTCCTGATCGCGCTCGCCCTGCGCAAGCGGTTCCGGTTCCGCGGCGTCTACCAGGCGCTGGTGTTCTTCCCCTGGGCGGTGTCCGGCTTCCTGATCGGCATGCTGTTCCGGTGGATGTTCAACGCGGAGTTCGGTGTGGTCAACGACCTGCTCATGAAGGCAGGACTGATCGACGCCCCCCTCCCCTGGCTGGCGGATCCGAAGCTCGCGATGTTCGCGGTGATCGTCGCCAACGTCTGGTACGGGGTCACGTTCTTCGCGATCATGATCCTCGCCGCTCTGCAGTCGGTGCCCGACGAGATGCTGGAGGCTGCGAGCCTCGACGGCGCCGGCAAGGTCCGTCAGCTCTTCTCGATCATCATCCCGTACATCTCGATGACGCTGCTGCTGACGATCCTGCTGCGAGTGATCTGGATCTTCAACTTCCCCGACATCATCTACGCGATGACCAACGGCGGACCCGCCAACCAGACGCACATCATCACGACGTGGATGATCAACTACACCCAGCAGGGCAATTACGGCTTCGCGAGCGCGATCGGCCTCATCGTGATGGCCGTGCTGTTCGTGTTCTGCGCGTTCTACCTGATGGCGATGCGGAGAGTGCAGCGATGACCATGACAGACACCTCCCGCACGGGCTCCTCGGTCACCGAGACCCGCCGCATCACCGTGCCCGACCCGGCATCCGCCCCGCGTCCGAAGCCGCGCGTCACGGTCGGCGGCGTCATCCGCGTCGTGGGTCTCGGGCTCTGGCTCGTGATCACGCTGTTCCCGCTGTACTGGATCGCGCTGACCGCGTTCAAGTCGCCCGGGACGATCAACAGGTTCCCGATCGAGTATTGGCCGAGCGAGCCTTCGCTCGACAACTTCACGAGTCTGTTCGAGAAGAGCTCGTTCGGGGTGTTCCTCGGCAACTCGGCCCTGGTCGCGGTCGTCGGCGGTGCGGTGGCGACACTCATCGCCCTGCTCAGCGCCTATGTTCTCGCTCGCTTCGAGTTCCGGGGCAAGGGCGCGATCCTGATCGCGTTCCTGCTGACGCAGATGATCCCGGCCTTCATCGCGCTGGGACCGCTGTACTCGATGATGACGGACCTCGGGCTGGTCGACACCAAGCCCGGACTCATCCTCGTCTACATCGCGATCTGCATCCCGTTCTCGACGGTCATGCTGAGGGGCTTCTTCGAGAACGTGCCCGATGCCCTCGAAGAGGCCGCCATGATCGACGGATGCTCCCGCCTCGGAGCCCTGTTCCGGGTGCTCGTCCCGGTGATGACGCCCGGCATCATCGCGGCGTTCATCTTCAACTTCGTGAACTGCTGGAACGAGCTGTTCCTGTCGGTCGTGCTCATGAACACCGATGAGAACCGCACCGTGCCCTCCGCGTTGAACGGCTTCATCTCGACGTTCAACATCGACTGGGGGTCGATGAGTGCCGCAGCCGTGCTGACGATCCTGCCGACCATGGCGATGTTCGCGCTCGCGAGCCGCTGGATCGTGCAGGGCCTGACCGCCGGCGCCGTGAAGGAGTAACCCCCCACCCCGTCTCGTCCGTCGCGTTCGCCGCGCCCCGTCGCCTTCGCCGCGCCCCGTCGCGTTCGCTGAGACCCCCTTCCACCGCCGAGGCCCCCTCTGATTCGCAGGATTCAGAGGGGGCCTCGGCGGGCAGAGGGGGTGTCGACCTTCGCGACGACCGGACGACCGGACGAGCGGATGCGACGACCGGACGACCGGACGACCGGAGAGCGTACCCGGACACGACGACCGGACGCGACGAGCGACCGGGCGACCGGGCGGTCAGACCAGGCGGGACTTCGGAGACACGGAGTAGGTGTGCTCGGCGTCGCGGTTGACCGTGTCGCCCAGCGCGGTGTCGATCGCGGCGAGCGTGTCGGCATCGAGCTTCACACCCGAGGCCTTGACGGTCTCCGCCAGCTGCTCCGGACGGGAAGCTCCGACCAGCGCAGCCGCGACGTTCGGGTTCTGCAGCACCCACGCGATCGCGAGCTGCGGCATCGACAGGCCGGCTTCCTCGGCGATCGGCTTCAGACGCTGCACCGCGGTGAGGATGTCGTCCTGCAGGAAGCTCTTGATGAAGTCGGCGCCGCTGTGCGGGTCGGTCGCGCGCGAGCCCTCGGGTACCGGCTGCCCCGGCAGGTACTTGCCGCTGAGCACGCCCTGTGCCATGGGCGACCACACGATCTGCGAGATCCCGAGATCTTCGGACGCCGGAACGACCTTGCCCTCGATGACGCGCCACAGCATCGAGTACTGCGGCTGGTTGGAGATGAGCTGGATCCCCAGCTGCTTTGCGAGTGCGTGCCCTTCACGCAACTGCTCGGCCGTCCACTCCGAGACGCCGATGTAGAGCGCCTTGCCCTGACGGACGACGTCGGCGAACGCCTGGAACGTCTCCTCCAGCGGGGTCTCGTGGTCGAAGCGGTGCGCCTGGTACAGGTCGACGTAGTCGGTGCCGAGGCGCTGCAGCGAGCCGTTGATCGACTCGAAGATGTGCTTGCGGCTCAACCCGGTGTCGTTCGGGCCCTTCGGACCGGTCGGGAAGTAGACCTTCGTGAAGATCTCGAGCCCCTCGCGGCGCTGCCCCTCGAGTGCCTTGCCGAGAACGACCTCCGCAGCCGTGTTGGCGTAGGTGTCGGCGGTGTCGAAAGTCGTGATTCCCGCGTCCAGGGCGGCATGCACGGTCTTGACGGCGGCATCGTCGCCCACCTGTGAGGCGTGGGTGACCCAGTTGCCGTAGGTGATCTCCGAGACCTTGAGACCACTGTTGCCGAGATAGCGATAGTTGACCATGGATCAACGCTACTGGCTGCCCACTATGGCTGGGCCGGATGCCGGGATCTCATGACCGCCATCGCGCCGCCGACCACGATCGCGACGGCGGCGAGGGCGCTCACGACGTACAGCGGTCGGGCCCAGGGCGAGTAGTCCGCTCCGCTGATCCCGAACGTGTCGGCCAGGGCCATGCCCGCGCCGAACGACGCGACGAAGTACCCGACCGCGCCGAGCATGAGCAGCGCCAGGAAAGTCATCGCAGGAACCACGGGATCCGCACGCCGGACGACAGAGACGACGGCCACCGCGACGGCCAGCGCCACCCCGATGCCGAGAACGGAGAACACGGCACCCTGGCCGAGGTTCTCCCCCGCCTCCGCCATCGCGAAACGGATCTCCTCCATCGTGAGCCCCGGAGCCGCGGCGAGCGGATTCAACATGAGGATCTGCAGTGCAGCGAGCACCGCGTAGGCCAGGACGGCGAGCACGCCGACGATCGAGATCCACAGGGTTCGGCGCTGAATCCGAGTCATGCGGGTCAGCCTAAGAGGACATCCCGAGAGTCTGCCGATACTCGCGCCAGGCGGCTCCGAGACGCCGGACGCCCTCGGCGAGCACGTCGTCGGGCGCAGTGAACGGGATGCGGATGTGGTCGTCGGGCGAGGCCGCGACCGCGAAGGCCGCGCTCCCGGCGATCGAGACGCCGTGGGTGGCGGCGGTGCGGACGAGCGCCGCCGCTGAGCCTGTGGGCAGGCGCACCCACAGCGACAGCCCCCCGCGCGGCGGCTCGGGTGTCCACTCCGGCAGGTGCTCGGCCATCAGCGCCTGCAGCAGACGCAGACGCTCCTGGTGGATGCGGCTGTTGGCTCGACGGAGATCATCGGCGCGCGATCAGATCGAGTGCGAGCAGCTGTCCCGGCACGCTGGTGGACTGGTCGGCGAGCTGGCGCGCGCCGCGGAGCCGACGGACGAGCACCGGGTCCGCGCGCAGCCAGCCGATCCGCAGCCCGGCCCATACCCACTTCGACACCGACTCGACCACGATGATGGGGGCATCGGTGCGTTCGGCCGCGAGCGTCGGCGGCACGACCCCGTCGAAGGAGATGCCGGCGAGCACGCGGTCTTCGATGACGGGTACGCCGTACTGGGCGGCGAGCTCGGCGACGCGATGCCGAGCGGCGGGCGGCAGACGCGATCCGGTGGGGTTCTGATGGTGCGGGTTCACCGCGACGAGCACGGGCCGCAGGCGGGCGAGCGCCTGTTCGAGCGCCTCGACGTCAAGTCCGTCCTCGCCCATCGCGATGCCGTGCACGGTGCCGCCGCGGAGGCCGACCGAATCCGTGACGCCCGGCCAGGTGATCTCCTCTGCGAGCACGATGTCGCCGGGACCCACGAGCGCGTTCACGACGAGGCTGATGGCCTGCTGCGCCCCGTGCGTGACGAGGATCTGCTCCGGCGTGGTCGGCGTGCCCTCCGCGGCGTACATCTCGGCGATGAGGTCGCGCAGGGCGGGCAGGCCCGCAGGGTCGGTCTCGGGCAGGAGGGCGAGGTCGAGCCGCGGCTGGTGGTCGCGGATGAGCTGCACTCCGAGATCGGAGATCTGCGGCACGGTCCGCAGCAGGTCGATGGCGTTCGGCAGCGCGGAGAAGAGCGCCTCCCCGCGCCCCGGCCGCTGGGCGGGCACGGCGGTTGCGGCTGTCCCGGCGATACGGGTGCCACTCCCCTGCCGCCGGTCGACCAGGCCCTGTTCCGCGAGGTCCGTGTATGCCGCGACGACCGTGCCCCGCGAGACGGACCCTGCGGCTGCCAGCGCGCGCTCCGCGGGCAGCCGGTCCCCGGGGCGCAGCTCACCGCTCGCGATCAGGCCCTCGATGCCCCGTGCGAGCCGGGCGGCGAGAGTGCCGTCTCCCTGTGTCCAACGGCCGAGCCGTGCCGAGAGTGCGTCCGACGACACGTCACCTGCATGCACGAGAGATGCCGCTCGCTCTGCGGCAAGGGCCGAAGCCTGATCCATTGGCCGACCATTGGCACTGTCACTCGCGCTCATGAGATCCGATTCTGGACCAATGAACAGGAATCTCGCCACCAGTCCTTCACTTACTGGTCCAATCAACCCCGATTGGACCATCACACAGCTCCTGGAGTGGCTCAGCGACGATGCCCGTCAGCACGATGTGGCACTGCAGCATCCGCTCGCCCGCATCGAGGCACTGATGACCGGGGCGCGCTGGGCGCGCACTCCGTCCACGGTTGCGTTGATCCGCTCGATCGCCGCCGCTGTCCACGACGACCCGACACGGGGAAGCCTCCGGATCGGCGAACTCTCCCCGCAGCAGGAGCCAGGGGTTCCGGAGCGGATTCCGCAACTCGCCTGACCGGAGGTTCGTGCCGTCTCGCCGAATCGCGATGCACCTCTCAGCCGATCGTCGGTCGAACCAGCTGCTCCTGCTCCTCGAGCGTCTGCGCCTGCGCGCGCTTCTCCGCCCTCTCCCGCTCCTGCGCCTCGGCCGCCTCGCGGCGTTCCGCACGCGTCTGCGACTCACCGGAGCCGACCTCCGCCTGCACCTCCTGGGATTGAGCCGTCACGATCTCGGCACGGTCGCGGAAGCCCTCGGCGGTCACCCTGTCCAGCGCGACCTGTTTGCGGATCGCGGCCGCCTTCTCGTACAGGCTCGGGTCACCGTAGCTCGTGAGCACCTTGACCAGCACCGGCAGCAGCTCGATCATGAAGAACAGGGCCGCGATCAGGATGTGCGCCCACAGGATCGTGGGCTCCTTCTCGCTCAACCGGTTCAGACCGCTGATCTGGCTGAGCAGCCCGACGGCTCCGGCATTGCCCTGCGCCACGGCATCCGCCCGGGCGTTGTACGCGGCGAGCGCCTGGTCGTAGGTGTCGCGCGCGGTCGGCAGCTGCGACTTGGCCTGCTCCCGGTTCTGTGCCTCGGACGTGGAGGTGTTCTCCTTGGCGGCGGTGCCGGCCGCGGCGAGCTCCTCGTTGGCGGTGCGCAGCTGGGCGGCGAGCGCGTCGTACGTCTGCTGGGCCTCGGCGAGCTGTGCCTTCGCGGCATCCGAGCTCGCACCCTCGCCGTTGACCCCGGTGCACCCGGGGACCGTGCCTGCGCCTTCGCCGGTCAGCTCGCACTGGTACAGCACGCGCGCCTGGTCGATGACCTCCTGCTGCGCGGTCATCTTCGCGGTGACGTCGTCGACGGTGGCCTGTGCGGCCGACTCCGTCGCAGACGACGAGTCCGTTCCCGCCACGATCCCGGTCGCCGCCTGGTTCTCGAGCTCGGCGACCTTGGCGGAGGCCGCGTCCAGCGCGATCTTCTCCGGCCCCGACTCGAGCGCCTCCTGATCGGACTGCGACTGCGTGATGTTGGTCGACGCGACCTCACGGGCGATGTCGTTGTGGAAGATCTGGAGCACGAGCGGCTCCGCCACCACGAAACCGATGATCGCCGCCATGATCACTCGCGGGATCGCCAGGCCGATGAGCCGCCAGACGCTCCTCGTCGAGCTCATGGTCGAGGTCAGGAACCGATCGAGGTTGAAGATGATGAGCGCCCACACGAGGGCGAGGGGCACGGCCAGCCACAGCGCCGCCTGCACACCGGTGGTGAGGGCGAAGAGCATCGAGATCGCCGAGACGAGCGCGGTGCCGGCGAGCACGAAGAACATCTGGACGAAGCGGGGGGTCTCGCCCGGGACGCGGTCGAGGATCTCGCCCTCCGCGCCGCCGAGGATCGCCAGGGTCCGCGCGCGCGAACCGGGAGCCCGCGGCACGCGCTTCTTCCGTTCCTTCGGGACACGGGGCGCACGCGGAGTCTTCACCGGGGCGGGTTCGTCCGCAGCGACCGCATCGGCGATCGGGGTCTGCTCGGCGGAAGCTGCGACCGACGCGTCGCCTGCGGCGTCTTCGGTGCCGGTGGGCTCGAACTCGCGCAGGAAGTCGAGGTCATCCGTGACGGCGTCGGGTTCGCTGTCGAGGATGATCCGACCCTGCGAGTCGTAGCGACCCGGTCGATGGGCGGAATAGGGCATCCCGATAATCTACGAAACCTCGCCTGTGGATAGCGTGGAAGATTCCTCGGCGACCACCCGGAATCCCACGTTCCCGTCGCGATATGTCAGCTTCCGAGCCGCGATTGCCTGCCATATCGCGACCGGAGCAGGGTCCGGGCGACCGGAGCAGGGGACGGGAGACCGGAGCAGGGTCAGGGGGACGGGAGCAGGGTCAGGGGGACGGGAGCAGCCGATCGAGGGCCGCCGCGTAGGCCGCGAGGGCGTCGTCGAGGGTGAAGTGCCCCGCAGCGGCGAGCGTGCCGAGACCGTGGATCAGCCCCCACACCACGACGGCATCGGTCGGCCGGTCCAGGCCTGCCGCGGCGACGCCCTCCGCGAGCACCGCCTCAAGCCCGTCGATCAGCGGCGCCATGGTCGCGGTCGGGGATCCGGGGACGCAGACCGTCGGGTCGTACACCGCATCGAACGCGTGCGGATGCTCCACCGCGAAGCGGATATAGGCGGAACCGGCGTCCGCGAGCGCCGCGCGCGGGGTCGACGCCCTCTCCGCGTCGGTGCGGACCTGCGTCAGGAGGTCGGCCATGCTCCGCTCGGCGAGCACCTTGAGCAGCCCGAGCCGGTCCGAGAAGTGGTGATACGGCGCGTTGTGACTGACGTTCGCGGCGCGGGCGACCTCGCGGAGGCTGATCTCCGCCGCAGGCATCCGCTCCAGCAGCTGCATGGCGGCATCCTCCAGCGCCCGGGCGAGATCGCCGTGGTGGTAGCCGTCCTTCGAACTTGACATGAGCAACATCATCTCCTATCTTGACAGTGTCCACCACCTTGACACTGTCCAGATAGGAACCTGACATGCCTGCTCTCGTGATCGACGGCCACCCCAACGCCCGCTCCCTGACCGCTTCCCTGGTCCGGCGGTACGCCGACGGACACGGAGACGCCAGGGTGCTCGCACTGCGTGACCTGGACTTCGATCCCCACCTGCGCTTCGGCTACCGGGAGCGCATGACCCTTGAGCCCGACCTCGTCGACGCGAAACGGGCACTGCACGACGCCGACACGATCGTCGTCGCCACGCCGCTCTGGTGGGGTTCGGTCCCCGCGGTGCTCAAGGGCTTCTTCGACCGCGCCCTGCTGCCGCAGCAGGAGTACCGCTACACGAAGCTCGGCCTCCCCGAGGGGCTGCTGCCCGCACGCCGCGGCCGACTGCTCCTGCTCGCGGACACCCCGTGGTTCGCGGTGCCGTTCACCGGGCTGCCCGCGCAGACCCAGGTGGCCCGCAACACCCTGCGCCTGTGCGGCGTGAGGTCCGTACGCGTCCACCGCATGCTCGGCGTCAAGGACGCCGACACCGCGACGATCGCACGGTGGCTCGACCGCGCCGAACGCCTCGGCACACTCGACGGTCGCCGAGCGGGCGTGACGCCTCAGCTCATCGCTGCGGAGGCGGCCTCGTCCTCGGTCGTGGCGACCAGCTGACCGCAGGCGCCGTCGATCTCCTTGCCGCGGGTGTCGCGGAGGGTCGTCGGGATACCGGCGTCATTGAGTCGCCGGACGAACTCGTTCTGCACCGGGATCTCCGACGAGGTCCAGACCGAGCCGGGCGTCGGGTTGAGCGGGATCGGGTTCACGTGGACCCAGCCGCGTCCGCGCTGGTTGAGCTTCTCCGCGAGCAGGTCGGCACGCCACGCGTGGTCGTTCATGTCCTTGATGAGCGCGTACTCGATCGAGACGCGACGACCGGTCTTGGCGTAGTACTCGTACGCGGCGTCGAGGGCCTCATCGACCTTCCAGCGGGAGTTCACCGGGATGAGCTCGTCGCGGAGGTGATCGTCCGGGGCGTGCAGCGACAGCGCGAAGGTCACGGGGATGTTCTCGTCGGCGAGCTTCTTGATCGCCGGCACGAGACCCACGGTGGACACGGTGATGCCGCGCGCGCTCATGCCCAGACCGTCGGGCTGCGGAGCCACCATCGAGCGGACCGCATCCATCACGCGCTTGTAGTTCGCGAGCGGCTCGCCCATGCCCATGAACACGATGTTCGACACGCGCTCCATGCTGTGGTCGTCGGCCTTCTTGCCGCCGAGGCCGCCGTCGGCGATCAGTCGGTTGGCACGAACGATCTGCTCGATGATCTCGGCGGTCGACATGTTGCGGGTCAACCCCGCCTGGCCGGTCGCACAGAACGGGCAGTTCATGCCGCAGCCGGCCTGGCTCGACACGCACAGCGTGATGCGGCCGGGGTAGCGCATGAGCACCGACTCGACCAGCGCGCCGTCGTGCAGACGCCACAGGAACTTGATCGTGTCGCCGCGGTCGGTCTCGAGGCGTCGCACCTCGGTGAGCAGCGACGGCAGCATCCCGGCGACGAGCTGCTCCCGGGTATCGGCCGGGAGGTCCGTCATCTGCTCGGGGTCGGACGTGTAGTGGCGGAAGTAGTGCGTCGACAGCTGCTTCGCGCGGAAGCCGGGGAGCCCGAGCTCCTTGACCTTCTCGGTGCGCTCGGCCGGCGTGAGGTCGGCCAGATGCACCGGCGGCTTGCCGCGCTTGGGGCTCGCGAACTGCAGCAGCGGGCGCCCCTCGTCATCCTTCTGCTGCGTCCACCCCTCGGTCCGGGGGCGCACCTGTGCCGTGCGCGTCTCGCGGACCGCCCCCGAACGGGACGACGCGGGCGCTGCCTGGGGGCGCGTCTCGCGCGTGCGGGGATTCTCCGTCATACCTCCAGGGTACGCGGTGACGGATGGGAAGGCCCTGGGGTGCGGTGCTTCCGTGACGTCAGCCCAGCAGGGGACGCTGTGCAGCACGCTGCTGCACGTACTCGTCGAGGGCCCGCTGTGCGGTGTCCGTGGTCGAGACCGCCGCCACCGGCACGTCCCACCAGCCCTCCCCGTCCGGACCGTAGACCGTCGGGTCACTGTCGATGTGGATGAGCGTCGACCGCTCCGAGGCCTTCGCCGTGGCGACCGCAGCACGCAGGTCATCGATCGCCGCAGACCCCCGTGCGATCTCGATGACGTCGACGCCGTAGCTGCGAGCGTTCATCGCGAGGTCGACCGGGAGCACGTCACCGTGCTGGAAACTCCGCGTCTCCTCGTCGTAGCTCCGGTACTTCGTGCCGAAGCGCGCCGTGCCCACCGTCTCCGAGAGATGCCCGATCGAGGCGTATCCCTGGTTCTGGACGAGCACGACGATGATCTTGATGCCCTCGGCCACGGCCGTCGCGAGTTCGGAGCTCAACATCAGGTACGAGCCGTCGCCGACCATGACGATCACGTCCCGCTCGTCACCGGATGCGAGGAGTCCCCGTTTGACGCCGAGGCCTCCCGCGATCTCATACCCCATGCAGGAGTAGGCGTACTCGACGTGGTAGCCGAGCGGGTCGCTCACCCGCCACAGCTTGTGCAGATCTCCGGGGAGCGAGCCGGCCGCCTGCACGATGACGTCCGCATCGGCCACCGACCCGCGCACGGCACCGATGATCTCGGGCTGCCCCGGCAAGTCGCCACCCGTGGGCGCGAGAGCGTGGTCGACCACCGCATCCCATCGCCGCTTCTCGTCGGCGATCCGCGCGCTCAGATCGGTCGCGATCCGGAAGTTCCCGAGCATGCCCGTGAGCGCGACCAGCGCTTCCCTGGCATCGGCGATGAGCGGGAGCTGCGAGCCGTGCTTGTAGGCGTCGAAGGCGGCGACGTTGACGTTCACGAACACCGCATCCGGGTTCTGGAAGGCGGTGCGCGACGCGGTGGTGAAGTCGCTGTAGCGCGTGCCGATACCGATGATCACATCGGCGTCGGCGGCGATCCGGTTCGCGGCGGTGGTTCCCGTCGCACCGATCCCGCCGAGATTCTGCGGGTGGTCCCAGGGCAATGCGCCACCGCCCGCCTGCGTGGTGCCGACCGGGATGCCGGTGGCCTCGGCGAACGCACGGAGTGCCTGCTCCGCTTCCGAATAGATCACCCCCCCACCGGCGACGATGAGCGGCTGCTTCGCGCCGCGGATCGCGGCCACGGCACGCTCGAGCGGTCCGCGTTCGGGCAGCGGCCGGCGGATGTGCCACTCACGCTCCTGGAGGAATTCGAGCGGGACGTCCACAGCCTCGGCCTGCACGTCCTCGGGGAGGGCGATCGTCACCGCCCCCGTCTCCGCCGGATCGGTGAGCACGCGCATCGCCGCGAGCGCGATCGAGAAGAGCTGCTCGGGGCGCTGCACCCGGTCGAAGAACACCGAGAGCGGGCGGAACGCATCGTTCACCGTGAGCCCGATGTCGTGCGGGCGCTCCAGCTGCTGCAGGACGGGATCGGCGACCCGGGTGGCGAAGGTGTCACTCGGCAACAGCAGCGCCGGGAGCCGGTTGGTCGTCGCGAGGGCCGCACCGGTGAGCATGTTCGTCGCGCCCGGCCCCACGGAGGCCGCACTCGCGAACGTGGCCCTGCGCCGGTGCATCCGCGCGAAGCCCACCGCCTGGTGCACCATCGCCTGTTCGTTGCGGGCCTGGCGGTAGGGCATCAGATCGGGCTGCTCGAGGTTGTACTGCTGCAGCGCCTGACCGAGACCCGCGACATTCCCGTGGCCGAAGATCCCGAACATACCGGGCACGGTGCGCTCGCGGATGGTGCCGTCGACAGTCCATTGCCGCGAGAGGAACTCGACCAGGGCCTGGCCGACCGTCATCCGCTTCGTCTGCATCAGTGATCTCCATGTCCGTAGGGAAGCCGGGAATCGATGTCCTGCCCGCTCCAGTTGTCGCGCACCCACGCGTGCGCCGGGTCGTCGGTGATCAGCCACACCCGCTCCTGATCGGGGCCGGCCATGACGTTCAGGTAGTAGAGGTCGTAGCCCGGTGCGGCGACAGCGGGTCCGTGGAATCCGAACGGGACCAGCGCGATGTCACCGGTGCCCACCCGCTCGGAGATGTCAATGGCGCCCGCGTCCGAGGAATAGGTCGCGAACATCCCGAACGCGGCCTCGGCGGCACCGGCATCGCCGCCGACACGCGTGGGGGCCGCCTCGAAGTAGTAGATCTCCTCGAGCCGGGATTCCCGTCCCGACACGTGCTCATCGTGCTTGTGCGGCGGATACGACGACCAGTTCCCCGCGGGCGTGATGACCTCGCAGACGATGAGGCGCTCGGCGTCGAGCGCTTCCGGCGTGCCGAAGTTGTGCACCTGCCGGCTGGAGGTGCCGGCTCCGCGGAGTTCGATCGGGATCTCGGCGGCGCGGATGTGCCGGGTCGGATGCACGGCCGATGCGGGCGCGGAGGCCACCGCCACCCGACCGACTCCCGTGATGACCGCGGAGGCTGCGGACGACAGGTAGAGCACGTCGCTGGGCCCGTCGAAGACCGACCGGCGGCCGGCGAGCGTCGTCTCCGAGGTCGCGCCCTGCTCGGTGTGCTGCACCGTGAAGGAACCCGCGAGCGGCACGATGATCCGCTCGACCCCGTCCTCGGCGAGCGCGAGGGTCTCCCCCGCGGCGAGCGCTCCGATGCGGATGCCGGTGTGCGTCCATCCCGGGATCGCAGCGTCGACGACGCTCTCCCACCCGTCGCGGCCGATCGTCCCTCGGCGGTGGAACCATTGCCCCTGCTCGGTCATGACGCCTCCTGCCCGATCCGAAGCTCAGTTGTTCTGGGGGAAGCCGAGGTCGATGCCGCCGTGCAGGGCGGGGTCGAGCCAGCGGCTGGTGATCGCCTTCTCCCGGGTGAAGAAGTCGAAGCCATGGACACCGTACGCCTTCGCATCGCCGAAGAGCGACGCCTTCCACCCGCCGAAGGAGTGGTAGGCCACGGGGACGGGGATGGGCACGTTGATGCCGATCATCCCGACCTGCACCTCGTGCTGGAACCGACGTGCGGCGCCGCCGTCGTTCGTGAAGATCGCCGTCCCGTTCCCGAAGCGACCTGAATTGATCAGGTCCATTCCCTTCTGGAAGGTCTGCACCCGCACCACGGACAGCACCGGCCCGAAGATCTCCTCCTGGTAGGCGCGCGAGGAGGTCGGGATCTCGTCGATGAGCGTCGGTCCGAACCAGAAGCCGTCCTCGCGCCCGTCGACCGTCAGACCCCGGCCGTCGACCACGATCCGCGCTCCGTCGGCCTCGGCGATGTCGACATACCCGGACACCTTCGCCCGGTGCTCGGCAGTGATCAGCGGCCCCATGTCGGGCTCGCCGTCGACCCCACCCGCTCCGTCGCCGATGCGGAGAGCGGCGATGCGCTCCCGGATCCGCTCGATCAGCTCATCCGCCACCGGATCGACCGCGAGCACGACGGAGACCGCCATGCACCGCTCGCCGGCCGCTCCGAACCCGGCGTTCACCGCCTGGTCGGCGACGAGGTCGAGATCGGCGTCCGGCAGCACCAGCATGTGGTTCTTCGCCCCGCCGAGCGCCTGGACCCGCTTGCCGTTGCGCGATGCGGTCTCGTAGATGTACTGGGCGATCGGCGTCGAGCCCACGAACGAGATGGACGCGACATCCGGGCTCTCCAGCAGTCCGTCGACGGCCTGCTTGTCGCCCTGCAACACCGTGAACACGCCTTCGGGAAGCCCCGCCTCGGCCCAGAGCGCAGCGAGCCACAGGGCCGCCGACGGATCCTTCTCACTGGGCTTGAGGACGACCGCGTTGCCCGCGGCGATCGCGATCGGGAAGAACCACATCGGCACCATCGCCGGGAAGTTGAACGGCGAGATGATGCCGACGACCCCGAGCGGCTGCTTCAGCGAGTACACATCGATGCCGGTCGAGACGTTCTCCGAGTATGCGCCCTTGATCAGGTGCGGGAACCCGGTGGCCAGTTCCACCACCTCCTGTCCGCGCAGGATCTCCCCCATCGCGTCCGAACGCACCTTGCCGTGCTCGGCCGTGATGATCTCCGCCAGCTCACCCTTGCGCGAGTGCAGCAGCTCACGGAACGCGAACATCACCGCCTGACGCCGCGCGATCGAGTAGCCGCTCCACACCTCGAACCCGCGCCGCGCGGACGCGATCGCTTCCGCGATCTCGGCGTCGTCGGCCAGAGCCACGTGTCCGGTCACGGCCCCGGTCGCGGGGTTGTGCACCGGAGCCGTCCGGCCGCTGGTCGACGCACGGGCGGCACCGTCGATCCAGTGTCCGATGGTGGGGATGATGGAGGCGGGGGTCATACGTATCCTTCGGCGAAGTGGCGTTCAGGCGGGAAGAGGCGTTCAGGCGGTGAGCCCGGGGTGAACCAGAGAGGCGGCGACGTCGATGGCGGACGCGACGTCGATGTCGGAGGAGTACAGGAGCGTGCGTCCGACCGTCAGTCCGCGCACTCCTGGCAGCGAGAGAGCATCCTCCCAGGACGAGAACGTGTCGTCGGGGTCGGCGCCCGCGTCTCCGCCGAGGAGCAGCACCGGCAACGTCGTCGCCGCCAGCACCCGCTCCATGTCTTCGACCACCGGCAGCTTCAGCCAGGAGCTGGCGCTGCTCGCGCCCAGACCGCTGGCGATGGCGATCGACAGCATCACGGCATCCGGACTCAGATCGTTGACGACCCGGCCGTCCACGCGTCGACTCAGGAACGGCTCCAGCATGATCGGCAGATCCGCGCGTGCGGCCGCCGTGACCGCTTCCGCCGTCGAGGCCAGCGTGGGTGCCGTCCCGTCGTCGTCGAGGTTCACCCGCAGGAGCGCTTTGGCGAAGTCGATTCCCGAGTCCACCATCGCGGGCACGTCGTACCCCGTGTAGCGGTCGTCCATCTCGAAGCTCGCCCCCCGCAGGCCACCGCGGTTCATCGAGCCGACCACGATCTTGTCGTCGAGCAGACCGAGCACGGCGAGATCGTCGATGATGTCGGGGGTTCCCAGCACGCCGTCGACGCCCGGATGCCGCAGGGCGATCGCGAGGCGGTCGAGCAGCTCGTAGCGGTCGGCCATCGCGAACGGCGAGTCGCCGACGGCGAGCGCACCGCGCGCAGGATGGTCGGCCGCGATGATGAACAGCCGCCCGTCGCCGCGGATGATCTCGCGACGACGTCGCCCGGCCAGCGTCTCGCGGATCGCTCGCGGCGACTCCGCACGCACCGTCCGGAGCCGGTGGAAGTCGTCCTCGGTCAGTGCTGTCATCTCATGCATCTCCGTTCACGACCTCGGCGACCTCGCGCTCCGTCGGCATCGCCGTCGAACATTCCCGGCGGCCGGCCACGATGCCGCCCGCCGCGTTCGCATAGATCAACGTCTTCTCCAGTTCCCATCCCGCCAGCAGGCCGTGGCAGAGCGCGCCACCGAACGCATCGCCGGCACCGAGCCCGTTGACGACCTCGACCGGGGTGGCCGGAATCTCCACCTGCGTCGACCGCGTCTTGGCGAGCACACCGCGCGGCCCCTGCTTGACGATCGCCAGTTCCACGCCGCGCTCCAGGAGCGCGTCCGCGGCACGCTGCGGTTCGGTCTCGCCGACCGCGACCTCACACTCCTCGCGGTTGCCGACGGCGACGGTGGCGAACTCGAGCGCACGCTGGATCTGCGTGCGCGCGGCCTCCGGCGCCTCCCAGAACATCGGTCGGTAGTCCAGGTCGAACACGGTGTGCGCACGGCGTCCCCGCGACGCGAGGAGGTCGAGGTGGGTCTGTCTACTCGGCTCCTCGCTCAGGCCTGTCGCCGTGAACCAGAGGAGCGCCGCTTCCCGCACGGTCTGCGCATCGACGTCGCCGGGGCGGATCTGCAGGTCGGGAGCAGTGGGCTCGCGATAGAAGTACAGGGGGAAGTCGTCCGGCGGGAAGATCTCGCAGAACGTGATCGGCGTCTTGTAGCTCGGATCGGTCGCGACGAAGTCGCTCCGCACCCCGAGGCGCTCCAGTTCCTCGCGAAGGTACCGCCCGAAGGGGTCGTCTCCCACCCGGGAGAGCAGAGCGGTGTCGTGCCCGTAGCGAGCAGCGGCGACGGCCACGTTGGCCGCACTTCCACCGAGGTACTTTCCGAAACTGGTGACGTCACCGAGACCGACGCCGTCCTGCAGCGGGTACAGGTCGACGCCCAGGCGCCCGATGGTCAGGATCTCCAGGACCGATCGTTCTTCCGACATCACCCCTCCACTCCTTCGCGCATTTGTCTTAACATTAGCACTAATGCGGTGATCTGCTCAGAGCGATCGTCGGATGCTGAGCATCGCGCCCGCGTCCGTGCGCGCGGAGGACGCGTCGAACGCGGCCTCCTGAACCTCACCGGCCAGGTCGACCCGCGTCCAGGACCCCGGCGCCGAGAACGCCACGTCGCGTGCGTCGGACAGGTAGTTCACGAATCGGAGCTCAGCGGCATCACCGACCCGTCGCGCCGATTCCAGCACGACGTCGCCCGAGAGCTCGACCGGGAAGGCTGCCTCGGGCACCGGACCGTCGGTCTCGCCCGAACCGCGGACCACGAGCGGGTCGTGCCGGAAGAGGTCGGCGGCGCGCACGGCCGTCGCATCATCCGCGCCGACCAGGATCGCCAGGTCCGTGTGCACGGCCACTCCGAGGTACTGCGCACCGGGAACGGGGATCTCGGAACCGGCGGGCTCGTCACGCAGCGGATGCACGTTGACGCTCATCATGCCGACGGAGCGGGACAGGGTGACCGCGAGGGCGTCGGATGCGCCCGGCGTCGACACGAGCTCGTACTCCGACAGCTTCTGCACGAGAACCGCGGTCGAACCCGCCGCGGCGAAGCGATACGCCGGGTAGGTCGGCAACGGGAACTCGCCCCAGCCACCCTCGGCCTCGCGACCACGGACGGTCGTCGCGTACTGCCCGGCACTCCGGGAGGCGTCGAGCTCCGCACCCCCGACGGGGACGAGCACCCGGAGCCGGTGGTCGGAGGCCGTGTTCACGTAGTCGATGCCGACACGCAGGAAGCCCTCCCCCTCGCGCAGTTCGATCGTGGTCTCGGTCACCAGCGGCACGGTCTCACTCGAACGTGTCCGGTCTTCGGTCAGCCCCACCGGCAGGTCGTAGACCCGACGGATGCGGAGGCGTCCGCGCAGCGGCCCCTCCTCGATCACGGCGACGTCGACGGAGGACGCACTCCTCACCGCGGAGGCCGGATCGACCGGGCCGTAGTTGTAGGAGTCGCCGCAGTCGCCGTCATCGACGAGGGCGAGGGCGCCGTCGATCGAGGAGCCGTCCGCCCCGTCGATGCGCACGGTGCCATCGGCGTTCACGGTCACGGTGAGCGCGGCGTTCGAGAGCGATCGGGTGGTCACCGTGACCGGGTCATCGGAAACCGCCGCCGTCGCCTCGGCCACCGCGGCGAGCGCGAGACCGTCGACGTCCACCGCCAGCAGCGCACGGTGGCGCGCATCGGCGATGGTCTCGACATGCCAGAGCTCGTCGCCGCCGGCATCCGCCGCCACGCGCTCCTCCAGTTCCACGGTGAAGGCCGCCAGGTCCCAGACACCCTCAGGGCTCTCCGCCACCTGGAAGCGGAGCGACTGCTCGCCCCACTCGTACCCGTTGATCTGCTGCCCGAAGAGCTCACGCCCGTGGATGCGGCGGAGGATCTTGGGCAGATCGGCGCTGCGCATCCGCTCGTCGCCGAGCACGGTGGGCAGCGGGTCCAGCAGTTGCACGCCCGCCGGGAGCGCCGCCGCATCCACCCCGTGCAGAGTGACCTCCACCTGCGCACGCCGAGCGAAGCCCGAGGGGTTGAACACGAGGTGCTGCGCAGGCGACACTGCCGCCGACACGTCACGGAGGACGGTGTCGATGACCCCACGGGCGATGTGCCCCGCGGTGTGGATGCGGGTCCCGACCTGCTCAGCCGTCGCGTCGATGCCACAGCCGGTCACGGAGTCGTGCGCCGTGCTCTCCACGAGGCGGTACCAGGCGGTGTCGAAGAAGGAGCGGTGGTCGCGGGATCCGAACATCAGGTCGAGTCGTTCGGCGGCCGTGAGCGCCTGCTCCGAACGGGCCATCTCGCGCTTGAGGTTCGTGCGGATCGAGAACACCCCGGGCAGCAGGTTGCCGCGGGCGTGCGAGCGCATCTCGCCGTGCACCTGCGGAAGAACGGCCAGCGCCGCGGCATCCGTCGCATAGCGCGAGAGGTGCCCGTCGAGGGTCGCGATCGACAGGTGCGGTTCGCGGCCCGTCGCGTCGTAGTCCCGGATGACCTCGGCGAGGTCTTCGGGAGGTGCGGAGTGATCGGTGCCCAGCATCGCGAGCACCGGGTCGTCGCCGTACCAGGACGCGGTGCGGCCGGCGTAGTCGGGGGCGAGCGCGGGGAGCTGACCCGGCAGAGCGAACATGTCGAGCCCGTTGCCGTAGCCGTCGAAGAGGTACTCGCAGCGCACGGCATCGCCGTTCGGGGCGACCCATGCGAACGCGTGCTCAGCGACGTCAGCGGGGACACCCCGCCAGAGCGCGCTGTGACGGATGCCGAACCCGGCCAGGATCTGCGGCATCTGCGCCGCATGGCCGAACATGTCCGGGAGGTAGCCGACCGGCATGGTGCGGCCCAGACGCGCGCTCGCGGCGCGACCGAGCTCGAGGTTGCGGATGATGGTCTCGCCGTCGCAGCCGAACTCGTCGAGCAGGATGAGGAACGGGCCCACACTCAGCTGCTCCCGCTGCACCAGAGCCATGACCCGGTCCCGCATCTCCGGACGCATCTCGAGGTAGTCCTCGATCGCCGCGGCCTGTCCGTCGAGCGTGAACCGGTACTCCGGCTCGGCCTCCAGGATCCCGATCAGCCGGTCGAGCATGTGCACCAGGCGCAGGCGGAAGACATCGTGCGGCTCATACCATTCGCGGTCCCAGTGGGTGTGGGGGACGACGACGATCTCACTGGTCACGGGCGGGGACTCCTGATTCTCTGCGGAAGATGCGTGCGGCCGGTCAGGCGCACAGGGCGGCGATGCTGCGGTCGGGATGCAGCAGGTAGTAGGGGCCGGCGGCCCGATCGGCGGCGAAAGAGGCGAGGTCTCCGTGCACCGAGCGACGCTCACCGGCACCGTCGACGAGGATCAGACCGTCGGCGTCGACGGCGAGCAGTTCGTCATCGACGCGCAGGAGGACCGGGGCGGTGAAGAGGTCGGGTGCGCTGAGCCCGTCCCGCACGGTGACCCCGCCCATGATCGCGGTCCTCCCCGCAGCGACGCCGGCGAGGATCGCCTCGGGCGAGGCGTCTTCCGCGGCAACCCAGGTGGTCGGCGTACCGGGCCCGATGCCCTGGCTCTGCATGTGGAAGTCGGCACCGCCGAGGAGGACGGCGTCCTTGCCCCAGCGCTCGTGGAACGCGAGCGGCGACGTGGCGATGAGCTCGCGGTACCACGTCGAATGCCAGAGCTCGATGGCACGCGGCAGGCGCGAGAGCGGGTGCAGCCACGAGCAGTCCCCCGAGATCGGGTGGTTCACGCTCAGGACGCCACCACGGCGCTCGACCTCGTCGACCCATTCCTGCGCGGGACGGCGGAAGTCGATCCAGCCGATGTCCCCGAAGGCGTTCGCATGACCACGGTGCGTGGTCACCTCCTGGCCGGGCAGCAGCGTGATCGCATGCTGCTCCCCGATCCCGGGGAGATGCGCGTGGTGGCTCGTGGTGTTGTGGTCGGTGACGGCCAGGAAGTCGAGTCCGGCGCTCACCCCGAGTGCCGCCAGGCCGGAGATGCTCTCGCGGCCGTCCGAATGGAGGGTGTGCGCGTGGAAGTCGCCGGCGAACCACCGCAGACCTGCGGAGGCGGGGAGGTTCCTCGAGCTTCCGCGGGGCACCCCCGCCACGGGGGCGACGACCGGGCCGTGGTCGATCGTCGATTCCGCGGGCAGGAGGATCTCGACGATGACGTCGGCGCCACCGGCGCTCAGTCGGTGCACCCCGAGGATCACGTTCCACTCGCCCTCTTCCGGGCGCCCGGGAAGGTACCCCGGGGTGGCGTCGTCCGTGCGGATCACGTACGTGGTCCGCGCGCCGCCGGACCATCCGCGCCACCCTGCCGCCCCCTCGCAGCCGAGGTCGATCACGGCCGCCTCGGTGTCGTAGGAGATGCGCACCTCGAGCGAATCCGTGCCCGAGGGCACGTCGAACGGCACCCGCACGTAGCGATCGGCGTTCTGGATGTCGTGCGTGAGGTGGAGGGTGGTGCGGACGGTGCCCATCAGCCGATCCGCTCGGTGCTCTCGGCGTCGAACAGCAGCGCGCGGTTGAGCTGCGGGACGATCCAACCGCGGTCGCCCGCGGCGGGCTCGTGTTCCTCGGGAACGACGACCTGGAGCTTGTGCTCCCCCGCGCTCACGAGCACGAGGCTCGTCGCACCGAGGGTCTCGGTCACGACGACCTCCGCCGCGATTCCGTCCGCGACGGGTTCGGCCGACCAGCGCAGGTACTCGGGACGGATGCCCCAGCTCACGGTCTGCCCATCCCGCACCGCCGCGGCGGCTTCCGGCGGGACCGGGACATCCGCGTCGCCGATGCGGACATGACCAGCCGCGACCGTCGTCTCGAGGAGGTTCATCGGCACCGAGCCGATGAACCCGGCGACGAAGGTATTGTTCGGACGGTGGAAGATCTCCCGCGGAGAGCCGATCTGCTGGAGCTTCCCCGCCTTCATGACGGCGATCCGATCCGCGAGAGCGAGAGCCTCCGCCTGGTCGTGCGTCACGAACACGGTGGTGACACCGAGGTCGCGCTGCAACTCCTTCAGGAAGGTCCGCGCCTCGAGCCGCAGCCGCGCATCGAGGTTCGACAGCGGCTCGTCCAACAGCAGTACATCCGGCCTGGTCGCGACGGCGCGAGCGAGGGCCACGCGCTGCTGCTGGCCACCGGAGAGCTGACCAGGTCGGCGCTCGATCAGGCCGTTGAGCGACAGACCGTTCGCGACGGATTCCGCGGTGGTGCGACGCTCTCCCTTGCCCACTCGGCGGATCCGGAGCGGGTAGGCGATGTTGTCGCCGACGTCCATGTGCGGGAACAGCGCGTAGTCCTGGAACACCATCGCCACGCCGCGCTCACCCGGCTCGGCGTTGGTGACGTCCTTCTCGCCGATCGTGAGCTTTCCGGAGGTGATGCTCTCCAGGCCCGCGATCGACCTCAGCAGCGTGGTCTTCCCACACCCGGAAGGACCGAGCAGCGCGAAGAACTCGCCGTCCGCGATCTCGACGTCGACGCTGTCGACGCCGCGCACCCCGCCGGGGTACTCCTTGACGAGTTCGGTTGCAATGATGGCGGCCATCAGGACTTGATCCCTCCGTGGAAGCGGAAACCGTAGCGACGGTTCACAAAGAAGTAGATGAGAAGGACGGACACCGAGAACACCAGCGAGAAGACGGTTCACAAAGAAGCAGATGAGAAGGACGGGCACCGAGAACACCAGCGAGAACGCCGAGATCAGTCGGAGATCGGCCTGGCCGCTCTCGGTGTAGAAGGTGTACATGAGCACGGCGGCCGGCTGCATGTCGGGCGTGCGCAGAAGCAGGAACGGCACGAGGAAGTTGCCCCACACCTGCACGATCGTCCAGATCGCGATGAACGCGAGGCCCGGACGGGCGATCGGCACCACGACGTCCTTGAGGATGCGGAAGGGACCCGCACCGTAGAGCCGTGCCGACTCCTCGTACGACTTCGGGATGGAATCCATGAAGTCCTTGAGGATGAAGATGACCGTCGGGAGGATCCCGCCGGCCAGCACGAGGATGACGCCGACGTGGGTGTTGATCAGCTGCAGCTGATTGATGAGCTGGAAGGTCGGGACCATCGCGGCCGTCCCCGTCACGATGGACGACAGGAGCAGTAGCCCGTAGAGGATGCCGTCGCGCCCCGGGATGCTGATCCGGCTCATCGCGTACGAGGCCAGGGCTCCGAGCACGATCACGAGCGCCATGGTCCCGATGCCGAGGATCAAGGAGTTGAGGATCGACTTCAGGGCGTACGGGTTCTCCGCCAGGCGGGCGAAGTTGTCGAGCGTCCAGTCCGGCCACGACACCGTCAGCGACGGCGTCGCGTCGAACGGAGCCAGGACCAGCCACACCATCGGCAGCGCGAAGAACAGGGACACGAGCACGATCACGATCGTGAAGAGGATCCGCGACACGAAATGGGTCACCGACCGGTCGCGCACGACGGTCTTGATGGCGGTCATCATGAGCGCACCTTCTTCTTCGAGCCCTTCCCTCGCGAGACGCGCGTGTACATCAGCGCGATCACGAGGTTGATGAGGAGCATGATCAACGAGATCGCCGCTCCGAGTCCCAGCTGCCCGCCGGGGATGGCGGTCTGGTAGATGTAAACCGACAGGATGTCGGTCTGACCGTTCGGCCCGCCCGCGGTGAGCAGGTAGGGGGTGAAGGTGTTGAAGGTCCACAGCGTGATCAGCAACGTGTTGGTCAGCAGGTGCCCCTTGATGTTGGGGAGGATCACATCACGCAGCTGCTGCCACGTGTTGGCCCCGACCATGCGGGCGCTCTCGAGCTGCGACGGCGGGACGGCGCTGATCGCCGACGAGAACAACTGCATCGAGAACGCCGTCCCGACCCAGATGTTGAAGATGATGATGCACTCCATCGGATGCTCGATGAGCCAGGCCGCCCCCTCGGTCCCGAGAAGGGAGTTCAGAGTGCCCGTGCGCCGGTCGAGGAGCGCGAGCCAGAGGAAAGAGGCGACCGATGCGGGGATCACCCAGGCCGCGAGGACGAGCGTCTCGACGAAGGTCTTGACGCCGGCCCGCACGTTGCGCAGCATCCAGGCGAGCGCGAAGCCGAGGACGGTCTGCCCGATGATCCCCGACACCAGCACGAACACCAGCGTCAGCCACAGCGAGTTCCAGAACCGCGGGTCGTTGAGCGCCGTGGAGAAGTTCTCGAGTCCGACGAACTCCGGGTTGGCGGCGGCGAAGCCGGTGAGCCGGTAGTTGGTCATCCCGAGGTAGACGGTCCAGAGCGCCGGGAAGAGGAGGAACAGGCCGATCAGGAGCAGACCGGGCGCCGCGAACAGGGTCGCCCTCGCCCGGCCGAGACCGGCGACATCCTCCGCGCGGCGCCGGCGGGGAGCGGTGACGCTCCCCGCCGGCATCGTTGCTTGCGTCATGGTCACTCGGAGATCGCGTCCGGGCCCACGACGCCTTCGAGACCACGGACGTAGGTCTTCAGGGCGTCATCGACCGACGTCCCGGTGGCGACGTCGAGCGTGGCCTGCTGGAGCAGCACGGACACCTGCGGGTAGGCGGCCAGGCCCGGACGGTAGGCGGTGATCGGCAGGACCTCTTCGCTGACGAACGTCAACATGGGGTCGGACGACAGGAGCTTCTCGTTCACGTCGTTGCGCGGGGAGATCGAGAGCGTGCCGGCGGCACGCGCCTCGTAGGCTTCCGGCGAGTTCATGAAGGCGAGCAGCTCCCAGGCGAGCGCGGCGTGCTTCGAGTTGGGGTTGAGCACACGCCCGGTACCCCCGGACATCGAGACGTAGTCCTGATCGTTGATGCCGTCGCCCGGCTCGATCGCCGGGATCTTGGCGTACCCGACGGTGGTGTCGCGATCGGCCATCGGCGCCGTGCCCACACCCTCCGCGGGGTTGATCACGGAACGCCAGAAGTAGTCGCCTTCGAGCAGGATGCCGATCTTGCCCTCGGCGAAGAGCTGGAACGAGGTGTCGCGTCCCGACGCCTCCTGCTGGAGGACCGGGTCACCGAGCCCCTCGTCAACGTAGATCGTCTCGTACAGGTCGAGCGTCTTCTCCATGCCGTCGGTGGCACCGATCCACTTGCCGTCCTCGTACACCTGCTCTCCGGTGCCGACCAGCATCGGAAGCAGACCCTGCATCGTCGTCGCCTCGCCCATCGCCGTACCGGCGTTCAGCTGGATCGGGGTGACGCCGTCGAGGTCCTTGAGGTCGCGAGCCGCGTCGAGGATGTCGTCCCAGCTCTCCGGAGCCCAGTCCTCATCGAGCCCCGCCTGGGCGAAGAGGTCCTTGTTGTAGTACAGCACGCGACCGTCGGCGCCCTGCGGGACGCCATAGCGGTCGCCGTCGAACGAGAGGGCGTTCTGCACGGCGTCGGGGATCTGCGCCCAGCCGTCCCAGTCGTCGACCGCCTTGCCGCCGACGTCGGAGAGCGGCTTGATGTATCCGGCCTCGGCGAACTCGCCGACCCAGATGCCGTCCATCCCGATGATGTCGGCGCCCTTGCCGGACTGCAGATCGAGGGCGATCTTGGTCTTGTAGTCCTCATCGTCGACGCCCTGCGGCTGGAACTCGACGGTGACGTCCTTGCCTTCCGCGTCCATGGCCTTCTCGAACTCGGGGATGACCCAGTCCGCGATCCAGTCCGCTTCGGCACTGTTCTTGCCGCCGGTGATGGAGTTGGTGGTGAGGGTGAGGGTGACCGGCCCGGATTCGTCCTCGGTCTCCGGCTCCGATCCTCCGGAGCAGCCAGCCAGGACGACCGCACCGACAGTGGTGAGGGCGAACGCCGCAAGCAGGCGGCGCTTTCCGTACGTGACCATTTCTGACCTTTCTGTATCGCTGAACGCCGAGCGGATGCGCTCGGTCGCGGATGTGGGTGAACTACTGCGCGGCTTCGACGCCCGGGTCGAGCGTGACGCCCTTCGAGAGCGCGAGCGCGCGGATCATCCGCTGCCCGACCCGCACGTCGGCCATCGATTCCTCGACGCTCGCCCCGTCGGGACGCTCGCCGCGGACCAGTGCCGCCAGCGCGAACAGTTCGTTCTCGAAAGCCTCTTGCTGCATCCACCGCGACTCGCTCACGCGGATGCCGAGCTCCGGGTGACTCTCCGTCACGCGGAGGACGGTGGGGAGATTGGTCACGTACGGAACACCGAAGAGCAGTTCGACGGTTCCGGTCTCGTGATGGAAGGTGACGGTCTCCTGGTAGTCGGGGTAACCGTCGATGTAGTGCCAATCGAGGGTCCACGGGGTCTCGTCACGAGCGAGCGTGCCCCGCAGGTGCACCGATCCCGGCATCTTCGGACCCCAGTGCTGGGCGAAGTCGACATCGCCCAGACCGCCGACGAGCATACGGAGCAGTCCGACGTCGTGGACGATGGAACCCAGCACGACGTTCGTGTAGAGCGTGCGCAGGTCGGTCGGGAGGTCGGCGCCGACGGCCGAGTCCACGATCGTCCCCGTCGCTGCGATCAGCGGGGCGAGGACTTCCGCGGAGACGTCGTGGGTGCGCGCCGCGAGGCGGGCGTACTCCAGTTGCGAGCCGTCCAGCGGGTGCATCACCTGCACGCTGATCGCACGCAGGTCGACGTCGGCGAGGAGGCGCTTCGCGTGCTGCGACGCGAGGTCGTACTCCTTCATGTAGCCGACGCGCACCCAGTCACGCAGGTCGATCCCGGCGTCCACGGCGTAGGCGGCAAGGGCGTCGAGCTCGGCGATCGAGTAGGCGAGGGGCTTCTCGGCGAGCACACGGATGCCGGCCTTCACGAGCCGCAGCGTGTCGCCGGCGTGGGAGCCGGTGGTGGCGAGGATGGCGGCGTCGATCGCGAGCACACCGTCGTCCTTCGCGGCGACGAGGGCATCGACCGACGAGAACCGACGGTCCGCGGCGACGCCGTAGCGGACTCCCATGTCGGCGGTGCGCTCGGCGGAGAGATCGACGAGCGCGGCGATCTCGAAGCCCTCCGCGTTCCTGCGCAGCATCGGCAGGTGCACGCTCTGGCTGATCGCCCCCAACCCGATGACGGCGAGGCGGGTGACACTCACGCGAACCACGCCCGCAAGGCGTCGCGGTTGGCGACCTGTTCGGCCTTGGCCCGCTCGACCTCAGCGGTCGAGCGCGGCACGACGTCCTGCTCGACGATGAGCCAGCCGCTGTATCCGCTGTCGATGATCTCTTCCACGAGCTCGGTGACGGCGAGATCCCCCTGTCCCAGCGGGACGAAGACGCGCTTCTCCCAGACCGAGCGCATCGGGTCATCGGCCTGCAACGCCTCGTGCAGGATCCGCGTGCGCGCGTCCTTGAGGTGCAGGTGATTGATGCGGTCACGCCACCGGCGGAAGTCGGGCAGCGGGTCGCCGCCCCCGATGAGGAGGTGACCGGAGTCGAAGGTGAGACCGACGTCGGTCGATGCCAGCAGCGCGTCGACCTCTTCGGGCGTCTCGACATACGTGCACGCGTGGTGGTGGAAGGTCGGCTCGAGCCCGCGATCGCGGACACGCGCCGTCGCGATGCTGACGCGATCGGCGAACCGCGCCCAGTCGTCCCCACGGAGCGTGAGTTCGGGAGCGCCACCAGGACGCGCCTTGCGTGCCGCGCTGCCCGAGTCGGCGAGCGTGGGCAGAGGAGCAAGGATCGGCCCGGTCTCCGCCGCAGCGACGAACACGTCGAGGATGTCATCGAGGTCCGCCATCGCGCGGGCGAAGTCGTCGTCGGCACCGGCGAACGGAAGGTCCACCCATCCGCCCGCGAGTTCGAGGCCGTGGCGCCGCAGGCGATCCGTCAGCTCCGCGCCTCGTCCGAGAAGTCCGACCGGTCCGAGATCGATGCCCTGGTAGCCGGCCTCGCTGATCCAGCGCGCAAGTTCCTCGCCTTCGGGAAGTGCGACGAGGTCCGGGCGTGCGAGCTCGAAGACCCCGTAGCTCACCGGCGCATTCGCGATACGGATCACTCGATTTCCTTTCTCCATTGAACGGTCGGACCGAAGCCCAGTGAAAATGTTAGCAGGTAATTACATATGCATCAATCATCATCGGAGGTCCCCTGGACGGCGACCGAACGCACGCCATCGAGCCGCGCGATCGCGTCGATCAGATCCGAGCGTTTGTCGGGAGAGGCCTCGACGAACTCGAGGGTCGCGCGCATGTCGGAATCGCCGTGGATCCGGGCCGCTCCGAGAAGGGTGCCCGGCAGACCGCGTCGCTCGGCGGCCGCGAGCGCCTCACGGAGAGCACCCCGATCGGCCTCGTACTGGACGGTGACCCGTAGCCTCTCGGGTTCCGGGCGCAGACGATCGCGCACACGGGAGAGCGGACCGACGGTGAGCAGATGCAGCCCGGTGCCGGCGATCGCCAGGAGAGGCATGTTGGCACCGCAGGCCATGCCGATCGCCGCCACGACCCAGATGGTCGCCGCCGACGTCAGCCCCGACACGGCATTGTTGCGCACGAAGATCACGCCGGCCCCGAGGAACCCGATCCCGGACACGACCTGCGCCGCGATGCGGGAGGGGTCGACGGCCACGTCAGGCCCGAGGACCCCCTCGAATCCGTACGCCGAGATCAGAGTGAAGATGGCGGAACCGATCCCGACGAGGACGTGGGTGCGCAGCCCCGCGCTCTTGAGCTTCCGGGAGCGCTCGACACCGACCGCCACCGAGAGCACGAAGGCCAAGGCGAGGAGACCGAGCTCCACGAACAGGTGCGGATCCCACACGTAGCTCACGCCGACTCCTTCATGTCAGCACAATAGCACTTTAAGCATCCTCAGGACTTTTCGCTGTTCGGCGCCGCCCCCTCGCCACGCATCGCCGCTCGAAGTGCCCGGAAAATCGGGGCTGGGGTGGATCGTATGATTGTCGCTACAATATGACTCCCCACAGAAAGCGGAGGACCATGGCCGATCTCGTCACCCCGTGGCCGAACGATCTCTTCGCGGACATCGACCGCACGGGTCCGGTCCCGCTCTACTTCCAGGTCTCCACGCGCCTGCAGAGCGCGATCCAATCCGGAGCGATCCCCGCCGGCGCCCGCCTCGAGAACGAGGTATCGATCGCCGAGCAGCTGGGCCTCTCCCGACCCACCATCCGACGAGCGATCCAGGAACTCGTCGACAAGGGACTCCTCGTGCGCCGACGGGGCATCGGCACCCAGGTCGTGCAGGGTTCCGTCACCCGCCAGGTCGAACTCACCAGTCTCTTCGAAGACCTGCAGAGCGCCCACCACGAACCGGGCACGCAGGTGCTGACGCACGAGGTGATCCCGGCTTCGGAGGAAGTGGCGACGGCACTCGCCCTGCCCCCCGGCGCGGAGGTCCTCCACCTGCGACGCCGACGGAGCACCGACGGCGTTCCCGTCGCCGTTCTCGAGAACTACCTCCCTCGCGAGTTCGCGGACATCTCCGCCGAACAACTCGAGTCCCGAGGTCTCTATCAGGCCCTCCGCGCCCGAGGCATCGCCATCCGGGTCGCCAAGCAGAAGATCGGCGCACGCCGCGCAGAGGCCGATGAACCAGAACTGCTGGAGATCGAGGCGGGCGGTCCGCTGCTGACCATGGAGCGCATCTCGTTCGACCAGTCAGGCGCCGCGATCGAGCTCGGCCACCACTGCTACCGCCCCGACCTGTATCGCTTCGAGACCACGCTCGTCGCGAAGTAGTCCGGCGCATACGTCCGTCTTCCGGCCGAGTTGTCATTACAGGGGACGCCCGGGAGAATGGAAGGATCCCCCACCGCAAGGAGCCTCATGTCCGACCGCCTCGACCGCGCCCGCAGCACCGGCATCCTCGCCGTCCTCCGCGCCCCCTCCCCTGAGCTGGCCCTGGAGGCGTCCGAAGCGATCATCCGCGGTGGCGTGACCGGCATCGAAGTCACCTTCTCGACACCCGATGCGCCGGCGGTGATCCGCGAACTGGTCGCGCGTCACGGCGACGCCGCGTACATCGGTGCCGGCACGGTGACCACCGCGGCCCAGGCCACTCAGGCCGCTGATGCGGGCGCGGAGTTCCTCGTCAGCCCCGGCACCCTGCCCCATCTCACCCGGTCGATGCTCGACACCGGCCGCGTCGTGATGACCGGAGCGATGACCCCCACCGAGGTCATGGGCGCGCTGGAGCTGGGCGTCGACGTCGTCAAGATCTTCCCGGCGTCGCTGGGCGGCCCGTCGTACCTCGGCGCGTTGCGGGGCCCGTTCCCCACCGCACCCCTGATGCCGACCGGCGGCGTGAATCCGGACAACCTCGCTGCGTGGTTCGCGGCCGGCGCTGTCGCCGTCGGTGCGGGCGGAGACCTCGCGAACGGCGCATCGATCGCCGCAGCCGACTGGTCCGACATCGAGCAGCGCGCCGCACGCTTCACCACCGCGCTCTCCGCCGCGCGGGGCTGATCGCACCACACACGATGACCGACGCCACCACTGATCTGCTCGCCTCCGCCGCGGCCGGCGATGCGGATGCCGTGCGGGCGGCACTCGCCGCCGGTGCGGACATCGAGGCGCGAGGAGCCGGCGGGATGACTGCCCTGATCGCGGCCACCAAGGGCAACAGAGTCGAGGCGGCGCGGGCGCTCATCGACGCCGGCGCCGACGTGAACGCGAAGGACGACATCCAGGATTCCGCGTACCTGTATGCGGGCGCCCGCGGTCACGATGAGATCCTGCTGCTGACCCTCGAGAACGGCGCCGACCTGTCGAGCACGAATCGCTTCGGTGGTACCGCACTGATCCCGGCGTCCGAACGCGGGCTGCTCGCGACCGTCGAGATCCTCCTCGAGGCGGGCGTGGATCCCGACCACGTCAACAACCTGAACTGGACGGCCCTGCACGAGGCGATCGTGCTCGGCGACGGTTCCTCCGCCTACGTGGAGGTGGTGCGGGCGCTCCTCGACGGCGGTGCCGGTGCGCACATCCCCGACGGCGACGGTGTGCTGCCGGTCGAACTGGCACGGAGCCGCGGCTACGACGCGATCGTCGCCGAGCTCGAACGGTGATCGGGCGGCAACGGTGATCGCGCTCGACCCCTGGGCATGGGCCGCACTCGCCGTGGCCGCGGTGACGATCGGCATCTCCAAGACGGCTCTCCCGGGCGGCAGCATCCTGGCGATCGCGCTGTTCGCGGCCGTCCTGCCCGCACGCACGTCCACGGCCGCGATGCTGCTCCTGCTGATGGTCGGCGACGTGTTCGCGTTGATCGCCTACCGCCGCCACGCCCATTGGCCGACGCTGCTGCGCCTTGCACCGGCCGTCGTCCTCGGGCTCCTTGCCGGATTCGCGTTCCTCGCGCTCGCCGGCGACGGCATCGTCCGCCGGGCGATCGGCGTGATCCTGCTGCTGATGATCGGCGTGACCCTCTGGCGGCGATGGCGGCAGGACCGTGCGCACGCAGCGGTCCCGCCCTCCTCCGGCGGCATCGTGCTCGCCGGCGCCTACGGCACGCTCGGTGGCTTCACCACGATGGTCGCCAACGCCGGCGGCCCCGTGATGTCGATGTACTTCCTCGCCACCCGGACTCCGGTGCAGGTCTTCCTCGGCACCTCCGCCTGGTTCTTCGCGATCATCAACGTGCTCAAGGTGCCGTTCCTCGCCGGTCTCGGCTTGTTCCCCACTCCGGTGCTGCTGATGGATGCCGTCCTCGCACCGCTCGTGGTGATCGGCGCGCTCCTCGGCCTGCGCGTCGCGCGACGCCTGAACCAGCGCGTGTTCGACCGCCTCGTGATCATCCTCACGATCCTCGGGGCGGCCTACCTCCTGATCTGACCCGGGTCTCCCTGTCGGCGAGGCCAAAGCGCCCTGCCCGAATGAGGTGGGGAGGCGGGGGCTCAGTCGAGGAAGATGTCGGGGAAGAGCGCGCTGTCGGGAGTGCCGGGGATCGCGGCGTACCCGGAGAAATCGGTCACGCCCTCACCTTCGAGCACATCCTCGACGATGAGCGACTGCCCGGTGTAGGAGCCCGCGGGCTTGAGCAGCACGGCGTAGGCGGCGTCCGCGTAGATGGCGGGCGTACGGCTCGCGGCCATCACCTTGTCGCCGCCGAGGAGGTTCTGCACGGCGGCCGTGGCGATCGTGGTGCGGGGCCACAGCGTGTTGGCGGCGATGCCGTCGCGCGCGAACTCCGCCGCGAGGCCGAGCGTGGCCAGCGTCATGCCGAACTTCGCGAGCGTGTAGCCGGTGTGCGCGCCGAGCCACTTCGGCGTGGGGTTCAGGGGCGGCGACAGCGAGAGGATGTGCGGGTTCTCGGCATCCTTCAGGATCGGCACCGCCGCGCGGGACAGCATGAACGTGCCGCGCACGTTGACGTCTTGCATCAGGTCGTACTTCTTCGCCCCGAGGTCGAGCGAGCGCGAGAGATCGATGACGCTGGCGTTGTTGATGACGATGTCGATGCCACCGAACTCGCCCTGCGTCTTCAGGACCGCCTCGGTGATGTCGTCGTCATCGCGGACATCGCCCACGATCGGCAGGGCATTGCCCCCCGCCGCACGGATCTGCTCCGCGGCGGTGTGGATCGTGCCCTCGAGCTTGGGATGCGGGGTGTCGGTCTTCGCGAGCATCGCGATGTTCGCGCCGTCAGCCGCGGCCCGCAGCGCGATCGCGAGGCCGATGCCACGGCTGCCGCCCGACATCAGGATGGTCTTGCCTGCCAGTGTCATGGATTCTCCTGGGTTCTCGATCGCGGTTCTGAGGGCGGGGTCAGCGCGGGGCCATGCGGATCGCGCCGTCGAGGCGGATGGTCTCGCCGTTGAGGTAGCCGTTCTCGACGATCTGCTCCACGAGAGCGGCGTATTCGTCGGGTCGGCCGAGGCGGGCGGGGAACGGCACCTGCTGGCCGAGGGAGTCCTGTGCCTCCTGCGGCAGCCCCATCAGCATCGGCGTCTCCATGATGCCGGGCGCGATCGTGCAGACCCGGATGCCGTGGCGCGCGAGCTCGCGCGCGATCGGAAGGGTCATCGCGTGCACGCCGCCCTTCGACGCCGAGTACGCGGGCTGGCCGATCTGTCCGTCGAAGGCGGCCACGCTCGCGGTGTTGACGATGACGCCGCGTTCGTCGTCGTGGAGCTCGTTCTTGGCGATCACGGCGGATGCCTGCGAGACGACGTTGAACGTGCCGACGAGGTTGATGCGGATCACCCGTTCGAAGTCGGCGAGCACGGCCGGGTTGCCTTCGCGGTCGAGCACCTTGGCCGGCGGCGCGATGCCCGCACAGTTCACCACCACACGCAGCGGCGCGGCGGACTGCGCGGCCGCGACGGCCGCCTGTACCTCCTCGGCGCTCGTGACGTCGGCGGCGACGAACAGCCCGCCGATCTCGTCGGCCACCTCCGCGCCCTTCGACGAAGCGAGGTCGATGATCGTGACGTGGGCGCCCGCGGCGACGAGGCGACGTGCGGTCGCCAGGCCGAGCCCCGAGGCGCCGCCGGTGATGAGTGCACCCTGTCCGCTGATCTGCATCTGATGTTCTCCTTCGAACGTCGTCGTGCGACTGCTGTGATGGAACGCGGTCCCAGCCTACGTGGTTCTTGGTGTCATCACGAACGGAGGTACGGCGTCGAAAGCGAGCCTACGACATCACTCCTGACGTGCCGTCGGGCAGGATGGATGGATGTCGATCCCCGCCGAAGACGTCGTCGTCCCCGAACACGTCCGCCTGCTCGCCCGGGGAGCCGACCTCGAATGTGTCTGGCGCAACGACTACGGCGGACTCACCTTCCGCGCCACCGGCACCGCAGAGCCGTTCTACATCAAGTGGGGGCCTCGGAACCTCGAATTCACGTTGAGCGACGAGGCCGAACGGATGAGGTGGGCGTCGGGCTGGATCACTGTGCCGACCGTGCTCGACAGCGGGGCGGACGACACGCACGAGTGGATGATCACTGCCGCCCTCGACGGCCTCAGCGCCGTGGACCCGCGATGGGTCGCAGAGCCCGCGACCGCAGTGCGGGCCGTCGGCGAAGGGCTCCGCGCGATGCATGAAGCCCTCCCCGTGCAGGAGTGCCCCTGGGAGTGGAGCGTGCCCTCGCGCATCGCGAACGCGGAACGACGCGGGATCGTCGTGCCGAAAAGCCTCCGGACCGCGCCCGCTGTCGACCGCCTCGTCGTCAGTCACGGCGATGCCTGCTGCCCCAACACCCTGGTGGGAGACGACGGCCGCTGGCTCGCGCACGTCGACCTGGCTCTGCTGGGCGTGGCCGACCGCTGGGCCGACATCGCCGTCGCCTCCATGAGCACCGAGTGGAACTTCGGCCCCGGGTGGGAGGACGCTCTGATCGAGGCTTACGGAGTCGAACCCGACCGCGAGCGTCTCGCCTTCTACCGCGACCTCTGGAATGCGACCTGAGCACCCCTAGTGGTGGAACGCCGAGTCGGGGTGATCGGACGGCATCGGCGAGGTGAGGGCGTCGAGGTGCGCGACTTCCGCCGTGATCGCGTCCAGCAGGTCGGCGGCTAGGTCCATGCTCAGCCCGTTGCGCACGACGATCCGCTGCACCGTGATCTGCTCGAGATCCGCGGGCATCGGGTACGCCGGCACGAGCCATCCGCGCATCCGGAGCCGGTCCTGCAGGTGGTACAGCGTCCAGTTCTTCGTATGGCCGTCCTTGAGGCGCCAGGCGAACACCGGGATGTCGCTGCCGTCGTTCCAGAGCTCGAAGGCGTCGAGCCCCGCGATCCCGGCCGACAGGTACTTCGCGACGTCCTGCGACTCCTGCTGCACGGCACGGTAGCCCTCGAACCCCAGCCGGAGGAACAGGTAGTACTGCAACAGCACCTGCGCCCCCGGACGCGAGAAGTTCAGCGCGAACGTGGGCATCTCGCCACCGAGGTAATTGACCTTGAACACGAGATCCTCCGGCAGCCACTTCTCCTCGCGCCAGACCACCCATCCGAGACCCGGGTACACGAGACCGTACTTGTGGCCGGACGTACTGATCGAGTGCACGCGCTCGAGACGGAAATCCCACACGAGATCGGGTTGCAGGAACGGCGCGATCATCGCCCCGGAGGCACCGTCGACGTGGATGGGGATGTCAAGCCCGGTGTCCTTCTGGATCTCGTCGAGCGCCGCAGCGATCGCCGCCACCGGTTCGTACATCCCGGTATAGGTGACGCCCATGATCGCGACGACGCCGATCGTGTTCTCATCGACGTACTTCGCCAGGTCGTGACCGTCGAGCGTCTTGTGCTCCTCGGAGATGGGGACGTAGCGCGGCTCGACGTCGAAGTAGTTGCAGAACTTCTCCCAGCACACCTGCACGGCGGACGACATCACCAGGTTCGGCGTCGACGTGTCCTTTCCCGCGGCACGTCGCGCCTGTTGCCAGCGACGCTTGAACGCGAGGCCGCCCAGCATGCACGCCTCGGACGAACCGACCGTCGAAGTACCGATGGCACCCGAGGCGTCCGGCGCGTTCCAGAGGTTCGCCAGCATGTGCCAGCAGTTGTCCTCGATCGCCGCCGTCTGCGGGTACTCGTCCTTGTCGATCATGTTCTTGTCGAAAGACGAGGTGTACACCTGCTTGGCGTCGTCATCCATCCACGTGCTGACGAACGTCGCCAGGTTGAGACGCGCGTTGCCGTCGAGGATCGTCTCGTCCTCGACGATCTGCCTCGCCGTGGCAGGGAGCGAACCCTGGGGCGGGATCAGATGGCGCGGGGCGACCGACGCCTCCCCCGGGCGCGTGAACATCGGCTCGTAGTCGGAGGAGGGCGTGCTGCTCATGCGAGAACCTTTCGGTCGAGGCGTCCTTGCGGCCTTGCCGCCCACCGTAGCGAGATCGCGCCGACGTATCGAGCGGGTGGCGACAGACCCTAGCTCCACACGAAGCGGAACGTGCCCACGACGACAGCAGCGGCGAGCGCGAGCGCCATGATCGCGATGCCGCCGATCAGCGCCACCGCGTCTCTCGGGTGCAGCCGCGACGGACGCGACCAGGTGCGGGGGATGTCGGAGCCGAAGCCGCGCGCTTCCATCGCGAGTGCCAGTTTGGAGCCGCGCCTCACGGCGAACACGAGCAGCACGAAGGCCATGGAGAAGAACCGTCGGAGCACGCCCCGGTCCCCCACACCGCGCGCACGACGAGCCAGGCTCATGGTGCGCCAGTCATCGAGGAACAGGCCCAGCATCCGCGTACCGGCGAGGATGCCCAGCACGAAGCGACTCGGGAGCTTGGCGACCTGGGCCAGCGCATCCGCGAGTTCGGTCGGGTCGGTGCCGCCGAAGAGCAGGATCGTGGGCAGCCCGAGCGCGACCACGCGCAGGCTCACCGCGATCGCGAGGGTGATGGAGTCCTCGCTGATCGTCGCGAACCCGAAGGTCCAATAGATCCGTCCGGCCGGTTCGGCGTAGAGCAGCATGCTCACGCCGGCGATCGGCGCGAAGATCATGATCGGGAGCAGCCTCCGCAGCACCGTCGGGAGACGCAGTCCGGTCAGCGGCAGGCACAGCAGCTGCAGGACGATCGCGGCCAGCGCGCTCGTGATGTCGATGGACGCGAACAACGGCACCGACAGCAGCACGGCGAGCACCAGCTTCGTCACCGGGTTCACCCCGTCGAGCCATACCGGCCGTGCGGTCTCGATCGCCGTCACGCTGCCGCCCCCAACTCGATGCGATGACCACCCAGATGTCGGACCACGGCATCGTCGTGCGTCACCGCGATGATCGACCGTCCACGCGTGATCTCCTCCTGCAGGAGCGCGACGAGGGAGATCCATCCACGCCGGTCCTGACCGAACGTCGGCTCGTCGAGCACGATCACTTCCGGTGCACCCGCCAACGCCGTCGCGACGGACAGCCGCCGCTTCTGCCCGCCGGAGAGCGTGAACGGGTTGGCCAGCGCGAGTGGCGCGAGGCCGAGGCGCTCGAGGAGATCGTCGACCACGGCGTCCGTCCTCGCACGGTCCCAGCCGAGCGCGCGTGGCCCGACAGCGAGCTCGTCACGCAGCGTCTGGGTGAGGAACTGGTGCTCCGGCTCCTGGAAGACCATGCCAATGCGCGTGAGCAACTCGCGCGACGTCCACCGGATCGGGCGGGTGCCTTTGCGCCCCGCCAACTCGGGTGCCGACCGCACCTCTCCTGCCTCTTCGGGGATGAGTCCGGCGAGCGTGAGCGCAAGGGTCGATTTGCCCGCCCCGTTGGGCCCGGTGATCACGGTCGCGTTCGCCCGCGGTACGTGCAGGTCGAGTCCCGCCTGCACGACGACGCCCGCTTCCCTCGCAATCGCGAGCCCGGAGGCGGAGAGCGCATCGGCTGCCGTCACCCGCTCCAGCACGGGCAGGTCGATGCCCCGCTCGGGCACCCACACCCCCGCATCGGCGAGCACATCGCCGTGGACCGCGAACACGTGCTCGGGCGTCCCATCCGCGAGCAGCCCGCCGTCGGCGGCCAGCACGATCACACGCGTCATCAGATCGACCCAGACCGGCGTGCGATGCTCGACGACGATCAATGTCGCACCCGAGGAGACCACGGCCCGCTCGACGCTCGCCCGCACCTCGCGCACGCCCTCGGGGTCGAGGTTCGCGGTCGGCTCGTCGAGCAGCAGCAGGCCCGGGCGCATCGCGAGCACGCCGGCCAGCACCAGTCGCTGCTTCTGGCCGCCCGAGAGCGCCTTCGTAGGACGCTGCGGCGAGACGTCGAGGCCCACGGCGTCGAGAGCCTCCGCGACTCGGCCCGGGATCTCGGACGCCGCGACACCGAGATTCTCGCAGCCGAACGCCACATCATCGCCGACTTTCGACAGCACGATTCCGGCATCGGGGTCCTGGAGGACGAGCCCCACGCGACCGTGCCGCGATTCCGGGGACGCGCCGTCGATGCGCAGGGCACCGGTCCGCTCCCCCTCGTCATCGCCGCCCAGGACGCCGGCGAGACCGGCGAGCAGAGTCGACTTGCCCGCGCCCGAAGCGCCGAGGAGCAGCACCCGCTCGCCCGGTTCGATCGTGAACGAGACGTCGGCGACGGCGGGGCGCTTTCGACCGGCGTACCGCCAGCCCCAGCCCGCAGCCTGCACGCGGGCCGGGGCGGCGAAGCTCACGCTCAGACCTCGCGCACGTGCTCTCGCCCGACGGCGAAGCGGTTGAGTGCGCCGGTGACGGCGAGGGCCCGCACGAGCAGCCACCCGACCACGCCGGCGAGGATCGCGCCGGAGACGACGACGCTGACCAGATAGATGGTGTTGAACTCGAGCGACTTCAGGATGTTCGGCGAGCTGCCGTAGAACAGCTCGAACACCCAGGCGGCGACCGCTGCGCCGACACCCGCGAGCGCGGCGACCACGATTCCGAAACGACGATAGAAGAACAGCGCGAAGATGATCTCCGCACCGAGGCCCTGCACGATGCCGGACAGCACGGTCGAGACGCCCCACACGTTGCCTATCAGCATCGACACGATCGCCGCGACCAGCTCGACCACCAGCGCGGCGCCCGGCTTGCGGATCACGAGGCCGCCGACGACGCCGCCGAGCAGCCAGATGCCGACGGCGATGCCGCCGAGACCCGGCGTCAGGGCGTCGGCGGCGCCGAACCAGGCGTACCCGATGGTGTTCCAGCCCCAGAAGACGAGGCCGATCGCGACGCCGAGGACAGCGGCGACGACGATGTCGACGACGCGCCAGCGCCAGATCGACGTGGGTCGCAGACCGTTCGCGGCGGATGTCTGCTTCGCGGATGCGGACGTGGACGTACTCATCTGAACTCCTCCCTGCGCTGGCATGACCCAGATCAGGTTCGACGGTCGAAGCGCGATTCGCTCCCTCTCAGCCCGGCTCGCCGGACTCCCGTGGTTGTGCTGATGATCTTACCCGGTGGCGACACCGGCGTGGCGACAGGGCTTCGCGCCGCGGAACACGCCGGGGATTGGGTACCGTAAACGAGTGACCGCTTCAGATCCCGCCGACGAGGCGACGGGCGTCGTCAGCGACGACGGCTCGCGGACGGCCGCCCCCTCCGGGCCTGTGGACGAACTGGCGATCGCGTCGGACCCCGCCGCCCCCGCATCGGAGAGCGCCGCACCCTTCGCCGCCGATCGACTCTTCGCCGGCGACACGCCCCCGTCGGATCCCTCCGTCGTCTCCGCTGTCCCGGTCGACGCCGCCGCGATCGGCGCGCTGTTCACGGTCGACCGGACGCCCGCACGACGTCGCGGCACGGCTTCGTCAGACGACCCCGCGCCGGCGTCCGATCCGGAGCCCGTGCTCGACCCGGAGCCCGTGCACGATCCGGAGCCCGTGCACGACCCGGAGCCGGCGGATGGTCCCGCGACTCCGCCACTCACGAAGCCGCCCTTCGACCCCCGCCGACGCGGCGAGGGTGAGGAGGCGCAGGAGCCCGATGAGGCCGAAGCGCTCGTCGACGGCGCGGCCGTGCAGTGGGCCGACGACAAGACGGGCGCGACCGCACTGACCTGGGTCGATGCCGCCGCCATCGGTGCGCACACGGCCACGGCGACGTTCGAGCAGACCCCGGAAACCGAACAGAACGGCGGACTCCTCCGTGGGGCTCGCCTGCGGCCGGCCATCGCTCGCCCGGGAATCCTGGTGCCGCTCGTCGCGCTCACCGCGCTGGTCGCCGGCTATGCGGGCACGACGTTGCTCTGGCCGCTGCACGAGGTTCCGCCGACGGCGCAGTCCGTCGAGTTCGACACGGTTCCCGCTCCCGCCGCGACGATCACCTGGCCGAGTGAGGGCAGCGCGTCCGTCGGCATCGCCGGGCTCACCACCGCGGCGGCGATCACCGATCCGGTGAGCATCGCGAGCATCACCAAGGTCGTGAGCAGCTTGATGGTGCTCGACCGCATGCCCCTCGCCCTCGGCGAGCAGGGGCCGGAATTCGGCTTCACCTACGGCGACAGCGTGGACTACTGGAACTACCGGCGCAGCGATCAGTCTGCACTGGATGTCCCCGTCGACGGCGTCCTCACCGAGTACCAGATGCTCCAGGGCACACTCCTCGGGTCGGCGAACAACTACATCGACCGGCTGGCCTCCGAGATCTGGGGCTCGGACCAGGAGTTCGCGGCCGCCGCCGAGGTGTGGCTGCGCGATCGTGCGCTCACCGACATCACGGTGGTCACCCCCTCCGGTTTCGACGAGCGCAATGTGGCTACCCCTGCGGCCCTGATCAAGCTCGGTGAGCTGGCCATGCAGAACCCCGTGTTCGCGGAGATCGTCGGCACCCGGTCAGTGGACCTCCCGGGTGCGGGCACGGTCGTCAACACCAACGGGATGCTCGCCGATCCGGGCGTCGTCGGCATCAAGACCGGCACGCTGGTCGGCTGGAACCTGCTGACGGCGAAAGACCTGACGATCGGGGACACCACGGTGCACCTGTTCGCGGCGGCGCTGAATCAGGCGGGCGACGACGAGCGCCTTGCTCTCACCCGTTCGCTGTTCGCCGAGACGGAGGCCGCCCTGGACGCACAGGAGGCAGCGGTCGCGAAGGGCACGGTCGTCGGACAGGTCACGACCGACTGGGGCGAGAAGGTCGACGTGGTCACCGAATCCGATGCCGATGTCGTGCTCTGGAACGGTGCTGTCGCCACCGCGACCACGGCCTTCGATCTCGGCGACAAGCGGGACGAGGACGCCACCGTGGGCACCTTGACCGCGGCCGGACCGCTCAACACCGTGACGGTTCCCCTGGTCCTGGCCGATGACGTCGAGGGGCCGAGCCCGTGGTGGCGCCTGACCCATCCCCTGGAACTGCTCGGGATCACGGACGACGGGTCCTGACACTTCGCCCGACCGGGTACAGCACGACGCCCCATCCCGCGTGAGCAGGATGGGGCGTCTGCGTGATGCCGCTCAGTCGCGAGAGGCGGAGCCGTCGGCCCCCTCCTCGAGAAGCGCCTGGGCAGCAGCCGTCTCGGCGGCAGGAACCTGCGCCCCCACCGACGCGCCGGCGACGGCCGCAGCCGCGTGCACGCTCTCCTCGTCCGCGTCACCGGTGACCACGACGGGCGTCGAGCCGGTGAGGGCCTCTTCGGCGTCGATGTCTGTGGCCGCCTGCTCGAACTGCGACTGGTACAGGCGCCAGTAGGCTCCCTGCGCGGCGATCAGCTCGTCGTGCGTGCCCTTCTCCACGATGTCACCGTGCTCCATCACGAGGATGAGGTCGGCATCGCGGATGGTGGACAGACGGTGCGCGATCACGAAGGACGTGCGTCCCTTGCGAAGGGCGGCCATCGCGTGCTGCAGCAACAGCTCGGTGCGGGTGTCGACGGCCGACGTGGCCTCATCGAGGATGAGGATCGACGGCTGTGCGACGAACGCGCGCGCGATGGTGATGAGCTGACGCTCGCCCGCGGAGACGTTCGCGGCATCCTCGTCGAGCACCGTGTCGTAGCCCTCGGGGAGGGCGTGGACGAAGCGGTCGACGTAGGTCGCCTTCGCCGCGGCGAGGACCTCGTCGTCGGTCGCGGTGGAGCGGCCGTAGCGGATGTTCTCGCGGATGCTCCCCGCGAACAGCCACGGATCCTGCAGCACCATGCCGGTGCGCGACCGCAGCTCATCCCGGGTCACCTCGGCGATGTCCTGACCGTCGAGCATGATGCGTCCGCCGCTGAGCTCGTAGAAGCGCATGATCAGGTTGACCAGGGTCGTCTTCCCCGCACCGGTCGGCCCCACGATCGCGACGGTCTGCCCCGGCTCCACCCGGAACGACAGGTCTTTGATCAGCGGACGATCCGGCGTGTACGAGAATGCGACGTTCTCGAACTCGATGACGCCCTTGCCCTCGACGAGCTCCGGAGCATCGGCATCGTCGGCCTCCTGCTCGTCCGCGTCGAGGAGCTGGAACACGCGCTCCGCCGACGCCGTACCCGACTGGACCACCGCAGCCATGCCGCCGAGCTCGGAGAGCGGCTGCGTGAACTGCTGCGAGTACTGGATGAACGCCTGCACATCGCCGAGACGGAGCTGTCCGTTCGCGACCATCAGACCACCGAGCACCGCGATGCCCACGTAGCTGAGGTTTCCGACGAACATCATCGCCGGCATGATGATGCCGGACAGGAACTGCGCCTTGAAGCTGGCCTGGAACAGCTCTTCGTTCTCGGCCTGGAACTTGTCGAGCGCGTCTTTCTCGCGTCCGAAGACCTTCACCAGCGCGTGACCGGAGAACGCCTCCTCGACGCGGGCGTTGAGCCGTCCGACCTTGCGCCACTGCGTGCCGAAGGCCTTCTGCGAGCGCGGACCGATGATGCCGAAGATCACACCCATCAGCGGCAGCGTGATGAGGGCGACGAGGGCGAGCTGCCAGGAGATCGAGAACATCATCACGAGCACGCCGATCACGGTGAGCACGGAGGTGAGCGCACCGGACAGCGATTGCTGCATCGTCTGGGTGATGTTGTCGATGTCGTTCGTGACGCGCGAGATCAGCTCACCGCGCTGCACCTTGTCGAAGTACGACAGGGGCAGACGGTTGATCTTCGCCTCGACCGCCTCGCGCAGCCGCCACATGGTGCGCACCATGATCACGTTGATGACGTACCCCTGGATCCAGGTGAGGAACGCCGCGGCGACATAGATGGCGAGGACGGCGGCGATGACCAGGCGCAGCGCGCCGAAGTCGACACCCTGACCGACCGTGAAGTCACCCAGCGCGCCGACCTGATTCGCGAAGTCGTCCTGACCCGCGCCTCGCAGCGCCTCGACCACGACGTCCTGCGATGTTCCTGCCGGGAACCCCGGGGAGTCGCCGTTCGGCTGCCCGAGTTGGATGGAGATGAACCCCTTGTAGACGAGGTTCGTCGCCTCGGCGAGCACCTTGGGCGCGGCGACCGTCAGCACGACGCCCAGCGCACCCAGGATCGACACGAAGACGAACCAGAGTGCCGAGGGCTTCAGCAACCCGATCATGCGCGCGAAGCTCGGCCCGAAGTTGTCGGCCTTGCCCGGCGCGACGCTGTCCCAGTCGCCGGAGTTCTGTCGGGCCTGCTCCGCGAGCTCGGCCTCGTACTTCTCCTCCGCCGTCAGTTCGACCTCGGCCACGGGAGCCGTGGCCTGACGGCGGCTACGCGTGGGCTTGCCCTGTTCTTTGTTCTGCTCGCTCATGCGTCCACCCCCAGCTGCGACTCGACGATCTCGCGGTAGGTCTCGCTCGTCTCGAGCAGTTCCTCGTGCGTGCCGACGCCCACCATCGTGCCGCCGTCGAGGACGACGATGCGGTCGGCGTCCGTGATGGTGGAGATGCGCTGGGCGACCACGATCTTCGTCACATGCGGGAGCTCCCTCCACAACGCCTGGCGGAGCCGGGCATCGGTGGTCAGATCGAGCGCCGAGAACGAGTCGTCGAAGACGAGGATCTGCGGCTGGTGCACGATCGCACGCGCGATCGCGAGACGCTGGCGCTGACCGCCCGAGACGTTCGTACCACCCTGCGCAATCCGCGAATCGAGTCCGTCCGGCATCTCCTCGACGAAGTCGCGACCCTGCGCGATGTCGAGCGCATGCCAGAGTTCTTCGTCGGTCGCATCTTCACGCCCGTAGCGCAAGTTCGATGCGACGGTTCCGGTGAAGAGGAAAGGACGCTGCGGCACCAGTCCGATGCTGTCCCACAGCGCTTCGACGTCGGCCTCGCGCACGTCCGTGCCGCCGACGTGCACCGCGCCGCCCGAGACGTCGAAGAGACGCGGGATGAGCGACACGAGCGTCGTCTTGCCCGATCCGGTCGAACCGACGATCGCGACGGTCTCGCCCGGCTGAGCCGCGAAGCTGATGCCGGTGAGGACCGGGGAATCGGCTCCGGGGTAGGTGAACTCGACGTCGTCGAGCGCCAGGGATCCCGGTACCGGGAACTCGGTGACGCCGTTCTCGGGACGGATCAGCGTGGATTCGGAGTCGAGCACCTCGCCGATGCGCTCGGCCGAGACCGCAGCGCGCGGGATCATCATCGCCATGAAGCTCGCCATGATCACGCCGCCCATGATCTGGCCGATGTACTGCATGAAGGCGAACAGCGTGCCGACCTGCACCGTGCCGTTGTTCACCTCGATGCCGCCGAACCAGATGACCGAGACGACGGTGACGTTGAGGATGAGCATGAACAGGGGGAAGAGCAGCACGAACAACGAGCCGACCTTGCGACCGACGACCATGATGTCGGTGTTCGCCCCGCGGAAGCGCTCTTCTTCGATGCCCTCGCGCACGAACGCACGGACGACGCGGACACCGGTGAGCTGCTCCCGCATGATGCGGTTCACGTTGTCGAGCTTGCCCTGGTAACTGCGGAACAGTGGGACCATGCGCCCGATCACGAGAGCGGCGAGGATCAGCAGCAGCGGCACGGAGACCGCGATGAGCCAGCTGAGGCCGACGTTGGTCTGCACGGCGAAGATGATGCCGCCGATCGCGAGCAGCGGCGCCGTGACGAGCATGGTCGCGCCCATCATGGCGAGCATCTGCACCTGCTGCACGTCGTTCGTGTTGCGGGTGATGAGTGAGCCGGCACCGAACTGGGAGACCTCGCGCTCGGAGAAGCCGCTGACCTTGCCGAACACGTCGGAACGGATGTCGCGTCCGGCACCCATCGCGGCGCGCGCGGCGAAGTAGGTCGCGGTGACCGAGGCGATGATCTGACCCAACGAGACCGTGAGCATGAACAGGCCGGTGCCCCAGATGTAGGCGGTGTCACCGCGGGCGACGCCCTTGTCGATGATGTCGGCGTTCAGGCGCGGGAGGTAGAGGGTCGCTGCCACGCTGGCGAGCTGGAAGACCAGCACCGCGAGCAACAGCCACCGGTATCGAGAGAGATAGCGAAAGAGGATTTTTCCCAGCACAGGCGGACTTTCTAGGAAGGATGAAGCGGCGGGTTTCTCGGCAGACGGATGCCGACCGACAACCGGCCACAAGACAGAGTGCCACGATCCGCGGACATTCGTATCCCCCTGTGGACGGACCTTCGCTGACAGCGAACCGGTTTCCCGTGCGAACAGCGGTTCGGTCCGAGCTTGTATTTACGCACTGATACAACTTGTGATAGACATGCAGTACAAAGAGAACGGACTCCGCATGCCTGACCTTTTCGCCTCCCCGCTCGCCTCCGCTCTGTGGCGCCTGGATGGCTGGCAGATGCTCGGCGCGCTCTTCACGATGCCGTGGGTCTCTCTGGTCGTCGCGGCGGTCATCGCGTGCGGCATCTGCGTGTTCCCCGGAAGGCGCGCGCAGAGGGAGAGCCGGATACGGCTCGGGGCGGCCACAGCCGGCGGCGTCGTCGCCCGCTACTCGCGAGAGCACCGCACGATCGGTCTGACGGCGATCGGAGTGGTCGTCGTCTTCCTCGCCGACAATCTGATCTCCGGATACGTGCTCGATCTCAACGGCGTCATCTCCTGGTGGCGGTACGCGATGCCGGTGTTCACGGCGTCCGTCGGCATCGGACTCCTGCTCGCGATCGTCGCGACCCTCGGGAGCACACCCCCGGAACGACCGGTCGCCGTTCCCCGCCGCACGTGGCTGACCTTCAGTCCGCGCGCAGGAACGGCGGGAGCCGCCCTCGCAGTGCTTGCTCTCACGGCGACCACGGTCCTGGCCGGTCTCGCTTCGTCGAACATCAACGGGGGTCCCTATGTCTTCCTCGAGATCGAGATCAACAACGAGCCGATCGACCCGCTCCGACCCTGGTTCTACGGCTGGGCGTACGGCATCCCCGTGCTGATCTGCACCGCGGTCCTCCTGGCAGTCATGGTGGCCGCGCTCCACGCGAGCGCCGTCCGCCCGTTCCTGCGCCCGGAGACGGTGGCCGCAGAGCAGCGGGAACGCCGCGATGTCGCGACGGCGATCACCCGGACGGCGACGTCGGCGCTCCTCCTCACCCTTGCGGGGGCGTGGCGGTTCATCGCCGATGCCGGATCGGTCGTCGGTCTGACCGTCCAGCGCGACGGCGGCTCGGACTCCTACACGGCATTCTGGCGATACGGCGAGATCGCAGGTGTCGGAGGCGGTCTGGCACCGTTGCTGGAGATCGCCGCCTTCGTGCTCCTCTTCCTGGTGATCGGGCAGCTGTACCCGCGCGATCACGGCGCGCGTACGGGCACCGAGGCCGAGAGCCCCGCCGACAGCGAGGCCGTGTGATGAGCCCGAATCCGAAGCTCTCGGCGGCAGATGAGACCAATCCTGCGCTCGACATCTACCGGCAGTTGCGCGGCCTCATCGTCTCGGGCCAGCTCGGTGCCGGCGAACGACTGCCGACCGTCCGCCAGACGGCGAGCGATCTGGGCGTCGCTCCCGGCACCGCCGCACGCGCCTACAAGATGCTCGAGGCGGACGGACTGGTGATTTCGCGCACCGCCGCCGGCACGCGTGTCTCCGAGTCGGCCGGGGTCCTCCCGGCCTCGGTGATCCGCCGCCTCCGTGACCTGGTCGACGAGGCCGACCCCCTCGGCGCCGAGCTCGACGACATCGTCGATGTGCTGCGGACGATCTGGCAGTCGCGGACGACGCCAGAGGACGCCGGGGAGTAGCCCGATCCCGCTCCGGCCCGGCCCACGTGTCGGGGACTCCCTGCCCACCTGTCGGGAGTTCCGGGCCGAACCGACTGGAAACGGCCGAAACCGTCCGACAAGCGGGCACGCTCCCGACGGGTGTGCACCGCACGCGGGCACACTCCCGGCGGCCCCGCACACCGCGCAGCGTCAGAACAGCGGCGGCCGGGGCACGTACGCCCGCGCCGGGGCACCCGCATCCGGGGCGAGCTCGGCCAGCGTCGGCGGGTCCCACTTCGGGTTGCGGTCCTTGTCGACGAGCTGCGCGCGGATGCCCTCGACGAGGTCCGGGTGCTCGTTGACGAACCACAGCACCCGCCGGTACTCGCCCTCGAGGGCAGCCCGCAACCCCGGGAGCTCGCGCGCTTCGCGCACGGCATCGAGCGTGACCGTGAGGCCGGTGGGGGCGAGGCCCGCCAAGAGCTCAGCCGTGGCGGCGGCCTCCGCGGTGCCCTGCGCCTGCAGGCGGTCGATGATCTCGCTCACGGTCGCGGCCGAGAACGCTTCGTCGATCCACGCCTTCGATGCGGGCAGCTGCGTGGGCTCAGGCGTCTCGTCGAAGAGCAGGACGATCTCGCTCGGGCCGGTCGGATCCGCACGGAACGCCAGGGCCTCCCGCAGCGCGTCCAGACGATCGGACGGCACGAAGTGGTCGGCGAACCCCAGGTAGACGGCATCCGCTCCGCTCATCGTCGCGCCGGTCAGTCCGAAATACTCCCCGAATCGGCCGGGCGCTCGTCCGAGCAGCCAGGTGCCGCCGACATCGGGCGTGAACCCGATCCGGGTCTCGGGCATCGCCAGCTTCGACCGCTCCGTGACGATGCGGATCGCCGCATGACCAGCCAGGCCGATCCCCCCGCCCATCGTGATGCCGTCGGCGAACGCCACGACCGGCTTCGGATACTCCGCGATCATCGCGTTCAACGCATACTCCGCGCGGAAGAACTCGGCGGTGCGCTCGGACTCCCCGGCGACGATCTGCGCGTGCAGCGCACGCACGTCTCCGCCGGCGCACATGCCGCGTTCCCCCGCCCCGTCGATCAGCACGATCTGCACGTCGGTGTCGTCGCGCCAGGCGTCGAGCGCCTCGGTGAGCGTCTCGATCATCCCCTCGTCGAGCGCGTTGATCGCCTCCGGACGATTGAGGGTGAGCCGCCCGAGTGCTCCTTCGGTGCGGATGAGGACACGGGATGCAGCCTGGGATTCGGTCACGCGTGCCAGGTTACCGCTTCGCCGAGGGCGGAGAATCCGCGCGAAATGCGGGATCCGACAGGCTTTTCCGGCAGGATAGGGAGGAACTGTTCACTGCGACGAGAGGTCACGGATGCCTGAAGGACAGGTGCTGGAGTTCACGCACGTGACGAAGCGCTTCAATGAGGTGACCGCCGTCTCGGACTTCTCCGCGCGCGTCGAGCCCGGCGCCGTCACCGCCTTCCTCGGCCCGAACGGAGCCGGCAAGACCACCACCCTGCGAATCCTCCTCGGTCAGGTGCGCGCCACCTCCGGAACGGCCACGATCGGCGGGACGGCCTACGCGGAGCTCCGCCAGCCGCTGCGCACCATCGGTGCCGTCCTGGAAGAGACCGTCTATCGTCCTCGGCGCACCGCCGAACGTCAGCTGACGATCGCTGCCAAGGCGAACGGCATCCCGCTGGCCCGCGTCGGAGAGGTTCTGTCCCTCGTCGGCTTGGACTCCGAAGGCGACTCCCGGATCGGCGGCTTCTCGCTCGGCATGCGTCAGAGGCTGAGCGTCGCGCACGCCCTTCTCGGCGACCCGGGTGCGCTCGTCTTCGACGAGCCGGCCAACGGGCTCGACCCCGAGGGCATCCGCTGGATGCGCCTGCTGATGCGCCGCCTCGCCGACGAAGGACGCACGGTACTCGTGTCCTCGCACGTCCTCAGCGAGGTGGAGCAGGTCGCCGACAACGTCCTGGTCCTCTCGAAGGGCCGGTTGGTGCTGGCGAGCGGTATCGAGACGCTCGCCGACCCGCAGGGCGGCTCCGTCATCGTGGATGCCGCGGATCGTGGTGCGCTTCGGGTCGCGCTCGACGCGGCAGGATTCGACATCGAGGTCCTGCGCTCAGGCCTGACCGTGCGAGGCGGCGACGCCGGGACCGTCGGAGCTGTCGCCGCGGAGGCCGGAATCGCCCTGAGCACGCTCGTGCAGCGCGGCCCGACCCTGGAAGACGTCTTCATCGACCTCATGCGCGGCGGCCGACTCGCGCCCCGCGCAGACACGAACACGCCGCCGCTCGACGCGCCGGTACTTGCCGCCACGCCTGACGACGCCGATTCCGAGCGCGCGGAGCCCGACGCCGATTCCGAGACCGCGGAGCCCGACTCCGCTGCTAGCGACGCCGCTGACGCCGAGTCCACGGTCGCCATCCCGGTAGCCGCCGCCGCGGCCTGGGCCGCCGAGGCCGCCGCCGCACCCGCCGGTGAAGCCGTTGGCGATGACCTGGCCGCAGCGGCTTCCGCGTCGGCGACCGCCGACGACGATTCGAACGACGGCGTCTCCTCGCTGTTCACCCCCGAGGCGGACGACGAAACTCCGGAGGATGCCGCTCCCGTCGCTGCACCCGGATACGAGGCGGACGAACCGCTCCCCCACGAAGACCACGAAGATCGTCACGGCGACGAGGACCACGGCGACACGAGCCGGGACGACGAGACCGACCAGGCAGAGGAGCCCCCGGCGCGGTCATTCGACGAGATCCTGTTCGGCGCGGCAGCCCCCGTCGCCTCCCCCGCGGCCACGGGTGACCGGGAATCGCCGCGGCACGACGTCGCCGAGGTCTTCACGACGAGTGACGACCCCGAGGCGGACACTCCCGCACAGACCTCTGAGCACGACGACACCGCCTCAGACGACACCGCCGCAGACGACACCGCCGGAGACGCCACCGCCGGAGACGACACCGTCGCGGACGAGCGGATCGTCAGCACGGAAGGCGCCGACGCCCACAACGACGACGCAGCGGAGGACGATGCCCCCGCCGGTGTCGAGATCTTCGCCGACCTCGACACCGCCGCGGAGGATGCCGACGGCGCCGAGGACACTGCCGAGACCGAGGAGGACGCCGATCCGCGGTCGGCAGCCGTCAGCTCGATGCTCGCCGCGGCCGCACGCGCGTACTACGAGGACGAGCCGAAGGACTACCCGCTGGGGCAGGACGCCGAGGCCACCGACGATGCCCCCGTCCAGGACGGTGCCCACTGGAGCGTCGCCTCCACCGGCGTGATCGACACCGTTCCGCTGGCCGAGTCCGAGTCCGAGTCCGAGGAAACGAGCCTCGAGGAATCCGGCGACGCCGAGGCGACGGACGGCCAGGATCACGACGGCGAGAACCACCACGGGTGACCCGCCCGCTCATGCAGCAGAACGCCCTCCCGGCCTGACGGCTGCGGAGGGCGTTCCCTGTCGTGGGGCGCGGATTCGCGCGTCGGTCGCCCTGTGCTCAGGCGGGCCGGGGGCGGATGACCGGCCGGCGGCTCCCCTTCGTCACGGGGGTCGGCGCCGTGGCGACGATCTCCTCGACGTTCGCGGGCTCCGAGGACACGTCGAGTCGGAGCGCTTGCGTGAGCGCGAGGCCGTGCCGGGTCGTGAGGATCAGGCGGCGGTACTGATCGTCGCCCTCGAGGTCGATGACGACGCTCGGGCGACGGCGGCGGATGAGCACGAAGTCGAGGCTGCCCGCGGCCTTCCAGCTTCCCGCGGCCAGGACGCCGGGGATGTGCGTGCCGGGATTCGGCACCCCTCGCAGCCAGGTCCACGCGTCGTCGGTCAGTTGGACCTTGGTGATGGTGTCGCGCACGATCCGGAGGTTCTCACGGTGGAAGGTCGCGGCTCGTTCCAGCGGCGAGAGCACGACTTCGAGTTGCGTCTGGTCCAGCAGCAACGTCACCATGACACTTAGTCTGCCAGCGCCGTCCTGCCAGTTGTCTGGAAGTTGCTCACAGGAACGCAACGATCCCTTGTGGGGTCACACCATTCCCCGGCGCGCTACGGGCGAGCCGCCGCCGCGGCCTCCGCGGCAGCCGGCAGCGCCGCTTCGATGAGCCCGAGCTCCTCGTCACCGTGCGCGGCGGTCAGGAACCAGGCCTCGAAGACACTCGGCGGCAGGGCCACACCCTGCTCCCGCAGCGTGTGGAAGAACGGCGCATAGCGGAACGACTCCTGCGCCTGGGCCTCGGCGTAGTTCCGCGGCACGGAGGCGCGGAACGAGGCGCTGAACAGGTTGCCCGCCCGCGCGACCGCGTGAGTGACCCCGGCAGACGTGAGCGCGGCATCCAGGGCCGCAGAGAGCCGAGCGGAGGCGGCATCGATGGTCGCATAGACCTCGGGCGTCGCGAGTCGCAACGTCGCGAGGCCCGCCGCGACCGACAGCGGATTCCCCGAGAGCGTCCCCGCCTGATACACCGGCCCCAAGGGAGCCAGCAGGTCCATGACCTCGGCCCGCCCACCGAGCGCGGCCAGCGGCATCCCCCCGCCGACGACCTTGCCGAAGGTGACGATGTCGGGCAGGTAGTCCTCGCCCTCCGAGGCCTGCAGTCCCCAGAAGCCTGCGGGGTGCACGCGGAACCCGGTGAGCACCTCGTCGAGGATCATCAGCGCACCGTGCGCGTGCGCGGTCTCGGCGATCAGGCGGTTGAATCCCGGCACCGGCGGGACGACGCCCATGTTCGCGGCCGACGCCTCGACGATCACGGCCGCGATCCGCTGTCCGTGCTCGGCGAACACCGCGGCCAGCGCCTCGGGATCGTTGTACCCGATCACGAGCGTCTGCGCGGCGATGGGAGCCGGTACTCCTGCCGATCCGGGGAGCGCCAGGGTCGCGACACCGGAGCCCGCTTCTGCGAGAAGACCGTCCGAGTGGCCGTGATAGTGCCCGGCGAACTTCACGAGCAAGTCGCGGCCGGTGGCTCCGCGCGCGAGACGGATCGCCGTCATCGTGGCCTCGGTCCCGGTGGACACCAGTCGAACGCGCTCGATCGGGCGGATCTCACCGAAGCGGACCCGGTCGGCGATCAACGCCGCGAGTTCCACCTCGCCCTCGGTCGGAGCACCGAACGACAATCCGCGGGTCGCGGCCTCCTGCACCGCGGCGACGACTTCCGGGTGCGCGTGTCCGAGGAGCGCGGGCCCCCACGAGGCCACCAGGTCGACGTACTCGCGCCCCGCCGCATCCGTCACCGTGGCGCCCGTGGCTGACGCCAGGAAGCGCGGTGTCCCCCCGACCGAACCGTAGGCGCGCACCGGCGAGTTCACGCCGCCGGGGATCACCGCCCTGGCAGCGGAGAACAGGTCGTCATTGCGGTCGGTCATGAAAGCTCCTTGCGATGCGCGGAGCCGTCCCGGCATCCCTTCCAGGCTAACCGTCGTGCACGGCCTCCGAAGACGTCAGCCGCGCAACCAGCCCGCAGCCTCGGTCGCCCAATAGGTCAGCACCGCATCCGCGCCCGCCCGTCGGATCGAGAGCAGGGATTCGAGCACGGCGGCCCGCCGGTCGATCCAGCCGTTCGCGCCGGCGGCCTCGATCATCGCGTACTCGCCGGAGACCTGGTACGCCCACACCGGAACGCTCACGGTGTCGCGCACCTCCCGCAGCACGTCGAGGAACGCCATCGCCGGCTTCACCATCACGATGTCGGCGCCCTCGGCCTCATCGACGACGGCCTCACGCACGCCCTCGCGGCGGTTGCCGGGGTCGAGCTGGTACGTGCGCCGGTCACCCTGCAGCTGCGAGTCGACGGCTTCACGGAACGGTCCGTAGAAGGCGCTCGCGTACTTCGCGGCGTAGGCGAGGAGAAGCGTGTCGGTGAAGCCCTCGGCATCCAGGGCAGCGCGGATCACCGCGACCTGGCCGTCCATCATGCCGGAGAGCCCGAGGAGCTGCGACCCCGCCCGCGCCTGTGCGAGCGCCATCGAGGTGTACCGCTCCAGCGTCGCGTCGTTGTCGACCGAGCCGTCGGCCGCGAGCACGCCGCAGTGACCGTGGTCGGTGAACTCGTCGAGGCAGAGGTCCGTCTGGACCACGAGTGCGTCGCCGACCTCGGCCGCGAGCGCCGCCGTGGCGAGGTTGAGGATGCCGTGCGGGTCGTCGGCGCCGGAGCCGCGGGCGTCGCGGACCTCCGGGACGCCGAAGAGCATCACACCGCCGACACCCGCTTCCGCCGCCTCCACCGCCGCCGCGCGCAAGGAATCGATCGAGTGCTGCGCGACACCGGGCATCGAGCCGATCTGCACCGGTTCGGTGAGTCCTTCGCGGACGAACAGCGGGAGCACGAGCTGCCGCGGCTCCAGCGAGGTCTCGCGCACGAGGTCGCGCACGGCCCGAGACCGGCGCAACCGCCTCAGGCGAACATCGGGGTAGCTCACGGTGCGAACTCGTCGGCCGCGTGCGGAAGGGTGAAGTGCGAGACGGCGTCGATCAGTGCGTCGATCGTCTGCCGGTCGGCGACCACCGACACGGGCAGTCCTGCGAGCTGGGCATCCCTCGCTGTCCGTGGGCCGATCGCGGCGAGCAGCGTCTCATCCGGAATCTCCGGGAACTGCTCGCGCACCTGCTGGGCGACCGAGCCGCTGGTGACGAGGATCGCGTTGATGCGGCCGTTCTCGACATCGCGGCGGATGCGCTCCGTCACCGGGACGCCGACCGTCCGGTAGGCGACGACACCGTGGACATCGTGCCCCGCCTCGGAGAGCAGACGGCTGAGCACCGGCTTGGCGATCTCGCTGCGCAGGGCGAGGATGCGGCGCGGTTCCTTCTCGAGTCCGATGAGCTGCCGCGCCATCCCTTCGGCGGAGTTGTCCTGCTCGGGGACGAGCGCGACCTCGTAGCCGACGGCCTGCAGAGCAGCGGCCGTCGTCTCACCGACCGCGGCGATCTTGGTCGATCGCGGCACGATCGCCCGATGGGCGAAGAGGACGTCCACGGTCGTCGCACTGGTGATCGTGAGCCAGTCGAACTCTCCGGCGGCGAGCTGCGCGAGCGCGGTGTCGAGCGTCGCCTGGTCGGTGGTCGGGGCGAAGTTGATCAGCGGCGCCACGACGGGGACGGCGCCCAGCGCCCGAAGGCTCGCGGCGACGCTGTCGCCCCACGGCCCGCCACGGGGCACCAGAATGCGCCAGCCGTCCAGCGGTCGGTCCTGCTTGATTTCTTCGGAAGTGGTCATGAGGATTGCTCTCGGGATACGAGGCCGGCCGCCCCTTGATCGAGCAGCCGACGGGCAACAGTGAACCCGAGCTCGCGCGCTGCGTGCATCGGGTCTGCACCATCGGCAGCATCCGCTCCATTGCCACTGCCGTTCCGACGAATATACTCCCCGTTCAGGTCTTCGGTGACGTCGAGGCCGATCCGGCGCCCACCGTCCGTCGCGTAGACCACCGTTCTGACACGGATCGACGAGCCGTCGACGACGGCATGCGCGGCCATCGGCGCCTGGCATCCCGCATCGAGTCCTTGCAGGATCGCGCGCTCCACCGTGATGGCCAGCCGGGTGTCCCTGTCATCGAGACCGGCGAGGGCGTCGAGCAGCTCCCGGGGCGCGTCCGCACGGGTCTCCACCGCGAGCGAACCCTGCCCCGGAGCGGTCGGCCACTCGGCGAGCCCGAGCTCCTCGCGCTGGAGGGGAGTCCTCGCATCGAGCCGCGACAGCCCTGCCGCAGCGAGGATCACGGCATCCAGCTCGCCCGAGACGACCCGCGCGAGACGTGAATCCACGTTCCCCCGGATGTCGACGACCTCCGCACCCGGCGCGCGCCGGTGGACCTGGGCGATGCGCCGCGGAGAACCGGTGCCGACCGTGCTGCCGGAACGCAGCTCGTGGAGCGGGACGCCGTCGCGGGTGAGGACCACGTCTCGCGGATCCTCCCGTTTCGGTGTCGCGGCGATCACGAGCCCCTCGGGGACTGCGGTCGGCAGGTCCTTGAGCGAGTGGACGAGGAAGTCGCACTCCCCCGCGAGCAGCGCCTCGCGCAATCGCGTGGCGAAGATGCCCTGGCCACCGATCTCGGACAGGGAGGCACGGTTCGTGTCGCCCTCGCTGGTGATCGGGACGAGTTCGACAGGGCGACCGGAGAGCTTCTCGAGCGCGGTCGCGACATGGCCCGACTGCGCCTGCGCGAGCGCGCTGCGACGGGTTCCCAGACGGATGGGGGTGCTCATGGCGCTTACTGGAGGACGTCCGCGATCTCGTCGAACCGGAGCCTGCGCCCCGTGTAGAAGGGCACCTCCTCCTTCACATACATCCGGGCGTCCGTGTAGCGCAGGTCCCGCATGAGGTCGACCAGGTCGGTGAGCTCATCGGCCTCGAGCGGCAGCAGCCACTCGTAGTCGCCGAGCGCGAAGGACGCGACCGTGTTGGCGAGGACGCCGGTGAACGCCGCACCCCGGCGTCCGTGGTCGGCCAGCATCGTGCGCCGCTCCTCCTCCGGAGCGAGGTACCACTCGGGCGTGCGCACGAAGGGGTACAGGCACAGCCAGTCCTTGGGCTCGATACCGCGCAGGAATCCGGGGACGTGTGCGCGGTTGAACTCGGCATCGCGATGGACGCCCATGACGTTCCACACCGGGAGGAGCGGACGCAGGAGCTCGGTGCGGCGCAGGCGTCGAAGGGCCTTCTGCAGTTCTTCCGCGGTGTCGCCGTGCAGCCACACCATGAGATCGGCGTCGGCCTTGAGTCCGGAGACGTCGTAGAAGCCGCGAACGGTCACCCCGGAGTCCTCGATGTACGCGACGATCGTCTCGAGCTCCGTCGACTCGCTCTCCGTCACGGGAACATCGGGATTCCGTCGCCAGACGGCCCAGAGTGTGAAGCCGGACGGGTTCTCAGCGCTCTCTTCGGACATCATGCTCCCCAGTCTGCCTCGTTTGTGCAGGAGCCGCTAATCACCCCAGAAGCGGTCCCGACCTCTCGGAACTCCGCGCGTCAGCGGGAGATCACGCGCGCGATCGCCCAGACCGCACCACCCACGGCCGCAGCGACGCCGACGGCCGCGGCGATCGCACCGATCGGGTTGCGATCGGCGAACACCCGGGCCTTGGCGGCGGCGCGCGTGGAGGCCTTCTCGAGACGGCGCGGCAGGTTGCCCTTGACCTCGATGGCGGCGAGGGCAGCCTTCAGTTCCGCGCGCGCGGAGGCGACGGGGTCGACGATCCCGGCGGGGACGGCGGTGCGCGGCATCGACTCAGAATTCGTCATCGCCGGCCTCCTTCACGAGTCGGATGTCTTCCGCGACGGCCTGCGCCGGGTTCTGGCGCGCGAGGACCTTGCGGAACTTCAGGATGCCGAGCAGCGCGAACAGCAGCACGGCCAGGATCAGGATGCCGAACACGGCGATCGCCGAGAGCCACACGGGCCACCACGACGAGAGTCCGGCGATCGCGAAGACCAGGATCACGGGCACGGCCCAGAACAGGAAGAACAGCGCGACGAGGAACCACACGGAGCCGATGCCGGCGTCCTTCGAGGTCCGCGAGATCCACGCCTTGGCGGCGTCGATCTCGGCCTTGACCAGATTCGTGACGAGCTCCGGCAGATCCCCGAGCAGGGTCAGCAGACTGTCGTCGGCACGATCACGGTAACCGCGGGGCATGTCAGGCGCCGGACTTCTTGGGAGCGGACTTGGTCGCCGCGGGCTTCTTGGCCGCAGGCTTCTTGGCGGCCGGTTTCTTGGCGGGCGTGCTCGCCGTCGCCTTCGCGGCCTCGACCGCTTCCTCGGTGGCTTCAGCGAGGTCTTCCGCCGCCTCGCGGCCGGTGGCGATGGCGGAGTCGAGCCGCTGGCCCGGGGTGCCGTTGCCGCTGACGGACTTGGCGACCTTCACCACGCCGGTCCAGAGCGCTCCCGGCACGGCAGCAGCCTTGTCGCCGACGAAGCCCTTGACCTTGGTGACCTGCTCCTGCACCGGATCGAGGTTCCACACCTTCAGCCACTGCGTCTTGATCTGTTCGTAGCGCTCACGTCCGGCACGGGTGCCGAGGACGTAGCCCACGCCGAGTCCGACGACGAGTCCGATCTTCCCCTTCATGGGGTCTCCTCACCTTGTTCCGGTTGTCCGGCCAGCTTCGCCCGGCTTGGATCGACCGCAGGCTTCGCGCCCGGCGGCAGGTTCCCAGCGTAACCCCGTATGCCGATTTCGGCATCTATGCGCCGGAGGGTTGACACGGAGAGGTGTCTCAGTCCCACAACAGGGTGCGCCGCAAGCGGTCCGCCTCGTCCCGCGCACCCGGGATCACCTGCGCGAGCCCTGTCCCGGCGAGCCACGCACCGACCGCAGCGAGGCCGGGAACCGCCTGAACCGCATCCCGCGCGGCCCGACGCCGGGCCCCGGATCCGATGATCGACGCCGGCTGCGACTGCACGAAACGGCCGCGATGGGAGGCGAGGACGGCCGCAGGGGCGAGGGGGATGCCGAGCAGAGCAGCGGCTTCGCTGCGGGCGAGGTGCGCGGCGTCGGCATCGCTCAGCTCTGCAGTGGCGGCCGGTTCCCCCTGCGCGCCGAACGACACGCGGACGACATGGCGACCTCCTGCCGCTTCACGCACCCACCCCCACTTCGCGGTCGAGTGTGTCAGAGCCTTGGCCGTGTGGCTGCCCGGCACTGTGAGTACGCCGGTGCCACGCGGGGTGGCATCCAACGCGGGCGCGTCGAGGATCAGGGTGACGATCTCGATCTCGGGCGAGGCCGCCGCCTCCGTCTTCCGGAGATCGGGCACCACCGAGGAGAGGAGTTCCCGCGCCGTGGACTCGGGCGTCGCGATGATGACGGCGTCGGCGGCGAGCTCTTCGACCACCGGAGCAGCGGATTCCACCGCGGCGGCACGCAACTCCGTGACGACCGCGGCCTCGTCGTCGGTGACGGCGGGGAGGTCGACGACGGGCGCGGTCTCCACCTCCACCGTCCAGGCCGCCCCGGCCCGGCGCACGCTGCGCACCCTCACTCCCGTCCGCACGTCGGCGTCGAGGCGTCCCAGATCGGCGGCGAGCGCGTCGACGAGGGCGCTCATGCCTCCGGAGAGTCCTTCGACCGCCGCTCCGGGCGTCTTGTCCGCCGCGCTCGCCGTCGCCGCCCTCGCCGTGGCCGCCTCGTCACGGAGCGACTGCACCGCACCGGAGAGGGAGCCGACGCGGGTGAGCGCGGCATTGAGACCCGGAGCAGCCACGTCGATGTCGACGTCGTCGGGAGACGCGGAGTAGACGCCGGTCGTGACGGGCGCGACGAGACGGTCGCGCACCTTGGGTCCCATACGCGAGGCGACCAGCTTGCCGAGACTGAGCTGGTGGCCGATCGTGAGGGGCGGCCGGACACGATCGAGGTAGGCGCGCCAGACGCCCGACCATCCGATGATCCGACGCACGTCGTCCTGGAACGGATTCGCGGGGATCCCCAGGATCCCTCCGACCGGGAGCGGTGCCGCGCCCACGCCGGGGATGCCGGCCAACCAGGCGGCGCCCGCCTGCGGAGCCACGATGCGATCTGCGAGGCCGAGCTCCTCGACGAAGGCGCGCACGTGTCCGCCCCTGGTGGCATAGCTCTCGGCCCCGGCATCGACGACGACGCCATCCAGCTCGATGCGACGGATCGCGCCCCCCGGTTCGTCCGCGGACTCGAGCAGGGTGACGCGCATGCCGACCTTGGCGCATTCCCGCGCCGCGACGAGGCCGCCGATGCCGCCACCGATCACGACCACGTGCTTCTGCGCCGCGCGGGCGGCGAGATCGGACGGCTCTGCAGAGGAGGGGTCGGGCGTCATGCCCTCAATTCTCCCACCGGTGCGGATCAGGCCTCGACGGGCTCAGAACTGCCGCGTCCACGCTTGCGGACCTCGCGCAGCACGATCTGCTCGGGGCACACCGTCGAGAGGAAGTCGCCGACGGAGAGCGCGAGCCGTTCACCGACGAGCGAGTAGAGGATGCGGTTGGCGTCGCGGCGCTCGGTGACGAGTCCGGCCTGGCGGAGCACGCTCAGGTGACGGGAGATGGTCGGCCCGCTCGCGGAGAAACGCGAGGCGATCTCGCCGGCCGCGAGTTCCCCCTCTTTCAGATCCTGCAGGATCTGGCGCCGGGTGGGGTGCGCCAGCGCCGCGAAGATGTCGCTCGCGCTGTCGGTCATGGTTGCAATATAGCACCTTTGCTAGATACTCTGTAGCCGCGTAGCTAATTAGCAAAGGAGAAGCACCATGCGGGTAGCGATCACGGGCGGCACCGGATTCGTCGGCAGGAACCTCGCCGACCGCCTCGACGACGCGGTCGTGATCTCCCGCCGGAACGGCATCGAGATCACCGACGTGGAGGCCCTGAGTAAAGCCTTCGAGGGGTGCGACGCCGTGGCGCACTGCGCCGGGATCAACCGCGAGATCGATGGACAGACGTTCCGCCGCGTGCACGTCGACGGGACGAGGGCCGTGGTGGAGGCAGCCCGCCGCGCCGGCGTGCAGCGCATCGTCCTCGTCAGCTTCCTCCGAGCACGGCCCGACTGCGGCTCCGGATACCACGAGTCGAAGTGGGAGGCGGAGGAGATCGTCCGCGCCTCCGGCATCCCGCACACCATCCTCAAGTCCGGGATGATCTACGGCCCCGGCGATCACATGGTCGACCACGTGACCAAGGCGGTGCGGACAGTGCCCTTCTTCTGGACCGTCGGCTACCGCGAACGCACGGCACGACCGGTGCCCGTGGAGGACGCGGTCGACGTCCTCGTCGCCGCTCTCGAAGGCCGCATCGAGGAGCCGCCGATCGCGGTCATGGGTGCGGATGAGGTCACACTCGGCGAGGCGATCCGTCGCATCGCCCGTGTCGCCGGACGCCGTCCCGCGTTCCTCCCGGTGCCGACCTGGATCGTGCGGGCGCTGGCCCAGGTGACCGAGTGGACGATGGTCGTCCCGCTCGTGGCGAAGGCTCAGGCACGGATGCTCGCGGAGGGCGTGAGCGAGGCCGCACCGTTCGCTCCCGAGGCGCCGATCGGCATCCGCCCGGCCCGGGCGTTCGACGACGAGCGCATCCGCGCGGCGCTCCCGGCCGGGGGCTTCACTCTCGACGACCTGCGGATCATGCGTCGTCTGCGGCGGACTGCTCGCCCTCGAATCGCGTGAAAGCCGATCTGATCGTCAGAGGGAGTGCGCCAGCTCCACGATGCGGGTGAGCTGGTCGGGGTCCGTCTCGGGCGGGACGCCGTGTCCGAGGTTGAGGATGTGGGCTCGCGCCGCTCGACCGCGATCGATCACGTCGCGCACATGAGCCTCCAGCACCGGCCACGGGGCGGCGAGGAGCGCAGGATCGATGTTGCCCTGCACCGTGACGTCCGGTCCGAGGATCGCGGCCGCCTCATCGAGGGGCTGCCGCCAGTCGACGCCCACCCCGTCGGCCACGCCGTCGAGGCGCATGTCGGCGAGGAACGGCCCCGTGCCGACGCCGAAGTGGATGGTCGGAAGGCTGATGTCTGCGAGCGCGGCGTGGGAGTGCGGAGCCACGAACGCGCGGTAGTCGGCGGTGCTGAGCGATCCGGCCCAGCTGTCGAACAGCTGCACGACGGAGGCCCCCGCGTCCCGCTGGGTCTCCAGGAAGCGACGGGAGACACGCGCCAGCCATCCGGCCAGCCGGTTCCACGATTCCGGGTCGGAGTGCATCATGGCCCGCGCACGCAGATGCTCCTTGGAGGGGCCGCCCTCGACGAGGTAGGCCGCGAGCGTGAACGGCGCACCGGCGAATCCGATCAGCGGGGTGTCGCCCAGCTCCGCCGTGGCGATGCCGACCGCCTCCGCGATGGCCGTGCCGTCCAGGTCGTCCGGATCGATGGCGGTGACACGATCGACGTCGGATGCCGTGCGCACCGGGTCCGCGAACACCGGACCACGCCCGGGCTCGATCTCGACGTCGACCCCGGCCAGACGCAGCGGGATGACGATGTCGCTGAAGAACACCGCCGCGTCCACCCCGTGCCGGCGCACCGGCTGCAGCGTGATCTCGGCAGCGAGATCCGGGGTCAGGCAGGCGTCGAGCATCCGGGTCCCGACGCGCAGGTCACGGTACTCGGGCAGCGACCTGCCGGCCTGCCGCATGAACCAGACCGGGGTGCGGGCGGGACGGTCGCCGGCGAGGGCGCGCAGAAGCGGGGCGTCGGAGAGGGCCATGGTCCCATCCTCGCATTCCGCCCTTATGGAGCCGCCGAGTCGGGCCGTGCGACTCCCCGCTCTCCGCGCTCCGGTACAATTGAAACGTGCTGCTGTGTGTGACGGCGAGTCACAAGACCGCCTCCTTCGAACTGCTCGAACGCCTGAGCCGCACCCCCGACGACGTCGCTCCCACTCTCGTGGGCATGACGCCGTGCGTGCAGGGTGCCGTGGTCCTGGCGACGTGCAACCGGTTCGAGGCGTACGTCGAAATGGACGAACCGGTGACCGCAGCCGGTGCGATCGGCGTCGAGGCCGTCATCGAAGCGGTCGAATCCGCGACGGGCATCCCTGCCGCCGAGCTCGACGGTGCCTACGCCGTGCACTCGGGACGCCGCGTCGCCGAACACCTCTTCTCGGTCGCCTCCGGTCTCGAATCCGTCGTCTCCGGCGAGGGCGAGATCGCCGGGCAGGTCCGCCGCGCCCTCACGTCCGCGCGCAAGGACGGCACCACCTCCCCCGAACTCGAACGCCTCTTCCAGCGTGCGAGCCAGGCGCAGCGCAAGGTCAAGAACGTCACCGCCCTCGGCCGCGCGGGCCGCTCGCTCGTGCGCCTCGCCTTGGAACTCGCCGACAGCCGCATCGCCGACTGGGCCGCCGAGCGCGTGCTGCTGGTCGGCACCGGAGCCTATGCCGCGGTCACCCTGGCCACGCTTCGTGAGCGAGGTGCCGTGAACATCTCGGTGTACTCGCCCTCGGGCCGCGCCGAGGTCTTCGCCGCGAAGCACGGCATCCGTCCCATCGCCGCCGACGAGTACGCCCGCACCGCCGCACGCTCGAGCCTGCTCATCACGTGCACCACCGCCACGGAGCCCGTGCTCGGCCCCGAGCACCTGCAGCTTCCGACCGGACCCGCCGCTGTCGGCTGCCCCGTCGGCGCCCACAGCCGGCTCGTGGTCGACCTCGGCATGCCGCGCAACGTCGACCCCGCCGTCGCCTCGCTCGAGGGCGTGGCCCTGCTCGACCTCGAGACCATCCGCCTCCACGCACCGCTCGAAGAGCTCCAGGCGACGGATGCCGCGCGCACGGTCGTCCGCGAAGCCGCCGAGACCTTCCACGTGGTGGGCGCACGACAGAGCGTGACCCCTTCGGTCGTGGCTTTCCGCTCGCACATCTTCGAGTTGCTCGAGCGAGAGATCGATCGTGCTCGCGCACGCGGCGACGAGGACGGCAAGGTCGAGCAGGCTCTGCGCCACCTCTCCGGCGTGCTGCTGCACACCCCGACCGTGCGCGCGCACGAGCTCGCCGCCGCCGGTCGCGCCGACGAGTTCACCGCCGCGCTGTCCGCGCTGTACGGCATCGCGCCCGAGGCCGACACCTCCGCCGCGGACGACGCCGCGACCGCCTGACACGCTCCGCCGCGGGGTGGGACACTGGAGGCATGGCCCTTCACATCACCGGAGACACCGCCGCCGACGACCTGCTCACGAACAACCCGCTCGCCCTGCTGGTGGGGATGCTGCTCGACCAGCAGGTTCCGATGGAGACCGCATTCGCCGGTCCGCTCAAGATCGAGCAGCGCACCGGAGCTGCCGACGCCGCGACGATCGCCCACATGGCGCCGGACGAGTTCCTCGAGGCCTTCAGGCAGACCCCCGCGGTGCACCGGTTCCCTGGATCGATGGCGACCCGCGTGCAGACGCTGTGCCAGACCCTCGTCGACGACTGGGACGGAGACGCCGCCGCGCTGTGGACCGCGGGAGACCCGTCGGGACCCGAGGTGCTGAAGCGCCTGAAGGCGCTCCCCGGCTTCGGCGAGCAGAAGGCCAAGATCTTCCTCGCGCTCCTGGGCAAGCAGTACGGCTTCACGGGCGAGGGCTGGCGCGAGGCGTCCGCTCCCTACGGCGAGGACGGCTCCTACCGCAGCGTCGCCGACATCGTCTCGCCGGACTCGCTCACGAAGGTGCGTGAGCACAAGAAGGCCATGAAGGCCGCGGCCAAGGCACCGAAGTGAAGCCGACCGGGGATGACGTCGCGGGGCTCATCGCCCGCTCCTCCCCCGCGGTCCGCCGTCGGGACGCCGAGACCCTGACCGAGCTCCTGCAGGAGATCACCGGACGCGAACCGCAGACCTGGGGCACGATCATCGGGTTCGGCTCCTGCCACTACCGCTACCCCACCGGCACGGAGGGTGACAGCGGGCTGCTCGGTTTCGCTCCGCGCAAGGCTGCGACGACGATCTACCTGTTCGACGGAGTGGCCGCGCACGCCGAGGCCCTGGCCGAGCTCGGCCCGCACACCACGGGCGTCGGGTGCCTGTACATCAAGGATCTGGAGCAGATCGACCTCGACGTGCTGCGCGGCATCCTCGAAAGCTCGCTCGCCTGGGTCGAGGCGGGCGGCACCTCCGAGGTGCAGCTCACCGTCACGGGCTGACACCCCCCGCCCCGGTGCCCCGGTGCTGCGACGCTGCGGTGCTGCGGTGCTGCGGTGCTGCGGTGCTGCGGTGCTCCCTTGATCGTCGACGCCCCCTCTCGTCGCCGAGACCCCCTCCTGCAGCCGTCTGCAGGAGGGGGTCTCGGCGCGGAACGGGGGTCTCGGCGCGTGTGCGGGGGTGGGACGGGGGGGTGGGACGGGGCGGGGGGGGACGGGGCGGGGTATCAGGGGTGCGGGGAGAAGAACGCGCGGAGGTCGGCGGCGAGCAGGTCGGGGCGCTCCAGAGCGGCGAAGTGCCCGCCCTCGTCGAAGCGGCTCCAGTGCACGATGTTCGCGTTGTCGCGCTCGGCGAAGACCCGGATCGTCTGGAAGTCGTCCGCGAACACGGCGACTCCGGTGCGGGCGGTGCTGACGCGCGGCTCGGCCCCTTCCTCGGCGGCGTCTGCCCTGGCGTTCTCGAGGTAGCTGCGCGACATGCCGGACGCCGCGTTCGCGAACCAGTTCACGCTGACCTCGAGCAGGATCTTGTCCAGAGGCACGAGCGACGTGCCGTTGCCGAACGAGTTGAACAGCTCGCTGTACGCGAGGAGTCCGACCGGAGAATCGCTGATCCCCACCGATACGGTCTGCGGGCGCGAGGAGTTCATGGCGTTGTACCCGCCCACCGACTGGAACCACTGCATGTGCTCGAGGCCGGCGTAGTCCGCGGGCTCCAGCTTCTCGAACTCCGCCGGGTCGCCCGAGGGGAACGAGAACAGCTGCAGCACGTGCAGTCCGAGGAATCCCTCGGGCTCGAGCAGCCCCAGCTCGCGGGCGAGCATCGCCCCGTTATCGGAGCCGTGGATGCCGTAGCTGTCATAGCCGAGCCCCCGCATGAGGCGGTCGTAAGCCTCCGCGACGCGTGCGGTCGTCCACCCCGCCGAAGCGAGCGGCTGTGAGAAGCCGTAGCCGGGCGCATCCGGGATCACGACGTCGAAGGCGTCCTCCGCCCGGCCGCCGTGCGCCACCGGGTCGACGAGCCGGTCGATCAGGTCGAGGTAGTCGATCGACGAGCCCGGGTAGGTGTGGGCGAGCAGCAGGGGTGTCGCTCCCTCGTGGGCCGAGCGCACGTGGAGGAAGTGGATCGTCTGTCCGTCGATCACGGTGGTGAAGTGCGGGACGGCGTTGATCCGCTCCTGGGCGGCGGTCCAGTCGAAGTCGCGCCAGGCGGCGACGGCCTCGCGCAGGTAGGAGTTGGGGGTACCGGCATCCCAGTCATCCGTCGGCGACGGCTGCGGAAGACGAGTGCGGGCGAGACGATCCTGGAGATCGGCGACCTCGGCAGCGGAGACCGAGACGGTGAAGGGGCGGAAGGTGAGCGTCGTGTTTTCCATATCTCGAAGGTAGAAGGGCATTAGGTTGGATTCGTTCCTAATAAATGAACGACTTTCACGGAGTTCCGATGGCCGATCCGACCGCTCGTCTGCTCGCCCTTCTGGCCCTGCTGCAGACCGGCCCCGAGCGCTCCGGGTCCGACCTGGCCGCCCGCCTCGGCGTCTCGGCGCGCACCATCCGGCACGACATCGAGCGGCTGCGTGACCTCGGGTATCCGGTCGACGCCACGCGCGGATCCATCGGCGGATACCGCCTGGGGGCCGGCGGGAAGCTTCCTCCGCTGCTCCTCGACGACGAAGAGGCGGTGGCGGTCACGGTCGGGCTTCGCGCCGCGGCCGGCATCGCAGGGGTCGCGGAGTCGGGCGCCCGGGCCCTCGCCAAGCTCGAGCAGGTTCTGCCGTCGCATCTGCGTCCCACGGTGGACGCCCTCCGCACCAGCGTCGACCGCGCTCCGGAGAACAACGACACCGACGCCCCGGATCCGGAGGTGGACGCCGCATCGCTGCAGGCCATCGCGCGCGCGATCCGCGACGAGGAGTGGTTGCGCTTCGAGTACGAAGGGGCGCCCGTGCTGGTCGAGCCCTATCGGCTGCTCACCTGGCATCGGCGCTGGTACCTGGTTGCGCGCGATCCGCACACCGCGGAGTGGGGCACCTACCGCGTCGACTGGATGGACCGGCGGATGCCGACCCACCGGCGCTTCGACCCGCAGCCGCTGCCCGGGGGCGACTACACGGCCTTCGCGATGCGCACCATCGCGGTGAGCGGGTGGATCGTGCACGCCCGACTGCGGATCGACGCCTCGGCGGAGGCCGTGCTCGACCGGATCCATGCCGCGGTCGGTGTGGTCGAACCGATCGACGAGGAGCACTGCATCCTCGTCACCGGCGCGGACAGCCTCGACACGGTCGCCGCCTACATCGGGATGCTCATGATGGACTTCACGGTCGAGAGTCCGCCCGAGCTGATCCCCCGCCTCCAGCTGCTGTCCGAGCGCTACGCGCGCGCGGTGGCCGGCAGCTGATCCCTCCCCCTCCGTGCCGAGCCCCCGCCTGATCGTCGAGACCCCCGCCTGCTGACGTCAGCAGGCGGGGGTCTCGGCGGGGCGCGGGGGTCTCGACCACCAGGCCCGGAAGTCAGGTGGGCAGGTGACGCGAGGCTCAGGCGCCGCGCAGACGCTCCGCGAGGTACGCGTGCAGCTGGTCGATCGAGACGCGCTCCTGGGCCATGGTGTCGCGGTCGCGCACGGTGACGGCGCGGTCCTCGAGCGAGTCGAAGTCGACCGTGACGCAGAACGGGGTGCCGATCTCGTCCTGACGACGGTAGCGGCGACCGATCGCCCCCGCATCGTCGAAGTCGACGGCCCAGGAGCTGCGGAGCGTGTCGGCGACCTCACGCGCGAGAGGAGACAGCTTCTCGTTGCGCGAGAGCGGCAGCACCGCGGCCTTGACGGGCGCGAGGCGCGGGTCGAGCTTGAGCACGGTGCGCACGTCGGTGCCGCCCTTGGCGTTGGGCACGTGCTCCTCGCGGTAGGCATCGACGAGGAACGCCATCATCGCGCGGGTGAGGCCGAACGACGGCTCGATCACGTACGGGGTGTAGCGCTCGCCCGTGGCCTGGTCGAAGTAGGTCAGGCTCTGCCCCGACGCCTCGCTGTGGCTGGAGAGGTCGTAGTCGGTGCGGTTGGCGACGCCCATGAGTTCGCCCCACTCCTTGCCCGCGAAGCCGAACTTGTACTCGACGTCGATCGTGCCGGCCGAGTAGTGCGCGCGGTCGTCTTCCGGCACGTCGAACTGGCGCATGTTCTCGGGGTCGATGCCCAGATCGATGAACCAGTTCCAGCAGGCCTCGACCCAGTGCTCGAACCACTGCTGTGCATCGGCGGGCGGCGTGAAGAACTCGATCTCCATCTGCTCGAACTCGCGCGTGCGGAAGATGAAGTTACCCGGCGTGATCTCGTTGCGGAACGCCTTGCCCACCTGGCCGATGCCGAACGGCGGCTTCTTGCGGCTCGCGGTGAGCACGTTCGAGAAGTTCACGAAGATGCCCTGCGCGGTCTCGGGGCGCAGGAAGTACAGGCCCGACTCATCGTCCACGACGCCGAGGTAGGTCTTCACCAGGCCGGAGAACGCCTTGGGCTCCGTGTACTGCCCCTTGGTGCCGCAGTTGGGGCAGGGGATGTCGGCGAGGCCGTTCTCGGCCTTGCGCCCCTTGCGCGCCTCGAAGTCCTCGATGAGGTTGTCGGCACGGAAGCGCTTGTGGCACTGCAGGCACTCGACCAGCGGGTCGGTGAAGGTCGCGACGTGACCCGAGGCCTCCCACACGCGCTTGGGGAGGATGATGCTGGAGTCCAGGCCGACCATGTCGCCACGGCCGCGCACGAACGTCTGCCACCACTGACGACGGATGTTCTCCTTGAGCTCCGTCCCGAGGGGGCCGTAGTCCCAGGCCGACCGGGAACCGCCGTAGATCTCACCCGCTTGGAACACGAACCCGCGGTGGCGGGCGAGGGCGATGACCTTGTCGAGGCGGGACTGTTCGGCCATGGTGGCTCCAATGGTCGGATGCGGGAGGAGACCCGTGAACACGGGCACCCCATTCTATCCGTCGCCCCGTGGCGACCCTGGCCCCGACGGCCGCACGGGAGTACCGTCCTGACATGAGCACTGCAGCGCGAGATCAGCGGGCCCGCAACGAAGACACCCGCTTCTTCGGCCAACCGTGGGCTCTGGTGCACATCTTCGGCGTGGAGATGTGGGAGCGCTTCAGCTTCTACGGCATGCAGGGCATCCTGCTCATCTACCTGTACTACTCGGTCTCGCAGGGTGGCCTCGGCCTCCCCGAAGCCGTCGCCGGCGGGATCGTCGGCGCGTACGGCGGTGCGGTCTACCTGTCGACCATCCTGGGCGCCTGGCTCGCCGACCGCCTGTTCGGGTCCGAACGGGTGCTCTTCGTCAGCGCGATGGTGATCGTGGCCGGCCACGTCGCCCTCGCCCTGCTCCCGGGCTTCGTCGGCGTGGGCGTCGGCCTGGTGCTCGTCGCTCTCGGCTCCGGCGGCCTGAAGGCGAACGCGACCTCGGTCGTCGGCAGTCTCTACACGCCGGAGGATCCCCGCCGGGACGCGGGCTTCTCGCTGTTCTACCTGGGCATCAACCTCGGCGCGTTCCTGGGCCCGATCCTGACCGGCATCCTGCAGTCCTCCCTCGGTTTCCACTTCGGTTTCGGACTCGCGGCCCTGGGGATGACCTTCGGTCTCGTCCAGTACTCGTTCGGGCGTCGCGCCCTGCCCGCCTCGGTCCGCGAGGTGCCGAACCCGCTCCCGACGTCCCGCTACCCTCTCGTCGGGATCATCGCCGTCGTCGCCGTCGCCCTCATCGCCGTCCTGGTCCTGACCGGGCTGATCCGCGCAGACAACCTCGCGACCCTGGTCATCGGCGGCACCGTGATCGCCGCCGTCGCCTATTTCACCGTGATCCTGTCCAGCCGTCGCATCGACACCACCGAGCGCTCGCGGGTGTGGGGGTTCCTGCCGCTGTTCGTCACCAGTGTCGCGTTCTGGTCGCTGTACCAGCAGCAGTTCACGGTCCTGACCGTCTACTCGGACAAGCGCCTCGACAGGAATCTGTTCGGCTGGGAGATGCCCGTCTCGTGGGTGCAGTCGATCAACCCCGTCTTCATCATCATCCTGTCGGGAGTGTTCGCCGCGATCTGGACCCGACTCGGAAAGCGCCAGCCCTCGACACCGGTGAAGTTCGGACTGGCCGCGATCATCATGGGATCGGCGTTCCTGCTGTTCCTGCCGTTCGCCGGAGGGGGCGAGAACTCCACGCCGCTGCTGGCGATCGTCGGGATCCTGTTCGTCTTCACGGTCGCCGAACTGCTGCTGTCACCGGTCGGGCTCTCGGTGGCCACCAAGCTCGCGCCCGCCGCGTTCCACACGCAGATGGTCGCGCTGTTCTTCCTGTCGATCGCCCTCGGCACGGCGATCTCCGGATGGCTGGTGCAGTTCTACAACCCGGATGACGAGGTGCCGTACTTCTCGATCCTCGGTGGCATCGCCATCGTCGTCGGGATCGGCCTGCTGCTCAGCGTGAAACCCGTCCTGAAGCTCATGCGCGGGGTGCGCTGATCGCACCGTCGCGGAAGGCGGTCAGGCCGTGAAGAGGTAGCCGCGCGCGTTGTCGTAGCCGGCGACCTTCAGTCCGCTGCCGAGCAGACCTTCCATCTGGGCCCGCAGACGGAGCCGCCACTCGTGTGCGGCCACCGGGTCCGAGATGCGCAGCGCCTCGATGTCCGCCGGGATCTCCAGGGTCTCGACGACCTCGTCGTCTGCCGGCGGCTTGGCGATGTCGGCGAGGGCCCACTCGACATCGAGCCGGTCGCTCTCGTCACCCGCGTCCCCGCCGCCGAAGATCCCGTAGCGGTTCACCGAGTATCCCGTCGCGCGTGCGCCGAGCACCGTGAAGAAGAAGTGCGCGTTGCGCGCGACCAGCGGATCGAACACCCAGGTGATCCGACCGACGTCGCGGGAGAACGCCCACTGACGCTGGTGCTCCTTGAGCTCACGCCCCCAGCCGCGCCCCCGATACTCGGGGAGCAGAGCCGTGATGTGCGAGTGCATCGCCCGCCGGGCGGGTTCGCCGAAGAACGCGATCGATGCCCCGACCATGCGCTCCTCGTCGCCCTCGCCGTCGAAGAAGCCGACGACGTAGTTGCCCGACTGCTGCAGGGCGCGCAGGGTGCCGGCATCCACCACGCGCTGCGGACCCCGGATGGAGTCGAGCAGGCCCTGCGCGTCGAGGATGAGTTCAACGGTGTCGAGGTCACGGATGGTTCGCACGCACCCAGTCTGCCCCTCGTCGGCCCGTTCGAGGAATCGACGGGCCCGGATCAGCGATAAGGGAAGGCCTCCCCGCCACCCGCCGCGAGCGCTTCCGCGACGATCCGGAGGTGTGCTTCGGCCATCTCCGGCGGCAGCGGCGGCAGGATCTCGTCCCAGAAGGCGAGCACGGCGCCGCGGCCCTGCATCATCCCCGCCGGGCGTCCCATCGCCCACAGGTGCATGTGCGCGGAGCCGTCGTTCCAGCGACCGAAGTGGCAGCGCGCGACCCCGGGGACGCTCTTGACGGCCTGGGAGACCCGCTGCATCAGCGGACCCAGCGCGGCGAGCACATCGTGCGGGGCGTTCTCGAGCAGCCAATGCTCGCGCGGCGCGACCCCGCCGATGAACGGCAGACCGCCGACGTCCCATCCGGCACGCACTTGCCACAGCTCGTCCTGCCAGATCGTGTGCACGCTCGGACCACAGTGCCCGCACTCGGCCGGGTCGATCTCTCCTCCGCGCGGCTTCTCCGGCACGAGCATCGGTTCGAGCGGACGCATCGTGATCGACTCGAAGGCCCAGGGCAGACCCTCGGCGATCGCGGAGGCGTCGAGCACCTCGCCGATCGGGAGCCGGCGGTGGTATGCGGAGTCGGCGGGGTGCTGGTCGAAGGCGGCGTCATCGCTCATCCGCCCATGCAATCACGAACGGCGGAGCGTGCTCACACCTTCCTCAGCGCGTCCCGATCGAGTTGAGAGGCGGAGGTGAGCCCCGCCAGCCCGAGGGTGATGTCGATCTCGGCGAGCACGTTGCGCACGACCTCGCGCACACCCACCTCCCCGGCGATGCCGAGGCCGTAGGCGTAGGGACGGCCGAGAGCCACGACCGTCGCGCCGAGGGCGAGGGCGATCACGGCATCGGCGCCGCCCCGCACCCCCGAGTCGAAGACGATCGGCACCCGGCCCGCGACACGCTCCGCGATCTCGGGCAGCACGTCGAGCGTCGGCACCGAGCGATCGATCTGACGGCCGCCGTGGTTCGAGATCCAGATCCCGTCCATCCCCGCATCGAGCGCCGCCTGGGCATCGTCGGGGTGCACGATCCCCTTCAGGATGATCGGCAGACTCGTCCACTCGCGTGCTTTCGCCAGGTCTTCCCCCGTGAGGGCAGGAGTGGAGAACACGTCGAGGAACGTCTCGACCGCAGCCCGCGGCAACGGCGACCGGAGGTTGTCGCGCAGCGAAGCTCCGCCGGTGAGCGGCGCGCCCTTGCGGGCGATCGTCAGGGCCGCGGCCACCGCCCGAGGTGTGACGCGGACGCCGGGCGCATCGCCCTTCGGCGCGGCGGCGCGCTCGCGCACCAGCTGCTGGAACACCGGATCACTCGTGTACTGCGCGATCCCCAACCCGCGGGTGAACGGCAGGTACGCGAGATCGAGGTCGCGGGTGCGCCAACCGAGCAGGTGCGTGTCGAGGGTGATGACGATCGCTTCGCACCCGGACTCCTCGGCGCGGGCGAGCAGCGAGCGGTTGAGGTCGTCCGACGCCGACCAGTAGAGCTGGAACAGCCGGGAGCCGTGCGGTGCGGCATCCGCCACCTCCTCCATCGGGAAGGAGGCCTGGTTCGAGAGCGTGTACGGGACGCCGAGGGATGCCGCGGCACGCCCGACCGCGAGGTCGGCCTCCGCGTGGGCCATCTCCATCACCCCGAGCGGGGCGAGCAGGAGGGGCGTCGGGCGCATCCGCCCCAGGAACTCCACGCCGAGGTCGCGGGTCGAGACGTCACGGAGCGGCCTCGGCCAGACCTGCCAACGGTCGAACGCCCGACGGTTGGCCGTCATGGTGCGCTCGGAACCCGCACCACCGGCGATGTACGCGAACGCTTCGGCGCTCAGCGCCTTGCGGGCCGCCGCCTTGAGGGCCACGGGGTCGATCGGCACCGCGGGCTTCGTCCCGCTGATGCCCGCGCGGTAGATGTCGGACTGGGTACGCCGGGAGATGCCGCGGTGGGCGGCGGGATCGTCCGGAGCGACGCTGCTCGTGACCATGCCCACATGCTAACCAGCGCCGGACGGCCCCGCATCGTCCGATCGCCGATAGCCTGAGCCGGTGGGTGCGAGCGACGACAGAGCCAGGAAGCGTCTCTCCCGCACCCCGCCGAAGTGGGCGATCGTCGCGGTCCTCGCGTTCGCCGGTCTGTGCTCCTCGTTCATGTTCACGCTCGTCGTCCCGTTGCAGGCCGAGCTGCCGCAGCTGCTGAACGCCTCCCGCGAGGACACCACCTGGGTGGTCACGATCACGCTGCTCGTCGCCGCGGTCGCCACCCCCATCTCCGGCCGCCTGGGCGACATGTACGGCAAGCGCCGGGTCGTGATCGCCCTGCTCGCGCTCCTCATCCTCGGCTCCGTGATCGCCGCGGTCTCCGGCTCGATCGTCGGCGTGATCATCGGTCGCGCGCTGCAGGGGGCCGTGACGGGCGTCGTCCCCCTCGGCATCGCCATCATGCGCGACGTGCTGCCGCCCGAGCGGCTCGGCACGGCCGTGGCCCTCATGAGCGCGACCATGGGAGTCGGTGGCGCCATCGGGATGCCCGTCGCCGCCCTCCTCGCCCAGAACGCCGACTGGCACATGCTCTTCTGGCTCGCGGCAGCGCTCGGCGTCGCCGGCCTCGCTCTCGTTCTGGTGGTGATCCCGGAGGACGTGCTCCGCTTCCCCGGTCGACTCGACGTGGTCGGTGCCGTCGGTCTCGCGATCGGCCTCACCGGGATCCTGCTCTTCGTCTCGCGAGGAGCGCAATGGGGATGGACCTCCGCGCTCACGCTCACCTGCATCCTCGGGGGAGTCGCCGTCCTCCTGGTCTGGGGCTGGTACCAGCTGCGCACGAAGGACCCCCTGCTCGATCTCCGGGTCGCCGCACGCCCGGCCGTCCTGTTCACGAACATCGCCGCGATCGGCATGGGGTTCGCGCTCTTCGCCTCGAACGTGACGTTCCCTCAGCTCCTCGAGATGCCGACCGTCGGCGGCGCGGGCTTCGGGCTCGACATGCTGGCGGCGTCCCTCGTGATCATGCCGGCGGGGCTCGTGATGATGGTCATCTCACCGCTCTCGGGCTGGCTCGAACGCACCGTCGGCCCCCGCCCGCTGTTCACGGTCGGCGCCGCGGCGATCGTGCTCGCCTACGTCTTCGTCCTGCTCTGGTCCTCCGAGGTGTGGCACATCTTCGTGGCCAACATCTTCATCGGCATCGGTATCGGGTTCACCTTCGCCGCGATGCCGATGATCATCATGCGCTCGGTGCCGGCGAACGAGACCGGGGCGTCGAACGGGCTGAACGCCCTGTTCCGCTCGGTCGGAACCTCGAGCGCCTCCGCCGTGATGGGCGGTGTGCTCGCGGCGATGAGCATCGATGTCGACGGGGTCGCCGTGCCCACGCGAGCCGCCTTCGAGGTGTGCTTCTGGCTCGCGATCGCGGCCGGCGTGATCGCCGTGGTGCTCTCGCTGTTCATCCCGAAGCAGCGGAGTTCCGAACAGCATCCGTCCCTGCCCGGCTGAGCGCGGCGCGACGCCGCACCTCCGCGACGTGAACCGGCTCAGATCCTCCGATAGGTGACGTGGGTGACCAAGGAGGTTGCGCGCACCGACACCCGTTCGAGCCGCTGCGGAGGCACCCCCTCGAAGACGCGCTCCCCCGCCCCGATGATGCACGGCGTGATGTGCAGGCGCAGCTCGTCGAGGAGACCCGCCGTGAGGAACTGGTTCACGGTGCGCGGCCCGCCGGCGATCGAGATGTCCTGCTCCCCCGCGGCATCCCGGGCGAGCTCCAGTGCCCTTTCGATGCCGTCGGTGATGAAGTGGAAGGTCGTGCCGCCCTCCATCTCGATCGGCTCGTGCGGATGATGCGTGAGCACGAAGACGGGGTTGTGGTACGGCGGGTTCGGACCCCACCAGCCACGCCAGTCGCGATCCCATTCCCCCCGCACCGGGCCGAACATGTTGCGGCCCATGATGGTCGCCCCCGAGGTGACGATCGCGTCGACCTCGGCCTTGTTCTCCTCGTAGGCGTCGAACATCCAGTTGTGCAGCCAGGAGTCGTCGACATCGCCGAACGGTCGCTCCTCCGTCTGGTTCAGACCGGTGGCGTAGCCGTCGGCCGAGACGGCGAGGTCGCTGAAGATGATGCCCATGCGTGACTCCTCCTCGGATGCGGACGCCCTCCGGTCTACGCGAACCGAGGCGGTCCGTCAACGGGAGATCGTGCGCGGGTCCGGGTCGTCGTGTCGCGGAGAGCGCAGCCGACCCGGGATCGGCCAGGCCAGCACGAACTGCGCGGTCGCCGGACGGGTCATGTCGCCGAAGTCGTCGATCTTCACCACGATCCGCCCCGGCACACCCTCTTCGTCGGGAGTCACCTCGAGGAGGCGCACGCGCAGCGGACGGTCGTCCTCACCGTCCAGCATCCACGGATCCGCGAGCCACGCGATCCCGTGCTCCTCCAACGCAGCCTCGGCATCGAGCCATTCGGCGGGAGCACCGACACGGCGTCCGAGCACGTCGACAGCCACCCACTCGTCTCCGGCGGGGTGGATCCATCCGAGCAGCTCGCCGTCGTCGCGGCGGTGCGGGGTCCAGTCAGATCGCGGCATCCCTCGATGCTAGCGACGTGCCGTGCGCGTCAGTGCGTGTATTCCATGAGTTCGACACCGAGCACGCGGAAGGCGTCGTGCGCGCGAAGCCGGTGCGTGATCGAGAGGTCGTCGAAGCAGACGATGAGCGAATAGGCGACCCCGGCGCGAGGGCCGGCGAGCACACCCGCCTCCGCACGCACCCCCCGGTCGCGACCGGTCTTGTTCACGAACAGCAGGCCGTGCGCATCGTGATCATGCGCGAAGGGATCGAGGCCCGTGGAGGCCGCGACCAGGCTCAGGTCCTGGTTCAGGCTCAGCCACTCCGACACCTGCGCGCTGACGGCGGCGTCGACGACCTGCGAGTTCACCAGCGCCGAGAACAGCCCGGCGAGTTCGCGCGCCGAACCGACGGCGACCTGCGGAGCGTCGTCGGGGCCACGACGGTCGCGGAAACGGTCGAGCAGCGCCGTGCGACGGAGCCCGAGGGACTCGATGCGGTCGCGCACCCGTTCGTGCCCGACCTTCTGCAGCAGTGCGTTGACCGCGATCGGGTCGCCCGCGGTCGCCGCCAGCACGGCGAGGTCCTCCAGCGGAAGCGCCGGGGCATGCAGGTGTCGCCAGAGCCCCGAGGTCTCCACGGCATCGACGTTCTCGCGCTCGACGATCTCGAACGGGTCCAGCGCACCGCCCTGGAAGCCCGCGGCCACCTCGATGAGCAGCGGGACCACGCCGAGCCCCGCGACGGGCATGGTCACATGGTCGTCACCGGCCAGGACGTGCACATGATTGTCGAGGTCGACGACGTGTACCGAGACCTGCGCGCCGGAGTCCGCCAGCCCCTCCAGCGATCGGAGCGTGGCGGTGAACGACCGTCGCCCGGCGGCTGCGCGCCGAGGGAGTCGACGGCTGGTGCGCTGCGAGCGGCGACCGCCGGACGACTCCGGGGCACCCCGGAGAGACTCGGGGACCGAGGAGTTGCGGAACCCATCACCAGGCTCGAGAGCGCCCACGCTGATCCTTAAGGGGGGTGGATTTGCGGGATACCGAGGGAAGACGCTCCCCAGCGGCAGGGCTATCGTAACCCCACCGCCGGGGGATGCTTCACAGAGTGTGACGTTTGGTCACCAGATGGTCACCCGCGATGCCGCGGGCAGCCAGAGGGCGTCGGTGTCGGACACCCCGAACGCCTCGTAGAAGGCATCGATGTTGCGCACGATCTGGTTGCAGCGGAACTCGTTCGGCGAGTGCGGGTCGATCGTCAGCAGCCGCAGGGTCTCGGCGTCACGGCTCTTCTGCTGCCACACCTGCGCCCAGGAGAGCAGAAGTCGCTGCACGCCGGTGTACCCGTCGATCACCGGCGCCTCCGCACCGTCCAGCGACAGCTCGTACGCCCGGAGCGCGATGCCGAGACCGCCGAGGTCGCCGATGTTCTCCCCGATCGTGAGGGCGCCGTTGACGTGATGCTCGGCGTCGAGGCCCTCTGGAACGAGCTCGTCGTACTGGGCGATGAGAGCCTTGGTGCGCTCTTCGAACGCCGAGCGATCCGCATCCGTCCACCAGTCCTGCAGTCGGCCGTCGCCGTCGTAGCGGCTGCCCTGGTCGTCGAAGCCGTGGCCGATCTCGTGACCGATGACCGCGCCGATGCCGCCGTAGTTCGCGGCCGCATCACGACCGGCGTCGAAGAACGGGTACTGCAGGATCGCCGCGGGGAACACGATCTCGTTCATGGACGGGTTGTAGTACGCGTTGACCATCTGCGGCGGCATGTGCCACTCGGTGCGGTCGATGGGCGTGCCGACCTTGTCGACGTTGCGATCGTGCTCGAAGATCGCCGCGCGGCGCACGTTGCCGAACAGGTCGTCCCGGTCGATCTCGAGGCTCGAGTAGTCACGCCACACCTCGGGATGCCCGATCTTCGGCGTGAACGAGTCGAGCTTGGCGAGCGCGCGCTCACGGGTCTCCGCGGTCATCCACTCGAGGTCGGTGATGCTCCGGCGGTAGGCCTCGATGAGGTTCGCGACCAGCTCGTCCATCGCGGCCTTCGCCGTCGGCGGGTAGTGCCGCTCGACGTACACCTTGCCGATCGCCTCGCCGAGGGCCCCCTCGGCGAGCGAGACGCCGCGCTTCCAGCGCTCGCGCATCGTGGGGACACCGGTGAGCTCGGTGCCGTAGAACGAGAAGTTCTCCTGCACGAGATCGTCGGTCAGGTACGGTGCCGCCGCGTGCACGACCTTCGCCCGCAACCACGCCTTCCAGTCGTCGAGACGCTCCGGGGTCAGCAGCGAGCCGAGGCCCTCGAAGAAACTCGGCTGCGACACGACGACCTCGTCGAACGCGGCGGGGTTCGACGGCGAGACCGCTTCCCGCCACGGGGTCAGGTCGACACCGGCGAGCTCCTGGAGCTCGTCCCAGGTCTTGAGGTTGTAGGTCGCGACCGCATCGCGGCTGCGCACGTTATCCCAGTGATGACCCGCCAGCTCGGTCTCGAGCGCGATCGCCCGGTCGGTGTTCTCCGCCGCCTGCGGGACGCCCGCGAGCTCCAGCAGTCGCTCGAGATGGGCACGGTACGCGGCGCGGGTGTCGGCGAACGTGTCGAGGCGGAAGTAGCTCTCGTCGGGGAGCGACAGACCTGCCTGCAGGAGCACCGGAAGGTAGCGCTCGGGGTTGCCGGGGTCGCCGTCGACGTAGAGTCCGATCACGGATGCACGACCATCGCGGTCGTACGCGCCGACGGTGCGCAGGAACGCCGGGATGCCGTCGATCGCGTCGATCTCGGCCAGCGTCCCGGCGAGCGGGGCGACACCGGCGGCATCGATCCGCTCGGTGTCCATGAAGCTCGCGAACAGGTCGCCGATCTTGCGGGCGAGAGTGCCCTCCGCTGCGTCCTGCGACTCCTCGACGATCGCACGCACGTCTTTCTCTGCCTGCTCGGCGAGGAGGTGGAAGGAGCCCCAGCGCGCCTTGTCCCCCGGGATCTCGGTGCGGGCGAGCCAGGCGCCGTTCACGTGGCGGTAGAGGTCGTCCTGCGGGCGGATGTCGGAGCTGAACTCATCAAGGGCGAGGCCCACGGGAAGAACGTCAGTCATGCGCCCCAGCCTATGACGCCCCTCCCCCACTGCGTCGAGGCGGGCCCGTCCGCCGTCACCATCCGGTCTGCAACAGGGACTGGACGATGATCGCGGCGACGACCTGCACCGCCAGCAACCAGCGGCGCGCCCGTTCGTCGAAGAGCGCCAGACCGATCGTGATCCAGGGCACGAACGGCAACCAGATGCGCTCCACCTCCGCCCGGCTCATGTTCGACAGATCGGCCAGGAGCACCATGAGCACCCCGGCGGCGCAGAGCAGCAGCACGATGGTGCGCGGCTCCCATCCGCGCCCTGACTCGGTTCGGAGTTCCGGAACCTGACGCCGCGCTCGCGGTCCGCGGATCGCCCACGCCCCGACTGCCGCGAAGGCCGCACCGATCGCCGGCCCCGCGCTGACCGCGAACGCGGCGATGTTCCCCCACAGCCAGTACCCGGGCGGTCGGCGCGATGCCACCCCATCCCAGTAGCGCTGCTGCAACACCGGGAACGCCTCCCACCAGGCGAAGCCGAAGACCGCGAACGCCCCCACGACGGCGATCGCCGAGACCGCGGCGATCGGCAGCGGGATCCACGACCTCCCCGCCACCAGCACGGCGACCGCGAGCACCCCCAGCAGGGGGAGGCCGTACGAGAGCATCACGCAGTATCCGAGCAGGAGGCCGGCCCCGACCGACCACGCGATCCGCACGACACCACCCGCACGCGTCGCGAGCGCCAACAGACAGATGCCCCACGCGGCGACAGCCATGAACATGCCGTCGCCCGAGACCGCCACCCAGATCGCCGCCGGGGTGAACACCAGGAACGGAGCCGCGCGACGGGCGAGGTCGGCCGCCCCGAGGGCGCGCAGCGTGATCAGCACCGCCACCACGGTCGTGGCACCCAGGAGCAGGACCACGAATCCGGCGGCGAGCGCGCTCCCGAGCCCCATCCGCACCAGGACGACGAAGAAGAGCAGGGCTCCCGGGGGATGGCCGGCGATGTGCACGGGCCAGTTGTCCTCATGCGCGTACGGGATCCGCTCGATGTACTCGCGGAGCGTGGCCCCGAAGTCGTCGACCTCCCGTGCGGTCCCGAGGTACTCGTACCGGTGGTCGAGGATGGTGCCGATGCCGTCGAGCCCGTCCACCGTGGCGAGCGCGAACAGCCACAACGCGGACGCCGCGAACGCGAGCAGCAGCAGCCGCCCCCACCGGACCGAGGAGGCGAGCCGCGGACCCCAGATCACGCCGGCCACACCGAGGAGCACCGCCAGGGGTGTCCCCGGTCCGACTCTCGGCATCCACTCCGCGTGCAGCGGCGGGAACGACTTGACGCGCACGTTCCATCCCGTGAGCGCCGGGATCAGGACCGCGGCCGCGATGAGCACGACGGCCGCGACCGTCCCCCAGACGGCGAGACGCGGCCCCGGACGCGTCGCGGCACCCGCCATCAGACGTCCGCCCCCGTGCGAAGCGAGGCATGCGCGAACTCACGCACCCCCTCGTCGAAACCGACCTGCGGCCGCCACCCCAGCTCTCGAGCGATGCGATCCGCCGAGGCCGTGATGTGGCGCACGTCGCCCGACCGGAACTCCCCCGTCCGCACTGGCTGCGGCCCTCCGAACGCCGCGGCGAGCGCGTCGGCGAACTCCCCGATCGTGTGCGGGACGCCCGTGGCCACGTTGAACGCCCGCGTGGTCCCGCGCTCCACACGATCCGTCCACTCGAGGGCGGCGAGGTTGGCGCGTGCCACATCCCGGACATGGATGAAGTCGCGTCGCTGCTGCCCGTCCTCGAACACGCGGGGGGCCTCGCCCCGCTCGAGGGCGGAACGGAAGATCGATGCCACTCCTGCGTACGGCGTGTCCCGGGGCATCCCCGGTCCGTAGACGTTGTGATAGCGCAGCAGCGCCGCCCGCCCTCCGTCATAGGCCCACGTGCGGGCCAGCAGTTCCTGCTCGAGCTTGGTCGCCGCGTAGGCGTTGCGCGGATCGCAGGGCTGCTCCTCGGGGATCGACATCGGTCGGAGGGGCTCCCCGGTGTGCGGCGACCGCGGCTCGAAGCGACCCGACTCCAGATCGGCCCGGCTCCGCGGTGCGGGCTGCACGAGACGATCCCCCTCCCGGTACAGCCCCTCGCCGTAGACGACCATCGACGACGCGAGGACGAGGCGTTCGATCCCGGCCTCCGCCATCGCCGAGAGCACCACCGCCGTGCCGAGCGAGTTCGAGCCCACGTAGTCGGGGGCATCGTGGATGCTGACGCCGAGTCCGACCTTCGCCGCCTGATGACAGACCGCGTCGACCCCGCTCAACGCCTGGCGCACGGCGTCACGGTCGCGCACATCGGCAGCGACGAACTCGACCTGGCTTCCCCCATCCGGCTCGGGGGCGAAGCTGCCGTGCACGTCGGGGCGCAGGGAATCGAGGATCCGAACCCGCCAGCCCGCGGCGATCGCCTCGTCGACGATCGCGGAGCCGATGAAGCCGGCTCCGCCCGTCACGAGCAGAAGTCGGCTCATGCTCGTGCCCCGATCAGTGCCGCGACCACCTGGGGCGCCAGGCGCTCGGGCGGCTCGTACCCCGGAGGGATGGCGGCGATGATCGCTGCGACAGCCGCGCTCAACCGCGGCTGCGCCTGTGCCATCACGGCGAACACACGTTCCGCGGTGGCCGAGGTGTCATCCTCCGTCTCGCCGTGCTCGGTGTCGGTGTCGGTCACGATCGCGAGGTTCACGTGCGCGAACCCGAGCTCCGCGGCGAGCGCCGCCTCGGGCAGCTGGGTCATGTTGACCAGGGCGGCTCCCATCGCGCGGTGCCAGTCGGCCTCGGCGGCCGTCGCGAACCGCGGTCCCTGCACCACGACGCTGGTCCCCGCGGGGTGCACGCGCTCCCCCTGGTCACGGAGCACCCGGAACGCGATCTCGCGCAGATGCCGGTCGTAGGGCTCCGCGAACGGCAGATGCTGCACACCGGCGATCTCGATGTCCCCGTCGAAGTAGGTGTCGGCCCTGCCGTGCGTGCGGTCGATGAGCTGATCGGTCAGCACGAAGTCACCGGGCGCGAGCGATGACGCCAGCCCACCCACCGCGTTGGTCGACAGCAGCACCCGTGCCCCGAGCCGCCGAAGCCCCCACAGCAGTGCCCTGGCGTTGACCCGGTGCGGCGGCACCCGATGCCCCTCCCCGTGCCGCGGCGCGAACGCCACCGCGCGTCCGTGCAGTCGCCCGACGACGATCTCGGGAACGACTCCCCACGGTGAGTCCGACGCGGGAAGGACTCGTCTGTCCCCGAGGTCGAGCGCTTCGAAACCCGATCCTCCGATCACGGCGAACTCGATCCGGCCCGGCTGCGCGTCAGTCATGCTCCCAGCGTGCCCGCGGAGTCGGCATACCGGCACCCCATTTCCTTACACCCCGATGACAGGTTCCCGATCCGCCCGCGGCCGGGCACGCCCGGTCCGCATACTGAGGACATGCGCGACGACCACTCGACCGGTTCGGTGACCGAACGGCTCTCCGTCGCGCTCCAGGATCGGTCGGAACGTGCGCAGCGAGCCCTGGGCTCCCCCCTGCGCACGACGCGGATGGCCGTCGTCATCGGCAGACTGCTCGGTCTCGCCTTCCTCGTGTGCTTCGTCACCGGCCTGTACAGCCACCTGCAGCAGGACCCGCTGCCCTGGCTGACGCTGCCGACGCGCCCGATCCACCTCTATGCCTGGAATCAGGGGATCCACGTCGTCGCGGGGTCGATGCTCATCCCGCTGCTCCTGGCGAAGCTGTGGATCGTGTTCCCGAAGCTCTTCGCCTGGCCTCCGGTACGCAGCTTCCCGCATCTGCTGGAGCGCCTGAGCCTGGCGGTGCTGGTGGCCGCCGCGCTGATGGAACCGATCACCGGGGTGCTCAACACCCTGCAGTGGTATCCGTGGGACTTCTCCTTCCGCCGCACGCACTTCGCGCTGGCCTGGGTCCTCCTCGGGGCGATGGCCGTGCACATCGCGGTGCACCTCCCCGCGATCGTCACCGCCTGGCGCGCAGACCCGGACGATGACGATGCCCCCTCCGATTCCGATGCCCCCTCCGATTCCGAAGGGACGGCGACGCGATGACCGCGCCCCTCTCCCGACGGCGCTTCCTGGCCGGGGTCGGCGGCGCCTCCGCGCTGTTCGGCGCCGCGGCGCTCGCCCACGCGGTCGCCCCCATCGGCCCGTTCAGCCTGCGGGAGCCCCGCGCCCGCGCCGAGAGCCCCCAGGATCTGCCCGTCAACCGTTCCGCGCGGCAGGCCGATGTGACGGCGCTCGCCCTCGACCCGGAGTGGATGCTGACGGTCGCCGGGAACGGGATGACCCGCGCCTTCACAGCGGCCGGACTCGAAGCCCTGCCGCAACGCACGGTCCGGCTCCCGATCGCCTGCGTCGAGGGGTGGACGGTCGACGCGTCCTGGACGGGTGTCCGCCTGCGGGATCTCCTCGCCACCGTCGACGCGCCCGATGACGCCACGATCCGCTTCCGCAGCCTGCGGCAGCGCGGCGCCTTCCGAGCCACCACGATGCCGCCTCAGTATGTCGGCGACCCTCTCACGCTGGTCGCCCTCCAGCTCAACGGGGAGCGCCTCGACCTCGACCACGGCTATCCGGCGCGCGTCATCGCCCCCGGGCGGCCCGGCGTGCTGCAGACCAAGTGGCTGTCCTCGATCGAGGTGGTCTGATGAGGGCCGGCAGAATCGCGCTCGCAGCCGTCGGGGTCGCCCTGCTGCTGTGGGGAGCCTGGCTGATGCTCTCCGCACAGGACTTCGCTCAGCTGTTCAGCGTCGCCGTCTGGCTGCTCGCCGTCGTCGTCGTGCATGACGGCCTTCTGACCGTCGTCAGCGCAGTGCGCCATCGGCTGCGGCCTCGGACCGCGGCAACGGCCCCCCGCGGACCGGCCGTCACTCGCGACACGGATCCGGCAGACGGGTGAGGCTCACGAAGGCCCGCCCCGACAGCGTCCACGTCTCGATGATCTGCAACCCCGTCCCGTGCACCCGATCGCGGAGTGCCGTCGCTCCGATCTCGTACCACGGGAAGGGCGAGCTCGACCGGCCGTCGATGTCGACGACGGTCGCCTGATACCCCCGGTCCCGCGTCGGGTGCGGATCGACTTCGACGATCACACGTCCCCCCGGACCGACGATCTGCCCGCACCGGGCGAGCAGTGCGTCCGGCTCGCCCCCGATGCCGATGTTCCCGTCCAGGAGCAGCAGCGTGCCCCAGGAGCCCTCCTGCGGCAGCGGATCGAACACGGAACGCTGCAGCGCGGGCAGGCCCTGCTGCCTGGCGTGCTCGACGGCGGACATCGCGACGTCGACCCCCAGCCCGAGGTGTCCGGCCACGATCGCGGCGTGGAGTATCCGCCCCGGCCCGCATCCGACATCGAGCACGGGCCCTCGGATCCGGGCGATCACCGAGTCGTCGGCAGCGTCCGCGGCGGCGAGGAAACGACCGACCTCGACCCGATGCTCGGTTCCCTCCCCGAGTTCGATCAGGCGCAGCATCCCTCCCCCGTTGCGCAGGGCGAAGTCGTAGGGCGCATCGCCTCCGGCGCCGAAGTGCGCGGCGGTCGCGTTGCTCATCCTCGCCCGTCCCCTTCGCCCGCGCGGCCGACGGCAGCCGTGGCCTCGAAGACACCCGAGAAGCGGGGAAGCAGGCCTGCGAGGTGCCCCTGCGGAGACAGAACGGCCGCGACCTCCCGCAGCGAGGCAAGATCGTCGATGTCCGTGAGAGGAGGGGCGTCGCGCACGCGGAGCCACATCCGTACCAGGCGTCGGCGCTGATGCGCCCCGGTGTCCGACACCGACATCGGCACACCGCGGACGAGGTCCCCTCGCGAGCACGAACCCAACCGTCCGGGGCGAAGATCGTCGATCCCGAGGAGCCAGAAGCCTCCGTCGGTCGCCGGTCCGATCCAGGCGTCGACGTCTTCTGGCCAGTCATCGGCGAGTGCGCGCAGCAGCATCGGATCCAGCTGAGGGGTGTCCATGCCGACCAGGAGCACCCTCCCGGGAACGGAGTCCAGCGCTGCGCCGATCCGCTCGTCCAGCCCGCCCGAGACCTGGGGGATGACCCGGAAGCCCGCGGGAACGGATACGTCTCCCTGCGCGCAGACGACGACCGGGAGCCCGGTCGCCCCCACTGCGTCGAGGGTATCGGCGAGGCTCGCCTGTGCGATGTCCGCCGCCTCCTCCAGCGTGAAGGGCGGATGCAGCCGGGTCTTGACCTTTCCCGGCAGACACTCCTTCGCCATCACGATGATCGTCGCCTCGGCGTTCATGCGAGCCTCCTCAACGTCCGGTGCATATCCGACACCGCGATCAGGGTGCCCCGGACGGTTCCGGTGACCTTCGACCGGCCGGTCCGCGGGCGGTAGGAGACATCGGTCTCGCCGATGCGCAGCCCCTTCCGCCAGGCACGCAGCAGGAGTTCGAGGGGATAGCCGCTGCGCCGATCCTCCATCCCGAGGTCGAGGAGCATCTCGCGACGCCCGGCCCGGAACGGACCGAGATCGTGCATCGAGAGCCCGGTGCGCCGACGCACCATCGACAGCAGCACCGTGTTCGCGAATCGCGCATGGATCGGCCACGCCCCTCGCCCACCGACCCGGCGACGCCCGAACATGAGGTCGCTCTCACCTCGATGCACGGGGTCCGCGAGCCGATCGAGCTCGGTCAGGTCGAACGATCCGTCGGCGTCGCAGAAGGCGACGACGGGTGCCGTGGCCGCACGCAGTCCGGCATGCACAGCGGAGCCGTACCCGCGCCGTGGCTCCTGGATCACCAGCGCTCCGAGACGACGCGCGATCTCCGCCGACCCGTCGGTGGAGCCGTTGTCGACGACGATCGCCCGCGCACCGGAGGGAAGGGCAGCCAGCACCCCGGGCAGCGCCTCCGCCTCATTCAGACAGGGGAAGACGACGTCGGTGGGAAAGGCCATATCGCGACGCTAGAGAAGATGTCCCCCCGGCGACATCCGTCAACTCTTACGAACCGAGGAAGGTTGCCCTCCGAGCGGGTGACGGGGAGGACCTCCGAACCTACGATGAGAGCATGTCCGCGCCGTCCGTTCCGCCTCCGCACCTCGCGGAACTCGCCGACCGCCGGGTGCTCGTGATCGAGGACGATGCGACGGTGAGCGAGGTCGTGCAGGCGTATCTGCGCGCCGCGGGGTACCTCGTCGATCACGCCACCGACAGCTTCACCGGTCTGGCATCGGCCGCGGCGAGCGCTCCCGACCTGATCGTTCTCGACCGGATGCTCCCCGGAATCGACGGCGCCGAGGTGTGCCGGCGGATCCGGGCCGCCTCGGACGTCCCGATCATCATGCTCACGGCCCTCGGTTCGGAGGAGGACCGCATCGACGGCCTGGAAGCCGGTGCCGATGACTACGTGGTCAAGCCCTTCTCTCCCCGGGAACTGGTCCTCCGCGTGAACTCGGTGCTGCGCCGGAGCCTTCCCGAATTCGCGCGGGAGGCTCCGTTCGACCTCGGCCCCTTCCACCTCGATCCCTCGGCCAGGATCGTCACCCGGGACGGCGTGCCACTCGAGCTGTCGGTGCGCGAGTTCGAACTGTTCGCGTTCTTCCTCAAGCACCCGCGGCAGACGTTCGATCGACCCACGCTGCTGCGTCGGGTCTGGGGATGGGAGATCGGAGACCTCTCGACGGTCACGGTCACCACCCGGCGACTTCGGGAGAAGATCGAAGACGACCCCGGATCCCCCACGGTTCTCGTGACGGTGTGGGGCGTGGGGTACCGCCTCGAATGGGAGGACCGCTGATGCCGTTCGCCGATGTCGTCACGATCGCAGCCATCGCTCTCGGATGGGCTCTCCTCGTCGGAGGGGCCGGCCTGCTCGCGCTGTGGCTGCTGCGCCGGCGCTCACTGATGCTGCAACTGTGCATCGTGATCCTCGCCGTGGTGCTGTCCTTCGCCGCCGGGGTGCTCGCGGTCGCCGAGGCGATGTACATCTCTCCCCACGACCTTCTCGTCGTGGTCGTGGTGACCGCCATCTCCGCCGTCGTCGCGGTCGCCGTCGCCGTGCTGCTCGCGGCCCGGCTCGTCCGCGACGCCCGCTCGTTGCAGAGGCTGACGCATTCGGTCGGTGAGGGAGAACTGCTCGAGGACACGGGTGCCCTCCCCGTGAACACGGAGTTCGCCCGCGTGGCCGCCGAACTCGTCTCGACCAGTGAACGACTCGCGGCGGCACGCGAGGAGGTGCAGCTCCTCGATCGTTCGCGGCGCGAGTTGATCGCGTGGATCTCGCACGACCTGCGCAGTCCTCTCGCCGGGCTGCGGGCGATGACGGAAGCACTGGATGACGGCCTCGCCGAGGACCCTGCCCGCTTCCATCGTCAGATGCGCCGCCAGGTCGACCACATGAGCGACCTCGTCGACAACCTGTTCGAGGTCTCGAAGATCTCGTCCGGCACCCTGACGCTCCGTCTCGAACCGATGTCCCTGCACGATCTGGTCAGTGACGCGGTCGCCGAGCTGGCGCCGGTCGCCCGGGCGAAGGACGTGGCACTCGTCGAGCTGACCAGCCCGGATCACACCGTCGTCGGTGACGCGCGCGAGCTCGCCCGCGTGATGACCAATCTGCTCGCCAACGCGATCGAGCACACACCGGCCGGAGGGACGATCCGCATCAGGACCAGCCGCGAAGACGACGCGATGGTGCTCTCGGTCCAGGACACCGGCTCGGGCATCACCCACGAGAACCTGACGAGCGTCTTCGAACCGGGGTGGCGCGGCACCGACGCGCGGACGCCCGGCACGAGCGTCCACGGCACGAGCGGTGCCGGTCTCGGGCTCGCGATCGCGCGCGGCATCGTCGAGGCGCACAATGGGGTGATCAGCGCGCACAACGCCGACGGCGGGTCGCGGTTCGACATCCGCTTGCCCGTGGGCGCCTGAGTCGGGCGGACGAGGTCCGTGCCAGGTCATAGGCTCGGAGGATGACCGCGCGCACCTCCCTCAACCGAGAGATCCTGCGCCTGGCCGTTCCTGCTCTCGGCGCGCTGGTCGCGGAGCCGGCCTTCCTGATCGTCGATGCCGCGCTGGTCGGGCACCTCGGCACGACTCCGCTCGCCGGGCTCGGCATCGCCGCGGCCGTGCTGCAGACCATCGTCGGACTCATGGTCTTCCTGGCCTACTCGACCACGCCGGCGGTGGCGCGTCGCTTCGGCGCAGGCCAGCCGGGTGAGGCCGTGTCGGTCGGCATCAACGGGATGTGGCTCGCCCTCGGACTGGGGGCCGTGCTCGCGGTGATCGGCGCCGTCTCCTCGCCCTGGCTCGTGTCGCTCTTCGGCGCGAGCGAGGCCGTCGCCGCACAGGCCAACGAATACCTCGTGATCTCGATGTGGGGTCTCCCCGCGATGCTGATCGTGTTCGCGGCGACCGGGTTGCTCCGGGGCATGCAGGACACCATGACGCCGCTCTGGATCGCAGGGCTCGGCTTCGGCGCGAACGCCTTGCTGAACTGGCTGTTCATCTACGGACTCGGCTGGGGCATCGCGGGCTCGGCCGCCGGAACCGTGACCGCGCAGTGGGGGATGGTGGCCGCCTATGCCCTGGTGGTCCGCCACCTGGCCACGCGCCACAGCGCCTCGCTCCGCGCGCAGCGCGCCGGCATCCGCAGCACGGCCACGTCGGGCGGCTGGTTGTTCCTGCGCACTGTGAGCCTGCGTGTCGCGCTGCTCGCGACGGTGGGGATCGCGACCGGGATCGGGACCGATGAACTGGCCGGGTGGCAGATCGTGTTCACGATCTTCTCGGCTGCGGCCTTCGCTCTCGACGCACTCGCGATCGCCGCGCAGGCGTTGATCGGCAAGGAACTCGGTGCCGGCGACGAGCGACAGGTGCACCGGGTGCTGGCACGGACGGTGGCGTGGGGTGCGTGGTTCGGCGTGATCGTCGGCGGGCTGATCGCCGCCCTCTCCGGGGTGCTCGGCATCGTGTTCACCGGCGACGCCGAGGTCGCCGCTCTCGTGCAGCCGGCGCTGCTCGTGCTCGCCGTCGCCCAGCCCATCGCCGGAGTCGTCTTCGTGCTCGACGGGGTGCTCATGGGCGCGAACGATGCGCGGTACCTCGCGATCGCCGGTGGCGTGAACCTCGTGCCGTTCCTGCCGGCACTGTGGATCATCTCCGCGGTCGGCGTCGACGGATCCGCGGGCCTCGTCTGGCTGGCCGTGGCTTTCTTCGGCGTCTATCTGCTCGCCCGGCTCGGCACCCTCGGCTGGCGCGTGCGCTCAGGGCGCTGGCTCACCGCGTCGGCGTGATCCCGGGTGCGGGCTCCGCGTCCGAGCTGACTGCACAGACTTCCGCGAGAACGACTTCTCCACAATCGCTGAGTTCCCCGGAATACTAGGCCTCCGTTCCCTGGCGCCTCGACGATCATCGAGGAACAATGAGGGGATGCTGGGGATGACGGAACCACAGGTCTGGACACTGATCGGTGTCTTCGCCGCAGCCATGTTCGGAACGCTCACGCTCATGTCGACGATGTTCCTGCGAACGATGCAGAACGGCTTCGACGGCGTGCGCACCGAGCTGAAGAACGAGTTCGCCAGCGTCCGGACCGAGTTCAGGAACGAGTTCGCCAGCGTACGGACCGAGTTCAGGAACGAGTTCGCCAGCGTGCGCACCGAATTCAGGAACGAGTTCGCCAGCGTCCGGACCGAGTCGGGCAGCGAGTTCAGCGGCGTGCGCACCGAGATCCGGGCCATCCACGAGCGCATCGATCACCTCGACCGGGACGTCAGCGCGATCTATCGCCACATCTTCGGCATCGACCGCGGCTGACGACTGCTCGACGGTCGTCATCGCGACGGCTCAGCCGGCGTAACGGCGGCACCACTCGTACATGATCACGGCCGCCGCAGCGCTGGCGTTGATCGAGCGCGTCGAGCCGTACTGGGTGATCTCGATGTGCGCGGAGGCCGCGGCGAGCGCTTCGCTGGACAATCCTGGCCCCTCCTGACCGAAGAGCAGGACGCAGCGGAGCGGGAGATCTGCCTTGTCGACGGGGACGGCACCGTCGACGTTGTCGACCGCGATGATCGGAAGCCCTTCGGCCGCAGCCCACGTCGCGAAGGTCTCGACGTCTTCGTGGTGCACGACGTGCTGGTAACGATCGGTCACCATCGCCCCGCGCTTGTTCCACCGTCGGCGACCGATGATGTGCACGGTGTCGGCGAGGAAGGCGTTGGCGCTGCGCACGATCGACCCGATGTTCATGTCGTGCTGCCAGTTCTCGATGGCGACGTGGAACGGATGCCGCTGGGTGTCGAGGTCGGCCACGATCGCCTCCATCCGCCAGTAGCGGTAGCGGTCGATCACGTTGCGGGTGTCGCCCTCGGCCAAGAGGACAGGGTCGTACTGCTCCCCCTCGGGCCAGGCCTCCGCACCGCCCGGCCAGGGCCCGACGCCGTAGCCGGGTTGGCCGATGGAGCCCGTCGCCGCGGCCGCCGAAAGGTCCGGTGTCGTGCGGTCCGCCGAGGCATCATCCATCCCGCCAGGCTATCGCCGCCTCTGCGGAGCCGGCACCGAGGACTTTTAGGCGTACCGAAAAATACGCTACGGTTTCGGTGTGCCTAAAAATTCTGTGCTTCCGGGAACCACGAAGGATCTGACCCCGGCGACCGCGCCCCGCGGGCTGTGGCTGCTCGGACCCGCCCTCGTCGCCGGGGTCGCCTACCTCGACCCGGGAAACGTCGCGAGCAACATGACGGCGGGCGCCCAGTACGGCTACCTGCTGGTCTGGGTCGTCGTCGCCGGCAACGTCATGGCCTGGCTCATCCAGTACCTCTCCGCGAAACTGGGTGTCGTCACGGGGCAGAGCCTTCCCGAGGTGCTGGGCACCCGCATGCGCCGCCCCTGGGCACGCCGGGCGTACTGGGTGCAGGCCGAACTCGTCGCGATGGCCACCGATCTCGCGGAGATCATCGGCGGGGCGGTCGCCCTGAACCTGCTCTTCGACGTACCCCTGCTGCTCGGCGGCCTGATCACGGGCGCCGTCTCGATGATCCTCCTGACTGTGCAGAACCGTCGCGGCGCACGTCCGTTCGAGTTCGTGATCATCGGACTGATGGCCATCATCACGATCGGCTTCGTCGCCGGTGTGTTCGTGGCTCCGCCGGATCCGGCAGGGATCCTGGGCGGCATGGTGCCGCGCTTCGAGGACACCGGATCCGTGCTGCTGGCAGCCTCGATCCTCGGGGCGACGATCATGCCGCATGCGATCTACGCGCACTCCTCCCTCGCCCGCGACCGTTTCGGGGCGACGACCGCGCACGCCGGCGACGAAGCCGTGCGCACCGAGAGCTCGCGCATCCGTCGGCTCCTCACCGCCACCCGCTGGGACGTCTCGGTCGCGATGGTGATCGCAGGTTCGGTCAACCTCTGCATCCTCCTGCTCGCCGCCGCGAACCTGGCCGGGGTCGAAGGCACCGACTCGCTCGAGGGGGCGCACGCCGCCCTCGCCGCCGGCCTCGGACCGGTCGTGGCCACGTTCTTCGCGGTCGGCCTGCTCGCTTCCGGTCTCGCCTCGACGTCGGTCGGCGCCTACGCGGGAGCCGAGATCATGCACGGCCTGCTGCACGTGCGCGTCCCCCTGCTCGCACGGCGGCTGGTGACGCTGATCCCCGCTCTCGTGATCCTCGGGATCGGCTTCGATCCGACGCTCGCCCTCGTGCTCAGTCAGGTGGTGCTGTCCTTCGGGATCCCGTTCGCCCTGATTCCGCTGGTCGTGCTCACGGCACAGCGACGGACCCTCGGCGCCTGGGTCAATCGACGGTGGACGACAGCAGCCGGCATCGTGGCCTCGGTGCTGCTGATCGCACTGAACGGCGCCCTGCTCTGGCTGGTGCTGACGGGAGCCTGAGCCCGGATAGGCTCGGAGGCATGTCTGCCGAGAGCGCTCGCCGCACCGTCCGCATCCTCACCTGGACCGGCTTCGCGACCGGCATCATCGGTGGGCTGCTGATCGCCTTCCCGAAGGTCATCGGGCCCGCCAGCCCCTGGATGCAGCTGGCCCTCGGCGTGGCCACCCTCGTGCTGGCGTTCCGTGCCCGCAAGGTCGGCATCGACGAGGTCGAGGGGTTCGACGGCCGGCTCTCGCTGGCCGCCGCCCTCCTCGGATTCCTCGTCCTGTTCTTCGCGGGTCAGGCGGCGTTCATCTTCCTGAGCACCCTGGGCTGACCCCCGTCGCTGCCTGGGCGCGGGAGAGCACCGCGTAGGCTGGTCGGGTGGCCTCCCCCGCAGCTGACGACTATCTGAAGACCGTCTACGCGCACACCGAGTGGCAGGATGCGCCGATCACCCCGTCGGTGCTCGCCGCGAAGCTCGGCATCGCCCCCTCGTCGGTCACCGAGATGGTCAAGAAGCTCGCTGCCGCGGGGCTCGTCTCGCACGTGCCCTACGGCGCGGTGCGGCTGACGGAGGCCGGCACGGCCCGCGCCCTCGCGATGGTGCGCCGACACCGGCTGGTCGAGACCTGGCTGGTGCAGGAGTTCGACTACGGTTGGGACGAGGTGCACGACGAGGCCGAGGTGCTCGAACACACCATCAGCGACCGACTGCTGGAAGGCATCGACGCCCGCCTGGGGCGCCCCCGCTTCGACCCGCACGGCGATGCGATCCCCGATGCCGACGGGCACGTGGAACGGGTGCCGTTCGTGCTGCTGGCCGATGCCGCGGTCGGACACACAGGACGCGTGCTGCGGGTGAGCGACCAGGATCCGGAAGTGCTCCGCGCCGTGGAGGCCGCGGGCATCGCGGTCGGCGTCGAGGTCACCGTGACCACCGCCGGTGTGTCCGTCGACGGTACCGACGCCGAGGTCGCGCACGCCGCGGACGTGATCTGGCTCACCGCCTGAACCGATCTGTAGCGGCACCCCTCTGCCACACGGACATGTGCCGGCAACACTCGCCCTCTAGGCTGTGCACATGGCACAACGTGACGACATCGAATGCTGGCTCACCGACATGGACGGTGTGCTCGTCCATGAGAACGACGCCATTCCCGGGGCGTCCGAACTGCTCGCCGGGTGGGAGAGCGCAGGCATCCCGTACCTGGTGCTCACCAACAACTCGATCTTCACCGCGCGCGACCTGTCGGCACGCCTCCGCATCAGCGGACTGCACGTGCCCGAGGAGCGCATCTGGACCTCGGCCCTCGCCACCGCCGACTTCCTGAAGCAGCAGCTGCCCGGTGGCTCGGCGTTCGTGATCGGCGAGGCCGGCATCCTCACCGCCCTGCACGACGCCGGCTTCATCATGACCGAGACGAACCCCGACTTCGTGGTCGTCGGCGAGACGCGCAACTACTCGTTCGAGGCGATCACGAAGGCGATCCGCCTCATCATCGGCGGCGCGCGGTTCATCGTCACGAACCCGGATGCCACGGGTCCGAGCACCGACGGACCGCTCCCGGCCACCGGTGCGATCGCGGCCCTCATCACCAAGGCCACCGGCAAGGAGCCCTACGTGGTCGGCAAGCCGAACCCGATGATGTTCCGGTCGGCGCTGAACAAGATCGGCGCGCACTCGAAGCGCACCGGCATGATCGGCGACCGGATGGACACCGACGTCGTGGCCGGCATCGAGGCGGGCCTGCACACCGTCCTGGTCCTCACCGGGATCAGCGACCAGGCCGAGGTCGAGAAGTACCCGTTCCGCCCCGATGAGATCGTGCAGTCCGTGGCCGACCTGCTGCCGCGGATCACCGAGACGATCCCGACGGTGAAGACGAAGAAGTAGCCCATGGGCGCACTGGAAGACGGCGAGCGGATTCGGGCGGCCGATGCGGTCGCCTGGCGCACCTGGCTCCAGGAGAACCACGAGCGGACCACGGGCGTCTGGCTGTTGAGCGTGCGGGGTGCCGCCGACGGTGTCGAGTACGAGGACGCCGTGCGGCATGCGCTCTGCTTCGGATGGATCGACGGCCCGGTGCGCGTGTTCGGCGAGGGAACGGACGAGCGCGCCGTCGGCCAGTGGTTCTCGCCTCGCCGCCCCGGCAGCGGATGGGCGGCGACGAACAAGGCTCGGATCGCGGAACTCGAGGCGGAGGGACTGCTCGCCCCGGCCGGGATCCGTGTGCTGGAGACGGCGAAGGCGAACGGCTCCTGGACCGTGCTCGACGGCCCCGAGGCCGGGATCGAGCCGGACGAGTTCGCCGCCGCCCTCGATGCCGCCCCCGCTGCGCGCGAGAACTGGGACGCGTTCCCGAAGTCGGTGAAGAAGTTCGGTCTCACGCAGATCGCGATGGCCAAGCGCCCGGAGACCCGGTCGGCCCGCATCGCCAAGATCGTGGCGGATGCCGCGGAGGGGAAACGACCATGAACCAGAGCGACCTGCTGTTCCTCGTGGTCTTCCTGATCCTGCTCAGCTCGCTGACCGTGTTCATCGTGCAGTTCGTACGCTCCCGCCGTGGTCGCGGCGGCTCGGACGACGGCCGCGCGGGCTGGTGGGAAGGCCCCTGGGACGACGACGACCGCAAGCGCTGAGCCGCGTCCCCGCGCCCGCCCGTCTGCCGCCCCGCCCGTGTGCCGTCCGGAGCAGATGTCGGGAGATTTCACGGATGTCGGGCGGATGAAGGGCATTCGCCCGACATCCGCCCATCCTCCCGACATGTGAACCGACGACAGGCGTGACATCTGCTTCCGCTCAGGACGCCAGCGACGCCCCGGGGATCGCGGCGAGCAGTTCCCGCGTGTACGGATGCTGCGGGTCGTCGAAGATGCGCTCCGGCGTGCCGCTCTCCACCACGACACCGCGCTGCATGACGTGCACCTCGTCGGAGATCATCCGCACGACGGCGAGATCGTGGCTGATGAACAGGTAGCTCAGGCCCAGGCGCTTCTGCAGGTCGGCGAGCAGATCGAGGATCTGCGCCTGCACCAGCACGTCGAGCGCCGACACCGCTTCGTCGAGCACCACGAGTTCGGGCTCGAGCGCCAGGGCGCGGGCGATCGCGACGCGCTGACGCTGTCCGCCCGACAGCTCGTGGGGCAGACGCTCGGCCATCGCCGCGGGGAGGGCGACCTGTTCCAGCAGCTCGAGCACCCGTGCCTTGCGGGACGCCGTCGTGCCGATGCGGTGGACACGCAGCGGCTCGGCGATCGACTGCTCGACGGTGTAGCGGGGGTCGAGTGAGGCGTAGGGGTTCTGGAAGACGGGCTGCACCCGACGGCGCAGGGCGAACAGCTCCTTGCGGCGGAGAGTGGTCAGGTCGAGCCCGTCGAACAGGATCGATCCCGACGTGGCGTCTTCGAGCCCGAGCACCATGTTCGCGGTGGTCGACTTGCCGGACCCCGACTCCCCCACGATCGACACCGTGGTGCCCCGCCGGATCTCGAAGCTCACCCCGTCGACCGCGGTGAACGTCTGCGGTTCCCCCGCTTTGGGTGCGCGGAGCGCGAACTCCTTGCGGAGGCCACGGATCTCCACGAACGGAGTGCCCGTGGCGGCCTCGCGCTGTGGCAGGGCATCCCGGCGGGACGCGAGGCTGGGCGCCGCGGCGAGCAGCTGCTTGGTGTACTCGTGCTGCGGGGCGCCGAGAACCTGGGCGGACGTCCCCTCCTCCACCACCCGGCCACGGAACATGACGACGATGCGGTCGGCGCGCTCGGCGGCGAGGGCCAGGTCGTGGGTGATCAGGAAGACCGCGGTGCCGAGCTCATCCGTGAGCGTGTCGAGCTGGTCGAGGATGCGTCGCTGGACCGTCACGTCGAGAGCGGAGGTGGGCTCGTCGGCGATGAGCAGGCGCGGCTTGCAGGCGAGGCCCATCGCGATCAGCACGCGCTGCCGCATACCCCCGGAGAACTCGTGCGGGTACTGGTGAGCGCGCTGCGCGGCGTCCGCGATCCCCACCATCTCCAGAAGCTCGACGACCCGGGCCTTCGTGGCGTCTCCGTGCGTGTGGCCGTGCACCTCGAGGGCCTCGCCGATCTGCTCGCCCACGCGCATGAGCGGGTTGAGGTTCGACATCGGATCCTGCGGCACGAGACCGATCCCCGCGCCGCGCAGCGAGATCATCGCGTTCTCGGGCAGATCGGTCAGCTCGCGCCCGTCGAAGCGGATGCTCCCGGCTGTGATCGCGCCGTTCTCCGGCAGCAGGCGGTTGACCGCCGCGGCGGTGGTCGACTTGCCCGATCCCGACTCCCCGACGACCGCGACGGTCTCACCGGCGGCGATGTCGATGTTGACGTCGCTGATCGCGGTGACCAGCTCGGAACCGGTCCGGAAGGCGACGGCGAGACCGCTGATGCTCAGCACGGGCTCGGTGATGCTCATGATGTTCTCGTTCCTTCGTTGTCGTCCAGGAGGGCGGGGAGCACCGCGCGCCAGAGCGCCTCGATCGGTGCGGGTTCGGGGGCGAAGAGGCGGGTGCTCAGCAGCACCGCGGCGGTGCCGGTGTTCGGGACGATCCCGAGGGCACAGCCCGTGAAGCCGGGGTGCCAGAGCACGCGGGTCGGCTGTCCGGCGACGGCGACCGTGTCGCTGCGCCACCCCAGCGCCTGTCCGGCATCCGGTCCGTCGCGGAAGAGCTCGGCGACGTCGTCCGGGCCCCACAGCGCGGGATGGCGCTCGGGCGCGGCGAGCGCCGCCCCCAAGGTCAGCAGGTCGGTCGCGGTGCTGAACAGCCCCGCGTGGCCGGAGACGCCACCGAGAGCATGGAAGCAATTGCCGTCGTTCACGACGCCGGTGATCTCCTCCTCGCGCCAGGTGAAGTCCCGCGCCGCGGTGAGGATCGGGTAGGGCTCCCCCGTGGCGACCATGCGGCGTTCGGCGACGTCACCGATCGCGGACGACGCGACGGGCCGACCGGCGGGTCCGTATGCCGTGCGATCCAGGCCGAGGGGCGCGGTGACGAGCTCGCGGACGGCGGCGTCCAGAGGCAACCCGGTGACCGCCGCGATGATGCGGCCCAGGAGCATGAAGCCGAGGTCGGAGTAGTGGCGGGCGTCGTCGAGGGCGTATCGCAGCGGGATCGCATCCGCCGCGGCGGCGGGGTCGCCGGCGTGCGCACGGTCGAGGTAGAGAGGCTGCCACTCCCACAGGCCCGCACGGTGCTGCAGGAGGTGGCGCACGGTCGTTCCCTGAGCGCACGCGGTCCCCGAGACGAAGCGGTCGACCGGATCGTCGAAGCGCAGGTCGCCCCGGCTGACCAGTCTGAGGATCGCTGTCGTCGTCGCCGCGACCTTCGAGACCGAGGCGATGTCGAACGCGGTCTCGGTGGTCATCGGGATTCCGGCGAGGTCGGCCAGGCCGCCGGCCGCGATCTCACGCCCCGCCTCGGTCACGGCGCCCGCGACGACTCCGCGTGGGGCGGACTCCATCCCGAGCACGGCGGCGACGGCGGCGGCGGCGGTCATACGCGCACCTCCGCACCGCGGCCGAGGTCGCGATCGAGGTCGCGGTCGCGGTCGAGGTCGCGGTCGCGGTCGAGGTCGAGGAGGATGTCGGTCTGCGCGTCGGATGCGAGCCCGAGGATGCCCAGTCCCGTGCCCGCCCCGAGCGCCAGCACCTCACCGGACGAGGCGACCCCGCCCACCACGGGCGAGCGACGCAGCCAGGACGCCGCGTCCAGGTCGTGCACGACATCGGGGGCGACGGCCGCTGCGAGGTGGGCTGCGGCACTCACTCCGACGTGGGACTCCATCATGCAGCCGATCACGACCCCCAACCCTGCCTCTCGTGCGGCCTCCGCGGCAGCGATCGCCTCGGCCGGACCGCCCGTCTTGGCGAGCTTGATGTTCACAAGAGCGGCGGCTCCCCGATCGGCGATCACGCGCACGTCCTCGGCCGTCCGGACCGACTCGTCGGCCATGATCGGGGTGTCGACGGCCGCCGTCACCGCGGCGAGCGCGACGAGGTCATGGGCGGCGACCGGCTGCTCGACGAGTTCGAGCCCGAGGTCCGCGTCCTCGGCGGTACGGATCACGCGGATCGCGGTCTCGGCGCCCCAGGCCTGGTTCGCGTCGATGCGCAGGGTGATGTCGGGCCCGACAGCCGCGCGGACGGCCCGCAGTGCGGCCACGATGTCGTGCGCGGCCGAGGCCTTGAGCTTGAGGCAGCCGAAGCCTGCGGTGACGTACTCCTCAGAAAGCGTCGCCACCGCCTCCGGCTCTCCCACGGACAGGGTCATGTCGGTGCGGACGTGCGACGTTCGTGAGGAGTTGTGCACCGCGTGCGCGCGAGACAGGTCGGCCACGAGCGAGACCTCCTGCTGCTGGGCGGCGAGATCGGCGACCGCGCACTCGACAGCGCTGCGGGCGGCCGCATTGCCCCAGATCGACCGCGCGATGTCCCCCGGGAGCCCGGCGTCGCCGGCATCGCGACCGAGCACGGCGTCGGCGAGCGGACCTGCGACCGCGGCGGCGACGCTCTGCGGACTCTCCCCCGTGACGCGCCAGCTCGTGGCGGCTTCCCCGTATCCGCGGCGCCCCTCCGCATCGGTCGCCTCGACCAGCACGACGTCGAGACGGTCCGTCTGCCGCACGGCCGTGATGAACGGGCGCACCAGCGGGGACGACACCCGGAGCACGCGCAGACGCACCACGGCGCTCATGTCCACTCCTTGCGCATGCGCTGCTCGGGCTCGCCGAACTCCGGCTGCGTGCGGGTGGCCCCATCCGGATGCCAGCCCTTCGCCTCGTAGAAACCGATCGACGGCGCATTCGCTGCGAACACCCACAGTGTCGCGGCTTCGGCCCCGGCCTCCCGCAGCTCTGCTGTCGCCCGGGTCAGCAACGCTCCACCGATGCCGCCGCCGTGGGCACGCGGCGACACGTACAGGGAGTGCACGGCCCCGTCGATCCGCCCGTCGGTGTTCGACGTCGCCGCGTACCGGGTGATCCCGACGATCCCGCCGTCCCGCTCGGCCACGAGCACGATGCCTACCGGGTCGGAGAGCACCCGCCGCCACAGCGCCTCCGCGCGCGCGTCGGTCATGGCGTCGATCGCCGCATCGCGGAGGACGCCGCGGTAGCTCTCCCGCCAGCAGGCGAGGAACACCTCGAGCACCCCGGACAGGTCGTCCGGGGTGGCGGGGCGCACCTGGAGGGTCACGATGTCGCGGCCTCCGTGAGCACGAGGGAGTCGATGGCGGCGACGGGTTCCGGCATCTGCAGCGGACCGACGCCCGGGGTGATCGTGCCCAGGATGCGCGGCTCGCGAGCACCGGTGCCGCCCGGGACGATCGCGGGGACGCCGTGCATCGTGGACCAGCCGATCAGGGCGAGGAGGATCGCCTCCTTGCTGTCGGCCGCAGCCCCCAGCTCGTCGGCCAGCACGACCTCGGTCGCGGGCAGGGCGGCGCGCAGTCCGTCGAGGATCAGCGGGTTGCGGCAGCCGCCGCCCGACACGGCGAGGAACCCGATGCCCGCGGCCTCCACGTCGCGTGCGACCGTGCGGACGGTGAGTTCGGTCAGTGTACGCACGACATCCGCGACCGCGATCTCGCGCCCCTGCGCGGCGAGGTGCTCGTGCACGTAGCCGAGGTGGAAGTGCTCCTTGCCCGTGCTCTTGGGCGGGGTGAGCGCGTAGTAGGGGTCTTCGAGCAGAGCGACCAGCAGCGCCTCGTCGACCTGTCCGGTGCGGGCGATCGCGGCGTCGTCGTCGTAGCCGAGCGGGTTGAGGCCGTGCTCCACGATGACCGCGTCGACGAGTGCGTTCGCGGGGCCGATGTCGTAGGCGACCAGGCCGTCCTGCCGCACCACCGTCATGTTCGAGATGCCGCCCAGGTTCAGGGCGGCGGACACGCCGGCGCGTGAGCGCAGCAGCAGCTCATCGAGGAACGACACCAGCGGCGCACCGTGGCCACCGACCGTGATGTCGCGGATGCGGATGTCGGAGACCACGGGGGCACCCACCTTCTCCGCGATCCAGGCGGGCTGCCCGATCTGCAGGGTGCCCCGCGCGTGCGCGCCGTCGACCCAGTGGTACACGGTCTGTCCGTGCGAGCAGACCGCGTCGATGCCCCCCACTTCTGCGGCGATGTCGGCCGCGACGTCGGCGAACGCCTGACCGATGAGCGTGTCGAGCTCCGCGACCTCGGCGAGCGTCGTCTGCGCCGGCGGCAGCGCCGCGATCAGCCGCGACCGCAGTTCGGGGGCATACGGCACACTGGTCGCCGCGAGCACCGTGCCGCGCAGGTCCACGCCGTGCGCGGTGAAGCCGCCACTGGTCGTGAAGTCGACGACGGCGGCATCGATCCCGTCGTGCGAGGTGCCGGAGATCAGTCCGAGGACGCGCATCAGTTCTCCTCCAGTGCGGTGCGCAGCCGGCCGTCGGCGGCATGCAGTCGTGCGGTCGCCGCCGCGAGATCCTCCCCGCGGCGGATCATGATCGACGCGAGCTTCACGTCGTAGGCGGCCGATTCCAGAGCGGCCAGCGCCGCGTCCCGGTCGACCGCTGCGATGGTCTGCACCATCCGGATGGCCCGCTCACGCAGCTTGTGGTTGGTGGCCTTCACATCCACCATCAGGTTGCCGTACGCCTTGCCGTTTCGCACCATCGAGATGGTCGAGAACATGTTGAGCACGAGCTTCTGGGCCGTGCCCGACTTGAGCCGCGTCGATCCGGAGAGCACCTCGGGGCCGACCTCGACCTCGATCCCGTGCTCCGCCGTGGCACTGAGCGCGGTGCCGACGTTGCACGAGAGACCGATGCTGAGCGCTCCGAGCTCGCGTGCACGGCGGACGGCCGCGATCACATAGGGCGTGCGTCCGCTGGAGGCGATGCCGATCACGGTGTCGAGCGGACCGATGCCGGCCGCGTCGATCGCTGCAGCACCCGCGTCCGCGTCATCCTCCGCACCCTCGACGGGGTTCACGATCGCGCCGGGGCCCCCGGCCATGATCGCGAAGACGAGCTCCGGCGGCGTGCTGAACGTGGGCGGGCACTCCGAGGCGTCGAGCACACCGATGCGTCCGGGGGTTCCCGCGCCGACGTAGACCAGGCGGCCGCCCTGCGCCATGCGAGCGGCCGTCTCCTCGATGGCGGGCACGATCTGCGGCAGGGCGCGCTGCACCGCGGCGGGCACAGTGGCGTCCGCTTCGTTCATGGTCTGCGCGAGTTCCGCCACGCTCATCAGGTCGAGTTCCGCATAGCGCGGATCGCTGGCCTCCGTGGCCAGCCCGCCGAGATCCTCCCGGGTCATCGCTTTCCTCTGTTCCGGGGGTCGAGACTGTCGCGCAGCCCGTCGCCGAGCAGGTTCAGGCCGACGACGAGGAGCACCACGATCACACCGGGCGCGATCATCGTCCACGGCGCGATCGTCACGAGCGTGCGCGCCTCGAAGATCATCGAGCCGAGCGAGGGTGCCGGCGGCGGTGTGCCGAGACCGAGGAAGCTCAGCGAGGCCTCGGTGAGCACGGCCCACGACAGGGAGAGCGTGACCTGCACGATGATGATCGACGTGATGTTCGGCAGCACGTGCCGGAACATGGTCGCCATGCGACTCTGACCCGTGCTCTTGGCCGCCTTGACGTACTCGACCTCGCGCAGCGACAGCACGGGCCCTCGGGTGACGCGGATGAAGATCGGCACGTACACGATCGCGATGGCCACGGCGATGGTGAACCAGTTGCGGTCGAACACCGACGCGAGCGACAGGGCCAGCAGCAGCGGCGGGAACGCGAACAGCACGTTGGTCACCGCCGTGATCGCGCCGTCGGAGATGCCGCGGTAGAAGCCGGCGATGAGTCCGCACACGGTTCCGACGACGGTGGCGAAGGCCACCGCGACCACCGAGATCAGCGCCGAGTTGGCGACACCGGCGGCCACGCGGGAGAACACGTCGCGACCGAACTGATCGGTGCCGAACCAGTGCACGGCGGACGGCGGCTGCAGGCGGGACGGCGGATCCTGCGCGAGCGGGTCGAACGGCAGCAGCCCGAACGCCGAGACGAGGCTCAGCACCGCGAGCAGGACGACGATGATGAGGCCCGTGAGTCCACTGCGACTGCGCAGCAGGAGACGCACGCGCTCCATGCTGCGCCCGCCGCCGGGGGCGAGGGTCGGAGTCTGAGAGATGTCGGTCATGCGGCACGCACCCGAGGATCGATGACCCGGTAGAGCAGGTCGGTGAGCAGGTTGACGATGACGAAGGCGAGCGCGATCACGAGGACGGTGCTCTGCACGAGTGCGTATTCCTTCTGCTGGATGCCGAGGAGCACCTGTCGCCCGATGCCGGGGAGCGAGAAGATCTGCTCCACCACCACGGCGCCGCCGAGGAGGTAGCCGAACTGCAGGCCGGTCATCGTGACGATGGGAACCAGGGCGTTGCCGAGCACGTGACGCACCTGCAGCCGCCGCGGCGGGACGCCCTTCGCCCTGGCCGTGCGGATGAAGTCGTTGGCGCGGATCTCGAGCACCGCGGTGCGGGTCGTGCGCATGATCGGCGCGGCGATGCCGAAGCCGAGCACGATCGAGGGCAGCAGCATCTGCTGGAGGTTCAGCAGCGGGTCCTCGAACAGCGTGGCGTAGGCCTGACCGTTCGGGTTGAAGCCGAACGAGGAGGCGAGGATCGCCAGGAGCGCCGTCCCGAGCAGGAACGCGGGGATCGAGAGACCGGCGAGGCCGACGACCTGTCCGACGCCGTCGCGGAACGAGTCGGGCTTCGAGGCGGAGAGCATTCCGAGGGGGATGCCGATGGCCAGGGCGATCACGATCGAGAAGATCGCGAGCTCGAAGGTGACGGGAAGAGCGGCGGCAGTGAGATCGAGGACGCTCGTCTGTGCTCGAGAGGAGAAACCGAGGTTGCCGGTGAAGATGTTGCCCAGCCAGGAGAAGAACTGCACGAAGAGCGGCTGGTCGAGCCCGTAGTAGGCCTCGAGGGCTGCGCGTTGCGACGGAGTGAGGGCGGCCGCCTCCGTGCCGAGGCCGGAGCTGATCTGATCGCCGGGGATGGCCCGCAGCATCAGGAAGACGAAGATGGCGACGCCGAGGAGCGTGCCGAGTGCGGCGACGATGCGTCGCAGCACGCTGTTGCGGAGGAGCTGTCTGAACATGCGCGTGTGGGGGTGCCTGTCGTCGGGGAGGGAGGGGGCGCGGGGTGGCCGCGCCCCCTCCGATCCGCTACTTGATGGAGGTGGTCCGCAGGTACTGCAGCGAGCCGTTCGCCATCGGGACGAAGCCGTCGACGGTCGAGGAGGTCGCGGTGTAGGTGTAGCTCGTGAACAGCCAGATCCACGCGGCGTTGTCCTCGAGGTTCTCGGAGACCTGCGCGTAGATGTCCTTGCGCTTCTCCGGGTCGGCCGTCTGGCGACCCTCGGCGAAGAGCGCGTCGAGCTCGGGCGAGGAGTATCCGGCGACCTTGTTCAGGTTTCCGGTGCTGGTGAAGTAGCGGCCGTACATGCCGTCGGGGTCGGGACGACCGCCGTTGAGGGCGACGGCGGCGTCGAAGTCGGCCGCGATCCAGCGGTCGACGAACGCGCCGGACTCGAGCACCTCGAGGTCGAGCGTGATGTTCGCGTCGGCCAGCTGCGCCTTGAGGTTCTGGGCCTCGTTCACCGACGTCGCGTACTCACCCTGGGAGACGATCGTCTTGATGGTGACGCCGTCCTCCTTGCCCGCCTTCTTCAGGTACTCGGCGGCCTTGTCGAGATCGCGCTCGGGGCACGGCCGCGCCTCGGGGTCGGACTTGTACGCGGGAGAGGTGATGGGACCGGTGACTTCGCCCTCGCCGAGAGCTGCCGTGTCGAGCACCTCCTGGCGGTCGATCGCGCACTGCATCGCGAGTCGCACGTTGACGTCGGTCAGGTCACCGCGCGTGGCGTTCAGCTGCAGCGCGTGGTAGCTCAGCTGCGGGGTCGTGGCGACCTCGACGTTCGCGCCCTCGGCGGTCTGTGCGACCAGCGGGTCGTCGAAGACGGCCAGCTGCACGTTGCCGGACTGCATCGCCGACACGATCGACGACTCGTCGGGGATCACCCGGAACTCGACGGTGTCGAGCAGCGCCGCGTCGCCCCAGTAGTCCTCGTTCTTCGCCAGCGTGATCGACTGGCTCGCCTTGCGGTCGTCGAGGATGAAGGGACCGGTGCCGTTGGGCGTGGTGTTCAGCCCCTCTTCGGTGTCGTCCGAGGAGAGCATCGCCATGTTGATCACGGCGAGGTTCGCGGGAAGCGCGGCGTCGGGAGCGCTCAGGGTGAGGGTGACGGTGTTCTCGTCGGTGGCCTCGACCGCGGTGACGGAGGCGAGAGAGCTCGCTGCGACGGCCGCCGTCTCCTCGGCGGCGATGGCGTCGAGAGAGTACTTGACGTCTTCGGAGCCGAAGGTGCTGCCGTCCGCGTAGGTGACGCCCTCGCGCAGGTGGAAGGTCACGGTGAGGCCGTCTTCCGAGACGTCCCACGACTCGGCGAGGCCGGGGACCACGTTGAGGTCCTCATCGAACTCGGTCAGCGTGCCGTACAGGTTCTGCAGGACGTTGACGGCCTGGAACTGCGTCGCCTTCCAGGGGAAGAGCGTGTCGGGATCGCTCGTGACGCCGATGACGAGGTCACCGCCGGCCTCACCCGTCGACGGGGTGTCGGACGCGGGTGCGGAACAACCGGTGATCACGAGCGCCAAAGCGACACCCGTGGCTGTGAGAGCGCCGAATGACGCCCGCCGTGCTGTGCTCATTGCTGATTCCTCCTGGCTGGGACGCGTCGCCGTGGCGTCGGGTCAGGCTCTGTCGCCTGCCGCCCGCGAACATCGTCGGTCTGGGTTGGTACTAAAAGTACACGACAGACACTACTGATGTAACAGAAGTTCCTCTACTGTTATGAACAGCGATCGGAGACCCTATGCCCCACGAAGCCGCCCGCGATGATGCCGGCGCACACCCCGTGCTCGTCCGCATGCGTGCGATCCGTCCCGAGCTGCGTCCGAGCGAGCAGCGCATCGCCGACCTCTTCCTCGCCGATCCGGCGGGGACCGCCGGACTCTCCATCGCCGAACTCGCCCAGCGCTGCGACACCTCGACCACCTCGGTGGTGAGGTTCTGCAAGCGCCTCGGCTACGAGCACGTGCGCGAGCTGCGCAACCACGTGCTGCGCGACGTCGAACGCGAGACGTTCGACACGGCCGCGCTCCCCGCCGTCTCCGGCGACATCGACCGCAACGACACGCTGTCCGACATCGTCGCGAAGGTGTCGCTGGCCGAGACCCTCTCGCTCGCGGACACCGCCAAGGTGCTCGACACGGAGTCACTGCGCGCTTCCGTCGACGCCATCACGTCCTCGACCAGGGTCGACATCTTCGGTGTGGGTGCGAGCTCCATCGTCGGACTCGACCTGCAACGCAAGCTCACCCGGATCGGGCGCACGGCACTGGACTGGTCGGACCCGCATGCCGCCTGGACCTCGGCGGCGACGCTCGGCCCCGGCAACGTCGCGATCGCGGTGTCGCACACCGGCACCACGACCGACACGATCGAGTTCCTGCTGCTCGCCCGCCAGACCGGGGCGACGACGATCGCGATCACGAACCATGCCGGCGCTCCACTGGCCGACCAGGCGGACATCGTCCTGACGACCGCCGCGCGCGAGACCGGCTTCCGGTCGGGTGCCCTCGGCAGCCGGATCGCCCAGCTGATGGTGGTCGACTGCATCTTCATCGGCGTCGCACAGTCGAACTACGACCGCTCGATGGAGGCTCTGCGCGACACCTTCGCCGCCGTCCACCGCGTGCGGAAGACGGGGGCGTGACCGCCCGCACCCGGCGAGCGCGAGCGGGGCTGTTCACCGCCTTCGCGGGCCTCGGGGTCACGGCCGCCTTCGTCCCCGCGGTCCTGCCCTCCACCGAACGCGCGATGGCGACCGACCTCAGCGCCGCGGTCCCCGCCCTCTTCGGCGGGCTCTTGATCGGAGTCTTGAGCTCAGGCCCGCTCTTGATGCGCCGTCCACCGCGCACCACGCTGATGCTCGGCAGTGCCCTCCAAGCCGTGGCGATCATCGCCGCGGCCGTGGCAGACGCCCCCGCCGTGTTCATCGCCGCGGCCGCCGTCGCCGGATTCGGATTCGGGCTGGTGGAGGCCTCGGGATCCGTGGCGGCGAAGTCCGTGGCCGCCGGCAGCGCGACGGGACTGCTCAGCGCTCTGCTCGGCACGGTCGCGGTGTGCGCCGCGGTCACGCCCCTGCTCGTCGCCGTGGGGTCCGGAACGCGTCCGCTGCTCGGCATCCTGGCGATCGTGCCGCTCCTGGCGCTGGCGATGCTCGCGGGACCGGCGGCCCCGACCTCCCCCGCCGAGACTCCCGCACATCGGGACGTTCGCGGGCTGCTCGCGCTCCTGCCCTTCGCCGTCGCACTCCCCCTGTACGTCGGCGTCGAGACCGTGCTCTCCGGGTGGTCGGCGGTGATCCCGGAGCGGATCCTCGCGGTCGATCCGGGCCTCGCCGCGCTGGGGACCTCGGCGTTCTGGACACTCATGGCCGTCGGGCGGTTCAGCGCGGCGGGACTGCGCCGCCTCTCCGTCTCACCGATCGTGATCCTCGTGTCCGCCACGGGGGCCGCGGCGGTCCTGATGGCGACCGCGGGGATACTGGTGGAGTCCGCGCCGGAAGTGGCGCTCGGCGCGCTGGCCGCCGTGGTCGTCCTCCTCGCACCCAGCTACGGCCTCATCCTGGGACTCGCCCTCGATCGTCTCGACCCCGCGCGCAGCGCTGCGGTGACCGGCGCGCTCGTCGCCTGCGGGGCCGTCGGAGGGACGTTCGTGCCGACGGTGATCCTCCTGATCGGACGGGATCCGGCATCGAGTACGACGTTCCTCGTGTCTGCCGGGCTGTGCGCGCTCATCCCGGTGCTGATGCTGGTCGCCGCGCGTTCCCCTCGTCGGGCTTCCGTACGCTGACATCTCCTGCACACCCGCCGATATCGTCGAGCCCTTCACGGATGCCGGAATACCGGAGCACCCACCCGCGAGTCCGGCGTAACGTCGACGACACACCCATCCGCAGCGAGGAGAGCACGCGTTGTCCACCGAGGTCCTGGCGATCATCATCAGCGCGATCGGCGTCGTGCTGACGATCACCGCGAGCCTCTTCGCTGCTGGCGCCTGGATGGTCCGCCGCATCGATGACCGCATCGATGCCGTCGATGAGAAACTCAGCACCCGCATCGATGCCGTCGACGAAAAGCTCAGCACCCGCATCGACGCCGTCGACGAAAAGCTCAGCACCCGCATCGACGCCGTCTCCGAAACTCTGACCGCCCGCATCGACGCCGTCTCCGAAACTCTGACCGATCGCATCGATGCCGTATCCGGAACTCTGACCGCCCGGATCGATGCGGTCGCGGCCGATGTCACCGACCTGAAAGTCGCCGTCGCCCGGCTCGAAGGACCACCCCGACACCTGCTCACTGCGCGCCGGTGAGCAGGGCGTGCGGTGCCTACCGGAGCACGAGAGCAGCGGCGCCGATGAGCGGCCCTTCGTCGCCGAGCCCCGAGCGCACGACGCGGGTACGGCGCGAGTACTCGTGGGCCGCGCTCGCGGTGAGTGCCTGCTGCACGAGGTCGATGTAGTCCGACGACACTCGCGAGAATCCGCCGCCGATGGCGACCACGTCGAGGTCGACGAGGGTCGCGGCATCCGCCAGCGCCTCCCCCACTTCGCGGGCCGAACGCTCGATCGCCGCTCGCGCGAGGGGATCGCCGGCCGCCGAGTCCCGCGCGAGGTCTTCGCCGGTGGCGCCGGTCCACCCCTGTTGCTGGGCCCATGCGGCGCTCGCGGGACCCGAGGCGATCTCCTCGAGCGTCAGGCCGCCCTCACGACGCACCTGACCGAGGTGACCGGCATTGCCGGTGGCTCCGGGAATGTAGGCGCCGTTCGCGACGAAGCCGCCGCCGACGCCGGTCGAGACCACGATCGACAGCGAGGCGCCGGCGCCCTGCGTGGCGCCGAGCCACGATTCCGCGAGCGCGAGAGCACCGCCGTCGTGGCCGAGCACGGTGCGCACGTCGCCCCCGAGGACGGTGGACGCCGCGGCGCGGACCGCCTCTTCCAGGACGAAGCCGCGCGCGAGCGGCATGTTCACCGGCATGATCGCGCCGAGGGAGCGGTCGACGGGACCGGCACTGCCGATACCCGCGCCGACGAGCTCCGCGTCGGCCGGAAGGGCGGCGAGCGCGTGCTCGACGATCGCGACGACGGCCGCGTCCAGAGACTCGAACGTGGCGTCCCGACCGGTCGGCTGGCGACTGCGACTCCCCGGGAGCAGTCGGCCGTCCTCCGCGACGAGCGCGGCCTCCATCTTCGTGCCGCCCACATCGACGGCGAGCGCGTAGCGCGTCACTGGGGGTCGAGCCCGAGGTCGTCGAGGTCGAAGGCCGCGCGCCATTCCAGGCCCTCGGCTTCGATCGCGGCCTGTGCGCCGGTCTTCCGGTCGACGATCACGGCGACCGCGACGATCTCGGCGCCTTCTTTGCGCAGGGCTTCGACGGCTTTGAGCGCAGACTGGCCCGTGGTCGAGGTGTCTTCGAGCACCACGACGCGCTTGCCCTTGACGTCTGCGCCCTCGATCTGACGACCGCGTCCGTGGTCCTTGGGCTCCTTGCGCACGACGAAGGCGTCGAGCGGGGTGTCGGTGGCGACCGACGCGTGCAGCACCGCGTTCGCGATGGGGTCGGCGCCGAGTGTCAGCCCGCCGACCGCCACGACGTCGAGGTCGCCGATCAGGTCGAGCATGATGCGGCCGATCGCGGGAGCGGCTCGGTGGTCCAGGGTGAGCTTGCGCATGTCGACGTAGTACGTCGCCTGCTTGCCGCTGGAGAGGGTGAAGTCGCCGTGGAACACCGCCTCATCCTTGATGAGGTCGAGGAGTGTCTGGCGGTCTGCGTCGAGTGCGGTCACGGCATCCAGTGTAGGAGGCACACCCTAGGCTTGAGGCATGCGCTTGGCCACCTGGAACGTCAACTCCATCCGCACCCGCGTCACCCGCACCGTCGAATTCGCCGTCCGCGAAGACATCGACGTGCTGGCGATGCAGGAGATCAAGTGCAAGCCGGAGCAGTTTCCCTACGCGCCGTTCGAAGAGGCCGGGTACCACGTCGAGGTGCATGGGCTGAACCAGTGGAACGGGGTCGCGATCGCGAGCCGCCTGCCGATCACCGACGTACGTACGGCCTTCGACGGAATGCCGGGCTTCGCCAAGGGCCATGAGGGTCCGGATGCTCCTCTCGAGGCGCGCGCTCTCGGCGTCATGGTCGACGGAGTCCGGGTGTGGAGCCTCTACGTGCCCAACGGCCGGTCCCTGGAAGACCCCCACTATCTGTACAAGCTGCACTGGCTGGAGCAGCTCAAGAAGTCGACCGCGGCCGAGCTCTCGGCGAACCCCGACCTCCCGCTCGCCCTGGTCGGCGACTTCAACATCATCCCGTTCGATCACGACAACGGCGACCCCGACATCGTGATCGGCCGCTCCACCCACGTCTCCCCGCAGGAGCGCGACGCGTTCTTCGCGTTCCAGGATGCCGGGGTCACCGATGTGGTGCGCCCATTGATTCCCGAGGGCTTCACCTACTGGGACTACCAGCGGCTGAAGTTCCCCCGCAACGAGGGCGTCCGGATCGACTTCGTCCTGGGCTCGCGCACGCTGGCCGAAGCGGTCACCGGAGCCTCCATCCACCGTGACGAGCGCAAGGGCGAACAGCCCAGCGACCACGTACCGGTGGTGGTCGACCTCGATGGGCGCCGGTTGGGCACCGGTGGCGCTGAGGACGACGACGACCTGCCGATGATCTTCTCCTGAATGCCGATCCGATGAGCGTGCGGCTGATCGCCACCGACCTCGACGGCACCCTCCTGGACTCGACGTCGTCGGTCAGCACGCGCACCCGCGCGGCGCTCGACGCGGCACGGGAGCGCGGCATCCACGTGGTCCCCGTGACGGCCCGCCAGCCGATCGGGCTGCGAGCCATCGCCGCGGATGCGGGTTTCGACGGATGGGCCCTGTGCAGCAACGGCGCCTACGCCGTGCGCCTCGACGACGGACGGATGCTCTTCGCGGAAGAGCTTCCGCCCGAGACGATCCGTGCCCTCGCCGAGGCTCTGCGCGCAAGCATCCCCGGCCTGTTGTTCGCGAGCGTGCGCGAGGCCGGCGAGACGTTCGTGGCCGAAGACGGTTACGCCGCGATCGCTGCACTCACCGACCACAAGCGCGACCCCGCCACGATGGGCGGCGTGCCGCTGGAGCAGGTGCTCGCCGCCCCCAGCCTGAAGTTCGTGATCCGCCACCCCGAACTCGCGCCCGACGCGCTGTTCGACACGGTACGTTCCCTCGGGCTGACCGGCTTCGAGGCGACGCTCTCGGGCGCTCCGTTCGTGGAGGTCATGGCCGAGGGCGTCACCAAGGCCACCGGCTTGGCCCGACTCTGCGAGCACCTCGGTATCGACCGCACCCACGTGGTGGCCTTCGGTGACGCGCTCAACGACGTCGAGATGCTCCGCTGGGCAGGGCGCGGCGTCGCGATGGCCGACGCCGAACCCCTCGTGCAGGATGCCGCCGACGAGACGACCTCCTCCAACGATCAGGACGGTGTGGCGCGGGTGATCGAGCGGCTTCTCGGCTGAGACTCACTTGAACGTCCCGACCTGCGGCACCCGATCGGTCCGCGCGTAGCGGAGCAGCGTCACTCCGGCCTCGTCGACGATCGGCGGCTCCAACAACCGCAGCACCGAGGGAAGCGCATCGTCGTCGAACACCTTCTTGCCCGCGCCGAGCAGCAGCGGATACACCCAGAGGTTCAGCTCGTCGAAGAGCCCCTCGGCGAGCAGCGTGTGGACGACGTCGATGCTGCCGATCACGTGCACTTCGCGGTGGGCCGCCCTCATCGCCGCGACCTCCGCGGCGAGGTCGGCACCGACGCGCGTGCTGCCCTCCCAGTCGAGCGTGAGATTCGCATCCCGGGTCGCGACGTACTTGGGCACGCGGTTGAAGAGCCTGCCGATGTCGCCGGACTCGCCCGAGGTGTGATGCGGCCAGTATGCGGCGAAGATGTCGTACGTGCGCCGGCCGAGCAGCAGCGCGTCGAGCCCGCGCATGCCCTTCTCGATCTCGGGCCCGACACCGGACGAGGGGTATCCGGCCTGCCAGCCGCTGAACCGGAAACCGCCGGAGGGGTCCTCATCGGTGCCGCCCGGCCCCTGAGCGACGCCGTCGAGGGAGGTGAAGAGATCGATCAGGATGCGGCCGGATGCCTGTTGTTCATCGGGATACGGGCTGTGCATGTCGTGCTCCCTAGGTCAGTCGTGCGATGCGGAAGGTGTCGGCGAACGAGTCCAGCAGCGATTCGTCGCCCCGGACGACCGCGACGATGTCCTGCGCGAGGGCCTCTGCCGGGGTGACATCGCCGCCGATGAGGCGACGGATGCCGGGTCCGGCGACGATCACCGCGTCCGGAGCGCCGTCGGGAAGACGTCCGCCGACCGGCGGCGCCGGAGGTGCGATCTGCGCGACCCGGAGCTCGCCGTCGTGCACGGACGCACGGAGGGCGACGTCGCCGACATGCAGCTCGTACTCGGCATCCATGGCGGATTCCGTCTGGAACGCCGTGCGCAGGGCCATCGTGAGCGAGTCGGGCGTGACGACCTCACCCTCTGCGGGATCCCCCATCGCCTGGAACCCCCATCGTCCGAGGGCGAGCATGATCGGCTCGAACGAGCGCCCGTACGGGGTGAGTTCGTACACGAGCCCGCAATTGAGCAGCGGCACCCGCCGTACGACCCCACCCTCCTGGAGGTCCTTCAGCCGGGTGGACAGGATGTTGGTCGGAATGCGCGGCAGGCCCTGCTTGAGGTCGGTGTAGCGACGGGGTCCGACGAGCAGATCACGGACGATGAGCAATGCCCACCGCTCCCCGATCAGCTCGACCGCCGTCGTCACACCGCAGTATTGACCGTAGCTGCGCGCCGCCATGTCAGGCCGACGCGGCGGTGTCGGCCACGTGGTCCGGCCCGTTCTCGACGGCTTCGGGGGTCATGTAGAGGAAGCCGAGGGAGTTGCCGTCCGGGTCGTCGAGGTCGCGCGAATACATGAAGCCGTAGTCCTGCGCGGGCTTCGGCTCGGATCCACCGGCGGCCAGGCCCTTGGCGAGGATCGCGTCGACCTCCTCGCGCGAATCCTGGCTGAACGCGACCGACACCTGCAGAACGTCGTTCGGGTCGGCGATGGGCTTGTCGGTGAACGTCTCGAAGTACTCACGCCGGAGGATCATGAAGTAGATATCCTCGCTCCACACGACGCACGCGGCGTTCTCGTCGGTGAACGGAGGGCTGATCTCACAGCCCAGCGCCACGTAGAAGGCCTTGGCGCGTTCGAGGTCACGGGTGGGCAGATTCACGAAGACCTTGGTCATGTCGACTCCCTTGTCGGTGTGGATATCGGTGTGGACCCATCGATCGTGAGCCCCTGTCGACAAGCTTGCAAAAAACAACTTTGCTTGTCAATAGCAAGTAATCGCTGGCAAGCAATCGTTCCTACCCACCGATCCGCCGCCAGGGGGATGCCACGGCAGACGCCCCGCCCTACGGTGGAGGGATGGCCGCCGAACCGTTCACCCGCACGCCGACCGAACGCGAACGGCGCAACGACCTCTTCCTGGCGCTCGCACTCTTCGTCGGCGCGATCCTCAGCGCAGCCCTGTCCTCGATCGCGCAGGTGTACGGCGACGAGCAGGCCGAGCTGTGGACCGCGCTCGTGTACGCGGTCGTCGTCGCCATCCCTCTCGCCTTCCGTCGTCGTTGGCCCGGCACCGTCGCGGTGGTCGTCTCCGTCGCCTACTTCGCCGCCGTCACCGTGCGGGTTCCCGAGATCTATGTCGGGAACATGGCGATGTTCATCGCCCTGTACACGGTCGGCGCCTGGATGAACGACCGCCGGCGTGCACTGATCGTGCGGGTGGCGATCATCGTCGGCATGTTCGTGTGGCTGCTGATCACGATGTACCGCGATGCGATCACGGAGGCGGACGACGCCGATGTCATCGCCGGGGCCATGTCACCCTACGTCGCGTTCATGCTCATCCAGCTCCTGCTGAACGTGCTCTACTTCGGCGGTGCGTACTACTTCGGCGAGCGCTCGTGGGCGGCCGCGGAGCAGCGGTCGGTGCTCGAAGATCGCACGGTCGAGCTGGAACGCGAGCGCGAGGTCACGGCGGCACAGGCCGTCGCCCTCGACCGGGTGCGGATCGCCCGCGAGCTGCACGACGTCGTCGCCCACCACGTCTCGGTGATGGGCGTGCAGGCGGGGGCGGCGCGTCTGGTGCTCGATCGCGACACCACCGAGGCCGCACGCATCCTCTCCGGCATCGAGGGGTCGGCGCGCGACGCGATCCACGAGCTGCGCCAACTGCTGGAGACTCTGCGCACGCCCGGCGGCGAGGCCACCGACACCGCCTCCACGCTCACCCTCGACGACATCGCCGCGCTTGCCGAAGCATCGACCGAGGCGGGGCTGCCGACCGACTATGCCGTGATCGGCGACCCCGTCCCGGTTCCCTCCCTCGTCGCCGTGAACCTGTACCGGATCGCACAGGAGTCGCTGACGAACGCCCGTCGCCATGCGGGCTCCGGTGCCACCGCCGATGTCCGTGTGCGCTACGACGACGACGGCGTCGAGGTCGAGATCGTGAACACGGGGCGCGCGGTCACCCACGTGCGTCCGGGGCTCGGTCAGCTGGGAATGCGAGAACGCGCCGCGGCATCCGGCGGCACTCTCGAGGTGACCTCGCGGCCGCTCGGCGGGGTGCGCGTGCGGGCCAGGGTGCCGCTCCCGACCCCGGACAGAGCGGGAGCGCGCCGATGAACGGCCCGATCCGTGTGCTGCTGGTCGATGACCATGCGCTGCTGCGCGCGGGCTTCCGCACCATCCTCGACACCCAGCCCGACATGACCGTGGTGGGCGAAGCATCGTCGGGCGCGGAGGCCGTCGCTCAGGCATCCGCGCTGCACCCCGACGTCATCACGATGGACGTGCAGATGCCCGACATGGACGGCATCGAGGCGACCCGACGAATCGTCGCCGACCCGGAGATCACCGCGGCCATCGCGATCGTCACCACGTTCGATCGCGACGACTACCTGTACCAGGCACTGGATGCGGGAGCCAGTGGCTTCCTGCTCAAGAACGCCGGTGCCGAAGACCTGATCGCCGCCGTCCGCGCGCTCGCCGCCGGCGACGGGATGCTCGCCCCCGAGGTCACACGCCGCGTCCTGGCACGGTTCGCCGCCGCCCCCGCACAGCCGATCGCGGCCCCCTCGATCGAGAGCGCCGCGATCCCGAGGCTCACCCTCGCCGAGCCCCTCACCGAGCGCGAGGCCGAGGTGCTGACGCTGCTCGCCGACGCCCGCAGCAACTCCGAGATCGCCAGGGCGCTGTTCATCGGTGAAGCCACCGTGAAGACGCATGTCTCCCGCATCCTGCAGAAGCTCGGCGCGCGCGACCGGGTGCAGGCGGTCGTCCTCGCGCATCGCATGGGTCTGGCGTGAGCGCCGCGGCCCGCCGCGCGCGCTAGCCTCGGAGCCATGCCCGAAGCCGTACCCCTGTCCCGTCCGATCCTGGCAGGGGTCGTGACGGCACTCGTCGGATTCACCAGCTCGTTCGCCGTCGTGCTGACCGGGCTCGACGCCGTCGGTGCGGACGCGGCGCAGGCGGCGAGCGGACTCCTCGCGGTCAGCCTCACGATGGGACTCGCGTGTGTGGTTCTCGCGTGGCGGTATCGGATGCCGATCACGGTCGCGTGGTCCACACCGGGTGCGGCACTCCTCGTCGCGACCGGCACCGTCGAGGGCGGCTGGTCGGCGGCGGTCGGCGCGTTCCTGGTCACCGCCGCGCTGATCCTGCTCACGGCTCTCTGGCCCGCGCTCGGCGCCCTGATCGCGCGCATCCCTCCGTCGATCGCGCAGGCCATGCTCGCCGGTGTCCTGCTGCCGCTGTGCCTGGCGCCGATCACGGGCATCGTCGCGAACCCCTGGGGCGTGGTGCCGGTCGTGCTCACCTGGCTGGTGTTCGCCCGCTTCGCGCCGCGCTGGGCGGTACCGTTCGCCTTCGTGGCGGCGACCGTGGTGGTCGCGGTGTCACTGATCGGCGCGGGCACGACCTTCGACGCCGCGCTGCTCCTGCCGCGCCTCGAGTTCACCGCCCCGACGTTCACGGTCGGCGCGCTGGTCGGTCTCGCTCTCCCCCTGTTCATCGTGACGATGGCATCGCAGAACGTCCCGGGGATCGCGATCATGCGCAGCTTCGGATACGAAGTGCCGTGGCGTCCGGCGATGCTCGTGACGGGTGTCGGCACCGCGCTCGGCGCCACCGCCGGTGGGCACGCGATCAACCTCGCCGCGATCAGCGCCGCCCTCGCCGCCTCACCCGATGCCGACCCCGACCCGAAACGTCGCTGGGTCGCCGGCGTCTCGACCGGGGCGTCGTACCTCGTGCTGGCGGTGTTCTCCGCCGCGTTCGCCGCGCTCGTGGTGCTCGCGCCCACGGCGGTGATCCCCGCCGTGGCCGGTCTGGCGCTCTTCGCCGCCTTCGGATCATCGGTGCAGCAGGCCATCGACGATCCCGGCGAGCGCATCCCCGCCGTGGTGACCTTCCTGGTGGCCGCCTCCGGGATCGCGGTGCTCGGCGTCAGCGCCGCGTTCTGGGCGCTCATCGCCGGGCTCCTGGTGCGCACGGTGCTGCACGCAGGGCGCTCCTGATCCCCTCCTCCCCCGGACGGGTGATCCCACGGACTCCGCCGCAGGGGGGATGCCCTGGAATGCCCACGGTCCGTAGCGTGAAGCCATGACCACAGGAATACTCGAACTCTCCGGCATCACCAAGAGCTACGGCTCTCGGCGCGTGCTCGATGACGTGTCCTTCACGGTCGCCCCCGGGCGACTGACGGGCTTCGTCGGCGGCAACGGCGCCGGCAAGACCACCACCATGCGCATCGTCCTCGGCCTGCTCTCTTCGGACGGTGGCGACGTCACCCTGGACGGGGCACCGGTCACCGCGGAGGATCGCCGGCGCTTCGGCTACATGCCCGAGGAACGCGGTCTCTACCCCAAGATGAAGGTGCTCGAGCAGATCGTGTACCTCGCGCGGCTGCACGGCTTCGGCAAGCAGGATGCCACCGAGCGAGCGACGACTCTGCTCACCGAGCTGGGCCTCGGCGAACGGCTGAACGACACGATCGAGTCCCTGTCGCTGGGCAACCAGCAGCGTGCGCAGATCGCCGCCTCACTCGTGCATGACCCCGAGGTGCTGATCCTCGACGAGCCGTTCTCCGGCCTCGACCCCCTCGCGGTCGACGTGGTCGCGGGCGTCCTGCAATCCAGCGCGGCGAAGGGTGCGTCCATCCTCTTCTCGTCCCACCAGCTCGACGTGGTCGAACGCCTGTGCGACGACCTCGTCATCCTCGCCGGTGGCACGATCCGCGCGGCCGGTTCCCGCGACGCACTGCGCGCCGAGCACGCCCGTGACCGCTACGAGTTGGTCTCGGCAGGTGACGCCGGCTGGTTGCGCACCGAACCCGGCGTGACGGTCGTCGACTTCGAGGGCGGGTACGCGCTGTTCGACGCGGACGGTCCCGAGACCGCTCAGCGGGTGCTCCAGTCCGCGGTGCAGCGCGGAGACGTCGCGAGCTTCGCCCCCAAGCATCCGTCCCTCGCCCAGATCTTCAAGGAGGTCATCCGATGAGCGCTCCGACCCCCGTCCGCAGCCCCAACGGCATCTGGCTCGTCGCCGAACGCGAGATCGGATCGAAGCTTCGCAGCAAGGCCTTCCTGATCTCCACCGGCATCCTGCTGGTGCTCGCCCTCGCCGGCATCATCCTCGGTGGCTTCGCGAGCAAGAACACCGACGCGATGCCGGTCGCCGCGACCGCCGAGACCGCGGCCGCCGTGTCCGCCCTCCCGAACGTCGAAGTCACCGAGGTGTCCGACCAGGCCGCCGCCGAGAAGCTCGTCCGCGATGACGAGGTCGATGCCGCGGTGCTCCCGGGGGACGGCCCCTCCGGCTACACGATCATCGCGCTGCAGGACACTCCCGGCTCGCTCGTCTCGGCGTTGTCGATCTCACCCGAGGTCGTCATCCTGGAGCCGGCGACGACCAACCCTCTCCTGCGCTACTTCATCGCGATCGCCTTCGGACTCGTGTTCATGATGGCCGCGGCGACGTTCGGCGGCACGATCGCACAGAGCGTCGTGGAGGAGAAGCAGACGCGCGTGGTCGAGGTGCTGCTCTCCGCGATCCCGGCGCGGACGCTGCTCGCCGGGAAGGTGATCGGCAACACGGTGCTGGCGATGGGGCAGATCCTCGCCCTGGCGGCGGTGGCGACGATCGGTCTGATCGTCACGGGTCAGCGCGAGGTGCTCACCACGCTCGGGTCGCCGATCATCTGGTTCGCGGTCTTCTTCCTGTTCGGGTTCATCCTGCTGGCGGCGATGTTCGCGGCTGCGGCGTCGATGGTCTCGCGACAGGAGGACATCGGCTCCACGACCACACCGATCACGATGCTGATCATGGCCCCGTACATCCTGGTCATCGTCTTCAACGACAACCCGCTGGTGCTGACGATCATGTCGTACGTGCCGTTCTCCGCTCCGGTCGGTATGCCGATGCGCCTGTTCGTCGGCGAGGCGCAGTGGTGGGAGCCGCTGCTGAGCCTGGTGATCCTGCTCGCCAGCTGTGTGGCGGCGATCGTCATCGGCGCGAAGATCTACGAGAACTCGCTCCTGCGCATGGGCTCACGGGTCAAGCTCTCGGAGGCCCTGCGCGGCTGACGCGCACCCACCGCCGACACCCCGTCTGAGTGCCGAAACCCCCTGCTGCCGACGTCGGCAGCAGGGGGTTTCGGCGCTCAGCGGGGGTCTCGCGCGATCAGATCACGTCGTCGCCGAGGGTGGTGGGGTTGCCGAAGCGGTGGTTCGTGATCGACACGGCCTGCTCGTGCAGGAACGGAAGCATCTCGACGCGGCCGGCGCCGGTCACGGCATGCGACCACACCGCCACGTCCGGGCTGCCCTCGAGCGCCTCGAACAGCGCCGAGGCGTCGCCACCGACCAGACGGACCCGCTGCCACGTGTTCGCCGCCTTGGCGTAGCGCGTGGTCCATGCGGCATCCGACTCGCGCTTCACGGTCACGCCCTGCGCACGCAGCACCTTCTCGATGCGGGAGGGCAACGCCGGAGCCGACACCGTGAACGGGCTGCCACTGCGGAGGGCGGCGGCGAGCACACGGACCCCGTCGGCGAGCACCGCGTCCTCGGAGATGCGCACGTCGACCGCGACCGGGCGGTAGCGGAAGAGGTTGCGCTCGACCCCGAGGCCGGACTTGTCCGACACGGCGCCGAACTCGTCGATCCAGGCGCGCTCATCGGATGCGGCGGCGCGCCGCAACCAGTCCGACGCGGTCGCATCGACATCCGCCCCCGCGGCGTCGAGCAGGGCGGCGACGGCTGGAGCGACGGCGGCACCGGGAGCGACAGCGGGAAGCTCCGCCGGAACCCACCCGCCGAGGCCGTGGAGATAGTTGGGTCCGCCGGCCTTCGCCCCCGCCCCCACGGCCGAGCGCTTCCACCCGCCGAACGGCTGACGCTGCACGATCGCACCGGTGATGCCGCGGTTCACGTAGAGGTTGCCCGCCTCGACGCGGTCGAGCCACGTGGTGACCTCACCGGAGTCGAGCGAGTGGATGCCGGCCGTGAGGCCGTAGTCGACCGCGTTCTGCAGGCGCAGCGCCTCGTCGAGGTCCTTGGCGTGCATGATGCCCAGCACCGGGCCGAAGAACTCGGTCAGGTGGAAGTACGAGCCCTCACGCACCCCGGTCTTCACACCCGGCGTCCACTGCGCGCCCTCGTCGTCGAGCTTTCGCGGCTCGACGAGCCAGCGCTCACCCTTCTCCAACGTCGTGAGCGCCCTGAGCAGCTTGCCGTCGGCGGGCTCGATGATCGGACCCATCTGGGTGGCGGGGTCATCGGGCAGCCCCACGCGCATCGACGTGACGGCATCGACGAGCTGACGCTCGAATCGCTTGGAGTCGGCGACCGATCCGACGAGGATCGCGAGGGATGCCGCGGAGCACTTCTGCCCCGCGTGTCCGAACGCGCTGCGAGCGACGTCGGCGGCGGCCAGGTCGAGGTCGGCGGACGGTGTGACGATGATCGCGTTCTTCCCGCTCGTCTCGGCGAGGAGCGGCAGGTCGGGGCGGAAGGAGCGGAACAGCTGCGCCGTCTCGTACGCCCCGGTGAGGATCACCCGATCCACCGCGGGCCCGGCGACCAGGCGGGTGCCGAGGTCGCGGGAGGCCAGGTCGACGAGCGCGAGCAGATCGCGCGGCACACCGGCGGCCCACAGCGCCTCGACCATCACGGCACCGCAGCGCTGCGTCAGCTTCGCGGGCTTGATGATGGCGGCCGAGCCCGAGGCCAGCGCCGCGAGCACACCGCCGGCGGGGATCGCGACCGGGAAGTTCCACGGCGGCGTGACCACGGTGACCTTCGACGGCACGAACTCCGCACCCGAGACGGTCTCGAGGTCCTTCGCGCGCTCGGCGTAGTAGTGCGCGAAGTCGATGGCCTCGCTCACCTCCGGGTCGCCTTCGGCGATGGTCTTGCCCGCCTCGTGGGCCATGATCTCCAGGAGCTGCCCGCGACGAGCCGCGAGTTCGTCTCCGGCGCGGTGCAGCACGGCGGCACGCTCAGCCGCGGGGAGGGCGGCCCACTTCTCGGCCGCGGCCGTCGCCGCGGTGAAGATGCCGTCCAATTCGGCTTCCGTCTCGACCTTGGCGATCGCGATCGTGTCCAGCCCCAGGGTCGATCCGACCGAGCGACCGAGGATCGCCCGTCCCCACGCGCGGTTGGCGGCGATCGCGGGATCGGTGTCGGCCTGGTTCCGGAAGCCGTCGGTCGTTGCAGCGTCTGCCTCGGCGGTGCGGTCCTGCACACGGTGCGGACCGGGGATGAACCCGGGCTCATCCGTCGCGAGCGCGGCCAGCGACCGCTCGAAGCGCTCCCGCTCCCGTGTCAGCAGGGTCGGGTTCGAGGCCAGTTCGAACACCGCCGACATGAAGTTCTCGGAGCTGGCGTTCTCCTCGAGACGACGCACCAGGTAGGCGATCGCCACATCGAATTCGGCCGGGTTCACGACCGGCGTGTAGAGCAGGAGGCGACCGACGTCCTTGCGGACGGCCTCGGCCTGCCCGGTCGCCATGCCGAGCAGCATCTCGTACTCGACCAGCGGGTCCGCGCCCGTCGGATCCGCCACTCCCCGTGCCTGGGCGAGCAGCCACGTGTAGGCGATGTCGAACAGGTTGTGACCCGCGATGCCGATGCGCACGGCGTCCAGGCGCTCCGGCGTCATGGCCCAGTCGAGCACCCGCTTGTAGTTGGTGTCGGAGTCCTGCTTGGTGCCGTAGGTGGCGAGCGGCCAGCCGTGGATCGCCGCGTCGACCTCTTCCATCGCGAGGTTCGCGCCCTTGACCACGCGCACCTTGATCGGCGCTCCGCCCTTGGCGCGGCGGGCGGCGGCCCACTCCTGCAGGTGCTGCATGGCACCGAGCGCATCCGGCAGATACGCCTGCAGCACGATGCCGGCTTCGAGGTTCTCGAGCCCCGGCTGGTCGAGGATGCTCGTGAAGGCCGCGATCGTCAGGTCGAGGTCGCGGTACTCCTCCATGTCGAGGTTGATGAACTTCGCCTTGCCCTCGGCCTCGGCCGCAGCCGCCAGTTCGTAGAGCGGGGTGAGCTTCTCGACGACGTCTGCGACGGCCTCGTCGAACGACCACATCGAGAGCTGGCTGACGACGCTCGAGACCTTGATCGAGACGTAGTCGACGTCGTCACGGGCGAGGAAGTCACGGGTGCCGCGCAGACGGTGTCCTGCTTCACGCTCGCCCAGCACCGCTTCGCCGAGGAGGTTCAGGTTGAGGCGGTTGCCGCTCTTGCGGAGCTTCGCGATCGCGGGGCCCAGCTTGGCGGGGGTCGCATCGAGCACCAGGTGCCCGACCATGGCGCGCAGCACACGGCGGGAGATCGGCACGACGACACCGGGCAGCTTGGGCGCCCAGAAGCCGCCCGTCTTGATCGCGGCGCGCAGGTAGCCGGGCAGCAGACCCGGGGTGATGTCGCTCAGCTCGGCGAGCGTGCGCCCGGCGACGCGCAGATCTTCGGGACGCATCACGCCGTCGACGAAGCCGACCGTGAACGCGAGCCCGTTCGGGTCTTTCAGGACCTCGGAGAGGCGCTGGGCGGCGGGCTCGACGGGGTGGGTCTCGCTCTCGGCGAGCCAGCGCTGCACGAGGGCGGCGACCTCTTCGGTGCGGGGAGTGGTGGTGTCGGCGGCGACAGGCATCGGTGGGACCTTCCAAAAGAGCGCACACCGGGGTTTCGTGTGCGGCTGGATCATTGTCCTGCCACTCGGTAGGCTCCGTCTATCAACCGATTCGAGTGGGTTCTGTTCACTCTGACTGAACGGATGGAACGCGCGTGCTGGACGTCAATCGGCTGCGGATGCTGGTGGAGCTGTCGCGTCGCGGAACGCTGTCGGCCGTCGCCGATGCACTCTCCTACAGCAAGGCCTCGGTGTCACAGCAGCTGAGCGCACTGGAGCGCGATGTGGGCGTGCCGCTGCTGCGCCGGGTGGGGCGCGGAGTGCAGTTCACCCCGCAGGGGAACGTGCTCGTCGCCGAGGCCATCGGCATCCTCGATCAGCTCGAACACGCCGAGGTCGCCGTGGCCGAATCGCTCACCGAGGTGACGGGGACCGTGGGCATCGCGGTGTTCCAGTCGACGGCGCACTCCCTCCTCCCCCGCGCCCTCCGGGCCCTGAAGGATCGGCATCCCGCATTGCGCGTCGAGGTCACCGAGTGCGACCCGGAGACCGGCCTCGTCGGGGTGTCCAGCCGGGACTTCGACCTGATCCTGGCCGAGCAGTACCCCGGACGCACCCGCCCGATCCACGCGGATCTCGACCGGGTGGAACTCGCGCATGATGCGATCGCGCTCGCCCGACGCCCCGGAGCCCCGACCCCTGCGGATGCCTTCGCCGCACTGTGGTCGACCCGCGGGGAGCCCTGGGTGCTCGAGCCCGCCGGTACCGCTTCGCGAGCGTGGGCGGAACAGCTGTGCCGCACCGCCGGCTTCGAACCGGACGTGCGCTACGAGATCGCCGATCTCACGGCACATGTGCGACTGATCCATGCGGGGCTCGCCGTCGGGCTGCTGCCCGACCTGGTGTGGGCGGGTGACACCCCGACCGTCGACCTCACCCCGCTCCCTCATGACCCGCGGCGCGAGATCTTCTCCTCGGCGCGCCGCGTGTCGGCGGATGCCCCGTCGATCCGGGCGGTCCGCAGCGCGCTGGCTGACGCGGCCACGCACAACCTCCCGGACTGAGGCACCGGGAACCGAACCGCGCACCCGGGAATATGCATGCACATGCATCTGTTCAGTCCCGTGTACCCGGACGATGGAGTCCGATCCACTCCGTCCGAAAGGCACTTCTGTGAGCACTCCCGTCATCGACCGCACCGCACCGACCGAGCACCCCGTCCTCGACGTCCTCGCCGGCCGCTGGAGCCCCCGCGCTTTCGACGCGCAGAACACGATCGACGAGGCCAAGCTCGCCACCGCGCTCGAAGCGGCCCGTTGGAGCCCGTCCGCCAACAACACGCAGCCCTGGCGCTTCATCGTCGCCCGCCGCGGCACCGCCCTGCACGCGCAGGTGGTCGACGCGCTGATGGGCTTCAACCAGGCCTGGGCGGGCAACGCCGCCGTCCTGGTCGTCGCCGTGGCCGAGACCGCGACCGCCGACGGCACGCCCCTCACCCACGCCCTCTACGACCTCGGCCAGGCAGTCGCGCACTTCTCGGTGCAGGCACACCACGACGGCCTGCTCGTGCACCAGATGAGCGGCTTCGACCCCGAGGTCGTCCGCGAGTTCGCCGATCTCGAACCGCGCTTCGTCCCGGTCACGGTCTTCGCGGTCGGCGAGTTCGGCGACGTGAGCGCGCTCCCCGAGGTGCTGCAGGAGCGCGAGGTCGCGCCGCGCGTCCGTCGCCCCATCGCCGAATCGGTCATCCTCAGCGCCTGACACCCGGTCGGGCACCCGTTCTGGGGGTGCTGCCACAGACATCCCCCAGGCTGCGCAGAAGCGTCGAACCTAGGGTTGCCCGGGTGCTCCACCCTCACCCTCAGCTTCCTCCCGCTCGGCACTTCGCGCTCACCTGGGGGATCGCCGATCAGCACGGGGGGATGACGAGCGCGATGCTGCGGCGCTCGCGGGCGTTCCGCCGTCTCGGCGGAGTCGACGTGGACATCCTGACGCTGGACGACCGCCCCGACTATCCCGAGTTCGCGGATCGTCTCCACGCCGCAGGTGAACTCATCGACGGGCTGCGCATCCGCAACCTCTGGGACGAGCTGCGTCGGGAGTCGCCCCGGCCACGCGGGACCACGCCGACCGCTGCGGAACTGCTGGTGCCGCAGGCGGGCGACGTGGTCGCGTCCCACGACGGCACCGTCCTGAGCCGCGCACGCCGCGACGATGCCGGCCGGATGCTGGTCGATCGGTTCCGCCGCGACGGCTCGCTGCTCGCCACCGAGCGCCCCGGCGACGACCGGAAGGTCGTGGTCTACTCGACGGACGGCGCACCGCTGCGGGGCTGGCGCACGACGTGGGGCCTGTACCGCTGGTGGTTCGACCGCCTGACCGGCAAGGCGCCCAGCTTCCTGCTGGTCGACTCGAAGACGGCCGCGCGCTCGGTCGCAGGCTATCGGCGGGACAACGTCGTCACGGTGCACATCGTCCATGCGTCGCATCGCGTGGGCGGGCGGGCGGGGACGCTCCGGGCGACACGCGAATCCGTGCTGCGTCGCGCCGGGGAGTTCGACGAGATCGTCGTCCTCACGTCGCGACAGCGCACCGATCTCATCGAGGATCTCGCCGCGATCGACGTCGCGGCCCGGATCCGCACGATCCCGAACGCTGTCGCCCTGCCCCCGCGGGCTGCCGTGACCCGCGACGCGTCACGCGGCGTCGTCGTCGCCTCACTCACACGCCGCAAGCGACTCGAACACGCGGTGGAGGCCGTCGCTGTCGCCCACGCCGCCGATTCGACGATCGGTGCCGACATCATCGGAGAGGGCCGACGCGAAGCAGCCCTGGAAGAGCACATCCAGCACCTGCACGCCGACGGTCATGTGCACCTGCGCGGATACGACCCCGACGCACGCTCCGCGTTCCGTTCCGCGGGATTCAGCCTGCTCACGTCGACCTCCGAAGGGCTGCCGCTCGTGCTCGTGGAGAGTATGGCCGCCGGCTGCATCCCGCTCGCCTACGACATCCGCTACGGCCCTGCCGACATGATCAGCGACGGAGTCGACGGCTTCCTCGTCCCGGACGGCGACGTCCAGGCCCTCGCGCGACGCATCGTCGACCTGCAGGCCATGCCACCCGCGGCAGTCGAGGCGATGCGTCGTCGCGCGGTGACCCGCGCCTCGGAGTTCTCCGATGACGCCGTCACCCGACGCTGGTCGCGGGAGCTGCGGGCCGTGTACGACGCGAAGCTGTTCGCCGCCGCACGCGATCAACCCCTGCCCGTGCGCCTGCGTCGTCGTGCGGGCGCGCTGCGACGCCGGGCACTCTGGATGCTCGGCCGCTGAGCGGCGCGGCGCGGTCGGTGCCGCCCACATACACACTTCCCGCATACCCCCACGCGCGCGCACACGCCGCGAAGGAGAACTCGCGCTTTGAAGGAGGCTTTGACGCATCTCCTCCTTCGTAGCGTGAGTTCTCCTTCAGACAGTGAGGCGGGCGAACACCACGGCCCACGCAACTCAGTCCTGATACCACTCAGTCCCGATACCACTCAGTCCTGATACCACTCAGTCCTGATACCGCTCAGTCGTCGAGCAGCTCGGCCTCGATCACCTCGTCGTCTTCCGGCTCCGACCCCTGCTCCGGCTCCGGGTCCGGTGTCGTCGCGGTGAGCACGAGGCCTGAGCCGTCTGCGGCCACGTCGACCCGCACCGTGTCGCCGTCATGCACGCCGCCCGAGAGCAACGCCGTCGCCAGCTTGTTCTGCACCTCGCTCTGGATGAGGCGGCGCAGCGGTCGGGCTCCGAACATCGGGTCATAGCCGCGCTCAGCAAGCCAGGCCCGCGCATCGGGGGTGACCGCGAGCGTGAGGCGACGGTCGCGCAGCCGGTCGTGCAGCTGGTCGACGGAGAGCTCCACGATCTGCGCGAGGTCGTCTTCGCTCAGCGCCGAGAACATCACGATGTCATCCAGTCGGTTCAGGAACTCCGGACGGAACGCCTGCCGCACGAGCGCCATCACCTGGTCGCGCTTCTCGTCCGGCCCGAGCACCGGGTCGATCAGGATCGGCGATCCCAGGTTCGATGTGAGGATCAGGATCACATTCGAGAAGTCGACCGTACGACCCTGGCCGTCGGTCAGGCGACCGTCGTCGAGCACCTGCAACAGCACGTCGAACACCTCGGGGTGGGCCTTCTCGACCTCATCGAGGAGGATCACGCTGTATGGCCGACGACGCACGGCTTCGGTCAGCTGACCACCCTGCTCGTAGCCGACGTACCCCGGAGGGGCGCCGACGAGACGGGACACCGAGTGCTTCTCGCCGTACTCCGACATGTCGATGCGCACCATGGCGTGCTCGTCGTCGAACAGGAACTCAGCGAGCGCCTTGGCCAGCTCGGTCTTCCCGACACCGGTCGGGCCGAGGAACAGGAACGAGCCGGTCGGGCGACCGGGGTCGCTGATCCCGGCACGCGAACGACGAACGGCGTCGGACACGGCCTTGACGGCATCCTTCTGTCCGATCAGCCGCTTGCCGAGCTCGTTCTCCAGGTGCAGCAGCTTCTCGCTCTCGCCCTGCAGCAGTCGGCCGACCGGGATTCCGGTCCACGCGGCGATCACGGCGGCGATGTCCTCTTCGGTGACCTGCTCGTTGACCATGCGCGGCTCGGCAGGTGTCGCGGCTTCGGCCTGCTCCGCCTCGGCGATGTCGCGCTCCAGGCGCTTGATGGTCTCGTACTCGAGCTTCGAGGCCTTCGTGTAGTCCGCGTTGCGCATCGCGAGATCGCGCTGGGTGATCGCATCGTCGAGTTGCTTCTTCAACTCACCGACCCGGTTCAGGCCCTGCCGCTCGCGCGCCCATCGGGACTCGAGGCCGGCGAGCTCCTTCTCCATCTCGACCAGGTGCTCGCGGAGCACGCCGAGGCGCTCCTTGGAAGCGGCATCCTTCTCCCGCTTGAGCGCGAGCTCCTCGAGCTTCATCCGATCGACCTGCCGCTTGAGCTGGTCGATCTCGACGGGCGAGGAGTCGATCTCCATCTTGAGCCGGGACATCGACTCGTCGATCAGGTCGATCGCCTTGTCGGGCAGCTGTCGGGCCGGCAGGTACCGGTTCGAGAGCGCAGCGGCCGCCACGAGGGCGCTGTCGGAGATCGTGACCCCGTGGTGCGCTTCGTACCGCCCCTTGAGGCCACGGAGGATCGCGATCGTGTCCTCGACCGTGGGCTCGCCGACGTAGACCTGCTGGAAGCGACGTTCCAGCGCGGCGTCCTTCTCGATGAACTCGCGGTACTCGTTGAGCGTGGTGGCGCCGATCAGCCGCAGCTCACCACGGGCCAGCATCGGCTTGAGCATGTTGGAGGCGGCGACGGATCCTTCTCCCCCGCCGGCACCCATGAGCACGTGCAGCTCGTCGATGAAGGTGATGACCTGCCCGTCGGACTCGGTGATCTCCTTGAGCACCTGCTTCAGCCGCTCCTCGAACTGCCCGCGGTACATGGCACCGGCCACGAGGGCGGAGATGTCGAGGGTGACCAGCTCCTTGTCCTTGAGGGATTCGGCGACGTCACCCGCGACGATGCGCTGGGCGAGTCCTTCCACGACGGCGGTCTTGCCGACGCCGGGCTCACCGATCAGCACGGGGTTGTTCTTCGTGCGGCGGGTGAGGACCTGGCTGACTCGACGGATCTCGCTGTCGCGTCCGATCACGGGGTCGAGCTTGCCCTGGCGGGCGCGGTCGGTGAGGTTGATGCCGAACTGCTCGAGGGCGGACTGCTGTTCTTGATTCTGGCTACCGGTCTGCGGGGTGGTCATGCGCTCCTCCTGGAGATGCTCCTTCTGGTCGTCTCCCGCCTGCCGGGTCGGAAGGCGGGATCAAAGTTGAGTGGTGTTGACTCAAGTTTAGCATTCCTTCAGCGTGCGCGTGCGATCGCATCCCAGATCGCGGCCGCGACCGCGCGCTTCGACCCGGATGCACTGCCCGCGTCGGCACCGTGCGGTCCGAGGATGTGCACGGCGTTCTCGGGGCTCTCGAATCCCCGCTCCCACCCGACCTCGTTCACGATGAGCAGGTCCACGCCCTTGCGCTGCTGCTTGCGGCGGGCACGGGCGAGGAGCTCCGATGCATCCTCCGGAGTCTCCGCGGCGAACCCGACCACGAGCTGACCGGATCGCCGCACCGAGGCGAGCGCCGCGACGATGTCCTCGTTCTCGACCAGCTCGATGGCGGGGATCCCACCCCCCTCCTTGGTGAGCTTGCGCTCCGACACCGCCGCCGGTCGATAGTCCGCCACCGCCGCCGCCATCACGACCACATCGACGAGGGAGGACTCGTGCGTCATCGCCTCGGAGAGCTCTGCCGCCGTCCCGACCGACACGACACGGATCGACGGGTGCCGCACCTCGGCGAGCACCTCGCCCGAGATGTTGGCCGACACCAGGGTCACCTCAGCACCTCGGGCGGCGGCCTCCGCAGCGAGGGCCGCCCCCTGCCTGCCGCTGGAGCGGTTGCCGAGGAAGCGCACCGGATCGATCGGCTCGCGGGTGCCCCCCGCCGAGACGACCACGCGCACACCGGCGAGATCACCGGGAGTCAGCAGCGCCTGGGCGGCGGCGAAGATCTCCTCGGGCTCCGACATCCGGCCGGGGCCGCTGTCACCGCCGGCGAGCTCTCCGTCCGCGGGGCCGACGACGTGCACACCGCGCTCCCGCAGCGTCGTGATGTTCGCCTGCGTCGCGCGGTTCCGCCACATCTCCGCATGCATCGCCGGGGCGATCAGCACCGGAGCCTCGGTGGCGAGCAGGGTTGTGCCGAGGAGGTCGTCGGCGAGCCCGGCGGCCATCTTGGCGATCGAGTTCGCCGTCGCCGGCGCGACGATCACCAGCTCGGCGTTCTGCCCCAGGGCGACGTGCCGCACCTTCGCGACGTCGTCGTGCACGCTCGTGGTGACCGCATGACGACTGATCGCCTCCCAGGTCGGGAGCCCCACGAAACGCAGGGCGTCCTCCGTGGGCACCACGGTCACGTCGTGCCCACCCTTCGTGAGCAGGCGCACGAGGTGCACCGTCTTGTACGCGGCGATGCCGCCTGTGACTCCGACCACGATGTTCACGTCTCGATTCTGCCCCAGCATCCGCCGCCATGGGCCGACACCTCTTCCTCGACCTAGACTTGGATGCGTGTGCACGGTTGTCATCGATGTCGAGAAGGCCGGCTCGGCACGACTCCTCGCGGTCCGCGACGAGGATCCGCTGCGGGCATGGGACTCCCTCGGACCGTGGTGGCCGGAGGACCATCCCGGTGTGATCGGGATCCGTGATCGCCGTGCCGGGGGCGCCTGGCTCGCCGCGAACCCCGCCGAACGCCGGCTCGCGGTGCTGCTGAACCGAGCGGACGTGAGCGACCTCCCCGCCGCGCAGGCCGTCTCCCGCGGCGCCCTGGCGCTGGAGTCCGTGCAGGGGCGCTCGCCCGTCGCGCCCCTCTCCATGCACGGCTTCAACTTGCTCGAGGTCGGCCCCGAAGGCGCCCGCGTGCTGTCGTGGGACGGCGTCGAACTGCGCGAGACACGCATCGATCCCGGCACGCACATGATCGCGCACGATGACCTCGACGATGCCACGACCCCGCGGATCGAAGCCTGGCTGCCGGAGTTCCGCGCCCTGGGCCCGACCGCTGACAGCGCCGACTGGACGGCTGAGTGGACCGCGCTCCTCGCCTCCTCCGCCGAACTGCCGCCCGAAGACGACCGGGCCATCATCCGCGACAACCGCCCGCACGGCTATCCCACCCAGTCGCTGCTGTACTGCATCGCCACCGTGACCCCCGAGGGCGTCGAGGTCCGCGACGTGACACTCCCCTCCCCCGCGCACTTTCCGGAGTGACACTCCCCCCCTCCCGCCTCCCCCCGCCCGCACTCCCGCACTCCCGCACTCCCGCACTCCCGCCGAGACCCCCGCCTGTCGCCGACACCCCTCCTGTGTCGCGCCGCCCAGCGGGGGCGTCGACACTCAGCGGGGGCGTCGACCTGATCTTGCACCGAAGGGGGAGAGGGAAGTGGGGGGGTCAGGCGGCGGGAAGCGCCGGCTCCTCGACGCAGGAGAATCGCGCGCGGTAGGCCGTGGGGGTGAGGCCGAGGACGCGGGCGAAGTTCTGCCGCAGCACCGCCGCCGACCCGAAACCGCATTCATCCGCGATGTGCTCGAGCGGAAGACCGGTGCGCTCCAGCATCCGCTGCGCGTGGATGATGCGCTGACGGGCGAGCCAGGCCGCGGGTGTCGCACCGTACTCGGCCTTGAACCGCCGGGCGAAGGTGCGCGGCGACATCAGCGCCCTGGTAGCGAGCTGCTCGACACCCAGATCGTCTCGCAGGTGTTCGACGGCCCAGTCCGCCACCGCGGCGAGCGAGTCGGTGGGGACCTGCGGGATCGGTCGGTCGATGAACTGCGCCTGTCCGCCGTCACGCTGCGGCGGAACGACCATGCGCCGTGCGATGCGGTTGGTGAGCTCGGCGCCGACCTCCTGACGGAGCAGGTGCAGGCAGGCATCGATCCCCGCTGCCGTGCCCGCGCTGGTGATGACCTTCCCGTCCTGCACGAACAGCACGTCGGGGTCGATGTCGATCTGCGGGTACATATCCGCCATGGTGTGCGCGTACATCCAGTGCGTGGTGGCTCGACGCCCGTCGAGCACTCCGGCCGCCGCGAGGATGAAGGATCCGCTGCAGACGCTCATCACCCAGGCGCCGCGCGCGACGGCGTGTCTGGCGAGGTCGAGCAGCAGCGGATCGATGTCTCCCCAGTGCTCCCGGGGAAGGGGGCAGAACACCACCAGATCCGCCTCGTAGGCGAACGTCAGATCGTGCTCGACGTTGACCGAGAAACCGATCTTCGACGCCACGACGCCCGCGCGGGGGGCGACGATGCGGAAGTCGAAGTTCGGCACACCGTCGTCAGCGCGATCGAGGCCGAACGCCTCGCACGCGACGCCGAACTCGAAAGGTGCGAACCCGTCCTGGATGACGCAGGCGACCGTCTTCATGTACACGCTCCCGAATGGCAGTTTTCATACGCTCAGAGTCGTCTCTGCCACTCGTGGCGGTTCAACGATGAACGTAGCGTTTCTGCCATGATACTCGTCATCGCACTTCTCGCCCTCGCCGCCTGGGCGACGATCGCCACGTTCGTCGAGCTCCGCCGCGACGGCTACCGTCGCGTGCCGACGGACTGGAGACGCCTCGCCGGCCGCGACCTCCACCAGGAAGCGGAGTCCGGACGCCTCTACCGGTGACCTCGGTGCAAGGCGAGGCGCGGTGCACATCCGGCACCGCACGGCTACGCTCGACGTCATGAGCGAGCCCGTGCAGCCTCCCGTCCCGCCTTCCGGACACGACCTCCCGGCCGCTCCGGCGGCACCGCCGCCAGCCGCCACGCCTCTGCCCGCCGCACCTCAGTACCCCGCCGCGGCGCAGGGGTACCCGAGTGCTCCTCCGTATCCGACAGCACCGCAGGCAGCCGCCCCGCCACAGGCGTATCCGACGGCGAACCCGGCTCCCCAGGCCTATCCGCTGGCCCCTTCCGGCGCACCGGCACCCGTCCGCGAGAGCAATCCGCTCGCTCGCGCGGCCTTCATCATCGCCGTGGCCACCTTCGCGATCAATCTGTTCGGATCCATCGTGCGGCCATTCGTCTACAGCGGTGGCGGCGTCGGCGGATACGAGTTCATGCTCGCGTTCGACAACGGGATCGGCATCCTGAGCTTCTTCGTCTACGTCGTGGCGCTGATCCTGGGTCTGATCGCGATGCGCCGCGCCGGGTCGAGACTGCTCACCGGCATGGCGATCGGCATCGCGGGAGTCGGCGCGATCGGGTTCGTCTTCACCAGCATCGCCATCACGCTGCTCCAGTTCATCTGAGAGCGGATGGCGTCTCCTCTGAGAGCGGACAGCATCGCCCCGTCACCTCGTCGCGTGCTCGGGATCGCGAGCTCTCAGGGCCTCGCGAGCACCCGCTCGTAGACGGCGATCATGGCGGCCGTGCGCGAGGACTGCCGGAACGCCTCGGCGACCTCGGGGACCGGAACGGGGGCGGTGCCGCCCGCGATGTCGGAGGCGGCCCGCCGCAGGGTTTCCGCGAGTGCGGTGACCCTCTGCACCTCGATGTCCCGGCTCGACGCCGCAGGGTCGGCATCCGGTACCGCCCAGAGGCCGCCGCCGAGTTCCGCGCCGATGTCGGGGTCGCAGATCACGGAGGGCGTGCCGAGCGTGGCCGCCTCGAAGGGGGTCATCCCCTGGGTCTCGAAGCCGATCGACGTCTGCACGAGCGCGTCGGCGGCGGCGATCCGCTCCAGCGTCTGCGCGTAGGTCAGCCGTCCGGCGAATCGCACGCCGTCGATCCCGCGGACGACCTTCTCGGCGGCCGCACGCTGAGCGCCGCCGCCGATGATCTCCAGGTCCGCATCGACACCCGAGGCGACGAAGGCCTCCAGGAACGGGAGCAGGCGCTTCTCCGGACTCATCCGTCCGAGCCACACGAATCGCGGCCGTCCCGGTTCCCGAGTCGCAGGACGCGCGGCGAGCGTCTGCGCGCGCAGGTCGTCGTCGATGCCGTTCCAGATCACGTCGACCTGCGGGAAGACGTCGTGCTGTTCCAGGCGCAGGGCGAAGTGGGTCGACGGCGCGGTCACGGCCGATGCCCCGGCCGCGAGTCCGCGCAGGAACGCCCACCCGTCCCGCCCGCGCACGGGTCGTCCGATGCCGCGCATCGCGATGCCTCGCCACGTGTTCAGCACCGCGAGCACGGGCCGGTGCAGCGGGGTGACCGCGGCGATCCCGACGTCCACGCGGTTGTGCATGGTGTGCACGACGGGGAGTCCGTGCCGCTGCGCGTAGCGATGCCCGATGAACGCACCCCAGAAGTCGGCCTGCACGTGCACCAGGTCGACGGGGGGACGGCGGGTCATCGCCCGATCGAGGAAGCGGTCCGTCGCCCGGCCCGGCCAGCTCATCGAGTACTCGCGGTCGACCGTGATCGGCATCGACGGCAGATCGACGAAGGCGCCGCCGTGAGAGCCGGATGACGCCCGCGAGCCCTGCATCCTCGGCGCGACGACCGTGACGGTGTGCCCGGCTCGTTCGAGGAACTCGCGTTGGAGCCGCATCGACACCTGGGCCCCGCCGAGGGAGTCGAGGTGCTGATCGCCGAAGAAGACGATGTGCATGGCCGCTACTCCGGCAGCGGCTCGTCGCGGTACAGCGCCTCGAAGGTGTCGAGGGTGCGGTTGATGTCGTGGATCGCGACGCCGTCGAGCGAGGCCCGCTGCATCCGCTCGTACTCCGCAGGCTCCGCCGTGAGCACGTCGGTCAGACGCGCGGCGAGCTCGTCGACGTTCCCGGGCTCGAACAGGTAGCCGTTCTCGCCGTCGTGCACGAGGTGCGGGAGGGCCACGGCGTCCGCGGCGACTACCGGCAGGGCCGAGGCCATCGCCTCCATCGTCGCGATGGACTGGAGCTCCGCGATCGAGGCGATCACGAACAGGCTGGCACGGGACAGCAGGGCCCGGAGCTCCTCATCGCTCGTGCGCCCGTGGAAGGTCACTCGATCGGCGAGTCCGAGCTGGGCGGTCAGGTGCTCCAGCTGCTTGCGCTGGTCGCCGCCGCCGACGATGTCGAAGGTCGTGTCGAGCGCGGGGTCGAGCTTCGTCATCGCCTTGAGGATGACCTCGACCTGCTTCTCGGCCGTGAGCCTGCCGACGAAGATGATCCGGTTCTCGTCGCGCGGGGCGAGGACAGGCGTGTACTGGGTGCGATCGATACCGCAGCTGACCGGGATCACGCCCTTCACCTCGACCGTCTTCTCGAGGAAGTCGGCGGCACGGCGGGTGGGTGTGGTGATCGCACGGGTCTTGTCGAACGTGCGCTTGGCGTCCGCCCACGCGAACTTCAGCACGAGGTCGTCGATGAACTTCGGCATGGTGGTGTGGTCGAGGATGTTCTCGGCCATGACGTGGTTGGTCGCGATGACCGGGATGCCGCGCTCGTTCGCGATGTACGCGAGTCCGCGCCCGATCACGATGTGCGACTGGATGTGCACGACGTCCGGCTGCACCTGATCCAGGACCTTGCGGGCATAGTGCTTCGATCGCCACGGCCACACGAACCGCAGCCAGTCGTGCGGCGCCCAGCGCACCGACGGCAACCGGTGCAGGGTCATCGGCTCGCCCTCGATGACCTCGGTGTGCGGCTGGGCACGGCGATACGCCTGGTTGGGCGCCACGACGTGCACGTCATGGCCGCGCTGCACGAGGCCGGCGGCGAGGCGCTCGGCGAAACGGGCGGCGCCGTTGATGTCGGGCGCGAACGTGTCGCAGCCGATCACGATCTTCAACGGTCGGGGCGCGGATTCGGCGGCGGGGCCGCGCGACGGATCGGTCGGATCGTCGGAGGAGGTCACAGACATGCTGCCTTACGATGTGGCGGCCAAGGAGGAGCCCTGGTCGGGCGCTGGCCACTCTACCCGAGCGCCCTGATCCCCCGGCCGAGGCATACCGGCATCCCCTCAGCCTCAGCCGTTAACGTGGGAGCATGCGACTGACTGCCGAGGCCGATCCCCAGCTGTGGATTCCCGTGACGGACTCGCTCGGATGGAAGGGACGCCGGCACCGGAAGGCGGCGATCCGGATGCTGCTCGGCCAGGTCAACGCCGCCGTCGGTGCGACCGAGCGCCCCGGCTCGAGGTTCGGTGCCTGGGCGATGAGCCAGGCGGCACCGATGCTGATGAAGCGGGCCGACGGGCGCGTGCTGGTGTGGACGTGGAAGGCGGAGCCGGAGCTGGTCGTGGCGATGGCGACGGCGCAGGTGCTGACACCGGAGGTCCGCATCGCCCGCGCCTCGATGCCGATGGACTACGACGACACCGAGTCTTTTCCGAGCCGACTCGGCGTGGGCGAGAAGCTCCTCGTGCCGATGCCGCCGTCTCCCGCGTCTCCCCCGTTCGCCACCTACACCTGGGACACCGGGACGCATCTGGTCACGCTGACGGCGGTGTGCAGCGACAAGGAGCGGTTCGGCACGCTGACCGGCGCGCTCGACGACCTGGCCCGCAGCCTCCGCATCGCCGACGACCTCACGGGCGGCGAATCACCCGAGGTCCTGCGTCTCGACCCCGCCTGACCGACCGCGGGAGTCCCCCGCGGCCCCGTCGGCCGCGTCGTACACCCGCACGCCTTCGACCCAGGTGCCGCGCACCTCGGTGAGCCCGATCTCCTCGACGGGGTGCTCGAACGGGTCGCGGTCGAGCAGGGCGAGGTCCGCCCGCATCCCCACCGCGATCGTGCCGGTGTCGTCGAGGTGGTTCACGTACGCGGATCCCGAGGTGTACGCGGCGAGCGCGGTGCCGAGGTCGATCGCCTGCTCCGGCAGGAACGGCGGATAGTCCCCCTCCCACTCGGTCGGAGCCGACCGACGGTTCACGGCCACGTGCATCGCGGCGAGCGGATTCGGGGTGCTCACCGACCAGTCGCTGCCCGCGGCGAGCACGGCTCCGGAGCGCAGCAGATCGCCGAAGGGGTACTGCCAGGCGCTGCGCGTGTCCCCGAGGAAGGGGATCGTGAGGTCGACCATCTGCGGCTCCAGTGTGGCCCACAGCATCTGCATGTTCGCCGTCACGTCGAGCGCACGGAACCGGGGGACGTCGTCCGGGTGCACGACCTGGATGTGGGAGATGTGGTGCCGGTTCCCGCGCGGACCGTTGTGCAGGAGGGCGGCTTCGACCGCGTCGAGGCACTCGCGCACGGCACGGTCGCCGATGGCGTGGAAGTGCAGCGTGAACCCGAGGGCATCGAGCCGGGTCGCCGCTTCCTTGAGCAGCTCCGGCTCGACGAACGAGATGCCGGAGTCCTCACGCGGATGCCCGTGGCCGTCGCAATAGGGTTCGAGCATCGCGGCGGTGAAGTTCTCGGCCACACCGTCCTGCATGATCTTCACGCTGCGGGCACGGAAGCGACCGACGGAGCCGGCAGCGCGCCGTTCGACGATGTCCTCGATCTGCTCCAGGCCGCGCGAGCGGTCCCACCACAGGGCGCCCACGACCCGACCGGTGAGTTCTCCAGTGGCTGCCGCGGCACGGTACGCGGGCAACGGGTCACCCGCGTCGCCGTACTCGGTGCCGACGATCGCATCCTGCCAGGCGGTGACGCCGAAGGAGTGCAGGTACCGCTGCCCCTGGACGAGCGCCTCCACCAGGCGCTCGACCGGCTCGGCCGGGAGCAGCCGGTTCACCAGGCCCATCGCTCCCTCGTGCAGGGTTCCACTCGGGGCACCGCCTGCGTCACGTTCGATGCGTCCGTCCGCAGGATCCGGGGTCTCCGCGGTGATCCCGGCGAGCGCGAGCGCCCGCGAGTTCACCCAGGCGCCGTGCCCATCGCGATTGGGGAGGAAGGCGGGGCGATCGGGCACGACCGCGTCCAGATCCGCGGCCGTCGGCGTACCTCCGGGAAAGGCCGACATCTGCCAGCCACCCCCCAGGATCCATTCGTCGTCGGGGTGCTCTGCGGCGTACTCCGCGATCCGCGCCAGATACTGCTCACGCGTCGCGAGGCCCGAGAGGTCGCACCGGAGCATGTCCAGTCCACCCCACACCGGGTGCACATGCGCGTCCTGGAACCCGGGCACGAGGAGCCCACCGGCCAGATCGACGACCTCGGTGTCCGGGCCGATCATCTCCGACAGGTCGTGGCCGATCGCACTGATGCGGCCGTCCGTGACCGCGACGGCGCGAGCGGTGGAGCGCGCTGCATCGGAGAGGAACGCCCTCCCGCCGCGGGAACCACCGGTGAAGACGAGGTCTGCCGCTCCCATGCTCAGCCTCCCGCCATCGTGCGGGCGATCTCGGTCGCCGAGTCACCGGCACGCTTGAGCACCACCGCCACCAGCGCCAGAGCGAGGAGGGTGAGCACGAGCATGATGGTCGACACCGCCGCGATCTCAGGACGGAGTCCGCTACGCAGTGCGCTGAGCACGTACACCGGCCACGGTGTCGTGCCGGACACCTGCACGAACGCCGACACGACCGTGTTGTCGAGGCTCAACGTGAACGAGAGCAGGAACCCGGCGAGCACGGCCGGCATCGCCAGCGGCAGCGTGATCTTCAGGAAGGTCCGCACCGGCGGGGCGTACAGGTCGGCGGAGGCCTCTTCCAGGCGGGCGTCGAGTCCGACCAGTCGCGCCCGGACGATGTACGACACGATCGCGATCGAGAACAGCGACTGCCCGACCACGAGCCTCATCGTTCCGTCGTTGAAGATCCCGATCCCGGCATCCTGGCCGAGGAAGACCAGCCAGGGCAGCAGCGCGACGGCATCCACGATCTCCGGGGTGACCGAGACGAGCAGCAGGAGCCCGAGGAACCACCACACCCACTTGCCGGGGTTGCGGGCCATCGCGATGCCGGCCAGGGTTCCGAGCGCGGTCGCGAGCAGGGCGGCCAGCAGGCCGGTGCGCACCGACACCAGCACCGCGTCGCGGATCGCCGGCTTGTTGACGATCGCGAGGAACGAGTCGAAGCCGAAGTGGTCCCACGAGACCAGCAGGCGGCCGACGTTGAACGAGTAGACGATGATCACCAGGATCGGCAGGAACAGGAACAGGAAGACGAGTCCTGCCCAGATCGGCAGCAGGAGACGTGCTGCTCCACGACGTGAACTCATGAGCCCTCCCCCAGGACGAGTCGGTTGCGTTGTCTGAGTGGCAGTGTCACGAGCCAGAGCAGCCCGGCCGCCACGGCGATCGAGATCATGATGACGATGATGAGCAGCACCGCCATCGCCGAGCCCAACGCCCAGTTCTGCGCGGTCTGGAACTGACTCGCCACGACCTGCCCGATCATGTTGCCCTTCGCGCCACCGAGCACGGTCGCGGTGATGTAGTCGCCCATGAGCGGGATGTACACGAGCAGCACGCCCGCGATGATGCCGGGTTGGGCCAGGGGCACGGTCACCCGGACGAAGGTCGTCGCGCTGTTCGCGCCCAGGTCCTTGCTCGCCTCGCGCAGCGGACCCGATACCCGGTCGAACGCGACGAACAGCGGGAGGATCATGAGCGGCAGGTAGTTGTAGACCACGCCGAGCAGCACCGCACCCCGCGAATACAGCAGATCGAGGGGACCCGGGATCACGCCGATGCCCTGGAGCAGCTGCGACAGCCAGCCCTCCGGGGCGAGGATCACCTGCCAGCCGATCGTGCGCACCAGGAAGTTCGTCCAGAACGGCACCATGACGAGGGCCAGCAGCAGTCCGCGCTTGGACGGCGGCGCCTTCACGGCGATCCAGTACGCGACCGGCGCCCCGATCACCAGGCACAGCAGCGTGCCGAGGATGCCGATCCACAGGGTGTTCAGGAAGGTGCTGAAGAACGTGGGCGAGAGGGCCTCGAGGTAGCGGTCGAAGGAGAGGTGGTCGAGGGCGTGGGTGGCGAAGATGCTCGGCTTGTAGCCGAAGCTGAAGACGATGACCATGCCGATGGGGGCGACGAAGAAGATCAGCAGCCACACCCAGGCGGGGATCGCGAGACCGAACTTGAGCTTAGGCACCGGCGGCCGCCTTCATCGAGTTCCAGATCGCGACGACCCGGTCCTGAGCGTCCGTCAGCTTGCCCTCATGCATGGTCTGCACCTGCTCCTCGTCGAAGAACACCATGTCGAGCCGTTCCAGACCCGCGGCCTCCGCGGCTTCGCGGACGCCGGAGATGCCCGTGTCGTAGCCGATGTAGTCGACCTGCGCGAGCTGCACATCCGGCTGCAGGACGAAGTTGATGAACGCGTGCGCCGCCTCGGGGTGCGGCGCGCCCGCGGCGATCGCCCAGTTGTCCATCCACAGTTCGGTGGCCGGACTCCCGAGCACCCATTGCCAGCGGTCGGGATCGTCGGACTCGAAGATGCCCAGGCGCGCGTCACCGTTGTAGGACTGCAGCAGAGCGTGCGACGCCTGCGGGATCGACGAGCCGCCCGGGTAGGAATCGAACGCCGAGATGTGCGGCGCCAGATCCTTCACCAGGAAGTCCTCGACCGCGTCCAGGTCGTCGGGGTCGGTCGTCGTCCAGTCGATGCCGTTCGCCCAGAAGTAGATGCCGAGCAACGGCGCCGGGTCATCCAGCACCGAGGTGGAACCGGACGCCTCGTTCTGCGCGGCGTCGATGAAGTCGTTCCAGGTGGTGAGCTCCCGCGAGATCACCCGCTTGTCGTAGACGAACCCGGTGGTGCCCCAGGCCTTGCACACCGAGTACTCATTGCCCGGATCCCAGGCGCGCCCGCGGAACTCCGGGGCGACGTGCTTCATGTTCGGCAGCAGGTCGAGGTTGAACTTCTGCAGCAGCCCGTTCTCGGCCATCGGCCCCACGAAGACTCCGGTCGGCACGACGATGTCGTACCCCGACGTGCCTCGGGCCGCGACCAGCTTGGCGATCAGCTCCTCGTTCGAGTTGAAGGCGTCGAGCACGATCCGCGGACCGTTCTCGGCCGTGAACTGCTCGAGCACCTCCGGCGCGTCGTAATCGCCCCAGCTGTAGATGGAGAGCTTGTCCTCCAGCGGTCCGCCCTTGGCGTGCACCGCCGCGGCGTTCTGGCCGGGGGCGCAGGCGGTGAGCACGACGGCTCCGCCCGCCAGCAGCGCGGTGGCGAGGAACCCGCGACGGGAGAGTTCGGTGCGGATCACCCGGGCGGCGCTCCGGTGCGCGAGCACGCGGACCGGAGGAGCGCCCGTCACCGGCCTCCCTCCTTGGGAAGCGCGATCACGTGCGTGGCGGTGGTCGGGATGCCGTCGGCGGCGAAGAGTCGCACGTCCGCGGGATCCCACACGCAGCGCACCTCCTCGTCGACCCCGACGCGCGGCGCGGTGGGCGCCGGCATCCTCGAGAGGAACGTCGCGTCTTCGCCGACGCGCACGGCGACCTGCATCGTCTCGCCGAGATGCGAGACACCGAGCACACGACCGCGCGCGCCGGTGCCTTCCCCCTGCTCGAGCCGCACATACTCCGGGCGGATCGCGGCGACGGCGGGCTGCCCGGCAGCGACCCGCTCCCCGCCCCAGCGCCCGGAGATCGCACCGATCGCGGTGTCGACGGCATCTCCGTCGGAACGGACGGTGCCGTGCACGAAGTTCTGCTGGCCGATGAACGAGGCCACATACGCGGATGCCGGTTCCGCGTAGATCGCCGCCGGCTCGTCGAGCTGCTCGATCCGGCCCGCGCGCATCACGGCGATCCGGTCGCTCATCGACAGCGCCTCGGCCTGATCGTGTGTGACGAAGACGAACGTGGTGCCGAGTCGCGCCTGCAGGAGCTTCAGCTCGAGCTGCATCTCCTCGCGCAGCTGCCGGTCGAGGGCGGCGAGCGGCTCATCGAGCAGGAGCACGCTGGGGCGGTTGATGAGGGCTCGCGAGAGGGCGATGCGCTGCTGCTGACCGCCCGACAACTGGGTGGGCTTGCGATCGGCGAAGCTGCGTAGCTGCACCATGTCGAGCGCCTCGCTCACCCGGGTCCGCTGCTCCGACTTGGGAACGCCTCGCTGCTGCAGCCCGTACGCCACGTTCTCCGCGACCGACAGGTGCGGGAACAGCGCGTAGGCCTGGAAGACCGTGTTCACCTCGCGTCGATACGGCGGCAGACTCAGCACGCTCCGGCCCGAGATGCTGATGTCACCGGCGTCCGGATACTCGAAGCCCGCGATCATGCGCAACGTCGTGGTCTTGCCGCAGCCCGAGGGTCCGAGCAGCGAGAGGAATTCCCCCGGCTGCACGTCGAGGGTCAGATCGTCGACGGCCACGGCGGTGCCGTAGCGCTTGGTGACGCGGTCGATGCGTACCGCACCGGTGGCTGTGGGTGTGTCGAGCGTCGCCGAAGACGCGGGCAGAGTGCCGGGCATGGAGCCTCCCCATTGAGAATCGCTTGCGGCGAGTCTGTCACAGGAAGGGCCTCAGGTATAGCGAAATCGGAAGTCTCTTGATCAATTCGCAACGGTATCCGTTGCGATTCTCGAAACCTGCGACCGATTAGCGCCTCGGGGTGGTCTCCTACTTGCGGTCGAAGTCGAAGGCCTTGAGCAGTTCGAGGACGGCCTTGTCGCGCTCCTCGCCGCCCGCATCGAACATGTGGGTGACGTGCGTGCGCAGGTGGTTCTCGAGCAGCAGTCGGTTCAGCGATTCGAGGGAGCGCTGGATCGCCCGGGACTGCGTGATGATGTCCATGCAGTACTCCTCGTTCTCGATCATCCGCGCGACACCGCGCATCTGCCCCTCGAGGATGCTGGTGCGGTGCAGAGCACGCTTCTTGATGTCTTCGATCACCCCTTGAGGGTACTCCGCCCGCTGCGAAGCGAGACCTCCCGCCCACGCCCACCGTGAAAGGATGACGTCATGCCGCGAACACCGATGACGCAGCTCTCGCCCTCCGACCAGGAGCGCCTCCGTGCGCTCCGGCGCATGAAGGCGGTCGCCCTCGGAGCGCTGCTGTTCATGGCCGTCGTGTTCGTGATCGCGTTCGCCTTCCAGCAGCGGGTCGGCTGGCTCGGCTATGTCCGCGCCGCCGCCGAGGGAGGGATGGTCGGTGCGCTCGCGGACTGGTTCGCCGTCACCGCGCTGTTCCGCCGTCCGCTCGGGCTGCCGATCCCCCACACCGCGATCATCCCCACCCGCAAGGACGAGATCGGTCGCACGCTCGGAGAGTTCGTCGAGACCAACTTCCTGGCCGGAGACGTCGTGCGCACCAAGCTCTCCAGCACGCACATCGCGCTGCGCGCCGGAGAGTGGCTGCGCGAGCCTCCGCATGCCGAGCGGGTGGGTGCCGAAGGAGCCACGATCGCGACCGCCGTCCTGGGCGCACTGAGCGACGACGACGTGCGCGACCTCATCACCGACCTCGCCCGCGAGCACCTGGTGGCTCCGGAGTGGGGTCCGCCGGCCGGCGCCTGGCTCGAGAAGATCGTCGATGCGGGGGCCCACCACGGCGCGGTCGACCTCGCCGCCGATAGCATCGCGCGGTGGCTCGACGCGAACGCCGCATCGTTCACCGGACTCGTCTCTCGGCGTCTCCCCGGCTGGGTGCCGAAGCTGGCCCATCGCTTCGTCGACGACACGGTCTACCACGAGGCGGTCAAGTTCGTGCACGCGGTACAGGCCGATCCGCATCACCCCGCGCGCATCGCGGTCGACGGCTACCTGACCCGCCTGGCGGACAACCTGCAAAACGATCCGGCCACGCGCGCCAAGCTCGAGAACGCCAAGGCCTCGCTCTTCGACAGCCCGCGGGTCGGCGCTCTGGCGGCTGAAGCGTGGAACACCGCGAAGAACGGCCTGCTCACCGCTCTCGCCGACCCCGACAGCGGGCTGCGTCGTCGGGCCGTGCAGGCGCTGCAGGAAGTCGGCGAGCGCCTGACCACCGACGTCGCCCTGCAGCACCGCGTCGACACCTGGGTGTCGGACGCCGCTGTGTTCCTCGTCGACCGCTACCGGCACGACATCGCCTCGATCATCACCGATACCGTCGAACGCTGGGATCCCGCCGAGACCACCGAGAAGATCGAGCTCATGGTCGGCCGCGACCTGCAGTACATCCGCCTGAACGGCACCTTCGTCGGCGCCCTCGCGGGTCTCGCCATCTTCTCCCTCGCCCACGCCCTGATCCCCGGAGTCTGACCATGACGCCCACTTCCCGACCGTTGAGTCACGACCCGCTCTGGCCCCGCGCCGGCTCCTGGCCCGCTTTCACGGCTACGGCCGATGCCGTGCTGCTCGGGGTGCCGACCTGGCGCACGTCACTCTCGCCGACCGGAGCCCACGCGACGCCGGCCGCCATCCGCGAAGCGCTTCCCCGCTACGGGACGACGCTGATGGGTCCGCCGGTGCTCGAACTCGACGAGGTTCTGCGCATCGCGGATGCCGGCGATGTGAGCGATCCGGACGGCGCGGACGGCGAGGCGAGGGTCATCTCCCGCGTGCGTGCACTCGCCGAGGCGACGAAGCTCGTGATCGCACTCGGCGGTGACAACTCGCTCACGTATCCGGTCGCGCTCGGCGCCGAGGCCACGGGCCTCATCACGTTCGACGCGCACTTCGACCTGCGCGACGGCGTCTCCAACGGCACGCCGGTACGACGCCTCGTGGAAGACGTCCCGACCGCGTCCGCACTGACGACCACCCGGATCGACCCGACCAGGATCGTCCAGATCGGCATCGCCGACTTCGCGAACTCCGCCGCCTATGCGCGGCGCGCGGCCGACTGGGGCATCCGCGTCGTCACGCTCGACGAGGTGCGCCGTCGCGGCATCGACGACGTCGTCGCCGAAGCGCTCGAGATCGCCGGTGCGGGGGCGGCCCCGCGTGTGCACCTCGACATCGACGTCGACGTCTGCGACCGGTCGGTCGCGCCCGGCTGCCCGGCGAGCGTCCCCGGCGGGCTCCACGCGTGGGAGCTGCGCGCCCTCACGCGTGCCGTCGCCGCGGATGGGCGCGTCGTCAGCGCCGACCTCGCCGAGGTCGATGCGACCACGGACGCGGAGGACGCCCGCACCGTCCGTCTGGCGGCGCTATGCGTGCTCGAGCTGCTGGCCGGCCTCGCGTCCCGCTGATGAGGATCGTCGTCTCCGGTACGCACGCGAGTGGCAAGAGCACTCTGATCGCGGACTTCCTCGCCGCGCATCCGGAGTATCTCTCGCTCGGGGACCCGTTCGACGACCTCGAGGAGGAGGCGGTCGACCCGTCCGGGGAGGCGAGCTTCGCCGGCCAGCTGCGGATAGCGGCCGGACGCCTGCACGCCACGGCGGGTCAGCAGGACGTGATCGCCGAGCGGGGACCGCTGGACTTCGCCGCCTACCTCATCGCCCTCGAACGGCTCGGGCGGAGCGACGGCGCACTCGTGGAACGTGCGATCGCGACCGCCGAGGACTCCCTCGCTCTCGTCGATCTGGTCGTGCTCGTCCCGCTCGATGCACGCCGGTCGATCCGCATCCCCGCGGACGAAGACCCCGCACTGCGCGAGGCGATGGACCAGGCTCTGTTCGACCTCGCGGACGATCTCGCGCAGGACACCGGAGTGCGTCTCCTCACGGTCGCCGGGGACGGTGAGGCGCGGCTGGCCACGCTGGTCGAGGCCATCGGGGAGTGACGGCGTCACCCCACCGGGTCGCCGTCCTTCCACACCTGCCGCACGAGCGGGACCCCCGGCCGGTACGCGAGGTGGATCCTGGTCGGTGCGTCCAACAGCACGAGATCGGCCCTGGCACCGGGGGCGATCAGCCCGACGTCGTCCCGGCGGAGTGCCTTCGCTCCGCCGGCCGTCGCCGCCCACACGGCTTCCCCCGGGGTCATCCCCATGTCCCGGACGGCCACGGCGATGCAGAACGGCATGGATGAGGTGAAGCTCGACCCCGGGTTCGTGTCGCACGCCAGCGCCACGGTCACGCCCGCGTCGATCAGGCGCCGCGCGTCCGGATACGGCTGCCGCGTCGAGAACTCGACGCCCGGCAGCAGGGTGAGCACGGTGCCGGAGCCGGCGAGCGCTCCGACATCGGCATCCGTCAGATAGGTGCCGTGGTCGATCGACGCCGCGCCGAGCTCGACCGCCAGGCGAACGCCGTCGCCCGGGCCGAGCTGGCTCGCATGCACCCGGGGCGCGAGTCCGCGCGCGATGCCGGCCTCCAGCACCCGACGCGACTGCGCCACCGTGAAGGCTCCGGTCTCGCAGAACACGTCGATCCACTTCGTGTGCGGAGCGCAGGCATCGAGCATGGGCCCGGCGACCAGATCGACGTACTCGTCCGACCGCTCGGCATACTCGGCGGGGACCACGTGCGCGCCGAGGAACGTCACCTCGGGCGTCACCTCGGCGGCCAGGCGCACCAGGCGCTCCTCGTCGACGACGCTCAACCCGTAGCCGCTCTTGATCTCGACGGTCGTCGTGCCCTGCGCGAGCATCTCGTCGAGGAAGCCGCGCAGACGTGCACGCAGCTCGTCCTCGGTCGCGGCGCGGGTGGCGGCCACGGTCGAGCGGATGCCACCGGCGGCGTACTTCTGCCCTGCCATGCGGGCCTCGAACTCGGCCGCGCGGTCGCCGCCGAAGACCAGGTGGCTGTGGCTGTCGACGAACCCGGGGATCACGGCGCGCCCACCGGCATCGATCACCTCCTCGGCCACGGGCGCATCCGCAGCGGCGCCCACCCAGGCGATCCGTTCGCCCTCGATCAGCACGGCCGCATCGGTCAGGGTTCCGGTAAGGTCACCAGGCCCGTCACCGTGCAGCGCGACATTGGTGGTCAGTTCCGCGATGTTCGTGAGGAGCGTTGCCATGTCCTGAGCCTCTCAGAGCATCGGTATGTTCAGACCACGCTCGCGCGCGATCTCGCGAGCGTGCTCGTAGCCCGCATCGACGTGACGCATCACCCCGGTGCCGGGGTCGTTCGTCAGCACGCGCTCCAGCTTCTCCGCGGCGAGCGCAGTGCCGTCGGCGACGGTGACCTGACCGGCGTGGATCGAGCGGCCGATGCCGACGCCGCCCCCGTGATGCAGCGACACCCACGAGGCGCCGGAGGCCGTGTTGAGCAGCGCGTTCAGCAGAGGCCAGTCCGCGATCGCGTCCGAGCCGTCCTTCATCGCCTCGGTCTCCCGATACGGCGATGCCACCGACCCGGAGTCGAGGTGGTCGCGACCGATCACGATCGGCGCCGACAACTCACCCGAGGCCACCATCTCGTTGAACCTGAGTCCGGCGAGGTGACGCTCCTTGTAGCCGAGCCAGCAGATGCGTGCGGGCAGCCCCTCGAAGTGAACCTTCTCGCCGGCCTTCTCCAGCCAGCGGTGAAGGGCGGCATCGTCGGGGAAGAGCTCGGCGATCGCACGGTCGGTCTTGTAGATGTCTTCGGGATCGCCGGAGAGGGCCGCCCAGCGGAACGGTCCGCGTCCTTCCTCGAACTGCGGGCGGATGTATGCCGGCACGAACCCGGGGAACTCGAATGCCCGATCGAAGCCTCCGAGCTGAGCCTCGGCACGGATCGAGTTGCCGTAGTCGAACACGGCTGCACCGGCATCCTGGAATGCGACCATCGCCTCGACGTGCGCGGCCATCGACGCACGCGAACGACGCGTGAAATCTTCGGGGTCGCGTTCCGCCTCGGACTTCCAGTCCGCCACGGTGATGCCGACCGGGAGGTAGGCGAGCGGATCGTGGGCGCTGGTCTGATCGGTCACGATGTCGATCGGAACGCCCCGACGCCGCAGCTCGGGGAACACCTCGGCCGCGTTGCCGACCACTCCGACCGAGAGAGCTTCGCCCGACTCCTTGGCCGCGACCACTCGGGCGACGGCCGCATCGAGGTCGGTCGTGTACTCGTCGAGGTAGCCGTGCTCCACGCGCCGGGCGAGACGCGACTCGTCCACGTCGACGATCAGCACCGCGCCGTCGTTCAGTGTCACGGCGAGCGGCTGAGCGCCACCCATCCCGCCCGCGCCGCCCGTGAGGGTGAGCGTTCCACGCAGAGAGTCACGACCGAGGGAACGGGCCACGGCGGCGAACGTCTCGTAGGTCCCCTGCAGGATGCCCTGCGTGCCGATGTAGATCCACGATCCGGCCGTCATCTGTCCGTACATGATGAGCCCAAGTTCCTCGAGCTTGCGGAACTCCGGCCAGGTGGCCCAGTCCCCCACCAGGTTGGAGTTGGCGATCAGCACGCGCGGCGCCCACTCGTGGGTGCGGAAGACACCCACCGGCTTGCCCGACTGCACCAGCAGCGTCTCGTCCGGTTCGAGCTCGTCGAGGGTGCGCACGATCGCGTCGTACGCCTCCCAGCTACGGGCCGCCTTACCGGTGCCGCCGTAGACGACGAGGTCTTCGGGGTGCTCGGCGACCTCGGGATCGAGGTTGTTCATCAGCATGCGCTTGGCGGCCTCGGCGCCCCAGCTCTTCGCCGTGCGCTGGTTGCCCCGGGCGGCGCGGACGACGCGGGACCCAGTAGCGGTGGGCTCAGGTGCGGTGGACCCAGTAGCGGTGGGCTCAACCATGGATGTGCTCCTTTGCGATGCGGGCGACGGCGCCCGATTGGACGAGGGCGGTGACGGCCTCCATCTCCGGGGAGAGGAAGCGGTCGGGTCCGGGACCCGCTGCGACGGTGCGGACGAGATCGCGCACGGCGCCGGTCACCGGTCCGGCATCCAGCGGTGCCCGGAGGTCGAGAGCACGCGCGCCGGTGAGGATCTCGATGGCGAGCACTCGGCCGAGGCCGTCGATCGCGCGCCGCAGCTTGCGGGCGGCGGCCCATCCCATCGAGACGTGATCCTCCTGCATGGCGGAGGACGGGATCGAGTCCACCGACGCCGGCACGGCCAGGCGCTTGAGCTCGGAGACGATACCGGCAGCCGCATACTGCGCGATCATCAGGCCGGAGTCGACACCGACCTCGTCCGCGAGGAAGGGGGGCAGACCGTGGTTGCGGGCGGGATCCAGGGCACGGTCCGTGCGCCGCTCGGAGACGGAAGCGACATCGGCGACCGAGATCGCGAGGAAGTCGAGGACGGCCGCGACCGGAGCACCGTGGAAGTTCCCGTTGGACTCGATGCGTCCGTCGACGGTGATCACGGGATTGTCGATCACGCTGGCGAGCTCGCGGTCGGCGATCATCGCGGCGTGTGCCATCGTGTCGCGCGCCGTGCCGTGCACCTGGGGCGAGCACCGCAGCGAGTACGCGTCCTGGACACGCCCGTCATCCGGTCCCTTGTGGCTGGCGACCATCGGCGAGTCCGCGAGGAACCGGCGCAGGTTGCCGGCCGACTCCGCCTGCCCCATCTGCGGTCGCAGAGCCATCAGGTCGGCAGCGAACACCGCGTCGGTCCCCAGCTGGGACTCCACCGACATCGCCGCGGCGACATCGGCGGTGACGAGGAGCGTCTCGAGATCGTGCAGGGCCAGCACCAACATGCCGAGCATGCCGTCCGTGCCGTTGATGAGGGCGAGCCCTTCCTTCTCGACGAGGGTCAGGGGCTCGATCCCGGCGCGTGCGAGGGCAGCGGAGGCCGGTACCAGCTCCCCGGCGGCATCACGGACCTCCCCCTCTCCCATCGCGGCGAGGGCGATGTGGGCCAAGGGGGCGAGATCGCCCGAGCAGCCGAGCGAGCCGTACTCGCGCACGACCGGCGTGATGCCGGAGTTCAAGAGCGCCGCGTAGGTCTCAACGACGATCGGCCGGACGCCCGTGCGCCCCGAGGCGAGGGTCTGCAGACGTAGGAGCTGAAGCCCGCGGACGACCTCGCGCTCGACCTCGGCGCCGGTGCCCGCGGCGTGCGACCGGATCAGACTCGCCTGCAGCTGGAAACGACGGTCCGGCGCGATGAAGGTGGTCGCGAGGGCACCGAAGCCTGTGGAGACGCCGTAGTGGGGATTCGGATCGGCAGCGAGACCGTCGATCACTCGACGGGTGTCAGCGACCCGAGTGAGTGCATCCTGGAATATCGACACAGGAGCGTCGTGGCGGGCAACGGCGACGACGTCGGCAGGCGACAGGGGAGCCGCTCCGACAAGCACGGGGGCGAGTTCGGTCATGACTCGATTCCACACCCGGTGGGGCCTGCGGGACACCGGTTCGTGCCATGCTGTGTCTGTGATCCCAGACAAGTCCGAGGCCGCGAAAGTCCCCGCCGCCGACCACACGCTGCGCATCCTGAGCTATCTCGCGGGACGCCCCGCCCCGGTGGCGGCGTCGGCAATCGCACGGGAGCTCGAGCTGCCCCGCTCGACCGTGTACCACCTGCTGTCCACGCTGGCGGCTCACGGCTTCGTGCTCCACCTGCAGGAGGAGCGCCGCTGGGGCCTCGGTACGTCGGCGTTCGAGCTCGCCGGCGGGTACACCCGACAGCAGCCGCTCGCTCGGCGAGGCGCTCCCCTGGTCGCTGCGCTGTCCGACCGACTGGGCGAGAGTGCCCACCTGGCCGTGATGAGCGGTGGGGACGTGCTGTACATCGTCGAGGAACGTGCGCCACGCCGCCCCGCACTGGTGACCGACGTCGGAGTCCGCCTTCCCGCGCACCTCACCGCGTCGGGCCGGGCCATGCTGGCTGCGCTGCCCCGCGAACAAGTGCGCGCGCTCTACCCCGATACGTCTGCGTTCCCGGACCGCACGGGCCAGGGGCCCGAGACACCGCGCGAGCTGCGGGAGCTGTTGCGCGAGGTTCGAGCGCGGGGATACGCGACCGAGGACGGTGAGGTCGCGGTGGGCCTGCGCAGCGTCGGCGCAGCCGTCCTCGATGCTTCGGGATGGCCGGTCGCAGCCGTCGCCGTGACCTGGGGCATAGAAGAGTTGGACGAAACTCTTCTGGCCAGGGCCGTGCAGGAGACCGCAGCCCTGCTGGAGTCTCGGCTGAGACGGTGAGACTTAACGCAAAATGGCCACCCAGCGTTGGGTGGCCATTTTGTTT
>NZ_JBMJAF010000003.1:0-171354 GCF_049099505.1 Microbacterium sp. IO18
CCGCCGGCGGGTGTGACTCCTCCGGACCCGGTGGAGGACACCGTCATCGTACCGACGGCGATTCCTGATGCTGGCCTGTCCTTGGAGAAGATCGCGACTCTCGCAGAAGCGGATGGTGACGGGATCGCCGAGATCGGCGATGTCATCAGCTACGAGTTCCTCCTCACCAACGTCGGCAATGTGACGCTGGTGGATGTCGGGGTCAGCGACCCGACAGTCGGCACGGTGATCTGCGACACGACCACGCTCGCGATCGGCGAATCCACCACGTGTGTCGCTCCTGCCACGCACGTGGTGACGGAGGATGACGTCCTTGCGGGGGCGGTGACGAACACCGCGACCGGCGTGGCCACACCGCCGGTGAACGTCGGGTTCCTTCCCCCGATCGACACCGCTATCGTCCCGACCGTCGAGGCGTCGGCGGGGCTGTCCATCGTGAAGGACGCGACGATCGACGACACGAACGGGAACGGTCTCGCGGACATCGGCGAGACGATCGCCTACTCGTTCGTGGTGATGAACACCGGCACGGTCACGGTGAGTGACATCACGGTCACGGATCCTCTGGCGGGGAGTGTGACGTGTCCGGCGACGTCGTTGGCGGGTGGTGCGTCGATGACGTGCACCGCGGATGCGCCGTACACGGTGGTGGAGGCGGATCTCCTCGCCGGTGGGGTGGTGAACACGGCGACCGCTGNAGCCGATGTGCCGTACACGGTGGTGGAGGCGGATCTCCTCGCCGGTGGGGTGGTGAACACGGCGACCGCTGACGGCACGGTGCCCGACGGGGTGGAACCGTTCGAGCCACCCACCGACACGGTCACGACCCCCACCCCTGCTGACAGCGCGGGGCTGGCGATCACCAAGATCGCTCAGGTGGACGACGCGGATTCGAGCGGTCTCGCCGGGCTCGGCGAGACGATCGCCTACTCGTTCGTGGTGATGAACACGGGCACGGTGACGGTGAGTGACATCACGGTCACGGATCCTCTGGCGGGGAGTGTGACGTGTCCGGCGACGTCGTTGGCGGGTGGTGCGTCGATGACGTGCACAGCCGATGTGCCGTACACGGTGGTGGAGGCGGATCTCCTCGCCGGTGGGGTGGTGAACACGGCGACCGCTGACGGCACGGTGCCCGACGGGGTGGAACCGGTCGAGCCGCCCACCGACACGGTCACCACACCGACCGATTTCCCCACGGCCGGAATCGAGATGGTGAAGAGCGCGACCCTCGACGATGCGAACGGAAACGGCCTCGCCGACGTCGGCGAGACGATCGACTACCGCTTCCAGGTGCGCAACACCGGGAACGTGACGCTCGACCCCGTCACGATCGACGACCCGATGATCGGTGCTGTCACCTGCGACTCGGAGTCGCTGCCACCGGCGACGATGATGGAGTGCGCGGGTGCGCCCTACACGGTCACGACGGACGATATCGCTCGGGGCAGTGTCGTGAACGTGGCGACCGTGAACGGGACGCCCCCGGACGGCGTCGCGCCGCCTCCGCCGAGCGAGTCCACCGTCACCGTCGCCACCGCAGCACCTCCGGCTCCCCCCGCGCCTCCGGGTGGAGGGGGCGGCGGTCTCGCCGTCACCGGTGCGGCGCTGGGCGGAGGGCTCACACTCGCTGCACTGCTCCTGGCGCTGGGTGCAGCCCTTCGCGCAGCCGATCGTGTCAGCCGGAAGGAACTGCTCATGAATGCGAAGAGCGTGCTGTAGGAAGAGACGAGATCACGATGGGGAGCCGAGAAGGCGGTCGGTCGCGACGAACGCTCCTGGCGAGCGGCGGGCTCCTGGTCGCGCTTGCCACGGTGATGCTCGTAGCCGTTCCCTCGCAGGCCAGCTTGCAGGATGCGGGCGCGGTTCAGGCGAGTGTGCGCAGCACCGATGCTGTGCCGATTCAGTTCGCGGGGATCGATGCGGGCGAGAGCTACTCGATCGGCTGGACTCCGGACGGGGCCCTGTACACGTGGGGCACCAACGCGAACGGTGTGTTGGGAGACGGCTCCACGGGTGGCTCGCGCCTCATCCCGGAGCGTGTCGTCGCGCTCAACGGAGAAGTGGTGATCGAAGCATCCGCCGGCATCAACACGGCGATCGCGCTGACCCAAGACGGCGAGGTGTTCACCTGGGGGAACTCCACCGTATCCGGGACGACCCCCACGCCCACTTCGCATCCGTTCTTCGCGTCGCTCGCTGATCCGGTCGTCGGTGTCTCCAGCGGTGGCTTCTACTACCTCGCCTGGACCGAGAGCGGAGCCCTCTACTCGTGGGGCGACAGCGGTGGAGGGCGCCTGGGGCGGGCGGCGACGGGTCAAAGTCCTCCTGCCCGAGTGACCGCGCAGGCCATGCTCACGCGGAATGTGGAGGACGCCTCCGCCGGGCGGTTCGGGGGAGCTGCTCGCGTCGACGGTGGTAGCACCGTGATCGCCTGGGGGAACCTCCTCGGGGCCGCGTCCGGCTCGATCGTCACGGGGATCACCACCCCGCCGGCGGCCGGCGTCACGGTAGGCAGCAACAACACCCTGGTCTGGACCGCGAGCGGTGACCTGTTCCACGGGACGACGAGCGCATTGTCACTCGTCGCGGGCGTCACCGGGGTCGTCGGCGCCGCAGCCTCGGTCCCGTCTGCGGGAATCTCGTCGTTCTACGCGTGGACGTCGGGCGGGCAGTTGTTCGCGTGGGGAGCCAATGCGGGGGGCCAACTCGGTCTCGGCACCAACAGCACTGCTGTGGCGGACCCGACACTCGTTCCACTGGCGCCCGGCTCGCTCACTCGCGAAGTCGGAGCGGGAGCGGGCCATGCCCTGTATCTCGGCCAGGAGGGCACCTTCGCCTCCGCAGGCAGCAATGGAACCGGCCAGCTCGGCACAGGCAACACCACCCCACGAAACGCGTTCGGTGCCACGGTTCCCATCTATCGCTGGCCCTGACGCGCGGCGATCGGTGATCCTCGGGTCATCCCATCGCCCGCACGATCTCGGCATGTCCGCGGTCCCGGGCGGTGTCGCGAGCGGTGCGCCCCTGGAAGTCGGCGATGCTGGTGTCGGCGCCCGCTTCGACGAGGAGGCCGACGACCTCGACGTAGCTCGCTGAGCCGTCTCCGAAGAGCACGGCCTCGAGCAGGGCGGTCCATCCGAGGTCGTTCACGTGGTCGACCGGGACCCCCGCGGCGAGGAGGATCCGCACCGTTTCGGCGTACCCGTGCTCGCTGGCCGGGATGAGTGCCGTTCCGCCGAAGCGATTGGTCGAGGTGACATCCGCGCCGTGCCGGATCGTCTCCTCGAGGATCCGGTCGTAGCCCTCCGCGCCCGCGTAGAGGAAGGCGGAGTCCTCGATGTCGTCCTTCGCATCGGGATCGGCGCCCGCCTCGAGCAGCTGGATCGCGGTGTCCGCGCTGTTGTTCTTCGTCGCGATCACGAGCGGGGTGCGGCCGGAGGAGTCGCGGGTCTCGAGGTCGGCGCCGGCGTCGATCGCTTCCGCGATGGCGGCATGGTCGTCGCGAGCGACCGCGTCGAACAGGGCAGTGGTCGCGGCGGCCACCTCTTCAGCCGACGGGCTCGGCGAGGCATCCGCAGACGGCGACGCGGTCGGTGCGTGCGGCGTGACGGAGACCGCGGGAGCTCGTTCCGGCGTGCACCCGACGAGCGGCACTGCGGCGAGCGTGAGGATGATCAGAGCGGTGTGGGGCCGGCGAGCGGGCATGGGATCTCCTCGGAGGGTGAAACGCGGTCTCCTTCCAGCCTCGCCGACGACGTGCCGCCCCGAATCAGCCGTTCGATAGAGATCCGCTCACGGCGCGTCGGCGGTCAGAGGCGGACGATGCCCTCACGGACGGCATGCGCGATCGCCGCGCCACGACTGTCGACGCGCAGCTTCGTGTAGATGTGGTGGAGGTGCGACTTCACTGTGCCCTCACTGACGAAGAGCGCATGTCCGAGTTCTTTGTTGGAGTAGCCGCGCGCGAGGAGCTCGAGCACTTCGATCTCGCGCGCGGTCAGTGTCTCGTCCGGCTTCTGCGTGCGTCCGAGCAGGCGGGTCGCGATCGTCGGTGAGAGCGCGGAGATCCCGGCGGCGGCGGAGCGGATGGCGGCGAACAGATCGGCGGGGCGTGAGTCCTTGAGGAAGTACCCGGTGGCGCCTGCTTCGATCGCCCGCACGATGTCGGCATCGGTGTCGTAGGTGGTGAAGACCAGCACGCGAGTGCCGGGCGACTCCGCCCTCAGGCGGGCGGTGAGATCGATACCGGAGATCTCTGCTCCGAGATCCAGGTCCATCAGCACGACATCCGGCGTCTGCGTCGCTGCGAGCCGGATGACCTCATCGACGTCTCCCGTCTGCGCCACCACGCTCAGGTCATCCTGGGTGTCGATCAGTCCGGCCATCCCGTATCTCAGCACCGGATGGTCGTCGACCAGCATCACGCGGATCATCCCCCGTGCTCCGCGGTGCGCGGGGGAAGGGGGCTCGACGGAACGGTTGCGGAGATGATCGTGCCGTTCCCCGGGGAAGACTCCACGTCGAACGTGCCTCCCGCTGTGGTCGCGCGCCAGCGCATCGCGCGCAAGCCGTAGCCGCGGTCGGCGCGGCCAGCGGCTTCGGGGTCGAATCCGATGCCGTCGTCACCGACGTCGATCCCGATCCTGGCCTGGTCGAAGGTCAGGGTCACGATCACCCGATCGGCGTGCGCGTGCCGGACGGCGTTCACCATTGCTTCCTGGGCGATCCGGAGCAGTGCGTGCGCCTGTGGTTCCGAGATCGCGTGATCGGTGCCGATCATGTGCAACTCCGCGCCGAGTTCCGCTGCGGACTCGGCCAACGCCGATGCCAGGGAGTGTTCGGCCAGCCGTGTGGACGAGAGGCCGTGCACGACCCGCCTCGTTTCGACCAGGTTGGCGCGGAGGACGTCCTGCGCACGGATCGACTCGGGTGATGCCCCGCCGTTCCGTTGCTCCTCTGCCTCGAGGAGCAGCAAGGCGCTGGCGGTCCCCTGCACCACGGTGTCGTGGAGTTCGGCAGCGAGGCGACGTCGTTCGGCTTCCCTCCCCGCCTCGCGTTCGGTCGATGCCAGCCGCGCCTGTGTCGTCTCCAGCTCGGTGATGAGCGCACCGCGGGCCGCGTGCAGGCGTTCGAGCGCCGCGTACGCGAGCGTGAGGATCCCCCCGGCGCACAGGGGGCCGAACAGCATTCCGATGTCGAGCCACCCCGACCATCGGTAGAGGCTCACTCCGACGGCGACGACGATCATGACCGTGAGCGCGAGGGCCCATGCTCCGGAGAAAGCGCGATGGGCGGCGAAGAACAGAGGGAGGGCGCACCACGCGAAGCTGGGAGCCGCGACCACCAGGACGATCCAGGCGGTGATCGCGACCGCCACGCCGACGCGCCGGCGAACCACGCTCGGCTCTCGGACCCGACCGGCGAGGTAGGCGAGCCAGGAGATCGACGCGCCGATGAGGACGAACACCCCGACCTCGTCGAGGCCGTGGTTCACCACGTACCGTGACCCGCACACGACCAGGAGCACCGCGAAGGCCACGTCCACGGCGATGTCGATGGTCGACATCTCGACGGGCCGCGTCGTGGAGTCCGAGGAAGGCGCAGGGGTCATGTCTCCCACGATTATCCGCGCCCCGGCTGAGTGCATCATCCGTTCGATAGATCCTGCGCTGGCTGATCGGTCGATGTGGCGGCAGTCGCGGCCTCGAAGGATGGAAGACCACATCCACCGAAAGGACCATCCCATGACCACTCTCCGCCCCCGTTCCCTGTTCACCGCCGTCGGGGCGGTTTCCGCCCTGCTCCTCCTGGCCGGATGCACGGCCGCCACGGAATCGGGCCCGACAGAACCCGCAGACACCGAGACAGCAGTCGTCACCGTGACCGAGGATGCCGTTGTCACCCCGTCACGTCTGACGGCCGAGACCGCGATGGTCGCCGCGCAGGCCGCCCTCGCCCAGTGCCAGGCCGACGGGCTCGGCTTCGTCAGTGTCTCGGTCGTCGACCGATCCGGGCAGCTGCAGGCGTTCGTGCGCGGGGACAACGCCGCGGCGCACACCATCGAGGCTTCGCAACAGAAGGCCTACACCGCGGCGGCCTTCGGGACCGACACGAGTGACCTCGTCGCTCGCGCCGACGCCCTCCGTGACCTTCCCGGAACCCTCTTCCTGGCCGGAGGCGTCAGCGTGAAGGTCGGTGACGCCTCCATCGCCGGCATCGGTGTGGGCGGTGCGCCCTCCGGGGACGCCGACCAGACATGCGCTGCCGCCGGACTCGCCGCGATCAGCGAAGACGCCGAAAGCTGATCCGTCCGTGCCGCCCACCCACCCGAGGCCGGGCGGCACGAGGTCGGCGCCGTTCCCGGAGCCGCCCGATACCGTGGGTGTCGACGATCCGGAAGACCCGGTGAAGGGACGAACACCCATGCCGAGGAACACCGGGAGCGACGGCCGCATCCGCGAGGGATACTCCGCCCGCGCGGGGGAGTACGCGGAACTCTTCGGCGACATCGACCAGATGGATGCCGGCGACCGCGAACGCATCGCGAACTGGGCGGAGGGGATCGACGGTCGCCTTCTCGACGCGGGGTGCGGTCCCGGCCACTGGACGGCGTTCCTCGCCGCGCGAGGCCACGCGGCGGAGGGCATCGACCTCGTGCCGGAGTTCATCTCCCTCGCGACCGCCCGATACCCGGGTGTGCCTTACCGTGTCGCGTCGTTGTCCGAGGCCGACCTCGAGGAGGGCTCGCTCCGTGGCGTGCTCGCCTGGTACTCGTTGATCCATGCGAGCCCGGGCGAGCTTCCTTCGCTCCTGGCGACGGTGCGGTCGGCTCTCGAAGACGGAGGGGCCCTGCTCCTCGGCTTCTTCGACGGCCCCGACGGTGAGCCGTTCCCCCATGCCGTGACCACCGCGCACCACTGGAGCGTCGACGGGATGTCCGCGCTGCTGGAAGAGGCAGGTTTCTCGGTGATCGACAGTGAGACCCGCGTGCGGACCGGAGCACGACCTCACGCCTCGATCAGCGCCGTAGCGGTCTGAGGCGTCAGGGCCGGACGCGGACCGTGCGGCCTTCGAACGAGACCAGGTCCCCGTCGCGCAGCTGGCGGCCGCGGCGGCGATCCACCTCGCCGTTGACCGTCACGTAGCCGTCGATGATCACTTCTTTGGCGTCACCGCCGGAGTCGAGGAGACCCGCGAACTTGAGGAACTGCCCCAGGCGGATCACCTCACCGCCGATGGAGATGTCGTCGATCGGTCCGGAACTCGTCATCCCTGAATGCTAGTCGCGCGGCAAGCGTTCGAATCGCGCACACGGCTCGATGGGGGCACCGGATGAAGCCATGTGCGCGATTCGGACGGGGCTCGATCAGTCGAGGTCGGTCCCGACGACCGCGAAGTCGGCGCTGAAGTCGATGTCGATCGAGCGGTTGTCGGAGGTGAGGACCGAGGCGTCATAAGGGCTGGTGTCATCCCCATCGACGTCGAGATCCGTGATCGTGCCCTCGGCCTCCTCGAAGGCTGCTGCGACGAGGGCGCGGATGGTGGCATCGTCGAGAGTGAGCGTGGGTGCGGTGTCATCGTCGTCCGCGGCGTCCGTCGCGATGACGGATGCGGCGAGGTCTTCGGCGACTCGCACCTCGCTCTCACTGCCGTCGGAGGCCGTCAACTGCACCTCCCAGGTCCCGTCGCGCTTCGCGTCGATCGATGTGACCTCGCCCTCGGCGGCGCCGCGCGCGGCATCCGCGATGTCGATCAGCTCATCGGCCGAAGACGCGCCGATACCGGTCGCGGGACCCCGGTCGTTCATCCGCGCGTCGTCGCGCTCGCCGCGGTGCTCCTCATGGCGACCGTCGTCGTGGCGACCGTCGTCGTGGTGGCTGTCGTCGTGGCGACCGTCGTCGGAGATCGAGGGGCGGTGATCGTCGTCGAACTCATCACTGATCGCGGCGCCGACGGCGATACCGCCGCCTGCGAGGACGACGGCTGCCGCGATGCCGCCCCCGATGAGCAGTGCGCGTGTGCGGCCCGACCTGGGAGCGGATGTCGCCGGAGCGGCGACGGGATCGGCTGCGGGGAACGTCGGGTGCTGCCCGTCGCCGACGGTCGGAGCGGCGGACTCCGGAGCCGGGGACACCGGAACGGTCTGCGCATCCGGGGTGCTCTCGGGCGTCTGGTCGGGGGTGGGGGTCTTGTCATCCATGACCCGATGGTCCCCCGGAGTCGCTGAAGCCATCCTGAAGCGACCTGAAGACCTCTTCAGGATCGACCACCCCGGGCGTTCAGGGCGCGACGGGCAGCGCGAGCACGAAGCGGGCGCCGCTCCAGCGCGAGTCGTCGACCATCAGCGTCCCACCGGCGGAGACGGCGATGCCGCGGGCGATCGCAAGCCCCAGACCGCTCCCGCCGGCGTCTCGGCTGCGGGCTTCGTCGAGCCGGACGAAACGTTCGAAGATCCGCTCCCGCTCCTCGAGGGGGACCCCGGCGCCATCGTCTTCGACCATCACGAACACGTGCCCGTCCGCGGGGACGACACCGATGGCGACTCGGCCGCGACTGTGGCGGACGGCGTTGTCCGCGAGGTTCCGCACCAGTTGGCCCAGGAGACGGGGGTCCGCGTGCACCCGGGCCGCGGCGATCCCCGAGCCGTCGACGTCGAGTCCCGCCGCGCGCAATCGGCGCACCTCGCCCAGCGCGATGTCATCGAGGTCGACCGCTTCGCCGCGCGTGCTCGCCCCCTCGTCGAGACGCGCCAGGAGCAGCAGTGACTCGACGATGCCCTGCAGCCGGAGTCCCTCCTCCGACACCACCTCGGCCAGTTCGCCGATGCTCGTCACCTCCGGGTGGGCTTGTGCGAGCTCGGCGTGCTGGCGGATGGTCGCGAGCGGCGAACGCAGCTCATGGGAGGCATCGGACACGAAGCGTCGTTGTGCGGTGGCGGCGGCATCGAGGCGATCGAGCATGCCGTTCATGGTCGTCGCGAGTGCCGCGATCTCGTCGGCCGTCTCGGGCACCGGCACGCGCTGGTGGAGCCGCTCGGCGGTGATGCCGTCCACTTCTTCACGGATGCGTTCGACCGGACGCAGCGCTCGACCGACGACGAGCCATGTGGTCACCGCGACGAGCAGCAGCAGGAGGGGGACGGCGATCGCCAGCAAGGTCGCGACCGTCGCGAGGGTCTCGGCGTCGTCGTCGATCGCGACGGCGAGCACGAGCGTCCGGTCATCGTCGAGCTCTTCCGAGACGACGAGCACCGGGTCACCGTCGACCGTCGTCGTCTGCGGGTCATCGTCGATCGGGAGCGGTGTGGAGCCCAGCTTCTCGCGGGCGTCCTCGCTCGCGGCGCGGACGGAGCCATCCGGTCCGATGAGCTGCAGGATCTCATCGTCGAGAGCGTCGATGCCCCGGCCGCCCGGTCCGCCCGTACGGTCGGAGAGCTGCTCGAGACGCTGCTCCGCCGCGCGCACGGTGTTGTCGTGCATGCTGCTGCGCAGGACACCGTAAAAGGAGAAGGAGCCGATGAGCAGGGCCACGGCCACGACCACCGTGGCTCCGAGCGTGGTCCTGCCGCGCACGGAGCGCCAACTGCGGCTAGCCACCGTCGGCCGCCAGCCGGTACCCCGCACCGCGGATGGTCTCGATCGCCTCGCGTCCGAACGGCTTGTCGAGCTTGCGGCGCAGATGCCCCACGTACACCTCGACGATGTTCGGGTCGCCGTCGAAGTCGTCGTCCCAGACCCCCTCGATGAGGGCGCGTTTCGACAGCACCTGGCCGCGGTGACGCAGGAGGTATTCGAGCACGGAGAACTCCCGTGCGGTCAGTGCCACCGGGGTGTCGCCTCGCCAGACACGATGCGCGGCGGGGTCGAGGCGCAGGTCCCCGGCCTCGAGGATCGCCGGGCGCGCGACGGCACCGCGCCGGACGAGGGCGCGCAGGCGTGCGACGAGGATCGCGAAGGAGAACGGCTTCGTGACGTAGTCGTCGGCTCCGGTCTCGAGCGCTTCGACCTGATCCCACTCGCCGTCCTTCGCGGTGAGCATCAGGACGGGCGTCCAGTTCTCTTCGGCGCGTAGCGCCTCGCACACCTTCCACCCGCTCATACCCGGCATCATGAGGTCGAGCACGATCGCGTCGTACCGTGTCTCCCGTGCACGCCAGAGCCCGTCGACACCGTTGTGCGCGACGTCGACGGCGAACCCCTCGGCCTCCAGGCCACGGCGCACGCCCTCGGCCAGACGCACCTCGTCGTCCACCACCAGGATCCGCATTCCTCCAGTGTGGCCCGTCGACGCTGAATCGCGGCTGAAGCGCCCTCCCCGCCCTTTCGAATCGCGCAAGCAGCTCGATCTCGGCGTCAGATGCGACCAGTTGCGCGATCCGAAAGGGTCAGGAGAGGGCGGCCTGGAGCTCCCGGATCACGGCGCCGAGGGTTCCGGCGGCGAGGAGGCCCGGGCCGAGCGGGCCCGCCGTGTCCGTAGCGAGGGGCGGGAGTCGTCGGAGCGCCGCCGCGGCTTCGGGGGAGAGGTGCGCGAGCTGCCAGTGCACCTCTCCGGCACGAGCGTCGGAGTCGTCGGGGTGCGCGAGCTCGACCGCGCTCGCGGCATAGGCGGCCGCCCCGAACGCATGAGCACCCATGTGCGCGACGCCCGCAGCCTGGGCGGCCGACCGCGCAGCGGCCGCGCCGGCGGGCGTGGTCGCTGCGCCGGCGGCGCGACCGGCGACGAAACGGCGGCGGATCTCTCCCGCAGCGGTGAGTTCTCCCCGTGCGAAGGCGCGAGCTCTGGCGATGGCGTCGCGCGCACGGTCATCGTCCGGCGCCTCCCTCTCGAAGAGGGGCAGCACGCGTTCGGCACAGTCGGCGGCCCACACCGCGACCAGGCGCCGATCCTCCTCGGCCATGCCCTGCACGGTGGTCATCCTCGTCGCGCTCGGCGGTCGGCGCGAGCGCGGGCGGACTCGTGCGCGTCGCGGAGCAGGGCGAGCACGGTGTCCGACGTCCGCTCGGCCGGATCGATCACGCAGACCCACCCGGCCGTGCCGTACAGCGGATGCGGCTGGAACACATCGACATCGGTCGGCTGTGCGTCCGCGGCCACGAGTGGGTCGGCTTTGCCCTGGCCGACGTGGATGTTCACCCGGAAGCGCCCGGGGGTGTCGAGCGCGGAGGACTCGTCGTCCGGATAGTTCTTCGTGATGATCGTCCCGTAGGGCTGTGTGCGCTCCGGCATCCGCCCGTCCGGGGCGTAGTAGAAGTAGGCGTCTCCCCAGGAGAGCTCGGGGTAGGGGCCACCTGCTTGGGGGGTGATGACGAGGACGCCGTCGAATCCACGGACGGCGTCGATGATCTTCTGCATGTTCATGCTTCAATGATGAAGTTGAAGCGCTTATGTGGAGTTTTCTCCGTGGCGAAGGGAAAACCGATGATGAACCCTCAAGAGGTGACTCTGACGACAGCGCTGCTCGGGCGACGTGTGGGGTACTCGACCCAACAGGTGCGGGACCTGGAGAGGCTCGGCGTCCTCCCCGCGGCCGCGCGCGGTCCCAACGGCTACCGCCGCTACGGTCCGCACCATGAAACGGCGTTGCGTGCCTACCGGGCGATGGCAGCGGCCCTCGGCCCTGTGCCCGCACGACGACTGATGCCCGAACTGATCGACGCATCGATGGAAGACGCCGCCGAGCGGATCGACCTCTTGCACGCCGACCTCGCCGAGGAGCGCTCACGCGTGCGGGAAGCGCTCCGCGGCCTCGAGGTCGCCAGGGAGGAAGCCGACGACGACTTCGACGAGGATGATGCGATGGCCATCGGTGAACTCGCCCAGGCGCTCGGCATCCGCCCCTCCGCCCTGCGTCATTGGGAGCGCGAGGGGCTCGTCCACCCGCTCCGGGGTGCGGCGTCGGCGCGCTCCTACGGTTCCACGGCGATCACCGAGGCGCGTGTCGTCGCGGCACTCCGTTCGGGTGGGTACGGCATCCCTGCGATCGCCCGCATCCTCGACCAGGTACGCGCCCACGATCGCACGGACGAGGTGGAGGTGATCCTCGCGGAGCGGCTCGCGGCGCTCACCCGACGCAGCGTCGCGCTCCTCGCCGCCGCGGGGCACGTGCACGATCTGCTCGTTCTCCCGGTTCGACTCCGTAGGCTGGAGGCATGACGAAGAACATCTGGACCATCCTCGGCGTCGTCCTCGCCGTCGTGATCGCGTGGTGGATCGTGAGCGCGTTGTTCTCGGTCCTCGCGTTCATCTTCAAGCTCGCGATCGTCGCGGTCGTCGCCGTGGTGGTCTTCCTCGTGCTCCGCGGGATCTTCAGCCGCAGCGACGACTGAGGCACTCCTGCCCGTGAGCCTCCGCGTCAGGCCCGGGCGAACTCCCCGACCCGGTACTTCGCGGCACGGTGCGTGTCCTGCACCCGGTCGCCGCGACCGTGGAGCTTGTTGCGGAGGGTGCCCGGCGCGTACTCCTCCGGGTAGGCGCCGCGTTCGCGCAGCACCGGGATCACGTGCTCGATGATGTCCTGCCACGTGCCGGGGGTGACCGCGTAGGCGAGGTTGAAGCCGTCGATGTCGGTCTCGTCCACCCAGGACTGCAGTTCGTCGGCGATCTCGACGCCGGACCCGACGATCGTGGGGCCGAGGCCGCCGATCGCGTTGTGCCGCCCGAAGTCCCCGACGGTCCATTCGCGGCCGAGGTCGGCCTCCTCCTTCAGGTGCTGCAGCACCGACTGGATCGCGTTGGACTCGACGTTCCCGACCGGCTCGTCCTCGGCGTACTGCGACAGGTCCACGCCCATCCATCCCGACATGAACGTGAGCGCACCCTCGGGGCTCGCGTAGGAGAGGTACTCGGCGTGCTTCGCGGTCGCCTCTTCGCTGGTGGCGGCGGTGATCACGGTGAGCAACGTGTAGATGCGGGCGTCGTACCGGTCGCGGCCCGCCGCTTCGAGGGCATCGCGGATTCGCTTCACGGTGCCGGCGAGCACCTCCTTCGAGGGGGCGGCGACGAAGATGGCCTCGGCGTTCTCGGCCGCGAACTTCACCCCGCGCGGACTGGCGCCGGCCTGGTAGATCACCGGCGTGCGCTGCGGTGACGGCTCGGAGATGTGGATGCCCGGCACGCTGAAGTGCGTGCCGTCATGCCCGATCGGGTGCACCTTGGCCGGGTCGGTGAAGATGCCGCGCTCGCGGTCCTCGACCACCGCGTCGTCCTCCCACGACCCCTCCCAGAGCTTGTAGAGCACCTCGACGTACTCGTCCGCATGGTCGTAGCGGTCGTCGTGCGCGAGCTGGTCCTCCTGGCCCATGTTCCGCGCGGCGCTGGGCAGGTATCCGGTCACGACGTTCCACCCCACGCGGCCCTGTGTGAGGTGGTCGAGCGTGCTCAGCCGGCGCGCGAAGGGGTAGGGGTGCTCGAAGGCGGTGCCGGCGGTGATGCCGAATCCCAGGTTCTCGGTGACGGCGGCCATCGCGCTCACCAGCAGGATCGGGTCGTTCACCGGCACCTGGGCGCCGTTGCGGATCGCGGCCTCGTTCGTGCCGCCGTAGACGTCGTAGGTCCCGAGCACGTCTGCGATGAAGATGCCGTCGAACGTCGCGCTCTCCAAGAGCTTCGCGAGGTCGGTCCAGTACGAGAGCGTGTTGTACTGCCGCGACCGGTCGTCGGGATGCCGCCACAGCCCGGACGACTGGTGGGCGACGCAGTTCATGTCGAAGGCGTTGAAGCGGATCTGACGTGTCATGCACCCATGAAAGGCGAACGGCGTGCGCGAATCCAGGGCGGCCGACACGCACGGACACATTTCAGGTCCGCAGGCCCGACCCCTCTGGCATGCGCTCTCCTCCGCGGGCTCTACCCTTGACTGGTGACCGACGAGATCTCGACCGCCCAGCGTCTGGTGCGCCGATTCGCCCGTGAGACCAACCTGCTCGTGTCCGGTCGGGACTTCTCGGTCGTCGGGACGGATGCGGTGGCCGATGCGCTGCGATCCCTCCTCCCCGCCCTCGGTGCGCGCCTCGGAGACGGCGGCGTCACCTTCGCGCCGGGGGATTCCTGCGAGATCCTGCTCGACGGTGGGCCCCTCCCGGTACGGGAGACCGCCGAGGACCGCGTGGACGCGGCCGGACGGCACATGTCGGTCGCCACCGCTCTCGCCGCACGCCTGGGCGACGCCGGCACGGTGAGAGGACTCCGGATCGGCATCGCGATGGTGCTCGAGCCGAAGACCGCCCAGCTCGCCCTGCTGCTGCGGGATGCCGGAGCCATCGTGGCCGTCTACGCCCATCCCGATGAGATCGACGTCGAGGTCGCCGCGGTGCTGCGCCGGCGCGGGATCCCGGTCGACGGGGATCCGAGCCTTTCGGGTGCCGCCGAGCGCGCTGCCGCCGTGGACTTCCTGCGCCGTGGCTTCGACCTGCTGCTCGACGACGGCTCGCACCTGATCCGCCTGGCGCACGAGGAGGGCCTCGCCGCCGAACTGCGAGGTGCCGCGGAGGAGACGACGAGCGGGCTCGCCCCGTTGCGGCTCATGGAGCGTGAGGGAGTGCTCGAGATCCCGGTCATCGCGGTCAACGACGCCCTGACCAAGACCTCCTTCGACAACCGGTACGGCACCGGTCAATCGTGCGTGTTCGCGATCGCCGATGCGCTGGACGCCGTGGGGATCGACCTCCGCGACCAGCCGGCCGTCGTCGTCGGCTACGGCCCCGTCGGGGAAGGCGTCGCGGCGCACCTGCGCGCCCTCGGGGTCGACGTCTTCGTCACCGAGACCGACCCCGTCCGCGCGTTGCGCGCCGCCCACGACGGATTCCGTATCGGCCGCCTGCGCGACCTCGCCCCGGGCGCGCTCGTCGTCTCGGCCACCGGTGCTCCGCACACCATCGACGCCGAGGTGCTGCGCGCTGCGGCGATCGTCGCGGTCGCCGGGGGAGTTCCGCACGAGGTCGACCTCGACCCTGCCATGCTGCGACCGTACGCGGGCGAGAACGGCCACGCCTCCGCTGCCGTCGAACGCGCCGGTGACGGAGCACTCGTGATCGCCCGGGCAGGCTGCGTGAACCTGTCCGCCGGTGAGGGCAACCCCATCGAGATCATGGACCTGTCGTTCTCGGTGCAGCTCTTCGCCGTCGGGCACCTGCTCGCGCACGACCTGCCGCCCGGGGTGCATCCGCTTCCGGCCGAGGCCGACACCACGATCGGCGCCGCCGCGCTCGCAGCCCGCGGTGAGCGCATCGACCAGCGCAGTCCGGCGCAGGTCGAAGCGCAGCAGGAGTGGCGCTCGCCACGGTTCCGAGGAGAGTCCGCATGAGTGCCGTCATGGTCTATTCGGCAGGACTCGTGGTGCCGATCACCGCGCCGCCGATCGTCGATGGGGCGGTCGCCGTGCGGGACGGCCGGATCATGCACGTCGGGGAGCGCGCCTGGGTGCTGCATTCCCTCGCGGAACGGGGCATCGACGCCGACGAGGTGCACTGGCCGGGTGTCCTGACCCCCGGCCTCGTGAACGCGCACACCCATCTGCAGTACACAGGCATGGCCTCGGTCGGAAGTGGGCAGTACGACGGCTTCGAGGACTGGGTGCGCGCGTTCGACCCGGTGTACGAAGGCGGGCGTGACTGGGCCGCAGATGCTGCGGACGGCGCGACGCAGGCGTTGCGGGCGGGTACGACGGCGCTCGCCGACGTGGTGACCGACCGCTCGGCCGCGACCGCCCTGCACGACGCGGGGCTGCACGGGATCACCTACTGGGAGGTGATGAGCTGGACCAACGCCGACTGGGCGCGCACCGGACGCGCGCAGGTCGAGCAGGCGCTGGACGCCCTGCCGACCCCGCCCGGGACCGGCCTGTCGCCGCACGCCCCGTACTCACTGGACATCGAGCCCCTCCTGGAGATCCCCGACATCGTGCGCGAGCGCGGCGGGCGCATCCACATCCACCTCGGCGAGGCCGCATTCGAGAGGGAGTTCGCGCACGAGCATCCGCAGGCGTGGCACACGGCCGGGCTCGCCAGCTTCCAGGAGCTGCGCAAGGCCGGATTCGGCACCAGCGCGACCGAGTTCGTCGACCAGCTCGGCGTGCTCGGACCCGACTGCCACATCGCGCACGGTGTGTACATGAGCGCCAGGGACCGTGCGATCCTGCGCGAGCGCCGCACGACGGTGGCCCTGTGCCCGAGGTCCAATGCCGTCATCGGACTCGAGGAACCCCCGATCGCCGCGTACCTGCGTGAGGGCAGCCCGATCGCGGTGGGGACCGACTCGCTGTCGTCGAGCCCCTCGCTCGACGTGCTCGCCGATGTGGCCGAACTCGCCCGCATCGCCCGGTCGCAGGGATACACCGACCGTGATCTCCCTGCACGCCTGCTCGGCGCGGCCACCCTCGGCGGCGCGCACGCGATGGGCATCGACGTCGGCCCGGACCGCACCGGCTACCTCGCCGTGGGTGCGCTCGCCGACCTCACCTTCTTCGACGTGCCGGCCGGACCGGATGCCGTCGCGGAACTCGTCGACCACGGCGCCGGCCGCACCGCCGCGACCGTGGTGTCGGGCGAGGTCCGCTACGCGATCGACAGCTTCGACCGTCCGGCGGTCGCCCCGTGACCGTACCCGCATCCGAACCCGGAGGTGTCGCGTGACACAGCGCCCCACGACCGCCGAGCGCCTCGACCTCGCGCCGCATCCCGAGGGCGGATGGTTCCGCCGCACGTGGACGAGTCCGCTTCCGGTCGAGACCCCGAACGGCCCGCGACCCGCGGCGACGTGCATCCACTACCTGCTGCGGCCCTCCGAGCGCAGTGAATGGCACGTCGTGACCAGCGACGAGCTGTGGCTGTGGCACGGTCCCGGCCGACTCGAGCTCCGTCTCGGCGGAGATGCGGCAGAGCCGGGCGAAGCCACCGCGATCGTGCTCGGTCCCGACGACGCGGCCCAGGTACTGGTGCCCGCCGGCGTCTGGCAGGCAGCGCGTCCCCTGGATGCCGAGGAAGTCCTCGTCTCGTGCTTCGTGTCCCCAGGTTTCGATTTCGCGGATTGGCGACTCGCCGCATCGCCTACTCTGTAAGGGCAGACCCGTCCTGCCTCGCAGCTTCCTCCTCACCCTTCTTCGCACTGGAGTCATCGTGCCCTTCGCTCCCTCCCTCCGCCGTGCCGCAGCCGCCGCTGCTGCCACCGTCCTCGCCGTCACTCTCGCCGCCTGTGCCTCTCCGTCCGCCGACACCGGCGACGGTGGCGACTCCGGACTGCAGACCGTGACGGCGGGCAAGCTCACGATCGCCACCGGGGAGCCGAACTACGAGCCGTGGTTCGTCGACGACGACCCCTCCAACGGTGAGGGCTTCGAGGGCGCGGTGGCCAACGCCGTGGCCGAGCAGCTCGGCTTCGCGGCCGACGACATCGTCTGGGTCCGCACGACCTTCGACGGTGCCATCGCTCCGGGTCCGAAGGACTGGGACATCAACCTCCAGCAGTTCTCCATCACAGACGACCGCAAGAAGGCCGTGGACTTCTCCTCGCCGTACTACACGACCACGCAGGCGGTCGTCGCGGTCGGCGGTTCGCCCGCGGCCTCCGCGACGACCATCGACGAGCTCAAGGCCACGACGGTCGGCGTCGCGAGCGGCACCACCAGCTACACGGTGGCCAAGGAGCAGCTCGGCGAGGCGAACCTCAGCGTCTTCAACTCGGTCGACGACGTCGTGCTCGCGCTCAAGGGCGGCCAGATCGACGCGATGATCACCGACCTCCCCGGCGCCTTCTACGTCGTGGGCGCTCAGCTCGACGACGGTGTCGTCACCGGCCAGTTCGCCGACGCGAACGGCGGCGACGACTTCGGCATCGTGTTGCCCAAGGGATCCGCCCTCACGGCGGATGTCACCGAGGCGGTCGACGCCCTGCGCGAGAACGGCACGCTCGACGAGCTGCAGCAGAAGTGGCTCAGCGACGCCGTCGACGTCCCCGTCCTGAAATGACCTCGACCTCCGTCGACGCGGAGTGGCAGCCGAGCGAACTCGAGCTGTCACGCCGCGTTCTGCGGCGACGGGCGACCACGCGTTCCGTCCTGATCGCGCTCCTCAGCAGCATCGTCCTCGTGACGGTGCTGCTCCTCGTCGTGGTCAACACCCCCGGCTGGGCGGTCGTCAGTCAGACGTTCTTCGACCCGCAGGTCGCACTGGAGAGCATCGGGCCGATCTTCCAGGGCCTGCTCGTCAACCTCCTGGTGCTCGCGATCGCGGTGGTCTGCGTCGCGATCTTCGGCACCCTCCTGGCGACGATGCGCTCGTTGCGCGGACCGGTGTTCTTCCCGCTGCGCGCGCTCGCCGCCGCGTACACCGACTTCTTCCGCGGCATCCCGCTGCTGATCGTGCTGTACCTGGTCGGCTTCGGCATCCCGGCACTGATGATCTTCCCGCGCATGCCCGCGATGTTCTGGGGCACGATCGCCCTGGTCCTCACCTACTCGGCGTATGTCGCGGAGGTGCTCCGCGCAGGGATGGAGGCGGTGCACCCCTCGCAGCGCATCGCCGCACGATCGCTCGGGCTGACGCACGGGCAGACCCTCCGCATCGTCGTGATCCCGCAGGGCGTCCGCAAGGTCGTCCCGGCGCTGATGAACGACTTCGTGTCGATGCAGAAGGACGTGGGTCTGATCTCGGTCCTCGGTGCCGTCGACGCCGTCCGCGCCGCCCAGCTGATGGTCGCCGAGACCTACAACTACACGCCCTACCTCGTCGCAGGGCTCATGTTCATCATCCTCAGTTGGCCCATGATCCGCCTGACCGACATCGTGACCGCTCGGATGAACAAGCGCGAGCAGGCCGGAGGAGTCGTATGAGTGTCCCGGTGATCGAGGCCAGGGGCGTGCGCAAGCGCTTCGGCGATCATGACGTGCTGCGCGGCATCGACCTGTCGGTGGGCACACACGAGGTGGTCGTGCTGATCGGCGCGTCCGGCTCCGGCAAGTCCACCCTGCTCAAGACGATGAACCTCATCGAGAACATCGACGACGGGCAGATCTTCCTCGTCGGAGAGGACATCACCGACCCGCGCGTGGACGCCGACGGGGTGCGGGCGCGAATCGGTGTCGTCTTCCAGCACTTCAACCTCTTCCCGCACCTGACCGTGCTCGACAACGTCACGCTCGCCGCCGTCCGGGTGCACGGCATGCGCAAGGCGGAAGCCCGTGCCAAGGCGCGCGCGCTCCTGGAGACGCTCGGACTCGGTGCGAAGGCCGACGAATACCCCGACCGACTCTCCGGTGGCCAGCAGCAGCGGGTGGCGATCGTGCGCGCGGTGCTCACGCAGCCCGAGGTGCTGTTGCTCGACGAGATCACGAGTGCGCTCGACCCGCAGCTGGTGGGTGAGGTGCTCGACCTGGTGCGGGAGCTGAAGCGTCAGGGGGCGACGATCGTGATGGCGACGCACGAGATGTCGTTCGCCCGCGAGGTCGCCGACCGCATCGTGTTCCTCGAGCACGGCGTCGTCGTCGAGCAGGGGCCGCCGTCGCAGGTGTTCGACGCCCCGCAGGAGGCCGCGACTGCGGAGTTCCTCGCTCGCGTGCGGCACTGACCGCGGTCCGATCCTCCGCGTCAGGCGAGCTCTTCCTCTTCCTCCGGCCGCCGCGGGCTCGGGTCGGGCGGCAGGATCTCGATCGGGTGGGCGGCGCGGCGCTGCGCTCGCCACCAGATCACGAACCCGATGGCGGTGAAGACTCCGTAGAAGACGTACATGAAGCCGGTCGCGTAGTAGCCGGAGCTGAACAGCAGCGGCACCCCGACCACGTCGACGGCGATCCAGATCAGCCAGAACTCGGTCCACCCCTTCGCCATGCCGTAGGTGGCGAGCAGGGAACCGACGAAGGTCCAGGCATCGGCCCAGACCGGCTCCCACGATCCGAGCAGCCGGAACAGCGGGGTCAGGGCGACGGTGCCGATGATCATCACCAGGACCATGCCGATGCGCGCGCTCGTCGGCGCCCAGCGCGGCACCACCCGGCCGCCGTCGAGATTCCGCCAGCGGATCCAGCCGTAGACGGCCACGGCGATGAACATGATCTGCCGTCCGGCCTGACCCAGCAGGTGCGGCAACGAAGGATCAGGGCTCAGGGCGGAGCCCAGGAAGACCGTGAGCAGGAGCAGGTTGCCGATGATGCCGACCGGCCAGGCCCACACCTTGCGGCGCATGCCGCCGAGGGCGCTCGCGAGGCCGAAGGCGTTGCCCACGACCTCACGCACGAGGAGCGTCTGCCCGCCCGGCAACACCCACTGGGAGTTGAACGCCTCGACGAACCACTGCAGCAGGTTCATCGTCAGGATCCTGCGTCGGGATCGGGGCGGTCGTCGAGGACGAGTTGGAGCATGCTCAGATCGAGCCAGCGCCCGAACTTGGCGCCGACCTGCGGCATCCGCCCTACCTCGACGAAGCCCAGCCGTTCGTGCAGGGCGATGGATGCGGTGTTCCCGCTCTCGATGCCTGCGATCATCACGTGCATCCCCGCAGCGGTGGCGCGTTCGATGAGCGCGGCCATCAGGGTGGTGCCGATGCCGCGGCCGTGCTGACCACCGAGAACGTAGACCGAGTGCTCGACGGTGAGCCGATAGCCGCTGTGCGGTCGCCACTGCGCGTAGGACGCATAGCCCAGCACGCCGGAATCGTCGACGGCGACCAGGACCGGGTAGCCGTGCGCGGTGCGGTCGGCGAGCCAGGCGGCGCGGTCTTCGAGGTCCACCGCCTCTTCGTTCCAGATCGCGGTGGTGTGCACCACGGCGTGGTTGTGGATCGCGGTGATGGTCTCGAGATCGGCGGGCTCGGCATCCCTGATTCGCACGGCTGTCATCGGCGGGCGGTCTCTCTTCTTCTGCGCTTCGGGTGCGCATGCTGCGTCGGCGCTTCGGGGCGCATCGCCGACGCTAGCAGGATGCGAGGACCACGGATGCGTCGCAACCGAACAGTTACGCCCGTCAGCGCGACGGTGTCGTGTCGATCGCATCGCGCACGAGGATCGCCCGGCGCATGTCGACCATGATCGGGTCGAAGAATCGCTCGCGGTAGCGGGTCTCGCTGACGGCGGAGAAGACGAACGGGAGGGCCGCGATCACCGCGAGGATCGTCGCCACCTTGAGGAGGTTGACGGTGAGCGGCAGCGTCGCCCCGAAGAACTCGAGAGGTTGCACCGTCATCGGCTGTGTGGCGCTGCCGGGCCCGAGCCAGAGGCCGACGAGCCCCGCGGGGACGGTGATCGCGCCGATGATGATCAGCAGCGCTGCGAGCAGCCCGGCGAAGAACAGCGCCTGCACCAACTGAGCGACGGTCAGGGCGAGCAGGATGTTGATGCGTTGCGGTGCGCGCAGCCTTCGCGGTGCGCCGGGCGCGACGCGGCGTCCTTCGGCGGGCGTGCCGACGAGCAGGGCGGTGCGCTGCTCATCCGACGGCGCCTGCGCGTCGTCCTCGATCTCGGAGGCGGCGACCCGCAGCACGACGATGCCCGCGAGCACCGCGACGACGAGGGTGAGCAGCGCGATCGATCCCCAGGACATCGCGGAGGCCATCTGCCACACCTCGACGGAGAAGAAGGAGAACACGACGAGCATGAGGATCACCGGCAGCGCGATCGAGGCCATGTGACCGATCGCCGAGGCGTTGCGCACCGCGAGGCGGGAGGCCCAGGAGATCAAGGCGCCACCGCCCATGCCGGTCACCAGGATGCAGAGGCCGAGCACCAGGAGCGTGCGGAGGACGGGTCCGACCGAGGCGTCCGGCTGTGTGCTGTAGCCCCACGCGATCGTGAAGGCGAGGCATCCGGCTATCACGAGGAGGGCGACCGCGGTGCCGATGCCGACCGGAAGCCGACGCAGCAGGGCACGGACGAGGAAGTAGGCGGCCCAGGCGAGACCCGCCGCCAGCACGAAGATGACCAGCGCCAGGAACAGCATGAACGCGGCCACCTCGGGGTACTCGTCATCGATGGCGAACTCGATCACGAGCTCGATCCCGTCCTGGAAGAGGTACGCAGCCACGGCGACCCAGGCGATCAGCGGCGCCACGCGTCGGGGCAGATCCGTGAACCAGCGGCGCAGCGGCACGAACGTCGGGAGCCCCTGCTCGCGGAACCAACGGTCGGCACCGCGCGACGCGTCGCCGGGCTTCAGCGTGTGCGGGGAGGCGGACATGGCGTCGAGGATACGGCAACGGCGATGCCGGAGTGTCAGACGTGCACGTCGGCGGGGGACGCCTCGCCCTCGTGGAAGTTGGGAGTCTTGCCGAAGAGCCGGGCGATGCCCAGGACGATCCCGACGATCACCAGCCCGAGCGCGAGGCCGGCGATGGCCGACACGATCGTCTCGACCACCCAGACCACGAAACCGCCGAACGGCTCCAGCGCATGCTCGATCCCGTGCAGCACGTCGACCGGGAAGTGCCAGCCCACCTCGCCGAGGTTCACCAGCACGAGGTGACCGCCGACCCAGAGCATCGCGACCGTGCCCAGCACGCTGATGAAGCGGAACACCGCAGGCATGGAGCGGACGATCCTGGTGCCGGTGTGACGCACGCGCTGCACCGGGTTCTTCGCCATCTTCAGGCCGATGTCGTCGATCTTCACGAGCAGTGCGACCGCGCCGTAGACGACGCCCGTCATCAGGAGGGCGATCACGGCGAGGATCGCCAGCGTCGCCCAGATGTCGAGCCCCTTCTCGAGACTCGCGAGAGAGATGAGCATGATCTCGGTCGAGAGGATCAGGTCGGTGCGCACGGCGCCGAGCACCAGCTTCTTCTCGTCGCGGGCGCCCTCATCAGCGTGACCGTGCTGCACCCCGAACCATTCGAGCACCTTCTCGGCGCCCTCGAAGCACAGGTACGCCCCGCCGAGGATCAGCAGATACGGCAGCACCCACGGCGCGAACGCGGTCAGCAGGAGCGCCGCCGGGATGATGATCAGGAACTTGTTCGCCAGCGACCCGAGAGCGATCTTGCCGACGACGGGCAACTCCCTGGCCGGTGTGAGACCTTGCACGTACTGCGGGGTGACCGCGGCGTCGTCGATCACGACGCCGGCTGCCTTGGCCGACGCCTTCATCGCGGCGCTCAGGATGTCGTCGACGACGGCGAGCAGTCCAACGGACATGGGCGGTTCCCCTCGAGAGGTTGCGGTGCGGAGGCAACTCTATCGATACGCCCGAAACTCACAGCCCGTTCCCAGGGCTGCGGGACCAAAACGGGCCGCTCGTCGGTTCTCCTCTATGACGCCGCAGCCAGCGACGTCGGACAAGGAGTCAGATCATGTCGAACGACTACGGCAAGACCCCCGAGGCCGTCAGCGGCCTCAGCCCCCTGCAATACGAGGTGACCCAGCAGGACGCGACCGAGCCTCCGTTCCGCAACGCGTACTGGAACAACCACGACGACGGCATCTACGTCGACGTCGTCTCGGGCGAGCCTCTGTTCTCGTCCACCGACAAGTTCGACAGCGGCACCGGATGGCCGAGCTTCACCAAGCCGATCGATGCGGATGCGGTGACCACGCGGACCGACCGCTCGCTGTGGATGACGCGCACCGAGGCACGTTCGGCGGGCGCCGACAGCCACCTCGGGCACGTGTTCGACGACGGTCCCCGCGCCGAGGGCGGCCTGCGCTACTGCATGAACTCGGCGGCCTTGCGCTTCATCCCGGCTGACAGGCTGGAAGAGGAGGGGTACGGTCGCTACAGTCCCCTCTTCGCACACCCCACCACCGATTCTTCTGAGGAGCAGTCATGACCGACACCGGAACCATCACCCGCACGCCCGGGACCGAGACGGCCGTCCTCGCCGGCGGCTGCTTCTGGGGCATGGAAGACCTGATCCGCCGCCAGCCGGGAGTCCTCGACACCCGGGTCGGCTACACCGGCGGCTCGAACGACCATGCCACCTACCGCAACCACCCCGGTCACGCGGAGGCCGTGGAGATCGTGTTCGATCCGGCGAAGACGACGTACCGCGACATCCTCGCGTTCTTCTTCCAGATCCATGATCCGTCGACGCTGAACCGTCAGGGCAACGACATCGGGTCGAGCTACCGTTCCGCGATCTTCCCGCTCACCCCTGAGCAGGAGACGGTCGCACGCGACACGATCGCCGACGTCGACGCCTCGGGCCTGTGGCCGGCGAAGGCCGTCACCACGATCGAGCCCGCCGGTCCGTTCTGGCAGGCCGAGGAGGAGCACCAGGACTACCTGGTCAAGTACCCGAACGGATACACCTGCCACTTCCCGCGTGCGGGTTGGGTGCTGCCGAAGCGTGACGAGGCCGCCGCGGTCTGACGCGGATCCCCCCCGGAGCTGCCCGGTCGCCCACCGCGCCGAGACCCCCGCACCGCGCCGAGACCCCCTCCTGCTGACGCCAGCAGGAGGGGGTCTCGGCGGTGGAGGGGGGTTTCGGCGCTATGCCTCGCTATGCCTCGCTATGCCTCGGCGAGGAACGCGACCGCCGCTTCCTTGAAGTCGCGCGAGCCGGGCGCGTTGAAGTGGTTCCGGTTCGGGATCTCGAAGAAACGCCCGTCGGGGGCCGCGGCGGCCAGAGCCCGGGACCCCTCGATGATCGCGTCCTTGGAGCCGGTGGCGAAGAGGATCGCCCGGGTCGGAGCATCCGAAGGATCGGGGTCGATCATGCCCGAGGCCCGCATGCCCTCCGCGAGCGCGACCAGCGCCTGCAGGTCGTTGCCGGGAACCCTCTCGGTGAGCGTGATGTAGTTCTGCGTGGTCCGATCCGCGACGGGCGTCCCGTCCGCGATGTAGGCCCGCACTTGCTCGAGGTCGAGCCGGGCGAGGGGGATGCCGTCGGGCACGCCACCCAGCACGGCCCGTCCGATGCGGTGCGGAAGCTCACGGACGACCTCCCATCCCACGCGGGCTCCGAGCGAGTATCCGACGTAGAAGGCGTCGTCGACCAGGTACGTGTCCATCACGGTCTCGACGTCCGTGACGAGGGTGCGGATGCGGTACCCGTCGGGGTCATGCGGCTTCTCGCTGAGGCCGTGCCCGCGTTGGTCGAGTGCCAGTACGCGGTATCCGGCGCCCGTGAGCGCGCGCACCCACGCGGTGAGCACCCAGTTGTCGCGCGCGCTCGAGGCGAAGCCGTGCACGATCACCACGACCGGGGCATCGAGCTCGCCCCAGGTGTAGGTGGCCAGCCGTGTGCCGTCGAGGGCGTACACGTGCTGGGGGTCGGGCATGGAGGTCAGGTCGGAGAGCGGGACGGTCACGCCATCCATTCTGTCCCTCCCCTCTGGCCGACGCCCCCTTTCACCGTCGAGGCCCCCTCCCATACGCGTGTACAGGAGGGGGCCTCGACGAGCCGCGGGGGCCTCGACCCAAAAGGGACGGGAGGGGGAGGGGGGACGGGGGTCAGACGTGCGCGCGCAGCGCCTCACCCAGTCCCGCGTCGACGTTCGTCCAGTACTGGAAGAAGCGCTCGCGGATGCCGTCGACCGTGATCGAACGACCCTGGCCGGTCAGGGTCTCCAGGAACCGGGCCCGCTGCACATCGTCGAACACCTCGCGGTAGAGCGTGCCGGCCTGGCCGAAGTCGTCGTCCTCGGCGTGCAGCGTCGCGGCGGAGCGGATCAGCTCGCCGTCGGACTCCCAGCTCGCCTCGACGCCTGCTGCCGGATCGGCCTCGGGCCCGCCGGCCGCACCGTAGGAGTTCGGCGTGTAGGTGCGGTGCTCGGCCGGGTTGAACCGGTACTGCATCTGGCCTTCGTGCATGTAGTTGCGCACCTCGGCCGCGTGCGGCTGGTTGACCGGCAGCTGGTTGTAGTTCGCGCCGATGCGGTGGCGCTGCGCGTCGGAGTACGAGAACACCCGTGCCATCAGCATCTTGTCGGGCGAGATCCCCGTGCCGGGCACCTGGTTTCCGGGCGAGAACGCGGCCTGCTCGATCTCGGCGAAGAAGTTCTGCGGGTTGCGGTTCAGCGTGAACGTGCCCACCTTGATGCGCGGGTAGTCCTTCTTCGACCAGGTCTTCGTGAGGTCGAACGGGTTGAACCGGTAGGCCTTGGCCTCGTCGTACGGCATGATCTGCACGTACACGTCCCACGAGGGGTGGTCGCCCCGGCTGATCGCATCGAAGAGGTCGCGGCGGTAGTAGTCGGCGTCCGACCCGGCGAGCTTCTCGGCCTCGTCGGCCTCCATGGTCTCGAAGCCCAGGGTGGAGAGGAAGTGGTACTGCACCCAGAAGCGCTCTCCGGCCGCGTTCACCCACTGGTACGTGTGCGAGCCGTAGCCGTTCATGTGCCGCCAGCTGCGCGGGAGGCCCCGGTCGCCCATGAGGTACGTGACCTGGTGGGCGGTCTCGGGCGAGAGGGTCCAGAAGTCCCACTGCATGTCGGCGTCGCGGAGGCCGGAGTCGCCCAGACGCTTCTGCGAGTGGATGAAGTCGGGGAACTTCATCGCGTCGCGCAGGAAGAACGTCGGGGTGTTGTTGCCGACGATGTCGAGGTTGCCCTCGGTCGAGTAGAAGCGCAGCGAGAAGCCGCGCACATCGCGCCAGGTGTCGGGGGAGCCCTGTTCACCGGCCACCGAGGAGAAGCGCAGGAGCGTCTCGCTCTCCGCTCCGGGCTGGAACACGGCTGCACGGGTGTACGCCGACACGTCTTCCGTGACGACGAAGGTGCCGAAGGCGCCGCCGCCCTTGGCGTGCGGGTTGCGCTCCGGCACCCGCTCGCGGTTGAAGGAGGCGAGCTTCTCGACCAGGTAGCGGTCGTGGAGGACCGTGGGACCGTCGGCCCCGACCGTCAGGGAGTGCGCGTCGCTGGCGACCGGTGTGCCGGTCTGCGTCGTGGTGGCGGGTTTCGGGGTGGCAGGGTTCGTCATGGTGTTCTCCTTCTGCGCGCTGGCGCGGCGAATGACCCATCCGTTGAGGGGAGGATCGCCGGGGACCTACGCGGCGTTCTGGCAGCTGGGGCAGACGCCCCAGAAGGTGACTTCGGCTGTCTGGACGGTGAATCCCGCCGCGGAGGACGGGGTGAGACACGGCGCGTCGCCGACCACGCAGTCCACATCGCCGACCGCACCGCAAGAGGTGCAGACGACGTGGTGGTGGTTGTCGCCGATACGCCGCTCGTAGAGCGCCGCGGAACCTGCCGGTTCGATCCGACGGATGAGGCCCGCCGTCGTCAGGTCCGCGAGGATGTTGTGCACCGACTGGATCGACGTGGTCGGGAGCACGACGGACACGGCGCGGTAGAGCCGCTCCGCATCCGTATGGGCCATGGAGTCGAGAGCTTCGAGAACGGCGACGCGGCCCGCGGTCGACCGTAGCCCGGCGCCGTGAAGCACCGAGTCGAATTCTGTCTCCATGTCCCCGAGCCTAGCGCTTCTTTTGAGTGATTCAAAAGAACGGCGTGTCGGCGCCCGATTCAGCGGGTGACGGTGAAGCCTCCGCCGTGAACACGAACCTTCCCGTGACCGGCCGCCGGTCCGCGCTGGCTGCCGTCGGCGTCGTAGGAGCGTCCGGAACCCGGGGCCAGGGGAGCGACCTGCTGCGTGCGACCGGTCGCCTCGGTGTAGAGCACGGCCGGGCGTCCGGTCGTCGAGTACACCGCGCTCGCCACCCGCGGCTGGATCAGAAGCGCGTCGAGCCGGACGTCGCCGCGACTCGTGCACCGCACGGTCACCGGAGCATCCGGCAGATCGCCGCCGAGTCGCTGCGGTACCAGCATCCCCTCCGCCTCGGTGAGTCCGGGGTCGCCGGTACCTCCGGCGGGTGTCCGTGTCGTCCACAGGCGACGTCGACCGCGGAAGACCTCCCACACCGCCTCGCCTGCCTGCGCGGCCTGACGCCAGACGACAGCGTGCAGGACGGCGTCGGCTTCTGTCACGTCGAACTCGACCCACTCGCCCTTCGGCAGGTGCACGAAGGCTCCGCCGGACAGGTTCCCCTCGCCGATCCACGCGCCCGTCTCGGGGGTCACGATCGCGGCGCCGGGCGACCGTCGCGCTGCCTCGGCCTCCAGGACCCGCAGCCCCGAGAACGAGGCGAGGCCGGTGATCGAGGTCGCGAGGTCGGCCACATCACGGTTGGCGTCGAGCAGGAGCATCGTGAGCAGCCCGTGGATCGTCGACTCGGCGCCGGAGTTGCGATTCACCCGCCCGTCGGTCTCCACCCCGTCGAAGGTCACGCCCGTCGCCGGGTCGTACACCGGAACCCCCGCCGTGTTCGCGCCGAAGAACCAGCCGGCGGCGAGACCCGCGAGCACGCGCAGCCCGTCGCCGCCGACGGCCGCCGCTTGCAGAGCTCCCGCGACGCGGCCGTGGGCACCGTAGGCGATCTGGGCCTCGGCCGGCAGAGGTGCCCAGGCGTTGTGCGGACCCCCGCACGTGAGCACCTGCGGGGTGAAGCGCCCGGCATCCGCGATGGCGGCGGCGGACCACTCCCGCCGCCGGAGCAGTGCCCCGCCGCGAGCCAGCGCCTCGGGTGCCGCAGCACCCCAGGCATGCCAGAACCCGAGCGAGCCGGTCCAGGGCAGGACCGCGCCGAAGGGCCAGCCCTTCGAGGGATCGGTGGCCATCGCGGCCACGCCTTCGCCGTAGGTCTGCAGCGCGGCGCGGCTGCGGGAGTCGCCGACCTCGGCCGCGGCGGCGAGGCCGAGCATGGCTTCGGCCGTCGCATCCGCGCCACCGGCGATCAGCCAGGCGGGCAGCCGGCGGCCGTCGCTCTTCACCCATCGCCCCGCTCGGGAGAGCGACTCGCGGCGCAGCGCATCCAGGCACAGGTGCAACCGCTCGCGGAGGAACGCCGCGAACTCGGGATCCTCGCGACGGAAGGCCGCGTAGCCCTCACCGAACGCCCAGACGCTGCGTGCCAGCCAGTAGGACTCGGCGGAGTCGGACGGATCGGGCAGCTCGACCGGGATCGCGCTCGGGGTCAGCGTGCCGTCCTCCTGTTGCCACAGGACCACGCGCCCGGCGTTCGGCCCCGACGTCGTCTGCAGGAACGCCAGAGAGCGGAGGACGTCCTTCGCCTCGTCGCGGCTCTGCGTGTCGCGCGTCGCCTTCCAGTCGCGGAGGAACACGATCGCCGCGCGCGCGATGTCGTCCGCGTTGTACGCTCCCTGCGACCAGTACCCCGTCGCCGCGTCGAGGGTGCCACCGCCGACCGGGCGGTACCCGCCCGCTCCATCGGTGTCCGCGTAGGTCCAGGGAGCGCGGACCGTCGGCTTCGCCTCGATGCCGAACGTGGTGTGCGTCGCGCTCGCCGTGACCGGGACCTCCGCGAGGAGGAATCGCAGGTGGGCGAGGTTCGTCAGCCTCCGCCGGTGCGGGCCCCCGAGCCGGACAGCCGAGTCGGGCGTCACGGAGGCGGCGACGGCCGACTCCGCGGGGACGAGGGCGAGGGCGGACGCCGTCGCCGCAAGGGTCAGGAACGTGCGTCGTGAGGTCTCCATGACGTCACTCTCCGGCTTCCGTGCGCGAGGCGGCATCGGTGCGCAGTGCCCGTCCCCAGGGCTGCGCGGGGTCGTGGATCGCCACAGCGAGGGTCGTGTCGGACTGGCCGTAGTACGCGAACCACTTGCCGTGGAACTTCACCAGCCCCTCCACGAAGGTCACGTTGGAGACGAGTCCGTGCGTGTCCTCGAACGTCTGCGGGCGCAGCCAGGGCTCCTGCAGTCGCGCGATGACACGCGTCGGCTCGTCGGGGTCGATCGCGATCTGCCCGCAGCGGTAGTCCACCTCCACCGTGCCGTCGTCGTGCACGGTGCGGGTGGCGCCGTTGGTGAGGAAGAGCAGCAGCCCGTTGTCGGTCACCACGGGAGAGGCGCCGATCTCGACGAGCGCCTCGTCCCAGGTGCCGGGCGTCGGCGAGTACATCGGCTCGGTGTCGGGCGTTCCGGGGGTCCAGTGGATCAGATCGTCGCTGGTCGCCCAGTAGATCGCGCCCTCGCCGAAGTACATCCACCACCTGCCGTGCATGCGCTGCGGCACGATGACCCCGGCCTTCGACCAGTTGAATCCGCGCGGGTCCATGGTCTTGAACGTGTCGAAGTCGTCGAACAACGGACCGTGCTTGGTCCAGGTGCGCAGGTCGGTCGAGGTGGCCAGGCACAGCTGTGCACTGCGGCGATCCCACCCCGTGTAGGTCAGGTAGTACGTGCCGTCGATCAGCGCGATACGCGGATCTTCGCAGCCGTAGCGTTCGTAGTCTTCAGACGGGGACAGGATCGGCGCGTCCTCGCGGGTGAACGTCACCCCGTCCTTCGACCGGGCGATGCCGATGTGGGAGACGATGTCGTCGGCGTGCGCTCGGTAGAGCAGCACGACCTCGTCGCCATCGACGAGGGCCGCCGGGTTGTAGAGGTTGGCCGATTCCCAGCTGTCACCCCGAGGGCGCAGGATCGGGTTGCTTTCGTAGGGCGTGAACGGACCGAGGGGGAAGGAGGCTCCGGTGAACATGGGGCACTTTCTGTCGGGGGATGGGGGCTAGCCTTTGACGGCCGCGCCGAGGTCGGTGGCTTTGAAGAAGCGCTGGAAGACGATGAAGAGGATGACGACGGGGAACGCGAGCGCCGTGGCGCCGGCGAGGATCGCGCCGTTCGGGTTGGCCGTCGACTGCGCCACGTTGGAGATGTAGTTGGCGAGGGACACGGCCAGCGGCTGCAGGCTCGCATCCTTCGTGATGAGGAACGGCCAGAGGAATTCGTTCCAGGGGCCGATGAACGTGACCAGCACGACCGTCACGAGCACGGGGCGGATGAGCGGGATCGCGACCGATGTGAGCAGGCGGATCTCGCCGGCACCGTCGATCCGTGCGGCCTCGAAGATCTCCACCGGCAGCGCCTTGAAGAACTGCACGAAGATGAACACCGCCGTGGTGTTGATCAGGAACGGCAGGATCATGCCCAGATACGAGTCGCCGAGTCCATAGCTGCGGGTGATCTGCACGTAGAGCGGGATCATCAGCAACTGGAACGGCACCATCTGCACGAGCAGCATCAGCACCCAGACCACGCCGCGCCCCCGGAAGTCCAGCCGGGCGATCGCATAGCCGGCGAGCAGCCCGAACACGACCGTTCCCAGGAGGACGCCCGCCGTGAAGATCAGCGAGTTGACCAGCGAACCGACCAGGTCGATGCGCGAGTCGATCGCGACGAAGTTGTCGACCGTCCACCCGCTCGTCGGGAACAGCTCGCTGGGGGAGTTCGTCGGATTCTCCTGGAACGCCCCCACGATCATGAAGTAGAACGGGAAGGCGAAGCCGATGGCCGCGATCGTGAGCAGGATGATGCTCAGGATGCGGGGCAGTGAACGCTTCTTTCGCATCATCGCTCCCTCGTCGCTCGATTGGCCGCCAGCGACAGCATCCCGACGAAGATCACGAGGATCATGCCGATCGCCGCTGCCGTATCGGGGTTCTGCTGTTGGATGCCCAGCTGGTAGATCAGCAGGACGGGGGTGGTCGAGGCGCCGTCCGGGCCGCCGCCGTTGGTGAGCAGGTACGGCTCGGTGAAGAGGTTGGCTCCGGTGATGATCGAGAGGATCAGCACGAGGGTCGTGGCGCTGCGCACTCCGGGGATCGTGACGTGCCGGAAACGCGAGAACACTCCGGCGCCGTCGGTCTCCGCCGACTCGTAGAGCTCCCTCGGCACGTTCTGCAGGGCCGCCAGGTAGAGCAGGATGTAGAACCCGAGCTGCTTCCAGGTCACGTAGAACGCGATCATCGGCATCGCGAGTCCGCTGTTCACGAGCCACGACGGATCCGGGGCGAGCGGGCCGAGGATGGTGTTGATCAGCCCGTTGCCCGAGAACAGCAGCATCCACACGCCCACGAGGGAGACGCTCGCCGTCAGGTAGGGGACGTAGAACGCGACTCGGTAGGCGGCGACCCAGCGGATGCCGGTGTTGAGCGCCGCGGCGAGGACCAGGGCGAGCACCGCCGTGAGCGGCACGTTGATGACGAGGAAGATCAGGGTGTTGCGGAAGGATCCGAGGACCCGCGGGTCGGTGAGCACCGTGACGAAGTTGTCGAAGCCGACGAACGGGCGGTCGACCTCGGTGCCGGGTGCCGTGAAGAAGTAGTCGTGGAAGGCGATGTAGACGGCGAACGCGAGCGGATACGCGAAGATCGCGATCACGAACACGAAGTACGGCAGCGCGAACAGCCCGCCGACCGGTTGCGCACCCAGCCATCGGGTGCGCAACCGCTTCTTGTCGGTCACGATGTCACTCGGCGACGAGCTCGTCGATCTTCGTCGCCGCATTCCCGAGGAAGTCGTCGATCGACTCCTTGTCGAAGATCACGGCGGAGGAGTACTCGTCGCGGAACGCCTGCCATGCCTCGACGGAGTTCGGGATGCTGGGGACGTCGGCGGTCTTCTCGGCCTGCTCGGCGAACGCCACGTAGTTCGGGTTCGCGGCGAAGTAGTCGCCGTAGGCGTCGGTGAGGCCGGTGCGCATCGGCATCTGACCGGTCGCCTCGAGCAGCTGTCCGTCGCTCTCCTCGCTGGTCGAGAACTTCAGGAACTCCCACGCCGTGCCCTGGTTCTCACAGGCCGTGAACATCGACACGCTCTTGGAGTCGGCGAAGGTCGTGGGGTTCTCCCGGCCGTCACTGGTCGGCACGGGCATGAAGCCGACGTCGACGGTGTCGGCGTACGACGGGATGGCCCAGGGGCCGGCGAGCTGCATGGCGGTGGTGCCGGCCGACATCGCGTCGTCGGTCGACGCCTCGTTCGGCGACAGCTTCTCGTCGTAGAAGGTCTTCCAGAACTCGGAGACCGTGCGCCCGGCGTCCGAGTCGAACGTGGCCTTGCCGTCTTCCACCAGCATCGTGCCGTCCGTCTCGGCCAGGTACAGCGGATAGAAGTCGAACCACGGCTGGTAGAACTCGCTGGTCGGAGCGGGCCAGATGGCGCTCTGCACACCGGAGTCGACGATCGCGCGCGAGCCTTCGAGGAAGGAGTCGTAGGTGTTCATCTGCGGGTCTTCGGGGTCGATGCCGGCGGCTTCGAAGAGCGCCTTGTTGTACATGACCATCACCGGGTTCGACTTCCAGGGCAGCTGGTAGAAGCTGCCGTCACTGGCATAGGCGTCGACGTCGCCGCCGCGCTCGGTGATGTAGTCGGCGCCCCCGTCGATCGCGCTGAGGTCGACGAGACCTCCCTGCTTGACCCAGCCCGAGACCGCGGCAGGGGCCACGTTGTAGACGAGGCACGGCGCGGTGCCGGCGGTGATCGCAGCGGTGATGGCCTCTTCCGACGACGATCCGGCGGGGATCTCCTGTGCCTTCACCTGCTCGTCGGGGTGCTCGGCGTTCCAGGCCTCGACGACGGCGGTGCCCCAGGCGACCTCCTGCTCGTTGTTGGAGAGCCAGATGCTGATGGGGCCGGTGCCGTCGGCGGATCCCTCCCCGCCACCACCTCCGGCCGAGCATCCGGTGGCGACGAGAGCGGTGGCGCCGATCAGGGCGATTGCGCGGAACTTCTTCATGATGTCCTCCTTGACACTGCGGGGTACGGCTGCGTGGCCGTGGGGTGGTGCGGTAGGTGGTGGTGCGGTCAGGCGCGTGCTGCCGACCCGGTGCTCTCCCGGAAGTGCACGACGTTGCAGTCGACGACCTCGGTGCGCGGCGGCGCTCCGATGATCTCCGCCCGCAGGAGCCGGGCGGCGGCGCGGCCCCGGGCGGCGGGATCAGAGGAGACGCTGGTCAGCGCCGGCGACAGGTGGGCGGAGAGGTGATCGTCGTCGAACCCGGAGATCGCGAGGTCCTGGGGAATCGAGAGTCCCTGTGCGCGTGCATAGGAGAGGCCGGCGATCGCCATGGTGTCGTTCGAATAGAGGATCGCGGTCGGCCGGTCGGGCAGGGCGAGGAGCTCGGCGGTGCGGGCGCGCCCGCTCGCGGCCGTGAAGTCGCCCTCGCGGAGCAGCTCGTCGTCGCCGACCGCCTCGACGTAGGCCTCGGCGCGTGCCTTCGAGTGCACGTAGTCGAGGGGGCCGGAGACGTGGGCGATGCGTCCGTGCCCGGCGGCGCGGAGGTGTGCGACGAGCTCCCGGATCGGTGCGGCATCGTCGGTGCGCACGCACGAGAACCCGGTCGGCTGGTCGTAGGCGCCCACCAGCACGGTCGGCAGGCCGAGGTCGTCGAGGAACGGCACGCGCCAGTCGTCGGTACGCAGATCGAGCAGGAGCGCCCCGTCGGCCCTGCCGTGGGTGAGCGTGCGGTACGCCCGTTCCTCGGCGTGGCGGTCGGGGACGACCTGGAGCAGGAGTGCCGTCTCGGTCTCGGCGAGCACCGACTCGACTCCGGCGATGAAGGCCGGGAAGAAGGAGTCGTTCGCGATGACCTCCGGGTCGCGGGCGAGCACCACGGCGATGGCGTTGGCCCGGCGGGTGGCGAGTGCCCGTGCGCTCTGGCTCGGGGCCCAGTCCAGCTTCTCGGCCGCGGCGAGCACCTTCGCCCGCGTCTCCTCGGAGATGGGGCGGTTGCCGCTCAGGGCATGCGAGACCGTGGCCTTCGTGACGCCGGCTTCCCGGGCGACATCGGCGATCGTCGTGCGGCTCATGCCACCTCCTCGTGGACCCGGCACAGAGATGTACAGCGTGAACCGGTTTGATGAGTGTAAACCGGTTTGATTCCGGAAGTCAACGGTCCTGTCAGCCTTCGAATCACCCAAATGGCGCGACGACGACGCTGGATACGATCGTTCGCGCGATCCGAAAGCGGAGGACCGGCAGGTCAGACGAAGCGGACGGTCTGCTGCAGGCGCGTCCGGACGTCGAACAGCTCGTTGCCGCCGATCGCGCGCGCGTGCGGGACACCCTGGCGCAGCACCATGGCGAGCGCACTGCGGCGCACCACCACGACCGGAACTCCGCGACTGGTGCCCAGCGGTGTGACGGCCTGGGCGAGGTCGTCATCGGGGAGCACCACGATGGCGCCGCTGAATCGGACGCGTGCGGCCTTGGCGATCGTTCGCATCCGGCGGAGGGCCGCGGTGACGGGCGCCCGCGTGCCGAGGCTCGGTCCGGTGATCTCGCCGCGACGGAAGCCGACGACCCCGCCGAAGTCCTCCGACATCACGCCGTACAGACCCGAGGGACCGAGGATCACGTGGTCGAGTTTGTCGTCGGCGTCTGCTCCGGCCACGACGTCGTGCCAGACGGTGTAGCCCATCCCGAGGTCGGAGACCGTGCGCGCCGTCGCCTCTTCCGCGAGGGCATCGGCGAGGAGGCGGCGCACGTCACGCGGTGCCGAGCGCACCAGGGCGGGGTCGTAGGGGTTGGGCACGTCGACGCCGCGGCCCGCCCATTCGCGGATGAGCGCCAGGTAGCGCTCCCGGCGCCAGCCTCCGGGGTGGCCGTAGGCACGGGCGCGCGGACGTGTGTCGGTGCGAGCGGCCGGCGGTCGCCATCCGCTCCACTCGGCACCGGCATCGTGGGTCACGCCGGTTCGGCGGTCGTAGGCGGCGCGGCTCTCGACGGTGCCGACCAGCTCCCACGCGCGCTGCACCTGGATGAAGACAGCGGCGTCGCCGCCCGTGTCCGGATGGGTCTGCCGGAGGCGCAGGCGGTAGGCGCGGCGCAACCCGTCCTCATCGATCGAGGGGTCGACGCCGAGGACCTCATAGGCCGACGCCGAGAGCGGACTGTCGAACATCGCTCTCCCTCCGCGACCGCGGCATCCAGGATATCCACCCGACTGGCTTCCTTCGCGATTCGAAGGGGGTCAGGCGGGCACGTCGACGATGCGCTCGACGCCGAGCACCGGGACGACAGCTCCCGCGGACGCGGCGGCCAGGTCGTCGGTGAGTCGAGGGAGCTCCGTCTGCGGGGCCCACAGCTCGAGCGTGGCCGTCGCGGCATAGGTCGGTTCACCGAGCGTCGCGCCGTGATGAGCCGCCCACTCGCGCAGCAGGTTGTCGTAGCGACCCGCGTCGGCGTGCGGCACCTCGAGCGTCACCTGCCGCAGCGCTGCCCTGCGCACGAGGGCCGCCTGGTCGAGGGTCTCCGACACCGCGGAGGAGTATGCGCGCACGAGCCCTCCCGCTCCGAGCTTCACCCCGCCGAAGTACCGCGTCACCACGGCGACCACGTCGGTCAGGTCACGCCGACGCAGCACTTCCAGCATCGGGATCCCGGCCGTGCCCGAGGGCTCCCCGTCATCCGACGACCGGGCCTGATCGCCGAGCAGGCCGGTGACCATCGCGGTGCAGTTGTGGTTCGCGTCCCAGGCCCTCTTGCGGATCCCTGCGATCACTGCCTCCGCCTGCTCGACCGAGGTCACGGGCTCGACGTGCGTGAGGAAGCGCGACTTGCGGATGACCGTCTCGTGCGTGACCGCGGCGGCGATGGTGGCGGGATAGCTGCGGGCGGAGGTCACCCGCCTCACGATACCCAGGCCGGCATTCCGCCCGGAGCGGATCCATCGAAGGGTGGAGACCGGTCTCCGCCCCGCGCGCGATCCACGGGGGAGTCGCGGCGGCTGGACTGGATCCATGCTCCGCACCCTCCGCTCCCTCCCCCTGTGGCTCACCTCCCGTCGCGGCGCGTGGGTCTCCCTGCTGATCGCGGTGATCGCCTTCACCGCCCTCCTCGGTGCGCTCGGACGGGCGTCGCTCCCCGCCGGCACTGACGTCGCCCCGCCCGACTCGGAATCCGCACAGGCGGCGATGCTCGCCGAACAGTTCCCCGACGCGGACGAGCACACGATGCTGCTGGTCGCGGCCCGTGACGACGGCGGGGAGCTCCGCGACGCCGACCTCACCGCCCTCGGTGCCCTCGCGGCCGACGTCGAGGAGGAGACCGGACACGAACCGCGTGGTCCGATCGTCAGCGACGACGGCGAGGCCGCGGCGATCCAGGTGACGCTGACGCTCGACGGCGGTGATGATGCCGCCGCGGAGGCCGTGCACGCTCTGCGCGACACGGTGGCGGCGCATCCGATCGACGGGGTCGGTGTGCAGGTCACCGGTGGTCCCGCGTTCGGTGTGGACGTCGCCTCCGCGTTCGACGGCGCCGACTTCACCTTGCTGATCGTGACCCTCGGGGTCGTCGCACTGCTGCTCATCGTCACCTATCGCTCACCCGTGCTCTGGATGATCCCGCTCGTCGTCGTCGCGCTGGCCGATCAGCTGGCGAATAAGGCGACCGCCGCGATCGGCGCCGGGCTCGGTCTGCAGTTCGATTCCGGCATCGTCAGCGTGCTCGTGTTCGGGGCCGGGACGAACTACGCCCTCCTGCTCATCTCGCGCTATCGCGAAGAGCTCGCCCGTGAGGCCGATCACCGCCGCGCCCTGGTCGCCGCGTGGCGGGCCACCGCTCCGGCGATCGTCGCCTCGAACGTCACCGTGGTCCTTGCGCTGTCGACGCTGGCCCTCGCCGTGATCCCGGGCACGCGGGGGCTCGGTATCGCCTCGGCCGTCGGGCTCCTGATCGCGCTCGCCGCCGTGCTGCTGGTGCTCCCGCCGGCGCTCGCCGTGTGCGGTCGTCGGCTCTTCTGGCCGTTCGCGCCGCGCGTGGGCGACACCGCCGTCACGGGGCGCGTGTGGGGCGTGGTGGCACAGCGCGTGTCCCGTCGCCCGTGGGTGCCTCTGGTCGGCGGCCTCGCGCTCCTCGGTGTCCTCGCCGGCGGTCTGGCCGGGGCATCCGTCGGGCTCACCCAGGTCGAGAAGTTCCGGGTCGCGTCGGAGTCCGCCGCGGGGCTGACGACGCTCGGGGATCACTTCCCCGCAGGAGAGGCGCAGCCGATGGTCGTGATCGGGGGGACGGCGGAGGCCGAGGCGCTGGCCGCGGCGATCGACGACGTGCCGGGTGTGCTGCGGGTGTCGGCCACGGGCGACAGCAGCGACGGCGCGCTCACCCGTCTGCTCGTCGTCGGAGAGCCGGCGCCGGGCACGACCGAAAGTCTCGATCTGGTCCGTGCCGTGCGAGAGGCCGCGGCGTCGGTGCCGGAGGCGGATGCCGCGGTCGGGGGACCCGTCGCCGCAGATCTCGACGCGCGCGACGGCAATCAGCGCGATCTGCTGCTCATCGTCCCGCTCGTGCTCGCGGTCAGCCTGCTCGTGCTCATCGTGCTGCTGCGCTCCCTGGTGGCACCGGTGCTGCTGCTCGCGGTGAACATCCTCAGCGCGGTCGCGGCGATCGGTGCGGGCACGTGGCTGAGCCGGGTCGTGTTCGGATGGGAGTCGCTCGACCTGCAGGTGCCGCTGCTGTCGTTCCTGTTCCTCGTGGCGCTCGGGATCGACTACACGATCTTCCTCGTCCATCGCGCCAGGATCGAGGCGCAGACGGTCGGGACGCGGCAGGGGATGGTGCGAGCGGTCACTGCGACGGGTGGCGTGATCACCAGCGCCGGAGTCGTGCTCGCGGCGGTGTTCGCGGCGCTCGGGTTGCTGCCCCTGGTCACGCTCGGACAGATCGGGCTCATCGTCGGGATCGGGGTGCTCGTCGACACCTTCGTCGTGCGCACCCTGGTGGTCCCTGCGATGTTCGCCCTCGTCGGCGAGCGGATGTGGTGGCCGGGGAACGTCGGGGGCGCCGGATCCCGCGCCGATCGACACGGAGACCGCGCGCGCGGGGGAGAATACGAGGATGCCGCAGTCGCCGTCCCCGCAGACGCGGGCTGAGCGTCCCGGCCGCGTCGACCCCGCGGCAGGGATCCGCGCGCCGCGCACGTGGGCGAGCCTGGTCGGGTCTATCCGGATCGGCCNCCCCGCAGACGCGGGCTGAGCGTCCCGGCCGCGTCGACCCCGCGGCAGGGATCCGCGCGCCGCGCACGTGGGCGAGCCTGGTCGGGTCTATCCGGATCGGCCAGGCCGTCATCACGGTCGTGCTGGTCGCGATCGGCGCCTGGCGTGCGGCCGCCGACGGCGTTCCGCTGCCGTGGGTGCTCGCCCTCTCGCTCGTCTTCCTCGGCTGGTACGGCGGCGGCCTGCTGCTGGGCGAGCGGACCTCCGACCGTCGTCTGGCGACCTGGTGGCTGCTCGGGCTGACGCTCATCTGGCTCGGTGCGGTCGTGGTCTCTCCGGAGTTCGTGTGGCTCGCGTTCCCGCTGTGGTTGCTCGCCGGCTTCGTGATGCGCCTGCGGTGGGCGCTGCTGCTGAGCGTGGTGGTGCTCGCCGTCGTGGTCACCGCTCCGCTGCTGCACACCGGCACCACGACCTACGCGAACGTGATCGGTCCTCTCGTCGGCGGTGTCTTCGCGCTGGGGATCTCCCGCGGGTACCTCGAGCTCGTGCGTGACGGCCGGGAGAGGCGTCGACTGATCGCGTCTCTCGTCGCGACGCAGGAGGAGATGGCGGCCCTGCAGGACGAGCTCGCCCGTACCCAGCGCGAGTCGGGGGCGAGCGCGGAACGCACCCGGGTCTCTCGCGACATCCATGACACGGTCGCGCAGAGCGTGTCCTCGATCGGCATGCTGGCACGGTCGGCGCTGGAGGCGGACGATCCGGCACAGCGCACCCGCGCGCTCGAACAGATCGGTGCGCTCGCCACGGAGGGGATGGCGGACGCGCGGCGCATCGTGAACGCGCTGATGCCGGCCGAACTCGAGTCCACCGCACTCGGCGACGCACTCGCCCGCATGCTCGCGCGACTGGCCGAAGAGACCGGGATCGAGGGGACGCTGAACGCCGACGACGACCTCCCGGCGCTCGGCATCGACGCGGAGGTCGCCCTGCTGCGGACGGCGCAGTCCGCTCTCGCGAACGTCCGATCCCATGCCGAGGCCTCTCGCGTCGTGGTCACCCTGGCCGACGCCGGTGACGCGGTGCGGCTCGACATCGTCGATGACGGGGTCGGCTTCGACGCCCGGCACTGGGACGCGCAGGGCGGGATCGGCAGCCGTGGCGGGGGCTACGGGCTGCGGTCGATGCGCGCGCGGCTGCGGGAACTCGGCGGAGGGCTCGACGTGGAGAGCGCCCCGGGCGACGGCACCGCGCTGTCCGCCCATGTCCCGCTCGGTGGAACAGCGCCGTCGCAGCGGACGGAAGGCACGGCATGACCGCTGTACGCGTGCTGCTCGTCGACGACCATCCCATCGTCCGGGCCGGAGTGCGCTCGCTGTTCGACCATCGTGACGACGTCGAGGTGGTCGGGGAGTCCGCGTCCGGCGAGGAGGCCGTGGCTCTCGCGCGACACCTGCATCCGGACGTCGTGCTCTGCGATCTGCGGCTCGGCGACGGCATGGACGGAGTGCAGACGACGGCCGCGCTCCGCGGGCTGGATCCGGCGCCCGCCGTCCTCATCCTGACCACGTTCGACCGTGACGCCGAGATCCTCGGGGCGATCGAAGCCGGCGCATCCGGGTACCTGCTGAAGGATGTGGCACCCGAAGACATCGTTCGCGCGATCCGTCAGGCGGCCGCCGGAGGACTCGTGCTCACCCCGGAACTCAGCGAAAGGGTCGTGCAGGTCATGCGCGCACCGCGGGTGCGGCTGACCGAACGCGAGCTGGCGGTGCTCCGGCTGCTCGACACGGGCGCCTCGAACCGCGAGATCGCGAAGACCCTGTTCGTGACGGAGGCCACCGTGAAGACGCACCTCGTGCACGTGTTCGAGAAGCTCGGCGCCGACAGTCGTGCCCGCGCCATCGCCATCGCCCGCGACACCGGTCTGCTCTGAGCCTTCCGGCATCTCCACCTCTTCCTGGCCCTGCGCAAGCGGCTGCTCCCGGCGAAGTCCGCCTGACCCTGCCTTCGAATCGATTCGATATGCTGGTGTGCACACCGATCCATCCCCCAGCTCTGCGAGCCGCTCCTTCATGGCCACCTCCCTCACCACGGGCCGTCCGTGGCGCGTCATCCTTGCCTTCTCCATCCCCCTCCTGCTCGGCAATGTGGTCCAGCAGCTCTACCAGTTCGCCGACGCGATCGTCGTCGGCAGGCACCTCGGCGTCACCTCGCTCGCCGCCGTGGGCGCGACCGGCAGCCTGCTGTTCCTGCTCCTCGGGTTCGCCTGGGGTCTGACGAGTGGATTCGCGATCCCGATCGCGCAGGCGTTCGGCGCGCGTGACGATGCCGCCGTACGCCGCTCGGTCGCGACGGGTGTGTTCCTCAGCGCCATCACCAGCGTGATCCTCACGGTCGCGGCGCCGCTGCTCGCCGGTCCCATCCTGGCGCTGCTGCAGACACCGGCCGAGCTCATGCCCGAAGCCACGACCTTCACGCAGATCAGCTTCCTGGGCGCCAGCGCGACCATGTTCTTCAACTACCTCTCGGCGATCATCCGCGCCATCGGCGACTCCAAGACGCCCCTGGTCTTCCTCACCATCGCCTGTGCATTGAACGTCGGACTCGTCGTCCTGATGGTCGGCCCGCTCGGATGGGGTGTGGGCGGAGCCGCCCTCGCGACCGTCGTGGCGCAGGCGGTCTCGGTGGCGCTGTGTCTCGAGTTCGTGCGCCGCCGCCTGCCCATGCTGCACCTCCGCCGTGCCGATTGGCGCATCGGGCGGGACGACATCGCCGAGCACCTGCGCCTCGGCCTGCCGATGGGCTTCCAGGCCTCGATCATCGCGATCGGCACGCTCACCGTGCAGGTGGCGTTGAACACCCTCGGGGCTGATGCCGTCGCCGCATACACGACGGGATCCCGGGTCGACAGCCTCGCGGTCGCGCTGCTCTCGTCGCTCGGCCTCGCCGTCTCGATGTACGTGGCGCAGAACCACGGCGGACGTCGGCCCGATCGCATCCGTCGTGGTGTCGTCGAAGCGACGTGGATGGCGGTCGGCGCCGGCGTGGTGCTCGGCGTGCTGCTGATCGCCTTCGGTGCGCCGATGGTGCGCCTGTTCATCGGAGAGGGGTCCGACGACGTCGTCGACATGGCGCATCGGATGCTGATCATCAACGGCTGCGGCTATTGGGCGCTCGGGATGCTGTTCGTGCTGCGCGGCGCGCTCCAGGGCCTCGGCCACACGCTCGTGCCCACCGTGACCGGCGTGATCGAGTTGGTGATGCGCGTCGGGGCAGCCATCGTCCTCGGAGCCTGGATCGGGTTCGACGGCGTGGCCCTGAGCAATCCGCTCGCCTGGGTGGGGGCGATCGTGCTGCTGGTGCCCGCCTACCTCCGTGCGCACCGGGCGCTCGCGCATCTCCCGGTCGCGCCTGCCGAGGCGACCGAGACCTCGGCGATCGCGATCGTCGGACCGACCGACGGCTCGATGGTCGTGGACGCGGTCGTCACCCAGCCCGTGCGTGTGGTGCGCGCGCGCCGGCTGCGGTGGCCGAGTCGGCGCTGAGGGTCCGCGACGCCACCGTCGTGCCAGTGAGATATCCGTCTGCAGGATGATGTGGATCGGACTTGAGACGGATGGCCTTTCCGAGACACACTTCTAGTGTCGAGGTAGCGGGATTTCCGCTGACGGGGGGTCGTCATGACGACAATGAGAGTGGCCAGCGATCTGGCTGCGGTGATGGTGCCGATCGGTTATGTGGGTGCGGCGATCGCCGCCGTCTGCGCGATCGTGGCGGCGGTCGCGGTGATCCGCGGGTCCGGAGGGCTCGCCGGGGGAGCCGTGGGGGTGTGGATCGTCGGTGCGCTGCTGAGCGTCACGGCGTCGTTCGCCCAGGAATGGACGCCGTTGATCCTTTCGGGGGCGGCGCTGGTCGGGATGCTGGTGATCGGCGGTGTCGTGCGGGCCATCATGACCGCGGCCGGTGCCGGGCGGCCGGGGCGTGAGACGGATGAGGCATTGCCCGCAGCTGTGCCGGTGTCGAGGCCCGCGGTCGGGTCCAAAACGGCGCGCGTGGTGACGTCACCGACGACCGCGTCGATCGCGGTGGTCCCCTGAACGCTCAGCGATAGTCGCGGTCGCGGTGCTGTCCGGTTTCGTCGCCGGATTCCACGCGCGCGGCCTCGCGCCCTCGCAGCTCGACACGACGGATCTTGCCGGAGATGGTCTTCGGCAGCTCGGGCACGAACTCGATGATACGCACCCACAGGTGCGACGACAGGCGCTCGTGGGCGTAGGTGAAGATCGCTCGGGCGGCGTCCGTGTCGGCGACCGTGGCTCCGGGGGTCAGGCAGACATACGCTTTCGGCACGGCCAACCGTGTCGGATCCGGGCTCGGGATCACCGCCGCCTCGACCACGAGGTCGTGTTCGAGCAGCACCGACTCGAGCTCGAACGGCGAGATCTTGTAGTCCGAGGCCTTGAACACGTCGTCGGAGCGCCCGACGTAGGTGAGGTATCCGTCGGCATCGCGCACCGCGATGTCACCGGTGTGGTGGTAGCCGCCGGCGCGTGACTGCGCCGTCTTCTCCGGGTCGTCGAAGTAGCCCGCCATCAACCCGAGCGGCGGGTTCGTCAGATCGAGTGCGATCTCCCCTTCGTGCTCGACGACGGCCCCGGTGACCGGGTCGAGCAGGACGACGGGGTAGCCGGGGAGGGGGCGCCCCATGGATCCGACCTTCACGGTCTGACCCGGAGAATTCCCGATGCACGCCGTCATCTCGGTCTGCCCGAACCCGTCGCGGATCGTGCCGTCCCACGCATCGCGCACCCGGTCGATGACCTCGGGATTCAACGGTTCGCCCGCACCGACCAGCTCGCGCGGAGGGTGGGTGAGACGCGAGAGGTCGGCCTGGATCAGCATCCGCCAGACGGTCGGCGGTGCACAGAACGTCGAGACGTGGTGAGTCTCCATGACCTGCATGAGGGTGTTCGCGTCGAAGCGCGCGTAGTTGTAGACGAACACGGTCGCCTCGGCGAGGAACGGCGAGTAGAAGCTCGACCAGGCGTGCTTCGCCCAACCGGGCGACGAGATGTTGAGGTGCACGTCGTCGGGGCGCACCCCGAGCCACCACATGGTCGACAGGTGTCCGACCGGGTACGAGACGTGGGTGTGCTGCACGAGTTTCGGGCGGTTCGTGGTGCCCGAGGTGAAGTAGAGCAGGGCGGTGTCGGACGCGGGGGTGGGTCCGACCGGCTCGAAGGTGGCGGGGGCGTCGGCCGAGTCGTCGAAGCGCTCCCACCCCGCGGGGATGCCGTCGCCCACACCGATGCGCAGGATGCCGGGGTCGATGGTCAGGACGCGGTCGCCGAGGGTTCCGAGGGTGATGACGGCGCGGGCGCGGCCGTGGTCGACGCGGTACTCGAGGTCCGATGCCGACAGGAGCGTGGACGTGGGGATCGACACCGCACCGATCTTCGTGATCGCCAGCATCACCTCCCACAGCTCGATCGTGTTGTTCAGCATCACGATCACGTGGTCGCCCCGGCGGAGGCCGAGGCCGGTGAGCCAGGCGGCGACCTGGTCGGATCGCGTCGAGAGCTCGCCGTAGGTCCAGGTGCGCAGGCTCAGGTCGGCCTCGACGATCTGCACCGCGGGACGATCCGGCTTCTCGGCGGCGACCACGTCGAACCACTCGAGGGCGAAGTTGAACTCGTCGACCTCGGGCCAGGCGAACCCTGCTCGCGCGGCCGCGTAGTCCGTCGCATGGGCGAAGAGGAAGTCCCGCATCTCGCGGATGCTCTGCGTGGCGGCGGTCGCGCTGCGGCTCATGGTGCTCCCTTGCTCGCGTGTTCCATCTTGTCGCGTGTTCCATCTTGTCGCGTGCGAGTGCAGAAACGCGCCTGACAGCCCCGTCTCCGGCGCACTTTTGATCCCGCAACCGGCGGGGGGACGGGACGGGACGGGGACGGGGGCGGGGGGGTCAGCGGGGGAGGGGGCCGGGGCCGTCGCGCAGCTCGAAGACGAGCTGCGTCTCGGTGCCGCGCACGACGGGATGGACGGTGATGTGCTCGAGGACGATGTCGCGGAGCGCCGTCGCGTCCTCCACGGCCACATGCACGAGGAAGTCGTCGACGCCGGCGACGTGGAACACCTGCAGCACACGCGGGACCCCGGCGAGCGCATCGAACAGCGCCGTCACCTTGTCGCCCGTGTGATTCGCGAGCCGCACCTTGATGATCGCCTGCAGCGGGAAGCCCAGGGCCGCGCCATCCACACGGATGCGGGTGTCGCGGATCACCCCGCGCTCGCGCAGGGAACGCACGCGATGCGCGCACGTCGACTCGGCGAGACGCAGGCGGTGCGCCAGGGCTTTGTTCGTGATCTCGGCGTCGCGTGTGAGGACCGCGAGCAGTTCGAGGTCGGTCTCATCGAGTTGTGCTTTCGCCAACCTTCGGCTCCTTCGTCGGACGGATCCTGCACAGAATAGCGAAACCGACCCGATTCATGGTGGATCCTGTCGACTTCCTGCAAAAGTGCCGCGATTCCGGCAACGTGGAGGCATGACTGCTCCGTTGCATCCCGACACCGTCGCCGTCCACACCGGCCGTTCCGACCTCGAGGGTCTCGGGGTGCACGCGTTGCCGATCGACCTGTCGACGACCAATCCGCTCCCCGACATCGAGCGCGGGGGCGACTCGTACGAGGCCATGGCCACAGGTGGTCGCCCGCCGGCGGACGGCAGCATGGTCTACGCCCGGCTCTGGAACCCCACGGTCGCCCGGTTCGAGGACGCTCTGGCCGAACTCGAGCATGCAGAGGCCTCGGTCGCGTTCGCCTCGGGGATGGCGGCGATGACAGCGGTGATCCTCGCGCACACCGGCGCGACGGGCGCACGCCACGTGGTCGCGGTGCGTCCGCTCTACGGCGGCACCGATCACCTGCTCGGCTCCGGACTGCTCGGCGTCGAGACCACGTACTGCCATCCCGACGAGGTCGCCGCCGCCGTGCGTCCGGACACCGGCCTCGTCGTCGTCGAGACCCCGGCGAACCCGACCCTCGACATCGCCGACATCGCCGATGTGGTGCGCCAGGCCGGGTCGGTGCCGGTCGTGGTCGACAACACGTTCGCGACCCCGGTGCTGCAGAACCCGATCGATGTGGGCGCCGCGATGTCGCTGCACAGCGCCACCAAGTACCTCGGCGGCCACGGCGATGTGATCGCCGGTGTCGTCGCCTGCAGCGAAGAGACCGCGGAGGCGCTGCGCCGCGTGCGGGCGGTGACCGGGGGGCTCCTGCATCCGCTCGGGGCGTATCTGCTGCACCGCGGCCTCACGACCCTGCCGGTGCGGGTGCGGCACCAGCAGGAGAGCGCGCAGCGGGTCGTGCAGTGGCTGACCGACCGGCCGGAGGTCGCCGAGGTCTTCTATCCCGGGCTCGACGGCGATCCGCGCGGCATCCTGGAGCGGCAGATGCGCGGCACGGGGGCGATGATCGCGATCCGGATGCGGGGCGGATTCGCTGCCGCCTCCGCCGTGACGACGGCGACGAGGTTGTTCACCCATGCCGTCTCGCTCGGCGGCGTGGACTCGCTGATCCAGCACCCGGCGGCGCTCACCCACCGGCCCGTGCCGCCCGAGGCCCGCCCGGCCGCTGATGTGCTGCGGCTGTCGATCGGGTTGGAGGACGTCGATGACCTGATCGCGGATCTCGCGCAGGCTTTCGCCGTCGCCGATTCCTCCCGCAACGGCGCGCCGGCAGAGGCCGTTCCCGCGTAGCCGCAGGAGGATCCGCGTCAGAGCGAGGGCAGGCGGATCGTCCCGGTCGCGATGCGCTCGGTCGGCATCCGATCGCGATCGTAGGTGATCTCGTGGTAGCCGTGCGGGGTGGGCACCCCGTCGTCGTCCAGGCTCACGAACACGATCTTCTCGATCGTCAGGATGCGCTTGCGGGTGATCATGTTGCGAGCCACGGCGCGCATCGTCAGGGAGGTCGTGCCGAAGTGCGTCGCTTGCAGGCCGATCTCGATCAGGTCGCCCTGCACCGCGGAGGCCTCGAAGTTGATCTCCGAGATGTGCTTGGTGACGGCGCGATAGTTGCCGAGCTGGACGATCGCGTAGATCGCCGCCTCCTCATCGATCCACTTCAGCAGGCTCCCGCCGAACAGGGAGCCGTTCGCATTGAGGTCTTCCGGGCGCACCCACTTGCGGGTGCGGAAGTTGAGTCCGTCTTCCGACCACTGCCAGGCCGGTGCCTTCTGCTTCGCCATGAGCTCGAGGGTAGGGGTGCCGTGAGTCGGCGATGTTACGGCGCGTTTTCGACATCTGCTCAGGGCAGAGCCGCCCACGGCAGAATCCCGCCGGACGCGGCACGCGAGAGCGGAAGCTGGGGGCATGAGCGAAGACAACCCCATCCCGCACTTCGGCCCCGAGGCCCGGCGCGCGCTGTTCCACGAGCGGGTGCTCGTGCTCGACGGCGCGCTCGACGACGACAACGGCACCCTGCTGATGACGCAGCTGCTCGCACTGTCGTCCGAGGACCCCGTCGCCGACATCGCCCTCTGGATACACTCGCCCGGCGGCTCCGTGCCGTCCATGCTCGCGATCCGCGACCTCATGCGACTCGTTCCGAACGACGTCGCGACCCTGGCCCTGGGGCTTGCCTGCAGTGCGGGGCAGTTCCTGCTCTCCGCGGGCACGCCGGGCAAGCGACGCGCCCTCCCGCACGCGCGCATCCTGATGCATCAGGGGTCCGCGGGGATCGGCGGGTCCGCCGGCGAGCTCGAGACGCAGGCCGACGATCTGCGCCACATGCGTGACACCGTGCTCGGACTCATCTCCGCCGACACCGGGCAGCCCCTCGAGCGCATCTTCGAGGATTCGCTCCACGACCGCTGGTACACCGCGACGCAGGCGCAGGAGTACGGGTTCATCGACGGGATCGTGGCCTCGATCGCCGAGGTGATGCCGCGACGACGCCCGCGGGTCGGACTGGGGGCGGACGCATGAGCAGCTACACGATCCCGAACGTGATCGCGCAGCATCCCCGGGGGGAACGTGTCATGGACGTGTACTCGCACCTCCTCGCCGAGCGCGTCATCTATCTCGGCACCGGCATCGATGCGGGCGTCGCCAACGCGCTGATCGCCCAACTGCTGCACCTCGACGCCGACAGCCCGGAGTCCGGCATCCAGTTCTACATCAACAGCGAGGGCGGCGACCCCGGAGCAGCGCTGGCGATCTACGACACCATGCGGCACATCCGCCCGCGCATCGCCACGACGTGTGTCGGACAGGCGATCGGACCCGCAGCGCTGCTCGTCGCCGCGGGAGAATCCGGGGAGCGAGCCGCCCTCGCGCACGCGCGCATCGTGCTGCATCAGCCCGCGGGACAGTCCCGAGGTGCGATCCCCGACCTGATCCTCGCGGCGGACGAGGTGGTGCGGGTGCGCTCCGACATGGAAGAGATCCTCGCCGAGCACACGGGTCGCACGGTTCCGGAACTGCGCGCCGACACCGACCGCGACCGGGTCTTCACCGCCTCCGCCGCCCGGGACTACGGCCTGATCGACACCGTGCTGGGCGCGCGCACCTGACGGATGCCGGACGGATGCATGACTCACGGACGGATGCATGAGTGGCGCGGTGCTCGTGGTCATGCATCCGTCCGCGGCTCATGCAGGTGAAGCACGCCGCAGGGCAGGTGGGCACGCCGCAGGGCAGGTGGGCACGCCGCAGGGCAGGTGAAGGACGCCGCAGGGCAGGTGACGCACGCCGCCGGACGGATGGCTGACGCGCGAGGCTCAGGCGGCGAGAGCGAAGGCGCCGCGCGGGACCGTGGTGGTCGTGCGGAGTTCCTCGGCGACGGCGCTCGTGAGCTCGATCAGGCTCGTGTCCAGAGCCCCTGCGATCGCGGCGATCATCTCGCTCGACGGCTCCTTCAACCCGCGCTCGACCTCGGAGAGGTATTGCGGCGAGAGGCCGGCCTTCTCCGCGGTGGCGGTGAGCGTCTCGTCGCGGTCGTGTCGACGTCGGCGCAGCTGGTCGCCCAGGAGGTGTCGCCACAGGGGCTCGGGTCCGTGGGGCTGTGGACGGTCGGAACGAGGAGTGCGCGGGAACGGGACGATGTCGGCCATGCCTCACGATAAACCGGGGTCTCCGGAGGCTTCGAGCGGTTCTGCTCAGAGCAGAACCGGACGTTTACAGGGCTGCGGTGACTCCCGGCAGCAACTTGCCGAGGATCGCCCCGAGCTGGTCGCGCTCATCGGGGGTGAGCGGATCCAGCACCAGTTCGCGCACCTGCTCGACGTGCACCGGAGCCGCCGTGCGCAGCATCTCCCGACCGGCAGGGGTGAGAGCGGCCGAGAGGGTTCGCTTGTCGGTGCTGCAGGACGTGCGCTCGACCCAGCCGCGCTCCTCGAGCGAGTCGAGGGCATGGCTCAGGCGTGAGCGGCTGAGCCCCGCGATGCGTGCCAGTTCGGTCATCGTGACGATGCCGTCCCCCTGCCCGGCGAGCGTGACGAGGATGGCGTAGCGGGCGTGGTTGAGGCCGACCTCCTCCTTCAGGGTGCGGTCGAGCACCTGCGGGAGGAGCTGGACGAACCGGATGACGGGGAGCCAGGTGTCCATCTCGGTGTCGTCGAGTCGCCGCGGATGCTGCTGCTCCGCCGTCATGGTGTCCTCCTCGGGTGTCACGCCGGGTGTCACGCCGCCGACAGGTCGAGCGTGTGCGCCGTGTGGTCCCTCTTGGCCTGCAGGTAGCGCGAGTTGGACTCCGACAGGTGCACCTCGGTGCGCACCCGCTCGGTCACGCGGATGCCGAGCGCTTCAAGCTGCACGGCCTTGTCGGGGTTGTTGCTGAGCAGGCGGATGCCGTCGACGCCGATCGCGTTCAGCATCTGGGCGGCCACGGTGTAGTCGCGCTCGTCCTCGCCGTGTCCCAGGGCGACGTTCGCCTCGTAGGTGTCCAGCCCTGCGTCCTGCAGGGCGTAGGCGTCGAGCTTGGCGTAGAGGCCGATGCCCCGACCCTCCTGTCGCAGGTAGAGCAGGAAGCCGCCGTCCTCCGCGATCCGCTCCACGGCTTCGCGCAGCTGGGGGCCGCAGTCGCAGCGCTCCGAGCCGAAGACGTCGCCGGTCAGGCACTCGCTGTGCGGGCGCACGAGCGGGGCCTCGCCGCCCTCGGTCGCGCGTTCGAGCGCTGCACGCCAATCGCCGAGTCCGAGCAGCAGGTGCTCGCGGCCGTCGATGAGTCCGTCGAAGGTGACGACGTCGGCGGTCGTGGAGAAGCCGTCGCCGAAGCGCAGCGGCACCCGGACGCGCGTGCGCTCCGTGGCGACCGGAGCGACGGTTGAAGTTTCAATCATGCCGGGTGCAACGCGCAGTCCAGCGGAGTATTCCCCGACCCTCGGATGTCTCCTGGTCGTCTACCTGTCAGGCGGGCGTTCCGCCGGAGTGCGCCGCACGAGCTTCAGCTCGCTCGCGAGGATCCCGAGCACCACGAGTGCCCCGCCGATGAGTGCGGTCACGGGCAGACGCTCCCCGGCGATGCGTCCGATGACGCCGGCCCACACCGGCTCACCCGCGTAGATGATGGTCGCGCGCGTGGGGGAGACCGACTTCTGCGCCCAGTTCATCGTCAGCTGGATCAGACAGCTCGCCGCTCCGAGGCCGACCGCGCAGCCGACCCAGATCCACGAGAACTCCGGCACGCTCTCACCCACCACGGGCATCGTGAGCAGCCCCAGGACGCCGGCCGTCAGCAGCTGGATCACCGTGATGCGGCCGAGATCGACCTTTCCCGCGAAGAGGCTGATCAGGATGATCTCGGCGGCGATCGGCAGCGTGCTGATCATGGTCACGATCTCACCGGTGCCGAGGGTGAGCGCGAAGGCGTCGGGCCCGGCGATGAACAGCAGTCCCACGAACGCCAGCCCCGCGCCGACGAAGGCCATGACCGGAGGACGCGTGCGGAACACGGCCCACTGCGCGAGCGGGACCAGGGGCACGTACATCGCGGTGATGAAGGCGGAGGTGCTGCTGTCGATCGTCTGCAGACCTTGCGTCTGCAAGCCGTAGCCGAGGTAGATCATCACCCCGATCGCCACGCCCGCGCCCACGTCGCGCCACCGGATCCCGCGCAGCACCCGGCGGAAGATCACGACGCTGATCAAACCCGCGATCAGGAAGCGGATGCCCACGAAGAACCAGGGGCCGGAATGGTCCATCGCCCAGTGCACGAGCAGGAAGGTGCCACCCCAGACCGCGGTGATCGCGAGGAGCGCGGCCTCCTCCGGGCGGAACCGCATCCAGCGAAGTCGAGAGGGCATCGTGGGCCCTTTCTCGACGTTGCCGGATCGAGCCTAGTGGCCGGAATCCCCTTTCGAATCGCGCAAATGGTCCGATTCCGGCGCCGGATGCGGCCATTCACGCGATTCGAAGGCGAGGACGGGGTGACCCGAGGATTCGGTAGCCTCGCAGCATGAGCGACTTCGTGAGTGCCGTCGAGCTGAACGATCTGTTGACCCGGGGCGCACCGGTGCGCGTGATCGATGTGCGGTGGCGGCTGGATCGCCCGGAGGCGGGGCACGACGACTACCTCACAGGACACATCCCCGACGCCGTGTTCGCCGTGCTCGACACGGAGCTCTCCACGCACGGAGAGCCCTCGGACGGACGGCACCCGCTGCCGTCGACGGCCACGCTCCAGGCCGCGGCTCGGCGCTGGGGCATCCGCGCGGGCGACACGGTGGTCGCCTACGACGATGCCAAGGGCGCGGCGGCGGCGCGCGCGTGGTGGCTGCTGCGGCAGGCGGGGGTCGACGTGCGCGTGCTCGCCGGCGGCCTCCGCGGGTGGCAGGCCGAGGGATTCGAGGTCGCGACCGATGACGTGAGCCCGGAGCCCGGCGACGTGGTGCTCGAGGAGATCGGGCGCGATGCCCTCTCGATCGACGAGGCGGCGGCGTTCCCGGAAACCGGAGTCCTGCTCGACGTGCGCGCCCCCGAGCGGTACCGCGGCGAGACCGAGCCGCTCGACCCGGTGGCCGGTCACATCCCCGGCGCGCGCAATCTGCCGACCACGCTCCACCTCGACGACCAGGGGAGACTCCTCGACACCGATACCGTGCTCGCCACCCTCGCGGCGGTCGGGGTGACCCCGGGCACACCGGTGGCTGCGTACTGCGGTTCGGGCGTGACCGCCGCCCACACCGCGCTGGTCCTGCACGAGGTGGGCATCGAGGCGAAGGTGTTCCCCGGATCCTGGAGCCAGTGGTCGAACACCCCTGGCCGCCCGGTGGCGACCGGTGATCAGCCGGGCTGATCCTCGCGGGGTCCGTATCCCCAGCGCAGGCCGAGCGCGCCGGGGCCGAACGCCCGGCGCACCAGGTGCACCGAGGTGCCTCGGGGCGGCGGCAGCGGTGTCAGGGTCACGCCTTCAGGGGTCTCGAGGTGCTCCTCGCACCAGTCCGGGATCGCGTCCGGATGGAAACGGGTCCACACCAGCAGTTCCCGGGCCTTCTGGGCCAGCGCGTGCCCGGTGTCGCGCGTCTCCGGGTAGTCGGGCGGATACTCCGCCGACCACTCGACCATCGCGGTGTCCGGGGCCGTCAGAGGGATATCGAGCTCGAACAGCACCCCGTGGACCTCGCCGTCGGGGTGGGAGTACCGTGCGGCGATCCTGCCTCCGGAGACGGCTTCGATCACGGGTGCGGGCGTGCGAACCCCGGGAGTGATCTCCAGGAACGGGATCGCCGTGATGGTGCCGACCGTGGACTGCACGATGCTGCGGGTGACGCTGTAGGCGATGTTGCCGTCGGCCCCGACATCCGTCACCGAGTGCGTCGTGAGCTCTCGGGAGGTGTCGGGATACGACGCACCGAGCGCCTGGAACGCGTCCATGACCGCGCGCTCGAGCTCTTCCTCATCGATCGGGAACTGATTGGGCCCGAGCGGGCCCGTGCGGTTCGTCGACCGGAGAAGCCTGCTCAGGGCTCCGGGCTCGAGCCGGAGGAGGTCCTCGATGTCGGCGAGTGCGGCGAGCGACTGCACGCCCTCGGGGTGCCGGGCGCCGGAGCGCCAGTAGCTCAGGGTGGCCATCGAGACGCGGTTCCCGCGTGCGTTGAGCTGTTGCTGCAACCAGGAGAGTGTCACGTCCCTGGCGTTGATCGCGTCGCGCAGCGCTCCCGCGAATGCGCCGGATCCGGGTCTGCGCGCGTCATATTCGTAACTCATCACAGCCCCCATCCGGTATGTGAAGCCCACCGTCCTAGAGTGAGCATACGACCGCACGCGCATACCTCAGGGGACCGGGTGGGCATGTGGGGTCACTTGGCCGTCGTCGCAGGTAGGGTGCCCGACCGTGCGAGGACCGGCCTGACGCAGTGATGCCCCCCTTGCTGCGTACGTCGTGAAGCCCGGCAATCGATCTGGGGAGATCCGCCGGGCTTCACGAAACCTCCTCCGCACGCCGCGGGCGTTGCGGCTCTGCGCCCCCGCGTAGACTGGGAGGAACACCCCGGAGGACTCTGGATCGTCATGTCTGCCCCTGCTCGCGCATTCACCATGCGCCACGTGCAATTGCTGCGCGCACTGTTCGCCGCCGTCGCCGCCCTGATGATCACCTTCTCGTCGGACCACTCCGCTCCCGTCGGCCTCTCGGTGTTCAGCGGCTTCGTCTTCGTCACCGCGCTCATCCAGCTGCTGGCCGCGTGGCTGGTGCTCCCCGCGGGGTCCCGCTGGCCGTACATCCTGCTCGGCGTCCTCGGCACCCTCGCCGGCGCCGTGAGCGGCATCCCGGCCTGGCGCTCCGATGACCTGTTCTTCATCGTCGTCTCGACCTGGGCGATCCTGAGCGGCGGCATCGAGCTCCTCGCCGGCATCCGCTCTCGTCGAAACGCCGATCCGCTGTCCCGTGATGCGATCACGGTCGGCGCGCTGGGGGTGCTGCTCGGGATCGTGCTGCTGCTGATCCCGGCCGGCTTCGTCCAGGAGTACACGATCGAGAAGGCCGGCACGTTCGTGTTGTCCGGCATCATCCTCGGCGTCGGGATGTTCGGTGGGTACGCGGCGATCCTCGCCGTCTTCCTCGGCATCGCCGGCCTCACCCCGAAGCGAGTGGACACCGTCACCGCGGTCTCCGAATCGAACGACGACACCGCCGCTGCGGAGCACGGAGGAACGCGATGAGCGACGAGAAGCCCACCCGTCGGGACATCCTGCGCCCGCTGCACCTGCTGCTGATCGCGCTGGGTTGCGGCGTCTTCGCCATGGTCGTGACGCTGGTCTCGACCGGAGCCTTCACCGCCAGGGTGAACACGGCGATCGCGAACGGCAGCTATGACGGGTTGACCCCGGTGGCGCTCGGCCTCGTGGTCGGCGGTGGCGCGTTCATCGTCACGCTCCTGATCCTCGCGATGCTGATCCTGGCGGTCGACCCCGCCGATGTCACCAAGACGATCGACCGTCCGGTGCTCTACGACGACCCCGAGCCCGAGGGCGAGGCGGACGGCGAGCAGCCCGGCCGCGCGGCTTCGTCGTGACCGTCGGGCGTGCGGCATCCCCTGCTGTTCCGCCCTCGTCCGGAATAGTCGCGCCGTCCGACCGCTTGTTCCTGAAGTGACCGCCCCCGTCGACCGCGCCTCCATCGGACTCCGCTCGGCGCGAGGCCCCATCCTCGGCGCGCTGATGCTCGCCACCGGCCTCATCGCGATCGACGCCACGATCCTCGCGACCGCGGTCCCGAGCATCGTCCGCGATCTCGGCAGCTACCAGCAGTTCCCCTGGCTGTTCTCGGTGTATCTGCTGGCGCAGGCGGTGAGCGTCCCCATCTACTCCCGGTTCGCCGACACGGTGGGCCGCAAGCCGATCATCCTCCTCGGGATCGCCCTGTTCCTGCTCGGCTCCGTGCTCTGCGGGTTCGCGTGGAGCATGCCCGCGCTCATCCTGTTCCGCCTCATCCAGGGCTTGGGGGCGGGCGCGGTCGCGCCGATGGCGATGACGATCGTGGGCGACATCTACACGGTCGCCGAGCGCGCGAAGGTGCAGGGGTACATCGCGAGCGTGTGGGCGATCTCTTCCGTGGTCGGACCTGCGCTCGGCGGCATCTTCGCGCAGCTCGATGCGTGGCGATGGATCTTCTGGGTGAACATCCCCCTGTGTCTGATCGCCGCGTGGATGCTGCAGCTCAAGTACAAGGAGGAGAAGCAGACCCGTCGGCACCGGATCGACTACGCCGGGGCCGTCCTGCTCACGATCGGGCTCACCGGTCTCATCCTCGGGATGCTCGAGGGTGGGAACGCCTGGGACTGGATCTCCGTGCCGAGTGCGCTCTGCTTCGGGGTCGGCGTCGTGGCCCTCGCGTTCTTCGCGATGGTCGAGCGGCGGGCGGCGGAGCCGATCGTCGACCTCCGGCTCGCGGCGCGGCCGTTGATCCTGACGACCACGCTCGTGTCACTCGGGGTGGGGGCGCTCATGATCGGTGTGACCAGCTTCGCCCCCGCGTACCTGGAAGGGTCACTGGGCATCGCGCCCCTCCTGTCCGGCCTGGCGGTCGCCGCCTTGACTCTCGGCTGGCCCATCGCCGCGGCGAACGTCGGACGACTGTACCTGCGTATCGGCTTCCGCCGCACCACCCTGATCGGCATGAGCATCGCCACGTTCGCGGCGACCGTGCTCGCCGCGGTCTCCTCGTGGCCGAACCCGTTCGTGATGTCGGTGATCGCGTTCGTGCTCGGCTTCGGCCTGGGCTGGTCGGCCGCCCCGACCCTGATCGCCGCGCAGTCCTCGGTGGGCTGGGGGGAACGCGGTGCCGTGACGGGCATGAACGCCTTTGCACGTTCCGCCGGTAGTGCGGTGGGCGTGGCGGTGTTCGGCGCGATCTCCAACGCGGTCATCGCGCAGGGTGCGGGCGCCGACGACCCGGAGACGATCATCCACGCCTCAGTGTGGGTGTTCGTCGCCGTCGCCGCGACGGCCATGCTCACGCTGCTCGCTGCCGCATTCATGCCGCGGGATCACGTCGAGCGCCACTCCGGCGAACCGGCCTAGCGGCGAGAGCGGGTCAGCGGGCCAGGCGCTCCGCGATGCCGGTGTAGGTCGCGGGGGTCAGCGCGAGGAGTCGCTGCTTGGCGGCATCCCCGATCTCGAGGCCCTCGACGAACGTCGCGAGCTCTGCTGCGCCCACCCGGTGACCCCGCGTGAGCTCCTTGAGGAGCGCGTACGGATCCGTGATCGTGGACCGACCGGCCACCACCTCGGCGCGGATGACGGTCTGGATGGCTTCGGCGAGCACCTCCCAGTTCACGTCGAGGTCGGCGAGCAGCACGTCGCGCGAGAGCGAGATCGCGTTGAGGCCGCGACGCAGGTTGTCCAGCGCGAGCAGCGAGTGTCCGAAGGCCACACCGATGTTGCGCTGCGTGGTCGAGTCGGTCAGGTCGCGCTGCAGGCGGCTGGTGACGAGCGTCTGGCCGAGCGAGGCGAGCAGGGCGCCCGAGATCTCGAGGTTCGCTTCGGCGTTCTCGAAGCGGATCGGGTTGATCTTGTGCGGCATCGTCGACGAGCCGGTGGCCCCGGCGACGGGGATCTGCGCGAAGTACCCGAGCGAGATGTACGTCCAGATGTCGGTGGCGAGGTTGTGCAGGATGCCGCCCGCGTGCCGCACACGGTCGTAGAGCTCGACCTGCCAGTCGTGCGACTCGATCTGGGTCGTCAGGAGGTTGAAGCCCAGCCCCATGCCCTCGATGTACTCACGGGCGATGGTTGGCCAGTCGGCGTCGGGGTCGGCCGCGAGATGCGCCGACCAGGTCCCGGTCGCACCCGAGAACTTGGCGAGGTACTCGGATGCCGCGATCTGACCGCGCACGCGCTCCAGACGCCACGCGAACACCGCGAGCTCCTTGCCCATGGTCGACGGGGTCGCGGGCTGGCCGTGCGTGCGGGAGAGCATGGCCGCATCGGCGTGCTCGACGGCGAGTTCGCGGAGCTTCGCGATGACGGTGTCGAGGGCGGGGAGCCAGACCTGCTCGACCGCCCGCTTCACGGTGAGCGCGTACGAGGCGGAGTTGATGTCCTCGCTCGTGGCGGCGAAGTGCGTGAGTTCGGCGATGGCGTCGAGGCCGAGCGTCGAGAGACGGTCGCGCACGAGGTACTCGATCGCCTTCACGTCGTGCTGCGTGACGGCTTCCTTCTCGGCGAGCCAGTCGATCTCGGCCTGGCCGAAGTCGCGATACAGCGCGCGCAGGCGATCCTTGTCGGCATCCGAGAGCGGCGTCGTCTCGAACAGCGAGCGGTCGGTCAGGGCGATCAGCCACTCGACCTCGACCTCGACCCGCGCGCGGTTGAGTCCGGCTTCGGAGAGGAAGTCGGCGAGACCGGTGACGGCGCCGCGGTAGCGACCGTCGAGCGGGCTCAGGGGCTGCGGCGGGAGCGAAGGCTGGAAAGTCAGGGGAGTCCTCCTGATCGGGCCCCTCAGATGCGGGGCGTGCGGGGCTGGCGCAGGGCGGGCTCCAGTTGGCGGAACAGACCCCGGGTCGCCGTCTCAATCATACCGAGCACCGAATCGAACATCTCCGCCCCGGCGTAGTAGGGATCGGGGACATCGTGGGTCGAGGCGTTCGGGTCGAAGGCCATCAGCAGGGTGACCTTGCCCTCCTCATCTTCGTCGCGCGCCCACTCCCGCAGGATGCGTTCGTGCGTGCGATCGAGTGCGACGACGAGGTCGTTCTCGGCGAACGAGGCGAAAGTGAACTGCCGTGCGCGGTGGAGCGAGCCGTCGTACCCGCGGCGGGAGAGCGATTCGATCGTGCGTTCGTCGGCGCGCTCGCCGAGGTGCCAGTCTCCGGTTCCGGCGCTGCGAGAGACGATGCGCGATCCGAGTCCCTGCTTCTCGGCGAGGTCGCGGAACACGACTTCGGCCATGGGGGAGCGGCAGATGTTCCCTGTGCACACGAAGATCACGCGGAAGGGAACGGGGGATGTCACAGGTACATTCTGCCCGCCTCGGGCCATCCTGCACAGCGTGGAGGAGTCCCCACCTCTCCACCGGCCGTGGGTATGGCGCTCAGAGACGTCGGCCGATCCCGCAGGCTGAAGCCATGTACTCGCTCTCCCCTGGACGTGTGTTCACCTCCGCCGAGGTCTGGGCTCGGCTCGTCGCCCACCGAGAGATCGGGGCGGCCGTGTCGATGCTGGAGGATGCGGGTGCGGCGCTGGTGGGACTCGTCGACGACGCGGACTGGCAGTCCGAAGGATTCCGTGCGCTGCACGACCTGCTGGGACGGCTCCGAGAGGAGACGGGCGTCGAACTCGGACACCTGACCGTGCGCGAGTGGGAGCTCGGAGCGCAGGGGTGAGCGGGCTCGAGATCGGGCACGGCGGGGCGATCGCCGTCGACACCGGACAGCTGCGCGACGTCGGATCCCGGATGCGCGGCGTGGCCGAGCGCTACGAAGACGCCCGTTCCGCGGTCGTGCGAGCGCAGGAGATGATCCTCTCGGCACCGGCCGCCTGTCCGCAGGTCGATGTGAACGCCTTGGCAGCGAGTGCGGAGCGACTCGGCGCCCTGGGGGCCGAACTCCTCGACGCGTGCGTGGGCACGGAGCTGATGGCCGATGCCTTCGAGGTCGTCGAGCTGCGGGCCGAGATCGAGGCGCTGGCCCTCACCGACGCGGCGGCAGCGGCAGCGGCAGAGGCGCGTCTGGAGCAGTTGGTGAGCGGCGACGAGCGGGTCGGGGTGATGGCCGAGTGGCTGGTGGCGGGCTGGGAGGATCGGCGGTTCCAGGGGGCGGGACGCCAGTTCGACGCGGGCGGCCTGCTCTCTCCTGTGTTCCTGGCCGGGGCGTTCATCGGCGTCGCCGCGGGGCTCGGCGCGGTGGTCGCAGGGGCGCCGCTGAAGGGGCGGCCGGATCCGATCCGGGTGACTCCGGTCAAGGCCTCGACCCCTGCCGCGCCGCAGAACCTCGCCGGCGCGCTCCGGCGGATGCCGTCTTCGACCGCACAGGTGGCGGTGGAGAAGTACACGATGGCCGACGGCGGGACCCGCTTCGTGACGTACATCGCGGGAACGAGGAACGGTGCGCCGTGGGAGGGCGGGAAGGGGGAGCCGTGGGACATGAAGTCGAACGTCGAGCTGTATCAGGGACACACGTCGGCGTCGTATCAGGCGACCCTCGACGCGCTGACCGAGGCGGGGGCGGAGCCCGGCGACCGGGTCGACGTGGTCGCCTACTCGCAAGGGGGCATGATCGCGGCGCACCTGGCGACGGAGAGCCCCTACGACGTCGGCATGCAGGTGACCGCGGGGAGTCCGCAGCAGCCTTCGCTGGGTGACGATCAGACGCTCATCCAGCTTCGACACTCCGATGACCTGGTCTCGAACCTCGCCGCGGGTGGGTCGGCGGCGGGCACCGGGTCGGCGGACAGCTTCACGGCGACGCGTGTCGGTGATCCTCGGGCCGGGCTTCAGGATGTCGCGCTGCGGGCGCACGCGCTCGAGACGTACATCGAGACGGCCGAGATGGTCGATGCGTCGGATGACCCGCGGGCCGAGGCCCTCGACGCCTACTGGGCCGAGCTCGCCACCGCGGTGGAGATCGAACGCACCGAGTACCGCGCCGAGAGGACACCCCGCTGAGCGGGACGACGCTGCGGCTCGAGGCCGGGGCCTCAGTCGCGGCGGGAGTTCTTGTTCTGCGGGCGCAGGATGAAGCCGAAGATGCCGTTGATCACCGAGATGATGAGCGCGGCGAGCACGCCCCACCAGAAGTCGCCGATCGCGAGGCCCCATCCGAAGCCGCTCGTGATCCATGCCGTCAGCCACAGCAGGAAGCCGTTGATGACGAAGCCGATCAGGCCGAGCGTGACGATGTAGAGGGGGAACGCGACGATCTTCACGACGGTGCCGATGATCGTGTTCACGAGCGCGAAGATCGCGGCGACCGCGAGCAGGGTGAGCACCAGCTGCAGGGTCTCCCCGGGCGGGAAGGGCGTGATCACGACCTGCAGAGCCGGGATCAGGGTGACGACCCAGATGGCGAAGGCGTTGACGACGACGCGGATGAGGAAGCGCATAGTCCGACCAGTGTCCCACGGACGTCCGCGGCTGTCAGCCTGCTGCCGGGCTGATCGCGCGGACGCTCAGCGTCGGTTCGAGCGGAGCAGTGCGGCGATCTCGTCGAGATCGGCCAGGCTCTGGGCTGCGCGGAGGATGAGGTCGAAGGCGACCTCCGTGTTCATGTCGATGACGATGCTGTTCATTTCGAGGAACGTGAGAGTGATGATCCAGGAGAAGCGCTTGTTCCCATCGAACAGAGGGTGGTTCTGGCTCAACGAGGACAGGAGGGCGGCAGCCTTGACTTCGAGGTCCGGGTACGCCTCGACACCGAACATCGAACTGGAGGGACGGGCCAGGGCAGAGGAGAGGAGCCCGATGTCTCGGATGTGGAGGCCCAGTTCCTCGGCGACCGCGACGGCGTGTGGAAGCTCGAGGTACCGGGTCACGCGTCTTCGAGTTTCTTGAGAAGGTCCGCGTACCGGTCGGAGATGCCGCGGGCGATGCCCACCGCTTGCTCGGTGGTTACCTCCTCGCGGAGGAAGCGATCCGCCGCCTCGATCAGGAGGGCGTGCTTCGACGTGTGTCGTCGTGATGCCAGCTCGCCGAGCTGCGCATCGAGTTCTTCCGGAAGTCGCACCGTCATCGCCATACCAAAATGGTACCACCGCGCATCGGGCGGGAACAGAGCGTATCGACACTGCTGCCACGGCCGCGGTCCTCGTAGACTCGACCTCGTGACCGAGCCGATCCTGCCCCGCATCCGTCCTGCCATCGCCGCACTCGCGCCGTACCGTCAGGGCAAGCAAGCGGGGCCAGACGCGTTCAAGCTCTCCAGCAACGAGAACCCCTTCGATCCGCTGCCCTCCGTGCTCGAGGCACTGGAGCGGACGACGCCCGTCAACCGCTACCCGGATGCCACCGCGACTCGTCTGCGCGAACGACTCGGTGCGCGGTACGGGGTCGAGCCCGACCAGGTGCACGTCGCATCCGGCAGCGTGTCGATCCTGCATCAGCTGATCCTCGCGACCGCGTCGGAGGGCGACGAGGTCATCTACGCCTGGCGCTCCTTCGAGGCGTACCCGAGCCTGCCGCTGGTGGCCGGCGCGACCGGGGTGCAGGTGCCGCTCACCGCGGACTCCCGCCACGACCTCGGCGCCATGGCGGATGCGGTGACCGAACGCACCCGCGCGATCATCGTGTGCACGCCCAACAATCCGACCGGGCCCATCGTCACCTCGGCCGAGTTCGCCGCCTTCGTCGAGCGCGTCCCGAACGACGTCCTGATCATCCTCGACGAGGCGTACGCCGAATTCGTCACGGCCCCGGATGCGGTCGACGGTCTCGCCGAGCGCGTGTTCGACGCGCACCCGAACGTCGTGGTACTGCGGACCTTCTCGAAGGCGTACGGCCTCGCCGGTCTCCGCGTCGGCTACGCGATCGGGCACGAGAAGGTGCTCGACGCCGCACGCACCACGGGCATCCCGCTCTCGGTCACCTCCGCCGCGGAGAACGCCGCGATCGCGAGCCTCGACGCCGAGGGGGAGCTCCTCGAGCGCGTCGCCGTGATCGTCGAGCGCCGTGACCGCCTGGCCGAGGGGCTCCGCGCGCAGGGCTGGGACGTCCCCGACTCGCAGTCGAACTTCGTGTGGCTGCCCACGGGAGAGCGCACCGACGACGTGGCCGCGGCGTTCGTCGCCAACGACCTCATCGTCCGTCCGTTCTCCGGAGACGGCATTCGCATCTCCGTCGGCGAGGAAGCCTCCATCGCCCGCGTGCTCGAGGTCGCGTCTTCGGTCCGCTGAACGTGTCGCCCGGGCGTCTTCGCCTGTGTTTCTCCGGTTTCCGGGCAGTTGCAAGGGCGTCCTAGGTATGCGTGACCGGGCATGCGGGCGCGGGTAGCGTGAGAGCGTGACCACCTCCGAGACACCCCTTGTGAGCGTTCTGGACGAGACCGGACGGTTCGCTCCGTCCGCCGCCGCTGAGCGATACCTTCCCCTGATCGAGGCGATCAGCGATGCCGAGCTCGAGCAGTTCTACCGGGACATGGTCGTCATCCGTGCGATCGACACCCAGGCGACGAACCTGCAGCGACAGGGGCAGCTGGCGCTCTGGCCGCCGAGCCGGGGACAGGAGGCGGCGCAGGTCGGCTCCGGTCGTGCCGCCCGAGCGCAGGACACGATCTTCCCCTCCTACCGGGAGCACGCGGTCACCCGCATCCGCGGTGTCGATCCGGTCGACATCATCAAACTGATGCGCGGCGTCTCGCATGGCGGGTGGGATCCGACCGACCCGAAGAACGGCAACACCCGGCTGTACACCCTGGTGCTCGGTTCGCAGGCGCTGCATGCGGCCGGCTACGGGATGGGACTCGTGTTCGACGGCCGCACCGGAACAGGTGAGGCCGACCGTGACGAAGCGGTCATCGTCTATTACGGCGACGGCGCTTCCAGTCAGGGCGACGTGCACGAGGCGATGGTCTTCGCCGCGAGCTATCAGGCGCCGACCGTGTTCTTCCTGCAGAACAACCACTGGGCGATCTCGGTGCCGGTCTCGACGCAGTCGCGGGTTCCGCTCGTGCAGCGCAGCGCGGGCTACGGCATCCCGAGCGTCCGCGTGGACGGCAACGACGTGCTCGCCAGCTATGCGGTCTCCCGCACAGCTCTCGATGAGGCCCGCAGTGGCAAGGGTCCGCAGGCGATCGAAGCGGTCACCTACCGGCTCGGCGCACACACCACCAGCGATGACCCGACGAAGTATCGCGGCAGCGACGAGGAGCAGTACTGGGCCGGGCGCGACCCGATCGTCCGGATGCGCGCGTTCCTCGAAGGTCGCGGAGCCTCGGCGCAGCTGTTCTCCGACGTGGAGGCCGAGGCGGCGGACGCCGCGGAGGATCTGCGCGCCCGCACGGTCGAGCTGGGGCCGCCCAGCCCGGACAAGATGTTCGACCACGTGTACAGCGAGCCGCATCCGCTGATCGACCAGCAGAAGGCCTGGCGCGCGCAGTATGAGGCGTCGTTCGAAGGAGGAGCCCAGTGACCCTCGAGACGATGCCGCTCAGCAAGGCGCTGAACGCGGGGATGCGCAAGGCCATGGAGGACGACCCGAAGGTCGTGCTGATGGGCGAGGACATCGGCAAGCTCGGCGGCGTCTTCCGTGTGACGGAGCACCTGCAGCGCGACTTCGGTGACCGCCGGGTGCTCGACACCCCGCTGGCCGAGTCGGGGATCGTCGGGACCGCGATCGGCATGGCGATGGTCGGGTACCGCCCCGTCATCGAGATCCAGTTCGACGGATTCGTGTTCCCCGCGTTCGACCAGATCACGACACAGCTCGCCAAGCTCACCAACCGGCACGAGGGCGCGATCAGCATGCCGATCGTGATCCGCATCCCCTACGGCGGGCACATCGGCGCGGTCGAGCACCACCAGGAGAGCCCGGAGGCGTACTTCGCGCACACTCCCGGCCTGCGCGTGGTTTCGCCGTCGACACCCAACGATGCGTACTGGATGATCCAGGAGGCGATCGCGTCGAACGACCCGGTGATCTTCATGGAGCCGAAGAGCCGGTACTGGCAGAAGGGCGAGGTCGAGCTCGATGCCTCCGCTGTGCCGCTGCACTCCTCACGCGTCGTGCGCACCGGCAGCGATGTGACGCTCGTCGGACACGGCGCGATGGTCACCACGCTGCTGCAGGCCGCCGCGCTCGCCGAGGCCGAGGGGACGAGCTGCGAGGTCGTCGACGTGCGTTCACTGTCGCCGGTCGACTACGAGCCCATCCTCGACTCGGTGCGCAAGACCGGACGCATGGTCTACGCCCAGGAGGCGCAGGGCTTCGGCAGCATCGGCGGCGAGATCGCGGCGACCGTGATGGAGCGGGCGTTCTATGCGCTCGAGGCCCCGGTGCTGCGCGTCTCCGGCTACGACACCCCGTTCCCGCCCGCGAAGCTCGAAGGCACCTACCTCCCGGATGCGGACCGTATCCTCGAGGCCGTCGATCGCTCCCTGGCCTACTGACATCTACCTCATGTTCACAACTCAGGAAGAACTCATCCGATCTCGGATTCTCGGGCTGGTTTCGCCCAGACGCCAACGATCTTCCTGAGTTGCGAACGAGACACCAGCCGAAAGGACTCGTCATGAGCACGCAGAACTTCAACCTCCCGGACGTCGGGGAAGGGCTGACCGAAGCCGAGGTCGTGGCCTGGAAGGTCGCCCCCGGCGATACGGTCGCGATCAACGACGTGATCTGCGAGATCGAGACGGCGAAGTCCCTCGTCGAGCTGCCGTCTCCGCACGCGGGGGTGGTGGGCGAGATCCTCGTCGAGGAGGGCGCGACGGTCGAGGTCGGCACGCCCATCATCACCTTCGTGACCGATGCCCCGGCACCTGCTCCGGCTGCACCCGCTGCTCCGGCCGCGGAAGAGGGCGGCGGCTCGGTGCTGGTCGGCTACGGCACGGGCGGCGGCGCGACCTCACGTCGCAAGCGTCCGGCCGAGCGCCCGGTGCGTTCCTCGGTCGGTGTCATCGCGAAGCCGCCGATCCGCAAGCTCGCCCGCGACCTCGGCGTCGACCTCACCACGGTCGCCGCGACCGGCTCCGACGGCGAGGTCACCCGGGATGACGTCATGAAGCACGCGTCGCAGGCGAGTGTCTTCCGCAACATCGAGACCCCGGAGTGGGGGACCGTGCGCGAGGAGACCGTGCCCGCTCCGCAGGCCGCACCGGCAGGACTCGCGCGTGGTCTGGCCCCGACCCAGCCGTCGGCCGCGGGAGACGACCGCACCGAGTCGATCCCGGTCAAGGGGGTGCGCAAGGCCACCTCCTCGGCGATGGTGCAGAGCGCGTACTCGGCCCCGCACGTGACGGTGTGGAAGGAGATCGACGCCAGCCGCACGATGGAACTCGTCAAGCGCCTCAAGGCTTCGCCCGACTACGCCGACATCCGGGTCTCGCCGCTGCTGATCATGGCCCGCGCCGTGATCTGGGCCGCCCGCCGCACGCCCATGGTCAACGCGGCGTGGATCGAGACGGAGGCCGGCGCGGAGATCGCCGTGCGCCACTACGTGAACCTCGGGATCGCCGCCGCCACCCCGCGCGGCCTGCTGGTGCCGAACATCAAGGACGCGCAGGACCTCGGGATGAAGGACCTGGCTCGGGCGCTGAACCGTCTGACGCTGACCGCGCGCGAGGGCAAGACCCCGCCGGCCGATCAGCAGGGCGGCACCATCACCATCACGAACATCGGTGTGTTCGGGATGGACGCCGGCACCCCGATCATCAACCCCGGCGAGGCCGGCATCGTGGCGATGGGCACCATCAGTCAGAAGCCGTGGGTCGTCGACGGCGAGGTGCGTCCTCGGTGGGTGACCACGGTCGCCGGATCGTTCGACCACCGCGTGATCGACGGCGATGGCATGAGCCGCTTCATCGCCGACGTCGCCTCGGTGCTCGAGGAGCCCGCGCTGCTGGTCGACTGAATCCACGCCGTGCGAGCGGCAGCGTCTCACCGGGGCGTGCCGGTCCTGCGTCGCGCCTCGGGAGACGCCGGGTTGGCGCGGAGTCGTGTGTTCCTACGCGGTTCCGCGCGGAAACCTCGCCTATCGTGAGGTCCAGCACCTCAGCCCTCGCGGGAAAGACCAGTTTGACCCGAAGAACCGGCCGCGTAAGGAGATCACGATGATCGACCGAGAACGAGACGCCGAGAGCAAGACCTCGATACCAGGGAAACCTTCGCCGAAGAAGATCCTGAAAGAAGTGACCCACCCCGCGCTGATCCCCGGGATCGGTGTGGAAGACACGCCCCGTGTGTTCAACACGAACTGGATCGTGTTCGGCGTCGCCGGTGTGCTCGTGCTGGCGGTCGTGATCTGGGGCTTCCTCGCCCCGGAGAGCATCAGCGCGGCGGGTGCCGCATCGCTCGGATGGGTGACGGACAACTTCGGGTGGCTGTTCTCCCTGCTGGCCGTGGTGACGATCGCCTTCATGTTCGTGGTCGGCTACGGCCGCACCGGCGGCGTCCGGCTGGGAGCGGACGACGAGTCGCCGGAGTTCTCGACCGTGTCGTGGATCGCGATGCTGTTCTCCGCGGGCATGGGGATCGGCCTCCTGTTCTGGGGGCCGGCGGAGCCGCTGACCTACTTCATGGATCCTCCACCGGGCTTCACGGCTGCCGAGGGAAGCCGTGACGCGATGCTCGACGCTCTCGCGCAGTCGATCCTCCATTGGGGTCCGATGGCGTGGGCGTTCTACGCGCTCGTCGGTGGGGCGATCGCCTACGCGGCGTATCGAAGAGGCCGCGCTCCACTGATCTCGGCGATCTTCCGGCCGATCTTCGGCGAGCGCACCGATGGCTGGATCGGCGCCGTGATCGACGTCTTCGCGATCATCGTGACGCTCTTCGGTACCGGTGTCACGCTCGGCATGGGTGCCCTTCAGATCGCCAGTGGTGTGGAAGTCGTCACGGGCATCGGGCCGCTCGGTAACACGGGCCTCATCGTCATCATCACGGTCCTCACGGCCGCGTTCGTCGTCTCCGCCGTCTCCGGCATCAAGCGCGGCATCCGGGCGCTGTCGAACATCAACATGGTGATCGCCGCCGTGATCGGACTGTTCATCTTCATCGCCGGTCCCACCCTGTTCCTGTTGAACATGATCCCCGCCAGCGTCTCCGCCTTCTTCGGGGAGCTGTGGATCATGCTCACGCGGAACCCCGCCCAGAGCGAGGACGCCGCCGCGTTCATGTCGAGTTGGACGAACTACTACTGGGCCTGGTGGATCTCCTGGACGCCCTTCGTGGGAATGTTCATCGCGAAGATCTCCCGCGGTCGGACGCTTCGGGAGTTCGTCACCGTCGTGATCGTCGTGCCGTCGATCGTCTGCGTCGTCTGGTTCGGGATCATGGGCGGGACCACGATGCTGTTCGAGTCCGAGGGGCGCGGCCTCGCGGAGGCGGGGTCGCCGGAAGCGATCCTCTTCGCGGTTCTCGGCGAGCTGCCGTTCGGCGTGGTGCTCTCCGTGCTCGCGATGATCTCGATCATCCTGTTCTTCGTGACCTCGGCGGATTCCGCGGCGATCGTGATGGGCTCGATGAGCCAGCGCGGCAAACCGGAGCCGTCGACCTGGGTGACGATCACGTGGGGGCTCCTCCTCGGCGCGGCAGCACTCGCGCTCCTCCTCGCCGGCGGTCAGACCGCTCTGTCCGGTCTCCAATCGATCATGGTGGTGTCGGCGCTGCCGTTCGCGATCATCGTGATCGGCATCATGATCGCGTGGGCGAAGGAGCTGCGAACGGACCCCTACATGCTGCGTCATCGATATGCGCGTGCGGCGATCGCACAGGGAGTGCGTCGCGGGATCGCGGAGCACGGCGACGACTTCGTGTTCGGCGCGACCGAGGTCGCCGCCGACGAAGGCGCCGGCGCGGGGATCGACACGGATGATCCTGCCCTGACGGAGTGGTACGAAACCGCCACCGGGCAGGTCCCCGTCGTCTCGGCCGAAGACGTCACCCGGACGCTCGAGCCCGGTCGCATCCAGCCGCGGGGGCCGGGCAACCCCGCCCACACCGCCTCCGGAGACGCCTCCCTGACCGTCGGCGAGAACCGGCGGGAGACTCGACTCCGCGCGCGCCAGAAGCCGGAGGAGACGACGGGGGACGAGGAGGGGCGCGACTGACCGCGCGTCGCTCCTCTGCCTTACGCGCTCGCGCGGAGGCGTTCCTCGGCGAGGCGGGGCACGGCGTACTCCCTGGCCGCGCGGCGAGCGGTCGCGACGGCCCCCCGTGACACGACCTCGGCACCGAGCGTCGAGGCGAGGATCTCCGGTGCCGGCAGGTGCAGCTCCTCGGGGAGGATGCGCCGGGCGGCGGTCAGCACGGGCTCGATGCTCTCGGCGACCGCTCCGCACACGATGACGCGCGCCGGGTCGTACATGCTGCCGAGCACGCCGACGATACGGGCGACGGTCGCCCCGACGCGAGAGGTGACCAGCTCGGCATCCGGGTCACCCGACGCGGCGAGGGTGAGCACGAGGCGGGGATCGATGCGGTCTGCTGCGACGAGGCGTCCGACCGCGCTGTCCGCCGCGATCTCGCCCTCATCCACCGCCGCCCGCACCTGATCCTCCACCGCGTAGCGGAGTCCGAACGCCGATCCGACGCCCACGATGTGGTCGAACACGACGCCCTCGCCGACGCCGCCGTGCGCGCCGTGCAGCACGTGGCCGTCGACCACCACGCCGCCGCCGAATCTCTCGCTCGCGAGCAGAGCGACGTAGTCGCGGCATCCGATCGCCGCTCCCTCCGTCCCCTCGGCGATGGCGGCGAGCTGCGCATCGTTCTTGATCTGCACGATGGGAGCCCAGTCGCGCAGGGCCTCGGCCAGACCGGGGTTGGTGCGCTCCCAGAAGCCGTCGGGGTGCGGAGGGGAGACGCCGTCGCGGTTCACGGGTGCCGCGACGCCGACGCACAGCGCGAGCACCCGGTCGGGCGTCACCTCGGCTTCGGTGAGTGCGTCGCCGAGGCGTTCGAGGATCGTCGCGCGCCGTTCGTCGGCCGATTGCGAGGGCGTGAACTCCAGGCGGTGGTGCACGAGCGTGCGGTCGAGGGGGTCGGCCACCGTGACGGCGAGGTGGGCGTCTCCCGCATCCACGCCGATCACGACCCCGAGGTCGGGGGCCAAGACGAAGCGCCGCGAGGGTCTGCCGGAGCGGTACGCGCCGACCGCGCGGGCGTTCGGAAGCTCGCACAGCACGGCGGCGCCGACGAGGGTGTCGATCGCGTCGATGGCCGTCGAGCGCGTCAGGGAGGTGCAGGCCATCGCCTCGGTCGCGGTGAACTCGCCGGCCGTCCAGGCGAAGTCGAGGACCGCCCCCACGCTCGCGCGGCCGGTGCCCAGGTCTGCGGAGACTTCTGTCACGACACTTGACCTCCCTGTCTTCCCAATGAGAGAGTACCGTTCGACAGAGTAAATTCGCTCACTAGATTTAGTCTGTGGATTTATATATCGGAAGGACGACGGTGTCTGAGAGACGAACACGAGCGGCCCGAGCGGTGGCCGCAGCCCTGGGGGCCACCCTGGTCGGCACGGCGCTCGCCGGATGCGCCCCGGGCTCAGGAGCGGAGACCATCCGCTTCACCTTCAGCAAGCGCGAGGCGATCGAATTCATGACCGCCCTCGTCGCCGAGTACAACGTGTCGCAGAGCGACGTGCGGGTCGAGATCGACACCTCGGGCGTCGATGTCGTCTCGGCGAGCTTCGTGCGGGGCAATCCGCCCGACATCATGCTCGCCAACTACAACTACGAGATCGCCCGGTTCGTGCAGCGTTGCGCCCTCACCGATCTGTCCGAGACCGCCGCGGCCGCGGACATCCGCGACGACCTGCAGCCGCTCATGGATCAGTACGGCTCCTGCGAGGGGCGGACGAGCGCGCTGCCGTATTCGGTGATGGCCGCATCGGTCATCTACAACAAGGAGATCTTCCAGGCGCAGGGTCTCGAGGTTCCGCAGACCTGGGACGAGCTGCTCGCGGTGTGCGACCAGCTGAAGGCCGCCGGCATCGACCCGTTCTACGGCACGTTCAAGGACGACTGGACCGTGGGGCAGGGCTGGTACGACTACACCGCGGGTGGCTCGGTCGACGTGATCGAGTTCTTCGACGCCCTCGCGGACGAGGGGGCGGAGGTGGGGCCCGACTCCGAGGTCTCGTTCTCGAAGGACTTCGCCGAGCCGATGGACAAGATGATGCAGCTCGCGAACGACTACACGAACGCGGATGCGCCGAGCCGCGGCTACGGCGACGGCAACCTGGCCTTCGCCAAGGGGGAGGCCGCGATGTACCTGCAGGGGCCGTGGGCGTTCAGTGAGATCGCGAAGACCGCGCCGGATCTGCAGCTGGGCACTTTCCCGCTGCCGATGACCGATGATCCGGACGACCTCGGCGTGCGTGTGAACATGGACCTCGCCGTGATGATCCCGGAGGGCTCCCGCCACAAGGAGGCCGCCCGGGACTTCCTCGAGTTCCTCTACGAGCCCCGGAACATCGAGGAGTACAACGCCTCGCAGCTGGGCTTCACCCCGACGAAGGGGGCGCCGGCTCCGGACGACCCCCGTGTCGAGGGGATGATCGAGTACTACGACGAGGGCCAGATCTATCAGGGCCCGTCGGTGCTCGTTCCCAAGACCCTTCCGATCTTCAACTACGCGCAGGCGATGGTGCTCGGGGCCTCGCCGACCTCCATCCTGCGCACGATGGACGCGGACTGGGCCCGTATCGCCTTCCGTGCGCCGATCCCCTCGACCCAGGACAACGCCGCCGGTGAGGAGGGCGCATCATGAGCACCACGACGACCCCCTCGGCGTCGGACAGCACGACCGTCATCGTGACGGGCGGCGACCGGAAGCTCCGGCGGCACACGCGTCGCGTCGAGCCGATCTACTACCTGTTCCTGCTGCCCACGCTGGTGCTCTTCACGCTCGCGATCACGCTGCCGGGCGTCATCGGCATCTTCTTCAGCTTCACGGACTCGATCGGCATCGGGGAGTGGAGCTTCAACGGGCTGACGAACTACATCGCCCTGTTCAGTGATCCGTCGATCCTGCAGAGCTACCTGTTCACGTTCGGGTTCTCGATCGCCACGGTCGTCGTCGTGAACGTGGTCGCGTTCCTGCTGGCGGTCGGGCTCACCTCGCGCATCCGGTTCAAGACGGGCCTGCGGACGATCTTCGTCATCCCGATGGTGATCTCGGGCATCATCATCGCCTACGTCTTCAACTTCCTGTTCTCGAACTCGATTCCTGCGGCGGGAGCGGCGGCCGGCATCCCGTGGCTCGAGACGAGCCTGCTCGCCAATCCGGACCTCGCCTGGATCGCCATCGTGATCGTCACGGCCTGGCAGGCCGTGCCCGGCACACTGCTGATCTACATCGCCGGGCTCCTGTCCGTCCCCGGCGAGGTGTACGAGGCGGCGAGCATCGACGGCGCCAGCAAGGCGCAACAGCTCACCCGCATCACGCTCCCACTCGTCGCGGGCTACGTCGTGATCAACGTGATCCTCGGGTTCAAGGGCTTCCTGAACGCCTACGACATCATCGTCGGCCTCACCAACGGAGGTCCGGGCACGTCCACCCGCAGCGTCGCGATGACGATCATCGCGGGCTTCAACGGCGGCGACTACGCCTACCAGATGGCCAACGCGACCATCTTCTTCATCGTCGCCGTGCTCATCTCCCTCCTCCAGCTGTCGCTGACGCGCGGAAGGAACGCACTCTGATGTCGACGCAGACACTCACCACCATCCCCACCTCGGGCAAGAAGCCGCGCGTGCGCATGGAACGCGTGAACTGGTCGGGCACGGTCATCCTGATCCTGTGCGCGGTCACCGTGCTCCTGCCCCTGTACGTGACCATCTCGATGGCGCTCAAGACCACCGGGCAGGCGGTCGACGGCAACGCCTTCTCGCTCCCGGCCCCGTTCAGCTTCGACGGCTTCGTCGAGGCATGGACGCTGACGAAGTTCCCCGTGGGCGCGGGAATCTCGCTGCTGGTCACCGCCGGTACGGTGACCGCGACGATCGTGCTGGCCGCGTTCGCGTCCTACGCGATCGTGCGCAACTGGGACCGCCGGCTGTTCCGCTACTCGTTCTTCTATCTGCTCGCGGCGATGTTCATCCCGTTCCCCGTCGTGGCGCTGCCGCAGATCCAGCTCACCGGACGCGTCGGACTCGACAACCCGTTCGGGGTGATCATCCTCGCGACCATGTTCCAGCTGAGCTTCAGCGTGCTGCTGTTCACCGCGTTCCTGCGGTCGATCCCGATCGAGCTCGAGGAGAGCGCCCGCATCGACGGCGCCACGACCTGGCAGACGTTCTGGAAGCTGATCTTCCCGCTGCTCGCCCCGATGAGCGCGACCGTCGGCATCTTCGCCTTCCTCTACGCCTGGAACGACTTCATGATGCCGTCGCTCATCATCGCCGATCCGGCGCTGCAGACACTGCCCGTGCGGCAGAACCTGTTCCAGAACCAGTTCAGCAACAACTACAACGTCGCCTTCGCCTCGTACCTGATGGCGATGGCACCCGCGATCGTGGCCTACCTGTTCACCCAGAGATGGGTCATGGAGGGCGTCACGCAGGGTGCCGTCAAGGGCTGACCACCTCATCGAACGACACGAACCACCGGAAAACACCGGAAACACAGAAGGAGTCCTCTTCTCATGACCGACGCGCTTCTCGCCGAGACCCGCACCGCCGAAGATGCCGCCTGGTGGCGTCAGGCCGCCGTCTACCAGATCTATCCGCGCAGCTTCGCGGACGCGAACGGCGACGGTATCGGCGACATCCCGGGCATCGTCTCCCGGGCCGATTATCTCCGCGACCTCGGCATCGATGCGGTCTGGCTCAGCCCGTTCTACCCCTCGGCGCTCGCCGACGGCGGGTACGACGTCGCCGACTACCGCGACGTCGATCCGCGGCTCGGCACACTCGCCGACTTCGACGACATGGTCGAGGCGCTGCACTCCCGCGGCATCCGCGTGATCGTCGACATCGTCCCGAACCACTCGTCCGACCAGCACGAGTGGTTCCAGGAGGCGCTCGCCGCCGGTCGGGGATCGGCCGCGCGCGAACGCTACATCTTCCGTGAGGGCAGCGGCCCCGACGGATCCGAGCCACCGACCGACTGGGACTCGGTGTTCGGTGGCAGCGCGTGGGAGCGCGTGGCGGATGGGCAGTGGTACCTGCACAACTTCGCCGTCGAGCAGCCCGACCTGAACTGGGATCACCCCGAGGTGCGCGCCGACTTCTTGAAGACGCTGCGCTTCTGGTCGGACCGCGGCGTCGACGGGTTCCGCATCGACGTCGCCCACATGCTCACGAAGGACCTCAGCGAGCCGCTGCCCTCACGCGCCGAACTCGACGCGATGGACCGCACCTCGGGCACGCATCCGATGATCGACCGCGACGACGTGCACGAGATCTACGCCGAGTGGCGTGCGGTCTTCAACGAGTACGACCCGCCCCGCACCGCCGTCGCCGAGGCCTGGGTCGAGACCCCGGAACGCCGTGCGAAGTACGCCTCGGCCGAGGGGCTCGGGCAGGCGTTCAACTTCGACCTGCTGGTCGCCGACTTCGACGCCGCGCAGTTCCGGAGCATCATCGCCGACAACCTGCAGCAGGCGGGGGCCACCGGATCGTCGACCACCTGGGTGCTGTCGAACCACGACGTCACGCGTCACGCCACCCGCTACGGACTTCCGGCGCTGAACGGCCGTCCGGTCAAGCAGGGCACCGAGTGGGTGAAGGCCGGCGGGCCGTCTGAGGCGCTGGACCGGGAGGGTGGACTCCGCCGGGCGCACGCCGCGACTCTTCTGCTGCTCGGCCTCCCCGGCAGCACATACCTCTACCAGGGGGAGGAGCTCGGACTCCACGAGGTCGCGCAGATCACGCCCGAGCAGCGTCAGGACCCCGGCTTCTTCCGCGGCGCCGAGTTCGACGGACTGGGCCGTGACGGATGCCGCGTGCCGCTGCCGTGGACGGCGGAAGGTTCCTCGCACGGCTTCGGTGCCGCGGGCTCGCACCTTCCGCAGCCGGAGTGGTTCGCGGAGTACGCGGTCGACGTGGAAGCGGGGGATCCGTCGTCGACACTGTCGCTGTACCGGGAGGCCCTGCGCCTGCGGCATCTGTTGCAGACCGGCGAGGCCCTGGAGTGGATCGAGACCGGGCGCGACGACGTGCTGCGCTTCGCCCGGCCGAACGGATGGCAGGTGGTGTCGAACTTCGGCACGGCGCCGTTCGACCTCGGTGCGGACGCCGCCGACGTGGTCCTCTCGAGTGCCCCCCTCGACGGCGCTGCGCTTCCCGGCGAGGCGACGGCCTGGATCGCTCCCTCTCACCTGCTCGGCTAGCGACCCCCGCCTGTCGTCGAGACCCCCGTCTGTCGCCGCGCGTCAGCGGGGGTCTCGGCGCGTATGGGGGGCGTGGACGGCAGGAAAAAGGAAAGGCTCGACTCCCGGTTTGATAATGGTTCTCATTAGCGTTTAGAGTGGGAGCATGAAGAAGCCCGTCCTCGCCCTCGCATCCGTTGCCGCCCTCACGCTGGCCGGATGCTCCACCCCCGCCGCGGGGGAGGGCGACGACGGCACCATCACGGTCGTCGCGAGCACGAACGTCTACGGGGACATCGCCGCGCAGATCGGCGGTGACCGCGTCGACGTGCAGTCGATCATCACCTCCGCCTCGCAGGACCCGCACTCCTACGAGGCGAGTGCCCGCGACCGGCTCACAGTGCAGAAGGCCGACCTGGTGATCGAGAACGGCGGTGGGTACGACGCCTTCGTCGACACGCTGCTGCAGGATGCGAAAGACCCGCACGTCATCACGGCCGTCGAGTACTCGCACGACTTCCCCGGCAATGAGGGCCACGACGACGAAGCGGACCACGACCACGCCGACGAGTCCGCCACCGATGCGCCCGAGGAAGAGGGCCACGACCACGATCATGCCGACGGTGAAGAGGGTCATGAGGGGCACGACCACATCGAGGGCTTCAACGAGCACGTCTGGTTCGACCCGCACACCATGATCCACGTCGTCGAGGCGATCAGCGAGGAGCTGGGCGAGCTCGACCCCGACGGGGCGAAGGACTTCACGGCCAACGCCGACGACCTCATCGCCGACCTGGAGGGCTTCGAGGCCGACCTCGAGGGCATCAAGGCGGACGCGGCGGGCGTCGAGGTGTTCATCACCGAGCCGCTGCCCGGGTACCTCGCCGCGGCTGCGGGCTTGACCGACGTCACCCCGGAAGGATTCGCGGAGTCCGTGGAAGAGGGCACCGATGTCGCGCCCGCCGTCCTGCTCGAAGCGCTCGACGTGATCGGCAGCGGCACGGTGGGCGCTCTGCTGACCAACGCTCAGACCGGTGGTGCGGAGACCGAGCGCGTCGAGGCCGCGGCCGAGGAGGCCGGCATCCCCGTCGTCGCCTTCACGGAGCTGCTCGAGGACGGATCGTCGTACTCTGAGTGGATGAGTGACGCGATCCAGAGCCTCGCCGCCGCCGTCGAGTCGTGAGCGGCGGCGCCGCACCGCGCGACAATCCGGTCCTCGAGATCTCCGACGCCTCACTGCATCGCGGCGATCGAGAGCTCTGGTCGGGACTCGACCTCACCGTAGAGCCGGGAGAGTTCATCGCCGTGCTCGGCCCCTCCGGATCGGGCAAGACCACTCTCCTGCGCAGCATCCTGGGGCTTCAGCCGCTGTCGTCCGGCGTGATCAAGGTCGCCGGAGAGCCCGTGCACCGCGGCAACCCCCGCATCGGCTACATCCCGCAGCAGCGCTCGCTGGCTCCGGACACGAGCATGCGGGCACGTGATCTCGTCGCCCTCGGAGTGCAGGGGAGCCGCTTCGGCTTCCCGATCCCGCACCGCGGCGACCGCGCGAAGGTCGACCGTCTGCTCGAGGCGGTCGGCGCGTCGGAGTTCGCTGAACGACGGGTCGGGCTGCTGTCGGGCGGCGAGCAGCAGCGGCTTCGGGTCGGACAGGCCCTCGCCGACGAGCCCGCCCTGCTGCTGTGCGATGAGCCGCTGTCGAACCTCGACCTCGCCAACCAGGTCGCCGTGACCGACATCATCGACCGTCAGAGGCGCGAGCGCGAGGCGGCGGTGCTGTTCGTCACGCATGACATCAATCCGATCCTCGGCCGGGTCGACCGCATCCTCTACATCGCCGGTGGGCGGTTCCTGCTCGGGACTCCGGACGAGGTGCTGCAGACCCGCGTGCTCACCGACCTCTACGGCACCCCGGTGTTCGTGCTCCGTGCGGGTGACCGGTTGGTCGTCGTCGGCGTTCCGGATGCCGAACCGCACCACGACCACGGCGATCACGAGCACGGAGGAGTCGCATGAACGTCGCATCGGTCATGGTGCCGCTCGTCGACTGGAGCGACGTCTTCTCCTTTCAGGACTACGGCGAGCTCGTGGCCCTGCTCGCGAACTCGATCATCGCGGGCGCCGTCCTCGGTGTCGTCGGCGGTCTGATCGGCGTGTTCGTGATGCAGCGCGACCTGGCTTTCGCGGTGCACGGCGTGAGCGAGCTGTCGTTCGCGGGCGCCGCGGCGGCTCTGCTCTTCGGCGGCAGCGTCGTGGCCGGATCCCTCGCGGGCGCGCTCGCCGCCGCGATCCTCATCGGCATCCTGGGGGCCAAGGCCAGGGACCGAAACTCGATCGTCGGCGTGCTGATGCCGTTCGGCCTGGGTCTCGGCATCCTCTTCCTCTCGCTCTACGACGGTCGCAGCGCCAACCGCTTCAGCCTGCTCACGGGGCAGATCGTGTCGGTCTCCACGCCGGACCTCGGGTGGCTCATCGGGATCAGCCTGGTCGTGCTGATCGGACTCCTGGTGATGTGGAACCCTCTGCGCTTCGATTCCCTCGACCCGGAATCCGCTGCCGCCCGTGGTGTGCCGACCCGCGCGGTGAGCCTGTTGTTCATGGTGCTGCTCGGCCTGATCGTCGCGGTGAGCGTGCACATCATCGGGGCGCTGCTCGTGATGGCACTGCTGGTGACCCCGGCGGCCGCGGCCATGCGTGTGACGGCCGGTCCGATCGCCGTGCCGTTGCTCGCGGCGCTCTTCGGGTTCGTCTCGGCGGTCGGCGGAATCCTGCTGGCCCTCGCCGGCACGCTGCCCGTGAGCCCGTACATCACGACGCTGTCGTTCACGATCTACGTCGTGTGCTGGATCGTGCAGCGGGCGCGGGCCAGGGTCCGGCGGGTGCGGGTCTGAGACCGTGCTTTCGAATCGCGCAAATGGCCGGAAATCAGCCCGAGATGCGACCATTCACGCGATTCGAAAGGGTCCTGGCCGCTCCCAGCCCTCGCCAACCGCAGCGGCCTAGACTCGACGTATGGCTCAGCGGAACACCTGGCAGCGCGAACGCGTGCGCGAAGCACTCGCCGACGCTCGCGGATTCGTGAGTGCGCAGAGCCTGCATGCCTCCCTGCGCGACGACAACACCGGCATCGGCCTGGCGACCGTGTACCGCGCTCTCGCGGGACTCGCCGCCTCCGGTGACGCCGACTCGCTGCAGAGCCCCGAGGGTGAGGCGCTGTATCGCGCCTGCACGACCCAGGGACACCACCACCACCTGATCTGCCGATCGTGCGGTCTGACCGTGGAGATCGAGGCCAAGGACGTCGAGCAGTGGGCGCATCGCACCGCCGCCCTGCACGGCTTCACGGATGCCGCTCACGTGGTGGACATCTTCGGGCTGTGCACCCCGTGCGCGAACAAGCGCGACGCCGAACGGACTGCGAACGCGTGAGCCCCTCGGCAGCGACGGCGACCCGTCACGGTCACTCCCATCGCCCGGCGCCCACTGCGCGCTCGGCATGGATCGGCGTCGGCCTCGGTGCCGTCATCATCGCGGCGCTGTTCCTGGTCGATGCGTTCCTGCCGACGCTGTTCCCGGCGTCGCTGCCCACCCGTGCGCAGGACGGCCTCACCCTCGCCCTGAGCGTGCTGATCGAGGCGCTCCCGTTCGTGGTCCTCGGCGTGCTGCTGTCGATCGTGGTGCAGGTCTGGTTGCCCGCCGATGTCATCCACCGCTGGCTGCCGAAGCGCGCGTGGGCGCGGCGGGCCGTGCTGTCGCTGCTGGGGATGCTCATCCCGGTGTGCGAGTGCGGCAACGTGCCCTTCGCCCGTGGGCTCATGATGCGCGGTCTCGCCCCGGCCGAGGCGATGACCTTCCTGATCGCGGCGCCGATCGTGAACCCGATCGTGATCCTCACCACGCACGCCGCGTTCGGTTGGGACGGCGGGATCCTCGTCGCGCGCCTCGTCGGCGGATACCTGATCGCGAACCTGATCGGCTGGATCTACAGCCGCCACCCCGACCCCGACGGCATGCTCACGCAGCGCTTCGTCGACACCTGCGACCGGGTGACGCACGAGCCCGGGACGCCGGTGCGCCGCAGCCTGACCCAGTTCCTCATCGAGCTTCGCGCCGTGATGCCCGCGCTGGTCATCGGTTCCGCACTCGCCGGTGCCGTGCAAGTGCTGATTCCCCGGGAGTGGCTGCTCGCGATCGGCTCGAACCCGGTGCTGTCGATCGTGGCCATGATGGCACTCGCGATGACGGTCGCCATCTGCTCGAACGTCGACGCGTTCTTCGCGCTGTCGTTCGCCTCGACGTTCTCGTCCGGCGCGATCGTCGCGTTCCTGCTGGTCGGACCGCTCGTCGACATCAAGATGCTCGCGCTCATGCGCACCACCTTCACCGGGCGCACGCTCGTCGGGATCGTCGGGATCGTCCTCGCCTCGGCGTTCGCGATCGGGATCGGGGTGAACGTCCTTGTCTGAGCAGACCACCACACGTGCGCGTGCCCTCGCCACCCGCTGGCTCGGGGTCGGCCTCGCTGCGGTGATCGCGGTCGTGACCCTCGGACTCGGCATCACGGACCGCCTCACGCTCTACATCAGCCCCGAAACCGTGTGGTTCGCGTGTGCGGCCGCGGTCGTGACCCTGGCCGGCGCGATCTGGTCGTGCACCCTGCCTCTCGGCGAAGAGGACGATCACGGTCATGACCACGAACACGGTCACGGCACGGAAGTCTCCGACGACACGGAATCCGGCTCGTCCGCGACCCCGCGCCGCCGTTCCCTTGCGGGTGTCGGCGCGGTCACAGGAGGGGTGATCGCCTCGGGCGTCGTCATCGCGGCCCTGGTGCTGCCCCCGGCGTCGCTCTCGGTCGAGCTCGCGATGTCGCGCGCGGGGGAGCAGAGCGCGCTGTTCGCCGGCTCCGACAGCGTCGCGCTCGGCGTCGCCGACACCTCGACCTTCGGCGTCGGCGACTGGGCGAGCGTCTTCGCCGCGTCCACGAACACCTCGGCCTACGACGGTGCGCCCGTGACCCTCACCGGCTTCGTGACCCCGGGATCGGGCGACGGCGTGAACCTGACCCGGCTGGTCATCACGCACTGCGTGATCGATGCGCAGACGGCCGCACTGCCGGTCACCGTCGATCCGGACGACTACCCGACCGGACAGTGGGTCGAGGTCACCGGCACCGTGCGCGCGGACAGCGACGGCAAGCTCCACATCGAACCGACCGACGTCGTCGCGATCGACGAGCCCGGGGACCCGTATGAGTACTGACGACGAGCGCCCCGAGACGCCCGCCGTTCCGCGGACCCGCGCCGAGCTGCGCGCCGCCCGTGAAGCCGCAGAGGCGGCGGAGGCCGAGCGGATCGAGCGTGCGGTCACCCCGCCGGATCACGCCGCGCACCCCGCCGACGAGCCGGAAGCCGCAGAGGACGACGCCGCTGTCCGTGAGGCCGCTCTTCGGGACGCCGCTCTTCGGGAGGCGGCGGTGCGCCGGGCCGGTGAACGGGAGGTCGCGGAGCAGGAGGCGGCCGCACGGAAGATGGCCGCGTTCGAGGCTGCCGCGCGGGAGGATGCCGAAGCGACCGCGCTGCCGGCCGTCCCTGTCGCACCTGAGCCCGTGTTCGTGGGTGCCGCCCCGCAGATCGACGACGAGCCGACGACATCCCCTCCCGCTGAGCCCCCGCTGACGGCCGCGTCCGAGGCCCCGGCCCCGAGCGCGCCGCGGAACCCGCGGAGGTTCCTCCTCACACTCGGTGCGGTGCTGGGCGTCCTCGTGCTCGCCGGCACCGGGCTCGGCATCGTCAGTCTCCTGCAGGGCCCGCGGATCAGCGACGTGCAGGTGGACGCGGAACATGCGATCGAGTCCTCCGGGAGCAGGGTCATCCTCACCGCGAACCAGGCGCTCGCCGACATCGATCCCGAGCAGGTCACCGTCGAGCCGGCGACGCCGTTCACGATCGACGCCTCGGGGCGCGGCGTCGGCGTCCGCTTCACGGTGCCGCTCGACGACTCGACGGAGTACACGATCCGCGTGGCCGACGTGGCCGGTGCGGGTGGCGGTCCGTCGACGACCCTGACCACGTCGTTCACGACGCCGCCGTCCACCATCTTCCTGCTGCGCCGAGACGTCGACGGCAAGGACAAGATCTTCCTCACCGACCTCAAGGGCGACGGGGTGGCGGTGTACGAGCACGAGAAGATCAACGACTTCCGGGCCACCTCGACGCAGCTCGTGGTCGCGGTGGAGGAAGAGGACGGCTCCCACCTGCTCGTGATGGACCGCGACGGGAAGAACCAGCGCGAACTCGACCTGCCCGGTGACGGCTACGTCGGCGCCGTCCAGGTCTCGGAACGAGGTGGCCTGGTCGGCTACAGCTACTCCGACCGCGAGCTCAGCGACGACGAAGGGCGGGCGAGCGTGCTCGTCACCCAGTCGCTGAGCGGCAAGGACGAGCCGCAGGTGATCGAGGTCGCCGGCGCGGAGGCGAGTGTCTTCGTGTGGCAGTTCGTCCCCGACAGCGCCGCCGTGCTGTTCATCGACTTCGACGGTGCGCTGTCTCTCGTGGACCGCTCGAGCGACGCGGGCGTGCAGTCCCTCGGTCTCGCCGCCATGATCCAGGGCATCTCCCGCGGCACCTACACCGCCATCGTGGAGCGCCTCGACGGGGCCGTCGTCGAACTGAACCTCGCGGACGGATCGGAGCAGCCGCTGGCAGCATCCGACCCCGATTACGGGACGGCGACCTCCATCACCCCGTTCCCCGGTGGCACGCTCCGGCACGTCGTCGCCCGTGACGATGCGGGACTCCCGATCGGACAGGCCGTCATCCGCGTGGACGACGACGGCAAAGCCACCCCGCTGGTCGAGATCGGGGCGACCGATTCGATCCTGCAGGCGTGCGCCTCCCCGAGTGGTCAGTATGCGGCCGTGGCGATCGCGCCCGACCTCGCGAACAACCCCTACGACGGAATGCTGCTGCCGTTGCCTGCGCAGGTCGAGACGCACCTCATCGACATGGAGAGCGGCAAGGAGATGGTCGCTCTCACCGGCTTCGATGCCTCCTGGTGCCAGACGGCCCCGCGGTTCTGAGATGCCGCAGCAGGATGGTCTGCGTCGAGCGGTCCGTGCGGACCTGAGCGGCTCGGCGGTCGAGGTCGCGCCGCTCCTGCTCGGGGCCGAGCTTCGGACGTTCGCCCCCGCGACGGACGAACGCGGACCTGTCGAGGTGCGACTGCGCATCACCGAGGTCGAGGCGTACCACGGGCAGGGCACCGGCGAGATCGCCGATCCCGGATCCCACGCGCGGATGGGACGCACGCCGCGCAACGCCACCATGTGGGGCGAGCCCGGACATCTCTACGTGTATCTGAGCCACGGCATCCACTCCTGCGTCAACGTGGTGTGCGGGCCGATCGGGCAGGGCGACGGCGTGCTGCTGCGTGCGGGGGAGATCGTGACCGGAGCGGATGCCGCGGCACGGCGCCGAGGTGCGACGCTGCCGCTCAGCCGCATCGCCCGGCGGGATCTGGCGCGTGGGCCCGGTCGTCTCGGGCAGGCCGTGGGGTTGCGGCATCCCCTTCATGACGGCATCGACGCCATCACCGGCGAGGAACGGCACGGGGCGAGGGCCGAGTTGTGGCTCGGCGAGCCGCGGGACGATGTGGTGCGCGGCCCCCGGGTCGGCGTCGCGGGCGTCGCCGGGACCGCTGCCTTCCCCTGGCGCTTCTGGATCGCCGCGGATCCCACCGTGTCGCCGTTCCGGTGGGGGAGAGGGGCTCAGGCGGAATCGGCGGTTCAGGCGGCCGGATGAGCCGTGCTAAACTGACTCTTTGTCTGCGCACACTCCTGTGCGCAGTTCGCATGCTTCTCCTTCTGCGGCCGAGAGATCGGCGGGTCGGGTTGCGTGCAGACAAGGGATCTTGGGTGGGGCCGTCCGGCCTCACGGTATAGAAGGAGTCACCATCATGGCAGCAGTGTGCCAGGTGACCGGAGCTGTTCCCGGCTTCGGTCACAACGTCTCGCACTCGCACCGCCGGACGAAGCGCCGCTTCGACCCGAACGTGCAGAAGAAGACCTATTTCGTCCCGTCGCTCGGTCGTAAGATCACGCTCAACGTGTCCGCCAAGGGCATCAAGGTGATCGACGTCCGCGGCATCGAGAACGTGGTCAAGGACCTCCAGGCGAAGGGTGTGAAGCTCTAATGGCCAAGAAGGCTCAGGACGTACGTCCGATCATCAAGCTGCGTTCGACGGCAGGCACGGGTTACACCTACGTGACGAAGAAGAACCGCCGCAACACCCCCGACCGCCTCGTGCTCAAGAAGTACGACCCGGTCATCCGTCAGCACGTCGAATTCCGAGAGGAGCGTTGATCAATGGCTAAGAAGAGCAAGATCGCTCGCAACGAGCAGCGCAAGGTCATCGTCGAGCGTTACGCAGAGCGTCGCGCCGAGCTGAAGAAGACCCTGGTCGACCCGAACGCCACCGACGAGGCCCGCGAGGCCGCACGCGTCGGCCTGCAGAAGCTGCCGCGCAACGCGTCGCCTGCTCGCGTGCGTTCGCGCGACGTCATCGACGGCCGCCCCCGCGGTGTCCTCACGAAGTTCGGCATCTCGCGTGTCCGCTTCCGTGACATGGCACACCGTGGCGAGCTGCCCGGCGTGACCAAGTCGAGCTGGTAAGTCTCAGCAGACAGCCGAAAGGGGCGAGGATCTTCGGATCCTCGCCCCTTTCGCGTCTCCACTCCCCCTGCATCCATCCCTCCCTCCTTCCTCTCTCCTCCCTGCCGTCCCTCCTGCCGTCCCTCACTCCCTCCCTGCCTCACTCCTGTCCCGCCCCGCGCGTTCTGAAGGACTTCTCGCGAATTGCAGGAGCGAACGCTGGGTCCACTCCTTCATTCCGTGAGATCTCCTTCAGAGGTCTGTTCCTGCACAGAAGCCTCGGCGATCGAGCTCTGCCCTTCTGCCGGTGATCGGGCGGCGTGCGCGCGCCCGCTGGAGGCAGGATCGTCCGATGGATCCCGTGGATGAGCTGTGGCGTCGTGGAGGGGTCGCGCGGGTGCGCACTCTGCGCGCGGCCGGGGTGAGTGCGCACTCGCTCCGGCGGTCGAAGGAGCGTCTCGAGGTCGTCACCGTGCGGCAGGGGTGGGTGGCCTTGCCGGATGCCGACCCCCAGATCGTCGGGGCGGCGGCTCACGGTGTCGTGCTCAGTTGTGTCACGGCGGCGGAGAGGCGAGGACTCTGGATTCCGGAGAAGACGCCACTGCACGTCGCTGCCCACCCGAACGCGGCGCGGATCCGGGTGCCGTCCCAGGTCGTCGTGCACTGGTCGAAACCGGTGGTCCCTCGGCCCCCCGACGCGACGGTGGATGAACTGCTCAACGTGCTGGCCGTGATCGCGCAATGCCAGCCGTTCGAGACCGCCCTGGTCATCTGGGAGTCGGCCATGAACAAGGGGTACGTCGACGGCGCGCGCCTCCGTGGCCTCGATCTTCCGGCGCCGGCACGAGCGCTCCTCGAGCGGGCGCGACCGTTCGCGGACTCGGGGCTGGAGACCATCGTGATCCATCGGCTCCGTTGGCTGGGGCTCCGTATGCTGCCACAAGCCTGGTGCCTCGATCGGCGGGTGGATCTCCTCATCGGTGATCGACTGGTGATCCAGATCGATGGTGCGACCCACACCGGGGAGCAGCGGGACAAGGACATCGCTCACGACGCGCAGCTGGTCCTCCGTGGCTACCGTGTGCTGCGCTTCAGCTACGAACAGGTCATGCACCGTTGGTCTGAGGTGCAGTCCGTGATCATGGAGGCCGTGGCGCAGGGCGCCCACCTCTCCTGATCACCCCTCCTGATCATCCCCTCTCCTGATCGCCCTCTCCTGATCGCCCCCCTCCTGATCGCCTGCTTCCTTGGACTCACGCCTCGCGTTGCGAAGGAGAACTCACGGAATGAAGGAGTGCATTCCACATCTGCTCCTTCATTCCGTGAGATCTCCTTCATCCCGCGAGTTCTCCTCACCCTGCGACTGCTCCTTCATCCCGCGAGTTCTCCTTCATCCCAGGAGTTCTCCTCGCCAGCGCGAATTCTCCTCACCAGCGAGAGTTCTCCTCACCCCGAGAGTTCTGCGTCAGCCCGCGCGCGCACCGCGTGAGCTCCCCAAAACTGTGACTGGAGTGACGAATGTGACGCGACACGCCCAGTAATTGCCCAAAACCCGCGAAATGACGCGGATATGTGGGTGGTCGTTGATACATTCGAGGCGGTCACTAGACCAGGGGCACCCGCCCCGATACCCACAACGATGCGACGGGATCTCGTCGCTGGAGGATGACATGGCTGACAAGTCCATCACCAAGACCGAGCTCGTCGCGAGCATCGCTAGCGCCACGGGCCAGAGCCAGGCCACCGTCTCCGGTGTCCTCGACTCGCTGTTCGCCACGGTCTCCGACGCTGTTGCCAAGGGCAGCAAGGTCTCCATCCCGGGCTGGATCTCCTTCGAGCAGGTCGACACCGCTGCTCGCACGGGCCGCAACCCGCAGACCGGCGCCGAGATCAAGATCCCGGCCGGCAAGCGCGTCAAGGTGACCGCTGGCTCCAAGCTGAAGGCTGCCGTCAAGTAAGCAGACCGCACCTCTTCGAAGGCCGCTCCCGTTCCGACGGGAGCGGCCTTCGTGCTTTCGCCCCTCCCGGCGCGCCTAGGCTGGAGGGGTGAGTTCCCGCAGCGAGTCGACGAGTCGGATTTCGGCGTATCGAATCGCCGGGGTGGTCATCCTCCTCGTCGCCGCGCTGGTGGCCCTGGTGGTGGCGCTCCTCGTCGGGGGCGGGGCCGATGCACCGCTGCTGCAGGATCCGGGGCCGATCGTGCTCTGGGGCACCCCGCTCGCGAAACTCGTGATGAATATGTCGGCCGCCGTCATGCTCGGCTCTCTCGTCCTCGCGCTGTTCGGACTGCGCGCGGGGGAGCGCTCCTTCGATGCGGCACTGAACATCGCCTCCGTCGGTGCTGCCGTCTTCACGGTCTCCGCGGGCCTCGCCGGGTTCCTCGCGTTCATGGCCGCCTTCAACCCGAAGCTCAGCATCGAGCGGGAGTTCGGCACGCAGCTCGGCCGCTTCCTGTTGGAGCTGCCGCTGGGACAGTCCTGGCTCATCACGACGATCTTCGGCGCGATCATCACGGTGCTCGCCTTCGCCTGGCGCTCGTGGACGCCCACGCTCATCACCGCACTGCTCGCCGCGGCTTCCTTCATCCCTCTCGCGACGCAGGGGCATGCGGGCGACCTCGCAGGCCACAACATGGCCGTCAACTCGATCCTGCTGCACACGGTCGGTGCCGCGGTCTGGCTGGGTGGGCTCCTGCTCCTCGTGCTGCTCCGCGGGCGCGGTGACGTCGACACCGCTCGACTCGTCGGACGCTACTCCTCCCTCGCGATCGCGGCGTTCGCGGTGGTCGCCTTCTCCGGATTGACCCGGTCGATCGTGGCCGTCGGAAGCTGGGACGCGCTGTGGACGACACAATACGGCTGGATCGTGCTCGCGAAAGCCGCGCTGTTGGGCGGCATGGGACTGCTCGGCGCCTGGTACCGCGCTCGCCTCATCCCGAAGCTCGCCGGACAGCGTGCGACGGGTTGGTTCTGGCTCCTCGTCCTGTGCGAAGTCGCGCTGATGGGGTTCGCGTCCGGCGCCGCTGCCGCGCTCGCGCGCACGCCCCCTCCCACCGGCGAGGTCGCCGCGTTCGCGCAGACGCCCGCCCAGATCCTCACCGGGTCGACGCTGCCGCCCGAGTTGACGCTCGAACGCTGGTTCACGGCGTGGGACTTCGATGTGCTCTGGATCGTCGTCGCGGCCTTCGGCCTGTTCTTCTACCTCGCCGGCGTCCGGCGCCTGCGTCTGCGCGGAGATCGCTGGCCGATCCATCGCACGGTCTTCTGGGTGCTCGGGCTGCTCATGCTCTTCTGGGTGACGTGCGGCCCGCTCAACGCGTACCAGGAGTACCTGTTCAGCATCCACATGATGGGCCACATGATGCTGTCGATGGCCATCCCGCTGCTGCTGGTCTCGGGCGCACCGATCACGCTCGCCCTGCGCGCGATCCACAAGCGCGACGACGGCACCCGGGGAGGCCGCGAGTGGATCATGTGGGCCGTGCATTCGCCGTTCGCCCGGGTCGTCACCCATCCGTTCGTCGCCGCGGCCATCTTCATCCTGTCGCTGTGGGCGTTCTACTTCACCGACCTGGTGCGGTGGGCGATGGTCGAGCACATCGGTCATGAGTGGATGGTGATCCACTTCCTGATCTCGGGCTACCTGTTCGTGATGAGCCTGATCGGTGCCGACCCGGTGCCGTACCGACTTCCCTACCCCGGCCGCCTCATCACCCTGATCGCCGTCATGGCGATGCACGCCTTCTTCGGCATCGCGATCATGATGCAGGAGGGGCTGATGGTCGCGGAGTGGTTCGGATCGATGGGCCGGGACTGGGGGGCCGATCCGTTGCAGGACCAGTACGTCGGCGGCGGCATCGCCTGGTCCATCGGCGAGATCCCGACCTTGATCCTGGCCATCACGGTCGCGATCCAGTGGAGCCGCAGCGACACGAAGCTGCAGCGTCGGCGCGACCGGCATGCGGATCGCACCGGAGACAGGGAACTCGAGGAGTACAACACCAAGTTGGCCGAGCTCGCCGCTCAGGACCAGCGCCGCGAGGAGCGCGAGAGGCGTTGAGGCCCGCGGGTGAATCCGTCAGTCGACGGGAGGTTCGCCCGGTGAGCCGATCTTGATGGACGCGGAACCGTCGGGCAGGATCGCGATGGTGCCGTTGAGCTGGAACGGCACGTCTTCCGATACGGGGTCGATGGAGCCGTCGAAGAGCGACTGGATCTCGACTTCGACGTGCGCGACGGCATCGGTCGTGGGAATCTGCCACTGTCCGCCGTCGGGCGTGACCGTGACCTGAGGCTGCGTCGCGATGGACCACTTCGGCGGCGACGAGATGCGGTCCGTGACCCGCAGGCCGAACGGGCAGGCGGTCGGCAGGAGCACGTCCTGCGTGGTGCACGCGGTGAGGAACTCCTCGACCCGCTGCTGCACGACCTCGACGAATTCGTCTGTCGGCGTGGTCTGCACATCGAGTGGAGTGACGGCGAGCGGGGTGTCCGCGAGCACACCGTGTCCGGAGGCCGTCGCGATCGGAGTGTCCACCGTCACGGCGTACAGTCCCGGGGTGAACACGAGCAGCGGCAGCGGTTCGATCGCGTCGGCCTCGGTGCCCGCTGCGGACACCTGCCGGCGGTCGACCTCGAAGCCGTTCACGGCGAACTGATCCACGCCGCGGACCGTGAGCTCGACGACGGCCAGCGGACTCTCCGCGAAGCGCCAGTTCGGGGTGACGCCCGCCCAGCCGTCCTGTTCGATCAGGAAGGTGCTGGTGCCGGCATGACCGCTCGCCTCGTAGCTCACCGTGACGGCGGTGCCGCCTTCGGCCTGCTCCTCCGACTCCACCTTCACATCGGTCAGCGGTGCGAGCGCGGCGCGGCGCAGCATGGCCTCGGACGCGGCCGGGTCGATGCCGGACTCCTCGAGGATCTCGCGGTCGATCGCGACGCCGGGCACCCGTAGTGCGTCCGCGGCGCGGCCGGAGGAGAGCAGGTCGAGGTAGCGGGTCACGAACGCGGACGGGCCGTAGAACTGCTGGTACAGCGTGGCACCTCCGGCGCCGATCGCTGCGACGAGCATGAGCCCGACCACCACGAGCATCGCGAGATCGACGCCCAGGCGTGACCGCCGGGGCGCGCTCGACCTGGCCCGCTCCATGGCGCCAGTCTAGGAGTGCGTCCTGGGGGGACGCCGAGCGTCGGCGGCCGGGCGCGGATGCCGGGACGTAGCATGGGTGGCGCCCCGTTTTCCGCCCACTGCCCCCTGTGAGTGCCGTGTCCCTTCCCGCCCTGTCCGAGGAGCAGCAAGAGCTGTTCCGGCTCATCGAGGACACCGGCGAGCACGTCTTCATCACCGGTCGCGCCGGCACCGGGAAGTCGACGTTGCTGCAGCACTTCGCCTGGAACACGAAGAAGCAGATCGCCATCTGCGCTCCGACGGGCGTCGCGGCGCTCAACGTCGAGGGCCAGACGATCCACTCCCTCTTCCGTCTGCCGATCGGTCTGATCGGCGACGCCGACATCGACCAGAACGACGCGACCCGGCGCATCCTGAACGCCATCGAGACGCTGGTGATCGACGAGATCTCGATGGTCAACGCCGACCTGATGGACGCGATCGATCGCTCCCTGCGCCAGGCCAGGGGGCGCAGGGGGGAGCCCTTCGGCGGTGTCCAGGTGGTCATGTTCGGTGACCCCTACCAGCTCGCTCCCGTCCCACCCCGCGGCGACGAGGCCCGCTACGTCCAGGATCACTACCGCTCGTTCTGGTTCTTCGACGCCAAGGTCTGGGCGGGGGGATCGGGGCTCTCGGACCAGGAGGGGCTGTTCCAGGTCGACACCCGTGCTGAACTGCACGTGCGGGAACTGGTGCAGATCCACCGGCAGTCCGACGACGGCTTCAAGTCGATGCTCAACGCCGTGCGCTACGGCCGCGTCACGGCGGAGATCGCGGGCGTGCTGAACACGCAGGGACGACGCACGCCCCCGGAGCCGGAGCCGGGCGAGGTGCCCATGATCACCCTCGCGACGCGCAACGACATCGTGAACAAGATCAACAGCCAGCACCTGAATGCGCTGCCCGGCAAGGAGCAGACCGCGCGGGCCGAGGTGAGCGGCGACTTCGGACGCGGTGAAGCCGCCCTGCCCGCCGAGAGCGAACTGAAGCTGAAGGTCGGGGCGCAGGTGATGTTCCTGCGCAACGACACCGCCATGTCCGGCGAGCCGCCGCGCTGGGTGAACGGCACCATCGGCACGGTGACGCGCATCCTCGGCAGCGCGGTGCGCGTCGACATCGACGGCGAGGAGGTCGACGTCGAGCCCGCCGTGTGGGAGCGTTTCCGCTACGCCTACGACCAGAACACCAAGAAGCTCACCCGCGACGTGGTCGCCGAGTTCACCCAGTTCCCGCTGCGTCTCGCCTGGGCGGTCACGATCCACAAGTCGCAGGGCAAGACGTATGAGCGGGCGATCATCGACCTCGGATCCGGGGCGTTCGCGCCGGGGCAGACGTACGTGGCGCTGAGTCGACTGACGTCCCTGGACGGCCTGTACCTGTCACGCGACCTGCGGCCACGCGACATCCGGGTGGACGAAGACGTGCGCCGGTTCATGCGCGACGCCTGGCTGGCGGCGTCGACGCCCGAGCTGCCGAAGACCTGACGGAAGAGGGATCAGGCGGCGGCGCGGGCCCGGTCGAGATCCTCGAAAAGCTCGGTGTTGAATCGATAGGCGAGGAGCACCTCGTCGATCACACGCTCACGCTCCGCGTCGTCCCACGGGGCGGCGTCGAGCTGCTCGCGGTAGACGTCCTTGAATGCGGACGGGTCGGCGATGTCGTCGAACAGGTAGAACCCGATGCCGTTCGTCTCGAAGCCGAACCGACGGGCCATCACCCGGCCGATGAAGATCCCGCCGGAGAGGTCGCCGAGATAGCGGGTGTAGTGGTGGGCGATGAAGCCGCCCGCCCACGTGGCACCCACCTGGCGGATGCGCTCGACGTAGCGCACGGTGGTGGGCAGCGGCACGATCTGCTCGCGCCAGTCGCCACCGAGCAGGAACTCCAGGTCGGCTTCCAGCGCGGGGAGTCGCGTGAGCTTGTCGCTGAGGAAGACCGCCGCCACCGGATCCTGTCGCATGCGCTCCCCGGCTCCTTCGAGCGCTTCGTAGATGAAGTAGTGCTGCGCGACGAGGGAGATGTAGTCCTCGCGTGAGCCCTCGCCCTTCAGGAGGTCGGACATGAAGCCGGCGGTCTCGCTGCGGGAGTGTGATCCCGACGAGCGCTCGCGCAGGGCGGCGGAGAAGGAGAGGATCTCGGGCATGTGCCTAGTGTAAGGGTTGCCTTACCTCGGGCGGTAGTGGCGGTGCCGAGTCAGATGGGCGACGGGCCGCGTCCGAGCCGTTCAGGCGTGCGGGCGAGGCTCGACCCCGAGGCGCGCGCAGGCCTCGTCGTAGAGCGCCACGACCTCGCGGCGCACAGCGGGGCGATCCGTGATGGGTCCGCCGGGCCACGGAACCCGCAGTTCGGAGGGTTCGCCGTCGACGGTGATCTCCCAGACGCCGCCGTCGCCGTCGAACCCGGTCATCACGGAGGCGGTGATGTCGGCGGAGCTTTCTGCGAAGGCGCGGGCGATCAAGAGGTTGTCATCGGTGTGGTCACCGTTCATGTGGCGCAGGACAGCGGCGATCACGTCGGCATCGAAGAAGTGGGGCACGTTTCTCACCCTATGTGCGCGCAAAGGCGCCCGGCGCGATGCCGTCTTTCAGGAAGGGCGTTCTAGACTCGGGAGATACATCCTCGGGGGTTCCTTCATGCAGCTTCTCTCGTCGCGCCGTTGGCGTGCCGCTGCGGCCAGTGCGGCCGCGCTCGCTCTCGTCCTCACCGGATGCTCATCCGAGGATTCCTTCAGCTACACGCCACCGGCTCAGGTCGACGGTGCTCTGCCCGACGACACGGTCGCTTCGATGCAGGCCGCGGTCGACAATGCACTCGTCGCTTCCGGGGCCACCGCGGCGATCGTGGGGGTCTGGGTGCCCTGGAGCGGCAGCTGGGTCACCGCCGTCGGCACGCAGGACCGTGACGGCGGTGGAGAGGTCTCCACCGACATGTCCTTCCGCATCGCCGACGTGACGCGTCTGATGGCGTGCGACGTGCTCTACGCCCTCGCCGATGAGGGAACGCTCGAACTCGATGCGAACGTCGCCGACTACGTCTCCGGGGTCGCCGACATGCGGGAACAGGGCGTCACGCTCCTCGACCTGTGCAACGGCACCAGCGGCGCCGGTTCGTCCGAGCCGACCACCAAGACCGCTTTGTTGAACACACCGGACCGCATCTGGGCGCCGCTGGAGCTCGCGGGCTACGGACTGGCGCGCCCTCGTGTCGACCCGGGGACCACCTTCCGCGACTCGGATGCGGGGTATCTCCTGCTCGGGCTCGCCCTCGAGCGCGCCACCGGGATGACCGCGTCCGAGCTGATCGCCGAGTACGTCACCGACCCGCTCGAGCTCACGGCCACGTCGCTCCCCGGCCCCGCTCCGGCTGCTCCCGGTGACGACCCGATGAAGGGGCATTTCCTCCCCGCGGTCGAGGGCGGATTCACCTGCGCCGCCCCCAACGACATCACCACGATCTCGTCGAGCTCGGGATTCACCGATTCCGGCGCCGTCTCGACCATCGATGACCTCGGGCGGTACATCCAGGCCGAAGCCCGCCAGGCGTTGCGTGGAGCCGACGCGAAACCAGAGCGCTTCGGCACGCCATTGCCTGCGAAGGAAGACGGTCCTTCCTGGTACCAGGCCACCGGTGGTGCGTATCTCGTGGGGTCGATGATCGGCCAGCACGGCTGGGTCCCCGGCTATGCCACAGCGGCGTATTCGGACCCGTCGAGTGGGTTCACGGTCGCGGTCGTGCTGAACGATTCGACGGCGGGTTCGAGGTTTGCGCAGCAGCTCTCGTGGGAACTCGCCGCGATCGCCTCGAAGGCGCCGGCTGCGTCCGGGCAGACCGCGCCGGAATTCGCGCTTCCCTTCACGGCGGAGCAGTACCACCAGTCGATCACGCACGGTGCCATCACCTGCGTCGAACCGCCTGCGGAGTGACCACCGCCGCACGGGGGTGACACTGGCGGGAACCATTCGACGGTTGTCCATGCAGCGGCTTGGCGCGGGGACGAATCCCGGCGAACATGGGACGCATGGCCTCTTCCGACACCGTCCTGCTCGTCATCGACGCGCAGGAGTCTTTCCGTGCTCGTGCCGACGACTGGGCGGCGACCGCCAACCCCGCCGTGCTCGACAACATCGCCCTCCTGGTCGCTGACGCCCGCGAGCGTGGCGAGCGGGTGGTGTGGATCACGCATTCCGAGCCCGGCTCCGGCGGTGTGTTCGACCCCGCGCAGGGGTTCGTGCGCGTGATCGACGAGCTCGGTCCCCTCGACTCGGAGGATGCGGTCACCAAGACCACGATCAACGCCTTCCTCTCGACGGATCTCGACCAGCGGTTGCGGAGCGCCGGCGTGCGACGGGTCGTCATCTGCGGCATCCGGACCGAGCAATGCTGCGAGACGACCGCTCGTACGGCCGCTGATCTCGGCTACGAGGTGGACTTCGTGACGGACGCGACGACCACCTCCGCGATCCCGGCCTCGGGGCCGTTGGCCGCGGTCTCGGGCGAGGACATCATGCGCCGCACCGAGAGCATCCTCGCCGCTCGCGGATTCGCGACGATCAGCCGCACGAGCGATCGCACGGGGATTGTGGCCGCTCGCTGAGGAGGGCGTGCGTCGGATCGGTCGCGTGCACCGTGGTCACGCCCATCCGGTACGGTAGTGGCCCTACGTGAACCGACTCGCGCGACGACGATTTCGGAGGGTCTCCATTGCAGCACGATCGCCGCGGACTGCCCGCGCTCGCCGTTCGCTGGGCAGCCCCATGACTCCGGTACCTCGTCGCACGCTCCTCGTCGGATACGGGAAGCTCGGCGAGCGACTCGCCGCACGTCTCCTCGCCGACGACGGCGAGGTCTTCGCCCTGCGGCGGAGCACCGGCTCCCTGCCGGCGGGCGTGATCGGACTCTCCGCCGATCCGTCCCATCCGCTCGATTCGCCCCTTCCGGTCGTCGACGCGATGGTGATCACGCTGCCGCCCAGCGGCGTGAGCTCGGGGTACCGCACCGCGTTGACGAACTTGAGGGCCGCACTGCCCGTGCTGCCGGCGCGCACCGTGTTCGTGTCGTCGACGGGAGTGTTCGAGGGAGCTGCGGCAGATCATCCGTTGACCGAACAGGATGTCCCCGCACCGACGAGTGCGCGATCTCGGGAGCTGTACGACGGTGAGCAGGCGGCCGTCGCGCTGTTCTCCGCCGTGATCGTGCGCCCCGCGGGGATCTACGGGCCGGGTCGGGAGTTCCTCCTGCGGAAGGTGCGCGAGGGCGCTGCCGTCGACCACGCCCGGCGCACGAATCGGATCCATGAGGTCGATCTGGTGCGGACGCTCGACCTGCTGGTGCGGATGGAGGGACCGCCGCCGCTCTTGCACGCGGTGGACGAGCGGCCCGCACCTCTCGCCGAGGTCGTCGCGTTCATCGCCGGGAAGCTGAGCGTGGAGGTGCCGCCGGATGTGGCGTCCGGCGGTCCGAGCGGGGTCGTCTATGACGGGACGCTGCTGCGATCCGTGCTGGGCCACCTCGAGTACCCGACCTTCGAAGCGGGATACGCCGAGATGATCGCCGAGGACTCGATGCCGCGCCCGTAGCCTGGGGGGATGACGAACACACTCGCACGGACGGCTGCCGAGGTCGTCGACTGGCGCCGCCGCGTCTTCGCTCTCTACGCCGCCGTGCGTCTCTCCGATTCGCCGGAGGATGCGCATGAGCTGTGGCGGATCGAACGGGATGAGCTCATGCTGCATCATCCGGCGACGCCGCTGCTCGCCGAGGATCGTTCTGCGTTCGAGGGGTTGCCGATCGCCTCGTACGACCCGGAGTGGCGCTTCGAGTTGCCGGTCCTCCCCGCCGACCCCGGCGGCTTCGACTTCGCGACCGGCACCGACGGCGTCGTGCCTTTCGAGCGCGTGGGTCGCGTCGAGGTCCCGGATGCCGGATCACTCGACGTCTGGCGGCTCATGTCCTACGGCGGTGGGCTGTTCATCCCGGTGCGCGACGCTCTCGCGGGGCGCCCGGGCGGCACCTACGGCGGTGGCCGCTATCTGGTCGACACGATCAAGGGAGCCGACCTCGGATCCGATGCCGAGCGCGGGACGATCGTGCTCGACTTCAACTTCGCCTACAACCCGTCCTGCGCCTATGACCCCGCCTGGGCCTGCCCGCTCGCGCAACCCGGCAACGTGATGGCGGTGCCGATCCCGGTGGGGGAGATGTACGGGGTCGACAGCGTCTGATCTCTCGCTTCGGACGTCGCTCAGGCCGGTCGCGCGGTCGACTCGCGCACGACGAGCTCCGGCTGGAACACCACGCGCTCGGGATCGGACTTCCCGCCTGCCTCGCGCAGCATCAGGTCGACGGCCGTGTAGCCGATCAGCTCGGCGGGCTGGCGGATCGATGAGAGCGGGACGACGGCCGCCGCGGCGAAGTCGATGTCGTCGTATCCGATCAGGGCGATCTCGTCGGGGACCCGGATGCTGCTCCGCATCATGAGCGCCTGCAGCACGCCCATCGCGAGCAGGTCATTCGCGGCGAAGACGGCATCGGGACGGTCCTCCGGCGCACGGGCACTGAGGGCGTCGCCCGCGGCACGACCGGCGAGCACGCTCAGGGAATCGGTCAGGATGACTTCGAGCGAGACTCCGGCCTCGTTGGCCGCTCGGCTGGCTCCCTCGAGACGGTCGACCACCTGGCGGATGCCCATCGGCCCGCCGACGAAGGCGATGCGTCGTCGCCCCTGGGCCGCGAGGTGCTGCACGGCGAGGTAGCCGCCGCCGACATCGTCGACGGAGACCGACGAGAAGCTCTCGTCGGCGACTTCGCGGTCGACGAGCACCACGGTCGTGCCTCGGTCACGCAGGCGGCGCAGACGCGGGAGGTCGTCGGCGAGGGGGGAGATGAGGAGACCGGCGATGCGCTGCTCCTCGAACAGGTCGATATAGGCGCGCTCGCGCTCGGCCTTCTCATCGCTGTTGCCGAGCATGACCGTCATCCTGGCCTCGGCCGCGCGTTCCTCCGCGCCCCGGGCGATGTCGGTGAAGAAGGGGTTGCGCACATCGAGCACGACGAGGCCGATCGAGCGGCTGTGGCCTGCTCTGAGCTGCCGGGCCGCATCGTTGCGCACGAAGCCGAGTTTCTCGATGGCGGCCGTGACGCGTTCCACCGTGGCGGGGGAGACCTTGTCCGGATGGTTCAGCACATTCGAGACGGTCCCGACGGAGACGGATGCGGCGAGAGCGACATCTCGAACACTGACGACCACGGCGTCTTCCTTCCCGCGGGACCGCGAAACCTGTCCCTGAAACGTACCATCGACCATCCCATGACTTGACAGCAGGTCACCGAGGGTCGTAACTTACAGATGCGCCATCCTTTAAAACGATTCAATCCGCAGGGATGATCCTGCAGTTTAGGTCCGATCAATGACGATTCCCTCTGGGGCTCCCGGCTCTCCGCCGGCGCTCGAACTCCGCGACATCCGAAAGTCCTTCGGTGCGGTGGTCGCTCTCCGTTCCGGGACTCTCTCCGTCGTCGGCGGATCCATCCACGCGTTGGTCGGCGAGAACGGTGCCGGCAAGTCGACCCTCGTGAAGATCGTCGCAGGGCTCTACCAGCGCGACGACGGGATCTTCCGTTTCCATGGCGAAGACGTGGACTTCACATCGACCGCGCAGTCCAAGAGCGCGGGCGTCGCCGTGATCTACCAGGAGCCGACGCTCTTCCCCGACCTGTCCGTCACCGAGAACATCTTCATGGGTCGTCAGCCCACGGGACGCTTCGGGCGCATCGACCGCAGGGCCATGCGGCACGAGGTCGAGCGCCTCTTCACTCGACTCGGCGTGACGATCGATCCCGATCGTCACGCAGAAGGTCTGTCGATCGCCGACCAGCAGGTCATCGAGATCGCCAAGGCCGTCTCCCTCGACGCGAGTCTGCTCGTCATGGATGAGCCCACGGCCGCGCTGTCCGGTGTCGAGGTCGAGCGCCTCTTCACGATCGCGCGCAGTCTTCGCGACGAGGGCCGCGCGCTCATCTTCATCTCGCACCGCTTCGACGAGGTGTTCGCGCTCTGCGACACCGTCACGGTCATGCGCGACGGTGCCTACATCGCCACCAGCGCGATCGCCGACACCTCGGTCGAGGAGATCGTGCACCAGATGGTCGGCCGCGAGGTGACCGAGTTGTTTCCCAAGCAGGAGACCACCGTCGGCGCCCCGCTGCTCGAGGTCGAGAACCTCACCAGCCCCGGTGTCTTCCACGACATCTCCTTCACCGTGCGCGCAGGGGAGATCGTGGGCCTGGCCGGTCTGGTCGGCGCGGGGCGCAGCGAGGTGGCTCGTGCCGTCTTCGGGGTCGACCCCTACCGCGAGGGCGCCGTCACGATGCAGGGCGTGCCCATCCCGCGTGGTCGTCCCACCGACGCCATGCGCGCCGGCCTCGCGCTCGTGCCGGAAGACCGCCGCAAGCAAGGTCTCGTGATCGAATCGGGCGTCGGCGGCAACATCACCCTCTCGATCCGCCGCCAGCTCGCGAAGCTGGGGTTCCTCACCACCGGAATGGAGAACCGTGCCGCCCGGGAGTGGGCGACCAGGCTTGAGGTCAAAGCGCACGCCCTCGACACCGTCGCCGCCACACTCTCCGGCGGCAATCAGCAGAAGGTCGTCCTCGCGAAGTGGCTCGCCACGCAGCCGAAGGTCCTCATCATCGACGAACCCACCCGTGGGATCGACGTCGGCACCAAATCCGAGGTGCACCGGCTGCTCTCCGAGCTCGCAGGGCAGGGCATGGGAATCCTCATGATCTCGTCCGAGCTTCCGGAGGTACTGGGAATGGCCGACCGCGTCCTCGTCATGCGCGAGGGGCGCATCACCGCAGAGATCGCCCGCTCGGAGGCCACTTCCGAGAACGTCATGTACGCCGCGACGCACGCATCGGAGCTCTCCTCGTGACCACCGCAATCCCCGTCTCCTCGATGACGAAGAGGCTCTCCGCGCTCGGCCGGGCGCGGGAGTTCGGAATCCTCCTCGCCCTCGCGCTCGTGATCGTGGCGGCCACGACGAATAACTCGAACTTCCTGTTCAGCCCTGACGGGTGGCGCGACCTGCTGCTCACGCCGTCGATCCTCGTGCTCGTCGCGGTCGGGCAGGCGATCGTCCTCATCACGCGCAACGTCGACCTCTCGGTCGGCTCGGTCATGGGACTCACCGCCTACCTCACCGGTCGCCTGTTCATCGACGTCCCCGGCATTCCGATCGTGATCGTCGTGGTGGCCGCGGTCGTGTTCGGCGCCCTCCTCGGACTCATCAACGGCGCCCTGGTCGCCTTCGCCAAGGTGCCGGCGATGGTGATCACCCTCGGTACGCTCTACGCCTACCGCGGCATCAACGTGCTGTGGACCGGAAGTGACCGGGTGAACGCCTCGGACATGCCGAAGGACTTCCTGGCGCTCGGCACCGGGCAGCTCGTCGGCATCCCGATCCTCACGATCGTGGCCCTCATCGTCCTGGCCGCGGCCGCCTGGTACATGAAGAACACACGCGGTGGCCGCGAGTACTACGCGATCGGCTCGGATCCGGCAGCAGCGGAGTTGTACGGCCTCCGCGTCACGCGCCGCGTGCTGACCGCCTTCGTCGTGTCCGGTGCTCTCGCGGGTCTCGCCGGAGTGTTCTACGCCGCCCGCTACGGCACCATCAACTCGCAGGCCGGAGCCGGGTGGGAGCTCGATGCGGTCGGGGCGGCCGTGATCGGTGGCGTCGCGATCACGGGCGGCATCGGCTCGGTGTGGGGCGCGGCGATCGGTGCGGTGCTCCTGCTCACGATCAACCGGGCTCTCCCCATCCTCGGCATCCCCGACTTCTGGCAGCGCGCCGTCGTCGGCCTCCTGATCATCGGCGCGATCGTGCTCGACCGCGTCCTCGCCGTCCGGCAGAAACGACGGCTCATCGAAGCGAGGGACCAGTCATGACCGCCGCGACCACGACGACCACGACCACCCGGATCATCCGAGACTTCGACAAGCCGCTCTGGCGTCGTGTCCTCCTCACCAGGGAGATGGCGATCGTCGCCCTGCTCCTCTTCGTCGTCATCGTCTCCGCGAGCACGGTCCGCGGCTTCGGTCAGCCGATCACGCTCACCTACCTGCTCCTCGACATCGCCCCGATCCTGTTGATCGCCCTTCCGATGACGCTCGTGATGATCACCGGCGAGATCGACCTGTCGGTGGGCAGCATGGTCGGCCTCTCCAGCGTCGTCACCGGCGCGTTGGTCCAGGGTGGGATCCCCTTCGAAGTCGCGGCCCTCGCTGCGCTGCTCGTGGGTCTGGTCGGCGGAGCCTTCAACGGGTTCCTCGTGACCGTGGTCGGGCTGCCGTCGCTCGCCGTCACGATCGGAACGCTCGCGCTGTTCCGCGGCCTCGCGGTCGGCATCCTCGGCACGGCGGCGGTCACCGAGTTCCCGGAATTCTGGACCGACCTCGCCAAGGCGAAGATCGCGGGCACGACGGTTCCGGTGGTCATGATCCCGTTCCTGATCCTGCTGGTGGCGTTCATCCTGTTGCTGCACTACACGCCTTTCGGACGTGGCGTGTACGCGATCGGCCTGGCGAAGGATGCCGCTCGATTCTCCGGCGTGCACGTGGAGCGGACGAAGTTCATCCTCTTCGCGCTCTCCGGACTGGTCGCCGCGTTCGCCGGGGTGTTCTACACGCTCCGCTACGGCAGCGCCCGCGGTGACAACGCCACCGGTCTGGAGCTGCAGGTGATCGCCGCGGTCGTCCTCGGCGGTGTGTCGGTGTTCGGCGGGCGGGGCAAGATCTACGGGGTCGTCGCCGCCGCGCTCCTCATCGGCTCGCTGGCCAGTGCGCTGCGTCTGATGAACGTGACCTCCGATGTGATCAACATCATCACCGGCGCCCTGCTGATCGTCTCGGTCGTGGCCGCGAGCTTCCTCGCCTGGCTGCAGAAGGCCCGGCGCAGACCAGGGCGTTCGACCACCGGCGCCACCTCCACAGCTTCATGACGCCGACGCCGCACTCGCGGCACCTCACGAAAGGAACAGAACAATGATGTTTGCACGCAAGCGTGTGACCGCGGTCGCCGCCCTCGCGGTGGCCGCAGCGGTCGCCCTCTCCGGATGCGCGAGCACCGGCGGTGACGACGGCGGCGACAGCGGCGGCGACGGCAACCTCGCCATCACCTTCCTGCCCAAGAACCTCGGAAACCCCTACTTCGATACATCGAGCAAGGGTGGCAAGGCGGCCGTCGAGGAGTTCGGCGGCACCTTCGCCGAGGTCGGACCGGCCGAGGCCACCCCCGACGCACAGGTCAGCTACATCAACACGGCCACCCAGCAGGGCGTCGGAGCGCTCGTCGTCTCGGCGAACGACCCGAAGGCGATCTGCGACGCGCTGAACGAGGCACGCGACGCCGGCGTGAAGGTCGTCACCTTCGACTCCGACACCAACCCGGAATGCCGCGATGTCTTCATCAACCAGGCGGACTCCGAGGGCATCGCGAAGGTCCAGGTCGACCAGATCGCCGAGCAGATCGGCGGTGCCGGAGAGATCGCGATCCTCTCCGCCTCGGCGAACGCGACGAACCAGAACGCCTGGATCGACCTGATGGAGGACTATCTCGCCAGCGACTACCCCGACATCACCCTCGTCGAGACCGTCTATGGTGACGACGACGACCAGACGTCGTTCGACAAGACCGCGGCGCTGCTGCAGACGCACCCCGATTTGAAGGGGATCATCTCGCCCACGACGGTCGGCATCGCCGCGGCGGCCCGCTACCTGTCCACCTCGGACTACAAGGGCAAGGTCTCGCTGACCGGTCTCGGCACCCCGAACCAGATGCGCGAGTACGTCGAGGACGGCACTGTCACGTCGTTCGCGCTGTGGAACCCGGAAGACCTCGGCTATCTTGCGGCCTTCGCGGCCCAGGCGCTCATCGAGGGCGACATCACGGGTGAGAAGGGTGACACCTTCACCGCAGGCGACCTCGGCGAGTACACGGTCGGAGACGACGGCGTCGTGCTGCTCGGCGACCCGTTCGTGTTCGACGCCGACAACATCGGTGAGTTCGACTTCTGATGATCATCGAACGCCCGGTCGGCAGGGTGTCGACCGGGCGTTCACAGAAAGGCAGGGATGATGCGCGTGTGCGTGAAGCTCCAGGTGCGACCCGAGCTTCTGGAGGAGTATCGCGAGCGTCATGCGCCCGTGTGGCCGGAAATGCTCGCCGAGATCGCGGCGGCCGGACGCCGCAACTACTCGCTCTTCCTCGCGCCCGACGGTGAACTCATCGGGTACTACGAGACCGACGACGACGACGCGGCTCAGGCGTATCTCGCCGCGTCGCCCATCGCCGCCCGGTGGGAGGCCGAGATGGCCCGATTCTTCGTCGGTCTCGACGGCAGGCCGGACCAGGCCGCTCCCACACTTCCCGAGGTGTTCCACCTCGAGGACCAGCTCCCCACCTCCGGTCTCCACAACGAAAGCAGTGCATCGTGAGCATCCTCTCCCCTGAAACCCTCGCCGTCCTCGAGAAGCAGGGCATCGAGCTCCCCAGCTGGGCGTTCGGCAACTCCGGTACCCGGTTCAAGGTCTTCGGCACCCCCGGCACCCCGCGTGACCCCTGGGAGAAGATCGCCGATGCCGCGCAGGTCAACCAGTACACGGCACTCGCCCCCGCTGTCGCGCTGCACATCCCGTGGGACGTGGTCGACTCGTACTCCGACCTGCGCACGTATGCCGAGGACCTGGGTGTGGCGCTCGGCACCGTCAACTCGAACACCTTCCAGGACGACGACTACAAGTTCGGTGCCCTCACGCACGAGGACGCCGCGATCCGTCGGAAGGCGATCGACCACCACCTGGCCTGCATCGACGTGATGGACGCGACCGGGAGCCGCGACCTCAAGATCTGGCTCGCCGAGGGGTCGAACTACCCCGGCCAGGCCGACCTGCGCGGGCGCCAGGACCGACTGCAGGACTCACTGCAGAAGATCTACGACCGTCTCGGAGACGACCAGCGGCTCGTGCTGGAGTACAAGTTCTTCGAGCCCGCGTTCTACCACACCGATGTTCCGGACTGGGGCACGTCGTACGCCCAGGTGAGCGCCCTCGGCGACAAGGCGATGGTGTGCCTCGACACCGGGCATCACGCCCCCGGCACGAACATCGAGTTCATCGTGATGCAGCTGCTGCGTCTCGGCAAGCTCGGGTCGTTCGACTTCAACTCGCGCTTCTACGCCGACGACGACCTGATCGTGGGCGCGGCCGACCCGTTCCAGCTCTTCCGCATCCTCTTCGAGGTCGTGCGCGGCGGCGGTCTGAACAACCCGGACGTGGCGTTCATGCTCGACCAGTGCCACAACGTCGAGGACAAGATCCCCGGTCAGATCCGCTCGGTGCTCAATGTGCAGGAGATGACCGCACGCGCGCTGCTCGTCGACGGGGAGGCGTTGACCGCCGCGCAGAAGTCGGGCGACGTGCTGGCCGCGAACGCCGTGTTCATGGATGCGTTCTACACCGACGTGCGCCCTGCCCTGGCCGAGTGGCGGGAGTCCCGCGGGCTCGCCGCCGACCCGATGGCCGCCTACCTCGCCTCGGGGTACCCGCAGAAGATCGCGGCCGACCGTGTGGGCGGCGTCCAGGCCGGCTGGGGCGCCTGAGCTCCGGCCTTCGACCCTTCGATCTTCGACCCTTCTCCCAAGGAACGACTCACATGACGAATCCGACCGCCTCCGACCTCCTCGCGCGGAGCAACCGCCTCGGCGCCGATCCGAAGAACACGAACTATGCCGGCGGGAACACCTCCGCGAAGGGCAGCGGGATCGATCCCGTGACCGGGCAGCCCGTCGAACTGCTGTGGGTGAAGGGCTCGGGCGGTGACCTGGGCACGCTCACCGAGAACGGCCTCGCGGTGCTGCGCCTGGACCGGATGCGTGCGCTCGTCGACGTGTACCCGGGCATCGAGCGTGAAGACGAGATGGTGGCGGCGTTCGACTACTGCCTGCACGGCAAGGGCGGAGCTGCGCCCTCGATCGACACCGCCATGCACGGCCTCGTCGACGCCGCGCACGTGGACCATCTGCACCCCGACTCCGGCATCGCGATCGCGACGGCCGCCGACGGTGAAGCGCTGACCCGGACGATCTTCGGGGAGAAGGTCGTCTGGGTGCCCTGGCGTCGCCCCGGCTTCCAGCTCGGCCTCGACATCGCCGAGATCAAGGCGGCGAACCCGCAGGCGATCGGATGCATCCTCGGCGGGCACGGCATCACGGCGTGGGGCGACACCTCCGACGAGGCCGAGGCGAACTCGCTGTGGATCATCGACACCGCCGCCTCGTACATCGCGGAGAACGGCGAGGCCGATCCGTTCGGCGGTGTCCGCTCCGGTTTCGAGCCTCTGCCCGAGGGAGAGCGTCGTGAACGCGCCGCCGCGCTCGCCGGGACGATCCGTGGGATCGCCTCGACGGACCGTCCGATGGTGGGCCACTTCACCGATGCCCCGGAGGTGCTCGAGTTCCTCGCCTCCGAGAAGGCGCCGTCCCTCGCCGCGCTGGGCACGAGCTGCCCCGATCACTTCCTGCGCACCAAGGTCAAGCCGCTCCTCCTCGACCTGCCGATCACGGCGTCCGTCGAGGAGGAGATCGCCCGTCTGCACGAGCTTCACGCGGAGTACCGCGCCGACTACCAGGCGTATTACGACGCGCACGCGACGGCTGATTCTCCGGCGATCCGCGGTGCCGATCCGCTCATCGTGCTCGTCCCCGGTGTGGGCATGTTCTCGTACGGCGCGAACAAGCAGACCGCTCGTGTCGCCGGTGAGTTCTACGTGAACGCGATCAACGTGATGCGCGGTGCCGAGGCGCTGTCGACCTACTCTCCGATCTCGGATGCTGAGAAGTTCCGTATCGAGTACTGGGCGCTGGAAGAGGCCAAGCTGCAGCGGATGCCGAAGCCGAAGTCGCATCAGGGCCGCATCGCCTTCGTCACCGGCGCCGCCTCCGGGATCGGCAAGGCCATCGCCACCCGCCTCGCGGCCGAAGGTGCGTGTGTCGTCATCGCCGACCTCGACCTCGCCAAGGCCCAGGCTGCGGCGGCCGAGCTCGGGAGCACCGATGTCGCGATCGGCGTCGCTGCGAACGTCGCCGACGCCGATGCGATCCAGACTGCGCTGAACGATGCGGTGCTCGCGTTCGGCGGCGTCGACCTCATCGTCAACAACGCCGGACTGTCGCTCTCGAAGCCTCTGCTGGAGACGACCGAGAAGGACTGGGATCTGCAGCACGATGTCATGGCGAAGGGGTCTTTCCTTGTGTCGAAGGCCGCCGCGCGCGTGCTCATCGATCAGAAGCTCGGTGGCGACATCGTCTACATCTCGTCGAAGAACTCGGTCTTCGCCGGCCCGAACAACATCGCCTACTCCGCCACGAAGGCCGACCAAGCCCATCAGGTCCGCCTGCTCGCGGTCGAGCTCGGCGAATACGGGATCCGTGTGAACGGGATCAACCCCGACGGCGTCGTGCGTGGCTCGGGCATCTTCGCCTCCGGGTGGGGCGCGAACCGCGCCGCGACCTACGGCGTCGCCGAAGAGGACCTCGGGCAGTTCTACGCGAACCGCACGATCCTCAAGCGCGAGGTCGTCCCCGAGAACGTCGCGGACGCGGTCTACGTGCTCACCGGCCCGGAGCTCAGTCGCACCACGGGGCTGCACATCCCCGTCGACTCCGGCGTCGCCGCGGCGTTCCTGCGATGAGCGTGCGCGCCGTCGCGGCCGTCGATCTCGGTGCGACCAGCGGCCGGGTCATGATCGGGCGCGTCGGCGACGGCAGGCTCGACCTCGAGCTCGTCTCGCGGTTCCCCCACGGACCCGTCGAGCGCGCCGACGGGCTGCACTGGGATTTCGGCGCCCTTTACGAGAACGTGCTCGAGGGGTTGGCGGAGGCCGTGCGACGCGAGCCGGCGATCGAGAGCATCGGCATCGACTCGTGGGCCGTGGACTACGGTCTGATCGCGGGCGGGGAGCTTCTCGCTGAGCCCTTCCACTACCGCGATGAGCGCACCGCGGGCGGCGTCGGCGAGGTGCACGGGAGTATCCCGTTCCCCGAGCTCTACACACGCAACGGACTGCAGTTCCTGCCCTTCAACACGCTCTACCAGTACCGGATCGACGAGAGGGTCGCGGATGCCGACACGGCGCTCCTCATCCCCGACCTGATCGCGTTCCTGCTCACAGGTGTTCGCGCCGCCGAGCGTACGAACGCCTCGACGACCGGGCTGCTCGGAGTGGGTGACGGCGAGTGGGACGTCGACCTCGCAACGCGCATCGGCATCCCGACCCGCGTCCTGCCTCCGCTTCTCGACCCCGGCGCGCTGATCGGATCGCTCCGCCCCGAACTCGCCGAGCGGATCGGCAGGACCCTCCCCGTGGTCGCGGTCGGCTCACACGACACCGCCTCTGCCGTGGTCGCGGTCCCGCTGAGCTCGCCGTCCGCCGCTTACATCTCGTGCGGCACGTGGGGCCTCGTCGGTCTGGAGCTGGCCGAGCCCGTGTTGACGGAGGCCGCGCGCGAGGCGAATTTCACTCACGAGCGCGGCGTCGACGGGCGATACCGCTTCCTGCACAACGTCACCGGCCTGTGGCTGCTGAGTGAGAGCGTGCGCGCCTGGGAGGCGGAGGACGGTGCCTCGGTAGACCTGTCAGAGCTGCTCGCGGGGGCGTCCGCGGTCTCGCACCAGGTGCCGCTCTTCGATGCGAACGACCCGTCCCTCAGCGCGCCCGGTGACATGCCGTCTCGCATCGCCGCGCTGATCCGGGAGGCGGGGGCGGCTGTCCCCGCGAGTCGTGCAGTGTTCGCGCGCAGCATCGTGGAGAGCATCGCCGCGGCGTTCGCCGAGACGGTTCGGACGGCGTCCACACTGTCGGGGCGAGAGGTCGACGTGATCCATCTCGTGGGGGGCGGATCACTCAACGCGCTCCTGTGCCAGGCGACGGCCGACCGCGCCGGCCTTCCCGTGCTGGCCGGCCCCGTCGAGGCGACCGCCCTCGGGAATGTTCTCGTGCAGTGGCGGGCTCTGGAGGGCGTGGACATCGAGCTGGAAGAGCTGCGCGCGCTGGTCGCCGCGACCCATCCGGTCCGCCGGTTCGACCCGGTCACGCCAGATCCGGGCCGGATGCACATTCGTTAGACGCGGGGCCCGGCTGGTCGGTCGTCGGTTCGTCTCGGAGCAGGGCCGCGACCTTCGAGGCGGTCTCCTTCGCCGATCCGGGGTTCTGTCCCGTGACGAGGTGGCCGTCGACGACGGCATGGGAGACGAACGGCAGGAGACCCTTCTCGTAGTGGGCGCCGCGCTTCTTCATCTCTTCCTCCGCGTTGTACGGGACAAGTTTGTCCACGCGGGCGAGAACCTCCTCCTGCCAGGCGAAGCCGGTGACCTTCCGGTCAGCGACGAGGAGAGAGCCGTCGGAGAGTCGCGTGTTGAGCAACCCGCAATAGCCGTGGCAGACCGAGGACACGACTCCTCCGCGTTCCCAGATCTCTCGGGTGATCCGCTGCAGTCCTTCACTCTCGGGGAAGTCGTACATCACGGCATGACCGCCGGTGAAGTAGATCGCGTCGTAGTCCGCGGCGTCGATCTGGTCCGGGCGCAGGGTGTTCTCCAAGAGCGCCATGCGTGCGGGGTCGTCGCGCCAGGCTCTGGCGGTCTTGTCGTAGCTGGGGAACCTCAGCGAACGAGGTTCCAGCGGTGAGGCACCGCCCTGCGGACTGACGATCCGTTGCTCGAAGCCGCGCTTCTCGAACACCTCCCACGCATGGGTGAGTTCCGACAGCCACAGGCCGGTCGCGTGCGAGGGGTCGTCGTAGTGGCCGACGTTGGTGACGACGTGAAGAATGCGTCTGGTCATGAGATCTCTCCCGTGGTGGTGTCGACCAACTGCAGAGATGCGGGTCGGAGGGGGACAGTGAGGATCGCGCCGACGACGGTGTGTACGCGTGCGGACACCGCGTCGGCGGGTTCCGGGCGGAGCTTTCCGTCGAGGTGCAGGAATGCCAACCCGTGAGCCAGGCTCCACAGGGCCGTCGACAGACTCGGGACGTCCGCCCCGGGGAACAACCGCTCGACAGCCTCGTTCAGGACGGTGTGCAGTTCCGCGGACGCCGTCACCCGTTCGGCGTTCGCGTCGTCGCATTCGTTCCCGAACATCAGTCGGAAGACCGCGGGACGACGCATCGCGAAGGCCACGTAGGCGATGCCGAGCTCTGCGATGACATCGGCCGCGGACGACGACGCCGGGGCGCTGTCGAGTGCGGCGGCGAGGTCTGCCCGCAAGTCGCGGAACCCTTCGACGGCGACGGCGGAGTCCAGCGCCTCGCGATCGGCGAAGTGCCGATACGGGGCGGCCGGCGACACACCTGCTCGACGCGCGACGGCGCGCAGAGAGAACGGCTCGCCTGATTCGAGCACCTGGATCGCCGCGTCGATGAGAGCAGCGCGAAGATCACCGTGGTGGTAGGTCTTCTCCGATGTTGACACTGTTCACCATCCTTCCGTACGATGATGTAAACAGTGTAAACATACCGCACGGATCCAGCGATCGGAAGTCGAGAAGAAAGAATGCAGACCATACTGGGCGCGAACGGCCAGATCGCCGTCGAGCTCGCGCGAGAGCTGACCCGAAACCACGCGTCCCCGCTCAGGCTCGTCAGCCGCAACCCGCGCAGAGTCAACGACACCGACGACCTCATGAGCGCCGACCTGCTCGATGCGGCTCAGACGCGGGCCGCGGTTCAGGGGAGCGACGTGGTGTACTTCACGGCCGGTCTACCCGCGGACACGGCACTGTGGGAGCGGCAGTTCCCGACGATGCTCAAGAACGCCCTCGACGCGACCCGTGCGGCCGGCGCCAGGTTCGCGTACTTCGACAACACCTACATGTATCCGCAGGATGACCGGGTGCAGACCGAGAGCACGCCCTTCGAGCCCGTCGGACCGAAGGGTCGGGTCCGGGCGGCGATGGCGTCGATGGTGCTCGACGAGATGGCGCGTGGTGACATCCCCGTCCTGATCGCCCGCGCCCCGGAGTTCTACGGGCCGGGGAGAACGCAGAGCTTCACGAACGCTCTCATCGTCGACCGGATCAGGATCGGCAAGCGCCCGTTCGTCCCTGTGCGAGATGACGTCCAGCGCACCCTGATCTGGACGCCCGACGCGAGCCGTGCTCTCGCGGCACTCGGCACCACCGAGGATGCGTTCCAGCAGACGTGGCATCTGCCCACCGATCCCGACCGTCCCACCTACCGACAGTTCGTCTCCCTGGTGAGCGACGCGTTCGACCGGCCGCGCCCACCCGCCTACACCGTTCTTCCGACGTGGATGCTGGGGGCGGCCGGGCTCGTGTCCCCGCAGGCGCGGGAGATCAGAGAACTGCTCCCGCGGTACGAGCACGACAACAGATTCGACTCCACGAAGTTCGCTCGGCGGTTCCCCGAATTCGAGGTCACCAGCTACCGTCGCGGCGTGGATCTTCTCCGTGGCGCATCGCTTGAGGAGCAGCCCGGCGGATCCTAAAATAAGGGTGAATTCCGGCGGGCTGAAGGGCGCCCGTCGACCCATCGGGCAGGGTTCCGATCCCTGGTCGCAGGGTCGTGCGTTCCTCTCGGTCACCGCCTTTGGCTGATTGATTGGAGTGTTGCGATGTTTACGATGCCCGATCCCCGATTCGAGCTCCGCAAGATCACCGAGACCGAGTGGTTGATCCTCGACCATCGCTACGAGTCGAATGATTCCCGGCGCACCGTCGCGTGCGTGTACCAGTTGGATGCGGTCGAGGTGGACGTGCTGTGGCTGCGAGACCTTCCGCTCGCCACCTCGTACATGTCGGCGGCCGACGTGCTGGAAGACGTCCAGCGCTTCCACGCCCCTGCGCGCGACCGCAGGCCGGTGGCGATCCCGCACCGGCCGCCGCTCGCCACCGCCTGAGCACGGCCTGGCGAGGCGGATTGTCGCGCCTCGCCAGGTCGCGTGTCAACGGGGAGTCGGCGACGGGGTTCGAGAGCAAGACTGGCGTCACCGCTGATGCGATTGGAGACTGCGATGTCAGACCCGCAGATGTACCCGGACGAGGAGCGCGAAGTCGAGGCCGAAGGCATCGACCCGGACATCCCCTCGACCGACGACGATCGAGTCGTTCCCGAGGATGAGGAAGATCAGGAGCGCGACGAGGACGACGACATCGATCTCGCTGACCTGCCGTAGCGGTCGAGGGTTCGACGTCCGGAGTCGCTCTGGAAGTCACAAGTGGAGGGGCTGACGGGAATCGAACCCGCGCTGTCTGCTTGGGAAGCAGAAGTTCTACCATTGAACTACAGCCCCGTACCCGCATCCGAGGAGCAGGTGAAGGCCAGCCTACCTGCACGCCGCCCGATGGCCAAAGCAACGCGGCACGGTCGCGGCCTGGCAACTAGGCTGGTGCCGTGCTTCTCAGCGATCGCGACATCAGAGCAGAACTCGCATCCGGCCGCGTCGGCCTCGAGCCGCGCGAAGAGGGGATGATCCAGCCGTCGAGCATCGACGTGCGCCTGGACCGCTACTTCCGGCTGTTCGACAACCACAAGTACCCGTTCATCGACCCGTCGGTCGATCAGCCGGAGCTCACGCGTCTGATCGAGGTCGATCCCGAGGAGCCGTTCATCCTGCACCCCGGCGAGTTCGCACTCGGCGCGACGTTCGAGCAGGTCACCCTCCCGGATGACATCGCCGCCCGTCTCGAGGGCAAGTCCTCGCTCGGGCGCCTCGGGCTCATCACGCACTCGACGGCCGGGTTCATCGACCCGGGGTTCACCGGTCACGTGACGCTGGAGCTCGCGAACGTCGCGACCCTGCCGATCAAGCTGTGGCCGGGGATGAAGATCGGGCAGCTCTGCTTCTTCCGACTGACCTCACCGGCCGAAAGCCCCTACGGGTCCGGCCCCTACGGCAACCGCTACCAGGGGCAGCGCGGACCGACGGCCTCCCGGTCGTTCCAGAACTTCCATCGAACGGACGTCGGCGTGACCGACGTCGGAGCAGTCGGAGGCTGAGATGAGCGACATCAGCGGCACCACCCCGGAAGAACCGATCGAGCCTGAGGAGGGCGGGGTTCCCGAGGAGCCGCTGATTCCGCCCGCGGATGCGGTGATCCCGCCGCCCCCGCCCGAGATCCCGATCCCGGACGGTCTGCTGGCCCCGCCCTCGTCCGCAGCGATCCCACCGGCGGACGCGGTGATCCCGCCGCCTCCGCCCGAGACGCGCCGTCGCTCCGACCGCCCGCGCCCGACTCCCGCGATCCTCGATGGTGAGCCTCCCGCCGCCGTCGCCGACGACTGGGCGCAGCCGTCGGTCGCGCCGGAGGTTCCGACCTCCGGCGGCTACGGTGGCCTCACGGTGGCGATCTTCGTCTTCCTGTTCGTGCTCCTGATCGCCGCGATCGGCCTCGTGGTGTTCCTGCTCAACACCGCGAGCTTCCCCTGGGTGAGCAGCGACAGTGCGGTGTCGCTCGCCGTCGCCCTGCGGCTCTGAGGGCGCTCAGACCCGCGTCTTCCGCGGTCGCCGGCGCAGCGCGGCCGAAGCGACGGCGACGAGCGTGCCGACGGTCACACCGATGATCGTCTCGATCGCGCGATCCTGCAGGAGCACGTCGACGGGCGTCGGCGCGGCGAGGTGCACCATGAGCAGCGCGAGCGGGGTGATGAACACCATCGCGATGCCGTAGTTGCGTCCGACGAAGAGTTCGGCGGCGGCCTGCAGCAGCACCACGAGGGCGATGACCGCGAGCGGCGGCAGGTCGAAGACGAGGATCCCGGCTGCGACGAGCACGCCGAGCAACGTCCCGAGCAGACGTTGGATACCACGGATCACGCGGGCGTTGAGTTGCGGCCCGCTGACGGCGGCGACCGCGCCGACGGCCGCCCAGTACCAGTGCGAGTCCATGATCAGCAGCCCGGCGAAGCCTGCCCCGATGATGGCGACGCCGACCGACAGGGCCATCTCTCGGGCGATCGGGCCCACGGGCTGCAGGGTCTTCGGCGGCACGTCGTCCGTGCGGCGCGTGAAGACGCCGATGAGCGCGGTGATCGCGAGTCCGAACAGGACGCTCGGTCCGCCGACCAACAGCACATCGCCGAACGAGGCGATGGTGGCCGGGATGGTCGCGCACGCCCCGACCGCGAACACCGGGAACAGCGGCCCCGGCGGGTGCCACCGCATCGTGTACGCGAGCAGGGTGACGGCGGAGGCGATGACGGCGACGACGAGGATGCTGACCGGGGCGGGGGCGGCGAGAGCCGACAGGGCGGTGCCGACGAGCATCGAGGCGAGGATGATGCCCCCGGCGCTCGCCTGCATCCGGATGCGATCGCGGAACACGTCATGGCGCCCGTACAGCGCGGCGAAGGCGCCGAAGCTCGCGTAGATGCTCAGGTCGAGGCGGCCCAGCATCCACAGCACGAGCAACGGCGCCGCCACGCTGATCGCCGCGCGGAGCGCCACTCGGTGATCACCGCGGTGCGGTTCGACGCGGAGGACGCCGGTCCATACTCTTCCCCGGGATTCCGCCACCGATCCAGCCTACGTCCGATGCCGAACCGCTCCGACTCCGGCTCCGGGTGTCCCGAAGGGCTCAGCCCGCCGTGGCGCCCCGCAGGAGCAGGAGGCGTGCCTTGTCGAGGACGCGGTTCAGGACCGCGGCCGCGGCGTCGGTCTCGTGCGGGTCGAGGTCCGCCCACAGGGGCCCCGTCAGGTCTGCGATCTCCCGGCCGATCTCGGCGACCCGCGCCTCGCCTGTCGGGGTGAGCGCGGAGCCGGCGAGGAGTCCACGGTGGCGCAGGTCCGTGAGGATCGGTCCGACCTCCGTGGCGGGGAGACGATCGGCCAGGAAGGCGTCGAGCTCCCCGGCGCCGTCGAACTGTGCGGTGAGCCTCAGCGAGACCCACTCGCGTTCGCTGAGGTCGTGAGGGGTGAGGACGGTCTGCAGGAGCGCGCTCAGCGCCTTCTCCGTCTGGCCGATGAGCTGGGGTCCGAAGGGGATCATGGCGTTTCCATTTCGTTGGTGTTGGTGTTGGTGTTGGTGTTGGTGTCTTCGCCGATGCCCCAGCTCGCCCCTCTGGCGACGAACGCGCCGAGAAGGGTGACTCCGGCGAAGACCAGCATCAGGAGTCGGGCGGCGTCGACGACGTCGGGCATCGCGAGGTTGACGAGCACTCCGGCCATCGCCGCACTGAACGCGCTCGCGATGATGAAGACCGTGTTCACGGCTGCGGCCGCCTTGGCACCTTCCTCCTCGCCGGACGTGCTGCCGAGCGCGGCGACGGTCAGATGGGGGAATCCCAGGCCGATGCCGGCACCGGCGAGGAAGAGAGTGGCGAACCAGAGCGCGATGACGAGCGCGGACGGGCCCTCGTGCTGGAGGAGTCCGTAGCCGGTGAGGCCGGCGGCGACCGTCACCGGGCCGATGGTGATGAGCAGGCGACGGGAGCGGACGCCGGTGGCGTTGGCCGTGAACACCTGCGTGACCGACCACCCGAGCGAGAGCGCGGCACCGAGCAGGCCGGCGACGAAGGGCATCAGCCCGCCGATCTCCTGCCCGAACAGCGGGATGAACGCCTCGGTGCCGATCGCGAAGGCCAGGACGGCGACGGTGATGTACACCCATCCGAGTGAGGACCCCGCGGCGAACGTGACACGCGGCAGGATGCCGTTGCCCCCACGCCGCTCGTGACGCAGGAACCAGGCACCGAGGACGACACCGACGACGATGGCGACTCCCGTGCCGAAGCCGGCGGGGACGATGCTCGCGACACCCACGGCGGCGACGCCACCGGTGAGGAGCACGAGGGATGTCCACGGGACGGACTCGCTCGATCGCATCCGAGTGGTCTGCGGCAGGGCGCGCACGACGACGATGCCGATCAGTGCCGAGACGACGGCCAATCCGATGAACGTCACGCGCCAGGCGTCCAGCTGCGCGAAGACGCCTCCCACCACCGGGCCGACGATGTTGCCGACGCCCCACATGGCCGACACGAGGGCGGCGGCCCGTGCCCAGAGGCGCTCGGGGAGGGTGCGCTGGATGAGTGCATAGCCGAGTCCGGCGAGCAGACCGCCGCCGAGACCCTGCACGGCCCGACCGCCGAGCAGTGCCCACATCCACGGACTCGCGGCGCAGAGCAGCGAGCCGAGTCCGAACAGGCCGAGTGCCCACAGGTAGGCCTGCACCGCACCCCGTTGCGTGAGGATTCGGCTGACCATCATCGAGCTGACCACGGAAGCCAGCAGGAAGGTCGTCATCGTCCAGGCGTAGAACTCCGCGCCGCCGATGTCCCCGACGATCGTGGGGAGCAGGCTCGTCGTGAGGTAGACGTTGCTCGCCTCGAGGAGCACGCCTCCCGCGAGCACGGAGGCGATCGGCGCGTAGCGGCTGCCGAGCAGTTCGCGCCAGCTTCCGGCGGGGTGCGTGCGGTGCGGTGTCTGAGTCATCGGCTGCCCTTCGTGGCGTCGGAGCGGGCGCTGGTCTCGCCCGTCGGCGCCGGTTCTCGGCGGCCGATCGTCACGCTAATACCTCGAGTAAACTCGAGGTCAAGAGGAGGCGGCGATGTCTTTGGAACCCGACGATCTGCTCGCCATCGGCGAGGTCGTCCGGCGCACCGGCGTCCCGGCGACTTCCCTGCACTTCTACGAGCAGCTGGGGCTGATCTCGTCGACCCGGACCGCAGGGAATCAACGCCGATACCGGCGGCACATGCTGCGGCGGATCTCGTTGATCGTGGTCGCGAAACGTCTCGGCATCCCCCTCACCGATGTGCACGAGGTCTTCCAGAGCCTGCCTGCCGACGAGTCGCCCTCTCAGCGGGACTGGCAGCGGGTCGCAAGGCTGTGGCGTGAGCAGCTCGACATCCGTCGCACCCAGCTCGAGCACCTCCGTCGCGAGATCACCGGCTGCATCGGCTGCGGGTGCCTGTCGCTCAAGGCCTGCCGGTTGCTGAACCCCGAGGATGCGCTCGCCGACGACGGTCCGGGCCCGCGCCGGATCTGAACCTCGTCAGAGCCCGGACGTCAGAGGCCCTACGTCAGAGCCCGGACGTCAGGGCCCGGGACGTCAGAGGTCGGAGGGCAGCAGGGGGCGCATGAACGTGCGCTCGTAGCGCAGCACGCAGCCGCTCTCATCCCTGATGCGGTCGGCCTCGATGAACTCCGGATCGACCCCGAACCTCGCCCGGTACACCTCGTAGTCGGCGAAGGAGGGGAAGGTGAACAGGGCGAGGGCCTCGTCGCTCGCTCCCTCGGACGGGAGGAAGTAGCCGTGGTGGACACCCCCGTGGCGTCCCACGAGCTCGATCCATGCGCGCGCGAACGACTCGAAGGCGTCGATCTTCTTCGGATCGATCGTGTACGTCACGACACACGTGATCATGCGTCCACCGCCGTGCGCTGTCGTCCTGCGTAGAGAGTCCCCCAGCGGGTGAGCTCGGTCAGCAGCTGCCCGGCGCTCGCACCCAGTTCACTCAGTCGATATTCGACCTTCGGTGGCACCTGGCGGTAGACGGTCCGGATGATGAGGCCGTCGGCCTCGAGCTCGCGCAGTTGACGCGTGAGCACGCGCGGGGTCGGATCCTGCAGCAGCCGTCCGAGTTCGCCGAAGCGAAGCACCTCATGTTCGCCGAGGAGGGTGAGGATGCTGGGCTTCCAGGCGCCCCCGAGCACCGCGATCGACACCTCGGCGTCGCACGATTCGGTCCACTCGCGGACGATCCGTTCCGTCTTCTCTCTCACCTGTCGGCCCTCCACAGTATCCAAAATGTCCGTACGTATCAGAGATGACCGTACTTGTGGCTTGTGTGTGTACCTTCGCAGACTGAGGGTGTGACCACAACCCCCATCCGTGTCCCGTCCCGTTCGTCCGTCCGCCTCTGGCTCGCGATGGTCCCGCTCCGGCTCGGGATCCTCATCGGCGCTCTCGCGATCAGCAGTGTCTCCACCGCCCTCCCCGCGATCCGGGGTGACCTGGGACTGACCGATATCGAGGGACTCTGGCTCGTCGACGTGTACGCCCTCTCCCTGGCGGCGACACTGATCCTCGCCTCCCGGATCGGTGACGCGTTCGGACGCAAGAGCATCGTCCTGATCGGCTTGGCGGCCTTCGCCGCACTCAACGCCGTGGGTGGGATGGCCACGAGCGGCCTGCTGCTCATCATCGTCCGTGCTCTGCTGGGGGTCGCGGAGGCCTTCGTGGTCGCGGGAGTGGTCTCGACGATCGGTGCCAAGTTCCAGGCGCGCGAGCGTGTCCTCGCCTACGGGTTGTGGACGGCGACGTTCGGCACGGGAAGCGCACTCGGTCCGGTGCTCGGTGGGCTGCTGGCCGAGGGGCCGGGATGGCGCTGGCTGATGCTGGGCAGCGTTCCGCTCGCGGTGATCGCCGGAGTGCTGGCCCTGTGGCTCGTTCCGGACTCACGCAGTGCCCTGCTGCCCTCCTGGGATGTGCTGAGCATCCTGTCCTCGATCCTCGCGCTCGGCGCTCTCGTCTTCGCGCTCCACGAGGCCCTCGCCGCGCCCTTCTCGGCCGGGATCGCGGCCCTCATCGCGACGTCGAGCCTGATCTTCTTCGTGCGTCGGCAGCGTCGGCTCCGCGATCCGCTCATCGACATGGGACTCTTCCGGATCCCGGGCTTCAGCCCTGCGATCATCCGCATCGTCGTGAGCAGCGGTGCGTCGGCGGCCTCCGTGCTGTTGGTGAGTCTGCACCTGCAGGACACCCGCGGGCAGAGTGCGGCCGAGGCGGGCATCGCGCTGCTGCCCCAGGCCGCGGCCATCGCGATCGGGGGCGTGCTGGCGCCGCTGGCGCTGCGCGTGCTGTCGGCGAACTCCCTCACGGTGCTGGCGCTCGTCCTGCAGGCCGTGGGGCTGGGGTGGCTCGCGCTCGACCCGGCCGTCGTGGCGATCCCGCTCGTGCTCGTCGGCCTCGGGTTCGGCGTCGGTGCGACACTCGCCGCGACGGCGCTGTTCGAGGCGACGACCGAGGACCAGGCCGGACAGGTGGGAGCGATTCAGGAAATTGGATTCGCGCTCGGAGGCGGGCTCGGGATCGCCGTGTTCGGCACCATCGCCGCCGTCCTCGTCACCGGCGGCTTCGTCGTGGCAGTGCTCGTGGCCGCTGTCGTGGTCGTGGCGGCCGCGGTTCTTCCGGTGGTGCGGCGCGGAGTCCGTCGACGGGCCTGAGTCTCATCCGGTGCGATCGACCCGAGGGCATCGACGGCCTCGAGCCCGCCCGTCACCAGTGCGACGACCGCATCGAGGGTCGCATCCGCCGACAGCACGCGGGTGTGGCCGAGCCCTTCGGTGCGGAGCAGGCGGGAGCGCTCGCCGTGGGCTTCGTGCAGACGCAGGGAGTCGGAATCCGGCATCCGTCGGTCATCGCGATCGTGCACGACCAGCAGTGCGGTCTCCCTCGGAAGCGGATGCCGCGCGGCGTCGTAGCGCGCCGAGACCGTGGCCCGGTCCAGACCGAGCCGCCGATGGAATCGCTCCGTGAGCCTCGCGGTCGTCGCGGGATCGAGGCGGAGCTCTCTCGCGAACTCCGCGAGGAATGCGTCGGGGCCGGCCGCACCGGCGATCGCGGCGACGGCGCCGGTCGGCACGGTCGACCGGGCCACGGTCAACGCGGCGAAGGCGCCGAACGAGTGCCCGACGATCGCGGCGAAGGGTCCGTGCACAGCGTGCAGCTGCTCGGCGGCGTCGACCCAGTCACGCACATCGGTGCGACCGCCGCCGGAGGCGCCGTGCGCGGGTGCGTCGAACGCGATCACACGGAACCCCTCCGCGACCAGTTCGCGCACGAGCGGGGCGAACTGTGAGGCTCGGCCGCGCCAACCGTGCAGGAGCAGCACCGCGTGAGGGCCGCCGCCCCACTCGTAGGTGGACACCTCGATGCCTCGCACGTGCAGGGTCCCGCGGCGCGCGTCGTCGAGTGTCGGGGCATCGGCCTCGCGCACCGGCATCCGCGGGGAGGTGGCGAAGAAGAGGCGGTAGGCGAGTTCGCCCGCGAACGTGGGCGAGACGCGGGCGGCGGCATGGATGCTGCGGGTGAGCAGTGCGGGGAGGGACGGCATGGGAACTCCTTCGCCAAACAATACGAACGATCATACGTATACTAGGCGAACGATCGTTCGTATACTAGGGGGCATGTCGATTCATGCGGTGCAGGACGGACGGCGAGCGCGTGGTGATGCCTCGCGCCGCATCGTGCTGGACAGTGCGACCGACCTCGCCTCCGTCGAAGGACTCGACGGGCTGACCATCGGCCGGCTCGCCGAAGCCTCCGGGTCGAGCAAGAGCAGCATCGCCACGCTCTTCCGAAGCAAGGAGGGCCTGCAGCTCGCCACGGTCGAGGCCGCGCGGGAGATCTTCACCGCGCAGATCGTCGAGCCCGCCCGGGAGCATCAGCGGGGTGTCCACCGCCTCGCCGCGCTGTTGCGCAACTCCCTCGCGTACTCGAAGGAACGGGTCTTCGCCGGTGGGTGCTTCTTCGCCGCCACGGCAGCCGACGTCGACTCGAAGTCCGGGCCCGTGAGCGATGCGGTGCGTGCGGCACTGGTCGACTGGTACGGCTACCTCGAAGCTCAGATCCGCCACGCGGTCGCCGTGGGGGAGATCGATGCCGATGCGGAGATTCTCGCCTTCGAGCTGGTCGCCTTGAACGAGGAGGCCAATGCGCGCTCGCTGCTGATGGACGATGAGCGCCCCTACGCGCTCGCGGCCGCCGCGATCCGCGCTCGCCTCCGTGCTGCCGGCGCGGCGGAGTCCGCGGTGGCGCTCCTCGACCTCTGACGTCGACCCCAGGCGCCGACCTCGGACGCCGACCCCAGGCGCACGAGACGCCTCACCCGCTGTCGGATGAGGCGTCTCGTCGATGGTGGCCGGAGCGTCAGGCGTCGCGACCGCGGGTGAAGCCCGCCTCGAAGCCGCGTTCGAACGCGTGCTGCGCCATCCGTCCGGTGCGGGGGTGTCCGTGGCTGTGTCCTTGTCCGTGGGTGTGGGCGTGTCCGTGGCCGTGGCTCTGCGCGTGGGCGTGCCGTTCGCCGTGGCCGTCGTCGTGACGGCATCCGTACTCGGCGTCCATGCCCGGGCCGAAGCCCCGGCGGAACGGGCGTCCGAAGCCGTGCCGGGCTCCGCGACCATGCCGGGGGCCGCCGAAGCCGTGCCGACGTCCGCGGGGCAGAGGGGTCTCCTCGTCCCAGCCGAACGCGCGCGCGATCTTCTCCAGCGACGCGAGGGTGGTGGCCATGTCCTCGGGGGATACGGCATCGGCGACCTTCGCGCGGATCTCGTCGACGATGGTGCCGAGGCGATCCTTCGCCGCGCGGCCTTCGTCGGTGAGCGTCCAGCCCTCGCCGTCGGCGGCGATCCAGCCGCGCTCGATCAGGTCACGCAGCTTGTGAGCCTTGAGTGGGCGATCCGGGGCGACGGTGCCGTCGACGGCATTGAGCATCCGCCAGTCGCGGCGGTTCGCGTGCTCGCGGTCGAAGGCGGTGGCGAACTCGGCCGCCATGAGGCGGTCGGCGGCCTTCAGCCAGTAGCCGAAGGGGCGGGTGGTGTTTACAGGGTTCTGTGATTCAGAGGTGTTCATGGAAAGTCCTTCGTTGTCGGGGTGCATGTGTATGTCACAGTGCATGTACATGTAGTGTGACATGCAGTCGTGATGCATGTCAAGTCGCATGTAAAATCAGAGGGTGACCACCGACAAGAACGAACCCGCGGAATCGGATCCGGCCGAAGCCATCGCGCAGGCGCTGTCCCGCCTGCGAGGACGTCGTCCGGGCGATCGGGGGCACGGCGGGAGAGGCGGTCCCCACGGTCGGCACGGCGGACCGCAGGGGACTCGCGGCGACCACGTGCACGACCACTTCGATCACCACCGCGGCCATCCGGGCATGCCGCCGTGGATGGCCGACCCGTCAGGGCGCCTCGGTGGTCCTGCCCGCATGCGGATGCTGGAGGCGCTGGCCGCGGCGGCGACTCCCCTCAGCGTGAGCGACCTCGGTGCCGCGATCGGCGTCGATCAGCCGCGAGCGTCACGGCTCGTCCAGCAAGGCGTCGAGCGCGGCTATGTGCGCCGCGAGGCCGACCCCGACGACGCGCGGCGCACGCGTATCGCACTGACCGACGAAGGCCGCCGCCTCGCCCGCGGCATGCGTGGTGAGCGTCGCGAGATGCTGACGACCGCGCTCACCTTATTCACCGACGAGGAGCGCGTCGAACTCGCCCGGCTGCTCACCAAGCTCGCCGACAACTGGCAGCGCTGAGCCGGTCAGGCCGACGCGATCCCGACCGACGGTCCCGACCGACGATCCGTGCACAACTCAGGAAGAAATCGGCGACCCGCCGTCTGAATGCCCCTGAAGGTGTGGTTTCGGCCCGTTTGTCCGGAGTTGTGAACGGGGGCCTCCCGTCAGCGCGGCGCTTTCACCGGCAGCAGCAGGAGGAAGCCGGCGAGCAGCACGATCACGATGCCCAGGATGCCGAAGGCGGTCTGACTCGTCAGCACGATCAGCAGGGTCCAGGCGCCGGAGGCCATCCAGCTCGCCGCGCGGCCCGTCGTGGCGTACAGGCCGAAGATCTCGCCCTCGCGGCCGGCCGGGGTGACCCTGGCCAGGAACGACCGGGCCGCTGCCTGAGCCGGTCCGACGAATGCGCACAGGATGAGGCCGCCGACCCAGAAGACCATCGACCCGGCGTCCCGCAGGAAGAACACCGCGAGGCCCGCGACGATCATCGAGCCGATCGAGGCGAGGATGATCCGCTTCGGTCCGAGTCGATCGTCGAGTCGCCCTGCGGCGATGGTCGAGACTCCGGCGATCAGGTTCGCCGCGATGCCGAAGATGATGATGTCCTGCGTGCCGAAGTTGAAGACGGCCGTCCCGATGATCGCACCGAAGGCGAAGACACCGCCGAGTCCGTCACGGAACACCGCGCTCGCCAGCAGATACCAGAAAGTGGGCCGGGTCTCCTCATTGCGGTAGAGCCCGGCGACGTCCTTGACCAGGAGGGGGTACGAGGCGAAGAAGCCGACCTTGCGCTCCGGGCGTCCGAGCGAGGGCTCCGGCACGTTGAGGAAGATCGGGATGCTGAAGATGATCGCCCACACCGCGCATCCGACCGCGATCAACCGGTAGGCGAGTCCGTCGTCGGTGGACATCCCGAACCAGTCGAAGGTGTCCAGCACCACGACGATCACCAGCGCGATGATGCCTCCGAGGTAGCCGAAGCCCCATCCGAGACCGGAGATGCGGCCGACGTTCCGCGGGGTGGCGATGCCGATGAGCATCGCGTTGGAGTTCACCGCCGCGATCTCCTGGAACACGGTCGCCGCCGAGATGAGCGCGACGCCCAGCCAGAACAGACTCGGGGCCGGCTCCACGAACCACAGACCCAGCATGCACAGGATCAGGGCGCCGGTGCCAATCCCGAGCCAGAGCTTCTGCCGACCCGCGGCATCGGCGCGCTGCCCGAGCACCGGCGCGAGGAGCAGGATGCCGAAGGCCGCGATGGTGGATCCGAGGCCGAGCCCGGATGCGAGGTCCGCCTCCGCCGCGAGCCGGGCCGGATCGTCTTCGCTCAATGCCGCGATGTCGGCGGGGAGGAAGGACTCGCTGACCAGGTAGAGCGCGGTGAAGACGAACGTCAGGATGACGGTGTTGAACGGCTGCGTCGCCCAGTCCCACAGCGCCCACGAGTAGACCTGCTTCCTGGGGGCGGGGGTCTCGCCGCGCAGATCGAGGCCGACGACGGCGACGGCACCACTGTTGGCGGTCGCTGCGGGCTCGGGGACGCCAGGGCGAGATTCGGGTTCGCTCATGGGGGAAGTCTGGCGGCCTCCGGTGAACGTCCGGTGACGGCGCGCCGCGTCGACACGCCCGGTGCGGGATCAGAAGTGCGCCTCCGACGGCCCGCAGCGGCGCGTTTTCGAGCCCGCACCGGTGCGGGGGCCGCGCGGAGGGGGCTCAGTCCGTACGGAGGGGGCGGAGCGTGCGGGCGTAGTCCTCCTTCAGCACCGCCAGGTGGAGCCAGGCTTCGATCCGCGTGACGCCGGGCAGCGCGCGCAGGCGTTCGAGGCTCGCATACAGCGCACCGGCCGAGGGCTCGACCAGCGTCGCCACCGCATCGAACCGCCCGAGCGTTCGTGCGGCGAAGTCCACCCCGCGTCCGCGCCGGAGCTCGTCGATCACGGCCCCGTCGTCGTCTCCGAGCGTCATCCCGACTCCCATCGACAGCTGCCGGTGCGCGAGCCCGCGTGCCTCGACGGCGCTGATCTTGATGACCCCGGCGTCGATCAGTCGCTGCACCCGGGTGGCGACGGCCGAGGGGGAGAGGCGCACCTCTTCACCCAGCGCGCGGAAACTCTCCCGTCCGTCCGCCTGGAGTCGCTCGATCAGGGCTTCGTCGATCACGTCGAGGGTGACGTCACCGTGGTACTCGGAGACGAAGAAGCCCTTGATCACGGTCGAGTAGATGATGGTGCTGATGTCGTGCACGCCGTCGATCGCACGGATGAGCGCGAGCAGATCGTGCAGCTCCGACATCGACCCGACGCGCACCTCGGTGACCACGTCGTGCGAGCCCCCGACCGCCGAGACCAGCACGGTCTCGCTCATGTCGCGCAGGTGCTCGGCGACGTGTTCGACCGTGCCGTCGGTGCGGAGGGAGACGTGGGCGAGTACGTGCTGCCCGAGGAAGACCGGATCGACGGCCGCGACGACCCGGACCGTGCGGTCGGCGAGCATCGTCCGCAACCGCGCCGCGACCGCCGCCCGCGACTGTCCGAGCCTTTCGGCGAGTGAGAGGATGCTGGCACGACCGTCTTCCTGCAGCGCGCGGATGAGTTCGGCGTCGAAATCCATGGTCGCCCTCGATTCGTCAGATTCCCGCGAACGCACGGATCGCCGCGCGCTTGTTCAGTCTAGAAGCGCTTGTGCCGTCGAGAAGGGAAGCATTGCATGGTTTCATGATCAGAAATCCAGTGAATGCTCATTCTCGCTGGAGTTCTGACCTTGCCGACGGCTCCGCACGTCCGTAGCATCCTTCGCTATCCGACATCTTCCGCAAAGGAGCGGGCACCCTCATGACCTCCACACCCAGCACCGGTACCCACAGCCGGGCACGACGCGCCGGCATCGCCGCCTTCGTCGGCACCACGATCGAGTGGTACGACTTCTACGTCTACGCGACCGCGGCGGCGCTCGTCTTCGGTCCGCTCTTCTTCCCGAGCGGCGACCGACTCGCCGAGACCGCAGCGGCCTTCGCGACCTTCGCGGTCGCCTTCCTCGTCCGGCCCCTCGGCGGCATCATCTTCGGCCACATCGGCGACAAGCTCGGACGCCGGGTGTCGCTCGTCATCACGCTGCTGATGATGGGCGCGGCCACGGTGCTCGTGGGCTGCCTGCCGACGTACGAGAACATCGGCATCCTCGCCCCGATCCTCCTGATCCTGCTCCGTGCGGTGCAGGGCCTCGCGGTCGGCGGCGAGTGGGGCGGCGCGGTGCTCATGAGCGTCGAGCACGCCCCCGAGAAGTCCAAGACCTTCTACGGCGGCTTCACGCAGCTCGGCAACCCGGCCGGCGCGCTGCTGGCGTCGGGAATCTTCGCGATCATGACGCGCATGGGCGACGACTTCATCATCAACGGCGGATGGCGCATCCCCTTCCTGCTCTCGATCGTGCTGGTCGGCGTCGGTTTCTGGGTGCGCTACCGCGTCGAGGAGTCCCCGGTCTTCGAGGCGAAGATCGAGGGCCGCAAGCAGTCGATGCCGCTCGCCTTCGCGCTGCGCACCAACTGGCGTCCGATCCTCCTCGGCATCGGCATCCTGCCCATCTCGACCGGCGGCTACTACCTGGCCACCACCTTCGCCACGGCGTACGCCACCGGCGACACGGTCGCGATCAGCGAGCAGGTCATCCTCGACGCCATGACGATCGCCTCCTTCGTGGAATTCGTGGTGACGCTTCCCGTCGCCTGGCTGGGCGACAAGTGGGGCCGGAAGAACGTCATGTACCTCGGCCTGCTCACCTCGGTGCTCACCTTCGTGCCGTTCCTGCTGATCCTGCCCGGCCGAGTCGAACCGCTCATCTTCCTGTTCGCCTCCCTGGTGCGCATCGCGATGAGCGCCACCTACGCGCCGATCGCCGCCCTGCTCTCGCAGATGTTCCGTCCGCAGGCCCGCTACACCTCGATCGCGCTGTCCTACGGCGTCGGCGCGGCGGTCTGGGCCGGGTTCTCCCCGTGGTTCGCGACCCAGCTCATCGCCTGGACGGGCAGCATCTGGTCGGTCATCGCGATGTTCATCGGTATGGCCCTCATCGCCGGTGTCTGCACGCGTCTCGCGCCGCAGCACTCCGACGAGGCCCCCGTCACCGCCTCCTTCACCGCCCGCACCGACACGACCGCGAACAGGCTGCCATGAGAAAGCTCACCCCCTTCGACCGCTCCGCGCAGGAGACACCCGTCCTCCTGACGGCGCAGGCGATCCACACCGCGGATGCCGAAGCCACCACGGCCACGGCCATGCTGACCGACCGGGGACGGATCCTCGCGATCGGCACCCCCGCGGAGTGCGAGGCGGCGGTCGAACGGGCAGGGCTCTCCCCGGAGCGCATCGACCTCGGTGACGCGGTCGTGGTCCCCGGGTTCGTCGACGCCCACGCGCATCCGCTCATGTTCGGGCAGATGATGACCTGGGTCGACTGCGGACCCGAGAAGGCCGGCAGCATCCCCGAGATCGTGGCACTGCTGAAGGCGGCGGCCGCCGACCTGCCCGCAGGACGGCCGGTGCGCGGCTACGGCTACGAGCAGCGGAACCTGGCGGAGAAGCGGCACCCCACCCGCTTCGAGCTCGACGAGGTCGCGAGCGATCGCGAGGTGTATCTCATGAACGCGTCCGGCCACGGCGGCGTCGTGAACTCGTACACCCTGCAGGCGGGCGGCGTCGACCGGGACACCCCGAACCCGGACGGCGGCGAGTTCTTCCGCGACGCGGAGGGCGAGCTGACGGGTGAACTGTCGGACGCCGCCTGCAACATCCTCACGGGCGTGCACGGCGTGAAGATCGGCCACCACGGCCCGAACTTCCATCTCGCGGATGAACCGGAGGAGCACCTGCGCCAGCTGGATGCCGCGACGCAGCGCTTCCTTGCCGGTGGTGTCACCTCGATCGGCGACTGCCAGGTCACGCGCCGCGAGTTCGACATGTACCTGCGTCTCGCCGAGGCCGGGCGCCTCGAGCTGCGGGTGTCGATGTACCTGCTGTCGCACCTGCTCGACGAGGCGCTCGAGATGGGGCTCGTCGGTCAGTTCGGCAACGCGCACCTGAGTTTCGCGGGCATCAAGTTCTACGCCGACGGGACGCTGGGCGGCTGGACCGCGTACTTCCCGGACGGCTACGTGGGTGACCCCTGCCGCACCGGGCAGTTGTACCACGAGCCTGCCGAGTACGCCGGGCTCATCCGCAAGGCGCACGCCGCGGGCCTGCAGACGGCCACGCACGCGCAGTCGCCCACCGCGATCGAGATGGTCGTGTCAGCGATCGAGTCCGCGCTCGCCGAGCATCCGGATGCCGATGCCCGGCACCGCATCGAGCACTGCGGTCTGCCGACTCCCGAGCAGATCGAGCGGATGGCGGCCTCGGGCATCCGTCCGGTCAACCAGACGCAGCACTACTTCAACTGGGGCGAGGGCGTCGAGGAGGCGATCGGGACCCCGGGTGAGCGCTTCAACCCGCTCGGGGAGTTCGAACGGGCCGGCGTGCCGATCACGATCTCCTCGGATGCGCCGGTCGCGGAGCCGATCCCGCTCGAGGCCATCCAGACCGCCGTCACCCGCGTCACCCGGCGCGGACACACGCTCGGACCGGATGACCTGCGGATCTCCGCGCTCGCCGCCCTGCGCGCCCACACGATCGAGGGCGCCGCGTCGATCGGCCGCGACGACGATCTGGGCTCCCTCGAAGTCGGGAAGTACGCCGACTTCGCGGTGCTGTCCGGCGATCCGCTGTCCGTTCCGGCCGAGGAGATCTCGGCGATCACCGTGCGCGAGACCTGGGTCGACGGCGTTCGTCGTCACCGGGTGTGAGGATGATCCGATGAACTCCGACACCACGACGGCCGAGCAGTACGCCGACACCGCGGGCCGGGCGGTCCTGGAGACCATCCGCGCCTACGGTGTGACCGCGATCTTCGGCATCCCCGGCACCCACAACCTCGAGTTGTACCGGCCGCTCGCCGAGCTCGGGATCCGTGCCGTCACGAACCGTCACGAGCAGGGCTCCGGCTACGGGGCCGACGGCTGGGCGCAGCAGACCGGACTCCCCGGCGTGGTCATCACCACGTCCGGTCCCGGCCTGCAGAACGCCATGAGCGCGATCGGCACCGCGTTCTGCGAATCGCGACCCCTCATCGTCCTCTCCCCGGGAGTGCCGCTCGGCGCAGAGTTCGCCGACGTCGGCACGCTCCACGAGACGAAGGATGCCACGGCCATGGTCGGCGCGATCGCCGAGTGGTCGCGTCGGGTGACCAGTGCCGCCGAGGCGGTGGATGCCGTCCATGATGCGTTCGCGCTGTTCCGCACCGGGCGTCCCCGGCCCGTGCACATCGAGATCCCCCTCGACGTGCTGGAGGCGCCGGCCGAGGTCTCCGCCGAGGCGCGCAGGCCCCGCCCGGTCGCGGCGCGCGCGTCCGGGGATCCGGCAGCGCTCGCCGAGGCGGCACGTCTGCTCGTCGCCGCGAAGACCCCGGTGATCGTCGCCGGTGGGGGAGCGGTGGATGCCGCGCACGAGGTCACGACCCTCGCCGAGCGACTCGGCGCTCCGGTGCTCACCACCCTGAACGGCAAGGGCGTGGTCGATGAGCAGCACGCGCTCTCGCTCGGCTCGAATCTGCGCCTCGCCGCGGCCCGCGCCGTCGCGGAGGATGCCGACGTGTTGCTCGTCGTCGGCTCGAAGCTCGGTGAGGCAGAGCTGTGGGCGCCGCGGCTCGAAGCCCGCGGATCCGTGATCCGTATCGACATCTCGCCGACGCAGCACGACAAGAACCTCGCCGCGACGGTGGGGATCACGGGCGACGCGGCTGCCGTCGTGGAGGCGCTGCTGGCCGTCGTCCCGCACGAAGCCCGCCCGCCGCGCGACCTCACCGCCGAGCGGAGCGCGATCGCCGCCGAGATGCGCGAGACCGCACCCGAGGCGGTCGCCCTGGCCGAGATCATCGCCGACGCCCTTCCCGAGGATGCGATCGTCGCGGGCGACTCGTCCCAGATCGTCTATCTGGCCCTCGGCAGCGTGCTGCAGTCGGCCCATCCGCACTCGCTGCTCTATACCCCCACCTACGCGACGCTCGGCTACGGGCTGCCGGCGGCGATCGGCGCCAGAGTCGCGCAGACGGAGCATCCGGTCGTCACGGTGATCGGCGACGGCGCGCTGATGTTCTGCGTGAACGAGCTGGTCACCGCGGTCGAGCAGCGTCTCGACGTCACGATCGTGTGCGTCGACAACGGCGGGTACGCCGAGATCCGTCAGAACGAGGTCGATCGGGGCATGACCCCCATCGGCGTCGACCTGGTGCAGCCCGACTGGGCGGCGCTCGCCACGGCCTTCGGCGCGACCGGGCGCCGGGTGGAGCGCCGCGAGGACATCGCCTCGAGCATCCGGGCCGCGATCGCCGAGGGCGGCGTGCAGCTGGTGCACCTCCCGCAGAGCGCCCTCTGAACTCCGTGACCTCCCTCTCTTGACCTCCCCGACGAACAGGAACGAGCCATGACCGAGAACGTGGGCCCCATCGACGCGTCCGTGAACCCCCGCTACTCCGGCATCGCCACCTTCGCGCGGCTGCCGCGGATCGAAGATGTTCCGCGCGCCGACATCGCGGTCGTGGGCATCCCGTTCGACTCGGGCGTCAGCTACCGACCGGGCACGCGGTTCGGTCCGTCGCACGTGCGCGAGTCCTCGCGACTGCTGCGACCGTACAACCCCGCGCAGGACGTGTCGCCGTTCGCGATCGCACAGGTCGTGGATGCGGGTGACATCCCGGTCAACCCCTTCGACCTCACGGAAGCCGTGACCGAGGTCGAGCGCGCGGCCCTGGCCCTCGGCGAGCAGGTGCAGCGCATCGTCACGATCGGCGGGGACCACACGGTCGCGCTGCCCCTGCTGCGCGCGGTCGCCGCGAAGCACGGCCCCGTCGCCGTGCTGCACTTCGACGCACATCTCGACACGTGGGACACCTACTTCGGGGCACCCGTCACCCACGGCACCCCCTTCCGCCGCGCGAGCGAGGAGGGACTGATCGACCTCACCTCCAGCTGCCACGTCGGCACGCGAGGCCCCCTGTACTCGAAGCAGGACCTGGAGGACGACGAGCGCCTGGGCTTCTCGATCGTGTCGAGCGAATACATCGAGGAGCACGGGGTCGAGGCCGGCATCGCCCGCATCCTCCAGCGCATCGGCGACAAGCCGCTGTACGTGTCGATCGACATCGACGTGCTCGACCCCGCCCACGCGCCCGGCACCGGTACGCCCGAGGCCGGGGGGCTCACGAGCCGGGAGCTGCTGCGGATCCTGCGTGCCCTGACGTCGCAGAACATCGTCGGCGCGGACGTGGTCGAGGTGTCGCCCGCCTACGACCACGCGCAGATGACCGGCATCGCCGCGAGCCATGTGGTGTACGAGCTCGTGACGCTGCTGGCCGCCCGCGTGGCGTCTGACTCTCAGTAGAGCGCCGCGAGAAGCTCGGCGAACAGTTCCTCGGGGTCGGCGTCGACGCGGCGTCGGGTGAACCAGTCGCAGATGTTCACGCAGTCGCGATGCAGCAGGTCGAGCCCCTGCGGGTTCGCGATGATGTCGACGATCTGCGGCAGGTCGATCACCCGCACCCGGCCCTCATGCACGAGCAGGTTGTACGCGGAGAGGTCGCCGTGGGCGAAGCTGGCTGCGGCGAAGATCCGCATCAGATCGACGACCTGCGCGTAGCACTCCTGAAGCGCGGCACGGTCGCCGCGTGACTGGGCGAGCCGGGGTGCAGCCGTGCCGTCGGCGTCGCCGAGGAACTCCATCAGCACCTCGGTGCCGTTCACCTGCACGGGATACGGCACCGGCGCGCCGAGCTCCCACATCCGGCACAGCGCCTCGAACTCGGCGAAGGACCACTGCGCCGCTGCCACGTCGCGACCGTGGCTCGACTTCTTGGCGAGGGCGCGGGTGTCACGGGTGTTCCGGGTGCTGCGCCCCTCCGTGTACGTCGAGGAACGGTGGAAGCTGCGGTGCTCGGCGCTGCGATAGCGCTTCGCGGCGAGCAGGGTGTGCTGCGCCGGATCACCGGGCACGGCGCGCTCGATCAGGAACACGTCGGCCTCTTTGCCGGTCTTGAGGACGCCCCGTTCGGTGTCGAGCGCACCGGCGGAGGTCACCACCCACGCGGGCCACGGCTCGGGCCCGCGCTCGGACGGGGTGATCGCCGGCCACGTGGACCAGCGCTGGCCCTCACCGGGGTCGACGTCGGCGAAGGAGAGTTCGGTTTCGAGGGTCTCGAAGGAGGAGGCGTCGAACGACGCGGCTTCCGAGGAAGCGGAGGGGTCAGACAAGTGTGGCTCCAGGAGGGGAGGCCACGCCAGGATCAGGAGCGGGTGGCCTCGAGGGGAAGGTGGTCGGCGGAAAGCGCGACAAAGACCGTGTTCATGTCTTCGGCTCCTTCCGCTCGGGCTTCCCGGGCGCGTCCCGGTGCGTCGTCGAGCATAGGGCGTCCCCGGCGAGCGTGTCCAGAGGCGGTGGTCAACGCCCGACCCGCCGGGATCGCTCCGGACGATCGGTCGGATGCCGCGGACGCCTGGTCGGGCGGCGGTATCCGGATCCTGCGAGCGTGGAACCATGACCACGACAGCCCCCGTTCCCACCGTGTCTTCCTCTGCGGCGCCCCGCATCCGCTACGGCGGGTTGATCGTGCTCATGCTGATGGGCTTCCTGCTGGTCACGGCCGAGTTCCTGCCCAACGGTGTGCTCACCGAGATGGCCGACGGCCTCGGGGTCACCCCGGGCCAGGCAGGACAGACCGTCACCGTGACCGCGCTCGTCGGACTCGTCGTCGCCCCGACGGTCGGACTGATCTTCCCGCGCCTCGACCGCCGGTCGCTGCTGCTGTGGATGGCGCTCTCCGCGGCCGTGTCGAACCTCATCGTGGCGATCGCGCCGAATCTGATCATCGTGCTGCTGGCGCGCTTCCTGCTGGGCGCCGCGATCAGCGCGTACTGGGCGATGTCGATCACCGTGGCAGCGCGCCTCGCGGGACCCGCGAATCTCGGCCGCGGCGTCATGTTCACCTCCGCCGGGGTGTCGCTGGCGACGGTCGCGGGCGTGCCCCTCGGCGTCATGCTCAGTGAGCTCATGGACTGGCGGACCGTCTTCGCTCTCGCGGGCGTGCTGATGGTCGTGCTCGCGGCCGTGCTGCGGTTCGCGCTGCCGTCCGTTCCGGCGGAGCAGGCGTCGAGTCTGCGACTGCTCGTCGACACCCTGCGCCGCCCGGGCATCGGCCTCGGCATGGTCGGGCATGTGCTCGTGGTCCTCGGGCACTTCCTCGCCTACACCTACGTGCGCCTCGCGCTGGAGCGGATCCCCGACGTCGACGCCTCGACCATCGTCATGCTGCTCGCGCTGTTCGGCGTCGGCGGTCTGCTCGGCAACATCACGATCGGGCTCGTCATCGACCGCACGTTCGCCTTCTTCGCGGTGTTCGCGCCGTTGGTGATCGCCGTGTCGGTGACCGCGATGATCCTCTTCTCCGGATCGATCATCGGCGTGGGCATCGTCGTGCTGGTGTGGGGCTTCTTCTTCTCGTCCTGGCTGATCGTCGTGAACACCTGGGTCGGACACCGGATGCCCGATCGGCTCGAAGCCGGGGGCAGCCTGGTCGTCGTGGGGTTCCAGGGCGCGATCACGCTCGCCGCAGGCATCGGTGGCCTGCTCGTGGACACTCTGAGCGTCGAACTGGTCTACGTGATCGGTGCCGTCGCGCTGCTCGCCGGCGCGGTGCTGTTCGGCGCATCGAATCGGGTCAGCAGCAGAGCCTGACCCGGGCGGGTGCCGCTCAGGCCGGGACGGGAGTGCGGTTGGTGAGGCGCCAGGACGAGGGGGTCTGTCCGGTGCGGCGTCGGAATGCGCGGCTGAATCCCTCGTCCGAGGCGTAGCCCAGCTCGCGGGAGATGTCCGAGACGGAGCGCCCGGCGTCGAGCATCCGCTTCGCCGCATCGACCCGCACCTCGGTGACGTAGTCGGCGGGTGAGCGTCCGACAGCGCTGCGGAACCGCTCGGCGAAGGTCGAGCGCGACATCGCCCCGATCGCGGCGAGGCGCTCGACCGTCCAGTCGCGCCCCGGCTCCTCGTGGATGGCGTCGACCACGCGGTCGAGGAAGGGGTCGCTCGACAGGGAGGGCCAGCCGGTGGGCGCGCAGCCGTTCGCCGCCCAAGCACGGATGACCGACAACAGGACGGTCGTCGCCATCAGGCGGCAGATCACCGGGTCCCCCTGGCGGGCGGGTGTGACCGTGTGGTCGATCACCCCCATGTTCAGGGCGAGGGCGGCGGCCGCGGGCTCCACGGCGTCGAAGCCGGTCACGGTGAGGAACGGGGGCAGCAGTGCGGGCAGGGGTGACGCGACATCTGCGAGCTCGATGTCGGCGATCATGAGGATCGTCTCGTCGTGTGCCTCGAGCGCGAACGGCGACCGGCCGAGGGTCAGGAACGCGTCGCCCGTCACGAGCAGGTCATGGCGCGCCTGCGAGTTGTCGAGCCGGAGTCGCTGCGAATCGGGATCGACGTCGAGACGGCAGCCGTCTCCGAGCGGAGGATGCCCCCGCACGGCGCCCGCGACGATGTAGACCAGGGTGATGGCGTCGGCGGGGATCGGCAGCAGCGCTCCCGCGGCGAGCGACGATCGGCGTCCGATGCCGACGCGGAGATCGACCGCACCGAGCACGTGCGAGAGCGCATCCGCATCCACTGTCACCATGCCTTCGGCAACGTCGTCGCGCGGGCTGCTATTCCGATGTCGGTGCGCGAGACGGTCGCACCGTCTTGACGGACTCAACCATTCGGTTGATTCGAGGGGGATGGAGGGACGGATACGGTGGAAGCACCCCACCCGAGGAGTACCGTGTTCCGCACCCCCGACCGTCTGTACCGAGTCCTCGCGATCGCGGAGGCGATCACCTGGACGATCCTGATCGGCGCGATCATCGCCCGCGCCGTCGGCGCCCCCGGCGTGGTGGTGACCGTGGGCGGAGGCATCCACGGATTCATCTTCCTGAGCTATGCGGCGACGGCGATCCTGGTCGCCCTGAACCAGCGCTGGCATGTCGGGGTCGGCGTGCTCGCCGTCGCGAGCGCGGTGGTCCCGTACGCGACCATCCCGATGGAGATCTGGCTGCACCGTACCGGCCGCCTCACCGGAGCCTGGCGCCTCGAGGCGACCGAGGATCCGCGTGATCGACGGTGGTACGACCGGCTGATGCGGTGGTTCCTGCAGCGGCCGTGGGTGCTCGCCGTGCTGCTCGTGGTCGGCATCGTCGCGCTGTACGTCATCCTGCTGCTGATCGGTCCTCCCGGCGGTAAGTGAGCCCGCACACCTTCAGTGCGTGATTCCGCTCAGGCGCGTCGGACGGGCTGCTGCAGTTCGGTGACCCAATCGGACTGGTCGTCGCCGACGGCGCGGACATAGAGCTCCCTGCAGGGACCGTCGTGTACGAGGCCGCGCGCGAAGATCTCGGCGTGGATCGCCTGCCAGCTCTCCGCGATGTGCTCCATCGAGCCGAGGTGGATGCCGCAGACGGCTTCGTCCGCCGCAGGGAGCTCGATGATGTCGAACTCCGCGCGCGCGGGGCCCGCATAGGTGTAGCCGACGATGACCTCCAGTCCGTCGTCGAGCGTCGTGTACTGGGCGATCGGTGTGGTCAGGGGATGTTCGCCGCCGATGGTGTCCGCGACCGCGTCGAAGGCGGAACCGACCACACCGGCGACGGCCGGCTGATCGGGGACGACCGTGCGGACGGCGGCGAGCCGGACGGCAGGCAGGGGCTTCTCGACGATCTCGATCCGTGACATGTGCTTCTCTCTCTCGATGAGGTGGAGGCGCCTCTCCACGTCGACGAGTCTCTCCGCGGCGATCCGATGCTCCTGCTCGACCTCTGCGCGGCGGATCCGCAGCAGGGAGGCGATGCGCTCGGCATCGACTCCCCGTTCGAGGATGGCCGAGATGTCGTCGAGGCCGAAGCCCAGCTGGCGCAGGGCGACGATCCGGTGCAGCCTTTCCAACTGCGACGGGTCGTAGGAGCGGTAGCCGTTGAACTCGTCCACGTGGGCGGGCACGAGCAGTCCGGCCGTGTCCCAGTGCCGCAGCATGCGGTGAGTCACCTGGCCGATCTGCGCGAACGCTCCGATGGACAACATGTGTCTGTTCTCCCGTCTGCCACCGTGTCAGGGTCAAGTATCGCCTCGGTCCGGTCTGAGGTCGGATCGTCCAGGGCGGAGGGGAAGGTGCTCCCCGCCCCATTCCGGTATCTTGGTTTCTGGCGCTGATCTGGGTGTTTCAATGTCGGTGGTCCCTGGTTCACTGAAGGTATGACAGCGCTGGCGGATGCGACCCTCGAGCAGGTGGACGCCCTCGCTGCGCTCACCGAGATGCTCGTCGAGGTCGAGCGCACGATCAGCAGTCTGCAGGCCGCGCGAGACGGCATCCTGGCGGTCGGGTCGCGGCTCGCGCTCGATGTAGCCGCGCAGGCGGAGCATCCCGACCACGGAGACATGTCGGCCCGCACGGTCGCCGCGGAGTTCGCCGCGGCCCTGCGGGTGAGTGATCGAACGGTGCAGCGCCGGATGGCCGACGCGGCCTGGGTCGTGGAGCACTTCCCGCTGGTCTGGGAGGCGCAGGGGGCGGGTCGCATCAGCGCGGCGCACGCCCGAGTCGTCTGCGAAGCGGGTGAGCACCTCCCCGATGCGGCGAGCCGCGCCGCCTATGCGGCTCAGATCATCCCCTTCGCCGAGACCGAGTCTCCCGCTCGTGTCGGTCGAATGGCTCGGCGGGTGGCCGAACGGTTCCAGGCGCGGTCGATCGATGAGCGGCACCTCGATGCGCGGGAGAAGAGATCCGTGTGGGTGAAAGACGTCGGAGACGGGATGACGCAGCTCGGCCTGCTCGGTCCGTCGGCGCTCGTGCACGGTGTCTTCGAACGGCTCACGCAGATGGCCGAGGCGGTGCAGGAGCATGAGTCCACCGAGCATGAGTCCACAGAGCGTGAATCCACAGAGCGTGAGTTCACGGAGCTCCCGGCTCCGGAGCCGGACGAGCGCACCCTCGCGCAGCGCCGCGCCGATCTCGCTCTCGACCTGCTCCTCACCGGCGCTCCGGCCGGACATGATCGCGGCGAGGGGCTCCTGACGGCGATTCGCGGAACGGTGTCGATCACGGTCCCCGTCACGACGCTGATCGGCGAGGGCTCGACTCCGGCCGAGCTGAACGGCCGCACTCCGGTCGACCCCGCGACCGCCCGCCGGATCGCCGGCGCGGCGGCGGGCTGGGACCGGATCCTCACCCACCCCATCACCGGCGCGGTCCTCGCGGTCGACCGCTATCGTCCCGGTCCGGATCTGAAGCGGCATCTGAGGGCGAGGGATCAGCGGTGCCGATTCCCCACTTGCGGGTACGCGTCCGTGGACTGCGACATCGACCATCATCACGAGGCCGCGCTCGGGGGAGCCACCGAGGAGTCGAATCTCGGTCACCTGTGTCGTCGCCATCACGTGCTCAAGCATCATTCGCCGTGGGCGGTCGAGCCCCTGGGTGGTGGCGTCTACGCCTGGACGAGCCCGACCGGCAAGGTCTACGTCGACCGGCCCCCTCCCCAGAACACCGTCACGTTCACGGAGGATCCGGCGATTCTCGCGCCCTTCTGAAAAAGTTGAGTCGACTCGTATCAAGTTGATTTGACACCTGCGGAGCCCCGGCGTACAGTTGAGTCATCGCGACTCAGGTTTCCCTGATCGCCGCAGATTTCCGATCCCAACGAACTTCCAACAAAGGAGAGAACACATGGCACGTGCTGTCGGTATCGACCTCGGAACCACCAACTCCGTCGTCAGCGTCCTCGAGGGTGGCGAGCCCAAGGTCATCGCCAACGCCGAGGGCTTCCGCACGACCCCCTCGGTCGTGGCCTTCACCAAGGACGGGGAGGTGCTCGTCGGTGAGACCGCGAAGCGCCAGGCCGTCACCAACGTCGACCGGACGATCGCTTCCGTCAAGCGCCACATGGGCACCGACTGGAGCTTCGACGTCGACGGCAAGAAGTGGACGCCGCAGGAGATCTCCGCGCGCATCCTCATGAAGCTCAAGCGCGACGCCGAGGCGTACCTGGGTGACACCGTGACCGATGCGGTCATCACCGTCCCCGCGTACTTCAACGACGCCGAGCGTCAGGCCACCAAGGAGGCCGGGGAGATCTCGGGTCTCAACGTCCTGCGCATCATCAACGAGCCGACCGCGGCCGCTCTGGCCTACGGCCTCGACAAGGGCAAGGAAGACGAGCTCATCCTGGTCTTCGACCTCGGTGGCGGAACGTTCGACGTCTCGCTGCTCGAGGTGGGCAAGGACGACGACTTCTCCACGATCCAGGTGCGTGCGACCGCCGGTGACAACCGTCTCGGTGGAGACGACTGGGACCAGCGTCTCGTCGACTACCTGATCAAGCAGTTCAAGGAGACCACGGGCGTCGACGTCGCGGGCGACAAGATCGCGCTGCAGCGCCTCAAGGAGGCCGCGGAGCAGGCGAAGAAGGAGCTCTCCTCCTCCACCTCGACGAGCATCAACCTGCCGTACCTGTCGCTGACGGAGTCCGGCCCGGTCTCGCTCTCCGAGACGATCACCCGCGCGAAGTTCGAGGACCTCACGAAGGACCTGCTCGACCGCACCAAGAAGCCGTTCGAGGATGTCATCCGCGAAGCCGGCATCAAGGTGTCCGAGATCGACCACATCGTGCTCGTCGGTGGTTCCACCCGTATGCCCGCGGTCGCCGAGCTCGTCAAGCGCGAGACCGGTAAGGACGCGAACAAGGGCGTCAACCCGGATGAGGTCGTCGCCGTCGGCGCCGCTCTCCAGGCCGGTGTCCTCAAGGGCGAGCGCAAGGATGTCCTCCTCATCGACGTCACCCCGCTGAGCCTCGGCATCGAGACCAAGGGCGGCATGATGACCAAGCTCATCGAGCGCAACACCGCCATCCCGACCAAGCGCAGCGAGACCTTCACCACGGCAGACGACAACCAGCCGTCCGTCGCGATCCAGGTCTTCCAGGGCGAGCGCGACTTCACCCGCGACAACAAGCCGCTCGGCACGTTCGAGCTCACGGGCATCGCTCCCGCTCCCCGCGGCATCCCGCAGATCGAGGTCACGTTCGACATCGACGCCAACGGCATCGTGCACGTGTCCGCCAAGGACAAGGGCACCGGCACCGAGAAGTCGATCGTCATCTCCGGCGGCTCCTCGCTGTCGAAGGAAGACATCGAGCGCATGGTGCGCGAGGCCGAGGAGCACGCGGCTGAGGACAAGGTGCGCCGTGAGGCAGCCGAGGTCCGCAACCAGGCCGAGACGCTCGCGTACTCGATCGACAAGCTGATCACCGAGAACGACGACAAGCTGCCCGAAGACGTGAAGACCGAGGTCAAGGCCGACGTCGAAGCGCTCAAGACGGCGCTGGCGGGCGAAGACGACGAGGCCGTGAAGACCGCGTTCGACAAGCTCAACCAGTCGCAGTCCAAGCTCGGCGAGGCCATCTACGCCTCCTCGCAGGCGGATGCTGCTGCCGACGCTTCGGCTGACGGCGAGGCCCCGACCGGTGACGCTCCCTCCTCCGACGAGGACGTCATCGACGCCGAGGTCGTCGACGACGAGGACGAGAAGAAGTAATCATGACGGACAAGAACTTCGACGAGAACCAGAATCCTGAGTCCGCCGAAGGTCGCAGCGAGGGGTCGGACGCTCAGGCGTCCGGCCCCGCGCCGCAGAACCCGGACTCCACCGAGGCGAAGGCCGCCGAGGGGTCGGACGAGACTCCTGAAGACGGTGTCGATGACCTCACGGTCGATGACATCCTCGGAGCGACGCAGACCGGTGAGGCCGCAGCGGAGGATGCCGTGCTCGCCGACCTCGAGTCGACGCTGCTGAACGATCTCAAGCGCCTCCAGGCCGAGTACGCGAACTACCGTCGTCGCACCGAGGAGCAGCGCCAGGTCGAGATCGAGCGGGCGAAGGGCGAGGCCGCCAAGGGCCTCATCCCGGTGCTCGACGACCTCGACCGTGCCGCTCAGCACGGCGACCTGGTCGAGGGCACGCCCTTCGCCGTGATCGCCGAGAAGGTGCGTGCGGTCGTGGAGCGTCTCGGGGTGGCCGCATACGGCGAGAAGGGTGAGGAATTCGACCCTCAGCGCCACGAGGCCATCTTCCAGCAGCCGACCCCCGGCGCCGAGAAGACGACGATCCTCGAGGTCGTCGAGGTGGGCTACCGCCTCGGTGACATCGAGCTGCGCCCCGCAAAGGTCGTCGTCGCTGTCCCTGCGGAGTAGGTGATCGATGGCCAGCCAGGATTGGTTCGACAAGGACTTCTACAAGACCCTCGGGGTCTCCAAGGACGTCAGTGATGCGGATCTGAAGAAGACGTATCGCAAGCTTGCGCGGAAGTACCACCCGGACTCCAATCAGGGTGATGCCAAAGCAGAGGCGAAGTTCAAGGAGATCAGCGAGGCCTACTCGGTGCTCTCCGACGCCGAACAGCGCAAAGAGTACGACGAGATCCGCGCCATGGGCTCCGGCGCCCGCTTCACGGCGGGCGGCCAGGGTGCCGGCGGCTTCGAAGACGTGTTCAGCCGGTTCGGCCAGCAGGGCCGAGGGCAGACGGCCGACTTCGAGGACATCTTCGCGATGTTCAACCAGGGGCAGGGTGCGAGCTTCGGAGGCGGACGCTTCGGGCAGCCGAGCGGTGGCTACCGCGGCTTCGGCGGACCGCAGCGTGGTGCCGACGTCACCGCTCGCACGACGCTCGACTTCGTCACCGCCGTGCAGGGCGAGACCATCTCCCTGCAGGGCGATGACGGCAAGCCGTTCAAGGTGAAGATCCCTGCCGGTGTGGCAGACGGACAGAAGATCCGTCTGCGCGGTCGTGGCCGTCCCTCGCCCGACGGCGGGGAGAGCGGCGACATCGTGGTGCAGATCTCGGTGCGCCCGCACCCCGTCTTCACGCGTGACGGGCTCAACCTGCGCGTCGTGGTCCCGGTGACCTTCACTGAAGCGACCCTCGGCGCGACGATCGAGGTCCCGACGCTCAGCGGTGACGTGGTCAAGCTCCGCGTCGCTCCCGGCACCCCCTCCGGGCGGGTGCTGCGCGTCAAGGGCCGTGGTGTGGCGACGGCGAAGGGAACCGGAGACCTGCTCGCCGAACTCCAGGTCGCCGTGCCCACGCACCTCGACGACGCCGCGCGGGAGGCCCTGGAGAAGTTCCAGGAGCTCGAGCCCACGGAGAATCCGCGGGCGGAGCTGATGGCGAAGGCGCGTCGATGACCGAGCGTCGAAGTGGGCACCGGGGTCGGAGGCGTTCATGATGAACGCTGACACCCCGGTGTTCGCGATCGCGGCGGCGGCCGAGCTCTCCGGTCTCCACCCGCAGACCCTGCGGCAGTACGACCGCATCGGACTCGTGGTCCCCGGACGGACGTCGGGCGGCTCGCGTCGGTACTCCGCCCGCAACATCGAACAGCTGCGCGAGGTCGCCCAGCTCTCTTCGGAAGGTGTGAGCCTCCCCGCGATCGCGCGTCTGCTCGACCTCGAAGACGAGAACCGGGCGCTGCGCAACCGCATCGCGGTACTCGAGAGCGCTCTGCGCACCGAGCGCGAGAACCGCCCCGGCGTGCGGGTGTTCGCCGCCGGATCCGCGGGGGTGGTGCCCGTGCCGAGCGGCCGTCGCATCCGCCGCTCGACCGACATCGTGCTCTGGGATCCGCGCGGACACGCCTAGACACCAATCTCGTGGTGTGTATCCTGTCAACAGTTAACAGGAGGTCACCATGACGCAGACCGTCACGCGCGGAGAATCCCTCGGCGCCCAGGTGGCACGGGTGCTCCGCCAGCGCATCGTGCGCGGCGAACTCGCCCCCGGCGCGCGGATCACCGAGGAAGCGCTCGCCGAGGAGTTCTCGGTCAGCCGTGGCCCCGTACGCGATGCGCTCACCCAGTTGAGCTTCGAGAAGCTCGTCGAGGTGCAGCGTCCCCGCGGCGTGTACATCGTGGGACTCACGGGGGATGACGTCGATCAGCTGTACAGCCTGAGGGGTGCGCTCGAACAGCTCGCCCTCTCGCGGGCCATGCGCGTCGACGACGAGGCGCGCTGGGCCGCGATGGCGGCGGCCGTCGACCGCATGGGCGAGGCCGCGGACCGCGGCGACCATGCCGCATTCGTCACCGCGGATCTCGAGTTCCACTCGCAGATCTACGCGCTCGCCGATCACCCGCGTCTCGAGGGGGCATGGAATCAGTACCTCCCGACGTTCACCGCGCTGCTCGAGGTCACGATCAACCATGACGAAGACCTGCACGAGTCTTCCGATGATCACGTGACGCTCATGCAGGTGATGCGCACGGGCACGCCGGCGCAGGCGGCGAAGGTGCTGTCCGAGCATCTCGACGGTGCTCGTCGACGCATGCTGAGCGAGATCGCCACCCACGCCTGAGGGCGGAGCCGTGCCTGCGGCCCTCGCGGCGCACGTGTCGTCCGAGTGTTGACTGTTAACAGTCAACACTGCTACGGTCGGGGGAGTCGACAACAAGGTCGACCCACGTAGAGGAGCAAAGATGCCCCGCAAGCGCATCACCCGGGCGGCTGCCGCGATCGCCGCCCTCGCAGCCACCGCTCTCATCGTCTCGGCCTGCACCAAGGTCGAAGAGGGCGAGGGCGCCGAATCGACCTACCCGGAGAAGGACATCCGGCTCATCATCCAGGCCAACCCCGGGGGAGGATCAGACCTCTCGTCGCGCGCACTCGCCACGGAGCTCGAGAAGATCCTCGACGTCAGCGTCATCCCCGAGAACATGCCGGGTGCCGCCGGAGCGCTCGCGATGGAGTACGTCGGTGCGCAGGATCCCGACGGCTACGTGATCGGATTCGCGCCCGTCGAGATCGCGATGCTGAACACCACGCAGAGCGCGGACGTGCTGCCGGACGACTTCGACCTGCTCGGCCAGATCATGCTCGCCCCCGGTGTCGTCACCGTCGGCGCGAACAGCGGGATCGAGACGCTGGAAGACCTCGTCGCCCAGGCGCAGTCCGGTGCCGTCACGGTCGCGAACTCCGGCGCCGGCTCCATCTGGGAGGCGGCGACCCTCGGACTCGGTGCCGCGACCGACGCCGACTTCACTCCGGTGCCCTACGACGGCGGAGCGACGGCCGTCGCCGCAGCCGCATCCGGCGAGACCGTCGCGGCTGTCTCCGGCCTCGGCGAGGCACTCGCCCAGGGCGACGCCGTGCGCATCCTCGCCGTCATGAACGACGAGCGCCACCCCGACGCGGAAGACGTCGAGACGGTCGAAGAGGCCATCGGCGAAGACGTCGTCTTCGGAGGCTGGGGCGGCATCTACGCGCCCCAGGGTCTGCCCGACGACGTGAAGTCGACGCTCGAAGCCGCCGTCAAGGAGGCCGTCGAATCCGACAGCTACCAGAAGTTCCAGGCCGACGCCGGAAACCTGGTCGTGTACCGCGACTCCGCCGAATGGACGACGTTCGTCGACGAGCAGTTCGACCTCTTCAAGGACCTCCTGGGCTGAGGAGCCCGGTAGAGAAGACTGCGGGGCCGGGCTCATCACCGGCCCCGCAGTGCTCTCCTTCAGTTCTCGGATCACGAAAGGAGCATCATGTCGACCTCTGCATCGGACGCCTCCGCAGCGGACGTCTCCGCATCGGACGCCTCCGCGGGCGACGAGTACCAGGGTGCGACCGCGTCGCGACCTCTCGAGATCGTCTTCGCCGTCCTCGCCCTGGCGTTCACCGCCGGATATCTCTTCCTCTCGACGCAGATCCCGCTGCGCCGCGAGGCCGCTCCGGGTCAGATCGATGCCCGCTTCTGGCCGCTCGTCATCGGGGTCACCGGAGTCGTCGTCGCCATCGCGCTGCTCGCCATCGCGATCACCCGCCCCGCACCCGGTCGTGACGACCTCGAGCGCATCCAGCCCGGAGGCTACCTGCGCGTGATCGCCACGCTGGTGATCACGGGCGCCTTCATCGCGCTGTGGTCGCTGGGATCGGTCATCCTCTTCGGGTACCGCATCGAGGTCTTCCCGATCGCCGCAGCCCTGCTGATGGCCTCCCTCATGCTCCTCTACGGTCACCGCCGCTGGCTGAGCCTGATCATCTACTCCGCCTCCGTCACGGCGTTCGTCTACATCGTGTTCGGGCTGCTCCTGAGGATCCCCCTGTGAACGCGCTCCTGGAGGGGCTGAACTCGCTCCTCGACATCTCGATCCTGCTCTACATGCTCGTCGGGCTCATGCTCGGCTTCATGGTCGGCGCCTTCCCCGGCATCACCGCGACCATGGCCGTCGCCCTCGCCGCGGGATTCACCATGACCCTCGAGCCCGTGCAGGGCCTCGCCGTGCTGCTGACGATCTACGTCGCGGCGAACTTCGGCGATCGGGTGCCGTCCATCCTCATCAACACCCCGGGAACGCCCGCCTCCATCGCCACCACCCTCGACGGCTATCCGATGGCCAAGCAGGGCAGGGCAGGTCTCGCACTCACCATCTCCGCAATCGTCTCGGCCGTCGGGATCCTCGCCTCGCTGGTGCTGTTCGCGGTCGCGGCCGTCCCGATCGCCAGCTTCGCCCGCGATTACTTCAAGTCCCCCGAGCTGTTCGCCCTCGTGGTGTTCGGAATCTCGATCATGATCGGCATCTCGTCGAAGTCGATGCTCAAGGGCATCCTCGCCGGGCTCTTCGGCCTCATGCTCGGCACCGTCGGCACCTACGCCGCGACGGCCGATCAGCGCTTCACCTTCGGGGTGCTCGACCTCGTCGAGGGCGTGAACTTCATCGCCGTGATCATCGGACTCTTCGGCATCGCGGAACTCTTCGACCAGTTGCTCACGCATCGCGCGTCGCGCGTGCGCCCCATCTCCAGCCTCGGTCGCTGGCTGCCGAACAGGTCCGAGCTGAAGCAGAGCGGTCGTGCCACGGCGGTCGGCGGCGCGGTCGGACTCGGTGTCGGTCTCATCCCCGCCGCGGGCGGTGACATCGCCGGTCTCATCGGGTGGGAACGGGCGCGCAAGGTGTCGAAGCGTCCGGAGATGTTCGGCAAGGGATCGATCGAGGGCGTCGCCGCGTCCGACAGCGCTTCCAGCGCGACCTTGGGCGGCTCGCTCACCACGACGATGGCACTCGGCATCCCCGGCGACTCCGTGATGGCCGTGATGATCGGCTCCATGATCATCTGGGGCATCACACCCGGACCCACCCTCTTCACGAACCGCCCCGACCTGGTCGTCTCGATCGTCGGCATCATGCTGATCGCGACGATCCTGTCCCTCGCTCTGAGCCTGGTGAGGATGAAGGGCATGGTGAAGCTGCTCGATGTGCCGCAGCCGTACCTGTGGAGCGGCATCCTGATCTTCTGCATCATCGGCACCTACGCCACCTCCAACAGCCTCTCGACCGTGGTGACGATGCTCGTCTTCGGTGTGATCGGGGTGATGCTCAAGCGCATGCAGGTGCCGGCCGGCCCCGTGGTGCTCGGGCTCCTGCTCGGACCGCTCGCCGAAGAGAACCTCGCCCGCACGCTGGCCATCCTGCCCACGCGTCCGTTCTTCGAGGTCGTCAGCCCCATCGCGCTCGTGCTCCTCGCCCTGGCCGTGCTCTCGATCGTGATGCCGGCGATCCGTGCCGCTCGTCGCCCCCGTGCCGAGCGCGGCTCCCTCGCGGATTCGATTCTCCACGACGACAGCATCCAGCAGATCGAGAAGGCGCACGACGAGCTCGCCGCGCAGCCCGACCTGCTCACCTCCACCGTCCGCAACATCGACGCCCCGAAGCGTCGAGCCCGCACGTCCCGCAAGAACTCCGAGGAGACCGAGAAGTGACCCGCTACGACATCCTGACCGCCGTGCCCACCGCGTTCCACCGCGACGGCACCCTCGACATCGAGGGTTCGCGTGCGATCTTCCGATTCGTCGCCGACTCGGGGAACGAGGGGGCCTTCGTGCTCGGAACGACGGGGGAGTTCCCTGCTGTGGACGCCGGCGAGTTCGCGGCCATCGTGGAAGCCGCTCTGGCCGAGTTGAAGGAGCGGATGCGCGTGGTCGTGCATGTCGGTCGGCCCAGTACCTTCGAGGCCGTGCGCCTGACCCGCATCGCCCGTGAGCTGGGCGCCGTCGAGTTCGCCGCGCTCACGCCCTACTACCTGAAGGCGACGGACGACTCGATCTTCGAGTACTACCGTGCGGTGTCGGACGCCGTCGGCGACGGGCGCTTGTACGTGTACATCTACCCGGCGCGGAGTGGAAACCCGGTGTCGCCGGAGCTCCTCGTGCGGCTCGCGGAGCTGCCCAACGTCGTGGGAGCCAAGATCAGCGAGCTCTCACTCGACGACATCGCCGCCTACCGCGCCGTCGTGCCCGCCGACTTCGAGCTCTACACCGGCGCCGACCGCGACCTGATCGCCGCCGTCGAGGTGGGCGCCCAGGGTGTCGTCTCCGGGGTGTCATCCGTGACGCCGAAACCGTTCCGCGCGCTCGCCGACGCCGGGCGGTCGGGGGATGCGGCAGCCATCACCGCTGCGCAGGCCGCGGTCGACGAAGTGGTCGCCCTCATCGGCGGCGACATGGCCCGCATGAAGGAGGCCTACCGCGTGCTCGACGTGGTCGACACGCACTGCCGTATGGCGATCGCCGAGCCGAGTGCCGCCGAGCGCACCGCCGTCGCCGAGGTGGTGGCCGCGCACCGGTGAGACGGCTGCCGGTGAGGCGGCTGCCGGTGAGACGCGGGCCGGTGTCCGGCGGGCGCCTCGCGCTCCTCAGAGGGGCTCGACGGAGAACCGGAACGCCGCTCCCTGACGGAACGGCTCGATGATCTCGAAGTTCTCGTAGGCGGGACCGCCAGGGATCGGCGAGGCGCTCGCCCAGTAGGACCACCGCGCGTTCACCACTGCCTCGAGCTCAGGGTGGGGGTCGTCGACCCGCCACGTCTGCACCGCGCGTCGGCCGAGGAAGCGCCAGTGCTCCGCGGTGTCGGCGGAGTGATCGACCGACCAGGGATCCTCCTCGTCACCCGTCGCGCTCACGACCGCCGCTTTCCCCTCGCGCGTGAGTTCGGCGAGGGGGAAGCGTCCGTGCCGGGTGAATCCGGTGCCGGAGAAGTTCGGCCACAGCTCTGCGGGTGTCACGGCACGGTCGGCGAGCTGAAGTCGCCGCAATCGCGCCCAGTTCCCCATCGTCGCCGTGAGGATCAGGTGGGAGAGGGCGACGGACCTCTCAGTGGCGAAGCCCGCCACCTCCACTTCGTGTGGGCGGTCCGCGAAGAAGCGCACCCGGACGCTCACGTCCGCTCCGTTGTCGAATCGCTCGACCCCGATCCACACGGTGAGCGTCTCGATGCCGTCGACCGTGGCGATCTGCCCGCGTGCCGGGGGCCGGGGCGAGGGGATCCTTGCACTCGCGGCGTCATCCGCTGACCAGAAGCGCTTCCCTCGCTCGCCGGTGTCGAGAGTGCTCTGCTCCAGCTCCGAGAAACCGCGCTCGGCTGCGCCCAGGGGGATCGGCTCGACGGCGAAGAAGTTGATCAGCCGCTCGCGGGGGTGGTCGAGGTACGGGGTGAAGATCCGGATCAGGCCTCGGGGACCGGGGAGCGGCGGGATGCCGATCTGGAGACCTTCGACGTGTCCCCAGCGGGGCTCCGACACCGGGTCGCTGGAGGGGCGCAGCCACCGGTCGAAAGAGGAGTCTGACATGCCGAAGACCCTAGTGTGTTGAAATCGATTTCGCTAGATTCGAGGTCATTCGTCATCGATCGAGGAGGATCATGCCCCGTGTCATCACCGCATCTCGCCCCGCTGCACTCGCGGCATCCGTCGTCGTTCTCCTCGGTCTCGCGGGGTGCGCCGGAGACGGACCCGTGAACGTCGACTCCGACCCGGACAAGCCTTTCGTCCTCGACGGCGTTTCTGATCTCACCGAGATCGCTCAGCTCACCGGCCCCGACGCGATGAACGACACCGCCGCGGTCTCCGTCGCCGGTACCGACCTCGGCTCGATGACGAATGTCGGTGACAAGACGTTCTTCTTCTTCGGTGACACCTTCGGCGAGCGTGACCCCGAGTCGATCGGCGGTCAGGGCGGCTTCTGGCGTTCCAACGTCGCCGCGTGGACCACGGACGACGACCCTTCGGACGGGATCGACTTCGACGGGTGGGTGGAGGACGACATCGGCCTCGCCGCCCCTCTCATCGAGGGCGACCATGATGCGAACGGGGCGGGTGGTGAGGTCACGAAGATCCCCACGTACGGCTTCGCGATCGGCGACACGATCTATGTCTCGTACATGTCGGTGCGGTTCTGGGGGGAACCGGGGGCGTGGGAATCGAACTATTCCGCCCTGATCGTCTCGCGGGATGACGGGCGCACCTGGTCTCCGGTCGAGGGGGTCGAGTGGCCGGGGGACTCGAACTTCGTGCAGTTCGCGACGGCCGAGGTGAGAGAGGGCGGCCAGGACTGGATCTACTTCTGGTCGATCCCCTCCGGGCGGTTCGGTGGGGTGCAGCTGATGAGGGTGCCCGCCGCCGAGGACGCGGTCGAGGAGCAGGCGTCCTACTCGTACTTCGCCGGCCTCGATGGCGACAAGCCCCGATGGAGCGATGAGCTGAGCGATGCCGAGACGATCCTGGAGGGAACGATCGGCGAGCTCTCGGTGATGTGGTCCACCTATCTGGAGCGCTGGATCATGACCTACTCGGATGCCGGCAGCGCCTATATCCGCGAAGGCCTCACGCCGTGGGGTCCGTGGGGCGAGGCGATCGAGCTCGTGCCCCGCGCCGAGTATCCGGGGCTCTACTCGCCGTATCTGAACCCGCGATACGTCACCGAGGACGGTCGGCGGATCTACTTCACGCTATCGCTGTGGGACCCGTACAACGTCTTCTGGTTCTCCGCCGACCTGGAGCGCTCGCGCTGATCGAGGCGCGAATCGAGCCTTGCGCATGAAATCGATTTCGCCTACTCTGGCGCTACCCGGTCACTGAGGATCCACGGGCACGGCCGGTGCTCGTCGGCGGCAGCCGAACACACAGCAGCGACTCGATGAGGAGTCCGTTCCTGAGGAGGAACCCATGAGAATCACCACTCGTACGCGCAGGGTCACGCTCGCCGCTCTCGGCGCGCTCACCGTGGGCGCCATGCTCGCCGCCTGCGGCTCCGGCACACCCGGCGAGTCGGCAGGCGGCGACGGCGGCGCAGACGGCGTCACCACCGTCCAGTTCTGGCATCGCACGTTCACCCCCGTGGAGAACGAGTGGTACGCCGACATCGTCAAGAAATTCAACGCCTCGCAGGACGAGATCAAGGTCGTCGACACCGAAGTGCCCGCCGACGCCTGGGATCAGAAGATGAAGGCCGCGCAGGCCGCCGGCAAGGCGCCCGACATCTACACCAGCTCCGCCAACCTCTACGACCTGGTGAACGCCGGTTCCGTGCACGAGCTGGACTCGATCGTCCCCCAGGAGGCGCTGGACGAGATCCTCGACAACGCCACCTCCATCTCCGAGATCGACGGCACCCACTATGCCTACCCGCTGCTGCTCGAGCCGCAGACCGTGCTGTTCTGGAACACCGACCTCCTCGACGCCGCGGGCGTCGACTCGTCGAAGGCTCCGGAGACCTGGGAGGACCTGCTGGCGGCCTGCGCCAAGATCCAGCCGACGCTGTCCGACGGGCAATACTGCATCTCCCCGGCCCAGGATGCCGTGACCATGGCCTGGTCCACCGTGGGGCAGCAGTACAACTTCGCGGGTCACCTCGCACTCACGGACGACTGGACCGCCCCTGCCATCGACAACGACGGCTACCGCTCCCTGATGGAGCAGTACAAAGAGCTCTGGGACAAGGGGTACATGCCCAAGCAGCCGCTGGCCGCCTACGTCGCAGGCGAGGACTTCGGCCAGCAGAAGGTCGCGTTCAAGGTCTCCGGATCGTGGATGATGTCCGAGATCGGGTCGGACTACCCCGACCTGCTCACCAAGACCGGGGTGGGTGCCTTCCCGAGCTCCCCGGACGCGGACGGGCGCACCGCCACGACGATGGGGAACTTCACCTGGGTCGTCGACGCCAAGAGCAAGGCCCCGGAGGCTGCCGGCGAGTTCCTCTCGTGGGCCATCGCCGGCGACCCGGAGAACCTCGTTCCGTTCTTCGTGAACACGCAGTTCACCAAGGTCCCCGTGCGGCAGTCGGTGCAGGATGCGGTCGCCGCGAGCGAAGAAGCCGCGAACGCACCGTGGTCGAGCATCATCGTCGACGACATCGCCCCGGATGCCATCCCCGGATCCACCTACCCCTGGGACGTCAACCTCGCTGTCGGAACCGCGATGGAATCGGTGATGAAGGGCTCCGCCTCGATGGATGACGCGATCAAGACCGCGAACGCGGCGATCCAGACCGTCATCGATCGCGACGGACTGCCCGACAAGGCGCCGAAGAACTGACACCGCTCACCGTCCGGGGTCGGGTTCCGGCCCCGGACGGTCACGCATCCGAAGACACGACGAGGTGGGTATGGCCAGTCAGGCTGTGGAAGAGCGTAGGGCGATCCGGCAGCGGCAGAATCGCTATCGCTATCGAGACAACAAGACCGCGTATTGGTTCCTGCTGCCCCTCGTGGCGCTGCTCGGGATCTTCGTCATCTGGCCCGCGATCTATGCCGGATACCTGTCCTTCCAGGACTGGAGCTTCTACAAGGATCCGGAGTTCGTCGGCGTCCGCAACTACACCAACGTGCTGAAGGACCCGCTGTTCCTGGCGACGATCGGGCGAGGATTCGCCTTCGTGCTGCTCACCGTGCCGATCATGCTCGTCCTCGCCTTCCTGTTCGCGAGTCTCGTGGTCAGCGTCTCACGTCGCGCCGCCAGCCTGCTCAAGGTGAGCATCTACATCCCGACGATCATCTCCGCCGTGATCGCATCGATCATCTTCGTGCTCATCTACAACTACTCCGGTGGTCTCCTCAATGCCTTCCTCGGCGTCTTCGGAATCGAACCGATCGCCTGGATCGGGGATCCGAAGTGGGCGCTGCTGGCGATCGCGGTTCCCGCCATCTGGCTCGGCATGGGGCTGACCTCGCTGATCATGGTCGCCGCGATGGTCGACATCCCGGCGGAGTACTACGAAGCTGCCGCGATGGAGGGGGCGAACTGGGGACAGAGGACGGCGTACATCACGATCCCGCAGATGAAGAACGTGGTTCTCTACCTGCTCATCACCGGATTCGTGGCCGCGATCCAGCAATTCGAACTCCCCCTCGTGATGACCCAGGGCGGGCCCCTGGACTCGACGACCCTGCCCAACCTCTTCATCTTCAATCACTTCCGCAACGACGTGAACGTCGGCTACTCGATCGCTGCGGCCCTGTTGCTCTTCGTCGTGCTGGGAACGATCTCCGCTCTCGTGTTCAAGTTCGTCAATTCCGAGAGGCTGGTGGATTGAGATGGCCGTCATGCAGGAGACCACCCGCATCGTCCTCGCAGGCAAGGAGCCGCGCGCGTCGCGGAGGGCTCCGCGCACCCCCGGCGGCTGGCTCGTCGTCCTCGGGAAGGTGATCCTCGGCGCCCTCTTCGTCGGAGCTTCGCTCTTCCCGCTCGCCTGGATGGTGATCGCCGGCTTCAAGTCCAAGACCGAGGTCGTCGAGACGCCGTTCCAGTTCTTCCCCGAGGTGTGGCTGTGGGAGAACTACACGCAGATCCTGGCCGACCCCACGTTCCTGAGGACGCTCGCGTGGACGTTCTTCGGCGCCGTGCTGTTCACGGTCGGGAGTCTCGCGGTCAATTCCCTCGCCGCTTACGCCTTTGCCCGATTGGACTTCCGCTTCAAGGGCGCGATCTGGACCATCGTGATCACGACGATGTTCATCCCCGGGATGACGATCCTGCTCACGAGCTTCATCGTCGTGACCCGTCTCTCGATGCTCGACACCCTGGCAGTGCTGGTCATCCCGGGACTCGCGAGCGCGGGCATGGTGTTCTTCATCCGCCAGTTCTATCTGAACATCCCGAAGAGTCTCGAAGAGGCGGCGATGCTGGACGGCTGCGGTCGCTTCGGCATCTTCGTGCGGATCTTCCTGCCGCTGTCGAAGCCGCCCTTCGTCGTGATGGGCATCACCGCGTTCCTCGCCTACTGGAACTCCTATGTCTGGCCGATCCTGACGATCACGTCGCCCGACAAGTTCGTGCTTCAGCAGTATCTGGCGACGTTCCGGTCCGAGCGCAGCACCGAGCTCGGCTTGTTGATGGCCGGATCCGTGCTCGCCGCCGCCCCGGTGATCATCCTGTTCCTGATCTTCCAGCGACAGATCATCGGCAACATCAAGATGGCAGGTCTCAAGTAGCCACACGCGCGGTACTGAAAGGAGAGGTCGATGGAGACCGAGAACACGCAGGGACCACGGATCAGCCGCAGGGGAGTCCTGCAGGGAGCGGTGGCGGCGGGAGCGGCGTTCTTCGCCGCGACCGCCCTGCCGAGTCCGGCCGCAGCCGCCGGGCTGACCGTCACGCGGGTCAAGGTGCTCGCCGGCACTCAGAGCCCCGTGCAGTACGGGATCGGGGCGACCGACCTCGGCATCCCCGCTCCCACTCCGGACGGGCGGATGCTGTTCATGTTCGGCGACACCTGGGCGGACGGAGTCGGTGGCACGAACTGGCGCTCGCCCGTCGCGCTGTACTCCTCGACGACGAACCTCGCCGCCGGCGTCACCTTCGACGGATGCGCGGGAGCCGGCGCGAACACGCAAGGCACCGCTCCGCAGCTCTGGTACTACCCCCACGACGCCTACTTCACGACGGTCATCCCCTCGGACGTGATCACGATCGGCTCGCGGATGTATCTGCACGCCATCGTGAACGGCCCGCATTTCGGCGCCGTGCGCTGGACCGAACTGTGGAAGTCCGACGACAACGGCGCGACCTGGCAGCACACCGGCCTGCAGTTCCCGGCCGACATGGCCGGCGGCAGGTTCCAGTGCATCACCTGGGGTGAGGGCAACGACGGCTACGTGTACATCTACGGCACGGGGTTCCAGCGCGACAAGGGCATCGTGCTCTACCGGGTGCCGTCGAACGACATGACGACGCTGTCTGCCTATCAGCCCTGGGGGTTCGCGAACGGTTCCTGGGGGTGGGGCAAACCCGTCACCGAGGTGCTGTCTGGACAGTTCGGTGAGATGTGTCTGCGCCCCCTGGGCGGCAAGTGGATACTCACCTGGTTCAACTCGGGGGCGTATCGGATCGACGCCATGGTGCTGAACACCCCGACCGACAACCTCTACACCGCCACGAAGACCACCCTGCTGCACGGGACCGAATGGAACACGGAGGACGCCTCGCACGTCGCGCAGCTCTACGGTGGCTACATCATCCCCGGATCGACGCTGTCGGACCTGCACCTGAGCGTCAGCCAGTGGAACACGGGGGACAACAGCGTCTACCACTCCGAGCAGTTCCGCGTGCAGGGCCTGGTCTGACGCTCCTTCCCGCCACCGGAGCCCCCTCCGCCGCTGCCTCGATGGGCCTCCTGGTCCTCCGGGTCGTCGTCGGCGCGATCTTCGCCGCACACGGCGCGCAGAAGATCTTCGAGTTCACGATTCCGGGAACCATCGGCAGCTTCGCCGACATGGGGGTGCCGTTGGCGGAGATCGCAGCCCCCGTCGTGGCGTTCCTCGAGCTCGTCGGCGGCATCCTGCTGATCCTCGGGTTCCTCACCCGTCCGGTCGGGATCCTGCTGACGATCGACATGGCCGTGGCCCTGGCCCTGGTGCATCTGCCTGCGGGGCTGTGGGTCGCTGAGGGCGGCTACGAGTTCGTCGCCGTGCTCGGGGTCGCCGCGCTGGCGCTCACCCTCACCGGCGCGGGCAGATACTCGATCGACGGAGCCGCCCTGCGCGGACGCGCCCCCGCCTGGCTCGCCTGAGCTTCAGTCGCGCGGATCACGCGGAGGCGTCGCGCCGATGTCCGGCACCGGTGCCGTTCCTAGGTGGACCTCCAGATCGTCGGCCGTCGGTGTCTTCGGACGCCGCGCGGTCGGGCGGTCGAGGTAGAACAGGGCGGTCGACGCGATGTCGTCGCGCAGAGGAAGGTACCGCCATCCGCTGCGCCATCCGAGCGCCTGGATGTCGACTTTCGGGATGCCCGTCGCGAAGTGGATCGGATCGAGCAGGTGCCACCGGTACATACCGAACCGCTGCTGCGACACGTAGAGACCGTCGGGGCGGATGACCTGCGGCATCCCGAGGTACGGGGTCGAGAACTCGGTGTAGCCCTGACCCGGGATGTCGAAGTTCCACGCGCCGCCGAAGTAGTCCTCGGTGCCGGTGCCGCAGATCGTCGGGTAGTCGGTGTCGTCATCGAGGTAGAACTTGATCTCGCCCTCGCCCCACCATCCGTTGGAGTTCACTCCCCACGCGATGTAGGTGCCGACATACTGGCCCTGGCCCTCGATGCCTTCCAGGATCACATGCGGTGTGAGGTCCTCGAGCGGGTTCGACCGTCGCCACTGGGCGTGGAAGTAGGCATCGTTCGAATGGTCGCCGCCGATTTCGTACGTCACCTGGTAGTACACGCGCACATCGACGGCGGACGTGTTCTCGACGGTCAGTCGCGCGCCGTCTCGGAAGGGCATCGGCCAGTACGAGTTGAACCCGCCGTGCGGATTCGCAGCGATCGTCTGCGAGTTCACCTGAGCGAACACGCCCCAGCCGTTGCAGAAGAAGTCGCCGTAGGGCACCTCGACCGCGGGTTCGTCCGAACCGTCCCAATAGGCCCGAAGAAGCAGGGTGCGCCAGTTGTCGGTGTGGGTCGTGATCCAGATGTGCGTGATCTTGCCCGGGCCGGCGATGTTCGCGAGCTCCAGGGTCTCCCCAGCCTTGATGTCCATGCTCGGGGAGATCTTCCAACCGGGGCCGAGGTCGCGGGCGCAGGAGGCACCCGTTCCCTCGGTCGCCCGGCCGCCGCCCCCAGCGGAACCGTCGAAGTTCTCCGGCGAGATCGAACGGGTCTGGATCCGTCGCAACGCCGCGAGAGAGGCCAGATCAGAAGGTGCAGAAGTCATGGGCGTCAATGTAATCGATTTCATGAAGGAACACCAGAGAACGATGCGTCCGCGATACTGTTGCTTCACGTCCGGCGGGGCCGGACAGGCTGTGAGGGTGAATGACCACGATCTACGACGTCGCTGAACTCGCCGGGGTCTCTCCTGCGACGGTTTCGCGTGTGTTCAACGGAACGAGTGTGTCCGAAGAGAAGGTGGCGGCCGTTCGGGACGCCGCGGAGAAGCTGAAGTTCACCCCGAACCGCACCGCCCGCACGCTGCGTCGCCAGAGCTCTGAGGTCATCGCGCTCGTGATTCCCGACATCGAGAATCCCTACTTCACCGAGATGGCGCGCGGCGTCGAGGATGTCGCCTCCGAGGCCGGTTACTCGGTCGTGCTCTGCAACTCCGACGCGCAGGTCGAGAAGGAGGCGACGTACCTGCGGATCGCGATCGCCGAGCACATGTCCGGTGTCATCATCGCGACGGCCGACGAGCAGTCTGATCTCGACAGCATCCTCGCGACCGGGCGTCCGGTGGTCGCCGTCGACCGCAGCACGACCTATGACATCGACGGCGTCGTGATGGCGAACCGTGCGGCTGGCACGTCGGCGACACGGGATCTGATCGACGCCGGGTACCGGCGCATCGCGTACATCGGCGGACCGGAGCACATCGACACCGCAGCGGAACGTGCAGCCGGCTGGCGTGCCGCACTCGCAGCTGCGCGCCCCGAGCTCGACCTCGATGAACTGGCACGCTTCGCGACATTCCGCGTCGACGGCGGGCGCGCCGCCATGGAAGAGCTGCTCGCGCTTCCCGAACCGCCCGATGCGGTCGTCGCGGGCAACAACCTCATCGGGGTCGGCGCGATCCAGGTGCTCACCGAGCACGGTCTCACCCCTCCTGAGGTCGGCGTCGCGGTCATCGGCTCGCTGCCGTTCACGACGCTGTCACCCACGGCGGTCACGGTGGTGCGACTGCCCGCGCGGCACATGGGAGTGACCGCAGCACGGATGCTGCTCGAGCGCATCAAGGGTGATCGCCAGCCCGCTCGCACGGTGGTGCTGCGCAACGAGATCCAGCCCGCCAGCCCGCGCGGCTGAGTGGGATCAGCGAGACCCCCAGAAGCGCGTCGCGAGATTCGCGACCTCCTTGTCGAGGTCTTCGAGGCGACCGTCGATCGCGCCGAGCCGCGAGTCCAACTTCGAATCCATCGCGTCGAATCGCGCCTCGAACTTCGCGTCCACGCCCGAGAGTCTCGCGTCCAAGGTCTCGAATCGCGCGTCCATCGTCGCGAATCGCGCGTCCATGCTCTCGAAACGGGCGTCGAACTTCGCGTCCAAGGCTTCGAAACGCGCGTCGGACTTCGCGTCCATGCTCGAGAACTTCGCGTCCATGCTCGAGAACTTCGCGTCCAGTTCGCTGCGGACGGAGGTGATCATCCGGTCGTTCTGCCGGATCACCATCGTGAGCGATCCCAGCATGAAGGCGGCGAAGACGCCGATCAGTGTCCAGATCTGGGGCTCGTTCAAATGCACATCTCCATCCTGCGAGTGAAAGCCCAGATTGTCACGGTATTCCGGTGCCGCATCGACGCGAACCCACGCTCTGTGGAGACCGCACTCCATGCGCGAAATGTGCAGGAACGACGTGGCTCCTTGCGGCATGAAATCGATTTCGCGTACAGTGGCCACAGGCTTCATATCCGAGCTCAGGATTCGAGGAGGACTCCATGCGCTGCACCCTCGGCGTCGACATCGGCACGTCCAGCAGCAAGGGTGTGCTCGTGGGCGTCGACGGCGAGATCATCGCGACGGCGACGCGCGCGCACGACGTCAGCCGCCCCCGCACCGGCTGGGTGGAGATGGACGGCGACGTGTGGTGGGAGGAGTTCATCGCGATCACCCGCGAACTGCTCAGCGGAGCACCGGACGCGGAGGTCGTCGGGGTGGGGGTCAGTGGCATGGGGCCGTGCGTCCTCCTCGCCGACGATGACGACCTGCCGGTGCGTCCCGCCATCCTCTACGGCGTGGACACCCGCTCCGCCGCACAGATCGACCGCATGACGACCGAGCTCGGTGCCGACGCGATCACGCGCGTCGGTGGATCCGTCCTGACCTCGCAGGCGGGTGGGCCCAAACTCCTGTGGGTGTCCGACGAGGAGCCGGCGGCGTGGGCCCGGGCGCGGCGCTTGTTCATGCCGGCTTCCTGGCTCGCCAGGAAGCTCACCGGCGCATACGTCCTCGACCACCAGTCCGCGAGCCAGTTCTCACCGCTCTACGACATCGAGCATGAGGACTGGTACGACCCGTGGTGGAACACGTATGCGGGCGGCATCGAGAAGCCGACGCTGCGGTGGGCGGGGGAGGTCGCCGGCGAGGTGACGGCGCCCGCCGCAGCCCTCACCGGTCTCCCGGCGGGTACGCCCGTCATCACCGGAACGATCGATGCGTGGACGGAGGCGGTCAGCGTCGGTGCGCACGAGCTCGGCGATCTGATGCTCATGTACGGCACGACGATGTTCCTCGTCGCGACGGGGGAAGACACCTTGCGCACGCCGTCGATGTGGACCACGGCGGGCGCCTTCGCGGGCACCCGCAACCTGGCCGGCGGCCTCTCCACCTCCGGAGCGCTGACCGCCTGGCTGAAGGGGCTGACCGGCGCGGACTACCCCCGACTGCTCGCTGAGGCGGAGGAATCCGGTCCGGGCGCGGGAGGGCTCCTCCTGCTGCCGTACTTCGCGGGGGAGCGCACACCGATCCAGGACCCGGACGCCCGCGGCGTGATAGCCGGGCTGACCCTGGAGCACACGCGCGGTGACCTCTACCGGGCGGCGCTCGAGGCCACGGCGCTGGGGGTGCGGCACAACGTCGAGACCATGCGTGCGGCGGGAGCGGACATCCGGCGGATCGTCGCGGTCGGCGGCGGCACCCAGGGACGGCTCTGGCTGCAGGTGGTGTCCGACGTCACGGGCCTCGTGCAAGAGGTGCCGCAGACCACGATCGGTGCGAGCTACGGGGCGGCGTTCCTCGCGGCGGGCGCGACCGCCGCGCCGGGTCGGGCACCGGTCATCACGGACTGGAATCCGATCGTCCACTCCGTCAGGCCGGACGACACACGGCGCGCTCTCTACGATGACCTGTTCGACAAGTACCTGCGACTGTACGAGGGCTCGAAAGATGTGGTGCATGAGCTCGCCGCCGTGCAGCGGGGGGAATCCGCATGACCCGCGAACGACGCGCCCCGGGCATCCCGCACACGTCGCAGGCGACGGCCTTCCCGCTCGGCGGCATCGGAACGGGCAACGTCTCGATCGGCGCGCGCGGGGAACTGCGCGACTGGGAGTTCGAGAACCTTCCCGACAAGGGACGCCGCAATCCGTACTCCTTCTTCGCGATCCATGCCGCCCCGGAAGGAGGCGCGGCGGTCACCCGAGTCCTCGAGGCGAGGCTCAGCGGGCGACACGATGCCGACGCCGGATACGCGTTCGACCAGCTCGCCGGTCTTCCGCGCCTCGACGCGGCGACCCTGCACGGTGAGTACCCGGTGGTCGACGTCGACTTCACCGACCGGACGCTCCCGGTGGATGTGTCGTTGCACGCGTTCACACCGCTCGTGCCGCTCGACGCCGACGCCTCGGGCATCCCTGCTGCGGTCTTGCGGTACCACGTGACGAACCCCGGTTCCGTCCCTGTCGCGGTCACCGTGGTGGGCAGCGTCTCCCACACGGCGGGACGAGGAGCCCCCGGACCGGACGCCCCGTGGGGCATGCGTGCGACGCAGACGGTGCGATGGCGGGACGACGGCGACGTGCGCGGACTCGACTTCGGGATCGACCTGCCGGAGGACGACCCCGGCTACGGCACGCTGAGCCTCACCACCACGGACCGCTCCACGACGGTCAAGCCGCAGTGGGTCACGAGCTACTGGCCGGACGGAGCGCGTCTCTTCTGGAACGACCTGACCGATGACGGGCTGCTCGCGGCGGAGCCTCGGCTGACCCTGGAGGATCGCCCTCGCGGGCTGTTCGCCGAGCTCGATGCCGACGCGGAGGCCGCGCCCCTCACCGAGGAGGAGATGCTCGCCAAGCTCCCTCGGGTGCGTACCGGCTCACTCGGCGTCGTGCACACCGTGGCGCCCGGCGAGAGCCGCGACTTCGAGTTCGTGCTGTCGTGGAGCTTCCCGAACCGCCGCCGCGGGTGGAACGGGCACATCGTCTTCGCCGACCCGAACCTCGACGAGGTAGTGCGGAACCGCTACGCCGTCCTCTGGCCCGATGCGTGGGCGGCCGCCGCCCATCTGCACACGAACCTCGGCGAGCTGGAGAACACGACGGAGGCGTTCGTCGAAGCGCTGTACGGAGGGAGCCTCGATCCGGTCCTGGCCGACGCGGTCGGTGCGAACATCGCCGCTGTGCGATCCACGACCGGGTTCGTGGTCGAGTCGCCGAACGCGGAGCTGGGGGAGGGGCCGGTCTTCGCGGCGTGGGAAGGATCCTTCGACCACGGTGGCTCCTGCGAGGGCACATGCACGCACGTCTGGTCGTACGCGCAGACGCTCGCGTGGCTGTTCCCCTCTCTCGAGCGGAGCGCCCGTCGCGTGGAGTACCTGCTCGAGACCGATGCGGCCGGCGCGCAGAAGTTCCGCGGCAATCGCGTCTTCGGCGGACCCTCCTGGTTCATGGGGCCTGCCGTCGACGGGCAGCTGGCCACGCTCCTGCGCCTGCATCGTGAGTGGCGGTTCAGCGGTGATGACGACTTCCTCCGCGAGCTCTGGCCGGTCGCCGCCCGCACTCTCGACTATGCGATCCGCGAATGGGACCGCGACGGGGACGGACTGCTCGACGGGGAGCTGCACAACACCTACGACATCGAGTTCCACGGTGCCGAGCCGCTCGCCAACGGCGTCTACCTCGCGGCCCTCCGCGCCGGGGCTCGGATGGCCGTCCACCTCGGCGAGCGCGAGCGCGCGGAAGGGTGGTCCGCGCGGGCCGACCACGTCGCTGCGGCGATGGACGAGACCCTGTGGAACGGGGAGTACTACCGCCAGGTCATCGACGACGTCGACGCGCACCGCTACCAGTATGGTGACGGCATCCTCACGGACCAGCTCCTCGGTCAGTTCCACGCCTTCGTGAACGGACTCGGCTACATCCTCCCCGCCGACCGGGTCGGGTCCGCACTCGCCGCGATCGTCGCGCACAACCATCGGGACGACCTGACGGCCCACGAGAGCACGCAGCGGGTGTATGCCCTGAACGACGAAGGAGGACTGCTGCTGGCGTCGTGGCCGCGCGGCGGTCGACCGTCTATTCCGTTCGTCTACTCCGACGAGGTCTGGACGGGCATCGAGCATCAGGTCGCCGCCTCGCTCCTCTACACCGGTCGGATCGAGGACGCGCTCTGCATCGAGCGTTCCCTGCGTGCCCGATACGACGGGACCCACCGCAATCCGTGGAACGAGATCGAATGCGGCAACCATTACGCCCGGTCGCTCGCGTCCTGGGCCCTGCTCCTCGCGGCGAGCGGAGTGCAGTGGGATGCCCCGACGCGTGTGCTGTCGTTCGCCCCGGCGGTCCCGGGGCCGTTCCGCAGCCTGTTCACGACGGGTACCGGCTGGGGCCGCGTCGAGATCGACGACCACGCTCTGACCGTCCATGTCGACGGCGGTGTCCTCGACGTCGGCGAACTGCAGCTGTCCGGCGAGACCATCGGCCGCGATATCCGACTCCGAGCGGGCGCGTCGCACCGCTCCCCGCTCACCCCGACCCCAACACCGGAGGAATCATGACCACCTACACCCTGCCGGCCCCGGCATCGCGTCCGGCTGCTGCCCCGAAGACGGCCTACCTCATCACCTCGGGCGATCTGCGAGAGTCGGCGAACGTCGCGGGCTGGCCCACCCAGGTCGAGCTCGAGGCCGGGGTCACCGGTGTGCTCGACGACCTCGGATGGCAGGTGATCCGTCCCTTCGGCGTCGATCCCGCCACCGGTCACGGGTTCATCTCCAGTCAGCGCATGGGGCTCGAGGTCTTCCGGAGCATCCCGGTCGACGCGCCTCTGATCGTCGCGATCGCCAACTGGCAGTACTCCCACCATGTGCTCGCCGGTCTGCGCACCCACGAGGGCCCGATCCTCACGGTCGCGAACTTCGCCGGCGACTGGCCCGGCCTCGTCGGCCTCCTCGGCTTGAACGCGGGCCTCACCAAGATGGGCAAGCCCTACGCCACGACCTGGTCGGTCGACTTCACCGACGAGTGGTTCCGCAACGGCATCCGGGAGTGGACCGAGACGGGCTCCATCGCGCACGACGCCTCGCACGTGCGTCCCCTGCCGGAGCTGCCGGACAGCCCCGAGAAGCAGCTGGGCGAGGCGCTCGCCGCGGAGCTGCTCGCCGAGAAGGCCATCATCGGTGTGTTCGACGAGGGCTGCATGGGCATGTACAACGCGATCTTCGACGACGAGCTGCTCAACAAGACGGGCATCTACAAGGAGCGGCTGTCGCAGTCGGCGCTCTACGCCGAGATGCTCACCGTCACCGAAGACGAGGCGGACGCCGCGTACGACTGGCTGATCGATGCGGGCATGACGTTCCGCTTCGGGCCGGATGCCGCCACCGAGCTCACGCGCGAGCAGGTGCAGTGGCAGTTGAAGATGTACATCGCCGCGCTTCGTATCGCGGACGACTTCGGCCTCGACGCCGTCGGGATCCAATACCAGCAGGGTCTGAAGGACCTGGTGCCGGCGTCCGACCTGGCCGAGGGCATCCTGAACTCGACCGAGCGCCCGCCGGTGAGGTCGCGCGACGGTGCCCGGGTGCTGCACGAGGGACGCGCCTTCCCGCACTTCAACGAAGCGGATGAGGGCGTGGCGGTCGACGCGCTGGTGACCGACCGCGTGTGGCGTGCGATGGGACTCGTGCCGGACAACACGCTGCACGACGTGCGGTGGGGTGAGGACTACGACGGGGAGTTCGTGTGGGTCTACGAGATCTCCGGCTCCGTCCCCGCCTCGCACCTGGGCGGGTGGCAGAACGCGGAGGGATGGCGTCAGGGCCACGTGTTCTTCCCGGCGGGCGGTGCGACGATCAACGGGGTCTCCCAGCCGGGGGAGATCGTGCTGTCGCGGGTGTTCATCGCCGACGGCGTCCTGCAGGCCGACATCTTCCGTGCCTCGGTCGTCGAGCTCCCGGCCGACGAGACGCAGCGCCGGAAGGATGCCACGAACCCGGAGTGGCCGATCGCGCACGTGGTGCTGCACGGCGTCTCACGGGATCAGTTCATGGCCCGCCACAAGGCCAACCACGCGCAGCTCGTCTACGCACCGGATGCCGAGACGGCCGACCGGGCACTCATCGCGAAAGCCTCGATGTTCGCGGGGATGGGCATCCAGGTGAATCTGGTGGGCGACGTCACCCTCTGAGAGATCACGGGAAGCCTGAAGGGGTCACTGCGAGCGCCAGAACCGCACGGCGAGGTTCGTGAGCTCCTTGTCGAGGTCGTCGACCTTCGCCTCGATGCGGTCGAGGCGGTCGACGACCGCGTCGATGCGCGCGGAGAGCGTGCCGTGGATGCGATCGGTCTCGGCGCGGATGATGCGACTGAGCTGCGTGGTCATGAGCGTCATCCCGCCGAGCATGACGGCGGCGAACACTCCGATCAGCGTCCATACCTGCGGGTCGTTCAAGCGCATGCCTCCAGTGTCGTTCCGGACGGTCACGATGTCACGGTATTCCGGTTCCGGCGCGTGGAGAACCCAGCGCACGTGCACAACCCACGGATCGCTGACCGGGTGCAGGAACAGACAGGTGTCGTCCTTCGTCCGATCTGTACCGGTCTCTACTTAAGCGATATAGTCGGCGGCAGGTCGCGCTGATGCGGCCTGATCTCGATTTCGATGAAGAGGGAGACGATCTGCCATGAGTCGGCCACATTCCAGGAAGCTTCACCGTCTACGACAGGGATTCACTGTCGCTGCGAGTGCGGTGATCGCGATGTCCTTCGTCGCGACCGCCTCACCCGCGACCGCCGCCGAGGGGGCGGAGGCGGATCCCCAGCTCGCCGTCTATGTCGAGGTGAACTCGAACGATTTAGCCAACGTCGCCGATTACACGCTCGCGGATTCCGGGCGCGCCGCCGTCGACCTCGCGATGATCTTCGCCGCCAACATCAACTACGACGGAGAGAAGGCGTATCTGCACCTGAATGATCGGGTCACCGAGACGCTCCAGGACGCAGAGAACCAGATCCGTCCGCTGCAGGCACAGGGCACGAAGGTGCTGCTCTCCGTGCTCGGCAACCACCAGGGTGCGGGTTTCGCGAACTTCACCTCGTTCGCCGCGGCGGACGCCTTCGCCGCAGAGCTGGCCGATGCGGTGACGACCTACGGCCTCGATGGGATCGACTTCGACGACGAGTGGACGAACTACGGCGCGAATGGCACCCCGCAGCCCAACGCGCAGTCGTTCGGCTGGCTGGCGACCGCGCTGCGCGAGCGCCTGGGATCGGACAAGATCATCAGCCTCTATGCGATCGGCCCGTCGTACACCACCACCGACTTCGATGCGTTCGACGTCGACGGTGTGATCGACCACGCCTGGAATCCCTATTACCCGACGTACGACGCCCCCACGGTGCCCGGGCTCGAAGATCGCACCCGCCTCGGTGCCGCTGCGATCGACCTGGCGAACACGAGCGCCGCGACCGCCGCGGACTTCGCCCGACGCACGGTCGCCGACGGATACGGGGTCTACGTGGCGTACAACCTGACCGCGACGGATCAGTCGGCGTACCTCTCGGGGATCACGCAGGAGCTCAAGGGGGAGCGGACCGAGTATCGCGCCGCTCCGCGGGATCGCACGGCTCCGACCGTGACCGTGAAGCCGGGGGAGTCGTTCACGACGGGATCTCCCGACGCGTACTCGAAGGTCAGCTTCAAGCTGTACGACGCCGGCAAGGTCGACAGGCTGTCGGTCAACGGTGTGCCGAAGGATCTGACCGATAACGCCTGGAGCGACCTGAACTTCGTGAAGCCGGGTGTCTTCGGTGCGGTGGCTGGAACCAACGTGCTCGAGGTGTTCGACGCGTCGGGAAACCGCACCGAGGTGCCCTTCACCCTCACCGGGTGATCACACGAGGTCGAAGAGCTCGATCTGACGGATCGTGACCTCGGACTCCGCACGCACGCGGAGCGCCGGGGTCACGGTCCGCTCGACCAGGGTGAACGGCGTCGTGCGGTCGGCCCGCAGTTCTTCCCGATGCGTCGGCGCCAGGGTGCGCCAGTGCCCATCCGGGCCGAGGGCCTCCCAGTGCAGGGCGGCCGAGGAGGCGGAGGCGGTCGTCGTCACCGTGACGTCGCTGATCCCGCGAGCCTCGGGGAACCGCCACCCCACCCAGTCGCCCGGGCGCAGGACGACGCCCGGACGACCCGAGGGGGCCCCGTCGTCGAACACCCGCTCGGGGTGGGCGACGAGAGCCGAGGCGATCACCTCGCCCTCGGTCGCGGTCAGATCGGCGCACCACGGGACCGCAGGGAGGACGGGAGAGCGCCCGGACTTCTCGAGTGCGGACGCCGGGTCGTCCCCGAACGTGAGGTCGAGGACGGCATCCTCCACGAGCGCATCGATCGGGAGGTCGGCGGAGACGAGGGGCACGTCGTCGAGAGATGCCTCCTGCAGGATGTGGGCCCCGGCGGACCGTCGCCGGGAGCGGATCCGGAGGGAGGAGCCGTCCCCCCGATCCACCCGGATGTCGTCGAAGAGCGGCGATCCGATCCGCAGGTGGCCCGATGCGAGCTCCAGGGGGTACAGCCCGAGTGCGCCCCACAGCCACCAGGCGCTCATCTCTCCGTTGTCCTCGTCGCCCGGGAAGCCCTGACCGATGTGGGCCCCGGCGAACAGCCGCCCCGCGAACTCATGGACGAGCGGAGCGGACTGCCACGGGCGGTCGCTGAACGCGTACATGAACGGGATGTGGTGTGCCGGCTGGTTGGAGAGCGCGCACATCCCGGAGCGCAGGGCCCTGGCCTCCCGTTGCTCATGGATCACGGTGCCGTATGCGCCGGCGAACCGTTCGTCCGCGGTCTCGGGTTCGCGGAACAGAGCATCGAGGTGACGGCCGAGTCCGACAGGTCCGCCGTGGAGGGCGGCGAGCCCGGCTCCGTCGTGCACCGCCCCCACCGACATCCCCCAGGCATTCGTCTCGACGTTGTCCCCGCCCCAGGCCCGCGGGTCGAACTCCGGAGCGAACGCGCCGCGCGAATCCCGCCCGCGGAAGAACCCGGTGCCGTCGTCGAAGAGCTGCCGATACGACCGGGAGCGGTTGGCGAAGTAGCGTGCGAAGCAACGGTAGCGAGCGGCTTCCTCGGCCGGTCCGGCGCCGGCGGCGAGCTGCAGGGCGAACCGGCCGAGGGCGGCATCGCTGAGTGCGTTCTCGATGCTCCAGCTCATGCCCTCGGGCGTCTCCGTCGAGATGTAGCCGGTGAATCGGCCGCGTTCGATGCCCTTGCGTCCCCGTCGCGCATCCGGACCCGGCTCGCACGCGTTGCGCCATCCGCTGTCGAACGCGGTCTCGCGGTCGAAGCTCACACCCCAGCGCGCGGCATCGGCGAAGATCTGGTCGCTGGACGTGCCGACCATGCTGTCCACGTAACCGGGCGCGCTCCACCGCGCCATCCATCCTCCGCGTCGATACTGTTCGAGCTGGCCGTCGAGCAGCCTGCCGGTCGATGCGGGATCGAGCAGGGCGAGCGCCGGCCACTCGGTGCGGTAGGTGTCCCAGTAGCCGTTGTTCACGACGAGTTCTCCGTCGGCGACCGTGTCGACGGAGTCGGAGAAGACATCCGCGAATCGCCAGCGCGGCTCCGCCGCGGTCCCGAGGTTCTCCCCGGCGCTGTTGGGGTACAGGTGCATCCGATGCAGTGCTGCGGCGATCCGGGCGCGGTGCTCCTCATCGGCGAGACCGCGGTAGGGGATCTCCTCCGCCGGCAGCGGGGGGATCGACACCCGGCCCAGCAGGCGATTCCAGATTGCGGCGCCCTCGGCGCGCAACTCCTCGAAGGGACGGGTCGGGGGCGCCTCGGTCTCCAGGGCGTGCCGGGCCTGGGCGACGGAGAGGAAGGAGATCCCGATCCGTAGTTCGAGCGATCCGCGTCCGCCCACATACCCGGCGACCCGACCGCGTCCGTCGTCATCGAGCGGGCCGCGCTCGATCACGCCGTCGTCCGTGCGGCGCAGGGCGGCGCCGGCGAAGAAGCACCGGGGCGCGTTGCCCCAGTGCGCCGAGCCCTCCGGGATCCATCCCTCGAACCCGTCTGCGCCGGTCCAGGCGAGCTGGCCTTCACCGGTGAGCTGATCGATGACGAAGCCGATCGGGGCGTCGGGGTCCGCGCACCGCACCCGGAAGGCGGCAGCGTGCATCGTCGCGGTCATCTCGACGGTCAGACCATCGCCGAGGTCCGCCGCGTACTCGTGCGGACGCGCGCGTTCGGACCCCGGGACGATCCAGCGCCGGCGTCGCTCGCGGCTCGACACAGGATCTGCCAGATAGGGCATCAGCTGCAGCACCGAGCGATCACCGATCCAGGGACTCGGCTGGTGGGAGAACTGGAGGGCTTCGAGTCGGCGTCCCTGCGCGTCGTCGTGCACGAAGGGCCGGTACGGCCACCGGGAGTCGGCTGCGTCGGTGGCCGGCGTGACGAAGGTGAACCCGTGCGGGAGAGCCACGGCGGGGATGGTGTTGCCCCGCGAGAAGCGCGGTCCCGCATGCGTGCCGCGTCGGGTGTCGACGCGGTCGACGGGGGTGGGGGTGCGGGTGGGATCGCCCGGTGCGATCCGCTCCTCGACCCGGACCTGCACGAAGCCGGTGACGCCTCCGGTATCCGCCTCGTCGGACAGCGCGTCGGCGCCGAGCACGAGTTCGACCGTGCCGCGTCCTCCGGTGCGGGGAGCGAGTGAGACGGTGTCCGCATTCCACTGCTCCGGCATGCTCCAGCGCGCGGCGAACTGGGCATCGGCGGTGATCGGGAAGTCGTAGCGGTCGCGGACCGCGGAGTCGTCGCTCAGCCGTGATCCGTCGTCGAAGCGCACGTCGGCCGACACCGCGAGGGCGGCGTGCGGCGCCAGGGTCGCTGCCGGCCCGTCGGCGTAGAAGGCCCAGTGCAGCACCGTGTGGGGTGTGATCTCGATGTCGGCGAGACCCGGGGCATCGATCCGCTGCACCCCGCCGGTCGGGTCGAAGGCGAAGGCGAACACCGCACCCGGGAGCACTCCCGAGCGCGGGCGGGAGGACGGGGGATCGGCCGGCCCGTCCGCCGGGAGGAGCTGCACGGCGTTCACCCCTTGATCGCGCCCTCCTGCACGCCCTTGAAGAAGAACCGCTGCGTGAAGGAGAACATGACCACGATCGGCACGAGGGCGATCATGGTGCCGGCCGCGATGAGGCGCGGATCCACGGAGAAGCTGCTGTTGAGGTAGGCCATGCCCACCGTCAGTGTGTACTTCGAGGGATCGGACAGGACGATGAGCGGCCACAGGTAGTCGTCCCAGGCGCCGATGAAGGCGAAGATCGCGACCACGGAGACCATGCCGCGGATGTTCGGCCAGACGATGTGGCGGATGCGCTGCCACGTGGTGGCCCCGTCGACCGTCGCGGCGTCCAGCACGTCCTTCGGGATCATGCGGCACGCGGTGGCGATCAGGAGCACGTTCATCGCGCTGATCGCTCCGGGGAGGAAGACGCCCCAGAGGGTGTCCGCGAGTCCCAGTGCGCGGATGGTGAGGAAGTTGCTGGTCACCGTCACCTCGCCGGGGAAGAGCAGAGTGGACAGGAGGATCCCCATCACGATCCACTTGCCCCGGAATCGCATGCATCCCAGGGCGTATCCGGCGAACGTCGACAGCACGACGTTGCTCACGACGGTCCCGACCGAGACGAGCAGCGAGTGCCAGGCGTAGAGGTAGACCGGGACGATGTCGGCGACCTTGCTGTAGTTCTGCAGCGTGGGTTCGCGGGGGATGAGCTCGGGCGGGAAGGAGTAGATGTTCTCCTGCGGGCCCTTGAAAGAGGTGGACAGCTGCCAGATGAACGGTCCGATCACGAGGAACAGGACGAACAGCAGCAGCGCATAGCGCCCGATCAGTCCGCCGAGGCTCGGTGTGCTGAAGTCTCCGGAGCCGCGACGGCGGAAGATGCGCTCGCGCGTGGGCGGCACAGGGCCGTCGGGGGACCGGGTGTCGTCGGCCGGGCGCTGCGGGGTGAGGGTGCTCATGCGGAGACCTTCGCCTTCTTCTCGCGGTTCATGACGGCGATCGCGGCGAGGGGAACGAGGGTGAGCAGGAACAGCGCCACGCTGATCGCGGAGGCGTAGCCGATGTTCCCGTTCAGGCCGGACCCCACCTGGCGGATGAGCATCACGAGCGACATGTCGTACCCGCCGGGACCTCCGGTGCTCTTGGACAGCACGTCGAGTTCGGCGAAGACCCGCATCGCGGACACGGCGATGAGCACCGCGATGAGGAGCATGGCCCCTCGCACCGACGGGATCGTGACCGAGAGGAAGCGGCGGAAGGCCCCGGCCCCGTCGAGCATCGCGGCCTCGTGCAGCTCCTTGCCGACGTTCCCGAGCGCGGCGAGGTACACGACCATGTAGTAGCCCAAGCCCTTCCAGACCGTGAGCAGGATCGCGCAGCCCAGCAGCAGCCAGCGATCGACGAGGAAGGCCATCGGCTTGTCGATCAGACCGAGGAACTCCAGCGTCTGGTTGATGATGCCGCGGCTGTCGAAGAGCCAGGTCCAGATGAGGGCGACCACGACCACCGAGGCGATCACGGGGAAATAGAACGTGGTGCGGAAGAACGAGATGCCCGGGAGCTTCTTCTGCACCAGCAGGGCGAGGAGGAGGGGGAGGATCGTGAGCAGGGGCACGCACACGACCACGTAGATGAGGCACGTGGTCAGCGCATTCCAGAACATCTCGTCGCCGAACATGCGCTCGTAGTTCGCTCCCCCCACGAACTCCGGCGTCCGCAGCGGCCGGGCGTCGGTGAAGCTGAGGAAGACCGTGTTGAGGAACGGCCAGAGCGCGAACACCAGCACCCAGGCGACGGCGGGGCCCAGCAGCAGCCACGGAGTGAACCATCGGTGGGATCTCATCGACGATCCGCGGTCGCGGATGCCGGTGTTCGCGCGCATGGCTTACTGGTCCACGCGGTTGGCGTTGGCGTACTCGACGATCTTGTCGAGCTGGGCCTTCGCGTCCGCTTCACCGTTGACGGCGAGGGCGATCTGCTGGGTCATGTAGGTCGCCATGTCGGAGGTCCACTGGAACGGCAGGGCCTTCGCATCCTTCATCGCGCCGAACACGGTGTCGATCGCCGCGAGCTGCTTCTCGTCGGTGACGGAGGACGCGATGTTCTCGACGACCTCATCCCCGCCGTTCGCGGTGCCGGGAGCCGTGCCGACGGCGAGCGACGAGAAGGCCACCTGGTTCTCCTGGTTCGTCGCGAACTCGGCGAACGCGAGTGCGGCCTCCTTGTTGTCGGAGTCGGCCGAGACGTTGAGACCCTGCACGTAGAGGGGTGCGACCCCGAGGCGAGGGGTCGCCACCGTGTTCTCGAGCAGTGCGGGGGCATCCTTCTGCAGGTCGGTCGTGAAGCCGGTGCCGCCCGTCGTGAAGGCCACCTTCTCCTGGATGTAAGCCTCGGCGTTTCCGCCGTAGTCGCCGGTCAGGGCCTCGGCGGGCATGGCTCCGGCTGCGTAGGCGTCGGCGTACTTCTGGATGATCGCGGCGGCTTCGTCGGTGTTGAAGCCGAACTCGCCGTCGGCGTTGATGACCTCCATGCCCGCCGCCGTGAAGGTGTCGAGCGCGGGGATGGAGGACAGGAGCTGGACCTTGCCGCCGGATTCCGTGGCCACCTCCTCGGCGAGGGTGAGGAGCTCGTCGACCGTGGTCGGGAGGTTGTCCTCCGTGACGCCGTACGGGGCGAGCTGTGCGAGGTTCCACCACGAGGCGTCGCTGGAGAGGTACCAGGGCAGGCCGTAGGTGCCGTCGATGCCCGGGTACGCGCTGTACGCCTCCCACGCGCCGGCGTTGTAGGCGGACTCCAGCTCGGGATCGGCGGTCTGGAGGTCGACGAGCTTGCCCGCAGCGACCAGGGGATACGCGATGTCCGGCGGCAGGTTCAGCACGTCCGGGAGCGTGTCGGCGTTCGCCTGGCTCAGGATCTTCTCCTGGTAGCCGTCTCCCGGCTGGTCGAGCCACTCGACGGTGACGTCCGGGTGCTCCTTCTCGAACGCATCGATCAGATCCTCGAAGTACGGGGTGAACTTCTCGTTCTTGAGCGACCACGTCTGGAACTGGATCGTGCCGCTCAGGTCGCCAGACGTGTCGATGGGGCCCGAGGCGCCGGATGCCCCTCCGCCTCCCGTGCAACTGGTCAGCGCCAGAACGCCGATGCTGAAGGCTGCCAGAGCGACAATGCGTGTGGGAGATTTCATCGTGCTTCTTCCTCGAGGCGGGCGATTCCGCGTGGTGTCCGGTCGATGGACTACAACGCTTTAGCAGATGAAACCATCCGATTCTCCTTCTGTCAAGAAGTGTGTGCGATCCCCGGTGCTCAAGCGTTATAGTGGTGCAGATCCGTCCCCCTCGGGGCTTGTCTGAAAGGTCCTACATGACGCAGCGCGGCGCCCTCGATGCTCCCCTGAGATTCGGGGCGAACTACACGCCGTCGAAGAACTGGATGCACTCCTGGCTCGACTTCACCCCGGACGATGTGCGTCGCGACTTCGCGGCTCTCGCGGAGCTCGGGCTCGATCACGTCCGGGTCTTCCCGCTGTGGACCGTGCTGCAGCCGAATCGCACCCTCATCCGCGAGAAGGCGGTCGACGACGTGCGTGCGGTGGTCGACATCGCGGGCGAGTTCGGGATGGATGCGAGCATCGACGTGGTCCAGGGCCATCTGTCGAGCTTCGACTTCGTGCCGTCGTGGCTGTACACGTGGCACGACAAGAACATGTTCACCGATCCCCGAGCGCTCGAGGGTCAGGTCGCGCTCGTCGACAGGCTCGGCCGGGCGCTGCGCGATGCCCCCAACTTCCTCGGACTCACCCTCGGGAACGAGACGAACCAGTTCTCCGCGCACACCCATCCGTCGCCCTGGCCGGTGACGCCGGACGAGGCGGGCGGCTGGATCTCCGCCCTGCTGTCGGCAGCCGACGCCGCAGCGCCCGGCTTCCCGCACGTCCACAGCGAGTACGACGCCGTCTGGTACATGGACGGCCACGGCTTCACGCCGGCCCACGCGTCACGCTTGGGCGCCATGACCACGATCCACTCCTGGATCTTCAACGGCACCGCCCAGCGCTACGGAGGACGATCGATCGCCTCCGACCGGCACGCCGAGTACCTGATCGAGCTCTCCCGCGCGTTCGCCACCGATCCGGACAGGGTGGTGTGGTTGCAGGAGGTCGGCGCCCCGTCGAACTGCCTGACGGAGGACGAGATGCCGGACTTCCTGGAGGCGACCGTGCGCTCCGCGCTGCGCACCGACAACCTCTGGGGCGTCACGTGGTGGTGCTCGCACGACGTCAGTCGCGACCTGGGTGACTTTCCCGAACTCGAGTACACCCTCGGCCTGATCGATCAGAACGGTGCGGCGAAGCCCCTCGGCCGACGCTTCGCCGAGGTGATCCCCGAGCTGCGGCAGCGCGTCGCGGCACCGGCGCGGGAGACGGCGATCGTGGTGGAGGTCGACGAGCGCGAGGTGCCCGTGAGCCGGGCGGCGCTGAGCCCGGGTGGTCCCGTGTTCCAGGCCTGGGTCGACGCCTGCGCCGCGGGGCTCGACCCGGCCGTGATCACGTCGCGTGACGCGCTCGATCCCGCCGTGCGGGAGGCCCGTGGCATCCGCCGGCTCATCCGCCCCGATCTGCGGGCGGGCGCGGTCGATCCCTACGGGTCGGTCAACACCGTGGTCGACGCCTGACGTTCAGGACGCCTGACGTTCAAGACGCCTGACGTTCAGTCGGTGCGCGTGGGCGGGGCCGTGCTCTCGCGCGCCGTGAGCACGGGAGTCGGGCCTTCGACGCTCGGCAGGTTCGCGCCCGCTTCGATCTGCTGGAGCAGCAGGGTGGCCGCGCGCTCGCCGAGTTCGAAGGTGTCGCGCGTCATCGCCGTGATCGACGGGTTGATGAGCCCCGCGATGACCGAGTCGTCGAAGGAGGCCAGCGAGACGTCGCGGGGAACCCTGCGTCCCATCTCCTGTGCGACGCGGAGACCGGCGACCGCCATCACATCGTTGTCGTAGACGATCGCGGTGGGTCGCCGCCGTCCGGAGAGCAGCGCCCGCGTGACGGCGGAGGCGCGGGCGGGGGAGAAGTCGGTGGTGATGACATCGCCCTCCACGCCATCGGCCGACAGGCGTTCCAAGACCTCGGCCCGCAGCCGGGTGTGTTCGAGCTCCGCCGGTCCCGCCACGTAGGCGATGTGCACGTGCCCGAGCGCGGCGAGATAGGAGTAGAGCGTCTCCGCCACCGTGTCGTCGCCGATCCACACGCTGGGCACCGTCCCGTCGGGAGACGGCTTCGACCCGATCATCACGGCGCGGGCGTCGAGCGCGGCGATGCGGTCGGCCCGGGGATCGTCGTCGCGCGGGTCGATGAAGATGAAACCGTCGACCTGGTTGGACGAGCGCCACTGCCGATGCACCTCCATCTCCTCCGCGATGTCCGCCACCAGACGCAGCTGCAGACTGACCTTGCTCTCGGAGAGACGCGATTCGATACCGGCGATGAGGTCGGTGAAGAAGGCCTCCGATCCGAGGGAGCGGGCGGGGCGCGCGAGTGCGAAGCCGACGGTGTTCGCCCGCGCGCCGACGAGGGCGCGGGCCGCCGAACTCGGCTGCCAGCCGTTCTCCTCGACGACGGCGAGGATCCGCTGCCGGGTCTCCTCGCTCACTCCGGGGCGCCCGTTCAAGGCGAAGGAGACGGCGCCGGGGGAGACGCCGGCCATGCGCGCGATGTCGGCGATCGTGACGCGCTTCGCCGGACTCATAGTCCCTCACCCTACTTGATCGGTTTAGCCCCGTGGAAGGCGGATCGGGTGTGTTCTAGACTCTTCACTAGATCGTTTTAGTAAATCGGATAGCATTCATCACACGGGTTCGCGGCGACGTCCCGCGAACCTGCCCTCACCGTCGAGTCGGAGATCCCCTATGCATGACGACACCTCGCTCACCGTCGGCCGCGTCAAGCGTGTGCTGGAGGAGCGCATCCGCCCGTCGATCCACTCGGCGTCGGTGCCGCTGCAGGTCGAGATCCACGAACTGCCCGGGGAGCCGATCGCACCGGCGGAAGGGCTCGCCCTCGACTACACCGCCGGTTCCGTGGGCGCCCCGTGGGGACCGGCCTGGGGAACCACCTGGTTCAAGCTCACCGGGCGGGTGCCGTCCGAGTGGGCCGGCCGCAAGGTCGAGGCGCTGATCGACCTCGGGTTCGACGTGAACATGACGGGCTTCCAATGCGAGGCCCTCGCCTACCGACCGGGCGGCACGGGGTCCGACCCGATCCCGGTGAAGAGCATCAACCCGCGAAACCAGTGGGTCCCGATCGTCGAGACGGCAGCGGGCGACGAGCCGGTCGAGCTGTACCTCGAGGCGGCTTCCAACCCGGTGCTCCTGGACTACCACCCCTTCCTCCCGACGCAGGAGGGCGACATCCTCACATCCTCGAAGGAACCGCTCTACCGCGCCCGGCGGATGGATCTGGCGGTGTTCGAGCAGGAAGTGTTCGACCTGGCGCTCGACCTCGAGGTGCTCTTCGAGCTGCAGGCGGAGCTGCCGGCGACCTCGCCCCGTCGCATGCGCATCCTGCAGGCCATGGACGATGCGCTCGACGTCCTCGACCTGCAGCACATCGTCGCCACGGCCTCCGATGCCCGCGCCCGCCTGGCCGAAGTGCTGGCCGCACCCGCCGAGGCGAGTGCGCATCGGATCTCGGCGGTCGGTCACGCGCACATCGATTCGGCGTGGTTGTGGCCCGTGCGCGAGACGATCCGCAAGGTCGCACGCACCACCTCGTCGATGACGGCTCTGCTGGAGGAGGAGTCCGAGTTCCGGTACGGCATGTCCAGCGCACAGCAGTACGCCTGGATCAAGGAGCACCGCCCCGAGGTGTGGGAGCGGGTCAAGGCCGCGGTCGCCGAAGGGCGCTTCCTGCCCCTGGGCGGCATGTGGGTCGAGTCCGACACCGTGATGCCGACGGGGGAGTCGCTCGTGCGGCAGTTCTCGCAGGGGCAGCGGTTCTTCGAGCGGGAGTTCGGCATCCGGTCCAAGGGCGTGTGGCTCCCGGACAGCTTCGGGTACTCGCCCGCCCTGCCGCAGCTGATGCGCCGCGCCGGGTTCGAGTGGTTCTTCACGCAGAAGATCTCGTGGAACCAGCAGAACGTCTTCCCGCACCACTCCTTCCTCTGGGAGGGCATCGACGGGTCGCAGGTGTTCACGCACTTCCCGTCGATGGACACCTACAACTCGCAGTTGAGCGGCATGGAGGTCGCGAAGGCCGCCCGGCAGTTCAAGGAGAACCGGGTCAGCTCGCGCTCGATCGCCCCGGTCGGCTGGGGTGACGGCGGTGGCGGCACGACCCGCGAGATGACGGGCAAGGCCGAACGCCTCCGCGACCTCGAGGGCAGCGCGCAGGTGGTGTGGGAGCATCCGGACGACTTCTTCGACGCCGCGAGGGCCGAGCTGCCGCATCCGGCGGTGTGGGTGGGGGAGCTGTACCTCGAGCTGCACCGCGGAACGCTCACCAGCCAGCACGCCACCAAGGCACTGCACCGCTGGGCCGAGCACGCGCTGATCGAGGCGGAGCTGTGGGCGGCGACGGATACGGTGCGCACCGGTGCCGCCTACCCGCAGGCCGAGTTCGACCGCTTGTGGCAGACCGTTCTCCTGCACGAGTTCCATGACATCCTCCCGGGGACCTCGATCGCCTGGGTGCACCGCGAGGCCGTCGCCGTGCTGACGGACGTGCTCTCGGATGCGCAGGACATCGCGGGTGCCGCCCGACGCTCGCTCGCGGGCGAGGGCGATCGCGAACTGCGGTTCGAGCCGACCTCGGTCGGGCGCGCGGGGGGACAGGGGCACGCTCTCGGCGCAGCGTTCCTTCCCGAGGCGACCCCCGCTGCCGTCTCGCTCTCGCAGGAGGACGACGGCTGGCGGCTCGAGAACGAGCTCGTCTCGGTGCGCGTGTCCGCCGACGGTCTGATCGTCTCCGCCGTCGACAAGGCATCGGGGCGCGAGGCGGTCGCTGCGGGAAAGGCCGCGAACCTGTTCCAGCTCCACCAGGACTTCCCGAACATGTGGGACGCCTGGGACATCGATCGCTACTACCGCAACAGCGTCGACGACCTCACCGCCGTCACGTCGATCGAGGCGACCATGGTCGGCACCGTCGCGAAGATCGTGGTCGTGCGCCCGTTCTCGGAGTCGACCATCACGCAGACGATCCTTCTCGCCCCCGGCTCGCGGACCGTGCTGCTGCGCAACGAGATCGATTGGCACGAGACCGAGAAGCTGCTCAAGCTCGCCTTCCCGCTCGACATCCAGGCGGCGCACACCGAGGCCGAGACGCAGTTCGGCTACCAGTCGCGGGTGACGCATACGAACACCAGCTGGGAGGCGGCGAAGTTCGAGACGTCGATGCACCGGTTCGTCCTGGTGCGCGAGCAGGACTTCGGCGTCGCACTCGTGAACGACTCGATCTACGGCTACGACACATCCCGCGAGGTGTCGGAGGATGCGGTGACGACCACGGTGAGGCTCTCGCTGCTGCGTGCCCCGCGGTTCCCCGACCCCGACACCGACCACGGCCACCACGAGATCGAGGTCGGCTTCGTGATCGGGGCTGACGCCGAGATCGCGACGGCCGAGGGCATCCGGATCAACGCGCTCCCCACCGTCGTGCGGGGTGCGCGGGAGGTCGAACCCCTGGTGTCGGTCCGGGGTGAGGGGATCGTCGTGTCGGCGGTCAAGCTCGCCGACGACGGATCGGGTGACGTGATCGTGCGCGTGTACGAGGCGCTCGGGCGACGCACGGCCGGCGAGCTGACGGTCGGGTTCGAGCACCGCGGGGTGCGCGAGGTGAGTCTGCTCGAGGACGACATATCGGACGCGCGCACCGGTGGCGACCTGCGACTGCGTCCGTTCGAGGTGCGCACGCTCCGCATCGTCCGCTGAGTGGAGATCCACGGCGTGCGGGATCGAAAACGCGCCGGAAAACCGGTGCGGAGGAGCGGTTTCGATCCCGCATGCGGCGCGGGGACGCGCACGACACGCCCGGCGGTCGAGCCTGATTTGCCCGATCCCCGGGATCCGCGTAACTTATTACCTGTTCGCCCCAAACGGTTGAGCGGAGGTCCTCGGACCGGCTCCCGTCAAGCAGCTAACACCTCCCGAATCCCAGACACTCACTGAGTGAACAGGATGAAGGTTCTGACTCGTTCCCTCACTCAGGCCGAAGAAAATCGGACTTGACAACGGAGATGAGATCGGTAAGATAGAGAAGTTGCCCTGCGGGCCTGGTTGTGATGA
>NZ_JBMJAF010000004.1:0-68629 GCF_049099505.1 Microbacterium sp. IO18
CCATCCGGCATCCGCCAGGGCGCCAGCTTCATCATGCCCGAAGGTAGCTAATGAACGACGCGCTTGGAACCGAGAACGAGGCAGAGGTACTTTTTGAGCGCCGCGGCCACCTTGGGGTCATTACCCTCAACCGCCCCAAGGCGGTCAACGCGCTCACTGCCGGAATGGCGGTGGCGATGCTGCAGCAGCTCACCGAATGGGCCGAGGACGATGCGGTGGCCACCGTCCTCGTCCACGGTGCCGGTGAACGTGGTCTATGTGCAGGCGGGGACATCGTGGCAATCTACCGGGACATGCTCGCCGGTGGGACGGAAACGGCCAAGTTTTGGCAGACAGAGTACCCGTTGAACGCACTCATCGCCCGCTACCCCAAGCCGTATGTGGCGTTCATGGACGGGCTTGTACTGGGCGGCGGCGTAGGGATCTCTGCACACGGCTCCATCCGCGTAATCACCGAACGCACCAGAGTCGGCATGCCGGAGACCACCATCGGATTCGTCCCGGACGTTGGTGGAACGCTCCTACTCTCCCGTTCGCCGGGGAAATCCGGAACGCACGCTGCACTTACAGGGGCCCACCTCAATGGGGCGGACGCGCTTTTCCTTGCTCTCGCGGATCACTACGTCCCGTCAGAGAGACTCCCGGATCTGGCAGTCGCGCTGGAAAGCGAAGACGCGGAAGCTGCCGTCGTACGCTTCAGCGAGAAGGCCCCGCGCTCAAATCTGGAGGAACAGCGCAACTGGATTGATGCCTGCTACTTAGGAGACGATGCGGACGAAATTCTCGACCGGCTCCGTGCCACCGGCGGTGCCGCTGCTCTGGCGGCACAGACCATCGAAGCGAAATCGCCCACAGCCGTGAAGGTTGCCTTGGAATCCTTGCGCCGAGTGAAGGGCCTCACGATCGAAGAGGCCCTAGCCCAGGAATATCGGGTTGGCCTGCGGTTCTTGAGCGGCCCCGATTTCCTTGAGGGCATACGGGCCCAAGTAGTCGACAAGGACCGCAATCCGCAGTGGAACCCCCCTACACTGCACGAGGTACAAGCGGCGGATGTGGAACGGTATTTCGCCCCGCTGGGCGACCAAGAGCTAAACCTTCAGTCAAAGGAACCAAACAATGTCTGAGAAAACCACAATCGCCTTCCTCGGAATGGGCCACATGGGCGGTCCCATGGCCGCTAACCTGGCCCGGGCCGGTTATCACGTGATGGGCTTCGACCTGTCACCCGCGGCACTCGAGGCAGCAAAGGCCAACGGCGTGGCCACTGCGACCAGCCCGGCTGAAGCTGTCCTCGGAGCGGACGTGGTCCTGACCATGTTCCCGAGCGGTCGGCACGTATTGGATGCCTACAGCGGGACAGACGGGCAGCCCGGGCTGCTCGACGTGGCCCTACCGGGCACGGTCTTCCTGGACTGTTCCAGTATCAACGTCGATGAGGCACGGAAAGCCTCCGCGCTAGCCATCGCGGCAGGACACCGGGCCATGGACGCTCCCGTCTCGGGAGGAGTGGTGGGCGCCGAAGCAGGCACACTGACTTTTATGGTTGGCGGCGAACCGGCGGACTTCGAGGCAGTCCGGCCACTCCTCGAAGTGATGGGCAAACGGGTGGTCCACTGCGGTGAACACGGCGGCGGCCAGGCCGCGAAGATCTGCAACAACATGATCCTTGGCATCTCCATGATCGCCGTGAGCGAGGCCTTTGTGCTGGGCGAGAAGCTGGGCCTGACCCATCAAGCGCTGTTCGACGTCGCCTCCAACGCCTCGGGACAATGCTGGGCGCTGACGACCAACTGCCCTGTTCCCGGGCCAGTTCCGACGAGCCCCGCGAACCGTGATTACCAGCCGGGGTTCGCAGGGGCCCTGATGGCCAAGGATCTCAAACTGGCGCTGAATGCTGTGCAAAGCACGGGTGTGACGGCCCGGCTGGGCCCGCTCGCGTCGGAAATCTATGACGCATTCGCGGCAGAAGGCGGCGCGGGCCGAGACTTCTCGGGAATTATCACGGACATCCGCGGCAAGTCGCAGGAACACGGGAGCCAGGGATGACGGCTTACACGAACATTCTGGTGGAACAGCGCGGCCGGGTCGGACTGGTCACGCTCAACCGACCCGCCGCGCTCAATGCTCTGGACAAGAGCACCATGGAGCAAATGGTGGCAGCAGTCTCAGCCATGGACGCCGATCCTGGCGTTGGTGCCGTGGTGATCGCGGGCTCCGGCAAGGCCTTCGCCGCTGGGGCCGATATCAAGGAAATGGCTGCCCAAGGGTACATGGACATGTACGCGGCCGACTGGTTCCGAGGCTGGGAGGACTTCACCCGACTGCGTATTCCCATCATCGCGGCGGTATCCGGCTTCGCGCTGGGCGGGGGCTGCGAACTGGCCATGATGTGCGATCTCATCATCGCCGGAGACAACGCCAAGTTCGGTCAGCCCGAAATCAACCTCGGCGTGCTGCCAGGTATGGGCGGATCACAGCGGCTCACCCGCGCCGTGGGCAAGGCGAAGGCCATGGACCTGATCCTCACCGGACGTTTCATAGGCGCTGACGAAGCTGAGCGCTCAGGACTCGTCTCCCGTGTGGTGCCAGCTGAGGACGTAGTGACCGAGGCACTGAAGGCCGCAGATGTCATCGCCTCCAAATCCAAGCCTGTGGCCATGCTCGCGAAGGAGGCTGTCAACGCAGCGTTCGAGACAGGGCTGGCCCAAGGCGTGCTGTTCGAACGCCGCATCTTCCACTCGACCTTCGCCACCGAGGACCAGAAGGAAGGCATGGCGGCCTTCACGGAAAAGCGGCAGCCGGAATTCAACCAACGGTAGAGCCTCTACGGTTCGAGACCATCCGGGAATTTCTAATGAGTGAGAGGACCTCGGTCTTGCCACAACAACCCGCCACCGGGCTAACTGCCCCCTACGGAACCACTGGGGAACTGCAATTCCCGTTCCCGGACGCGGACCTCATGTACATCGTGGATCTACTGCCCGACGTGGAACGGGAACGGTACATGGAGATCCGGGGCTTCCTCCAGACCAGGATCCGGGCTCAGTCGATCGATTTCTGGAACCGCGAAGAGTTCCCCTTCGGCATGCTGGCCGAAATGGGAAAGTACGGCCTTGGAGGCCTGCAGATAGATGGTACGTCCAAGCTCTTCAAGGGGCTCATGTACGTTGAAGTGGCCTGTGGGCAGCTTCGCTCCGTGTCGTCGGAATCGCTTCCTTCGGTGTCGGGACGTCGCGGGTGCGCGAGACGGCCCGCGTGACTTGGGGTTCGGGTGCATAATGGTGGTGTCTTCGGACCCGGTAGTGGGGCTTGCCGGACCCAACCTCGACAGTTGTCGACAACAGTCCCTATCTCAGCTGGTCGCGCTTCTGCGCGCCTGAGGTAGGGAGTGTCATGACAGCACCAATCGGTTCCGGACCGGTCGTCGTCGGCGTCCTGCCCGGCCTCGCTCCGGGGGTCATCGAGGTTGCGTCGTCTATCGCGCGGCGCTTCGGTACGACGCTGGTGTGCGTCAGCGTGGATGCATCGCTCTTCGATGCCGGTACGCGCTCGGACGGGTCGGTGATGGTGGAACCGATCGACCCTGACACCGCTGACACGACACCGCAGGGCTTGTCGGACAGTGACAAGGCGGCAGTACGTGCTGCCGCAACGACCTACGGCGTCGACGTCACGTTCGTCCCGGGTGTCGGGGATCCGAGCCGGGCACTGTCGCAGGTGGCCGAAGACCGCGACGCGGCGATGCTGGTCGTCGGGGCCAGGACGGGAGCGGGTCGAATCGCGGAGTTCTTCACGGGGTCGGTCGCGGTACGGCTGACCCATCAGCAGCACCGTTCAGTGCTCGTAGTGCCCGTTGATCCGGTCGGGTTCGATGCCCCACTGCCGTGGGACACCCCGTGACCGGCCAGCTTGTTCTGCTCCGCCACGGACAGAGCACTGCGAACGCTGCCGGTACCTTCACCGGCTTGCGAGACGTCGCGCTGACCGAACAGGGCAGCGCCGAAGCGAATCGGGCTGGGTTGCTACTTCTGCATGCCGGCATCCGACCGGACCTCGTGCTCACGTCGACGCTCGAGCGGGCGCTCCACACGGCGGAGCTCGTCACCGACGTCCTCGGACGTGATGCGCCGATCGAGTCGACGTGGCGGTTGAACGAGCGGAACTACGGCGCCCTCACCGGCATGTCCAAGCAGAATGCGCAAGCGGCGTTGGGGGCGGAGCAGTTCTTCGCTGTTCGTCGGACCCGCACGGGACGGCCACCACGCATGTCGATCCGCGCGTGGCTGGCGCTCCGGCGGACGCCGGCGCTTCGTGGACTGCCGTGGGCGGCACTTCGTCGAACCGAAACACTCTCCGACGTCATCCGCCGGGTCCAACCCGTCCTGTCGCACAGCATCACCCCGGCACTCCGCGACGGGCAGACAGTGCTCGTCGTCGCGCACGGCAACTCACTGCGGGCACTGTGTGCCTGCATGGACGGCCTAACTGACGGTGAGCTCGCGGACCTGAACCTCCCCACGGGCGAACCCCTGATCTACCGGTTCGACGGCGACGGTGGGTTCTGTCCGCGGGGTGGGGAGTACCTGCATCCGGCAGCACGAGCAGCAGCGGCAGCGGTCGCTGCGGAAGGTGGAACATGACCTCCCGAACGGACACGCACCTGCCCGATGGGCAGCTCCCGCCCGACCCAGACATCGACGCCAACGACCCGGAACGTATCGACCGGCCAGTGCATCTGCGGTGGCGGTACCTCGGTGTCGTCGCACTCGGCGGCGCCATCGGTACCGCCGCACGCGACGGACTCAGCACCGCGTTCCCCGCTCAGCAGGAGGTGTCCTGGGCGATCTTCTGGATCAACATCGCCGGCGCGCTCCTACTGGGTGTGCTGCTGGAACACCTCGCGCATCGCGGACCTGACGAGGGTCGCCGCCGGACACTGCGCCTGCTTCTGGGAACCGGTGTCCTCGGCGGGTTCACCACCTACAGCACCCTCGCGACCAGCACCGCGGTGTTGTTCCTCGCTGGCCGCGGGTTGGCCGGCACCGGGTACGCGCTCCTGACGGTCCTCGCCGGCGCGATCGCCACCGGTAGCGGCCTCGCGATCGCGGGTTTGGTCCGACCGAACGGGGCCACATCATGAGCGCCCTGGCCTTCCTCAGCGTCGCGGTCGCTGGCGGTGTCGGCGCGGCCGCACGGTTCTTCGTGGATGGTGCGATCAACCGGGGTCGGCAGTTCCGGCTCCCGGTCGGGACGCTGACGATCAACATCACCGGCTCGTTCCTGCTGGGCTTGATCACCGGCGCCGCCGGTCACCTCGGCGCCACCCCCGTCGCGGTGCTCGGAACAGGGCTCATGGGTGGCTACACCACGTTCAGCACCGCCAGCTTCGAGACCGTCCGCCTCGCACGCACTGGCCGCACCACCGCGGCTGCCGTGAACGGGCTCGGGATGCTCGTCGTCTCCGTCGCCGCAGCCGCCGGGGGCGTCACCCTCGGCACCCTCACTTGACCATCCGACTGGGAGACGAACAGCTCATGCACTTCGACATCACGATCGAGATCCCCCGCGGCAGCGGCAACAAGTACGAGGTCGACCACGCCACCGGACGGATCCGCCTGGACCGGGCGGTGTTCACCAGCATGGTGTTCCCGCAGGACTACGGCTCGATCGACGACACTCTCGGCGATGACGGCGACCCCCTCGACGCGCTCGTGCTGCTGCCCCGGCCCACGTTCCCCGGCGTCGTCATCGACGTCCGCCCGGTCGGGATGCTCCGCATGGTCGACGAGAACGGCGGCGATGACAAGATCCTCACCGTCCCCGCCGGAGACGTCCGCTTCGACCACGTCCAGGACATCTCCGACGTCGCCGAGCCGGTCCTGGCGGAGATCGAGCACTTCTTCGCCCACTACAAGGAGATCGAGCACGGCAAGCACGTCACCACCAACGGGTGGGCGAACCGTGTCGACGCCGAAGCCATCATCCGCGCCGCACAGGAACGGTTCACCCCGCACCCCTGACCGGCACCCGCGCACCCGACACCATCCAGTGCGCGCCCTGAACCGCCGTGGGGAGGCAACTGGCGCCCAGTGATCGCCAGGAGGTCGTCCCTCCGCCTCCCCGCGGCCCACACCCGCACGACCAACCCGAAAGGCGACAACCGCCGTGAACGACTACATCAGCAACGTCCACCACACCACCCACCATCAGGGCGAGTACGTGACCCACACCAGCCGCCCCGTCACCATCAGCAGCCTGCACGGCTCCCGGATCCTCGACTCCCGCGGCTACCCGACGATCCAGGTGCGTCTCGAGCTCGAGGACGGCACCGTCGTCACCGGTGACGCCCCCGCAGGCGCATCCACTGGCGCGCATGAGGCTGTCGAGCTTCGCGACGGCGGCAGCAGCTACGGCGGCCGCGACGTGAGCCAGGCACTGCACCTCATCACGACGGACGTCGCACCGATGATCACCGGCCAGTCGTGGACCTCGATCGGGCAGGCCGACGCCGCCCTCGCTGCCCTCGACGGCACCCCGAACCACCGCCGGCTCGGCGCGAACAGTGTCGTCGCGACCTCGATCGCGATGGCACGCGCTCTCGCCGCCGCAGCGGAGCTGCCGCTCTGGCGTTGGATCGCAGACGTCACCGGCAGCACGCCCCGCCTGCCCGTCCCGCACTTCAACGTGCTCAACGGCGGAGCGCACGCAGCGAACGCGCTCGACTTCCAGGAGTTCATGATCGCCCCGGTGAACGCCGAGACCATGACCGACGCGGTTCGGATCGGATCGGACGTCTACCACGCGCTGGCGGCACTGGTCCGGGAACGGTTCGGCAGTCTCGGTCTCGGGGACGAAGGCGGCTTCGCCCCGTCGATCGCCGCGCCCGAGGAGGCCCTCGACCTCCTCGTCGCCGCGATCAGTGCCGCCGGTTACGAGCCCGGCGTGGACACCGTCGCGATCGCACTCGACCCGGCGGCGAACGAGTTCGCGCTCGGTGACGGTAGCTACCGGGTCGTGGACCGCCGGCTCGACCGCGCAGGCATGGTCGACTACTACCGCGACCTCATCAGCCGGTATCCGATCCGGAGCATCGAAGACGGCTTCTCCGAAGATGACCACGGCGGCTGGAAGGCGATGTCGTTCGCGCTCGGCGACATGCTCCAGATCGTCGGCGATGATCTCTACGTCACCGATCCGCAGCGCATCCGCGACGGTGGGAAGGACGGGCTCTCGAACGCGGCGCTCATCAAGCCGAACCAGATCGGCACCGTCTCCCAGACCCTCGACGCGATCGGCGTCGCACGCTCGCTCGGGATGCGGAGCATGGTGTCGCACCGGTCCGGCGAGACCACCGACACGTTCATCGCGGACCTCGTCGTCGGCACCGGAACCGGACAGATCAAGTCCGGCGCACCCGCCCGCGGAGAACGCGTCGCCAAGTACAACCGGCTCACCGAGATCGCGGAGAACAATCCGGAGCTGCCCTACGGGCTGCGCTGACCCCGACCGGTCACCTCGTGGGCGACGCGCAGGAAAGCAGAACCAGCTGGCTGAGGCTCTCCCGACCAGATCGCCCGCAACGGCCGGGCAAGTGGCGGCCCAGCGAGCGGGACCCGCACCAGCGACCCGTCGTTGATGTCGGCGGCGACCGTGCGAAGGCTCATCACCGCCGGTGCAATTCCAGCCTGCGCGTTCGCCCGGATGATGCTCGTGGTCTCCAGCACCGCGGCCGGAACCGACATGCTCAAACCGGCCTCCCTGAGCCATGCGGCGAGGGTCGCGCGAGTTCCGGAACCTTCTTCCCGCAGGAGCAGAGCCGTCGCCGCCAGGACCTCCGCAGTGATCCCGGTCGACCGAGCCCAGGGATGTTCCGGCGCAACGACGACCGCGAGCTCATCGTCCGCGATCACCTGCGCGGACACACCTGCCGCCGTCACCGGGGTCTCCGTGAACCCGAGGTTCGCGCCACCCGACTGCACGAGGTCCGTCACCGCGGCGGAGTTGCCCGCGATCAGGCGCACCCGCACGTCGGGTTCGCGGCGGCGGAATTCGAGCAGCCAGCCCGGCAGCAGCAGCTCCGCGATCGTCTGTGACGCTGCGACGACGAGCGAACCCGTGGGAGTCCGCAGCGCAGCCACTCCTGCTTCGAGGTGGCGAGACGCGTCGAGGACCGGTCCGGCCAGCCCGACGACGAGCCTGCCGGTCTCGGTCAGCACCGACCCCGTGGTCGAGCGGTGCACCAACAAGTGACCGACCATGCGCTCGGCGACCCGGATCCGAGCAGACACTGCCTGTTGCGTGACGCCGAGCGCTCCAGCGGCAGCGGAGAGGGAGCCGGTCTCGGCGACGCGTGCGAGCACGTCGAGTGTGTCGAGGTCGAGGGTTCGGTCCGTGAGTCGCCGTAGTGCCACAATCATTGATTGTGCCCTGCCAAGAGGTTCCGGGTACCGCCAGAGGCAGGATTCGCGCAGGCTTGGCCCATGACAACGCTCCGCACGGACCCTGCACCCGCGAACGGTAGCCAGCTGCCCCAACGGCCGCAGACGGCGTTGTTCCGTGACCTGGAGCGGCCAGGCCTGATCGTGTCGAATCTCACACCGAACTGGTTCGCGTCGATCATGGGCACGGGGATCGTCGCTGTCGCAGCTGCGTCACTGCCGCTGCAGTTCCCCGGGCTGCGCCTCGCGGCGACGGTCGTGTGGGCGATCGCCGCGGTGCTCCTCGTCGCCCTCACGACCGCGACGGTGCTGCACTGGATCCGCTACCGGAGCACTGCAGCCGGGCACCAGCTCAACCCGGTGATCTCGCACTTCTACGGCGCACCACCGATGGCGTTCCTCACCGTCGGCGCCGGGACACTCCTGCTCGGCAAGGACTGGGTCGGCCTGCCCGCCGCCGTCACCATCGACTGGGTCCTGTGGACCATCGGCACCATCGGAGGACTGCTCACGGCAGTGCTCGTGCCGTACCTGGCGTTCACCCGCCACGAGAACAAGCCCGACTCCGCGTTCGGCGGCTGGCTGATGCCGATCGTCCCGCCGATGGTGTCCGCCTCCACCGGTGCGCTCCTGCTGCCGTACGCCCCCGCCGGGCAGGCGCGGGAGACGCTGCTGTGGTCCTGCTACGGCTTCTTCGGCCTCAGCCTCATCACGTCGCTGGTCGTGATCACGCTGATCTGGAACCGTCTCGCGCAGCACAAGGTCGGGGCCGCCGGCATGGTCCCGACTCTGTGGATCGTCCTCGGGCCGGTCGGACAGTCGATCACCGCGGTGAACCTCCTCGCATCGAACGCCCCCACCGTTGTCGATGCGAGTACCGCGCATGCCCTGCTGGTCGTGGCGCTGGTGTACGGGTTCGCGATGCTCGGCTTCGCGCTGCTGTGGACCGTCATCGCCCTCGCGATCACCATCCGCACTGCCCGCGAACACTTGCCGTTCAGCCTGACTTGGTGGTCCTTCACGTTCCCCGTCGGGACCTGCGTCACCGGCCTGAACGGGCTCGCCCTGCACTCAGGCCTGACCGTCGTTGCCGTCCTCGCCGTCATCTACTACGCCGGCCTCGTCGCCGCATGGATCACCGTTGCCCTTCGCACCTTTCACGGATCCGTCATCCGTGGCACCCTGCTGGCACCGCCACAGCCGGCATGAGTACCCCCGAGGAACTCGCTGACGTTCGATCGCTGAACGGTCTCGCGGAGACGTGGCGGACCGCGCCCGACGGCAGCCGACGGTTCGTCCCGAGCTTCGACCCACGATCCGGCGGCAGATTCAGCCGTGTCCTGGTCCTGATGCAGTCGCCTGGCCCCCAGACCATCGCCGCAGCGCACGCAGCGATCTGCAGCGAGGACAACCCGGGCCCGACCGCGGCCGCGTTCCGAGCAGCCCGTATCGAGTCCGGACTCGCACGCGGCGAGTACGTCCGCTGGAACCTTGTCCCATGGGAACTGCCCGACCGCGTGCGACTCGAGGACATCGACGAGGGGCGGCATGCCCTCGCCACACTGCTCGCGGCCCTCCCCGCTCTCACTGCGATCGTCACGTACGGGGCCGTTGCCCTCGACGGCGTCATGCGACACTTCACCCTGGACGAGCACCCCCGACTCCTTCCGGTCATCGCAGCACCACATCCGTCTCCCGCCAACGGCCGCCACCGATCGGAACAACACCTCCGTTCCGTGCAAGCACTCCGGCTCGCCGCGCGAGCGCGGCAGACGTAACAAATACGAACGATTCCGCTACAACTATCCGTACCGGCGCTCAGTCCGGGTGCGAGGCGCCGTGTCTTGTAGCGGAACCCAGTCCCAGAATCTACGTGCCGCCACTACCCCTCCTGGTCGAGTTTCGCTACGTTCTCTTCATGGGTCACCTTCTCGGGTATGCGCGCGTGTCCACCACAGACCAGGACGCGTCGCTGCAGATCGACGCGCTCAACGCCGCTGGCTGCTACCGCGTGTTCGTCGACACCATGTCCGGGTCGCTCCAACACCGGCCCGAGCTCGACAAGCTCCTCGACCAGCTCCGCCCCGGCGACACTCTCGTCGTCTGGCGACTCGACCGGCTCGGCCGGTCCATCCGGCACCTCATCGATCAGCTGCACGCTCTCGCCGAGCGCGGCATCGGGTTCCGGTCCCTGCAGGAGACCATCGACACCACCTCGCCCGGCGGCCGGCTCGTGTTCCACGTCTTCGCCGCGTTGGCGGAGTTCGAACGGGACCTCATCAAGGAACGCACCAACGCCGGCCTCGCCGCCGCTCGAGCCCGCGGCCGCACCGGCGGCCGACCATCTCGGCTCTCCGCGGACCAGGTGCGCACCGCACGCCGGCTCTACGAACAGCAGGACATGACCGTCGCGCAGATCGGCGACGTGCTCGGCGTTAGCCGCACCACCATCTACCGTGCACTCGCGAAGCACGCCGAGCCCGTCGCGGCGCGACGAACCAAGCCTTCCCCAACGATGTAGCTGGCTATGGACGCGAGCGAGCGGTGGGGCATCCTTCGACTGCACGTCGAGGACGCCATCCCGCTCGCCACCCTGGCCCGCACCACGGGCGTCGCTGAGCGCACCCTGCAACGCTGGTTGGCCCGCTACCGAACCGGCGGATACCCGGCTCTCGCCGACGGCACCCGCACCGATCACGGCGCCCGACGGACGGCACCGGAACTGGTGCGCCTGATTGAGGGGCTCGCACTCACCAAGCCACGACCTTCGATCGCCACGATTCACCGCCAGGTCGACAATTACTGCACCAAACGAGGTCTCTCAGCGCCGTCGTACTCCGTTGTGCGGTCGATCGTGAACGGGCTTGATCCCGGGATGGTGACGCTCGCGCTTGAGGGGCCCGCGTCATATCGGGACAAGCACGAACTGCTGCTCCGACGTCGTGCGGATCGCCCCAACGCGATCTGGCAGGCGGACCACACGATGCTCGATCTGCTCATCGTCGGACCCGACGGCAAGCCCGAACGGCCGTGGTTGACGGTGATCCTCGACGACTACTCCCGCGCGGTCTGCGGGTACATGGTGTTCCTCGGCGCCCCATCCGCCGCGAACACCGCGCTCGCGCTCCGGCAAGCGATCTGGCACAAGCCGGAACCGGACTGGCCTGTCTGCGGGATCCCAGACGTGCTCTACACAGACCACGGGTCCGACTTCACCAGCCACCGAATCGGCGACACCGCCGCCGTGCTGCACCTCCGCATCATCCACTCGCAGGTCGCTCGCCCCCAGGGCCGCGGGAAGATCGAGCGGTTCTTCGGCACCATCAACACCGAGCTGCTCCCAACGCTCCCCGGCCACCTCGCACCCGGATCCTCGGCGCCGGCGCCGACGCCGGCGCTGGATCTCGCCGGTGTCGACAGTGCCATCAACACGTTCATCCGCCGCTACAACGCCCGCATCCACCGCGAGCTCCGGAAGAGCCCACTGGAAGCGTGGATCGCAGACGGGTGGCTGCCACGAATGCCGGACTCCCTCGAGCAGCTCGACGGGTTCCTGCTCACCGTCCCGACCACGCGTGTCGTGCAACGAGACGGCATCCACTTCGAAGGGCTCCGCTACACCGCAACCACTCTCGCACCCTTCGTGGGCAGCACCGTCAGCGTCCGGTACGACCCCCGCGACGTCACCGAGATCCGTGTCTTTCACCGCGACGCGTTCCTGTGCACCGCGATCAGTACCGCGCATCAGACCGAGACCATCAGTCTCAAGCAGATCCAGGCCGCCCGGAACGCGCAACGAAGAGCCCTGCGCGGGCAGATCCGCGAACGCATCGCGATCGTCCGCCCCACACCCGATGATCACACCCCACCAGCACCCGCACCGGCACCGGATCAACCGCGACTGATGACCTACGAGGAGGACCGGTCATGACGAGCCAGTTCATCATCACGAAGGAACACCGTCGGTTCGCGGAGTTCGCCGACGCCGTCCGGAAGCAGAACACCATCGGCGTCTGCTTCGGCCCCGCTGGCGTCGGCAAGACCCTCTCCGCACGCCGCTACGCCCACTGGGACAGCATCGGCCCGTTCATCGCCAGATGGGCCGCACGCAGCGAAGACGACACGAAGATCTACGCCGCCGCCCACCGAGCCCGCACCGTCTTCTACACGCCCGAGGTCTCCGCCACGATGCGCGCCCTGCAGGACGACCTCCGGCACGACATGCTCCGCACCGAACGCTGCATCGAGGAACACCTCCTGCTCCAGGGTCGCCACTTCGACCACGCACACGGCCCCAACCCGTCCCTGCTCGAGCTGATCATCATCGACGAGTCCGAACGCCTCACCGGCAACGCGATCGAGTGGCTCCGCGACCAGTACGACCGCACCGGCATAGCGATGATCCTCATCGGCATGCCCGGCATCGAGAAGCAGTTCAGCCACTACCCGCAGCTCTACAGCCGCCTCGGTTTCGCCCACCAGTACCGTCCGCTCGGCCACGACGAGCTGCTCTTCGTCCTCGAACGTCAATGGCGCAAGCTCGGCAAGACGCTCGACCCCGACGACTTCACCGACGCGCAAGCCATCGCCGCCGTCGAACGCATCACCCGCGGCAACTTCCGGCTCCTTGAGCGCCTCCTCCCTCAGATCCAACGCGTCCTGAAGATCAACGAGCTCGACGTCATCACCAACGACGTCGTCGAGGCCGCCCGCAGCACCCTCGTCATCGGCACCACCTGACCCGACACCGATCGCAGCGAAAACGACGACACAGAGCGAGGCTGCTCACAGGAGGGCCTCGACGGCGAGAATTTGAGGGCAGCCGTCGCCGAGACGCGTTCACATCTCAACCACATCGCGGCCAACGACCGCCGCAAACCCGATGATCCCGAGCGTCCGCACGCATCCGGCGGCAACACGTTTCGAACAACACCATGACCGAGCGGCTAAGCCCAACACACAAGCTCCGCGGTCGATAAATCTGCCGAATACCAGCCAGCTTCAATTTGTAGGCCGAGCGATCCCCAATATCAGCGACGTCGTATCGAGAGAGGGAACCAGGCGACGACAAGGGTTCCGAGCGCTAGCAGGGATACCAGCCATTCAAACTGTCGGCCAAACGAAACCGCCGGGGTGATCACCGATGAGGTTTGCAAGTCTTCGACCATCGCACCTGCGGTAAACCATGGCAGCTGCTGTATGACGGAGCCGTCAGGAGCCACTATCGCACTCAACCCCACAGTGGAGATATTCACGACGCTGCGCCCCAATTCTATTGCTCGGATTCGTGCCATGGCCAGCTGCTGAGCGCTCTCGTCGGTGCGACCGAAGTCCGCGTTGTTTGACGAGGCGAAGATAACCTGCGCGCCCTGTTCCACCGATTCTGTGAGGATCTGATCGTCGACGATATCGAAGCAGATGTTGATCCCGACGATCGTGCCATCGATGTCGAAGACATTGTCAGTGCTGCCCGGTGTGTATTCGCGTTGGATCAGGTCAATGAGATCAGGCGCGAACTGACGCCAAAATTCTCGATCCGGAATGTATTCTCCGAACGGGACCGGATGCTTCTTGTCATAGAAGTCTAGGACGCCCTCGCCTGCCTGCCAGAGCACCGCAGTGTTGTAGTGGAGGCTGTTGCGCTCGCTCACCCCCTGAGCGATGAGCGGGGCATCCATCTGTCGAGAGACGTAGTCGAACACACCGGTTGTGTAGGGGTCGGTCATCGGGTCGTCGTAGGTCGTGCCTTCGGGCCAGAGCACCACATCGACAGATTGATCAAAGAGCGAGGTGGTGGCATCGAGCTGGGCCTGCAGCAAGTCGCGCGCGCTCGAACTGTCGAAGTAGCCCGCGCGCCCATTTCCTTGGACAGCGGCAACCCGTATGGTGCCCTCCGCCTTGGTTGGCCAGGCCGGCAGCACGAGCATGAGACTGGCCAGACCGATCACTACGGATGCTCGCACAAGCGGCCTCACGCCGGCAATCCGCACTGCCTCCACCGTGACCGCCGCGAGCAGTACCATCAGGAAGGTCACTCCGGAGATGCCAAACCACGCGAAGAGGGGCGCGAACGGGCCCTCGGATTGCGACAACGCCACCCTCCCCCACGAGAAGCCGCCGTATGGCCACACACTCGACCACGCTTCACGAGCGGTCCAGAGACCTGCCACGGTTAGGGGCAACAGCCCAAGGCGACCTGGGGCACCTGGCCAAACCTTCGGTAGCCAGCTATATGCGAGTGCAATCGCCGCCGCACCGGCGGCGAAGAACAGCGACTCGAGAACGGCCAGTGCCGACATCGGAAGCGGACCGAGAAAGAGTGATGCCCACTGGATGTGCGTGAAGTAGAAAGCTGCGCCCGCGATGAAGCCGACCAGCAGTGAGGAACCAAGTCGGCGGCCGATCAGAGTCAGGAGAATGAGGCAGACGGCGACCAGGGTGAGCGGCCAGAGGTTCTTGTCGGGGAAGCCGGCGTCCATTATCGGACCGGACGCCGCGGCCACGAGCAAAGCGGCCCAGAGCGGCAGGATCGGCTTCACAGCTCGAGTGTACGGGTCGAAAAATCCCAGGGGACTGCAGATGTCGATTCCGCAGCGGACGATGAGCCAGTCGCCGCATCGGGAAGGGGCCTTCACAGCTACCTTCCAGAGGTGAAGAAGATGCTGAGCGGTGAGGCGGTTCGGAAAAACGCTTTTGCGTCTCTGCACCGCACGGCATCATTCATTTCACGAACAAGGGACTACAACATGGCAGGACGGCTAGAGGGCAAAGTGGCTCTCATTACCGGCACGGCGGACGGACAGGGGAGGGCGGCGGCGCTCGCCTTCGCTGCCGAGGGCGCCAAGATCGTGGGTTGCGATCTCAAGGCGGGCCTCGGTGAGGAGACCGTCGAAATGGTGCGGGCGAAGGGAGGGGACATGGTCTCCATGCAGCCGCTGAACTTGAGCGACGAAGCCGCGGTTCAGACTTGGATCGACTTCGCAGTTGACGCGTATGGCGACTTCGACATCCTCTATAACAATGCCTCAGGCGTGCGCGGTGGAACCATCGAATCGCTCACTCGCGCTGACTGGGACTTTGACATGACGAATGAAGTCACGATTCTGTTCCTGGCAATCCAGAAGGCCCTCCCGGTATTCAAGCGCAAGGGCCACGGCGTAATCCTCAACACGGGCTCGGTGGCCGCGATGGTGGGCTCGGCGATGCCCGGCAACGTGGCGGGCAACCTAGTGCACAACGTGGCCAAGGGTGCCGTGCTACGGCTTACGACCAATCTCGCAGTGGAGTTGTCGCCATGGAACATTCGGGTTAACACCGTTTCTCCCGGGTTCATCGACACCCCCGCAACGCGTTCGCTGCTCGAAGCCGGAGGGCGCGGGCCGGTCGAGAAGTCGCTGCTTAATCCCCGTGTTGGGCGGCCGGAGGACATCGCGATGGCAGCAGTGTACCTGTGTTCTGACGAGGCCGACTATGTGACGGGATCCAACCTGGTGGTCGACGGAGGATGGGTCGCCGGAGGCGGCGTTGGCCGCCCGGATCCCGCGATCGAGCAGATCTTCGGCGAAGTGATGAAGAAGCTGGCGAACGCCCCCACCGCCTAATTCTTCGAGATGGCCGCCCCGCCGAGCTCGCTGCTCTGTGGGGCGGTTACTTCGCAGGCGACGCAAGATGTTCACTAAGATCCTGAGCGCCTACTCTTCTGCCTCAAGCGCATTGAGAAGGAGATCCCCGCCGTGGCGCTCTCGGAGGGACAGCTGATGCCCTCGTACTTGGATGAGGACCCGAGCTAGGGCATGGTGCCAATCCCGTCTAGTGCCAGTGGGGGCGCGGCTGTCGGGTCCGGCGGGTGTGCGTTGGCTACTTGGGCGGCACGTACTGATTGAGAAGTCTGTTGGTCAGGTTGAGCAACAGCGCTAGATCTCGGATCTCACTCGTCGAGGAAGGCCCGAGGGCGGAACCCAAGGTCGATGTCAAACCGCCGAGCACTTCGGCGGCAACCGCCGCCCCAGACCCGGTCACTTGGAGGACGTGGCTCCGCCCGTCGGTGGGATGAGCGACTCGTATCACGTGGCCCGATTCAATGAGGTCTTCGGCGATCGATGTGAGTGTTCCGGGGGACAAGTCCAGTCTTTGGGCCAGCTCCGAGGGTGTCGCACCGCCGGGGTCCGCTATACACAGCAGCGCTCTGAACGCCGTCTTGCTGAATCCTCGACGCTCCGCGTCCAGGCTTCCAAGCAACACCATTGTGCGCATGAGGTCCATGAGGTTCCGCGCAAGACTCGAGGCAGCTTCTCGCCGTTCACCGGACAGGCCACTGTCCCGGGGGACGGACCTGCCCTGCGATCCCGGGCTCACTGTGACGTGTTCACTTTCGGCGCCAACGACGCGTTTTCATGTTCCGCAGGCGGCTGCGACTGCTTCACCAGAATAGCTAGAGCCCTAGCGGCGCTTGGTCGCTGCGAGCGTCCTGCCTCGAGGCGTCCAGCCACTCTTTGGAGGGACACGAGGAATTCCAATAGTTCAATATCGATTCTGTTGTCGAGCCCGACAGGCGTGCGGACGAGGTCGTATCCAAGTCCGCGTGCGTAGCTGAGTGCTGTGGATACCGTGTGTTCATCCGCTTGCCCGAGTGCGCCAGTACGAACTAGTTGCCTTGTCGCCTCCATAGTGACGTGCGAGATGTCTTCTCCAGACTCGTGGACGCCGGCGGCCGCCCGGACGCCCTCCGCGACCATTGCAAGAGCAGTCAGGAAGGCTCCGGCTCGCAGCAAGACCAACTCCTCGTTGTTGGCACCTCGATCGCCGAGCATGGTCGTCAGAGTAGCGGGATTTACTTCAGAAACCGAAGGATCATCCTTTGACACGCCGCGGTGTCTCAGTGTCGGCAGCACGTACTTGCCGGTATCTCTCTCGGAGGGAACGTGCTCCACGGTGACGGGGGACTGGAATGACATCGGGATCCGAGCTTTCTAAAGTTGCTCCGACTTTAGTGTGAGCATCCGTCACAGTCCCTCGCTTCGACCGGTACGGCACACCTCGGCGGGCCGAGGACGAGGTGGCACAAGACCTAGCGGCCGACGCTCGTGGATAGGGTCTGATCAGAGGGCGGGCCGCGTCTTGGCCGCCTCTGCGGTCGGAGAAACTTCTACTGGTGAAGACCGTTATCCGCTTTTACTCTGAAGCGACGTGCAGCGGTGCGACTCACAGCCTCAATGTGTGGAACCCAGCGCGGCCCGCGGCCGTGATTGCCGTCGTCCAAGCCCGACTGACGCATCCTGTGAAGGCCTTAGCCTTCTAGTTGTGGTCATCGAAAAGGCCCGAACATGTTGACCGAGGGGAGCGGGAATGCCGATCAGCGAGGTCGAGTTCGTCGATACTCCTCTCCTCCGCGTCGGGTACGAGGCGCTCGGCGAGGCGGGTGCTCAGACCGTCATACTCCTGCACGGGTTTCCTTACGATGTGCGGTCCTACGACGAGGTGGCCTCCCGGCTGTCGAAGGCTGGCTCCAGGGTCGTCGCGCCCTACCTGCGCGGCTACGGTCCGACACGGTTCCTTTCGGACCAGACGCTGCGGTCTGGCCAGCAAGCAGCGCTCGGTCAGGACCTGATCGACCTCATGGATGCGCTCGACATCGAGCACGCGATAGTTGCGGGCTACGACTGGGGCGGCCGCGCCGCATGCGTCGCCGCGGCGCTCTTTCCGGAGCGGATCGACGGGTTGGTCACCGTCTCCGGCTATGCCATCCAAGACATCGCAGCATCCGTCGAACCGGACGATCCTCTGGATGAGAAGCTGGCGTGGTACCAGTACTATTTCCACTCCGAAAGGGGTCGGCGCGGGCTTGAGCTGTACCGCGAGGATCTGTGTCGATTGCTGTGGCGCGACTGGTCTCCGGAGTGGGCCGAGGCAGAGGCCGCGTTCTCGGCATCGGCGCCCAGCTTGCACAACCCGGATTTTGTCGATGTCGCTATTCACTCCTACCGGCATCGCTACGGCCTGGTCGATGGGGATCCGCGCTACGACGAGCACGAGCGGCGTCTCGCCATGCAGCCTACGATTTCCGTACCGACTGTCTCAGTCGACAGTAAAGCGGACGGGTTCGGATGGTTCGACTCGTCGGAGCACGCGTCCTACTTCACCGGGTCTTTCCGACGTGTCGTGTTACCCCGGGTGGGGCACAATCCGCCTCAGGAAGACCCCACGAAGTTCGCCGACGCCGTGTTGATGCTCGGGCCGCACGGTGCGCTTGCGTAATCAGGCCGGATGAGGCGAGCCGAACGCGATAACCGGCCTCTACTTGAAGCTCAAAGCTGAGCAGTGTCCCGGCGTCCCAGAAAGGCCTGGTCAGACGGACAATCGGGGGAGGGGTGGACTGCTATCCGCCTTGGCTCTGATTGCACTTTTTGCAAACAGAGCAACTACTACTTGACATAACGACGGTTATCGGAGTAATGCTCAGGTTGCGCGATCGGGGCGAATTTAGCACCGCGACCCGCCCCTTGGCAACGTATCGCGGTCGGTAAACTCGCAGCCATGGCGCGGCCGAAGTACACCCACAGGCCGTGCACGGTCTGTCGCGCTGATCGGGATTTCAAGATCCTTGACGAGCGCGATATCAAAGGCCGAACCCTGATGGTGTGCACCAGGTGCAACTCGAAGATCCCTGTACCAGGTCAGAAGAACCCGACCTGGGCCGAGCTGCTCGCAGACGACGAGTGACCGCGCTATTCGCGGAACGAACGCCCGGTGCTTTCAGCCCAGTCGCGGACCTCGCGAACGTCCCAGACATCGCCTGACTTCAACCGGCGCACCGGCGGCGGGAACTCGGAGTGGCGGGTCTTCCAGACGTTGATCGTGTTCGCCTCGATGCCGAGATGTTCGGCTATCTCAGCCGGACCAACGAGGTACTTCGCAAGCACGCGAAGCTTCTTGCGACCCTCCTGCTCGTCCGACACGCGACCAGCGTATGCGGGGCACGCTCGCGACTCCCCGAGAAGGGCGATCCGACACTCCGCGTACAAAGATTCGCCTATCCGTCGGAGATCTCTTACACTCGTCGGTATGTCAGCCCTTCGTGCGATGGTTCCCACAGTCCAATGACCGCGGAACTTCAGCTCAGTGAACCCGGCGACAACACCTTCGCCGAAGGGACCGGCCGCGACAACACGACGTGGCAGGTCCTCCTCGGCGACTGCAGAGAGGCCGTCAAGCAGCTGCCGCCGGCGTCGGTGAATAGCGTCATTACCTCACCGCCGTACTTCTGGCAGCGCGACTACGAGGTCAACGGTCAGTTCGGTCTGGAGTCGACGATCGACGGATTCGTCGACAACCTGGTGGACGCCTTCGCCGCAATCCGGCCGGCACTCACCGACGACGGAACCGTGTTCCTCAACCTCGGCGACACGTTCTACAGCGCCAAGGGAAAGCCGCACGGTCAGGACAACAAGCACCGGAGCCGACGGCTTCCGGGCCTACGTGCCGTTGACGGACCAGGGCTCGGCCTGCCCCGCAAGTCGCTAATCGGCATCCCCTGGCGCGTAGCACTGGCCATGCAGGCAGACGGATGGACCCTCCGGAGCGCGATCATCTGGGTGCGGAAGAGCGCAATCCCCGAGCCGACGAGCAAAGACCGTCCGTGGCGCAAGTATGAGCACATCTTCCTGTTCTCCAAGAGTCCTCGTTACTTCTTCGACCGCGACGGCTTGAACGGCGAAGAGGACGTCTGGTACATCGAGCCCGATCGAAAGTCGCTGGCCCGCGGAACGCACTACGCGCCCTACCCCCGCCAGCTGGTTGAACGGTGCATTGCTGCGGGCGTCCCCGAGGGCGGCACGGTGCTCGACCCGTTCCTGGGTGGCGGGACCACGATGTACGTGGCAGAGGAAATGGGGCGGTCCTCAGTCGGCGTCGAGCTCAACCCCGCATTCTGCGGGCTCGTCGCCGACAACATGACGAAGCTCACCAGCGGCCAGTAGCCGCCCGTGGGCGGTACCTTCGTCATGTGAAGTTCGCTCCTCCTCAGCTGGTCCTCGCGGCGGTAGACGCCCTCGACGGTGCCCACCCGCTTGCCGTGGTCTCGATACCGGCGCTGCTGCGCGCCGGTGCGCAGCTTGGCCAAGACCCCACCTCCGCGGCAGTGCCGTTCGGGTCCACGGAGGAGTCAGAGCTTCTGCGGCAGTTCTTCACGCTGCCGCGGCCGCCGGAGCCAGACCGCCCGTATTACGCGCCCTGGTCCAAGTCCTCAGACGGGCCGAGTTGGCAGACGCAGAAGTACCCGGGCGGCGGTCTGCAGCGCCAACGCAACCACCTCACGAATCAGGGCGATGTGTTCGTCCAGAACAAGGTCACTGACGGCCGCGACACCTGGTCGCTCACGGCGCACGCCGGCGCCGAGCTGCTGGCTCGCCAAGACCACACCGTGCGGATCGTCGACCTCGCGGTGTGGTTCGGTCGGAACATTGACACCGATGCGCTCGACGCGTCGATCACTACCGGCGCTGCGGATCCTCTGGACCGCCTCATCGCATGGTTCCGCAGCGAGTTCGATCCCGACAAGGGCGACCTCATCGGCACGCTCTACAGCGACGACGTGCCCAGCGACTACCGCGATGCACAGTTCGTCGATGCACCGGTCGCCGAGGGCACATACGAACTCTTGGGGTCGCTGCCGCCCGCCCCGGTCGTGACCATGGATCTGCCCGAGCTGACTGCCGCGCTCGAGGCCCGGATTACAGCCGCCGACTACGTGCTCCCCCCTGGGCTCGTGCGGCGCGTGCTGATCGCCTGGATGCGCGGCGACATCGTGATCCTGGTCGGGCAGCCGGGCACCGGCAAGTCTCTCTTCGCGAACCTGCTCGGCCGCGCGATGGAGGCGGAACTAGACCTCGACGCACCTCTCGTCGTACCCATCAGGGCCGACTTCGACGAAGCCGAATTCATCGGCTACGAGCGACTGGACGGTTCGCCAGAGTTCCGCGAATTCACCACGTCGGTGCTGAAAACCGCAGACCCGCTCGAAGCCCGCGTGGTGATCCTCGAAGAATTCAACCTCGCCGCGGTCGAGACATATCTGTCGTCGGTTCTCGTGGCGACCCAGGACCAGGAGCGCCTCATCCGCCTGCCCGCCGGCGAGGACGCGCAGCTACCCGTCGACACCTTCATCATCGCGACCTGCAACTCGTACCGTGACGAGCCGGAAACGCGTACCCGCGTGAGCTCGCCAACGAAGCGGCGATCGACGATCATCACCATGCCGAACGTGCTCGGTGACCGCTACGACGCCAACCCCGACACCGCCGTCCTTGACCTCGCGATCGAGCTCGTCCGGGCGGAGCATGCCCGTGTCGCGAGCCGCGGCGACCGCAGCGCCGCAGCGCAATTCGACAAGTTGCGTCTAAGCAACTTGACCACCGTCACGCAACTCGACCACCTCTCCCCCGGCGTGCAGACGTCGCTCAAGAAGGTCGCCAACGCGATCCTTGAAACTGCCTCCGGCCGGTCGTGGTTCACGATGGGCTTATTGCGCGACGTCGTGCTCAACATCGCTCACGCCGACCGTACCGAGTCGGCCGAGCTCGTCGCGCTCGGCGAATCGGTCGCCGACAAGCTGGTCCACCAGCTCCGCGGCACGTTCAGCGACGTCGAGGATCTCCGCGTGGCATATGCCGATCTACCAAACGCCGACGAGATCGACCGGCTCCTCGAGCGCATGATGGACGGCCCCTCCGACGAGCTGCTGTCGCTGCTCTAGAACGTCGGCACGCGCAGCGTCGACACGATCGCCACCGCGGCGGCGGCTAGGTCTTCGGCGTCAGGAGAAACCGCGAGTTCGAGGATGCGGAAACCCTTACCCTCGACGACCGCATTCGCGCCCGCATCACCTGGGAAGAGAATCGTCACCGCATCCAAGCCGTAGAGGCCCATGTACGAGCTGACGTCTTTGCGGGAGTCTTCCGACGCTCCCCCGTCGCGTGCGCGCCGGTACTTCGCGTCGATGACCGCGATCGCGTCGGTGGCGCGCTCGTGAAGGAGCAGGTCGGGCCGCGAGTCATCCGGGCGTGCACTGTGGTGGCGCCAGGAACGCAGCACGGCCGGCGGCGGCGACGTGTCGTAGTACAGGTCGAACCGCTCCCCCGCGAACGCCGGCTGGACGCTCCCCAACACCGGCGACGTCTGCAGAAGACCCAGCTCGCGGGCAAGCCTCGACGCGGCGTATGCCTGATAGATCGCATCGGACTGCTCGACGTAGCTCAGCCGGGAGCGAGGCTCGACAGTCGCGCTCCACCCGAACCGCTCCGCCAGGTCGCGGGCTATCCGGTACGTGGCCCGGTACGGGGCATCGGTGATCTCCTCCGCCTGCCGTGGCTCGATCCCGAGCGCGTGTGCCCCAATCGACTGCACCAGAGGACGGCGCTGCAGCGACCGCGCACGGTTCGACCATAACCGGGCACGAGCCACCGCATCAGCGCTGCTGCTCGAGGCGATCACGTCCCGCGAGAGGCGGTCGACCCACGGCAGAATCGCGACCGCACGCCGGTTCGCGATCGTATCCAGCGTTGACTCACGCTTGCGAGCGACGACGCGCAGCGGTTCGAACCGGCGCCCGTCTGCCTCGATGACGCCACCAGGTGCTTCCGCGAGATAGCGGCGAGGGTCTGATCGCAACAGACGCAGCGTCGGAGCCAGGAGCACGCCCGCACCTCCTCGACGGCGCAACGCACGCGCCGTCCGTTGGTTCGCGCGAGGGGTCTCTACGACCGCAGCCACGGCGCCCAAAGCCTCGTCGGCCCACTGATCCAGCCAGCCATAGGCAACGTGCGGATCCCGCATCCCCGACCCGTCGGAGAACATCGCTTGACCTGTCCAGCCCGTACCCATGGTCCGCAGCTCGTCGAGCATCGAAACGATGCCGGCGAGACCGAGCTTGGCGTCCTCGGTGCCGAACCAGTAGGTCTGCCCGTCCACGGTGAAGCGATGGAATCCAGTAGAACGCACCAGGTCGACCGAGAGCAGCCCTACCTCGCCAGAGGACAGCCGGACTGCCCTCCCATCGAGAAGAGCATTCCTCGACCGGGCGCCGGCGACCGAGAGTACGACCTGAGTTGAGGGCACAATCTGGACGTCATCGCCCAGGCTCACCTCATACCGCCCTGCTAGGAGACGGACGGTCGGAACACTCACCAGCCCATTGTGAGGCTTACCGGAACTGGACGCGCTGCGCCTCGACGACGCGCGCCGTGGTCGCTGTGTCGATCGACACCCGAAGCACCTCCACCGCTGAGTCTCGTAGGGCGGCAGTCAGCCACGCGCGCGGGCGTAGTAGATAGGCTTCCGCGTCGACATCGGCCACAGCGATCACGAGGCGGCTCGCGCCGAGCCGCCGGCCTGCCCAGACCAGCTTGAACGCATCAGTCGTCAGTTTCCTGCTCTGCCCACTGAGCAGCGGCCCGACGTGCGCGTACGCCTCCACCAGAACCGAGCGGTCCGACGACGCACCGTCGATCTGGACCTGCACCCCGTCGCCCAGGTCGATTGTCTCCGCCGTGAGCTCGAGGCCGACGTGCTCGGCAACGGCAGCAACGATCAGGGGTTCGGCCGCGCGCTGGGCCGACGAGTCAGACGGGTGCGCCACGTTCATAGCCCGAGCCTAAGGCCGGGCATGTACTCCCCCGCTCCCCTACGTGAGGGTTTCGCCCCGCCTCGATCAGCTGTCAAGGGCGCTGCGCGTCGCGGCTGCGATGCCCCTCCGGGGCACCCTTGACAGCTGCCCGGGCGGGGGCACGCTTCCAGCTATGGAGCGGGGGATGTAAAGATTTCGAGGTCGTAGTAGAACTGCCGGAAGACCTCGCCGGCATCGTCGACGAATCCGAGGCCATCAGCGAGGTTCCGGTCCAGAAGCTGCACGACGGTGGTTTCGACGCGCTCCCCCGGGGTGCGCTTGGGTCGAAGGCGCACGGAGTCGCCGGGTGCGAGCGCCGCCCAGCGCGCCGCTCGGTATGTCATTGAGCCAGTCTGGCAGCGTGTGTATCAGCTCACAGGGTTCGGACGTCGACGAACATGCCGGCCGGCGGCGCTTTGTATGGCAGCGGGTCGCCCTGAGCGTTCTCGCTGCGAGACGCAGCAAAGACCCCATCCGGCGCCATGAGCATGCGCATGTGGTGGTCGGCGTGATCGCGCCACCAGGCGCTCATCCCGAACGTGCCCTCGAGGCGCAGAGCCTCCCACGCGCGCCACAGCGCGTCGAGGCGGCTAATCGCCTCCGGATACATCCACCAGTTCTCATCCCACCGGAACTGCCCCTTGGGCCCGACGCGGCGCGAGTATGTGTAGATCAACTTCTCCCGCACGAACTCGTCGACGGAGCCGAAGTACAGCTGAGGCTCGACCGGCGCCACGACCGAGGCTGGCTCGGCGGGGGCCTCGTCGACCGGAGCAGTGCCCGGCCGAGGAGGGAGCTTGGGCATCGGCTTAGCCGGTGTCGCCGCCGGCGCCAGGTCCCACTCTGCGACGTCGTCTCCGCTCATGAGCGATCGCCCTCGAGGTCAGGGTCGATCGTGGCCACCGGAGCTGCACTCGGAGCGGTCACAGTCACCGGCACCGCAGGATCGTGCGCGGCGATCGACTCGCGCACAGCCTGAGCGTGCTTGCCCTTCATCCACGGCACCGTCTCGATGAGCGCTGCCGGCGATCCGGAGGAGAGCATCACCGCGCGGCCGCGCGGCAACGCAGCCAGCTCGGAGGCATCCAGGATGCGCTCACGGCGCAGCTGGTGATTCGTGGAGCGTAGCCCCCTGTTGTAGCTGACCGAGGCCGTCGACTTGTCGTAGTCGCCAACGAGCTCGGAGAGCTCGCGCAGGAAGTCCGCTTCCGACACTCCCCCGAGGTACAGCTTCACGTTCGACGCTGACCACAGCTTGCGCATGCCCTCGCGGCCGAACACCACCTGCCCCTGTGACCAGGACTGGAAGAGAGACATGATCGGGATGCCGCGCGAACCGTAGTGCGAGTACAGGTCGGGCAGGTTCTTCCAACGGCACACGTTCGCGGCCTCGTCGAGCACGACGAGCATGGGCACGGCCAGCCGCCCGCCCGGCTGCGTGGTCGCATACTCTTCCGCCGCCTCCACCACCGCGGCGGTGAGCGCGGTCACGAGAGCGCCGGCGCTGCCCTGGCCCTCCTTGGAGAGCGAGTAGAGAGTGCCCGTGCCGCGCACGAACGCGTCAGGGTCGAAGTGCGGCCGACGATCGCCGGTGACGTTGCCCCCGACCGGGGCCACCCAACGATCAATCGCGCGGATCTTCAAGCAGGCCGCCATTTGGCGAGCCGTGCCGAACACGCCGCCCCGCTGCTTCTCCGGAGCCATGATGACGCCCTGCACATCAGCTGCGATGAGGTCGTATTCGTGAAGGCGCAGGATATCGACCGCCTCCTCGTTGGTGGGCTCGCTTAGCCAGGTGAAGACCTGAGTGATGGGCTTGCGACCGAGCGCGGCCGCAAGGAGCATGCCGGCGAGGAGATCCTGCCCAGCGGGCTCAAAGAATGCGTCCTGCACGGCACCGTCCGCTCTAGCGGACGATGCGAAGTGCTCGGCAAGCTTGAACGCCTTGACATCATCCTTGACGTACGAGAGCGGGTTCCACCACCAGGTCGGCTGCTCGAGCGCGATGCCCTGAGGGTCGAAGATCCAGACGTCACCGACCAGCGCACGAGGATCCCGCGTGCCGTCCACGACGTCGCGTTTGTTCGACGTCGTGACGACCGCGCCCGGCGCCTCAAGGATCGCCGGGATAACCAGCGTCGTCGTCTTGCCGACGCGAGGCCCTGCAAGCGCGATCATGACGTATTCCCAGAGGGCGAAGAGCTGTTGCCCGCCCGGAATGGACTTGCCGAGCGGGATCCCCGGCGTGCCCGTCACCCCGAGGCGGGCCGCGGTGCGGCCAGCGCCCTTGCGGCTCAACTCCTCGAGGTCGCGCCCGCGGGCGAGATACGCCGACGAGCGATCGACGCGTGTGCGACGTCGACCAACGCGAGACGCCAGCACGCCGATGCCGGCGCCGATCGCCACGGCGATCACGCTGAACACGATCGCCAGCGCCGTCGACGACGGCGGCCAGACGACGCGGCCGCGGAGGAGGCCGAACACCACCTCGAGCGGGTTGCGCGTCAGATCAGGATTCACTCCGTCGATGCGGGAGCCGAGGGCGACCGCTGCCCAGATGACACCCACCACGGCGATCAGCAGGCCGAGGATGATCCCGACTGCGACCGTCGTTCCGTCGAGGGCGCCGGGCTCCCGCTTGCGGTTTGGCTGGCTCACGCTGCGCCGCCCTGGTCCACGATCGCCAGCTCAGGGCGTGCGTCGTCGAGGTCAACCGGGACCGGCACCGCGGCGCCGGAGTGCCACATGCGGTTCGTGTCGTTCACCGCCAGCTCGAGGCCCATCAGCTGCACCTTCAATGGGGTGCCGGGGTGCCCACCGACCTTGACGAGGAACTTGCCGCGGCCGGGAGGCTCAGCCTCCTTGCCCGTCGACGAGTCCCACGCGGGCGGGTCCTGCCATGAGACGAGCAGATCCTGTTCAGCGCGCGAGAGCGGGACCGCAGAGGTGAGCATCGTCATTTCGGCACCCGGCAGACCGCCGGCGATCACCATGCCGGCACGTTCCACGAAGCCGCGGGCCTTCATCCGCTCCTCCTCCGTGGGGAGCGCGAGGAGGTCGCTCATCGTGTGGGAAATCATGGCCAGGCCGACGCCTCGCTGCCGGTTGAGTCGGGTGAGCGCGTCGACGCGCTCGACCATCCCGCGTCCAGCGCGCAGCGCCCGCCACAGCTCGTCGAGGATGACGAAGTAGTGGCGCCGCGGTTCGAGGCCGGCGTCCGCCAGAGCGTTGGCCACGTTCACGGTGCCGAAGCCGGCAGACCAGCAGGCGAGCAGGATCGCCGCCTGCAGATCGGTGTCGGAGTCGTCGACTGAGGAGACGTCGTAGACCACGGGGCGATCGCGCACCATGGGCACATCAGTTTGCTGGGCGAACATTTCGCCCAGCCGACCGCCCGAGGTCAAGCTGATCAGGGACGCCTCGAGGTTCTCGGTGATCTTCTTGTATCGGGTGTCATCCCCGCGATCGAGCGCGACAGCGCGGATCTCCGGTGGGGCATCCTGGATGACCTTGAGCAGATCACCGAGAATCGGCACACCGTCGCCACGCTCGTCGAGAACCTTGAGAGCGCGGTCGATGATCGACTCTTCACGATCGGTCGGCGGCTCCTTGCGGAGGATCGTCAGCAGCGCCGACACCATCGTGTGCCGGCGGCCGTGAGCGTCCGCGAGGACCTGCGCGCGCTCCTTCTCCTTCCCGGCCGCGCGGAGCCGTTCGGCGGCCTCCACTGCCTCGCCGGGGTCGAGCACGTTCAGGTGCCCGCGGCCGCGGCCGAGGGTAATCACCTGACCACCCAGAGCCTTGATCAGATCCACGTAGTCGGGCTTGAGGTCACCGAGGACCAGCGGGAGGGCACCGAAGCCGGCGCCGCCGGCGGCCATGCGACGGATGATCGTCGACTTACCGAGCCCCGGTAGGCCGAGGACGAAGACGGACGGGTTGCCGATGAGGTTCTGCTGGAACCAGGAGATCGGGTCGCCGCAAACGGTCGAACCGTTGATCAGGTTCAGGCCGAGAGGCACGCCCACCATGGGCGTACCAGCACCGACCACGTAAGGCCACAGGCCGCAGACCTGCACCGTCGTGCCGCGGTACTCGTCGACGGGCTGGATCATGGTCGACGCGCCAGCGGCGGGCTGCCACCAGCCGCGAGACGCGGGCCGGTGGCGAACCTCCGCACGCTTGGTGGCCGCAGCAGCAGCAGCCTCCTCGCGCTCGAGGCGACGCAGCGCCTTGCTCTCCTTCCGGCCGACGCGGTGGCTGCGGCGACCCTCCTGAACGCTCACAGCTGGCCTCGCACTTCCGCGGGGACCTTCAAATGCTTCGGCAGCACCAAGCCGAGCGGCAACGCGGCCGCGAACGCGGAATCCTGCGAACCGTGCACCAGGCGTACCCGGAGCCTGGCCGTGGCCGTCAGGTTGTCGATCGCCGCACGCGCATCGGCCTCGCGCGAGTGATCAGTGACCGTGGCGGTGACCAGCATCCCGAAGTTCACCAGACCGGCGCCGGAAGCTTCCTCAGCTGCGGTCGCGAACGCAGCACGCGTGCTCTGCAGGTTCCGCGCCGAGGGGCGGTCGGAGGCTGACAGGTTGAAGCTGGCGGCCCGCACGTCGGCCTCGACGATCGCCGCGGCTCGCGCGGCGTCGATCGGCCGGTAGAGCAGCGTGACGCGCTTGCGCGCGATGTCGCGGTGCGGCGCCAAGAGCCGGGCGAGGATGCTCGAGGGCACGTTGCCTCGAGGCGCAGTGCTCATCATCCATGTCACCGAGGTAGCGGAGTCGTGACGGTACGAGTCCCACGTCGCCTGCGCAGCCGTGGGGCCAACCTCCGGCCAGTACAGCTCCGGTGGCTCGCCGGCGGCGTTCGCCTCGTCGATGAGCACTGCCGCCGCCGGGTCGTACGCGATGCGGATAACCTCGCACAGCTCCTGCGCGTTCAGCGGGTGCACCGCACCCGCCCCAGTTGCCGAGAGAGCCTGTGTGAGGCCGGGGATCCGCGACGCGAGCTCGCGGCCCATTTCATCAGGGGTGCGCTTGCGGCCACCCGATCGCGAGGCCGCGTTGAAGGTGAGCGCGATGTAGGCCCGCACCACCGCCGCGCCCGAGGGGTAGGTGTTCTGAATGTCGTTGAGCAGCCGCTTGGAGAACTCCGGCGCGTCGTCGACGATGCCGTTCTGGATCATGCGCTGCAGCTTGAGCCCGGTGTCGGGTGCCGTCTCGATCGTGACCGATACCGCCTCGAGGCCGGGTTCGTCGGCCACGTTCGCCAGCCACATGCCCCACTCGGCAACCCACACATCGACCTGTTCCTTGTCGACGAGCGAAGAGCCGTCCGGCTCCGAGCCGATGACGATGGTGTAGTCCGACGTCGACGGAACCTGGATCATCGCGAACGGGCGCTGATACGAGTCGCGCCACTCCGTCAGCCGCGACGCGGCGGCGAGCCCCGGCAACTGAGTTGTGCCCCAGTCCGCGCGGCCGAGCGGCCCCGAGCGGTAGATGTTCTTCCGGCGTGCACGTGTGCTCGTCCATCCCGCTCGAGTTGCCGTCCGCGCGAGCGTGCTCTGCCCGTGCTTGTCACGCAAGGCGATCAGCAGCAGGAAACCGAGGGTCACCATGGCGACGACGAAGCCGCCCAGGAGGCCCCCGACGACGGACACGATGATCGTGACGCCGATCCCGATGAAGAGCACCACCGTTCCGATCGCGCCAAGGCCGAGCAGGCCGGCCGACTTCGGACGCGTCCAGTTGCCGTAGGTGCGAGGCGCTGCGGGCCCCGCCTGATTTGCTGTGGTCGCGCTCATGATTTCCCCTTACGCTCCGCTTGGTTCACCGGCCGAGTCCGCCGCTGCGGACTGGATACCGGATTTGATCTGTCCGCCCACCTGCGCGGCTCCCTGAGCCACGGCGATACCCGCCGCGACTGGAATCCCTACACCGGTCGCGGCCGCCGCCGCGGCGGCACCCCCGGCTGCAGCGCCACCAGCTGCCGCACTACCACCCGCTGCCGCTCCCCCACCAGCTGCGGCACCGCTGCCGGCACCAGCCGCTCCGGAGGATCCGGCGGCACCCGCTCCGGCGCCGCCAGCGCTCGACGCACCAGACGGCGCGGACGATGAAGCAGGCGCGCTGACGGACGAGGACGACGTGCGCTGGATCGCACCTGTGGCCGCCTCGACGCCCATAGCCGCACCCATGGCGCCCATGGCCAGCCCTCCGCTACCGCCGCCGATCGCGGCCCCCGTCATCGGAGCAACGAAGCGCAGCAGCGCCGGCAGAGCGAACAGAGCCAGCAGCATGAGGCCGATGCCGGTCAGGATGGACACGAGGCCCACGCCGTCATCCGCGAACGCATCCGAGCCGACCAGCCGGAACGCGGCTGCGTAGATCAGCGCCGCCGCGGGCTTGTAGAGGATGAAGGCGATAGTCCAGCCGATCGCCTTCTGGAACCACTGACGGCCCATCTGCGTATTCGTGAAGCTCGCCGTGATCGGCAGAACGCCCGCGAGGACCACGAGCAGTCCCCCGCGCACGATCATGAGTGCGACCTGCACCCACGCCATGAGCATCGCGAGCAAAGCCAGGATCAGGATGCCGATGAGAGCGATCGGTGACGTCGTGCTCAGGGCGATCATTCCAGCGACGTTCGTGCCGAAACAGTTGGACTCCCCCGCCGTGGAGACGTCGCACTGCGTCGCGCTGTTGAGCACCCACACGGAGAAGGCATCCGTTGCGGAAACCGCGAGGCCGATGATCGTTAGGCCGGCGCCGGCGACCACTACGAGGGTGAGCAGCGACTGCAGCAACTCCTTGCCAGGGTTGGCGCGCTGTTCCCACGCCATGCGGATGCCGGCGACGATCACCGACACGACCGCCATGGCGCCGACGTACCACCACAAGGAGTTCTGCAAGAACCCGACCGTCGACGCTGAGCCCTCAGGGGCTGAGTTCGGCAGCAGACCTGCAACGAGGGTGGTGCCGCCAGAGATCAGGATGACCGCCCCGAGGACAATACCGAGTCGGCCGAGGAGCTGCCCGCCGTCACCGCGACGCAGGCGAATCGCGAGCATCACCCCAACCGCGATGATCGACATGACGCAGATCGCCAGCGCGATCCACTGCACGTACCCGAGGATCGTGGTCACACCAGCGGTACCCGGAGGGGTGCCGCCGCCGGCGTCGCCCGTACCCGACGTCAGGACTGGCGAGGGGAGGTAGACCCACATGGTGCCGAGGCTCCCGACCGCCTGCCCAAACCCTTCGAGCGCCTGGTTCGTCAGCTCCTGCAGCGTGTTATTCGCTGCCGCGGAAACTACATCCCCAATGCCGTCCGTGATTCCGCAAATGATGTCGAGGGGTTCGCAGGCCACGTCACGCCCCCGCCCACGGGATGTAGCCTCCGAGACTCTGCAGCTGAGCCGGCTCGAGCGGCAGGGTGCCGTCCTCTGCGAAGATCACCTTCCAGTCGCCGGCCTCCCACACCAGCTTGATCGGCTGGCTGACCAGCACGCCGGTGCTCGTGTTAAGCGCTAGGTCTACGGTGGCGGAATCGCCGTCGTACGATCCGATCTTGAAGCCCGCCACCTGCGCCCGGATCCCCGACCCGGAATCTCCGGTCGAGTTCTCCTGAGCCTCTTGGGCTGCGTCCCGACCGGGGCCCGCCTGCACCAGGTCGATCAGCTGATCGCGAATTGTCGCGTCGGTGCCGATCGCCAGGAAGTTCACCGTGAAGTAGAGCGCGCCCTGCGCCGTGTGTGCGTAGCACGAACGGAAGCCATCAGCGGCGATGACCCCCGGCCCCGCACCCTCCGGGTCGGTGGGAGCGGCGACCGTACCGACCAACTCCCATTCGGTGTCGGGGGCCTCCGTCAACGTGCTCTCTTCCTCGAATCCCTCGAGGCCGCAGATGCTCTTGTCGTCACCGGCGGCCACGGGCCCCCCGGTGTTCGTGGGTTGCACCACGGGGTCGCCCTTCGGGGAAGTGAGCGACGTGACGAGCACGATCACGCCGGCGAGCACGATGACCCCAACGACGATCGCCGCGGCAATGAAGCCGCGTCGTGCGAACGGGTTCTCCGGCTGAGTGTTGTCGTCTGACACGCTGAACTCCCTTAGTTGGATCAGGCGCCGGAGAGGAATCCGACGAGTGACGCTGCCGCGCCGATGAGAATGCAGCCGAGCGCGACGAATAGGAGCTGGCCCAATTCGCCGGCGGCCTCACCGCGGCGGATGTTGATAGCCATCTTTCCGCCGATGATCATGACGCCGGCCACTGCGATCGCGAGGCCGCCCCACTTGAGCCAGCCGAAGAGGATCCCGACCGGCCCCTCGAAGCCGGGCGGCGGCGCCGGGTCAGGATCGGGAATCGCAAGAGGGATGGTTGAGAGTGCGTCGACGACGGATGCGAGAAGTGACATAGCTGGGACCTTTCAGTGTTGTGGTGCGGCGGTGTTGAGGTGGAGATCGGTTAGCAGGGCGGCGAAGTCTTTGGGCAGTTGAGCCGCCGGGTCGAGCGGGCCGAACCGCCACGCCTCAACCCACGGGAGCGTCCAGGTGTGCGGGACGCCACCGGAGACGACCTGCGCCAGGTGGCGCAGCTCCTTGGGCATCCGACCGGGCATGTCAGGGATGAGCACCAGACCATCGACGCGCACCGCGTCTCCCAGCGCGCCCGAGGCCCACTCCGTCGCCGCCCGCTGCGCTGAGGTAAGGCCGGTGTAGTTCGTGCGGGCGAGGAGAACGACGCGACTCAAAGAGCCGCGGTTCTCTGGAATCGGCCATGCGTGATCAGCGGCGCGGGATCCGCGCGCCAGCGCGGCCAGGGTGGACTCCCCCGACCCTCCATTGACCCCGAGCCACCACACGGTCGCGCCGTGTGGTGTGATGCGCTGTGGGAGGCGGTCGGCGCGATCGGGCACCGGCACTCCGTACTGCGGCGCGGTGACCCCGACGAGCTGGGCCGGCGCAGCGGCCGGCGCCTCGACGAGCTCCGGCGCCGGCTCAGATGACGGTGCCGGGCGCACCCATGGGTTCTCAGGCACTGCTCCCCCTTGCTTTGATGTAGACAGAGCGTTCCCTATCAAGATAATCCAGTTCCACGAGAAATATTGCTGTTCCGCAACATTACTTCCGTGAAGGCGTGCACGATAATGGGAATGTGCCGGAAAGTTCTCAAGTGACACCGCAGAACGCGGGTGACGTGTTCGCGGTCTTCGACGGCCGGGAGCGTCAGCAGGTGATTCAGGCGCTACTCACGCGACGGACAGCAACGCTTGCCGACCTTGCCGCCCTCGTCGGCGGTAGTTCAGCAATGGTCGGCCGGCACGTCGCAGTCCTTGAGGACCTAGGGATCGTCACGCTCGACGTTCCCAAGGGCGCGCGTCGAGGGCGCACAGTGAATGCAACGATCAATCGACCCGCGTACGCCGCCGCACTCGCGCAGTGGCTACATGAAATGGGTGCGGACTCTTAGCCCTGGTCCTTATCCCGGAAGTCTTTCGACATCTCGGCGTCAATGATCTTCGAGAGCGCCTCGATGCTCTTCGGAGTGAGCGGCCCAAGTGAGCGCGCTGCTGCCTTGATGATCTTGTTCCGGCGGAAAGTCGCGATCAGCTCACGGTTGGCGAGGATTCGCGCTGGGAGCTCCGGGTCCTCCCAGTCGAGGAGATAGGAAGCGTCGACCTCAAATAACCGCGCTAGCTCGGTGAGCAAGCGCGAGTCCGTCGTCAGGGCGCCTTGGCCGCTGAGCATGTACGCCCAGCGCCCCTCCGAGAGGTTCACGCCGTTCTCTAGGAGACGGTCCCTCAATTCGGTGAAGGCGAGCGGCTTGCCGTCGTTCTCGCTGGCGTGAACGTCTTGGAGCAGGTTCAACCGCCGCGCGAGCTCGAGAGCACGCGCACGAACGGTTTCTCCGGGACCATCTGCAGCGCTCTCGTTCACGGCCGCTCTTCCTCTCCCGCGGCTGCGCGATCGCGCGCCACAACATCCGCGACCCAGTTGGTGATGGTCTCTTCGAACCGCCGTGGTTCTCGATTCCACTCCATCGCGTGTGGAGCCTCCTCGAACACTACTAGTTCGGCATTTTCGTCATTCTGATTGACGAACGCCACGCTGGAATCAAACGGCGCAAGGGGATCCCCCGGATTGTGGATCACGAGGGTAGGAATGGTGACCCGCTCCGCCGCGCTTTCCAGGGCGGAGAGCCGCACCGGTGTCGGCAGGCCGGCGAGGCGGCACAATCCCGGAGTGCGCAGGACGCCCTCGACGAGCGTCGCAACGACTGCCGGCAGTCGTGCTGCTCGAACCGCGTGAGCGACGACAGTCCGCCAACTCGTAACCGGTGCCACCATCACCACACCGACTACTCGGTTCGCGTGGCGGGAGTTCTGCAGGAGCAAGCTGCTGATCAGCGCTCCCATCGACCAGCCGACGAGCACGATCGAGCGGGCACCGGAGGCCACGGCGAACTCGAGCGCCGCGTCGACGTCGCGCCACTCTTCCTGGCCGAGTGACGACCCACCTCCGACCGTTGGCGGGCCCTCCGAGTCACCGCGCCACGAAGGGACGAGTGACGTGACCCCCGTGGGAAGTAGCGCGCTCACGGACGGCAACACCACCGATCGCGTAGTACGAATTCCGTGGAGATGGATAGCCCACACGGCGTCATCGCCGGTACCGGGTATCAGCCATGCAGGCGCGGGGCCACCTGCTGTCATGATCGCAACGTCGCTGAACGGCACGCCGAGCTCCGCCGGGCTGGGATACACGTCCCTGACCCAACGGCCCTCGCCTCGATCAGGCAGCGAGCCTCCGGTAACGGGTCCCAGTGTGCGCTTCACGGCGGTGCCATGCTCCTCGAGCACAGCGTCGATCCGAGCGTGTACCCCATCCGCCGACAGCAGGCCGTAGGAGCCGGCGGCCCGCGTCAGCTCCGTGGCGTCGAATTCGATGTCCTTGCGGACCCGGCTGTACTTGATGGGTGCCGCCGGCCTGCCGATCACCAGTGATCGTGCGGCCATGACCACAACGAGCCCGCCCAGGAGAACGGCCAGCACCAGCGCGCCCGCGATAACCGCGATCACGATGTTCACTGGGTCCGCGCCATCGACAGGTGGGAAGCCGTCATGCGCCGCTCGACCGAGGCCAGCAAGCGAGTGTCGCGCGGCTTCAAGCTCACTCCCCCAAGGCTCTCAAGATCCCGCAATTGAATCGCGGCTCGATAGGCAGCAAGGATCGCGTTTCCCCCTCGAGGTGCTTCGGCACCGGCGACGTGTCTAGGGCTCTGGTCGTCGTAGCTGGCCAACGCTCGGGTCAGCCGATAGCCGGCGAGCTTCCAGCGCGCCGCGCGGGAGAAGTCCCGCACGGTGATCGTGACGAAGCCAAGCACGATGATCAAGATGCCCGGGTAGAACAGGTAGTTGAACAGCGTCCATGGGACGCCGCCGGCGCCGGGAGCCTGCTCGCCCGCCAGGATCAGGCCGCAGTGCACGACGAGCGCGACTCCCCCGGCCACCGTGGCTAGGCCGCCGGCGATGAAGGCCGCGTAGATGCCCTTCCACCGGGGCAGCAGCATCACGACCATCGTCAGGGCGATCCATACGATTTCGCTGACGTACACAACGGCCCACACGAAGCCCTGGACGTAGATCATGTGCTCGTCGACGAAGAAGATGCTCGACCGGCCTCGATCCGGGATCAGGAAGAAGATGAACGCCTGGGCGGCCAGCAAAAGAACGAGAACCAGAGGCCCACCACCGGAGGTTTTCCTGCCGCTCTGCAGCGCCACCGCGTCCCGTAGAAACCAGAAGGCCGCTACCGGCAAGGCCGTCCGGAGGAGGTGCAACACGTTTGTGCCCCCCAGCCAGGAGTCCGCGACGGGAATCGGGATAATCACACCGATGGCCAGGAGCCCCAAGAGGCCGAGCACAGTGGCCAGCCACGCCGGTCGCGCCGCCGGCCGCTTGAGCGCCACCGGAGCTCGCAGGAGCACGAGAACGGCAAGCGCTCCGAACATGATCAGGTTGATCACAGGCCGAACGCGCTCTCGCCCAGAACTTGCGAACCGAAGAGCCTTTCTGCCAATGCGTACCCAATTGCCTCAGCAGCAAGCTCGGTAGCGCTCACCTCGAGCCCACGCGCGGCCGCGCGCGTGATCGCCCCGCTCACCCCGCTGTCTCCGACCAGATCCCGAGGCAGCTCGTCCAGGATTCGGCAGTCGTCGTCGTCGAGGAGGATGTGCCCAAACTCATGCAGGACCGAGTGCTGCTGGTAGATGGGTGAGTCCGACTCCCGGTAGAAGATGTAGCCGCCCTCCTCCACCTCAAGGAAGAGGCCGGTGACACTGGCCCACTCATCACCAGAGAGCGCGGCGACGTGCAGGGGCTTTCCGAAGCGGGCAGACACCCGCGCCTGGACCTCCTCCCACGTCGGATATGGAGACAACCCAAGCTCATCCACGACGCTACGCACCGTCGCAGCGAGATCCGCAGACGCTTGCCCCGAGGACCCCGGGCCGGTCGCTGTTGACTTCTCCAATGAATCCTCCTACCGGTGGCAATGTTGCGGAAACGCAATATAAACGCGCTAAGTGCTCTTATAGTGAGAATGCCGTGTGGTCAATCGCTCCGCTAAGAGTAAACGGTGAACCCGTCTTTCAACACAGGTTTCGAAGGCGGCTCAGTCGCCATCGAAGGAGGTCAAGTGAAGGAAGTCATGAGATCAAGGCACTCAGGGTCGCGCGCGAGCACGCACCACACCGCCGCCGCGATCATCCTCGCGATCGCCACTGTTACGGCTCTCAGCGCGTGCGTCGACGCGCGACCGACGCCGACACCCACCTCAACCGCGAGCATCGATGGCGGCACCACAGAGCAGGACAACCTCAACGAGGAACCGCACGACGACGGCGAGGTGAGCGCCGCCCCCGAAGCCGGCGGGGACAGCCAGGCGGGCGCGCTCGAGGCCGCCACTGCCGCGCTTGAGGCGTTCGCCCGACCGGGGCTGGACTACGACACCTGGTGGGCCGAGCTTCTTCCTCACCTGACCCAGCAGGCCGGGGTCGCGTACGAAGGCACCGACCCCGCGCAAATCCCAGTGCGCCAAGTCACCGGCGCCGGGACCGTGCTCGAGGGGAGCACGGAAGTCAGCTTGATCGTGCAGCTGCCCACGGACGCAGGCCCGTACAACATCACGCTCACGCGAGCAGGCGGCGACGCCCCCTGGCTCGCGGACCGAATCAGGCCGGCGCAGGGCTGACCATGGCCAAGGGCGGGGGAACCGCGGCCGTTATCGCACTGCCGCTCATAGTCGTCGGCTCGCTCATGGCGGGCATCCTGTTGATCTTCGGCCCGGCCGAAGAAGCCGGAGCGTGCGCGCCCGGCCGGGTGATCGACGTCGGCAGCGTTCCCGCCGGCCCCATCGAGGGATACAGCGGCGTCCAGCTGACCAATGCCGCGTACATCATGAACGCCGCCAGCGCACTCGGCATGGGCCGCGACGCGCAGATCATCGGCGTGATGACCGCAATGGGCGAGTCCAGCCTGCAAGTCCTCGACAACGGCGACACCGCCGGGCCCGACAGCCGCGGGCTGTTCCAGCAGCGCGACAACGGAGCATGGGGCAGCTACAGCGACCGCATGGACCCGACGATCAGCGCGACCAACTTCTTCAAAGCTCTGCAGCAGGTACCGAACTGGGCATCGCTGCCGCCCACGATCGCGGCTCACAAGGTGCAAGGCAACGCCGACCCGTACCACTACGAGCGGTACTACCCGGCAGCTGCGACGGTCGTTGGCAACCTCGCCGGCGGCGGCCAGGCGGTCTGCCAGGGCGGCAACCTCGCCATGCCGCTGAACGCCGGATTCCAGATGACCGACGACTACGGCCCCCGCGTCGCACCGGTCGAGGGTGCGAGCGGGTGGCACCCCGCCGTCGACCTGCAGAACTGGCCGAACCCGTGTGGCCAGCCCGTCTACGCGATCACCACCGGCACCGTCACCTACAAGGCCGGATACCAGCTGTCGATCAAGAGCCCAGACGGCTACACCGTCTCCTACCTGCACATGAAGCTCGCGGAAATCGTCGTCAACATCGGTGACTCTGTGGTGCCGGCACAGGTGATCGGGGCCGTCGCAAGCGAAGGCCCCTCGACCGGATGTCACCTCGACGTTCGAATCAACGTCGTCGGCAACACAAACCCTGCCGTCGCGGCGCTGCCCCGCTCGGAGAGCATCGACGGGCCCGCCGGATGGGTCAGCCCCGAAGAGTTCTACGCGGCGTACGGAATCATCCTGTGCCCGCCCGACAGCTGCAGGAGGACCTACTGATGAGCGACGAGAAGATCCCCAGCTACCCGGTCGTACACGTCACCATGCAACCGGACGGCAGCGCCCACGTGAACGTCGCCGGCAAACACGTCGACTACCCCGCAGCTGACGTCGAAGTGACGCGCGCCCAGGTCGTCACCTACGCGATCGACGTTGCCGCGCGCCTGGCGCGCGGAGTGCGAATGACCACCGTGGATCCAGACGGCGAATGGAAGCTCGGCGTCTACCCAGACGGCGAGGTGGTCGACCTCGACCCCACACCCGCCAAGGGCCGCGGCGCCGCGAAGAAGCCAGCCGTCGCACCGCGGCCACCGGTGCGCCTCATCGACCCGGTGGAGCAGGCTCCCGCCGCTCCTGCGGCCGCAGCGCCGAAGGTCACTACCAGAGCCAAGGCTGACACCGATGAATCCCACACGGTCGTCATCACTCGCGTTGCCGACGCGACCAGAGTTCAGGACGCGACTACCCCCAGAGTGATCGCACCGAAGCCCGCTCGCGGCCGCGAGCCGGGCACGCTCGTTGCGACCCTGGCATTCTCAACCGGCGACACCGCCGTGATCGGCCCCCACGCGATCATCGGCCGCGTGCCCGCCGCGACCGCCACCGATCCCGCAGGCTCCCAGCTCGTGGTCATCCACGACAAGGAGCGCAAGGTGTCCCGCGTCCACTGCGAGGTCGGCTGGGTCGGAAGCAAGCTCGTCGTCACCGATCGAGCCTCCGGAAACGGCACGTACATCACCCGGCGCGGCACAACGAAGATCGAGCTTGAACCGGGCAAGCCCTACGAGCTGCAGGGTGACGACTGGCTGGGAGTCGGCACCGACGTCACCTGCCGCGTCACCATCGCCGTGATCCAGGCCGGCGGGACTCGGTGAGCGCTATCGGGCGACACACCGCGCGCCTTCGATTAACCGGCCCGTTAATCGAACAGGATGACCGCATGACACAGGGCAGCAACGCAGGCATCAAGCGCGTTCGCCGGGCCCGTGGCCTCCCCGTGGTCGAGCGTAAGGTGCGCCAGGTGCCCAGCACCGCCGCCCTGTTCGATCAGGCCTGCCGCGATTCCGGGAACCTCTCGCTCTCGCTCTACCTCGAGCGGCTTGCCGCCGCCCTAATCCAAGAGCACGGCAGTCTGCCCGTGCTCTCCCCCACACTCGACGGCATCGAGGAGGCTCACACGACAGCCGCGTAAAAGAAGAAGGCCGCCTCGCGGCGGCCTCCCCTAAGTCTTAGCTCAAACCCTCTGAGATTGGCGTCCTGAGGTTCGAGCTCCAAACAAAGCAACCGGTAGAACCGGAGCTTTGTCGTTCCTCCCGGAGGAGGTGATGCAGCCATAGTAGCTCATGCCGCACGGATAGACCCGGCTTTATCGGGTGATTTTCCTGCAACAGATTCCGAGCGCGCAGCCGCGAGCTGGGCGCTCACACGCGAGCTCAGCCCCCGCGACCGCGTACGCGTCGCCGTGCTCGAGCAAGACAGCACCGGCTACAGCAACCTCTACTCGAGCACCGCACCGATCGCTGGCGATCAACCCGAGGGACCGTGGGCGATGAACCTCGCGGACAGCCGCGGCTACCGGTTCCTGTGCTTCGACCTCGACGCCAAAGCAGGCAACGCCGCCCACGACGCCGGCAGGCTCAGCCTGTGGCTCGACGAGCTCAACATCGCGCACCTGGTCACCGTGTCCGGCCCCTCCGGCGGCCGCCACGTCTGGGTCGCGCTGGACGAGGCCACCGACCCCCAGCTCATCCGCGAACTCGCGGACCTCGCCGGCAGCCTCCTCCCCTCGCTCGACAAGAGCCCACTCAGCAACCCTGACACCGGATGCGTGCGCCCCCCAGGCGCACCACACCGCGCCGGCGGATCATCCACGATCGCCCGCGGGTCGATCGAGACGCTGCACCGCGCAGCAACCACCATCGACCAGCTCGCACTACTGCGAGCTTTCCTGGTCGACGCAGGAGCGGCCATGCCCTCCGCGCCCGTCAGCATCGTGCGCGGCATGGGCCGCGACGAGCACGGCCACCCGCACCTGGTCGGCCGGCGCCGGGATCCCAGCGCCCGCATCCGCGCACTGCTCACCGAGGCCACCGCGGCCGACAGCTCCACCACGCAAGCCGCGGTGCTCGCGGGCCTCGCCCGCGCCCGGTGGCGGTACGCCGACGTCGCCGCCCTGCTGGACCACTCCCCCGCGCTCGAGCACGCACGCAGCCGCCCGACCGCCGGCGGACGCACGCCCGTGCCCCTCGCGGCCGCGCAGCGCCGCCTCGCGGCCGACTGGCAGCGAACCGTCTACTACGTCGCCGCCAACCCGATCGCCGGCGACAACCAGGACGCCGACTTCCAAGAGCGCGCGATCGCTGTCACGCGCGCTGTACGCGCCGCTGAGAGCCGCGCACAGGCCATGCCGGGCCTCTGGGGCATGGACGGCCTCTCACGCGGCGCACGCACCGCCCGCGGCCGCTACAGCCACCGCGCCGTGCTGCGCGCCGTCTGCCTCTACCTCGTCCAAGCCGCCCGCACCGTCGTCGAGGTCGACGTGCGCCGCCTCGCCCGTGACACCGGCTACGGCCGCGAGGCGTGCCGCCTCGCCCTGCTAGCCCTCAGCGCCCCGGAGGACCCGCAGGACGCCGAGAGCGGCTGGCTGGTGCGCGTCGACGCCGCCGAAGGCGTGCACGGCGCGACCTACAGGCTCTCTGAGCGCTTCTCCACAGCATCGGAGGACTCTAAGTGGTCACAAGCGGCCACGCGCCCCTCGCCTACCGCCGGCAGCGATGCACGCACCTGGTGGATTAATCAGCTCACCGCGTCCCTGCAGGTCCTCGCGCACGATACGTTCGCTGCCCCGCACTCACTGGGTCGCGCAGCTGGACGAACCTATGCAGCCCTCTCCCCCGACGTCTCTCGCAGCCCCGCCGAGCTGAGTGCGCTCAGCGGGATCTCCCCCCGCGAGATCCGACGAGCGCTGCACCGACTCGCCTGGTACTCCCTCAGCTCGAGAACAACGTCGACCGAATGGAACCGGCCCGACGTCGACCGGCGCGACCAGGTGGCCCAGCTGCTCGAGGTCGACGGCTACCTCGAGGCGAGAACAGCCCGATACGACGTCGAGCGCGGCGCATGGGCATGGTGGCAAGCCGAACTGACGTGGATGCGACGCCCGCACAAGCGGCGACGCGGCCGACGAGCGCCGACCGGCGTAGTTCTCTTCGATCAGAACGACCGACCCGACTACCCGAGATACCCGACGCGAGGCCCTGGTCGATTCGACCACGCCACGGCGGCCGCGCTCGTGCGCGAGGGCATCCTGCGGCCAACGCCGTTCACCGCCGCCGACGCGGCGTAAGACGGAGCCGCGGTTCGCGGCCGGCGCCCACCAGAAGCACGTTTTGCCCTTCCAGCACTCCGACCGTAGCTCGCTCCCAACCGTGCGTGCCCTCCGGTCGCTATTTGCAGACTCCGGCTAACGCCTGCGCTTAGCAACCGCTCCCTGCGTTCACTCCTGGTCGTCCACTCGCAATCGATCTCTGTTGCCGGAAGGGCAAAAACACAGTCGATCAAGGAGAGAGAACCATGACTGACACCTCCACAACCGCACTCGAAACTATCCACCAGCAGCACCACGCACTGACCGTCGACGCGATCGCGCGCGTCATCCTGTCGAGCGTGCTCGAACCCGGCGACTCAGAAGCCGGAAAACTCGTCAACACGATCGGCGCCGCCGAGACGGTGCGCGTGATCTTCGACGCCGACGACGACCGAGCCAGCGCGCAGCTGCGCGACCGGGCACGCCCCCGGTTCAGCATCGGAGGCATCGAGCAGGCGCTAAGGGCCGCCAGTCGGTTCGGCGTAACGCTGGTGACGCCGGAGCACCCGCACTGGCCGACCCGCGTCGACGACCTAGGCGAGAACGCACCGCACGCGCTCTGGGTGCGCGGCAACACGGAGATCCTGACCGACGTGAAGACGACCGCGATCGTCGGAGCACGAGCTGCGACCGGGTACGGGGAGCACATCACGATGGAGATTGCGGCGGGACTCGTCGACCGAGGACACACCATCGCATCCGGTGCCGCCTACGGCATCGACGGCATGGCCCACCGTGCCGCTCTGGCATCTGGAGGGCGCACCGTCGCCTATCTCGCCGGAGGAGTGGACCGGTTCTACCCGTCAGGGCACGACGCGCTACTGACCCGAATCGTCGAGGCTGGCGCGGTCGTGTCCGAGCTGCCGTGCGGAGCGCCGCCCACCAAGTGGCGATTCCTGCAGCGCAACCGGATCATTGCCGCCAACAGCGGCGCGGTGCTAGTGACCGAGGCCGGGTTTCGGTCGGGATCGCTGAACACCGCGAGCCACGCCGTCGCGCTGGGGCGACCGGTCGGAGCTGTCCCCGGCCCGGTCACCAGTGCAGCATCCAGCGGCACCCACCGCCTCATCCGCGAGCACGGCGCAACCCTCGTCACCAACACCGACGAGGCCGCCGAGCTGTAGCCCAGCGCGGGCCGGCCCTTCCGGGGCCGGCCTGTCGCCCTGGCTCGTTCCTCACCAGGTGCGCATCGGAACCGCCTGCGGCGGTGCTGTGGAAGAGCGCTACCTTTTGCCCTTTCCGGCTCGACGACCGTAGTTCGCTCCGGCCGCTTCGTGCCCGGCTTTCGCGGCATATCCTCCCTCGCTGCGCTCAGTCCGGTATTCCACGACCAGGCACTACGCGGCCTCCACTCTCAAACGATCTCTGTGCCGGAAGGGCAAAAAAACAGTCGATCAAGGAGAGAGAGAACCATGACTGACACCGCCGATTACACGATCGCCGCGCAGACGGAGCAGGGAGCCGTCATCATCGCGGAGGTCACCCACACCGACCTGACAGAGGGCGGGCACGGAACGATCGAGCACATCGACCCGAACACCATCGAGGTCGAGACGAACGTGCGAACGATCGTCAACGTGGACGCGGCCCTCGTGGCCAGCATCCAGAAGTTCGGAGTCTTGGAGCCGGTCGTCTGCCGACGCACCGAGGACGGCACCGTGCAGGTTCGCATGGGCCAGCGCCGAGTGCTCGCCGCACGCAAGGCCGAACGACCCACCATCCCCGCCTACATCGTGGAGGGTGACGACACCACCGTGACCCGACTCGTGGAGCAGTTCGCAGAGAACGAGCACCGCGCGGGACTCACCGAGCCGGAACGGGCCGCCGTGTTCCAGCAGTTGGCTTTCGAGGGGCTGAACGTCGCCCAGATCGCCAAGCAGACCGGCGTGAAGAAGGCCGTCGTGGAGGCGGGCATCACCGTCGCAGAAAGCGAGTTCGCGGGCAAGATCGCGGGCAAGCACGACGTGACCCTCGATCAGGCAGCCGCCCTGATTGAGTTCGAGGACGACAAGGATGCTGTCGAACGACTCGTACAGTACGCCGAGGACTCCCCCGAGCAGTTCGCCCACGAGTTGCAGCGCCAGCGCGACACCCGCGCACGCAACGAGCAGGTCAACGCCGAGCGCACCCGCCTCGACGAGGCAGGATTCACGATCCTCGAATCCCGCCCGGAGTCCTACTACGACAAGGAGCACATCAGCATCCGTGATCTGGTCACCGCCGAGGGCGAGCCGGTCACCGTCGAGGACCTCGCCCAGGTCAGCCCGAAGTTCGCGCACGTGCGCGCCTACTACGGCGGCGACGTTGACGTGGCCTACTTCGTCACCGACCCGAAGGGATGGGGCTTCAAGAAGGTCAGCGCCAGCGGCAACGTCGGCGGCGGGATGACCGACGAGCAGAAGGCCGAGCGCAAGACCCTGATCGCCAACAACAAGGCGTGGGACTCTGCCGAGGTCGTGCGACGCGAATGGCTCACGTCGTTCCTGTCTCGCAAGACCCTCCCGAAGGACGCCACGGCGTTCGTCGCGGTCGGCCTGACCCGGTACCGGGCCGACGTGTCCAGCGCTATCGGTGCAGGTAACCGGTTCGCCGCCGTCCTTCTGGGACTGCCCGAGCCCGAGGGGTACTGGTCAGCCAGCCCGGTCGACGGATACGCCGAGCAGCCCGGGAAGGCAGCGCACGCGATCCTCGCCGTGGTGTTGGCTGGGATGGAGTTGGCCACCGGTCGCCACACGTGGCGCAACCCGAGCAGCACCGCGGTGCGGTACTTCGGACAACTCGCCGCATGGGGCTACGCGCTCTCCGATGTCGAGCAGATCGTCGTGGACGCCAAGACCACACCCGGCGACGAGCACGACGAGGCCGACGCGGAGGACTTCGACCCCGGCGAGTAGCAAGCAGTGGCCCGGCCTCAACAGAGAAGGCCGGGCCACCGCCCGCCCCAACGGAGCCGCCTCACGGCGGCGCTGACCAACACCACCGACACGGAGGCCGGCGGTGCAGATCGGAGCCGGCACGGAGGCCGGCACACTCCCCCAGCTGAGGCTCCTGGCCTGGCCGACTCGACGACCGTAGTTCGCTCCGGCGCTACCGTTCCCGGCCCTCGCTATTTGCAGACTCCGGGCTGCGCCCTCCACTTAGCAACCGCTCCGGCCGGGCACTCGCGCGCCTCACGCTCTCAAACGATCTCTGTGCCGGAAAGGCCAAGAAGACGACGAGGGGATACGTCATGACCAGCACGAAGATCAAGACCCGCAAGAGCTCCGACGAGCGCCGCGCGGAGGCCGACACTCTGCACGAGTCGATCGGCTCGCAGCTCGAGGAGCTGACCAGCACCGAAGGATGGGCGCGGTTCCTCGCGTTCGCCACCGGATTCCACAGCTTCAGCCTGAGCAACGTTCTCTTGATCCTGTCGCAGCGCCCCGACGCGTCACGCGTCGCCGGGTTCCGACAGTGGCAGGCGCGCGGTCGACAGGTTCGCAAGGGTGAGCGCTCGATCAAGATTTTCGGGTTCGCGACCAAGCGGACAGAGGACGAGAGCGGCGAAGAAGAACGCCGCCCCTACTTCCCCATTCTCAGCGTGTTCGACGTCAGCCAGACTGACTCGATCGACGGCGAGGAGATCCCCGAGCTCGCTCCCCGACTCATCGGAGGCGACGATGCCGGAATCTACGACGCCACAGCGGAATGGCTCACCGGGCAGGGATGGAGCATCGAGCACGCCCACACCGGCGAGGCCAACGGATTCACCCAGCACGGAACGCAGACGATCACCATTCACGACGAGCTGCAGCCAGCCCAGGCAGCCGCGACCATGCTGCACGAGGCAGCGCACGCGCTGATGCATGCCGAGCACGAGGACTACCACGAGCACCGCGGCATCTACGAAACCGAGGCCGAGTCGGTCGCCTACATCGTCGCGGGTGTGCTCGGACTCGACACAAGCAGCAAGAGCATCGGCTACATCGCCGGATGGACTCAGGGCGACGTGGAAACCGTCAAGGCGACCGCGACGCGCGTGCTTGCCACCGCCCGCACGATCCTCGACGGCATCACCGAGGACTCCCCCGAGAGGTAGCCCGCCGCGATCCCCCGCGCGGGCACCACGCGCCCCGACCTCCCGGCACGAGGTCGGGGCGCTTCCGCGCCGCCGGGGGGGGGGGGGGGCGAGGGGGGGACCAACCCCCCCCCCCCCGGCGGCGCGGAAGCGGGAGAAAGCCGCGTACAGGGGGGGGGGGGGGGCGAGGGGGGGACCAACCCCCCCCCCCCCCCCGCTTCCGCGCCGCCGGCGAGGGGTCCTTGACTCCCCCTCGCGCTCCCCCCGCCTAAATGCCCGCATTACTGGTATTGCGGGCGTTACCTGCTATGCTGGCAATAGAGGCATTGCCACCAACACCACTAATCCCAGTATTGCGGGTAATACCCATAATGGGGGTTATGCTGGTAATGCCAGCATTTCTAACCGAGGAGGAACCATGGCAGCGACCATCGACCGATCCGCGCTTTCACGCGTGATCGCCGTAATGAACGGCAAGGGTGGCGTATTCAAGACCACGCTCACCGCCAACCTGGGCGGGCTGCTGGCCTACAACGGCCAGCGCGTCCTCCTGGTCGACCTGGACCCGCAGGGCAACCTGGCGGAGGATCTGGGCTACACCGGCGACGACCGCGACGACCGCGGCGCAGCCCTCGCAGACGCACTGCAGACCGAAGGCCGCTACCTCACCGAACCCGTGAAGCAGGTGCGGCCGAACCTCGACGTGTTCGTAGGTGGCCCCGAACTCGAGAAGGCCAGCGCCTTCCTGGTCACCCGCGGATCCAGCTCCGAGACAACTCAACTCGCGCTCGCTCGCGTGCTGGCGCCGATCGCCTCGCAGTACGACATTGTCCTCATCGACTGCCCACCAGGGGAGGAGGCCCTGCAGACCGCAGCGGCCGGCGCCGCGCGCTGGATCCTCGCCCCGGTCAAGAGCGACGCATCCAGCCGTCGCGGATTCGAGGCCGTCGCAGACCGAATGCAGTTGGTCCGAAGCGAGCGTGCCGACGGCGCAGTGGGCGTGAACCCCACGATCGGGCTGCTGGGCGTGGTGCTTGTGGGCGTGAACCCGTCCGCGACCGTCGTGCAGCGCGAGGCGCGCCACCGGATCGAGGGTGAAGGCGCGGAAGCCTCCGGCGACGTGTTCACCGCCACCGTTCGCCACTCCGAGGCAACCGCCCAAGCCGCCCGCGAACGCGGCCTGCTCGTGCACGAGCTCGACGAGAAGAACGCCGAGGCCCCGAAGTGGTACGAGGTCCTCAAGGGCGAGGCCGCTGCCGCCAGCTTCGCGCCGCCCACGGCGACGTCGGTTGCCGATGACTTCCAGAGCGTCACAGAGGAACTGATCGGCCGCCTCGCGACCGCCGAGAGCCTGGAACAGGCCGCCACGCAAGGACAGCCGGCATGAGTGACGCACCGCGGCGCCAGCTCGGCAACCTGAGCGCCCTCGACCGGATGAAGGGCACCGGCCAGCCCGCAGCGACCGTCACGCCCACCGTGGCAACGCCTGCGCCGGCTGAACGCCCCGAACCGCCTGCAGCGCCCGTCAGCGCCCCACAGGCGGCCCAGAAGGCGCCCACGCGGCCAAAGAGCCGCGCGGAGGCTCCCAAGGCGGTCCAGCGGCCGATTCCGCTGGCAGAGGGCAGCCCTACCGAGAAGATGAGCACCTACATCCCGCGATCGACGCGCGATCGCGCCAAGGCCGCGTTCCGTGCTACCGGCCACCTCGAGGGGGATGGGTCCTTCTCCGAGTTCATCGCGTCCGCGATCGCCCGCGAGGTCGAGCGGCGCGAACAGCTGTACAACGACGGCCAGCCCTATGCCGGCGACGGAGGCCGGCTCACCGCCGGACGACCGCTGAGCTGATCGGTCATGGGGATGGGGGAGCCTCGCAGCTGCGCTGATCGGCGATCGAGCCGCGTCGCGGCCCTGCCTGATACCGAATTCTTTGACCTTTCCGGCTGCGCGATCATAGTTCGCTTCGCGCCTCCGTTCCGAGCTTTCGCGGCATATCCTCCCTCGCTGCGCTCAGTCCGGTATTCCACGGTCCCTACACTGCGCCACTCCCGCTCTCAATCGATCTCTTCTGCCGGAAGGCAAAGAAAAACGGTTGATCGAGAGAGGAACGAGAACGATGGATCGAGAGAACGTCGACCAGGTAGGCGAGTNGTCCCTACACTGCGCCACTCCCGCTCTCAATCGATCTCTTCTGCCGGAAGGCAAAGAAAAACGGTTGATCGAGAGAGGAACGAGAACGATGGATCGAGAGAACGTCGACCAGGTAGGCGAGTACGAGGTGCCCGTCGACCCAATGGACCAGCTGCAGTGCGACGGATGCCAGTAATCATGGCGACCATCGACACGATCACCACGCGGGTCAGCCGCGAGGACGACAGCCGCACGGTGCCGCAGCTTGAGCGCCGTACCGAGGACCTGAGCGGCTTCGCCCGATCGGGCTACACCCTCGCCAGCACCGTCACGGTGGCGTCGGGGGAGTACACCATCATCATCGACACGCTCACCCGCAACGACTAACCGCACAACCGAGAAGGAGAAGCACCATGTCAGCACGCACCATCACCGGGAACCTGGCCGCAGACCCCGAAGTGGTCCAGGCCGGAAACGTCAGCATCACCAAGCTGCGCGTGATCGAGAACACGGGGGAGTACCGCGGCGGCAAGTTCGTCGCGCACGACACCCCAACCTCGCACTTCGTCGAGGCACGGTTCGAGCTGGGCGAGAACGCGGCCGCATCCCTACACAAGGGAGACGCCGTGATCGTCGTCGGCAAGGAGCACAGCAACAGCTGGGAGGACAAGGAAGGCGCGAAGCAGTACGGGCGCGTCATCGACGCCGACACCATCGGGGTCGACCTGAGCCGCGCGACCGCGGCCGTCACCCGCAACGCCAAGCAGGAATAGCTCATGGGTCGGGGCCGGCATCCGCCGGCCCCTTTCCCAACGACCGAAGGAGATCCCGTGAGCTCACCTCTGCTGGATGAGGACCTGCGACAGATGATCGTGCTGCGCTGGCAGATGTGCGAGGCCGAGGATCCGGCCTCTGCCGCTCTGCCCTACAGTGCTGCGTGGACCAGGGCTCAGCTGCTGCACCAGGTACTCACGGAGTTCTCCACTGAAACCGAAGCCGGCCGGGTGGCCGGCCTGCAAGCGCCCGGCGAAGTTGACGGCATCCGCCAGCTGCTCGAGCACGCTCGAGCGCACGTCAACGCCATGGCGCTGCAGATGATCGCGGACGCATGATCCGCCTCGAGCCAAGCCCCCGTCCCGCGTTCTCACTCTCTCTCCGCGGGCGGGGGCTTTCTCGCCCCCTTGCGATCGACAGCCGAAGCCCACACCCAAGCGCGCAACGTCGCGCCGTTGCGCATCGTGAACTCAACCCACACCGCCTTGTCGGTCCACGCGACCGCACGACCCTCAACCCGGATCGGGTGCTCCGGAAAGCGCACCCACGCCTCAACCGCGACCGGCTCCTCTGGGGTGGTCACCATCTGCTGCCCCAGCTCGAGCTTGGAGAGCGATATTGGCATGGGCCGCGTGACGACCTCGTTCACCGCGGCGTCAGTGAGGTCGGAACCGTAGCGCCTGTTCTGTCCCAACCGTTCCTCACCGCCTCGAATGAATCGAACATACGTTCGAGTGTCGGCGCAGTCAAGTTGCCCAGTTACCGCGGCGGCCACGTCCCTCAATCGACCGGCCCAGCACCTTACCGACGTCCCCGGACGACGGTAGAATTGGTGCAAGCCGATCAAGTGAGGGAGTGAGCATGTCGGATTCGATCCAGACCACCATCACGTCGGCCGAGGCTGCCCGCCGGCGGGCGATCGTCGAGGACGCTCGCCACTCTTCCGCGCTCGAGGGCGGACGTAGCAGCGACCAGGTGCACGCCGCTCAGGATCGTTGGGTGGCGGGCGAGATCAGCTACGGCGAGCTCGGTGACATGGTGCGGGAGCTGCACCCTACGACCGCTCCGCGGTGACCGGAAGTGACCGGCCTTGGGAGGCCGGCTCCGAGCCGGAACGGTGGGCCGGTTACTTCGACCCTGCAACGGGTCTGCTGCGCAACCTATCGGCGCCGCCGGTGTCAACGCCGGCGCAACTCGAGCAGTTCGAGAACAGCCACGTTGAGTATCGACTGATCGGCCTGCGCGCGGAACCGGTCGCCGGCAGCTACGACCTCGAGCACGTGCAGGCAATCCACCGCGAACTGTTCCGCGACGTCTACCCGTGGGCTGGCGAGTTGCGCACGGTCGGGATATCCAAGGGCGTCAGAGATCTCCCGGACGGCGCGCAGGCCAAGGCCGGCTTCCTGCCCGTCGAGCACATCCCTTTCGTGGTCAACGGTATGGCCGACCAGCTGCGCCAGGAGAACTACCTGCGCGGGCTCAGCAACGAAGAGTTTGCCGATCGCCTCGCCGGGCACTTCAACGACCTCAACGAAGCACACCCGTTCCGCGACGGGAACGGTCGCACTCAACGCGCGCTGTGGGACCAGCTGGCCGCCGAGGCTGGCCACACGATCCACTGGCAGGCGATCCCGAACGACGTCAACATTCGGATCTCGCACGAGGCGCGAGTGAACAACAACCTTGACCCGCTGCGATCGACGCTGCGCGCGATCGTCACCGACGACGGTCTCATGGCGCGCACGGTGAAGTCGTATGAGGCATCCCGCCTGGCGGGGATAGATACTCCGACCCGACCCGGCGCCGGCAGTGCCGGCACCTCGGCCAACCCGGCGCCGAGTGCTGGGTATCGTTCTCCGGGATTCGACGCCGGGCGAGGCTACGGCCGCTAGCGCGCGCCGAGCTTCCGACGTCGTGGAAGCTCGATGCCGTTCGGGTGCTCGAGGCGCCACGCGTCGACGTCGACGGGCAGGTATCGGATCGTTGAGTCGATCGAGAAGTACGCCGGTCCGAGGCCTGCATCGCGCATCCGGCGAAGGTCGCCGCGGCTGACCCCGAGGACTGCGCTCACCTCGTCGGGGATCATGAACAGTTCTTCGACGTGCTCGATCGTCAGCTGCGCGAGCGCGGTGGTCGTGGTCGTGTTCACTGTCTGACTTCCTCCCTCGCGAGGGTGTCGACGATCATCACGTAATCACCGGCAGGGATGGCGACCGTTGTGCACACTACGTATCCGTAGCGCCCCGCCGATCGCAGATCTTCTTCGCGGGAGGCGAGTTTCTGACCCCGCCGACCCGCGTCGTCGTCGCCGGTCGGGAGCATCGTCATCACGGTTGTGACGTCGACGACCGACCGCTCTGTGGTGGTCACTGGCAGCTGTCGCACTGCAGGAGCTCCATCGGGTCGACGGGCACTTCGTACTCGCCTACCTGCTCGACCGAACCCACGACCGACGTTCCATTTGCGCCCATGACGGACCCCTCTCTCACATCTCCCATTGCCTTTCGGCACCCGCCGAATACAGCGCCAGGAGTCGGTCGTCAAGGGACCGTGGAATACCGGAGCGCAGCGAGGATATGCCGCGAAAGCCCTTGACGATCGGGGAGTGGTGCGTACCCTCACCCGGTGCGAAAGGCAACGGAGTTGCCGCGCCGGCGCAGCCGGCCAACAACATCGCGGAGCTTCGCTCCGGCTCTCTCGGCTCTTCGATCCGAGCACGCTGCTGCGCACCGTTGGGACGGAGTTCCGAACGGAGCAAGCTATAGGTTTATGTTCCATAAACCGGCTTGGAGTCTAGACGCGGGGCGTCCTGACTCGGCATACTGGTCGTATGAAGCCCCGCCAGGAGGCGGGGTCGCTGCGCTGGGCCAGGGGAGGAGGAGCCATGAGCGAGTCGTCCGATCGCGGGCTCTTCGGTCGTCGCCGGCGTGCCAATGCGGCGGCGGGGGAGAAGCGCACGAAGCGCTACCCGGTGACCGTGACGCCGACCGAGGCGGCCGAGCTCGAGGCCAAGGCCGCGGCTGCCGGCATGAGCGTTCCGCGGCTGCTGCACGAGTCCGCGAAGAGCACGCACGTCGAGACAAGCACCGAGCGGAAGGCGGCGATCGCGGAGCTGTTCGCGGTGCGTCGAGAGGTCGCCGGCATCGCCACGAACCTCAATCAGCTCGCCCGCTACGCGAACACGGAGGGCACCTTCCCCGCTGAGGCCGCGGCGGTCACCGCCGAGTTCCGGCGACTGTTCCCGAGGGTCACTGACGCGGTGGATCGGCTGGCCGACTCATGATGCCGAACGTCACCCGCGGCGACCGCATGGGGGGTCTGCTGAGCTACCTCGCGGGGGAGGGGCGTTCGAACGAGCACACCGAGCCGCACCTGGTGAACGGCGACTCCGCGACGTTCACCTTCTTCGGTGACAGCGAGCTTGCACCGTCGACGGCGTTGGCGATCGCCAAGCACCTCGACGAACCCCGGACGGCGTTCGGGGTCGAGGTCAACGGCGGCCACGTCTGGCACGCCAGCCTCAGCCTCCGTGCTGAGGAGGGGCAGCTGACCGACGAGCACTGGGCGACCATCGCGGAGCAGTTCGTCGACCGGATGGGATTCACTGCGGCATCCGGCAAGGCTGGCTGCCGGTGGGTGGCCGTTCGGCACGGCCTGTCGAAGGCAGGCAACGACCATATCCACATCGCGGTCAATTTGGTGCGGGAGGACGGCACCAAGGCGTCGATCCACCACGACTACTCGCGGGCTCAGTCGATCGCCCGCGAGCTCGAGCAGGAGCACGGGCTGCAGTTGCTCGAGGCGCGCGGCTCGGACATGGGCATGCGCGGCGAACGTCCGGGGGAGCGAGCCTCAGCTGAACGCCGCGGCGACGACACCGTGGCGTCGGTGCGGCTCGAGCGGAGCGTGCGAGCGGCTGCCGCGGCATCGGTCGACGAGGGCGAATTCGTGCGCCGGCTCCACCAGGCCGGCGTCGTTGTCCGTCCCCGGTTCGCCGCGAACCGCGACGACGTGGTGGCCGGCTACTCGGTGGCCATGCGACCCCGCGACGGGGAGCAGATCGTCTGGTACGGCGGCGGGCGGCTGGCGCGCGACCTCACCCTCCCGCGTCTGCGGGAGGGCTGGGAGGACTCGCCGGCAGCTGCACAGGCCGGCGTCAACGAGTGGCAGGCGACCTGGCGCAACCCGATGCGCTACCGTCCTGTTGCCCCCGGCCGGGAGCAGCAGGCGCCCGGAGCGGAGCTGTGGCGCGAGTACACCGACCAGGTGACGCAGCTGCGCGACCAGCTGAGTGCGGTCGATCCGACCGACCGTGCGACGTGGGCGCGGGTGGCCCGCGAAACCAGCGGCGCGTTCGCCGCATGGTCGCAGCGTGTCGAGGCGACACCCGGCCCGCTCGCAGATGCTTCGCGGACGCTCGCCCGCACGTCTCAGATCAGAGCCCGCGACGTGGGACGCAGGAACACGACCGGGCCTCGCTCGATCGCCGGGGCGGCGAACCTCCTGGCCATGGCGACGACGCATGGCCAGGGCACGCAGGCGGAGGCGATGCTGTTCCGTCAGCTGATGCGGACGGCGCAGGCGATCTACTCGATGCACCAGGCCGTTGACGAGTCGCGCCGCGCGGCGGAGATCCGCAATGCGCTCGGCTCGCGACTGGATGCCGTGCGAGCGCGGATGCCCGAGCTTGTCGGCGTCGCGGCCGAGAGCCCGATGACCGAGACGCTGCGCCAGGCCACCGGAGGGCAGGCGCCGGCACGACCGGCAGGCAGCCCGCTTCCGACGCCGCTCACGCCGCGGCCGCAGGTACCGACTACGCCGACCGAGCGCGGCGCGCAGCGTTAGACAGAAACGGCGATAGGGGAGAGCCATGGCAGAGCTACAGGCCGATGGAGTGTTCGAAGAAGCCGAGGGGAACATCCGCCAGCAGATCATGGCTGCCGCGCAACTGGCGCGCTCAGCGGTCCAGGCGCGACAGGACGCCGCCCAGCGGGCGACGCGGCGCGACCTCGAGGAAGCACGTCAGCTGCAGGCGCAGCTCGACGCGCAGAGGGTCGCGGCACGGGCCGAGCTTGCACCCGTGCACAATGCGTCGTGGTGGGACCAGGCGCAGGTGCGCGACGTCGCCCGAGCCTACGAGACGGCCGTCACGTTCCGCGACGAAGACCAGGCTGCCCGTGACGCCGAGGCTCGCATCCGCCAAGAGCTTCGTGACCGCTACGACGTCGAGGTGTTGGAGACGGGCGCCGATCCCGCCGTGGTGCGCGCCACGCTCGTCGACCGCGACACCGAGCGGGCCGAGCGCGACGAGCGTCAGGCGCAGGCTCGCGACGACCAGGACCTCGCCGCGGGCCTCGTGGTCGGCGCCGAAGTGCTCGAGGTGTCCGCGGATCTCGCGGACGCGGAGGAGGCGCAGGATCTCCGCGAGCTCGCCGCCGACGTCGAGCACGACGCGGAGCTGTCGTGGGACTCGGCCGAGCGGCGCGAGCTGCACGTCGAAGGAATCAAGGCCGGCCCCGACCAGGCCGCCGCGGCGACCGCATGGAAGCAGGCCGACGTCGACCAGGCCCGTCACCCTCGCGAGGCCGTGCAGGGTGGCCGCAAGGGCAAGGCGCCGCGTACTCGAGTTCCCGCGTCGACGCCGGATCGCCAGATCGGCCGCGACGGCCGATGACGTCTGTCGGCGGTCCGCCGGCGGGGGAGTGGGGCGCTCTCCTGTCGGCGCCCACGATCCCAGTGCGCGAGCTCGCGCGTGCACAGGTGCCCGATGAGCCCGGCGTGTACCTCTGGCGGCACGCTGGCCAGCCCGTCTACGTCGGCATGGCCACGAGCCTGCGCGGCCGCGCATGGAGCAAGCACCTGGGGCGCGGCCTCAGCCTTGCCGGGTCGTCCCTACGACGGAACGTGTGCCAGCTGCTGTTCGGGATCCCGCCAAACGTCACCGGCCGGCCGACCAAGCAAAAGGTCACGATCGAGCAAGCGGCTGCGATCCGCGACTGGCTGCTCGCGTGCGAGCTCTCTTGGCTGCCATGCGCCACGGTGCACGAGGCTGACCACCTCGAGCGACGCCTGCGAGCCGAATTTCTTCCGCCACTGAATCGCGTCTGAGGAGGTTACGGCTCTTCGGCTTCATCGACGCGGCTCGTGGGCCCCCTCCGGATCACCGATCCGCAAGGCTGACCAGCACCAGCTCACGACGTGCGCTCTCGCCCTCTGTGGCGGGGGCGAACTGTTCGTGGGGGAGGTAGTCGTGCACGGCTACCAGCTGCCAGTGCGGGTGTGTCTCGAACTGCCGGATGTCGAACACCGCGGCGTTGCCGTGCTCGTCGACGGCCTGGAAGCGCCAACCGCGCCACGACGCCCGCGGCGGGTGCGTGATCGCGGGATGCCACCAGATGTCCTCCTGACGCAGGGGAGTGGGAGTGTCATTCACGCGGAACCGCTGACCTTCCCAGACGAGACGAACCGGCGTCTCGTTGACGAACCACACCGCGATCGCGCGCTCCAGGACTCCTCCAAGCGGTTCGAACGTATGTTCTGCATATCTGCGTGAGTGCAGTCGGGTCAGATTCGGTAGAGGTCGGTCAGGGGTGTGGGGTCGGTGTGCACGGCCTGTTGCAGGAGGCGGTAGAAGAGCATGCCGCGGGCGGTGGAGTCGCGTCGGTTGAAGCGGAAGGCGTACTCGTCGATGTAGTAGGGCAGGTGCTCGACGGTGACGTGGTGGTGCAGCGTGCCGGCGATCCAGCGTTTGAGCAGGCTGGCGACGAGGTGGACGCGGGGCAGTTCCGCGGCCGGGTCGGGTGAGTTGTAGCCGGTCTGGCCGTGATGCTGGTAGCCCAGGGTGCTGAGGCGCCGGAGGAAGCGGGCGCCGTCGGTGTGGATCATCGATCCCGGCGCGATCGTGCGTTGCGCGAACGAGACCAGTTCCAGGGTCCCCGGCGCGTAGTCGATGCCGAATCGGACCCGGCCCAGCTTGTGGGACCCGATCCGTTCGACGGCGACCATGACCGGACTTTGCCGGTGGAGGCGCCCATCCGGCCGGTGGAGCGTCCACCGACGAAGGTCTCGTCGAGCTCGACGATCCCGGAGAGCAGTTCCCGGTCGGGACGCACCATCGCCCGACGCAGCTTCTGCGTCCACGCCCACGCGGTCTCGTAGGAACCGAAGCCGAACTGGCGCTGCAGCGCGAGCGCGGAGATCCCGGTCTTCTGCGAGGTGATGAACCAGGCCGCCGCGAACCAGGTCGAGATCGGCGTGTGCGAGCGGTGGAAGATCGTCCCCGCCGTCACGGAGGTCTTCAGTCCGCAGCCGGCGCACATGAACGCGCCCGACTTGATCCGCCACGCTCGCGGCTCGTCGCAGCGCGGGCAGCGGAACCCCTCCGGCCAGCGCAACCCCTCCAGATACCCCAGGCAGGCGGCATCGTCCGGGAACCACTCCCGGAACTCCTGGAACGTCCGCGGGTAGTCCACCCCGCCAACCGGGCGATCATCAGCCACCAATCCAGGCTACTGCACTCACGCAGATATGCAGAACGTATGTTCGATAGTTAGCGAGAATACGCGCGCGGGCGCGACACGCCAAAGAGGCCGGGGATGTGTCGGTGATCAGGTAGATGCCGACGACCGAGCCGTGGTCGAGCGTGCCGGTTCGCCCAGACCTTGGCATTGTATTCGGGGTCGAGATCAGTCTTGTGCGGGGTCCTTCGAGGGGGTGGCGGCGAGCAACCCCGGGAGCAGCGCGAGGAGGTCTTCGTGCCAGGCGATGTCCGCGCGGAGCTTCGCGGTGCGATGCGTCACGACGACGCGTTCGAGCGGGGTGAGGTGGACGGCGATGCGCTCGTGGTGCGCCTCTGACTCGGCGAGCGTGGCTCGCAGTCCGGCGATTCGCTCGGCGATCAGGGCCGGCACTGACGCGGTGTCGCCGGGGTCGAGGCACGAGAGGGCGATGTCGACGGGGTCGGCGCGCAGGACGATCTCGCGGAGGGCGTCATGACGCAGACCGGCCAACGCCTCCCGCCCGGTCTTGGTGATTCCCCAGATCTGTCGTTCCGGATAGCCGCCCATGCGTTCGGTGCGCACCTCATGGATGAGGTCTTCCGCTGCGAGACGCTTGAGCGCCCCGTAGAGAGCGCCGACGGAGATGTCGGTCCCGATCTGAACGTGATCCTGCTCAGCGAGCTGGCGCAGCTGGTGGCCATGCATCTCGCCGCCCTGCTCGAGCGCGGCGAGGATGTACAGACGGATGCCCGACACGTGACTACACCGCTTTCTCCCGGTCATCTGAACCGCCGACTGCCGGCTCGTCCTAGGCGGCCAAAAATGCCTTGTACGCATGTTTGCCGTTCTGGCAGGTTTTGATCATACAATCCTGAGATGCCCGATCTTCGTGAACGCAAGAAGTCCGCGACGCGGCGTCTTCTCGCGGAAACAGCTTTCGATTTGGCGTGTGAGCGGGGGCTCGGAGGGTTCTCACTGGGTGAGGTCGCGGTGGTGGCTGATGTCTCGGCCCGGACGGTGTATAACTATTTCGACTCGAAGGAGCAAGCGGTCGCGTTCGTCACCTTGTTGCGCATGCGAGAGGCTCTCGAAGGCCTGTCCGTGGCGTCGGACACGCCGCTGCCCGACCAGATCGACAACCTGCTCCGGACCCAGTTCTCGGAGTACGTGATCATCACCCACCGTCGCTTGGTTGACCTCGCCTCCGATAGCCCGAGCCTGCAGCCCTACCTGCACGACGTGGAGCAGCGCGGCATCGCCGAGGCCACCCAGTTCTTGCGCGAGCGTCTCGGGCCTGACTACCCGCCCATGTACGCGTACCTGGTCGTCGGGGCCGCTTACGGGGCTATGTCAGCTCTGCTTGACGGTCACCTCGTTCTGCGGGATGCCGACAGCATCACGGACCCCCTCAACGAGGTGAGCCTTAACGGGTTCATTTCAACCATCGCGGACTATCTCCGCCACGGCTTCCACCTTCCCTCATAGAACCGCAGGAGAACTCCGCATTGTCATCACTTCTTTACCGTCTGGGTCGCTTCGCTTTCACGCACCGCTGGATCGTGATCGGAGCGTGGGCTCTGATCCTCACGGTGGTCGTGGCGGTGCTGGTCGCGGTGCCTCCGAAAGTTACCAGCGAGTTCCGAATTGATGGGACCCCATCGCAGGACGTGCTCGACACGTTGAGTGAGAACTTCCCGGCCGCCGCCGGCTCTCAGGCGTTCATAGTTTTCGCGGTCAGCGATGGCGACCACGTTGACGACCCGGCGAACGCTTCCGCCATAGCGCAGGTCGTGAAGGATGTCGGTGACAACGAGTACGTGGCCCAGCGCGAGTTGGAGGGTATGGATGCGCTGGCGCAACTGCCACCCGAGCAGGCTGTCGCGATTGTCTCAGAACAGCTGGGCGGCCTGACCCCGTTGGTCGCGGACGGGACGATCCTCCCTAACGTTCTGGTGTCGGACAATCGGGAAGTCGCCCTGTTCACTTTCCAACTCACGGAACAAGTCGACTCGGTTCCCGCAGAAGCGCTGGAGGCGATCCGACAAAGTAGCGCTGAGGCTGCGGATGCGACCGGTGCGACCCTGCGAGTGTACCCAAGCTCCACCCTGGTGCCCCTCATCCCGAATCTTGCCGGGCCGGCCGAACTCATCGGCCTGCTGGTGGCGGGACTTGTGCTCGCCCTGACTCTCGGATCCCTACTTGCGGCCGGGCTGCCGCTGGTCACCGCGCTGATCGGTGTGGGAGTCGGCGTCGGTGGCGCCTTCACCTTGTCCTCGGTGATCAGCCTGTCCGCGGTCACCCCGGTACTTGCACTGATGGTCGGGCTCGCTGTCGGCATCGACTACTCCCTGTTCATCGTCAACCGGCAACGCCGACTCATCCTCGACTCCAAGCTGAGCGCCGGCGATGCCGCTGCTCGCGCCACCGGCACCGCGGGCAGCGCCGTCTTCTTCGCAGGCCTCACAGTCCTGATCGCGCTATGTGGCCTGTCGGTGGTGGGGATTCAGTTGCTGACGACAATGGCCCTGGTCGCCGCAGCCACGGTCGCCGCCGCGATCGCGGTCGCGCTCACCCTGGTGCCAGCGCTCCTGGGCCTGGTCGGGGAGCGAATCGTCAGCGCTCGAGCGCGCCTGAAGTCGTCCGGGGCGGCTGACGAGAACCACCCGGTTGCTCATCGGTTCGTCTCCGCGGTTGTGAGATTCCGTTTGCCCGCGGTGCTGATCGTCGTGGCCGTCCTGGGCGCTCTGGCGATACCTGCCACCTCGCTGACGCTGGGGCTGCCATCATCAGCCACGGCCAACACCGGGACGGCAGAACGGGAGAGCTACGACCTAACAGCCGCCGGTTTCGGAGAAGGATTCAGCGGCCAACTCGTTCTCGCTGCAACGTCAGAGGACGGCGCCAAGATCGATGATCAAACCATCGCAAACCTCTCCGACGACCTCCGCGACCTGAGCAACGTCGATCTGGTCCTCCCCGGCGGGCTCAACGACGACCGTACGACAGCGATCCTTTCGGTCGTGCCCACCTCGGGTCCGGCCTCGGAAGCTACCGGTGACCTGGTGCACGAAATCCGGGGACTGGCCGACGAGTTCTCCGATCAATACGGTCTCACCGTGGGCGTGACCGGCCAAACGGCGATCACCCTGGACATCTCGGCTGCCATGGCTGCCGCCCTCCCTCTCTATCTGACTGTGATCGTGGTGCTGTCCCTGATCATCATGCTGCTCGTCTTCAGGTCACTACTCATCCCCATTCAGGCGACTGCCGGGTTTCTCTTCAGCGTCCTCGCAACCCTTGGCGTCCTCACGCTCGTGTTCCAGGAAGGCTGGTTTTCCACGGTTCTCGGGTTCGACACCCCCGGCCCGGTCGTCAGCTTCCTGCCCATCCTCGTCACCGGGATCCTGTACGGCCTTGCTATGGACTACCAGGTCTTCCTGGTGTCCTCCATGCGCGAATCCCATGTCCACGGCCACGCCGGTCAGGAAGCGATCAAACGCGGATTCGAACATGCCTCGAAAGTCGTCGTAGCAGCGGCCATCATCATGGTCGCCGTCTTCGCCGGGTTCGCATTCAACGAAGACATCATGGTCAAGCAAATCGGAGTCGCCCTTTCCATCGGTATCCTCCTCGACGCATTCCTGATCAGGATGACCCTCACACCAGCCCTGCTCGCACTCTTCGGCGACAACTCCTGGTGGATCCCGCGATGGCTCGACCGGATCCTGCCCAACCTCGACATCGAAGGCGACAAGCTGAACAAGGAACTATCGCTCCAAAAAGGATCACCCCCGTCGACGTAGTCCAGGCGCAAGGGGATGGACGGGTTACCAACGAGAAGTGGAGACCAACCTATGGAGACAGCAGACGAGGCAGGAACCCGACACCTGCCCCGGCCACGCCGCGAGAAACTCCGAACGCCGAAGAACTTCTGCTGACCCTGACGCTCGCCGGGGCATTTCTTACAGCATTGGCAATAGTGAAAGAGGCCTTGCGGGAGACCGACGATGAGGGTGCGATCTCCGAATCTGTCCTCCGCACTGTGGCCACCGCTGACCAGTACAGCGAAGGCCTAGCTACGACCTGGGCCAGCTGTTAATCGGACCTCGCGATCCAGTGCGTGCCGAGCTCACTCAATTGATCAACAGTCTGGACAGTGTCGTCAGTGAACTCGAAGCGGCCCAACCGAAGCTCCCTGGTTTGAAGATGGGCCGACTGGACGATTCCGGCGGCAGACCACGAGCCCTCCTCCGAATGCTGACCGACCAAGCCAATCAAGCCAATAAGGCCATCCCGGAAAAGGCGTGACACCGTAGTCGCGGTTGAGCTGCGCTCCGGACGTGCCCTGTCTATGACCCGCTAGCTGATCAGGCCAGAGCGCGGCGGACAAAGGTTGACAACCGGCAACTGATACGTAGGATTGGACTCGTTGACTTTAGTCAACCTGCGTCAGTGTCGCCGCGTTCCCTGAAGCCCATGTTCAAAGGATTTACATGTCCAACCCTTCCATTGGGTCGGTCGCGCCGACGCCTTCCATGACGCACCGCCAGGTTCTGGAGGCCCTTTCCGGCCTCCTCCTCGGCATGTTCGTGTCGATGCTCGCTTCGACGGTGGTCTCCACGTCACTGCCCGTCATCTTGCACGACCTCAGCGGCGACCAGAGCGCGTACACCTGGGTGATCACCGCAACGCTCCTCACCACGGCAATCTCGACCCCGATCTGGGGCAAGCTGGCGGACCTTTTCAACCGCAAGGTGCTCTACCAGGTCGCGATTGTCATCTTCGTGCTCGCCACCGCGGCGGCCGGTTTAGCGCAGAACCCCGAGATGCTCATCGCGGCCCGTGCGGTTCAGGGGCTCGGCGCCGGCGGGCTCGCGGCCATCAGCCAAGTGCTGATGGCAGACATCATCAGCCCTCGCGAGCGCGGCCGATATATGGGTCTGTTCGGGGCCATCATGGCTGTCGCCACCATCGGCGGCCCCCTGCTGGGCGGCGCGATCACCGACGCTTTCGGATGGCGCTACAACTTTTTCATTGCCCTCCCGCTGGCCGTCGTCGCGCTGATCTTGGTGCAGAAGACCCTCCATGCCGTGAAGCGCCCGAAGCGCAAGGTGTCGATAGATTACTTAGGGATCGTGTTGCTGTCGGCCGCGGTATCGCTGCTGCTGATCTGGGTCACGAATGCGGGCAAGGACTACGACTGGTGGAGCCTGACCACCGTCCTCATGGTCGGCGGAGCCCTGGTCGCGACGGCCCTGTTCATCGTCGTGGAGTTCCGCGCGAAGGAGCCCCTGGTCCCGCTGACGCTGTTCCGCAACCGGACCTTCACGCTCGCGGTCATCGCATCGATCTCCACCGGCATCGCGATGTTCGGCGCCTCGGTGTTCCTCAGCCAGTACATGCAGCTCGCTCGGGGGGCAACCCCGACCCAAGCAGGCCTGATGACGATCCCCATGATCGGCGGGCTCCTCATCGCCTCGGTGGGGGTCGGCGCGCTGATCACCCGGTTCGGCCGGTGGAAGCCGTACCTGCTCGTCGGGGCCTTGCTGCTGATCGCAGGGTCGTACCTACTGTCCACAATCCACTACGACACCGATTTCTTCCTGGTGTCCGTCTACATGTTCCTGCTGGGGGCCGGCGTCGGGATGACGATGCAGAACCTGGTCTTGGTGGTACAGAACACCGCCAATCCCTCGGAGATCGGCGTGGCGAGTTCGGGAGTGACCTTCTTCCGCAGCCTCGGCGGCACCATCGGTGTCTCAGTGATGGGTGCTGCCCTTGCGACACGGGTCACAGACCTGGTGGCCGAGCGCAAGGACGACATCGCGGCCGCCATCGCGAGTCTCGGAGACAAGGCTCCCGAGTGGATCGCGCAGCTGCAATCGGGAGCCCTTCCGGAGGTGTCCAAGATGCCCGCAGCCCTACGGGTGGTGTTCGAGGACATCTACGCCAACGGGATCTCGCACTCATTCCTGATCGCTGTGCCGTTCGCGATCCTCAGCCTGATCGCGATCATCTTCCTGCCGAACCGGTCCCTGACCACCATGACGACGAGCGAGCGGATCGCCGCGAGCGAAGCGGACCTCGCGACGGTGAGCGTTCCCGAGGCCATGGCCACCCTCACCGCCACCGGCTCGATTGCGGTTCCCGGCTCGCCGGACGGGCGCGACAGGTAATGACCCGGGGCGCTGTCGACGGCGCTGGCGACGAACGTCGTCGCCAGTCCATCGACGCGCTTGAGGGATCCTTCAGGGAACTCACCGATCAGCTCCGTCGCTACTATGTGCTGGCATCCGAAGCGGTACATCCCGGCATGCCAGTCGGGACCTTCAAGGTACTGACAGCCATCGCCCGCCAAGGCCCGCTGAGCCAGAAGTCGCTCGTCGAGGGCCTAGCCGCGGACAAGGGCCTGGTGAGTCGACAGGTCTCGCAGTTGGAATCGCTCGGCTTGATCGCCCGCAGGCATGATGCGAAGGACGGGCGCGTCCGTCTGCTCGAGGCGAGCGCCCTCGGGAAGGCGCGCCTCTCCGTGGCGCAGGGACCGATCCAGGACAGCATCACCCGAGCCCTGGCGGCGTGGCCGATCGCTTCAATCGAGCAGTTGGCGTCGCTAGTGCACGCGTTGGCAGATGACATGAAGCCGCACGATCGTGAGCCCGATGAATGTGAACGCTCGTAGAGGAGTCGGTTCGTGGTGCCTCCGTCCTCGTAGTCGATGCAGACCGTGCACTCTGACGTGTAGTCGATCGACTCGGACCTTTGAGTGTCAGGAGTCAAGTGTGCTCTGACCGTCCGTCGCTACGCGCCCGGAAGCGGTACTGGTGAAGACCGTTATCCGTTTTCACACTATTGGAGGCACCTTCTCGATTTATGCGAGCTTGTCTCTGACCGGTCCGCTCGCCGGATCCTCAGGTGCCCAGCGCGAGGTCCTGAAATCGCCATCGACAAGATCAACGAATCTGGCGGTATTAACGGCGCGACCCTCGAGCATAAGGTCGTCGATGACCAGCTCGACCCCCACCAAGGCAGTCACGCTCCTCCAGGAGCAAATCGACGCAGCCAAGCCCGACCTCGTGATCCACGGGGTGTCGAGTAGTATCTCGCTCGCCATGCTCCCGTTGCTGACCTGCGCCCGTCGCGGAGTACGAGGCCGACCGCACGCGGAATACACGCTTTCGAGCTCTCGACGTGTCCACGGGAATCGCAGGTCGAGGCAATGGCCACTGCCGAATTGCTCGCATAGGGTGGCAAAATGATCGAAAGTACAAGCGCCCAGCAACAGGAAGCCTCGACTGCGCGGTCCCGACCAGCCTTTGAGCAAGTTGCTGAGTTGGTGTGGTCTGTGCCAGTAGAATGCCCGTTCCCGGTCGGCTTCACTTTCTCGTACCTCCTCGCCAACTCTGTCGGCCAGTTTGTAGTCGTGGATCCAGGCTGGAGCAGCCCGACCGGTCGGTCGCAGCTGATGGCAGGCATCGCACAAGCAGGGCTCGACTCGAAATCAATGGTCGGGGTTGTCATCACGCACTTCCATCCCGATCACCTCGGCGCAGCGTTCGAGCTCGCCGACGCCCACGGAGCGTGGCTCGCAATGCATCCGCTCGAGAGTCAATTCTTCGCAGACGTAGGTCTTAACGAACTGATCGAGCGCGAAAAGGCGTTTCTTCTGTCATGTGGCATGCCATCAGAAACTATCGACGGTGTGCTGTTGCGTCCCGAGCACTATTCGCGGATGTTTCCTGGTGTCCGCCGGAGCAACCTGGAGATTCACCACGGAGCCGCGATCCCGCTCGCCGGCCGCAACATCACCGTTGTGTGGACCCCAGGACATACTGCGGGCCACGTCTGTCTCCTCGATCACGACTCAAGACTCGTCCTTACGGGAGATCATGTGTTGCCCAGAATCACCCCCAACATCGGCGTCGAATCCAACCAACCAGACCGCGACGCCCTCGCGGAGTACTTCACGTCGCTTGAGGCGATCGCCGCGTGGGATGCGTGGGAAGTTTGCCCAGCCCATGAATATCGATTCCGCGGCCTCGCGGAACGATGCCGTGACCTGCGAGACCATCATCTCGAGCGCGGGCTGGAGGTACGCACCGCCCTGGCGGTCAACCCTAGGGCGACAGCTTGGGTCATCGCGAAAGGTTTAACGTGGTCGAGGGGGTGGGAGGTGTGGATGTTGGCGTTAGGTGGCGGCTTTTTGTGTTCGCTCTGTGTCGCTAGTTGCCGATGACGAGGATGCTTGCTGCTGCTTCTACGACGTCGTCGGTGATGGTTTCGAGTTGGTTGATTTTTAGGACGCGTGTGATCTGTGGGAATAGCCGTTCGAGGAGCCGGAAGTTGCCCCGGGTGATGCGTTCTACTGCGGCGATTGCCTGAGCGTCGGTGAAATCATCAGGGTCCAGGGTCCGTCCGAGGCGTTTCCAGTGTCGGTCCAGAACGAAGAGGAGCTCGTCTCTGCCGAGGGCGCGGTATCGGTGGGAGAAGCCGAGGCGGCTGTATAGCTGGGGGTAGTGCCGGAATCGTTGGTCGATGCCGGGCATGCCGATGAGGATCATCGGCAGGTGGGTTCGGTCGTGGTTGTCACGGAGGAGTTCGAGGGCTGTCGCGTTAAGCCGTTCGGCTTCGTCGATGATGAGCAGCTCCACGAGTGTGGTGACTCTGTTCATTGAGCGTGGTGCGGTATCGAGTTTGTGCAGGTGTTCGTCGATGCACGAGCCAATTCTCACCTGGTACCGGTGTATGTCCTCCATGAGGGTTTTGGGACGGCAGAGAACGTCCGGGGTGTAGAAGACGGTCCGGGAGCGGTTGGCGAGTGCGTAGTGCTTCTCATCCTGGTCGCCGCGTGGTCCCCACTCGGTGATGTAGGGCTCAAGGTCATCCCAGTTTGCGTAGCGGCGCGCGGAGAGTGTCTTGCCCACCCCGGCGTCCCCGTGGCAGATCCCTATTGTTCGTTCTTTTCGGACTGCGTTGGCGAACTCGTTGAAGCGTCGGTGTTCCTTGGTGACGATGAAGGTGGGGTTCATCATTAGTCCTCTTCGTAGGTGCGCAGTCGGCGCCGGCGCCGTACTGGTTCAGTGATGTGCGGTTCTTCACGGCTGGTGACTGATGGAATGCAGTCGTTGATGGTGCGGCGCAGTTCTCTTCGGCGCGCTCTGCGTGCGGCCTCGATGTCACGCAGGCTCAAACGAAGGTTGGGGTGATCTTCGTCAATGGCGACGCAGACGAAGGTGTCGTGGTCGTAGACGCGGATCTCGGATACGTCCCGGGGGTCGTAGCGGATGGTGACGGTTTGCCCCACGAAGGGCGCCAGCGTGGGCGAGAGGTAGCGCTGGCCTTGGAAGTGGATGCCGTCGCGTTGCACGGTCCGGTTCTTTGGAACTGTCAGGAGGAGTCCGTCGAGGTCCTCGAGGGATTCGGGCATCCGGGGAAGCCAACCGTCCGCGATCCAAGCATCCCGTGGTGAGACACCAAGTTCGCTGTGGGGCCGGTCGTTGTAGGCGGCGACGAAGCTTCCGATGGCGCGATCCAGTCTCGGGAGATCGAGCGCGGGGCGTGGTTTCCTGTTCCGTGGTCCAAGGTGTCCGGGGAGGGTGGAGAGAACTTCGGTGTTGATGGTCCCGAAGAACCGTTCGATTTTTCCTCTGCCTTGGGGACGGCCGATGGTCGAGTGGATGATGCGGATGTGCAGCTCGATGGCGGTGCGTTCGAGGTGGTGGCTGGTGAAGTCGGAGCCATGGTCCACGTGCAGGATTTCGGGCAGCCCGCACATTGCCCAGCTGGGGTCGCTCTTGCGCCAGATCGCCTGGCGGAGTGCGAGGGCTGTGTTCAGTGCTGATGGTGCACCGGTGAAGACGGTGTAGCCGCAGAGCGCACGGGAGTAATCGTCCATCGGAGCCTGACCCGCTTTCCCGGACACCTGAGTTGAGGCGATGATCGTCTCGGAAGGAGTCCGTGAGATGCCTGCTGCCCACCCGCCGGAGTTCCGGCGTCGAGCCCTGGATCTTGTCGCGCAGGGAAATCCTGTCGGCCAGACCGCGCGTGATCTGGGGATCAGCGAGTCCTGTCTTCGCAACTGGATGAATCGTGACGCGGTCGACAGTGGACGCAAGTCGGGCGTGACGTCCGACGAGCACAAGGAGCTCGTCGAGCTGCGTCGCCGGTTGCGGGTGCTGGAGATGGAGAACGAGATCCTCAAGCGCGCCAGCGCCTACTTCGCGAGGGAGAACGTGCTCCCAAAATAGGGTTCCGGCTGGTCCAGGAGCTCGCCGCCGACGGTGTCCCCGTCGCGGTGGCCTGCCGGTTCCTGAAGGTCTCGACCTCGGGATACTACGACTGGCGAGACCGATCACCGTCGGCCCGAACCCTGGCGGACGCGGAGCTGACGACAACGATCAGGCGGATCCACGCCGACTCCCGAGCAACCTATGGCGCCCCGCGGGTCTTGGCCGAGCTGCGGCTCGGGCTCGGCGTTCACGTCGCACGCAAACGCGTCGCCAGGCTGATGCGACTGGACGGGCTGGTCGGGGTCTCGCATCGCCGCAAGCGGCGCGGTTGGAAACCGGACACCGCCACGCACGAGGACCTCGTGAAGCGGCAGTTCCGCGCGACTGCCCCGAACCGGCTCTGGTTCTGCGACATCACGCAACACCGAGCCAGGGACGGGTGGGTCTACTGCGCGGCCGTTATCGACGCATACTCGCGGCGGATCGTGGGCTGGTCGATCTCAGATCGAATCACCGCGGAGATCGTTGTCGACGCGCTCGAGATGGCCCGCTGGCGGCGCCGACCCGAGCCCGGAACCATCGTCCATGCGGACCGAGGAGCGCAATACACGTCCTGGCTCTTCGGACATCGGCTCCGGCAAGCCGGGCTCCTCGGCTCGATGGGCAGAGTCGCCTCCAGCGTCGACAACGCCCTCATCGAGTCGTTCTGGTCGACCATGCAACGCGAGCTCCTCGACCGCACGACCTGGGACTCCCGGGCGCAGCTCGCCTCGGCGATGTTCGAGTGGATCGAAGGCTTCTACAACCCCCGCCGCAGACACACCAGTCTCGACAACCTCAGCCCCGCCGACTACGAAGCACTTCACACCGCCGCAGAAATCGCGGCATGATCAACACACAAGAACCGTCCGGGAAACCGGGTCAGGCTCCGGTCGCGAAAGCCGGCTTTGGCTCACTGCACGACGTCGACGTCGACGTCGGCGGTGGTGCCACTGGTTTGAAAAATTACGTTCGGCAGGGTCGGGGTCCTAGTCAGTCACGAGACCGCAACCGCTGCGGCGAGGCCCAGTTCACGCTCGCCCAGCGGCGCGAAGCATGCATTAACCATGTCCTGGGTCACTTCGGTGAGCGTTGCTGGGACCCAGCGCGGGTTGCGGTCCTTGTCGATGACCTGGGCGCGGATTCCCTCGCGGAAGTCATGGCCCGCCAGTAGGCGGAGACCGATCCTGTGTTCCTCATCGAGCGCCTCTTCGAGGGCTTTTTCCCCCAGACTCCGCGACCGCGCGCGCCTCAAGGCCTCAAGGGTGACCTTGACCGCAGTGGGCGACTTAGCTTCAATAGCGTCGGCCGCCTCGGAGGCTTCCGGTACCTGTGCGGCTCTAAGGTTTCGGAGGATATCGCAGACGTTGTTGGATGTGTAGGCTTGGTCAATCCATGACCGTTGTGCAGCCAAGCCGGAAGGCGTCGGAGTGAGTGCGAAGGCGCGGATGGCGGCGTCTGCCACTTCCTCCTCCAGCATCCGGGCAAGGTCGTCCAGCCGGTCGCTGGGAACGAAGTGGTCAGCCAGGCCCAGGTGCAGGGCATTGGCGGCGCTGACATGCGCTCCCGTGAGGGCTGCATGGGTGCCGGACTCTCCGGGCGCCGTCGCAAGCAAGTGCGTGCCGCCGACGTCCGGAATGAAACCGATGGTCACCTCCGGCATGCCTGTGCGAGTGCGCTCAGTGACGATCCGGTGCGAGCCGTGCGCTGAGATGCCCACGCCGCCGCCCAGCACCAGCCCGTCCATATATGCTACGTACGGTTTCGGATAGCGGCTGATAAGTGAGTTGAGCCGGTATTGGTCAGCCCAGAACTCTGCCGTGGCGCTACCGTCACCTTCGACCATGTCACGGTAAATCGCCACAATGTCGCCGCCGGCACACAAACCACGTTCGCCGGCGCCTCGCACGAGAACCGTCTGGACGGCATCGTCCTCGGCCCACTCCTCGAGCTGGCCGAGCATAGCGTCTCCCATTCCGTGCGTCAGCGCATTCACTGCCTGCGGCCGGTTGAGCAAGATAACCCCCAGTCGCCCCCGGCGTTCGAAAATGACCTCATCGGTAACCATCGTTAGCTTCCCTCGGGCATGATGAAGCTGGCGCCCTGGCGGATGCCGGATGG
>NZ_JBMJAF010000005.1:0-8470 GCF_049099505.1 Microbacterium sp. IO18
TCGGGTCAAAGACGTCGCTAAAGCGGCCGGACGTGCCCTCGACACGCTGGCCGTCGACGTAATGGGATAGTTCACGCGTCATGATGGAATGCTCCTTATGCATTGGGTAATGAATGTGTGTTGGTAGCCTGGTTTGCTGATGGCCAATGGGTTGGAAACCTCCTGGCTAGCTGATGGCTCAGGGAGCCCTAGTGCACGCCCTTGGGGGCCATCTTTTCAATCGCCGCCATGACCCTATCAGTCACTTCTTCAACGGGTCCGGAACCGTTCACTGACGTCAGAATGCCTCTCTGGGCATAGTTGGCGACCACAGTTTCTGTCTGCCGGTGATAAAGATCCAGGCGGTGACGGACCACGGTTTCGTTGTCATCGGTGCGGCCCGTTATTAATGCTCGGCCCAGAAGGCGCTCTACCAGCTCTTCGTCGGCGGCCGTCAGTAGCACCGCCAGAGCCAGCTGCTGACCGTTTCGTCCGAGGATATCGTCAAGCTCGGTGATCTGCTGGACTGTCCGAGGGTAGCCATCCAGCAGGAACCCATCCTTGACGTCTTCACTGCTCAGCCGACCCCGGACCATTTCATTTGTGACTTCGTCCGGCACAAAATCGCCGACGTCCATGTAGGTCTTGGCTTTGAGGCCCAGCGGAGTCTTTTCCTGGACGTTTGTGCGGAAAATGTCGCCCGTGGAGATGGCAACGACGCCGAGGCGATCCGACAGGCGTTCCGCCTGGGTACCTTTACCCGAGCCGGGCGGCCCGATAAGCAACATTCTCGTCATTTCATTGGCCCTTCGTATGCTTTGTGGATGTTGATGGGGCTGCTTGGCCGGCTCCCAACGCGGTCCTGATATTCCGGATGAAGTCCTATCTCTCCGGATATGCGCGGTGGGGAGGCGTCCCGTTGCGATAGACGGTGATCCGGGTGATCACCTTCGGCCTCCCCACCGCAGTCTGTGGGATCACAGCATTAGGTTGATGACCGCTGAAAAACCGGGCACTTCTAGGCGCAATCGGTCCCAGACTCCCGTTGAGCCGCCGGGGAAAGAAGACTAGGGCACGTGCCGTTCGTCCACGCCGTTGTATGCGCTGAGTGGACGAATGAGGGAGTTGGCAGCGGCTTGTTCCACAATGTGTGCGGTCCAGCCTGTGATGCGGCTGGCGACGAACAAGGGGGTGAATGTTGGGGTGTCGAACCCCATGAGGTGGTAGGTGGGACCGGTCGGGTAGTCGAGGTTCGGCTTGATCGCTTTCGCCGCGTCCATTGCCGTTTCCAGGCCGTTGTACAGGCCCAGCAGTTCGGGGCGGCCGTAGTGGGCGATCATTTTGTCCAGGGCGGCCTTCATGGTGGGGACGCGGGAGTCACCGTGCTTGTAGACGCGGTGGCCGAAGCCCATGACCTTCTTTTTCTTCGCGAGGGCGTCCTCCATCCAGACCTTTGCCCGGGCTGCGGCCTCGTCGAGGGATTCCTCGGACCTGATGCCGATCTCGTCGAACGTGTGCATGACGGCCTCGTTGGCACCGCCGTGCAGCGGCCCCTTGAGTGCGCCGATGGCGCCGGTGACCGCGGAGTGCAGATCCGAAAGGCTGGAGGTGATGACGCGGGCGGTGAATGTGGATGCGTTGAAGGAGTGCTCGGCGTACAGGATCATCGAGACGTTGAACGCATCGATAACCTCCGGGGCGTGGTCCTCACCGAACGTCATCCAGAGGAAGTTGGCCGAGTAATCCAAGTCATCGCGGGGTGCCACGACGTCCTGACCGCGCCTGCGCCGCTGGTCGTAGGCCACAACGGCGGGCATCGCGGCGAAGAGGTCCACGGACTTGGCCAAGTTGGCTTCGGGCGAGGAGTCTTCGGCGAGTTCATGACGGGCCCCCAGCACTGAGACTGCCGTCCGGCAGACATCCATCGGATGGGACGTCGTGGGGAGTGCGTCGATGACCTGCTGCACCACGGGATCGAGGGCCCGCCCGACCCGCTCCCGCGCCGTGAACCCGGCCAACTGCTCCGGGGTGGGCAACTCGCCGTTCCACAGCAGGTAGGCGACTTCCTCGAAGCTGCACGCGGCCGCGAGCTCCTGGACAGGGTATCCGCGGTACAGCAGCGAGTTCGTGTCCGGGTTGACCTTGGAGACGGCCGTGTAGTCCACAACGACGCCGGCGAGGCCCTTTTTGATGTCTTCAATAGCCATGCTGAAAATCCTTCGTTCCTTTTGCAGTGTCCCGGCCGAAGCCGGAGGTCCGGGATGGTTACGGGTCAGCGGGTCCCTGGAATTGTGAAATTGAAGACTCCGGAGTCAAAGCCGTTGTAGGCCTCGTAGTCGACAAGGTCGTAGAGCCGGGCCCTGGTCAGCATGCTTCCGATCTGCGCCTCTTGTGTCCCGTCTGATCTGATCGAATCCAGAACACGCTCAGCAGCGCCGATGGCGCTGCGGAGCAGGGTCACGGGATAGATGACCATGTTGACGCCAACTGAGCGCAGCTGTTCAACCGTGAAAAGGTCGCTCTGGCCGAACTCGGTCATGTTGGCCAGGATCGGAACGTCGACGGCGTCGCGGATGGCTTGGAACTCGCTGAGGTCCTTCATGGCTTCCGGGAAGATAGCGTCGGCCCCCGCCTCCACGAGCGCCCTCGCACGGTCCTGGGTAGCCGACAGCCCGTCGGTGGCGCGGATGTCGGTGCGCGCCATGATCAGGAAGTTAGGATCCCGCCGCGCTTCGGCCGCCGCTCGGATGCGCTTGGTCGCGGTGTCCAGATCCACGACATTCTTGCCGTCCAGGTGTCCGCAGCGCTTGGGGTTGAACTGGTCCTCGATGTGGCAACCAGCCAAGCCGGCGTTCTCGAGCTCCTGGACGCTCCTGGCGACGTTCATCGGCTCGCCGAAGCCGGTGTCGGCGTCGACGATGCAAGGCAAATCGGTCATCCGGGCGATTTGACCGGCTCGGGTAGCCACCTCGGTCAGGGTGGTCAGCCCAATGTCGGGCAGGCCGAGGTCGTTGGCGAGGACCGCGCCGGAGATATACACGCCGGCGAAGCCCTTTTCCTCGATCAGCCGGGCCGAAAGTGGGTTAAAGGCGCCGGGAAACTGCTGGATAGTTCCGGATGCGAGCATCTCGCGGAGGGCGAGGCGCTTCTGTTCCGCTGTTTTTTCGGAGTAGAGCATGTGGTTCTCCTCTCCGGCTTAGAAAAGGCCGGCTGGTGCGTTGCTGAAGTCGATGATGCCGGGGGCCGCGGTGATGTTCAGCTGGTCCAGGTCGCCCGGACCCAGGTCTGCCAAGCCCTCTGCGGCCGCGAGGAAGCGTGTGATTTCCTCTTCTGTCACCAGCCCCGCGGCGAGGGTGCGGAACTTGTTGATGTACTGCTCCCGTCCGAAGGGGCGGGCGCCGAGGGGGTGGGCGTCGGCGACGGCGATTTCATCGGTGATGATGGCCCCGTCCGCAAGGGTGATCTCCACCGAGCCGCCGAAGGCTTTCTCGGAGATGTCCAGGGAGTGGTACCGGCGGGTCCATTCGGGGTCTTCCTCGGTGCTGACCTTCTGCCACAGCTCCACCGTGTCAGGCCGGGCGGCACGCTCGGGGGAGTACGAGTCCACGTGGTGCCAGAAACCATCCTGCAGGGCCACCGTGAAGATGTACGGGATGGAGTGATCCAGCGTCTCGCGACTCGCCGTGGGATCATACTTTTGCGGGTCGTTTGCCCCGGAGCCGATCACGTAGTGCGTGTGGTGGCTGGTCCTGATCAGCACCGACTTCACGTTCGCCGGATCCGTAGCCTCGGGGTGCTCACGGTTCAGTTTCCGGGCCAGGTCGATCCAGGCCTGAGCCTGGTACTCGGCCGAGTGCTCCTTGGTATAGGTGTCCAGGATGGCGCGCTTGGCCTCGCCGGCTTCCGGCAGCGGGACTGTGTAGCGCGCGTCCGGGCCGTCCAGCATCCATGCGATCACGCCGTCTTCGCCCTCGTAGATCGGCACGGGCGAGGTCTGGCCGCGCATCGCGCGGTCAACGGATTCGACGGCCATCTTACCGGCGAACGCCGGGGCGTGGGCCTTCCACGTGGAGATTTCGCCCTTGCGGGACTGGCGCGTGGCGGTGGTGGTGTGCAGCGCCTGGCCGACAGACTGGAAAATGGTCTCCACGTCAAGGCCCAGGAGGGTGCCGATGGCGGCAGCCGCGGACGGGCCCAGGTGCGCGACGTGGTCGATCTTGTGCTTGTGCAGGCAAATGGCCTTGACCAGGCTGACCTGGATCTCGTAGCCGGTGGCGATGCCGCGGATCAGATCCCGGCCGCTGGAACCGACATGCTGGGCCACTGCAAGGACCGGCGGAATGTTGTCGCCGGGGTGCGAGTAGTCGGCTGCGAGGAATGTGTCGTGGTAGTCGAGTTCTCGGACCGCCACGCCGTTGGCCCACGCGGCCCATTCGGGGGAGACCTTGTCGGTGATGCCGAAGACGCTGGCGCCTTTGCCATTGGTCGTCGGTGCGTGGGTCATCGCCTGGGCGCGGGCCGCTACAATGGGGCCACGGTTCAAGGATGCGATCGCAACTGAGGCATTGTCGATTACGCGGTTGACCACCATTTCGGTGACGTCGGGGGTCACCTCGACCTCGTCAGCGGCTACCAGGGCGATCTTGTGGGCCAGCTGGTTTTCGCGTGCCAGGTTTTCCTCGCTTTTGTACACGCGGACGTGGTGTTCCTTAACCATGGGGTTCCTTTCGGTGAGTGGCCTTGACGTGGGAAAGACTGCGGTGGAGATGTAGGGTGGTGGCCGCTTCGGCCAGTTTTGGGTTGCCGGAGGCGATCGCTTCCGCGATGGCTGCATGCTCGCCAGCAGCTGCGTGGAGCCGGCCCGCATCATCGGCCGCCAGTCGACGGACGCGCACCAGGTGCACGCGGAGGCTCCGCATCGCCTGTACAAGGTAGGAGTTGGAAATAGCGGCATCGATTGCCTCATCCAGGCGCCCCACCAGGGCGTAGTACTCGTGTCTGGCAGGGTCTGCACTGTTTATGAGGTCCGGCGCCTCCAGCAGCTGACGATGCAGCTCCCAGAAAATTGCGGCATTTCCGCGTGCAGCGGCGAGAGCTGCCGCCCTCCCCTCCAGCGTCTCACGCAGCTCAAAAAGTTCGTCGATGTCCTCAAGAGAGATGTCCGTGACAACGACCCCCCGGCCGCCTGGCGCCGCAAGACCTTCGGCGCTGAGCCGGCTTAGGGCCTCCCTGACGGGGGTCCGGGATACGCCGAGCCGTTCGGACTGCTCCACTTCGGCGAGAATGGTGCCAGGGGCCAGGCGCCATTCGATGATGTCCTCGCGAAGGGATGCATAGGCTCTGTCACTCGCTCGCATGTTTCTCCTCCATTGCAGATGCCTTGAGTGTATACATAGACTTCGAGATAGCACTAGTATCCGGGAACAGTTCGCAGAAAAGTGCTCAGGATGTATACACAATCCTTGTTTTCTGGAGAGGCCGAAGATAGCATGATCGAAATCACACCGTCGTGGACAGGAATCTCGCATGGGCATCACCAGTTATCGAGACAGCTACAAGCGCAGCCAGGAACACCCCGAAGAGTTCTGGCTGGACGCGGCACGTGAGGCGGCTTGGACTGTCCCGCCGCGTCAGGCCCTTGACTCCGGGCAGGCCCCGCTATTCGGATGGTTCCCTGATGGGGTCCTCAACACCTCGTTCAACGCCCTTGATCGCCATGTACAAGCAGGTCACGGCGAGCGGGACGCTCTGATTTACGACTCGGCAATGATTGGCACGAAGCGTCGGTACAGCTATGCGGAACTCACCGAACTCGTAGCGACATTCGCCGGAGTCCTGCGCGATCAGGGAGTGGGAAAAGGGGACCGGGTGGTGATTTACATGCCTATGATCCCCGAGGCCGTGATCGCCATGCTGGCCACAGCGCGCCTCGGCGCCGTTCACTCGGTGGTCTTCGGTGGCTTTGCGCCGAATGAGCTGGCTGCCCGGATCAGAGACGCTGCTCCGGCGGCATTGGTCACGGCATCCGGAGGATTGGAACCGTCGCGGCGCATTGAATACCTGCCGGCAGTCTCGGAAGCTTTGGAGCTGTCCGGGTTTAAGGACGTTCCCGTGCTGGTAAAAGCACGTGATGGATTCGAAGCGGCGGTTGACGATTACCAGGGATGGTTGGACTGGGACGCCCAGATGGCAACAGCTGCCCCTTCAGGCCCTGTAGATGTCAGTTCGACGGATCCGCTTTACATCCTGTATACCTCGGGAACAACGGGAACACCCAAAGGCGTGGTGCGGGACAACGGCGGCCATGCTGTGGCTCTCACCTGGACGATGTCCAATATTTATGACATCGGACCCGGGGACGTCATGTGGACAGCGTCCGATGTCGGATGGGCTGTCGGCCACTCGTACATCGTCTACGGTCCCTTGATGGCTGGTGCCACTACGGTCCTCTACGAAGGGAAGCCTGTGGGCACGCCCGATGCGGGCGCCTTCTGGAGGGTCGTCCAGGATCACCGGGTAAAGGTCCTCTTTACTGCTCCTACGGCTCTCAGAGCCATTAGAAAGGTCGACCCGGAAGCAAAGTTGTTGGCTGACTACGATGTTTCCAGCCTGCAGACCCTCTTCGCCGCCGGTGAGCGACTAGACACTGATACCCAGGCTTGGGCAGCGAAGGTTCTGCAGATCCCGGTAGTCGATCATTGGTGGCAGACCGAAACAGGTTGGCCGATCTGCGCCAGCCCACGGGGCTTGGAGACGATGCCTATCAAGCCGGGCTCTCCCAGCGTTCCTATGCCAGGCTTCACGCTCAAGATCGTGGATGGAGAGGGCACGGCAGTGCCAGCGGGGGAGGAAGGGAACATAGTGCTTGCCCTCCCATTGCCGCCCGGGACTCTGACCACGCTCTGGGGCGACGATGAAAGGTATGTTTCTTCATATCTTCGGGCCTTCCACGGCTTCTACGCCACGGGGGACTCAGGGTACCTAGATGAAGACGGGTACCTCTTCGTGATGGGCCGCACTGACGACATCATCAACGTGGCCGGACACCGACTTTCAACCGGTTCCATGGAACAAGTCATTGCACAGCACGCGGCAGTTGCCGAGTGTGCAGTCATAGGTGTAGCAGACCCGCTCAAAGGCCAGCGTGCGAGCGGCTACGTCGTGCTCAAATCCGGGGTCGACGTCCCCGAAGAGATCCTGGTCCAGGACCTGGTCGCCCTGGTGCGACGGGATATCGGTGCCGTGGCAGACTTCAAGAGTGTCACAGTGGTTGAGGCGCTTCCCAAAACTCGGACAGGAAAAATACTTAGAAAAACGATGCGTCAGATTGTGGACGGCGACAACTACGTCCTTCCTTCCACCATTGAAGACCCCGACGTGCTCGACAAATTGATTACGAGACTGCGGCCCGCGGTCAACAGCGACGGCAGCCCGTCGCTTCCGGCCAGCACACCGTAACCACTCGTTCCGGTGTAGGGGCTGCTTCCCAGGGGCCCCTACACCGGAATTCCAATAAGGGGACTGTTCACGAGCTAACCAGCGGCCCATGCCGCCACATAGCCCGCAAGCCCAGTCCCTCCACGTGCACAGCGACTTCTGGACACGCTGGACAAACCTAACTTCTCTTCCGCCAGTAGCCTGAGCCGGCTGTAGATGCCAAGAAGGAACCGCCACGACGGGGGCTTGGCCGGGCCGCTCCCTTCCTAGCCAAGATGAAGTGTCGACTGGCGCGGCGGACATCGAAGCGTGGAAGTACCAACATCAGCAAATTTCGACCTAGTGGAGATCAGCGTGGCCGCTTACCGGCATAATGACTGGAGCCTTCTAATAGGCGTCTTTGTGGAAATTCGGCAGAATAACAAGCTGGTCCGGTCAGGGTTCGTGGAAGACGCCATGCCGGACTCGTCAGCAGTCTGGATCGCTGCAGATGCATCCCACTACCGAACCTTCATAGACAAAGCCGAGGGATACGAGGTGTGGGTTGAACCCCAACCTCTCGAGGGCCAGCTGGCTTACCGAATGACGTCCAACGCCCTTCAAAAGGAACATTAACGGTCCGGGTCCGCAATCCGTGACATCCCGGTTCGCTGGTTGAGCCATTCCTGATATCAGAAACCCGCGGCTCCCGTCATCGACGCCTCTAAATTTAGAAGCGATAGCGTCGCGGCTGCGGGCCGCTATCGTGGCCGCCCTTACAATCACAGCCGCGCGCGGGCTCTATCATCCAGACCTCAACCGCCGCAGCAACGGCCTGTGGCCCCGGACAAAAGTCCTCACTCGGCTCCCGGCATTCTTCGGAAACCTCTTCGCGTCACACCTAATTTTAACCAAGTTTTTCAGAATTTCGATGATCTATGCCGTGCCGCAGTTTTACCGAGTCGGCCGGATCCAAAACCAAAGGAGCAACTCATGGTTCGCGTACTCACTCACTATGTCGGCGGAAGCCCCGCCGAGGGCACGTCCGGCCGCTTTAGCGACGTCTTTGACCCGA
>NZ_JBMJAF010000006.1:0-4560 GCF_049099505.1 Microbacterium sp. IO18
AACGCAAAATGGCCACCCAGCGTTGGGTGGCCATTTTGTTTAAAAGGAGTCCGGCGGTGTCCTACTCTCCCACAGGGTCCCCCCTGCAGTACCATCGGCGCTGTGAGGCTTAGCTTCCGGGTTCGGAATGTAACCGGGCGTTTCCCTCACGCTATGGCCGCCGAAACACTATTGATGTTTCAATCAAACACATAACAAAGTCATTGTTGTTATGCGGTTCTCGACCGTACATCGAGAACCACTCAGTGGACGCGTAGCACCAACAAACGGTGTGTTATCAAGTCATCGGCTTATTAGTACCAGTCAGCTGCATGCATTACTGCACTTCCACATCTGGCCTATCAACCCAGTAGTCTGGCTGGGAGCCTCTCACCCGAAGGTATGGAAATCTCATCTTGAGGCCGGCTTCCCGCTTAGATGCTTTCAGCGGTTATCCATCCCGAACGTAGCTAATCAGCGGTGCTCCTGGCGGAACAACTGACACACCAGAGGTTCGTCCAACCCGGTCCTCTCGTACTAGGGTCAGATCCTCTCAAATTTCCTACGCGCGCAGCGGATAGGGACCGAACTGTCTCACGACGTTCTAAACCCAGCTCGCGTACCGCTTTAATGGGCGAACAGCCCAACCCTTGGGACCTACTCCAGCCCCAGGATGCGACGAGCCGACATCGAGGTGCCAAACCATGCCGTCGATATGGACTCTTGGGCAAGATCAGCCTGTTATCCCCGAGGTACCTTTTATCCGTTGAGCGACAGCGCTTCCACAAGCCACTGCCGGATCACTAGTCCCGACTTTCGTCCCTGCTCGACCTGTCAGTCTCACAGTCAAGCTCCCTTGTGCACTTACACTCGACACCTGATTGCCAACCAGGTTGAGGGAACCTTTGGGCGCCTCCGTTACTTTTTGGGAGGCAACCGCCCCAGTTAAACTACCCACCAGGCACTGTCCCTGAACCGGATTACGGTTCGAAGTTAGATATCCAGAGTGACCAGAGTGGTATTTCAACAATGACTCCACACGAACTAGCGTCCATGCTTCAAAGTCTCCCACCTATCCTACACAAGCCACACCGAACACCAATACCAAGCTGTAGTAAAGGTCACGGGGTCTTTCCGTCCTGCTGCGCGTAACGAGCATCTTTACTCGTAATGCAATTTCGCCGAGTTCGCGGTTGAGACAGTTGGGAAGTCGTTACGCCATTCGTGCAGGTCGGAACTTACCCGACAAGGAATTTCGCTACCTTAGGATGGTTATAGTTACCACCGCCGTTTACTGGGGCTTAAATTCTCAGCTTCGCCTTACGGCTAACCGGTCCTCTTAACCTTCCAGCACCGGGCAGGCGTCAGTCCGTATACATCGTCTTGCGACTTGGCACGGACCTGTGTTTTTAGTAAACAGTCGCTACCCACTAGTCTCTGCGGCCTCCAAACGCTTTCGGGAGTAAATCCCTATACGCCGAAGGCCCCCCTTCTCCCGAAGTTACGGGGGCATTTTGCCGAGTTCCTTAACCACGATTCTCTCGATCTCCTTGGTATTCTCTACCTGACCACCTGAGTCGGTTTGGGGTACGGGCAGCTAGAACCTCGCGTCGATGCTTTTCTCGGCAGCATAGGATCACCCACTTTTTATCCGCATCGTGTCTCAGCCTCAATGAATCGCGGATTTGCCTACGACTCGGCCTACGCACTTGCACCAGGACAACCATCGCCTGGCTTGGGCTACCTTCCTGCGTCACACCTGTTAATACGCTAACCGCACCAGAATGGGGTCGTACGCTAGGCCCAGAGCGTCACCCCGAAGGGATCAGTCACTGGGATTCAGATACTTAGCACTACTGGATTAGCTTGGGCGGTTCTTCGCCGGTACGGGAATATCAACCCGTTGTCCATCGACTACGCCTGTCGGCCTCGCCTTAGGTCCCGACTTACCCAGGGAAGATTAGCTTGACCCTGGAACCCTTGGTCTTTCGGAGGACGTGTTTCTCACACGTCATTCGCTACTCATGCCTGCATTCTCACTCGTGTAGCCTCCACGGCTGGTTTACACCGCCGCTTCGCTGGCCACACGACGCTCTCCTACCCATCAACACGGCTGGACCACGAAGGCCTACCAATAATGTCAATGCCACAACTTCGGTGGCGTGCTTGAGCCCCGTTACATTGTCGGCGCGGAATCACTTGACCAGTGAGCTATTACGCACTCTTTCAAGGGTGGCTGCTTCTAAGCCAACCTCCTGGTTGTCACAGCAACTCCACATCCTTTCCCACTTAGCACGCGCTTTGGGACCTTAGTTGGTGGTCTGGGTTGTTTCCCTCTCGACTATGAAGCTTATCCCCCACAGTCTCACTGCTGCGCTCTCACTTACCGGCATTCGGAGTTTGGCTGACGTCAGTAACCTTGTAGGGCCCATCGGCCATCCAGTAGCTCTACCTCCGGCAAGAAACACGCAACGCTGCACCTAAATGCATTTCGGAGAGAACCAGCTATCACGAAGTTTGATTGGCCTTTCACCCCTATCCACAGCTCATCCCCTCAGTTTTCAACCTAAGTGGGTTCGGTCCTCCACACGCTCTTACACGTGCTTCAACCTGGCCATGGATAGATCACTTCGCTTCGGGTCTAGGACATGCGACTGAATCGCCCTATTCAGACTCGCTTTCGCTACGGCTACCCCACACGGGTTAACCTCGCCACATATCGCTAACTCGCAGGCTCATTCTTCAAAAGGCACGCTGTCACCCCTACTAAGGAGGCTCCAACGGTTTGTAAGCAAACGGTTTCAGGTACTATTTCACTCCCCTCCCGGGGTACTTTTCACCTTTCCCTCACGGTACTTGTCCGCTATCGGTCATCTGGGAGTATTTAGGCTTATCAGGTGGTCCTGACAGATTCACACGGGATTTCACGGGCCCCGTGCTACTTGGGATACTCTTCGCGCCAAGAGAAGCATTTCGACTACGGGGTTGGCACCCTCTATGACCGGCCTTTCAAGACCGTTCGTCTATACCTTCTTGTAACGCCGCCACCTCGGCAGAGATGACTGAAAAGTCCCACAACCCCCAACGTGCAACGCCTGCCGGCTATCACACACGCTAGGTTTAGCCTGATCCGGTTTCGCTCGCCACTACTAACGGAATCGCGGTTGCTTTCTCTTCCTGTGGGTACTGAGATGTTTCACTTCCCCACGTTCCCTCTACCCGCCCTATATATTCAGGCGGGAGTCACTAGGTCGGCACGCCGCCCAGCGGGGTTTCCCCATTCGGACACCCTCGGATCAAAACTTGCTTATCAGTTCCCCGAGGCTTATCGCAGATTGCTACGTCCTTCTTCGGCTCCAGATGCCAAGGCATCCACCGTTTGCTCTTAAAGACTTGAAATCACATGAGTTTGAATCAAAACTCGACCCCATCCGAAGATGGAATCAGAAATTGACTAATGATCTTTAAGATCATCTTGTGCAACAACCCGAAGGCTGCTGCAAGATGCTCGCGTCCACTGTGTAGTTCTCAAAGTACGGGCGGTACCCCTCACCGCTTCCCCACCGGGGAAACAACGAAAGGCCCAGAGTAACCAAATGCTTCCAACCCGAAGGTCAAAGCGCATCCGGTCCCTCAGGACCCAACAGCGTGCAGGCACCGACCCCCTCACCCAGAACCTTCCAACCGCAAGCGGCGTACTCATTCCAAGATCAGATCTCGATGCCATGTCAAATGTTCCACCCATGAGCTCCCAGCGAGAAACGAACGTTCCCGAACTGGGTTCTGGACGCCGAAGCGTCAGATGCTCCTTAGAAAGGAGGTGATCCAGCCGCACCTTCCGGTACGGCTACCTTGTTACGACTTAGTCCTAATTACCGATCCCACCTTCGACGGCTCCCTCCACAAGGGTTAGGCCACCGGCTTCAGGTGTTACCGACTTTCATGACTTGACGGGCGGTGTGTACAAGACCCGGGAACGTATTCACCGCAGCGTTGCTGATCTGCGATTACTAGCGACTCCGACTTCATGAGGTCGAGTTGCAGACCTCAATCCGAACTGGGACCGGCTTTTTGGGATTCGCTCCACCTCACGGTATTGCAGCCCTTTGTACCGGCCATTGTAGCATGCGTGAAGCCCAAGACATAAGGGGCATGATGATTTGACGTCATCCCCACCTTCCTCCGAGTTGACCCCGGCAGTATCCCATGAGTTCCCACCATTACGTGCTGGCAACATAGAACGAGGGTTGCGCTCGTTGCGGGACTTAACCCAACATCTCACGACACGAGCTGACGACAACCATGCACCACCTGTTTACGAGTGTCCAAAGAGTTGACCATTTCTGGCCCGTTCTCGTATATGTCAAGCCTTGGTAAGGTTCTTCGCGTTGCATCGAATTAATCCGCATGCTCCGCCGCTTGTGCGGGTCCCCGTCAATTCCTTTGAGTTTTAGCCTTGCGGCCGTACTCCCCAGGCGGGGAACTTAATGCGTTAGCTGCGTCACGGAATCCGTGGAATGGACCCCACAACTAGTTCCCAACGTTTACGGGGTGGACTACCAGGGTATCTAAGCCTGTTTG
>NZ_JBMJAF010000007.1:0-1449 GCF_049099505.1 Microbacterium sp. IO18
TCGGGCATGATGAAGCTGGCGCCCTGGCGGATGCCGGATGGCCAACGGGTGGTGACGGTCTTTGTCTTGGTGTAGAAGCGGAAGGCGTCCGTGCCGTGCTGGTTGAGATCTCCGAAGCCGGAGGCCTTCCAGCCGCCGAAGGTGTAGTAGGCAATCGGGACTGGGATGGGGACGTTGATGCCCACCATGCCTACCTGGACCCGGCTGGCAAAGTCCCTTGCGGCGTCCCCGTCGCGGGTGTAAATGGCTACGCCGTTGCCGAACTCGTGCTCGCTGCAGAGGCGGAGGGCCTCGTCGTAGTTGTCCGCGCGCAGGACGCTCAGGACCGGGCCGAAGATTTCTTCCTTGTAGATCTTCATGTCCTTGGTGACGTCATCAAAAAGCGTTGGGCCCACCCAGAAACCTCCGTCGTAGCCGTCGACCTCGAGGCCGCGGCCATCCACTACCAGGGTGGCACCTTCGTCCACACCGGCCTGGATGTAGCCCTCAATCCGTTCTTTGGCGGAGGCCGCGACCACGGGTCCGAAGTCGGCGTTCTTGTCCATGCCGTGGCCAACCCGGAGGTGCTGTACGCGTTCCTTCAGCTTTGCTACCAGTGCATCGGCTGTCTCCTGGCCCACCGGTACGGCGACGGAGATGGCCATGCACCGTTCCCCGGCCGAGCCGTAGCCGGCACCCATCAATGCGTCCGCGGCCATGTCCAGGTCGGCGTCGGGCATGATCACCATGTGGTTCTTGGCCCCGCCAAAGCACTGGGCGCGCTTGCCGTTGGCTGCCGCAGTGGCGTAAATGTACTGGGCAATCGGGGTCGAACCCACGAAACCAATCGCCATGACGCGTGGATCTTCCAACAGCACGTCAACGGCTTCCTTGTCGCCGTTGATCACATTGAACACCCCGTCCGGCAGGCCTGCCTCGGTGAGGAGTTCGGCCAGGCGCAGCGGAACCGAGGGGTCCCGTTCGGAGGGCTTGAGGATGAACGCGTTGCCGGCGGCCAGCGCCGGGCCCGCCTTCCACAGCGGAATCATGGCTGGAAAGTTGAAGGGCGTGATGCCGGCGACGACACCGAGGGGCTGGCGCAGCGAATGGACGTCGATTCCCGTCCCGGCGTTGTCCGAAAACTCTCCCTTGAGCAAATGTGGGGCGCCGGCCGCGAACTCCACAACCTCAATGCCGCGCTGGATATCACCTTTGGCATCGGGGAAGGTTTTGCCGTGCTCTGAGGAGAGTAGCGTGGCGAGTTCGTCCATGTTCTCGTTCACCAGGTCCACGAACTTCAGCAGGATCCGGCCGCGGCGTTGCGGGTTCATGGCACCCCAGGCAAGCTGGCCCTTCTCCGCGTTGGCGATCGCGTTCCTGACCTCGTCCTGGGTGGCCAACGGGACCCGGGCCTGCACCTCACCAGTGCTCGGGTCAAAGACGTCGCTAAAGCGGCCGGACGTGCCCTCG
>NZ_JBMJAF010000008.1:0-1016 GCF_049099505.1 Microbacterium sp. IO18
GGTAAGATAGAGAAGTTGCCCTGCGGGCCTGGTTGTGATGACTGGGTCGTGGGAGCATCCGATCCTTGAGAACTCAACAGCGTGCACTTGTCAAATGCCAAATTATCCTCGTCTAGCTTCGGCTGGGTGAGAATTCCTTTGGATCAAAGACCAGCCCTTCCGGGGGCTGGCAATGGATGAAGTCAGCAATGAATTTGTCTCTTTGGTCAGCATCAAACTCGCTGCGTTCATCGTTTTCCCGGTGTTCGTATGCATTTCTTTTTTACGGAGAGTTTGATCCTGGCTCAGGATGAACGCTGGCGGCGTGCTTAACACATGCAAGTCGAACGGTGAACACGGAGCTTGCTCTGTGGGATCAGTGGCGAACGGGTGAGTAACACGTGAGCAACCTGCCCCTGACTCTGGGATAAGCGCTGGAAACGGCGTCTAATACTGGATATGTGACGTGATCGCATGGTCTGCGTCTGGAAAGAATTTCGGTTGGGGATGGGCTCGCGGCCTATCAGCTTGTTGGTGAGGTAATGGCTCACCAAGGCGTCGACGGGTAGCCGGCCTGAGAGGGTGACCGGCCACACTGGGACTGAGACACGGCCCAGACTCCTACGGGAGGCAGCAGTGGGGAATATTGCACAATGGGCGCAAGCCTGATGCAGCAACGCCGCGTGAGGGACGACGGCCTTCGGGTTGTAAACCTCTTTTAGCAGGGAAGAAGCGAAAGTGACGGTACCTGCAGAAAAAGCGCCGGCTAACTACGTGCCAGCAGCCGCGGTAATACGTAGGGCGCAAGCGTTATCCGGAATTATTGGGCGTAAAGAGCTCGTAGGCGGTTTGTCGCGTCTGCTGTGAAATCCGGAGGCTCAACCTCCGGCCTGCAGTGGGTACGGGCAGACTAGAGTGCGGTAGGGGAGATTGGAATTCCTGGTGTAGCGGTGGAATGCGCAGATATCAGGAGGAACACCGATGGCGAAGGCAGATCTCTGGGCCGTAACTGACGCTGAGGAGCGAAAGGGTGGGGA